>JAJZMF010000020.1 GCA_021850325.1 Actinomycetes bacterium
ACCCCACCCGCTCCAACAGCCCACGGCCCCGGTCGCGGCTCTGCGCCCGGGGCTCCTTGCGGACCAGCACCGGAGCGAAGGCGACGTTCTCCAGGACCGTCATATGAGGGAAGAGGTTCGAGAGCGGAGGCGAGGAGGTGGCGGTGCTCGACACCTCGGTCGCCCACGCCCCTGAAGTACTGGAGTTCCAGTTCGTACCCGATGTCGACGGCGGTGGAGACGGCTGTCATCCCTACATCCTGGCGGGCGCCAGCTGCCTCGCCAGCGACACCTTCGGGCGTCATTGTCTCGCCGAGCAGCTGGAGGTCGGGTCCAGGGTGACCATCACCGAAGTCGGTGCCTACTCATTGGTCAAGGCGTCCTGGTTCAACGGCATTGCCTTGCCGACCGTCTACAGCCGCGCAGCTGATGGCACCCTGACCCGACAGAAGCAGTTCACGTTCGAGGACTTTCTCGACTTCAGTGGAGGTTCTGATGAGGATGTCCGAGATTCGCCTGCGTATCCCGGCTCCCAGGACGGGCGCCCCGTGGGAGGAGGTGCGCGGGTCGATCACCTCGCAACTGCGCGACGGGGTCTGGCCCATCCGCTTCGCCGTGGTCGCCTCCACCCGCGAAGCGTGGGAATGTGAGATCGGCGTCATCGAGGACATCGACCTCCTGCGCGGGGCGGCGATACAGCCCATCTTCGACCTCCGCCGGCGTGCAGCCGAAGACACGAGGGAGTTCACGGCCGTTCTCCTCGTGCCGACCGGGATCGGCTCCGAGATCGGCGGCCACGCTGGTGACGCCATGCCGGTGGCAGCCCTTGCCGCCAGCGTGGTGGACACCCTCGTGCTCCATCCGAACGTGGTGAACGGCTCCGACATCATGGAACTGCCGAGTAACGCACTTTACGTCGAAGGCAGCGTCATCGCGAGGCTTCTGGCCGGTACGGTCGCCCTCAGGCCGGTCCGCAGCAACCGCGTCCTGACGGTCCTCGACGAGCACGAGATCCGCCGGTACACCGACGACGCCATCAACACGGTCAGTGCGGCGAGGGTCTCCTTCGGCATGGACGCCTCAGATGTCTACCCGCTCGACCCGCGGGTACGGCTGACCTCGAGCTATACCAAGTCGGGCCGAGCGGTGGGTGAAGTCAGCGAACTGGACGGGCTCCTGGAACTGCTGGACCGGCACCGCGCTGACTACGACGCGGTGGCGCTCTCCACGCAGATCTCCGTCCCTTTCAATTACCACCTCGACTACTACACCGCCCAGGGTTCGATGGTGAACCCATGGGGCGGCGTTGAAGCGATCCTCACGCACGCCCTCTCCAGTCTCTACGACGTCCCTACGGCGCACGCACCCATGCTCGAGTCGCCCGCCGTGGAGAACATCGAGGTCGGAGTGGTCGACCCCCGGATGGCGGCAGAAGCCATCTCGACGTCCTTCTTCACCTGCGTGATGAAGGGCCTGCACCGCAGCCCCGCTGTGGTGCGCCTGCAGGGTGCTGCTCCGGCGGGAGCCGTCGCAGCTGAGCAGGTCTCGTGCCTCGTCATCCCGGACAAGGTGATCGGCCTTCCAGTGCTCGCTGCGCTCGAGCAGGGCATACCCGTGATCGCTGTCCGCGAGAACAAGAACATCCTCGACAACGACCTGGCCCAGCTCCCGTGGCGCCACAACCAACTGTTCGTGGTGGACAACTACTGGGAGGCGGTTGGTGTGATGGCCGCTCTTCGCACCGGCATCGAGCCGGTTGTAGTCCGGCGTCCCATCTCACCGACCCGCGAGATTGCCCCGGCATCACGCGCCGCCCGGACGGGGGCCGCAGCAGCAACCGACGGGGCTCCCGCCCGCGACGGGCAGGTGCGCACGCCGAGCTGAGCGAGGTCGCCTTCCGGGTGCTGACGCCCCTGGCGACAGGGCCGCGCCGTCAACGCTGGGCGGCCGGAGTGGCCGAGACCACGTCGGCTAGAGCGCGGGCACCGCCGACGGCCCCGGTACCGAGCGAGCCGACTCCGATGCACTCGGTGGGTGCCGGGCACGAGAGAGCTTGGAGCTGAGCGCCCTGCGCAAGGCCCTTCCTGCCACCGTAGGTCGCCACCGCGCCACCGAGGGCCCACGTCTGCCCGTTCCAGTGAGCCGTCACCCCGCCGACGGCGTAGCGGCTCGAAGGGGGCACGCAGGCAGTGGCGGCGAACACGGACGAGCGCGCGTGCGGGGTCGTGTGCCACGGGCCCCGGCGAGGTCCACCACGAGCGCAGTGCCAGTTCCGTTCCCGACGGCGACGCAGGAGGCCGGGCCGCCGCACGAGACGGAGAAGAGATGGCCGCCGCCGGAAGGGACCGCGCTCAGCGTGAGCTCGTGCCCGTTCCCGTGCTCGATGAGGGGGCGGCCCGGCCCCCAGATACTGTCCCTGATGCCCACGACGAAGCGGTTGGTCGCGCCCGGGCAGGAGATCGACTCCAGGACCGCTGCGGAAGGGGCCGGGCGTCCTTGGTGCCACCGTTCTCCACGCCGATGGCGGTACAAGCCGCCGTCGAGGTGTAGGCGACCCCTGACGGCGGGATCCGGCAGGCCGATATCTAACCGTACGCGGCCGACTGGCCGTACCGGGTGAACACGGTGGTCACAGCCCCACCGCGCACGACCTCGACCACGACGCTCAGCACAGTCGGGCCCATGACCGCCTCCGTCATGAAGACCGCTGCCGGCGGGCCGGCGGCCTGCGCATCCGCCGGCGCACCACCGCTGCCGGCCAGAAGACCGAGGACGAGCAGCAGGACGCCGGCAAGCCCCACGGAGACCCTCTCCCCGAAGTGCGCATCGCCCCCCTCCGAAGGGCACACCCAGATCCAGTTCTCCATCAGGGCTCTAGCCCCCTCTGCGGGGCGCGCGCCGAGCCGCCACCAAGGAGCGCGACCGGCGGCAGGCCCGGCGCTCCACGGTGGCGCCCCGGCGCGCTTCAACCAGGCGTAGGAGGTTGGTACTCAGCGTCCGTCACGTGGGCGCCCCATCGGGCCGGGCCTTCCGTGATCGACATCTGAGCCACGAAGTGCACGTGGCGGGCGCCGTGCCAGTGCTCTTCACCGGCAGGCGTGAAGACGACGTCGCCGGACCGGACCTCGACCACTCCCCCCACTCCGGGACTGGACCAGGAGGGCCGCCGGCTCCGCACCGACGTGCCGTTCGAGTACCGGTGGCGCAGCGGCTCCCGGGCACGTGACCTCGGGTTCCTGCCATGTGACGCCATCAGCCCGGCGGCAACAACGTGGTGGTAGCAGGGGGTCTCCCAATCCCCGGGCCCCGGCCAGCTAGCCTTGGCGCGATGGCAAGACAGCCAATTTTCCGTGACCGCGCCGTGGCGCCGGTTGGGTGGCGGGGCGCCGGAGACCGGTTCAGGCTCATGACCGGGGTCGCACTCGCCTGCACCGGCACTACCGCCGGGTTGGTGGCGCTCACCACTGGGACGGCAGTTGCCTTCTCCGCAGTGGAGAGCCAGGGCTACACGATCAGCGGCGCCAGTGCCGTCATAAGCGACCTGACCGCATCTGTCGTACCGGACACGGCATCAACCCCCGGGAACGCCGTGACCGGCAACTACAGCCTGCGCTTCAAGACGCCGGCGTCATTGCCGGTCGGAGGAGCCGGTGCCGGTTCCATAGCGGTCAGTTCGGCGGCAGCGCCCAGCGGGGTACCGCTTTCGGGTGTGACCAATGTCGGTGTGGCCGACCTGACCACCGGCTTCGCTTTCAACGCGTCCGGCTCGTCGCTCAACGCATCGGCAACCGACCTGGTGATCAAGCTCGGCGCCTCCAGCACGGCCGGCAGGGTCAACGCAGGCGACACCATACTCCTCAGCTTCACGGCCACCAACCCAGCGGTGGGCGCCCCGACCGCGTACACCTTCGATATCGCCACCTCCGCCTCGCCCACGCCGCAGGCGGCACCAGCGCTCACCATCGTCCCTGCCGCGGCGCCGGCAAGCGCTTCCGTCGACACCCACGCGTCCGGCACCGGCGCGTACTTCTCCCTCAGCGGTGCCAGGGTCCCCACCGGGACGACCTCCAACACCAGTTTCACCCTGCAGTCGTGCACGGGCACGGCGCCCTCGTCCCCGTGCACTCCGGGATCTGGTACATCGAGCGGCACAGGTGACGTCCGGTTCCCGTCGACTCCGTACAGCTATTCCGTGACGGACGCGACCACCGGCAGGGCCCTCACCGTCGCAAGCGTCTCACCCGTGAGCACCGCAAACGGAGCGACGACCATTGGCGGCGTCACCATCCACGTGGCTTCGGCGACCCCCTTCAATGTCGGCGACTCTCTGACGGTCACTGCGGTGGCCGGCACGCCTGTTTCACCGGAGAGCGTCTACCTGGTCGCCGGCTTCCCTGGCGGGTCGCCGGCCGCCGTCGCCGCAGGGCCGCTCAGCTTCGGCAACTCGGTGTCGTCCGTGGCCGTTTCGGTGTCCAACCCGAACGCTTCCGCCAGCGCGACGTACTCGGTGTCCTTCACGACCAGTGGCTCGGGTGCACTGCCCAGTGGCGGCACAATCGTGGTGCAGGGCCCCAAGGAGACGAGCTTCGCCCATGTCACGGGTGCACTGGTCAACGCCACCGGCACCCAGACCACCCAGGTCGTACCCGCAACCACCGGTACTCCCGGCCTCGCTGCAAGTACCACCAACACACAAGACGACACACTGTCCATCAGCACGACGCTGCCCATAAGAGCCGACGAGCCACTGACCCTCACCATCTTCGGGGTCGACAACCCGCAACCGGGCTCCTACGCCGGAGCCGCCGGCCTCGCCGTGTCGACCAACGGCAGCTCGAACGGCGGAGACCCCGTGCCGGCGTACAACGGCTCGGCCTACGTGATCTCTCCCGCCGTCATGAGCACCCAGGCACCATCGGTCACCGTCTCGCCGAACACTGCCGGAGCGCTGGCTTCCTACAACATCTCGTCGTTCAGAGCGGCCAGCAACCTGACCGCGGCCGTGGACAGCATTGCAGTGAGCGCACCGTCCGGCACGCAGCTCCCAGGTACGGCCACGCTCGTGGACGTCACCACGTCCACGAGCCAGCACGTGACCGCCAAGTCGGGTGCCGGCACCGCTGACGTCATCTATGCGCTCGCGTCATCGCTCAATGCTGGTGATGTCCTCAGCCTGTCACTCTCAAACGTCGTCAACCCCGCCGGCACGCCGTCTGGCAGTGCGTACAACCTCTATCTGGGCGCCGACACCGTGGCCGGCAACACCGCCGCCAATGGCGGCCAGGGGCTGTCCCAGAACACAGTCCCCACAGTCACCACGACATCGACAACAACCACCGTCGCGCCACGGCCCAAGCCCAAGCCGGCGAAGCCTGAGGTCGCCGCCCTGACGGCACAGGCGCACATGGCGCTGCGGAACCATGTCGTCGGCATCCGCCTGCGCTGTCGGCAGGCGGCTTGCACCGGGTTCATCCGCTTCGTGCACGACAGGACCGGCTTTGGCAACAGGCGCTACCACCTCGGGCGCAACCAGACGGCCGTGTTCGGCGTCAAACTGGACGCAGCTGCCATCAGGGCGCTCAACCGCAGCAGGTCGCACCGGGTGAGGGTGACCCAGATAACCTCCGTGAACAGGGGCGTCACCAAGCGTCGGCAGGTGGTCCTGGTCCGCTAGCCGACCGGCTCCGACGGCTGGCCCTGCAGGCCCGCTGCCGGGTGCACCCCTGTGCGCCTCACCACGCTGCCCGTCAACCGCTCGGGCAGCGTGGTCCTCCCCGGGTTCAGGGTCGTGCAACCGGAAGACCGGGGCCGGCCCCGGCCGGTGGGGCCCGAAGGCGCACGTCTGTGCAGACTGCCCGGTCCGGGCCACCGCGACCGCTGCCTCGACCCGGTCAGACGCACTCGCACGACGGTCGCAGCGCGAAGTGCCGGCCCGGCCCAGGGCTCCGGTGCTCAGGTCGCAAGTCCCTACCCCGTGCGACGAACGGCAGGGCCCCGAGCCGGCCGCTGTGCGTAAGTTCAATGAGCATTAGACCAACGAAGGCCGCACCGAGCCGTGCTGAGACCGGTGCCGCCCGTTCGTCTGCCACCCACCGTGCTCCCCGGGCACCCAGGTACCAGCAGGGGAACCTCGTTCCCCACCATGTCCGCAGGCTCAGAGAACCCGGTCTCGTGGATGAACGCCGCGCCCCGGGTCACGGCCGCTCGGCCGATATCCGCGTCGACACCGACGCGCCCGACGAGGCCATGGCCCCGCTCCGTACCGCGCTCGACCCGAACCGTCCCGGGCTCCGTCTGCCTTCGCGCGGCCCGAGGGATGACTAGTGGTGCCCGGGGTGCCACCGCAGCAGAGGAGCGCTCGCAGGCACCGGTCGCCTGGGCCCCTGCCCGGACGGCACAGACAATTGACAAGGAGGCAACGATGAAGGACCAAGCTCCCCTCGAAGGCCTGTTGGCCTTCCATGGCCACCGCTGCTGGGCAAGCACCGCTGGAGTGCGGGCCGGCGAGGCCGCACTACGGGCGCTCGGCGTCGAGGCCAGCGGCGGCAAGTCGCTGCACGCCATCGTGGAGATCGGCGACCACCACGGTGCGATGTGCTTCGCCGACGGCGTCCAGTACGCAACCCAGTGCACACTGGGGAAGGGCAACATCGAGAAGTCCCACCGGGGGAAGCTCGCCTTGACCCTGGTCGACACGGCCCGTGACCGCAAGGTGCGAGTGTCCTACAAACCGACGCTGCAACCCAAGATCGCGGCCTCCGCGTTCATGCAGAAGCGCGCTGGCGGGGCCCCGCCAGACGAGATCCCGGAAGCCGAGCAGCTCGAGCTCGTCAACCTCGTCCTCGGCGCACCAGAGGACGAGGTGCTCTCGGTGGGTCCTGTCGAGCCGGCCGGATGGCAGCCGGTCCGGGAGGTCGTCCGCTTTGCGACCTGCCCCGGCTGCGGCGAGCTCGTGGCAGAGCCCTACCTGCGTGTCCTGGGGGACAAGATGCTCTGCGTGGACTGCGCCGGCTACCAGGTCTGAGCCGCGGACCACCGGGGCAAGCGGTGCTTTTTGTCACAGGGGCCACGGTCCTGCTGGTCGCAGCAGTCTTCTCAGCCCTCGGTCAGGGTGGGGCCCTGCTCTACACACCGGTCCTCCACTGGTTCGGTTACGACCTCAAGTCGGTGGTCATCCCGCTCGCGCTGTTGCTCAATGGGCTCACCACGCTGCTCGCCCTCATCCCCTACAGCCGGAGGGGCCTCGTGGACTGGCTCGGCGGCCTGCCCATGGTGGCCACCGTGCTCGTCTCGTCACCACTCGGCGCCCTCCTCGCCCCCGTCGTGCCGACCAGGGTGCTCCTCTACCTGTTCGCGGGCGCCGTGGTGGTCGCCGCCCTCAGGACCCTCTCGTCCGCGCGAAAGCCCGAGCCGAGCGGGCTCATGCCTGTGCGGCGGCGGGTGGTCATCGGGAGCCTGGCGGCCGGCATTGCCGGCTTCGCATCGGGGATGCTCGGGGTCGGGGGTGGTTTTGTCATCGCCCCGCTGCTCATGTGGCTCGGTTATGAGACAAAACGTGCCGCAGCCACGACTGCTTACGTGGTGACCTTCTCCAGCTTCTCGGGCTTCGCTGGGCACTTGGCCCACATGACGGTCGAGTGGCCGCTACTACTTTCCGTCGTGCCCGCTGTCGTGGTGGGCTCTCTCGCCGGCTCATGGTTGATGGCCAACCGGGCCAGGCCCTCGGCGGTGAAATGGCTCTACGGAACGCTACTGCTGGGGGTAGCGCTGAAGTTGCTCGTGTAGGACAGGTACCTGCCGCCTCAGGGGAGGCGCACGACGTCGTCGGGCCGACCCGTGCGGGTACGCTCCCGGCCCTCGCGGGCCCGCCGCGCTCCGGGCCGGGCAGTCCCTCGGAGCGCGGGCCCAGCGCAACAGCGCTCGCCCCGGTCTCACGCCCACCCCGCTAGCGGGCCATCAACGCGAAGACTCCCCACCCAAGGTACTCACGCTGGTACCGGACGTGCCGTACCACACCGGTGGCCAGTTCGATGCGCAGCTCACCAGCCAGCTCGTCACCGGGGTTCTCATCGAGCCACCGGCGGATGTTGAGCCACTGAGGCGCGACGTAGCGGTCCCAGCTGTCCTGGTCGGCCAGCACCATTTCAACAACGTCGTAACCGAGCTCGCCGAAGGACTCGACCAGGCCGGCCAGCGGGAGGAGCTCGTCCCTGTCGGTAGCTTGGCAGCCCTCGACAGTGGCCTGGTCGGGCGGGTCGAGCCGCCAGTAGGGCTCGCCCAAGAGCAGCAGCCCGCCTGGGGTGAGGCTCCTCCGAAGCAGCTCCACGGTCCCGGCCACACCCCCACCCACCCAGGTGGCGCCGATGCACGCGGCGATCTCCACCGGCCGATGGGCGACGTAGCCAGTGGCGTCCGCGTGCACAAAGCTGACCCTGTCGGAGACGCCGAGCTCATCGGCTCGGGCGCGTGCCTTGGCGAGGAACTCTCTACTTATGTCCACCCCCGTACCGGCCAACCCGTGGTCGCGCGCCCAGGTGCACAGCATCTCCCCCGATCCGCACGCAAGGTCGAGCATGCTGGTCCCGGGCGTCAGACGGAGGGCCTGCCCGAGGACGGCCAGCTTCTCCTCGGTGAAAGGGTTGTGGATGCGGTGGGTGCTCTCACGGATGGTGAACATGCGGGGCAGGTCCACTTCGGACCTCCTTGGCTCGATCGGTCCGGTCCTCTCACAGGCCTGGCCGGAGGGCCGGGCCCGCAGCGCACGACGGTTGGCTCATCGGGCCAGGTGCCCCAGCGCCCCGGGCTCACCGCAGCGGCACCCGACCTGCCGAGTTCAACCTATTGGTTCACAACCTGGCAGCCACACCCTACCCTCCCGTTCAACCAGAGAGCTCAGGAGGACGGGTGGCTGGGCGCGCGGTCGCAACCATCTTCTCTGCGTTGGCCGATGGGACCAGGCTCGACATCGTTGCCCGCCTTGCTGCCGGCGACGCGACACTGACCGAGCTCGCCGAGCACACGACCCTGGTGCGCGGTGATGCCATCGAAGCGGCACGGGCGATGAAGGCTGACGCGCCCGGCCCCCTGCGGGCCATCGGCGGCGTCAGCCTTTGCCGGTCGCTGCTGCAGGCGGGGACCTTCGACCGGTCCCGGGTCGTCATGTTCCCCGTCATCATCGGCGCCAGCGGCGCCGAGCACATCTACGACGGCTACCCTCACGTCGCTCTCGACATGGTGAAGAGCAGGACGTTCGACAAGCGGATCCAGCTCGTGGGGTACCAGCCACGCGTCCTCGGACGTCCACCGCTGCCGCCGCACCCCGCCCGGTACAGGTCGTGTGAGCCCTGTGCCCACCCGTCGCCCTGATCTCCCCAAAAGCCTCACCGGACCGGTAGCCTTTCAATCAGCTACGGCCGGCCAGTTGGTACGTTCACCGCCGCTCCCGCGAGCACGCACGGCGTGCCCGGGCGCCTGCGGCATGCCGGTCGGCCGCTCGATGCCAACGCGAGCTGGCTCCACAGGAGGGCCACAAATGGACATTGACAAGCTCACCAGCACCACTGCAGATTCCCTGACCGTAACACGGGTGTTCGGGGCACCGATAAGCCAGGACGGCACTCTTGTGATCCCCGTGGCCATGGTGGCGGGCGGCTGGGGCGGGGGCGAACGTCCCTCCGGCGCGGACACCGGCCCCGAAACCGGTAGCGGCTCGGGAGGGCTCGCCCGGCCCCTCGGTGTCTACGTGCTCAGGGATGGCAAGGTCCGCTGGGTGCCCGCGGTCAACGCGACCCTGGTTGCGATCACCGCGCTCATCGTTGTCCGCAGGTTGGTCGAGGGGGCACTGTTACGCCGTCTCGGCAGGGCCGGGTAGCGGCTCCAGCCTCACCACTGCCCTGTCATCCCGGGGACCGGCCTCGGTGCCCCGGGGCCGTCCACCGTCCGTCACCGGGAGAAGGCCGGTTCGGCCGAACGGGCCCCCGAGCCGGTGACCGGGGGCCTGCCCGGCGCTCATCGGTTGCCGCTGGCGGCAACCGGGCGCGCGTTGTCCACCCGGCACTGTGCCACGTTCCGGCCCTCTGCGACCGGGGACCAGACGCCACGCGGGCCAACCGTGGTGGCGGCGGAGCGGAGATGCCACAAAAGATCAGTGACCTCACGGATATGGAGGGTGCCGCCGGCCGACTAAGAACGTGACCTGAGGTAGTTGGTCTCGACACCGGAGGTGGTTGGTCTTGACAGTGCGAACGTGCCCGGACGCTCCCTCGGCTGATAGCAGGGTCTTGGCTGCGGCACCGGCGGGCCCAAGGCGGCAATGCCCAGCGGCGCCCGCCGGGCGGGCTGCCGCCGGGAAGGCGCTCCGCGCTCTGGCGGCCACGTTGGCCTGCCTCCTCGTGATGGCCCCTGCCACCGCGGCCGCAGCCTCTTCGTCCGGTCGCCCGGGTGCCGGCCTCCACCTGCAACCGAGCCCGGCCACCGGCGCCCCGGCGGTGGACAACTTCTGGTTGGCCAGCACGACCGGCACCGTCTGGTCCTTCGACAACGCTCGCCCATATCCCGACAGCCCGAAGTTCACGGGCACCTTGGCAGACATCGTCCCCAACGAGGGCCTCGGTGGCCGGCAGGGCTACTGGCTCGTGAGCACGACAGGCGAGGTGGTGGGGCGTGGGACCGCCCACACCTATGCCGCTGTGGTACCCGGCTCACACCCGGCCACCCCTGTCGCGGACTTGACGCCGACAACCGACGGCAAGGGCTACTGGCTCGTCTCTGCCAACGGGGACGTCACCGCCTACGGCGATGCCCGGGGCTACGGCGTCGGCCACGACCCGGTCACCGGCCCGGGCCGGGCCGTGCGGCTGGTGGCGGCACCCCCGGGCAAAGGAGGTTACTGGCTCCTTTCGGCCGACGGCCGGGTGCAGGCTTTCGGCGACGTGAGCTCCTACGGACCGGCGCCGACCGCGAAGCTGCAAGGCGAGGTGGTCGACATGCAGGCGACCAACGACGGCAGGGGCTACTGGGAGCTCACGTCGCTCGGCAACGTCTACACCTACGGCGACGCCAGGTACTACGGAGCGCACCATCTCGACACCAACACGGGCCCAGCCGAGAAGCTGGTGGTCGGCCCCAAGGGCGACGGCTACTGGATCGAGGACCAGAACGGCAGCTCATGGGCGTTCGGCACGGCCCGGACCTTCGTGGACTACTTCCTCTTCGGCCAGCCCGGTAGTGCCCCCCTGGAAGCACTCGTGTTCCGGCCCGCGACTGTCGGCGACAGGGTGGCGCTCTTCGCGCTCTCCCAGCTGGGCAAGCGCTATCAGTACGGCGGCACGGGCCCCGACGGCTATGACTGCTCCGGCCTGGTCTACCGCTCGTACCTCACCGTGACAGGCAGGCGGCTACCACGGGTTGCGGCGGACCAGTACCACGCCGGGGGCGTTCACGTGCCGCTGAGCCAGCTCCAGACCGGCGACCTCCTGTTCTACTCCTCCAACCCCGACCCGGCCCACTGGCAGGACGTCAACACCGATGCGATCTACATCGGAGGCGGTGGCATCGTTGCAGCCGACGTACCGGCCGTGCAGACCGAGTCGGTCGGTTGGTGGGCTGGGGACGGCGGCCCGCTGCCCACAGGTGTCCGCCCCTGACGCCCCCCCCGGCCGCAGAGCCGGCACCGCCACGTCCACTGACCGCGCCGACAGGCCCGTCCACCGGCTCGCCGGCGGAGTGAGCGGGTCACCCGCCGGAACAGCCTCGTCCTCGGTGGGGGGGAACGGGGACCGTGTTGGAACCTGACCCGCCCGCTGGGACGGGGACCGCGTGCGCCACGGCATCGCGCCGTGGGTGTGCGGACGTCTCGGACCCGTTGAGGAGGTGCGGGTAGGGAGGGGTAGGCCAGACCGGGCTCCTGACCGGCAGCACGGGATCTTCCCGGTCAGCCGCCAGCGCAGCTACCTCTCCACGAAAACCCTCATCGGCAGGACGATCCCGTGACGCTGCATCTCCGCCGCAAGCTCGGCCGAGGGGACTTCCATCCGGGCCATGGTCGCGTCCACGTCGTCGACTTCATACGTGATGGCAACCGTCTTCGAACCGTCAAGGGCCACGTGGTCGATGACGTTCCTCCCACCTATGCTCTCGACAGCGTCTGCTCGCGCCTTCTTGTAGCTCAACCAGGTGCCGATGTCCTCGACATCGTGCACGGTGACCATTTTCGGCATTTCAAGTCCTTTGTCCGAGCTCAATGAGCCTACGGCCGCGCCGCGACCGAGCAGCCACAGACCGCTTCGCCGCACCGGCACAGCGGCTGGACCAAGCTGCCCAGCCTCTGGTCGCCCGTGAACAGCATCTGCCCCGGGAGGCATGTTCGATTTACCACGACCCGTCTCCGACTGCCGTGAAGGTGGGGTGCACGCACCGTGGAGCTCGGCGGCGCAGCCGCCGTCACGGGGGCAGCGTTGACCTCCGCTGGCTGCACGGTGTTCCCCGCCCGTGACGACCGGGCGCAGCCCGATCGGCACCGCCTCTGCCCGGTCAGCCGAGCGACGCCGCCGCCGCCCGAAGCTCCTCGAGAGCGGTCAGCATGTACACCGCCAGCTCGTCCGGGGCCCGCTCGTCGGCTTCGGACCACTCGGCAAAACCACGCTTGAAGGCCAACAGCCCGAGCTCGCCCACCACCTGGGCGACGGGCTGGGCTACACCCCTGGCCACCAGTGCCGCCGTCATGGCCGTCGCCAGCCCGACGCTCTTCAGGGCGTCGCGCTCCTGGAGCTCAGCACTCGCCGCCATGGCCGCCTTCAGGCGGGGGGCGATCTCCCGGCTCATGGTCCCCATGACGCCCGACACGCGCTCGAGGCCCGCCGCCACCGCCTCGAGCGGGCCGGCGTCCTCGGCAGCCTCGGCGATGCCCTCTGCCAGCAACCGGCTCAGGGTCTCCTGGCCGGCTGCCAGGACCTCACGCTTGTCGGGGAAGTACCGGAAGAAGGTGCTCTTGGTAGCCCCGGCACGCTCGGCGATCTGCGCCACCGTCGTCGCATCAAAACCCTGCTCGCTGAAGAGCTCGACAGCCGCCACCACGAGCCGCTCCCGGGCTCCAGGCTCCCAACGTGGCACCCGCTCAGCTTATGTGATGGGACATGTGTCCCGTCATCCGGTACAGTGACGGGACCACAGTCCCATCACTGTCAGGAGACAACCCAATGAAGGTCTTCGTCACCGGAGGCACCGGCCTCATCGGCTCCGCCGTCGTCGCCGAGCTCCTCGCCCACGGCCACACCGTCACCGCTCTGGCCCGCTCTGACAAGTCCGCGCTCGCGGCGCAGAAAGCCGGTGCAGAACCGCTCAGAGGTGGCCTGTCCGATCTGGATGTCCTTCGTACCGGTGCGGGCCGGGCCGACGGCGTGGTGCACCTAGCCTTCGGGCACGATTTCAGCAGCCCGGAGGCCATAGCCCGTTCGGTCGAGGAGGAGAGCGCCGCTCTGGGAGCGCTCGGAGAGGCGCTGACCGGCAGCGACCGCCCGCTGGTGACGGTCTCGGGGACCCCGTACGTGCCGGGCCGCGCCTCCACGGAGGCCGACCCCATCCCGACCGACGGCCCGGTCGGTGGGCGTGCCCGTTCGGTCATGGACGTTCTCGCCCTGGCGGAGCACGGTGTCAGGAGCACCTCCATCCGCCTGCCGCGCACCGTCCACAACCGGGGCAACGGCGGGTTCGCCGGGCTGCTGGCCCAGATGGCCCGCCAGAGCGGAGTGTGCCGCTACCCCGGAGACGGCAGCCAGCGCTGGCCGGCTGTGCACGCCCTCGACGCCGCCGTGCTGTTCCGGCTGGCCCTCGAGTCGGCACCGGCCGGAACAGCCTGGCACGCAGTGGCGGACGAGGGCGACACCGTCCGCGCCATAGCCACCGTCATCGGCCGCCGCCTCGGGCTACCGGTGGAGGAGGTGCCACCGGCCACCTTCGGCCCGCTCGGCACCATCTTCGCCGCCGACCAACCCTCCACGTCCACCCGCACGCAGGACGAGCTCGGCTGGAAGCCGGCACACCCGAGCCTGCTCGAGGACCTCGAGAACATCCAGCCCTGACATGTGCCCCGGCCGCTGCTGTCAACCGCGGCACGGATCCAAACCGGCGACGACGTCTGACAGGCGCGGCAGGACCGAGCCGCTGGGGATGTCCCCGCCGGAAAAGGCGGCTGTGGGCGTACCCGACGGTCTGCTGCCCTCGCGTGCGACCGTCTGCAGCGCGAGAGCGGGCCACCGGCACGGGACCACGGAGCGCAGCGCCCGAAGAAGCGTCCGTTGCACCTGGCGACGCTCTGCCGTGGAGACGCCGGACCGGGCGGACAGCTCGAACACCCCGATGGAGACGGTCCCGTTGCCGCCTCCATCGGGTTGGTGCCAGCGCCTGTCCTGGAGAGTCGTGCCGTCAGCACCGTCCCACAGGGCACAGGAACAGGCCATCCGACCGTCCGGCCAGGTCGGGTGGAAGTCCCGCCCCGCGGCTTAGTGGTGCCCGATCGCGGAGCGGCCCGCGCCCCCGCCACCGCCCGGCAGGTTGTCGCCTCTTCCCACGCCCACGCCCGTCCCGCTGTCGCCGGTGATCGGTCCGTGGTGACCGGGCCGCCTCCGAAACGGGGAGAGCCCACCTCGCGCACCTCGGCCTCTCGGGGGTTCACCAGGGTCGTCCCCCATGGACGGGCCGGCGCGCTGAGGCTACTGTAAGTGCATGGTGTATACATCGAGAGTATACAGCGGTGACCGTAGCGCTCGCTCCGGCCATGGGCAGCACCCGGACCATCAGGCCCAGCCACGTGCCACCCGCCGGCGGGCACGTCCCCGCAGACCAGGCACTGGGGTCTGAACCGTGTCCGTACCCAACACGCTTCTCGGCCTGCTGGAAAGAGAGCCGAGCCACGGTTACGACCTCAAACGCGAGTATGACTCCTATTTCGGCCGCGGCCGGCCGCTCCCGTTCGGGCAGGTCTACTCGACGCTTGCCCGGCTCGCGCGTGACAAGCTCGTGGCTCCCGGTGAGGCCGAACCCGGGGAAGGACCGGACCGCAAGCGCTACACCATCACGGCAGCGGGCCGCCAGGAGCTCGAGACCTGGCTGGCAAATCCGATCGAGCCGGAACCACACCTGCAGAGCGTGCTCTTCGCAAAGGTCGTCCTCGCCCTCATCCTCGGGCGGCCGGCCGGGCGCTACATCGATGCCCAGCGCGCCGCCCACCTCCGGCGCATGCGGGAGCTGCGTGAGCGGCGCCGACGGGGAGGCCCGCTCGACGCCCTGCTGGCCGACTACGCCATGTTCCACCTGGAAGCAGACCTGCGTTGGATCGAGCTCACCGAAGCCCGGCTGGCCACCTTGAAGGAGGCGTTGACACGATGAGCAGCACAGACGTGGCACAACAGCACAGGGCCTTCGTCGAGGCACGCGGGCTCTTCCGGTCCTTCGGCCGGACACCGGCCCTCAGGGGCGCCGATGTGGCGGTGGACAACGGCGAGATCCTGGCGGTGATGGGACCGAGCGGCTCTGGCAAGTCCACGTTTCTGCACTGCCTGGCCGGGATCTTCAAGCCCGACCAGGGTGAGGTGTGGTTCGACGGTCGCCGTATCGACGATCTGAGCGAGGGCGCACGAACGCAGCTGCGGCGGAGGGCGTTCGGCTTCGTGTTCCAGTTCGGCCAGCTCGTGCCGGAGCTGACCAGTGCCGACAACGTCGCCCTGCCCCTGCTGCTCAACCGCGAAAGCCGTAAGAAGGCCTACCGTCAGGCAGGCTCCTGGCTGGAACGCCTCGGGCTGGGCGGCCTGGAGGGCCGCCGGTCCGGGGAGCTCTCGGGCGGGCAGGCACAGAGGGTGGCGCTCGCCAGGGCGCTTGTCGTCAGCCCCAAGGTGATCTTCGCCGACGAGCCGACCGGCTCGCTCGATTCGCTGACCGGCGAGCAGGTCATGAACCTGCTGGTGGACAGCGCCCGCGCCGAGGGCACGACTGTCGTGCTTGTGACGCATGACGCCCGCATAGCGGCTTTCGCCGACAGGGAAGTCGTCGTCCGCGACGGGGTCGTCTCGGATTACAGCCGGGCCGGGACTGGTCGGTGATGGTCCGCCTCGGGCTGCAGCTCACGCTGCGCAGCGGCCGGGAGGCCCTGGCGCGCGCTCTCTTGACTGCCGTGGCGGTCGCGATCGGCGTCACCATCCTGTTGTCCGTGCTGGCCGGCTACCACGCCTTCGAGGCCACCAGTGGCAGGCCCTGCTGGGAGTGTACGGTCGCCGCCGGAGGGCAGCCGCCGAAAACCCGCTCGGAGCTGTGGAACTTCAGCGAGAACATCTACCAGGGGCACTTCGTGGAAGTGCTCGACGTCGCAGCTCTGGGACCGGGCGCCCCGGTCCCTCCCGGCATCACGCACCTGCCTCGGGCGGGTCAGTTCTACGCCTCGCCGGCGCTCGCCCAACTGCTGAGAACGGTACCCCGCCGACAGCTCGGGGCCCGCTTCCCCGGGACGCTGTCCGGCACGGTCGGTTACCAGGCCCTGTCCGGGCCCACCGAGCTTGTAGCCGTCGTCGGGTACGCTCCGGCCGAGCTCGGCCGCCTACCCGGCACGGTCACCGTGGACCGGGTTGCGACGTACCCCGACAACCAGGGCACCACCGGCATCTACCGCACCCTCTTCTGGATCGGGGCCGTCGTGGTCCTCTTCCCGCTCCTTGTGCTCGTCAACACGGCCACACGCCTGGCGGCAGCCCGGCGCGAGGAGCGCTTCGCCGCCATGCGACTGGTCGGAGCCACTCCACGGCAGGTCAACACCCTCGCTGCGGTCGAAGCGGCGGTCAGCGCCCTACTGGGGGCCTTGCTCGGGGCCGCGCTCTTCCAGGCCTTGCGACCGGGCCTCGCCGATCTGTCGTTCTCAGGTGCCCGTTTCTTCGAGCGCTACGTGACACCGACCGTCCCCGGGTACCTCGCCCTCGTAGCCGGCGTACCCGTCCTGGCCGTCGTCGCCTCCCTGTGGTCCCTGCGCCGGGTGCGGATCTCCCCTCTCGGCGTCAGCCGACGGGTGACGCCCCCCCCGCCGGGCCTGTGGAGGCTACTGCCGGTCGTCGTCGGCGTACCCCTGTTCGTGCTGCCTTTCACGCTCGGCTCCAAGGCACTGGACCAGGGCAGCTCCACGGACCTGTGGCTGGTGGTGCTCGGCACTCTGCTCATCATGGTGGGTCTGGTGGCGAGCGGGCCATGGCTCACGCTGCAGTCGGCCAGAGTGCTGAGCCGTGCTGCCCGTGGGCCCTCTTCGTTGCTCGCGGCGCGACGGCTGGCGGACAGCCCCAAGGCTGCCTTCCGGACCGTCAGCGGCCTCGTCCTGGCGGTGTTCGTCGCGTCGCTGGTGGCTTGCATCGTCCCTGCCTTCAAATTCGCACAGACCAATCTCGGCGGGGAGGCGAGCGCGCTCACGGGCGTGCTGCGTGTGCCCGAGGGGGTCCCGCCGGCGACAGCCGGGCACCTGATGGCGCAATTGAAGCTCTATCCAGGCACGACCGTGCTGCCTCTTTACGCCAACCCTCTCTACGCCGTCAACCAGGCTCCCCCTCCCCGCCCGCCCGGCGGGCGGCCGCTGTCGCGCTCCGCTGCGGCAGGGGCCGTCGCCCGCCTGAGGGCCGTTGCATTGCACCGGGGCCACGCTGCTCCCGGCTCGCACTACGATGCCATCGTCGGCTGCGCGGGCCTACGTGCCATGCCGGCCCTGGGTCGATGCGCCCCGGGGGTGACGGCGGTGTACGCCGAAACGGGTGACACGTTGTTCACGGACAACCCGCTGTACGTGAACCTGCCCATCGTGAAGGCTGACAGCCCGGTGGCTCACGTTGCCACAGGTGGCCTGGCATTGGAGGCACTGCTGGTGAAGGCCCCTACCCCGGCGGTGCTCGAAGAGGTGCGCACCACCCTCACTCTGTTCTCCCGGACCTCGGGTACCGGTCACCCGGCACACGACGGCAGCTCTCTGAGCGCTTGGCAGATGGGGGACTTGGAGGCGGAGACGTTCGGGGAGGTTGCCGGTGTCCGCAACAACGACATGACCAACGCCGAGGACGTGGTGCTGGCCCTCGTCGGCCTCACGCTCTTCGGCGCCGCTTGCAGCCTGGCGGTGACCGTGGCCGGCGGCATCGTCGAGCGCCGACGCCCCTTCACCCTCCTGCGCCTGAGCGGGGCGCCGTTCAAAGCGCTGTCGAAGGTGGTTGTCCTGGAGTCCGTCCTGCCACTGTTCAGTGCTGCAGTGGTGGCCGCAGTGACAGGCATCGGTGTGGCGGTGCCCCTGGTGAAGGCCCTGCCAAAGTTGCAGCACGCCCACCGCCTGGCCTTTCCGGGACCTGCATACTACGCAGCCCTCGGCACCGGCCTGGTCGTGGCCCTCGCGGTCGTGTCAACAGCCCTGCCGCTCCTGGCGCGGACAACGCACCCGGGTAGTGCCAGGTTCGAATGACTGCCACTGCTGCCCGGCCCGGTCGGCGCCCGGGGGCCAGCCGGGCCCGGTGGTGTGACCGGCCGCTGTGGCTCCGGCATACGGACCGGAACGACGGCGCACCCGGTGCGCGCCCAGCCTCCCCGGCATTTCGTTGTTGCTGTCGGGCTTGTGCCCACTCTGGAAAGGGCAAGGCTACCGTTCGGCGACGTGGGACAAGAGACGACTTTGCCGGCAGCGGGCGGCGGTCCTGTCCGCTCTGCTCGGGCCATGGCCCCGCACCAGTCCCTTGCTCGGTGCGCCACGAGGCGTAGCCGCCGGCACCCCCCCGCACCCGGCTTGGCCATTTGCGCGGGCCGGAGCGCCCATGAGGCCAGGGCAGCTGTTGCCTGTCGCACCAGGGCGCCCGGCGCGGTGCTGTCGGCAGAGGTGGGGCAGGCCGTGCGGTTCGGCGCCCGCTGCCACAGGCACTTGTTCGCACTTGACAGGGCCGGAGGGCCACCGCGGGAGACGGCGTTCTCCAACCTCAGCATTGGGACCGCCCCTTGACCTGCTCCAAGCACCCGAGCGTGAGAGGGTCGTCCTGGGTGGCACGGGCGACGGACAGTCCTCTCCGCTGCGGTCGACGAGCCCGGCAGCCGGGAAGGGTCTTCCGTCAGGCCTGTTCAGCACGAAAGCCCGGTCGGCACCTCTCCCCTGACAGTTGGCGGTGCATCGTCAGGCTGGACGGGCTTGAAGCTCAAAGTGGTCTTCTCCGCAGTGGGCTTGGCTCCCTCCACCCTCCAGGCCGTGTCCCGTCCCCGACCGAGAAGGGACCGCCCCGCCAGCCCATGCCAGCTCCACGTTATCGGGTGGGCGATGGGGACCCAGATGTTGGCGGTGCCAGCGGGGCGGAACATCAGGTAGTCCATGGCCACGAAGGCCTTGTACTTCTCAACGACCAGCGACTCTGCGACCCCAGCAGCCGACCTCAGGCTTATGAACGGGCTGTCGCGCTCCCACCACTGCCCCGGCACGTCGATGACCGGGGACTGGGGGTGGGCCTCGGTGTGCTTGTCGACATTGACGTAGTCGTAAAATAGCGACGCGTCGGCCAGATCGGCGCCGAGCGCGTAGTTGTAGCAGGTGCGCGTGACCTCGACGGGGCCTGCGTAGTAGCGCTTCCAGGCGTTCGTCCCCAGTAGCTGGATCATCCCGAGCTGACCGGAGGGGCCGGCGACACGGACCTCCCAGCCGATCCCCGGACGCGACCCGGTGTTCAGCCCGCCACCCTCCCAGGGGCAGGAGTTGTTCCAGCCCAGGCCGAGCCATGGAGGCTCGCTGCCGTTGATCGTGTACCTGGTGTTGATGTCGACCTTGCACATCTGGACGTCCTGCTGGGTGATCTCGGGCGAGCGCACGTCGATCACCGCAGACGTCAGCATGTACCCCCCCAATGCCGAGGTCCCGCTCACCATCACGTGGTAGGTCCCTCCCCGCACGAAGTACACGTCCGGCAGAAATGACCGCTCGGTCCCCGGCTTGGACAGCCCGACGGGCAATGCGACCTTCGAGGCAGCCGACCTGACGTAGTCAGCCAGCACGTAGCTGCGGCACTCCAGGAGGGGCACCGTCTCCGTGCTCTGCGGCCCCGTTGTCGCCCCGGGGTTCCCTGGTCGAACGGTCTGGGTGCAGGTCGGCGGCTTCTCGAACCAGAGCTCACTGACGGGCCCGTGCGCAATGACCCACCTGACGTGGGAGACCGGGTTCGTTGCGTTGCCCATCACCGCGCTCAGGTCGAGGTGCTGGCCGACCACCGCGTGACTGGGCACGCCCGGCTGGAGCAGGTCGCCGTTTTGGAGGATGCTCGCCCGGCTGATGGTCACCCTGACCGTCCCGCTCCAGCTCATGCTCATCGTCACGTCAGTGTTCGGGTCCTTCCACTTCGCCATCTTCCCTGACACCTGGAACTGCTCGGTGAGCTGCTCCCTTTGGCCGATCGCCTTGGTGGGGACGCCGAAGAGCACAGGGTACGGGTTCTGGGTGCCGTTGCTCACCTCGTACTTGGCCAGCGCGGCTGTGTATCTGCTCACATTGGAGCCTCCTGCTGACACCGACAAGCAGCTGTTGTTGAGGCGCAGGCAGTCGTCGTAGGTACCCCAGAACGTCCCCGGGGCGCTGCCGAAGTTGGGCCCGTTCGTCAGCCACACGGAGTCCGCGGAGAACCAGTACTTGCCGTTCCTCAGGCCGAAGAAGTAGGTGTTCGGCGGGTTCTGCGGGTAGGCGCCCTGGCTGACCGGCTCCCCGTCCGCGTAGGCAGTCAGATCCCAAGTGCCGTTGTTGCCCGAAGTGGCAGGGTTCGCCCGGCAGGTCAGGGCCCCTCCCAGGTTGGACTGCTTGGGCGTGTAAGCCCGCGTTGCAAGGTAGGGGGACCGGAAGCTGGTGGTGGGGTAGTCCCAGTCCGTGAGGCCCTGGAACACCTCGGGTGCCAGAGACTGTTTCTCACTGCAAGTGTCGTATGCGCTCTTCCCACCGGGTACCCCGATCGTAAAAGTAGCCGTCGCTGTCGTGGTCCTGTAGACCACCTTCACCACGCAGGTCGTGCTCGAACAGGGGTCCTGGCTGGCGCCGACGGAGCTCGGGCCGGCGGTGGCCCGGCTGCGGGCACTCGCTCTGACCGGGCCAACGCTTGCGAGCGGGGACAGCGCCGCCGCGGCTGCGGCTACGGCGACCATCCTCAAACCTGAGGTCTGCCACGTACGTGAGACGTGCGGCAGCGGAACTCTGTTCATGACGGCCGGACAGCAGGTCGATCTCGTCACCGGTCTCTCCCCTTCCATCTGCTCTGCCGAGCACGCTCATCACCAGGGTGGACGCACGCGATTACTCTAGTCCTTCCCCCTCAGAGCGCCACCCCCAATTTCCGGCGCGCCCGAGCCGAACGCCCTGCCTTCCGGTCGCGGTTTGGCAGTGCGACGGGCACCTGTGAACTGCTGTTCACCGCGGCACGTGGCGAGGGCTTCCTGGGCCGGCATCTTCAGTGGAGCCGGTGCAAGCGACAATTGTCCTAAAGGCGGCGGCCACCAGCCCGGTGTCTCTGGGGCACGGTGCCGAGCATGTTGCGGGTGAAATAGACGGGCCAGCGTCGGGATCTGCCCTGTAGGCAAGGGCGCACGACCGCCACCAGCCCGGCGTGCTCGTCGGAGCTCACCGGGTGCACGCCCAAGAGGCCCGTTCGCGCAGCCTGGTGAGCAAAGTCCGCCAGAACACCTCGTCCTGGGAGCTGCCCACGAAGCCGGGTACCCCGAGCAGGCCCTCGGCACTCACGGCGCTACAGGAGGACCAGGCTTCGGTCGAATGGGACATCCGCTCGCGCACCGTGCTCATGGCTCGCGTCGACAGACAGACCGTCGGAAGCGCCCGCGGCACGGTTTCGGGAAACTCCCGCGAGATCCGCACCGTGTGCGTGCACCCCTCCCACCATGGGCGTGGCATCGGGGGAGCGCTGGTGCGGGCGATCGAGCAGGCGTGTCCCCGGGTGTCCCGGTTCGCGAACCCGCCGCCAACGCACTCGTCCCCGGCAACGTCGGGTTTCTACGAGCGTCGTGGCTACTCGGTCATCTCACATAGGAGGTCCCACGGAGACCATCCGGCTGGCGCATCTCGCCGAAGACGCGAACTTGACCGGGAGGCACCAGTCCCACCAGGCCCGTAGCTGCCCTTCGCCGGGGAGCCGCCAGCCGGTCGGCACCGGGCAGAGGGTACGGGCCAGCGTCGCACAGGACGACGTACAGGGCCTCCCAGAGCCACGCTCGGACGAGACCCGCAACCGTGTGAGGACGGCTCCTGCAGGGCCGCTGACCTGCTACCCTCGCCACCCGTGGGGCTCAGGGTGGTGGGGGCCGGCCTTGGCCGGACCGGGACGAAGTCTTTGAAAATGGGGTTGGAGACGCTGCTCGGTGGCACCTGTTACCACATGAGCGAACTGTTCTCCCGGCCCGAGCACATCCCGATGTGGCACGCCGCCGTGCTGGGCAACGAGCCGGACTGGGCTTCGATGATGCAGGGCTTCACCGCCGCGGTGGACTGGCCGGCCGCCGCGGTGT
Organism: Actinomycetes bacterium; assembly: GCA_021850325.1. Classification (GTDB taxonomy): domain Bacteria; phylum Actinomycetota; class Acidimicrobiia; order Acidimicrobiales; family Palsa-688; genus JAJZMF01. The sequence goes on from JAJZMF010000020.1 coordinate 22,510, forward strand.
GGCAGGAGTTGCACCGGGCCTTTCCCGGATCGGTCGTCGTTCTGTCCAAGCGCTCCAGCGCCGAGGCGTGGTGGGACAGCTTCTCCGAGACCATCCTCCAGTTTATGCAGCGCGGGCCTACCCCCGGGATGGAGCAGTGGCACGACATGTCCGTCGACGCGCTGGCCCGGTTGACGCCCGACTACGCTGACCGGGGCGCTGCCATCGCGGCCTACGAGGCGCACAACGACGAGGTGCGCCGCCTCGTCGCCCCGGACCGGCTCATCGAGTGGCAGCCCGCCGACGGCTGGGGCCCGCTGTGCGTCGGCCTCGGGTTACCTCAGCCGGCCGAGCCGTTCCCCCGTGTCAACGCCAAGGACGAGTTCCGGGCCTCGGCCGGTCTCGACCAGACCGCGTAGCCGGACGCCGTCCGCATTGCGGCCCTCGCCATCGTGGGGGTCGAGCGCCGGCTGTTCAGGCCGACCACGAACCCCGGGGCCCCGGGCCCCCGTACCCTGACCAGCGGGGGTACTGCCCCGAGGCCGTCAACCAGCTGCAGACCGCGGACATCCTCCACGGCATGCAGTTCGACGAAGCCGAGTGGGCGAAGGGCGGCTGGTGTCGACCACTTCCCGGGCGGGTGCCCGTCAGGCGACAGCAGCCCTCGGCGCGCCCATAAGGACGATCTGCCGGGGCTTCTGGTGAGTGGACATCTCGGCGCCCTGGTCCCAGGCGATGGACCGCACCAGCGCGTCGGGCAGCGTGGGGACACCGCTGTCCATCGCGGCATGGAACTCGGGCACTGTGCGTGTCGGAGGGGGGACTTGAACCCCCACGGGCTTGCGCCCACTAGCACCTCAAGCTAGCGCGTATACCTATTCCGCCACTCCGACGTGGCCCGGCTAGGCCGGCAGCCTGCAAGCATACCCGAGGCGCGCGGAGCGGGGTGACGCCCTCCGAGGCGAGCGGCTCCGAGGGACCTTTCCCGTCGCAGGTTAGGCATATGCTCGTACACACGTTCGAGGCTCCGGGTAGTCGGAACGTCTCGCTGGCCCGCCACGCGGTAGCCGGCCTTCGGACACCAGCCACCCCGGGAGCCGCACGTGTGCACCAGTTTCGCCCAAGTCGCCGCAACAGCTGCGGCCCTCGTCGATGGTCTAGAGCCGGCCACCATCCCGGTCGAGGGTCTGCGCGAGCTCATGGCCCATGCCGCCCGAGTGGAGAAGTTGATGGCGTTGGCCTCGAGCCTGTGCGCGTCGCGCCTGGCTGCGCTCGCTCCTCCGGGCGAGGCCGACCAGGTCGCACGCGACCTCGCCCGGAGCACGGGGACGTCGCTCGGGGAGGCCAGACGGGCGCTCGACGTCGCCCGCTCGCTCCGGGGCTCACCCGAGCTGGAGGTACCCGCCCGACGAGGCCTGCTCTCGCGACCTCAGTTGGCCCTCCTGGCCCCGCTCGCCAAGTCCGACCCCGCTGCCGCCGCCGACCTGGCAGAGCGAGCGCGACGCACCTCGCTGCAGGAGCTGTCCGACGCAGTCGCCACCGCTCGGGCGTCCACCGACGACATGGAGGCAAGACGTGAGCGCGTCCGCAGAGCCCGCTCCCTGCGCCACTGGACCGGGCCGGACGGCACCTGGCACCTCCGCGCCGACGGGCCGCCGGAGGCCGGTGCCGTGGTGATGGCCGCTATTGCCACAGCAGCCGACCAGGTGTTCGCCATCGCTCGGAGGGAGGGCCGGCGCGAGCCACCCGCGGCCTACGCCTTCGACGGCCTCACCTCGCTCGCTTCAGGGACCGCGGGCATGGGCAGCCCTCGCTACGAGGTGCTCGTCCGGGTCGACCTGGACGCCCTCCTGTCGCAGACCACACCCCGTGGCAGTACCTGCGAGCTGGTCGGCTTCGGGCCGATCAGTGCGAGCAGTGCCCGTGAGCTGCTCGAGACGGGCGACCCGTTCCTCAAGGCCATCGTGACCAAGGGTAAGGCCGTGGCCGGCGTGGCGCACCTGGGTCGACGCCCCAACGCCTACCAGCGCAGTGCCCTGGACTGGTTGTTCCCAACTTGCGCGGCCGAGGGCTGCTCCACCCGTGCCCACTACCTCGAGAGCGACCACCGCACCGACTGGGCCAAGACCCACCTCACCGTCCTGGACCTCCTCGACCGGCTGTGCAAGCACCACCATGACCTGAAGACCTACAGAGGCTGGGCACTTGTCCAGGGGACGGGCAAACGGCCCTTTGTGCCCCCCGACGACGAGCGCCACCCTGCACGCCGTGCACCAGGTACCGGCCGCTCGGCCACCATGGACGGGCCTGGGGCGCCACGGCCCACAGGCCCGGGGCCCGGGAGGTCAAGGGCCCGCCCAGCCGCAGCGGGGGGCAACTCCCCCACGACTGCTGCTCCGGGTCTCTCCGCCAGGCAAGGCTCAGGCCAGAGCCTGAGCCGGCCCATGGGACGCCCACCCGAGGTCTGCCGGCACGACCCGGACGACCACCAGGCCGGACGGCCGACGGTCGGGCCCCGGGCATGACCTCTCACCGGGGTAGTTACTGCCCGGCCAGCCCGCTAGTAGTGCCAGGGGTAGGGCGACCAGTCCGGTGGGCGTCGCTCGAGGAACGAGTCACGGCCCTCGGCAGCCTCGTCCGTCATGTACCCGAGCCGCGTTGCCTCGCCTGCGAAGAGCTGCTGACCGACGAGGCCGTCGTCCACGAGGTTGAACGCGTACTTGAGCATCCGCACGGACATAGGGCTCTTGGCGTTCACCGCCAACGCCCACTCGAGAGCAACCCGCTCGAGCTCCGCGTGAGGGACCACTGCGTTCACCATGCCCATGCGGTGGGCCTCGTCAGCGTCGTAGGTGTACCCCAGGAAGAAGATCTCCCTCGCCCGCTTCTGGCCCACCTGGCGGGCCAGATAGGCAGAGCCGTACCCGGCGTCGAAGCTGGCCACGTCGGCGTCCGTCTGACGGAAGCGAGCATGCTCCCGGCTGGCCAGCGTCAGGTCGCACACCACGTGCAGGCTGTGCCCTCCCCCGGCGGCCCAGCCGGGCACGACCGCGATAACCACCTTGGGCATGAACCTGATCAGGCGCTGCACCTCCAGGATGTGCAGCCTCCCCAGCCGGGCCCGCTCCATCGGCGAGCCTCCGCTGTCCGGAGGCCCCGGCACGTCTCCTCCCATGCCCGGCCCATCATCGGCGCCGGTGTTGCCGAGCCGCGCTCCACCCGCACCCGCACCTGCATCGGTGCGGTACTCGTAGCCCGCCTTGCCTCTCACCCTCTGGTCACCGCCGGAGCTGAACGCCCACCCGCCGTCCTTCGGGGACGGGCCGTTGCCCGTGACCAGGACGCAGCCCACGTCCGCCCATTGACGGGCATGCTCGAGCACCGTGCACAGCTCGTCGACGGTCTGGGGACGGAAGGCGTTCCGCACTTCAGGACGGTTGATCGCTACCCGCACCGTCCCCTGGTCCACCGCACGGTGGTAGGTGACGTCCTCCAGTTCGAAACCGGCGACGGGCTCCCACGCTGCCGGGTCGAACAGCTCCGACACAAAACCCTGCTCTTGCACCTGGCGAGCTTATGGCCTGCCCGTTGCTCCCGGCCACGGCACTGCCGCACCGGTCCGTGCAGCCCGGTCCGGGCCCACCGTGCCCTCCACGGCCGACCGCACGTCCTGAGCGGAGCCTCGCACACCCGCAGGGCCGGCAGACGGGGCCTCATCGAGCAGGCGGGCAATCGACACCTCGGCTATGGCTGGCGCACAGGTCATGCCACGGCCCCCCGGGCCGTTGACCACCTCGACACCGGCCAGGACCTCCTCGCGCCAGTACAGCTCGGCGCGCTTGTCCAATGTCTCGGCGTAGACGCCCGCCCAGCGCCGGCGCACCGGGGGGAGCGGCTGCCGGAGGAGGGATGCTGCTCTGCCGAGGAGGTGGTCGTAGAGGTCCTCTTCCAGGTCGAAGGGGAACGGCTCGTCGTACTCATGGGTGTCACCGATCGTGAGCCCACCGTCCACTCGCTGCACCAGCAACAGTTGCGCCCCGGCCGCCCGAGCCGAGGACGGTTGCGGCGGCAGGTCCGCCAGAGCCGGCACGTCGTACGCCGGGTAGTACCGGAGCGAGTCGCCATCGGCCAGCGCCGGGCCCACCTCGCCCCTGTACGGCGTGGTCTCCAGCATCTGCAGGCGCACCCGCCTGGTCCGGGGGCGCTCGACGTACCGGGAGAGCAACCCCGGCGTCGTCGCCCCTGTGCAGAGGTACACGTGGTCCCCACGGTGCCATTGGCCAAGGTCGTCGCACACCGCACCCGGTCCCAGGCCCACCACTTCGCGCGCCGGCACCCACGTGTACCGTGGCTGTCGCCGCAGGTGCTCCCGCAGGACGTGCACCGCCTGCCTGGGCTCCACCACGGCGTCAACCGGGCAGTAGAGCGCTCCTGCCAGCTCCGGCGAGACCTCGGGGCAGAGGTCGACGGCCGCGCCCACCGAGAGCAGCTCCCATCGCCTGAGCGAGGTGCCCGCCGCCGAACAGGCCTCCCGCATCACCTCCAGCTCCTCCTGCGTGGCGGCGAGCGTGAGCGACCCGGAGGTCCTCAGGTGAAGTCCCTCTACGCTCAGCGCCACCTCTTCCCACAGACGCCTGCCGCGCAGGGCCAGCTCGAGATCGGCACCGGAAGCACGTCCGCTCACCCAGACCAGGCCGAAGTTGCGGGTACTTGCGCCGCGCGGCTCGATCTCCCGCTCGATGTGCACCACTTCCAAGCCCGCACCCACAGCCAGCAGCGCATGCATGGTGCCGATCACCCCGGCGCCCACGACCACCACCCTGCCCCGGCTGCCCTGCCTCGGCCCGCTCCGCCCGCTGGCGAGCCCCGGGCCCACCCCGTCCTCGACCGCCACGGCCACCCGCCCCTGACGTCCCTGCCCTCACAGGCCCTCGTCGTTGAGCGAGACCGCCTGGGGGCTCGTGTCCACAAGCACGCTCTCCGCACGGAGGCGCACCTCCACCGGCGAACCGGGAGGGGTCGCCGTGGCCGCACTGCTCGGGAGGTCCACCTTCACGGACAGGTCAGCCGAGACCAGCACGTCGGCCCGCGACTGGGCGCCCCGGAACGTGACCGAGCTCACCATCGCTCTCGCCTCCGCAGCCACCGACACTTCGAGCTCCTCGGGCCGGACAAGCACATCCACCGCAGCACCCACCGGCGTGCCGGCGGGCAGGCCCCGGGCGGGGACTTCGCGGCCCAGCACCGCCACGCGACCGGCACCGGCGACCCTACCCGGGACCCGGTTCATGGTGCCGACGAACTCGGCCACAAACGGTGTCTCCGGCCGGTTGTAGAGCTCCGACGGGCTGGCCACCTGCTCGAGCCGGCCGTTGCGCATGACGGCTACCCGGTCGGCCAGCGACAACGCCTCGTCCTGGTCGTGGGTGACGAAGACGGTCGTTATGGCGAGGCGCTTCTGCAAGGCACGGATGTGCTCGCGCAGTTGGGAGCGCACCTTGGCGTCCAGGGCCGAGAGCGGTTCGTCGAGCAGCAGCACCCTCGGTTCGATGGCCAATGCCCGGGCCAGCGCCACCCTCTGCTGCTGCCCCCCCGACAGCTCGTGGGGGTAGTTGCCAGCACGGTCGGCCAGCTCCACCATCTCGAGCAGGCCCATCGCCAGGGAGCGCCGCTCGGCTGTGCCGACCTTGCGGAGCCGCAGGCCGAAGGCGACGTTCTCCAGTGCCGTCATGTTCGGGAACAGGCTGTAGCTCTGGAAGACCATGCCCATGTTCCGTTTCTGCGCCGGGACGCCGACCACGTCCTGGCCCCCGACGACCACCCGGCCGGCCGACGGCTCCTGGAAGCCGGCCAGTATGCGCAGGGCTGTCGTCTTCCCACAGCCCGAGGGGCCGAGCAACGCCAGGAGCTCCCCGGGCCCGATGGCCAAGGAGAGCCCGTCCAGCGCCACAATGCTGCCGAAATAGCAGCTCAGCTCCACCAGTTCGACGGCCGTGCCGGCATGCCCGGCATCAGCCGGCCTGCGCCCCGCACCCGCCGGCCCTACGAGCCTCACCGAGGTCGTGGGCGTCGAGCCGGTCCGTCCCGGCGAGCCGTCACCAGATTGGGAAACGACCGTCACGAGCGGCCTCCTTCGAGATCGTTGTCGCGCCGTTCCGCCACGACGGCGCTGCTCCACAGGTACGCTTTCTGCGCCCTGGCCGGGTCTGCCCCAAGCCCGCCAGCTCCCCCTGAGGCTCCCGCCAAGCCCGTACCGACCGGCGTTGTCGCCACGCGGCCGGCTCCCGCCGCCCGGCGCCACAGGCGCCGCCGGCCGGAACGACGGGGCCGGCCGATCATCGAGATGAGGAGGAGCACGACCCAGGTCAGCACCAGGGACATGAGTGAAGCGGCCTCGGACACATGGGAGTTGCTCTGGTCGAACAGCACTATCCAGGCGGGGAAGGTCGAGAACTGGTCCAGGCTGGCCATCGTGTACTCGCCCAGCACCAGGGCCACCGTGAGCACGGTTGCCGACAGCACAGCCGCCCTCAGGTTGGGCAAGAGCACCCGGCGCAGCATTGTCAGGGGCCCTGCGCCCAGCGAGCGCGATGCGTCCACCAGGGTACGGGCGTCGATGGCCCTCACGCCCGTGTCGAGCGCGCGCCAGGCAAAAGGCACAGCGAGCACCACGTACTCCAGCGCCAGCAGGAAGGGGCTCGCCTTCAGCCACCCGGGCGCCACGTCCAGCACCCCGATAATGAGCACCACGGGCGGTATCACGATCGGGAGCGAGGTGACGAAGTCCATCACCCGGCGCACACGGGGGAGCTTGAGGTGCACGTAGAGCACGGTGGGCACCATCAGGGCCAACGTCACCCCTGTGGCCACCACCGCCAGTTGGACCGACAACCAGACGGCGGTCCCGAACCCCTGCTGGCCGCTCAATCCGGAGTAGGCCTGCAAGCTCCAACCGGCCCCGTCATAGGCCAGGCTGTAGCGCAGTCCCGCCCACAGCGGCACCAGGAAGTAGGCCCCGGCTACAACGAGCACAGCCAGGCGCCAGAACCTCACCCTGCCCCGTGCGGCCAGGGCCCGTTTGAGCCCCCGGGGGCGGCCGGTCCCGGTCCCGGGCGACCGCGCCCCCGGGACAGCACCGGGCTCTGCCTGTGCGCCGAAGCCCAGCCCCAGCGGGCTGGTGGTGGCGCTCACCTGAGCCACCTCGAGGCCCGCCGCTGGAGCAGGGCGTAGCCCACCATCACCACAGCCACGATCACGACCAGCCCGAAGGCCAGCGCATAGCCCACGTTCTGCTGCCCCGCCAGCACATTGCCGTTGAGGAAGCTGCCTATCTGCAGCGGCGTGAGCGCCAGCGTCCCTGCTGTCAGGGCCTGCGCCGTGGCATAGGCCGCCATGGCCCACCCGAAGAGCAGCAGGGTGGAGGCCAGGAGGGAGGGCATCAGTACAGGGATGCCGACATAACGCCAGTAGTGCCAGGACCTCGCACCGAGGCCACTGGCCGCCTCCTGCCACGAGGGGCGCAGTGCCTCGAAGGCGGGCAGCACCACCAGGACCATCAGCGGTACCTGCCAGTACATGTAGACGAGAGCGACGCCCCAGAAGGAATAGAGCGTGAACCCGGTGCCGTAGAGGTTCAACCCGATGGCGTTCAACCAGTTGGTCACCAGCGACGTCTCCGCGCCCACCGAGGCAATGAAGAGGAACGCCAGCGGCACGCCGCCGAAGTTGGCCAGCACCCCGGCCGCGGTCACAATGGCCCGGCGAAAGCCGGCCCGGGGGGACGTGTGGACGGCATAAGCCAGGACGGCCCCACAGATCGCAGGGACGACCGAAGTTATGAGAGCAAGTTCCAGTGTGTTCTCGAAGCCCTGCAGGTACACCCCGGTGGTGGCAGCCCGCAGGTTGTACAGCGTGAAGCCGCCCGAGGAGCCTTCGAAGGCCGCAACACCCACCGCACCGGCAGGCACACCGAGGAAAAGGAGCATCCAGGCCCAGAAAGGCACGAGAGGGAGCCAGTCCCGGGCACCGGGGCGCAGGCGCCGCGGCAGGGGGATCCCAGCCCGCCGCTCCCGGTGCTCGGCGCCGGCTCGCCGGCTGCCCGGCCCACGCCCCGGCCGGGCCGGAGCCGGCGGGGCTACTGGGGTGGCCCCTCCCGGCTCCTGCAGGAACGGCGTACCAGCCGGTGGTTCAGCTGGCAACTTTGATCGACCACTCCTTGGCCACGACGTTCTCGGCCTGGGCCGTCTGGGCGCTGGTGGGGTACCCCTTGAAGCCGCTGGGTACCGGGGGCAGTGCCTTGAGCGCGGCCTGGTCCACGGTGCCGTTCTTGATCATGGAGGGCAGCTCGATGGGACGGCAGTAGCCCTGCAGCCACTGGTTCTGGCCCGCCACCGAGTACAGGTACTCCTCCCACAGGCGGGCGGCCGCCGGGTCGGGGGCGTTGGCCGAGATGGCCTGGTCGTAGTAGGACGCGTAGATACCGTCCGAGGGGATGACGACCTTCCAGGTCTTCACCTCGGGGGCGATCTCGGAGGCCTGGAGGTAGTCCCACCAGATCACGATGGGCGTGGCGCCGCTCTGCACCGTTGACGGCCCGGCGACCACAGGCACGAAGTTGCCCTCTTTGTTGAGCTTCTGGAAGTAGGCCACACCGGGCGCTATGTTGCCGAACGAGCCACCGTTGGCCAGAGCGGCCGCGTACACGGCGGCGAACGCAGCCCCGGCCACCGTGGGGCTGTTGTTGATCCCCACCATGTGCTTGTAGACGGGCTTCAACAGGTCCTTGAAGGTCTTGGGCGGCGTCTTCACGACGGCGGAGTTGTAGCCGATGGCCACGTAGCCTCCGTAGTCGGCCCACCAAGAGGCGTCGTTCGCCTTCTGGGCACCCGGGATGGCAGCCCAGCTCGAAACCCGGTAGTGCGCCAGCAGGTGCTGCTGGTCGGCCTTGATCGCGAACGGTGTGCCCATGTCGAGCACGTCCGGCTCGCGGCTCTGGCCCTTGAACTGGACCATGGCATTGATCTCGTCCTGGCTGCTGCCCTCGGGGTTCTCGCTCGTGATGGAGATCCCGTACTTCTTGGAGAAGGTGCTGAGGATCGTCCCGTAGTTGCACCAGTTGTTGGGCAGGGTGATGACGTTCAGGTGGCCCTCGGCCTTGGCTGCCTTCACCAGCCCGGCCATGCCGCCGAAGGCGGCGACAGAAGTGGCGTCCTGGTACTTGGAGGCGGCGCTGGCCGGGCCGGCGCCTGCCATCAACGATGTGGCGCAGGTGGCCAGTGCTGCTGCGGCGGACGTGACCCGCACAACGCTTCGGCGGTCGGTCTTCATGGTGCTTGTCTCCTGGTTCTCCCAACCCCTTCGGGGGCTGGGCCCGGTGCGCATTGGTGAGCTCAGGGGCCCTTGCGGCCCCCTGGAGAGGGCCGCTCGTGAGGAGACGATATGCAGGCACCTTGAACCGCCGGTTACGTCCAGGCTCTCCGGCGGTTAACTTTGGGCGGCATCTGGCCGGCACAGCTGCCTCGGCCCGTGCGCCCCTGCCCCGGCCCGTGCGCCCCTGCCCCGGCCCGTGCGCCCCTGCCCCGGCCCGTGTGCCCCTGCCCCGGACAGCGCCCGTCCGTCCGGCACGAACCCCCAGCCCGCCTCGGGCCTGCCCTCGGGCCCGCCTCGGGCCTGGCCTCAGGCCACCCCTGGGAGCACGGCAGGGTCGCCCCCGGTAGCGGGCAGCGAGGCGAGAAGAGGCGCCAGTTCGCCCAGCACCTCGGGCAGGCTCGAGGTGCGCGCCCGAGGCGCCTTCGCCTCCTCGTCCCATCGGCACAGGCGCAGCGCGTCCCCCCAGCGGGGGTGGGCCACCAGGTGCTCCAGGGACAGCTCCCAGCCCGTCTCGCCCTCCCGGCCGGCCCTGCCCGAGGGGCCGAGCAGGTACAGCTTGGCCGGCGCCTGCGCCATGACGAGCCAGGCGACCTCGAGGCCCAGGCGCTCCCTGGCCCACCGGGCGCCCACGACCTCGGGGGGCGCCAGCGGCGCCGCCGCCCTCAACCCGGCGTGGTGCCCGAAGCCGTGCACCAGCGCAGCAGCCACCAGTTCCGCCCCCGCCCCCTCCTCGACGGCCAGGCTGGCGCACTGCAGGGCGTGCACCGCCGCGTCCTGGGGGCAACAGGGGCTGGCAACCCCCTCCATCTCCCCCAGCATGTGGTACAGGTCGGCCACCACCTCGTCCCGCCCGCGCCGGTGACGGCGCTTGTTCAGCGCCACGGGTCGCTCCCCCACACCGGGCCCAGCCCGGGGTCGAGGAAGCAGTCGGCCAGGGCGCGGTCGAGGTTCCTGGCCCTCCAGCGCAACAGTTCCTGTGCCCGCTCCAGGGCCCGTTCAGCGGCGCCCGCCGCCCCCTCGGCCAGCAGGTCGTGGGTGTGGCCTGGGCTCTCCTCCAGGTCGAACAGCATGGGCGGCAGTACTTCGGGATCCGCTGCGAACTGGACGTACTTGGTCGACGCCGAGCGGCTGACGGCCAGCGAGCAGTGGGCGCTCGGGATGCCCAAGCGCTCCTCGGCCCAACGCTTGTGGACGTGGCGGAAGTCCCACTCGAAGTGGACGGCCGACCTCCAGTGCTCAGGGACGTGGTCCCCTTCCACCAGGGGCATCAACGACCAGCCGTCGAACTGGCGGTCCGGCTCCAGGCCCAGCCAGTCGACGATGGTGGGCGCCAGGTCGACCGACTCGGTGGGCACCCGGACGACAGCACCCCGTCGGCCCTCGGCCAGGTACGGGTCCCTTACCACCAGGGGCACATGGAAGCTCTCGTCCCAGTAGCCGCACTTGTCCACCAGCCAGTGGTCCCCGCCCATCTCGCCGTGGTCACTGCTCAGCACCACGAGCGTGCTGGCGGCGAGGCCGGTCCGCTCCAGGTGGTCCAGCAGCCTGCCCAGCTGGTCGTCCACCTCGGCCTGGGCCCCGTAGTAGGTGGCCCGTAACTGGCGCCGCTCACGCTCGTCCAGAGGGGCGGCGGTGTGGGGCAGGGACATCAGCAACCGGTTGAGAGGATGGGCCGCCGCCTGGTCGGCCGGGCTCGCGTGCCCGGCAAAAGGGCCGACGTCGCGCTCGTCGTACAGGTCGTGGTAGCCGACCGGGTTGCGCCTCGGCGGATGGGGCCGGAGATAGGACAGGTGCACGAAGAAGGGCGAGGCGGCGTTCTCGTCCAGCCACCGGGTCACCTTCTCGGTCAGGAAGGCTGTGTCCGACAGCTCAGCCGGGAAGCGGGCCGGGGCCCAGGTCGAGGCGTGCTCGTCCGCCCCCGGGAAGGACATGTCCGGCTCGTAGAGCGCCAGCGGGAACGAAGGGACGTCGACGCCGTGCGCCGACAGCCACCTCCCCCACTCGGTGCCACCCTGCTCCCAGGGGTCGTTCACGACCACGTCGAAGCCGGGCAGCACACCCTCGTAGGTCATGGTGCGGGGGTCTCCCACCGGAAGGCCCCGGGGGTCGGCGCTGGTGTCGGTGTAGCCGAAGAGCACCGGCCGGTAGCCGGCCCGTCGGGCCTCGAGGGCCACATTGGTGAACCGGGTACTGAGGGGGGTGCCGTTGGTGACCGAGCGGTGGTTCTGCATGTACATGCCCGTGTACATGCACGCCCGGCTGGGCCCACAGGGGGCGGCGTTGGCCCAGTGGTCGGCGAAGGTCACCCCCTCCGCGGCCAGGCGGTCGATGTTGGGCGTGCGCACCAGGGGGTGGCCAAGGTGGGACAGGCAGTCCCCCCTCCACTGGTCCACCGTTATGAACAGCACGTTGCGCTGCACTGAGCCGTACCTCCTCGGGGCTGGCGGGCACACGAGGCGGGGCCGGCACAGCCGGCTTCAGACGCCGACGAGCCCGTGCCGGGAGCTGGCCCCGCCCGGCTCGAGCCTCGTGAGCCGCACCCAGCAGCTGCTCGAGCGGGCTCAGGCTAATGGGGCCGACTTAACGACGGGTGAACCAGGAGCGGCCGGGACGTGCCCGGGGGGTGAAGCCGGCTCGAACGGCGGTCAGGCCAGCCCGTTCACGGAGCAGCGAACCCCCAGTCCTCGGCGTCCCAGCCCAGGTTGCCCACCAACGGGCCCGGGTCGACGTTCAGCAACTTGTGGCTCACGACCACGAGGTAGGGCACCTGGACGAGCGGGAGGTCGACCGCCTCGGACCAGGCCATGGCGTCAACCTGGTCCAGCGGCCCGGCCGGCTGGGAGGCGGTGCTCAGGCCGGCCAGCAACCGGTCCATGGCCGGGCTCGAGTAGTGGTCCAGGTTGCCCAGGCCCCCGGTGTGGTAGCGGGCGAACAGGTCCCAGGGGCTGCCGCCCAGCCGCCTGAGCACCAGGGCCATCTCCCAGCCGGCCGGTGGCGCCACGGCGGTGCCCGAACCGGGGTGGTCTCCGGGCACGGTCGTGCCGTAGTCCAGGGTGACCGCAATACCCAGCGCAGAGCACGCGGCGCGCACGGCCTGGGCCGCGAGCAGTGCAGTGGCGGCTGCCTGCGGCCCACCGGCCGTGGTGACCGCTGCGGCCTGGCCGCCCACCGCCCCCGTGCCCGGGGGGACGGGCGGCGGCGCAGGTACGTAGAGGGTGAGCGCCACCGGGCGACCGGCCGGTGTGCGCAACTGGCCCCCCGAGGACCGGTAGCCGGCCGCGGACAGCATCCTGGCGGCAGCCGTGGTGGCCGCCTTCCCCGTCAGGTCGTAGGCGCTGCCGTCGGCGACGTAGCCGGGGGTACCGGGCAGGTAGGCCCGGTTCTCGACAGGCGAAGGGGCAAGACCGTACGGCCCGAGCACCTGGTCGGCCAGGCCGGCCCGGTCCAGCGCGGTCATCACCGCCCGGCGCAGGACCAGGCTTGACAGCAACCCTCCTGTCTCGTTGAAGTCCAGGTCCTCGTACCAGCTGGAGGCCACCGGCGTCACGGTCGGCCCGCTCGTGGCCGAGAGCTGCTGGTAGAACTGCGGCGTGGCCCCCAGCGAGGCCACGTCCAGCTCCCCCGCGACCACGCTGTTGAGCACCTCCGCTGAGCTCGACGTGAAGTAGAGGTTGAGAGCTGCGAGGTTCGCCGGGGTGGCCCAGTAGTGCGGGTTGCGCACCAGTTGCAGCGCGTAGCCCGGTTGCCACCCCGTCACCACATAGGGCCCGCCCGAGACGAGGTCGTCGACAGGGGCCGTGAAGCCCCGGTTGAAGCCCACCTTCTGGGCCACATGGGCCGGGACCAGGTAGGAGAAGAGCGACCGCCAATCGGGGTCAGGGGTGAGGAAGCTGACCGTCACGGTGTAGGGGTCACCGGGCGCACCGCTCACCGAGGCGACCTTGTGGTAGCCCAGGGTGTCAGCGGCGAGATAGGGCTGGCCACCCACGTCGTGGAAGCGCAGGCGCCCCGACTGGGCCTGCCAGTTGTACTGGAAGTCCCGATAGGTGATGGGCTGGCCGTCCGACCACACCGCCCGGGGGTTGATCTTGTAGACGACCCTCTGGGGCCGCGTGGAGACCTCGGTGGCCGACTGGAGCAGGGCCGAGTTCATGACCATGGCCCCGTTGGTGGCCTGGTCGAAGGCCGATGGCCACACCTGGGCCAGCACCTGGCGCAGCACCTGCACCGAGCCCGAAGCGAGGGCCGAGTGCAGGTTCCAGTTGACAGGCGCCGGCCCCACGGCGGCACTGGCAACGGCATCGGTGTTGTAGGGCACGGTGGCCGTGGTCGGAGGGGGCGGCGTCGTGGTCGCCGGCACCGTGCTCGCCGCAGGAGCGCTCGGTGCGCCACTCGAGGAGGCCACACCCTGTGAGCCCTGAGGGGTGCCGGTCCCCCGGGGTGCCGAGGTGGTGCCCGCCCGGGCGGGCGTGCCCGTGCTGCTGCTCGCCGTGCTGCTGCTCGCTGTGCCGGCGCCGCCAGCCGTACCGGGCGCCCGGCCCGCGACCGGAGAGGTCGGTGCGCCGGCCCGGCCCGAGCTGTTGGTGACCGTGGTGGTCGTCGTCGTGGCGGTCGTGGTGGTCACGCCGTGGGAGGTGCTCGGAGGCGGCGGCGCCTTGGGCAATTGGGCGCTGCAGGCCGCGGTGACCGCCCCCAGCACGCACAGGGCGGCCACGGCCCCGGCCCATTGTCGCGGGGACCGGCCCGACCACCCACCGGCGGCCGTCCGGGCGGCGGCGCCACGGCCGGGTCGAGCGGGCCTGGCGGCTTCAGTCAAGGTGGCTTACCGTACCACCAGCACCTACGGGGCCCGCCTCGCCGACTGCCCCGTCCAGGCAGACGCTCCCGCGCCCGCCAGGGACCTCCACCGCCTCAGCCCCCACCAGTCTGCCTTCGACCGTCGACAAAGGGGGGGCACCGGAGCGCAATGGCCTGGTGGCCAGGAAGGACCCGGCCAGCACGAGCAGGAAGCCCACTGCGCTGGCCGGGCCGAAGTGCTCGCCCAGCACCGAGACACCGAGAACCACCGCCACCGCCGGGTTCAGGTAGGTGACGACGGTCGCCCGCATGGCCCCCACCTCGCCCACCAGGGCGAACATGGTCGTGAAGGCCACGGCGGTGCACAGCACGGTGAGCCCGGCCATCGACCAGACGGCCCCGGCAGAGACCGGTCGGGCCGGCCACTGGAGGACGGCGAAGGGCGTGTAGGCCAGCGCGCACAGGGCCAGGGAAGCCGCGACCACGCTGACCCCGGGCAGGTCCGAGAGGTGGCGGCCGAGGATCCAGGGCCCCAGGGCATAACCGGCCACCACGACCAGGAACGAGCTTGCCGCCAGCCAGTCGGAACCTCCGACATCGAAGCCCACCAGGGACGCGACGCCCACGATGCCCAAGCCCAACCCGGCCAGCCGGCGCCGGTCGAGGTGGTCGGTCCCCGCCACCCGGGCGATCAATGCTCCGGCAATGGGCACCGCCGCCACCAGCAGCCCGGCCAGGGAGCTCGTCACCTTCTTCTCGGCATCGAAGAGCAGCCACCAGGGTGCCCCGATCTCGACGGCGGTGTAGACAACGAGAGGCTTCCAGTGGCGGGCCAGCGACCGCCAGGCCGGCCCCCCCGGGCCGCCCGCCCGCGACCGGTTCTCCCGCAGCACCAGGGGCGCCAGCAGCAGAGCGCCCCCTGCTGTACGCACGAAGACCAGGAAGCCAGGGCTGACCTCCCTCACCGACACCCGGATCAGCAGGTAGGGCAGTCCCCAGATGAGGCTGAGAGCGCAGAAGAGGAACCAGCCTCGGCGCGTCATTCAGGCGCCCTGGCTGCTGAGGGTGAACATGGCTGTCCCATCTGACGACCTCGGCCCGGCACCAGGACGGGCCCTGAGCGCAGTGGCCGAGGGCAACTACGGAAGCTAGGCGACCCCGACCGGTACCGGCGGCTCGGCCGGGTCCTGCAGCGGGTAGAAACAGGCCGCCTGGTGACGGCCGCCGAAGGAGGTCAGGGCCGGCTCCTCCTGCGCGCACCGTTCCTGGGCCTTGGGGCACCTGGTGCGGAACGGGCACCCCGAGGGCGGGTTGATGGGTGAGGGGAGCTCGCCGCTGATGGGGATGCGCTGGCGCCGGCGCTGCAGGGTCGGGTTGGGCACCGGGATGGCGCCGATCAGGCCCGCTGTGTAGGGGTGGGCAGGGCGGGAGTAGATGTCTTCGCCGGTGCCGATCTCCACCAGCTTGCCCAGGTACATGACGGCGATGCGGTCCGCCAGGTAGCGCACCACCGACAGGTCGTGGGAGATGAACACATAGGAGAGCCCGTGCGCTGCCTGCAACCTCTTCATGAGGTTGAGGATCTGAGAGCGTATCGAGACGTCCAGGGCGGACACAGGCTCGTCCGTGACTATCAACCTCGGGTTGAGGGCGAGCGCCCGGGCGAGCCCGATGCGCTGGCGCTGGCCTCCGGAGAACTCGTGGGGGTAGAGCTCGACGGCGTGGGGCGGCAGGCCGACCTCCTTGAGCAGGGCCGCCACCCGGTCGCGCTGCTCAGCCGGCGACCCGGTACCCTGCACCGCCAGGGGCTCCCGCACGATCGTGCCCACCCTCATGCGGGGGTCGAGCGATGCATAAGGGTCCTGGAACATGAGGGCCAGGTCCCGGTGCTGGCGGCGCAGCTGACTGCCCTTGAGCTGGGTGAGGTCGACGCCGTCGAAGAGCACCGCACCCGAGGTGGGCCGCTCCAGGCCCACGATCATCCGGCCCAGGGTGGACTTGCCGCACCCCGATTCCCCCACCACGCCCAGGGTCTCACCCCGGGCCACCTGGAGGTCGACCCCGCGCACAGCCTGCACGGCACCGATCTTTCGTTGGAGCACCGCGCCCGCCGTGACCGGGTACTCCTTGCGTACCGCCCGCAGCTCGAGGATGGGCGCCTGCTCCTTGCCGTTCGTCGTCCCGGGGGCGGGGGCGGCCGGCAGCGCAGCCGCGCCCCCCGCACCCTGTGCCTCGCTCCCCGCTCGCACTGCACCGTCTCCGGCGCCCGGGGCCGTCGTCGGGCCTCCCGGCGGCACGACAGCAGGCGACGGGGCGGGGGCGGTCGGCACCCGGGCGCCGTCCGGGCCGGCGGGGGCGGCCCCGTCAGCCGCCTCACCGAGATCACCGCCGGTACCGGCTATCTCGGTCACGGCCCGGCTGACCGGGTGGAAGCAGGCGTAGGAGTGCCCGGGCTCGGTACCGCCCAGCACCGGCTCCTCGGTCCGGCAGGTCTCTGTGGCGTAGCGGCAACGGGGGCTGAACCGACAGGCCACGAGCGTCCGGCTGAGGTCGGGCGGGATCCCGGGTATGGCGTACAGCCGCTGGTCCTTGTCCTGGTCGAGCTGGGGTATGGAGGCCAGGAGAGCCTCGGTGTAGGGATGGTGGACGTTGTTGAAGAGCTCCTCGGTGCCCGCCGCCTCGACCACCTTGCCCGCGTACATCACCATGGTCCGGTCGACGTGGCCGGCGATGACGCCCATGTCGTGGGTGATGAGCAGTATGGCCATCCCCAGCCGGGACTTGAGGTCGTCCAGCAGGGTCAGGATCTGGGCCTGGATGGTGACGTCCAGAGCCGTGGTCGGCTCGTCGGCGATGAGGAGCTTGGGCTCGCAGGCCAGGGCCATGGCGATCATCACCCTCTGGCGCAGCCCGCCCGAGAGCTGGTGGGGGTAGTCGTTGATGCGCTCGCGGGGGTTGGGCAGGCCCACCAGGCCCAGGACCTCCGCCGCCCTGTCCAGGCCGGCCTTCTTGGTGACTCCCCGGTGCAGGACGACGCTCTCGGCGATCTGGCGCCCCACCGTCATGGTGGGGTTGAGCGAGGTCATCGGGTCCTGGAAGATCATCCCGATCTCGTTGCCCCGCACCCTGCGGATCTCGTTGTCGTCGAGCGCCGTCAGGTCCCGGCCGTCGAGCCTGATCCTCCCCCCGACCACCCGGCCCCCGGGAGGCAGCAGCCTCATGATGGACGAGGCGGTCATGGTCTTGCCGCAACCCGACTCCCCCACCAGGCCCACGGTCTCGCCCTGGTTGACGGTGAGGCTCACCCCGTCCACCGCCCGCACCACACGGGTGCGCAGCTGGACATAGGTCTTCAGGTCTTCGATCTCTAGGAGGCTCATTGGCTCTGTAGGTCCGTCACTGTTCTCGGTCTGGGTCTGGTCCGGCTCAACGCTCCTGGAGCCGGACCTCGAAGGCGTCACGCAGGGCGTCGCCCATGAAGTTGAAGGCCACCACGATGAGCACGATGGCGACGAGGGGCGGGTAGACCTGCCACCAGTAGCCGTCGGAGAGGAAGTTGATGCCCTGGGAGAGCATGCCGCCCCAGGTGGCGGTGGGCGGGGGGAGGGAGAAGCCGAGGTACTGCAGGACAGCCAGGACCAGGATGGCGTCGGCCACCTGGAACGTGGCGTTGACGATGATCGTGCCGATGGTGTTGGGGATGATGTGGCGGAACACGACCCGGCGCGACTTGCCCCCCATGACCTTCACCGCCTGCACGTAGTCCCTGGTCCGCAGGGAGAGCGTCTCACCTCGGACCAGACGGGCCGGTGCCAACCAGGACAGGCCGCCCAGCACGGCGATCAGCAGCCAGGTGCTGGGGGTCACCAGGGTGGCCACAAAGATGAAGAGGAAGACGATGGGCACGGCCAGCAGGATGTCGACCACCCGCATCATCACCGCGTCGACGACCTTGCCGAAGTACCCGGCAATGGCCCCGTAGACGACGCCGGTGATGGTGGCGAGCAGCGCCACCGCCAGTCCGATCTCAATAGAGCTCTGCCCACCGACCATCAACCGGCCCAGGATGTCGTAGCCGTTGTTGTCGGTGCCGAGCGGGTGGCTGCCGGAGGGGCCCAGGTTGCTGGCCATGATGTTGGTGTTGACCTGGTCCGTCCGGTAGACGAGGGGCCCGACGAAGCAGAACAGCACCAGCAGGACGACGATGGCCACGCCGATCACGGCCAGCTTGTTGCGGGTGAACGTCCGCAGGACCAGACGGAAGGCGCTGCCCTGGCTGTAGACCTCGCCCCCCTCGACGCCCGGCGCCGAGGCTGGCGGCCCGGGGACGGTGCCGGCCGGAGCGGCCGTGGTGGCCGGCACCGGCTCCTCGGTCAGCCCGCCCATGGGCCGCATCAGTAGCGCACCCGGGGGTCGAGGACGGCGTAAGCGATGTCGGCCAGCAGGTTGCCGAGCACGGTGGCGCAACCGACGAGCACGGTGATGCCCAGCATGACCGGGAAGTCGTAGGTCGTGGCGGCGTTGAAGTACTCGAGCCCCAGCCCCTGGAAGTTGAAGAGCTGCTCCACCACCAGGCCTGCGGTGAGCACGGCCGGGAGGGACAGGCCCACCAGCGTCGTCACCGGCACGAGCGAGTTGCGCAGCAGGTGCCGCCAGAGGACAGCGCGCTCGGAGAGGCCCTTGGCCCGGGCGGTCCGTATGTAGTCCTGCGCCAGGTTGTCGATGGCTGCCGAGCGCATGTACCGGGAGAAGAGGGCGTAGGTCACCAGGGTCAGGGTGGCCACGGGGAGCACCAGGCCGGCGGGGTGGGCCAGCATGGCCCCCACGGTCGAGCCCTGTGGTGCGTTGGCCGGGAGGGCCTTGATGGCGATCGAGAAGGCCGCCACCAGGAGCAGGCCCAGGGCGTACGAGGGCATTGAGTAGAGCACGAACGCCGTGGCCGTGCCGGCGTAGTCGAAGGCGCGGTTGCGCTTGACCGCCTGGGCCACGCCCACGGGGACGGCGATCAGCACCGCCAGGACCAGCGAAGTGCCCACCAGCATCACGTCCCGGGGCAGGTCGCTGGCGATTATGGCGTCCACACTGCGGTTCTGTTTGTAGGAGAAGCCCAGGTTGCCGTGGAGCAGGTGGTCCAGGAAGACCCAGTACTGGTACCACACCGGGCTGTCGAAACCGTTCTCACGGTTGAAGGCGTTGATCTGCACCTGGTTCGCCCGGGCACCCAGGATGGCACGGGCGATCCCACCGGGGATGAGGTGCTCCAGCCCGAAGACGATCACAGTCACCCCGAGGACGACTACGACTGCCTGGGCCAGGCGGCGGGCTATGTAGCCGGCCACCGGGAGCACCTCATCTCGGTCATCTGCTTACACGGCTCCCTGTGCGGCTACTTGGTGAGGTACCAGGTTTCGGGGGTCATGTTGGTGTAGGCGTTGTTGGTGTAGCCCCCAAGGTGCTTGGAGGTGAGCACCACCGCCGCCGACGTGGGGTCGCCGGTGGCGGTCGGGAAGAGGACCACCGGGACCTGCTGGGCGATGTAGTTCTGGTAGGCGTCGAGCGCAGCCTTGGTCTGGCTCGCCGGTGCACTGGTGGTGGCGTTGATCAGGGCGTCAGCCTTGGCACTGCTGTAACCCTCGTAGTCGGCACCGGCACCCGTGTAGAAGATCGACTCACCGGTCGGGGCGTAGTCGGGGGCGTAGATCCAGCCTGCCCCCCAGTCCTCGGCGGTCCAGTTGCACTGGGCACCCTTGCCCGTGCCTCCCGGTCCGCAGTCGACGGCCTTGCTGATGACCTGGGCGAAGGGGTGGACGGTCAGGTTCAGCTGGATGCCGACCTGGGCCGCCTGGGACTGCAGGTCCTTGACCTCCTCGTCGGTTACGACCGAGCCGCTCTGGTAGTCCAGGTTGAAGCTGAGCTTCAGGCCCTTCTTGACACCCTTGCCGCAGAGGCTGGGGTTGTCACAGGTCGCCACGCCACCCGAGCCCACGTTCGACCAGCCGTGCGCCTTCAGCAGCTTGGCTGCGTCGGCGACGCTGAACGGGTAGGGGTTGTTGAGCTCGAAGCGGTCGTAGAAGTTGTTGGGCGGGGCGAGCGGCACGGGGCCGTAGGTGGGCACGGCGTAGCCGCCCAGGATCTTCTGCTGCCAGCCGGTCTGGTCGACCAGGTGCTGGAAGGCCTGACGGAAGTACAGCTGGCGGAACACGGGCCCGAAGGTGGGGTTGCCCATGTTGAGCGGGAAGTACGAGAAGCTGAACCCCGTGAAGTTGGTTGCCGTATAGCCCTCGGCCTCCACCGACTTCAACTGGGGCAGGAACTCGTCTGCCAGTTCGGCCACCGTGAGGCTGTTGGGCCCGCCCGACTTGATGGCGTTGAGCTCGGCCTGGTCAGAGGTGAAGGGGACCTCCACGAACTGGGCCAGGGAGGGCTTGGGGAAGCCGCTGTAGCTCGGGTTGGGCACGAAGGTGACCTGACCGGTGGCAGTGAAGCTCTTGAGCTGCCAGGGCCCGTCGACGACCGACCACAGGGGGCTCTTGGCGTAGGTGGTCACGTTCTTGGCCTGGGAGTTGAGGTAGTTGTACACCGCCGCTGCACCCTTGGCCGTGGCGTCGGGCAGGTTCTTGCTGGCTGCCGTAGGCGTGGGGCCCGACGACGAGGTCCGGTCCCAGGCGATGGGCAGGGGCGTGATCTGGGACAGCTCGTTGTAGAGGAACCAGGTCGGGTTGTAGGCCTTCTTCATGTGGAATACCACGGTGCTGGCGTTGGGATAGCTCATCGACGCCACGTTGTCGGGGAAGTACCCGGGCGTGTAGTCGCACCAGTTGTCCTTCTCGGCGAACATCAGGTTCATCCAGAACTCGACGTCCCGGCTGGTCACCTGCTCACCGTTGGACCACTTCCAGTTCTTCAGCGACACGGTGACCGTCTTGTTGCCGTCCGAGAACTTCGGCGGCAGGCCGATGCTGTAGTTGTAGTCCACCGTGGCCTGGTTGTTGTTGCCGAACCAGTACAGGGGCCGGTACATCAGGTAGGTGAGCTGCCCGTAGTTCATGGTGGAGCAGACCTGGGGGCTGATGAAGGGGAAGATGTAGGTCGGGGGCGCCGACGGGCCCTCCATGAAGTACGCCGTCCCACCCTTGACCCGCTTGCCCACCGAGGCCACCGGGCCGGTGGGGCCGAAGTTGCCCAGTGAGCTGCTGGCCACCGGCATGAGCCCGCTCGGGACCTGGGCCGATGCGGTCCCCCGTACTGCCAGCGGCACGACGGCCGTGGCCACTGCAGCCACCACCGCCCCGAACTTGCGAGGACCGCGCACGGCAGCCCCCAACCTGGCCATCTTGTCGCGGCCAGCATTGGCGCCGAGCTCTCGCCCGGCGACGTTCCATCTCATATCTTGCGCCTTTCTGAGCGTGACGTGCCCAGCCGAGCTGGTCCCTGCCCGAGGAGCCGCCGCGGCCCGGTAGGGCCGCCACGGGCGCCTACTGCAGCCGGATTGCCAGGATCGTCGTGGTGAAGGCGAAAGCGATGGCAGAGAACACAGTGAAGCGGTCGAGGTTGCGCTCGACGACGCTTGACGCCGCAGCAGCCGAGCCCACTCCGCCCCCGAACATCTCGGAAAGGCCTCCGCCTTTTCCGCTGTGGAGCAGTACGGAGATGATCAGGCTTATGCAGAGCACTACGTGCACCACGATCACCAACCACGTGATCACCACTTAGCCGGCACCTCCTCCGATCGGTATATCCCTTACCTCGGGCCCCGGCCACCTGCTGGCCGGTTGCCCAGCAAACTTAGCAGGGCGCTGACAGCCCCCGAACGCGGGCCCCCGCCGGGCGCTGGAGCGGTCACAGCGCTCCGACGTGGGCGTTTGTCACACCAGCGGCACCCCTGGCCGGGCGCGCCCGCGCCCCGGGCCTCCCGGGCACCGGTCGAGCACGGGCACCGCCGGGCCCGGGCCGGGCTCAGGCCGGCCCGGTGCCCAGCCTGGCTATGCGGGCGAAGCGCTCGGCGTCGAGGCTCGCGCCTCCGACCAGGGCTCCGTCGATGTCGGGCTGCGCCATGAGCTCAGCCACGTTGTCCGGTGTCACCGAGCCTCCGTACTGGGCCCGCGTGGTGCTGGCCACCTCCGCCCCGTAGGCCTTGGCCACCCAGCTGCGCACCGATGCGCACACGGCCTGGGCGTCCTCCGGGCTCGCAGTCCGCCCGGTGCCGATGGCCCAGATGGGCTCGTAGGCGATCACCACCTTGGCCGCCGCAGCGGCGTCCACGCCCTGGAAAGCCGCCTCCAACTGGCCGAGCACCTTGTCCTGGGTGGTACCTGCCTCCCGCTCCTCCAGGGTCTCGCCCACGCAGAGGATGGGCACCATCTGGTGCTCGAGGACCGCCACCAGCTTGCGGTTGACCATCTCGTCGCTCTCACCGAGGAGCTGGCGACGCTCGGAGTGGCCCACGATCACGTAACGCACGTTCAGCTTGGCCAGCATGACCGGGCTGACCTCGCCCGTGAACGCACCGGAGGGGGCCGGGTAGACGTTCTGGGCACCGAGGGCGATGGGGACCTCGTCCGCGTCGAGCAACGTCTGCACCGAGCGCAGCGAGGTGAAGCTCGGGTGGACCGACACCTCGGCCCGCTCGTAGTCGGCCGGGCTGAGGCTGTAGGCCAGCTTCTGCACCACGGCGATGGCATCGAGGTGGGTGTGGTTCATCTTCCAGTTGCCGCTGATGAGCGGCTTGCGGGTGGCCACGCTCAGCCCTCCCGGCGCCCGGCTGCGTCCCGCAGGGCGGCCAGGCCCGGCAGGTCACCCTTCTCGATGAGCTCGAGGGACGCACCGCCCCCCGTCGAGAGATGGTCGACCCGGCTGTCCAGCCCGAACTGCTTGAGGGCACTGGCGCTGTCGCCTCCCCCCACGACGCTGAACGCCCTGGTGGACGCCACGGCCTCGGCCACCGCCCGGGTGCCCGGAGCGAAGCGCGGGTCCTCGAACACGCCCATGGGCCCGTTCCAGAACACCGTCGCCGCCCTGGCGATCTCGTCCGCGAAAGCCGCTGCCGTGGCGGGCCCTATGTCCAGGCCCACCCATTCGTCGGGGATGCTGTCCGCGGCCACCTGGCGTACCTCGCCCGAGGGCTCCTTGCCCGCGCCGAAGGCACCACCGGGCGAGAGAGCCACGATGTCCGTGGGGACCAGGATCCGCTTGCCCTTGGCCGCAGCAGTCCCGAACAACCGGGCACAGGTCTCCACCTGGCCGGCTTCGAGCAGGGAGCCGCCCGTGCCGTAGCCCTTGGCAGCCAGGAAGGTGAAGCACATCCCACCGCCGACGAGCAGGACGTCAACCTTCTCCAGGAGGGCCTCGATGACGCCCAGCTTGTCGGAGACCTTGGCGCCGCCGAGGACGGCGACGAAGGGACGTGCCGGTTCCTCGAGCAGGCCGGCGAGCACGTCCACTTCCCGGGCCAGGACCCGGCCCGCAGCCGAGGGCAACTTGGCCGGCGGGCCGACGATCGAGGCGTGGGCACGGTGGACGGCGCCGAAGGCGTCGTCCACGTACAGGTCCTGCCCCTCGGAGAGAGAGGCCGCGAACTCGGGGTCGTTGGCCTCCTCGCCGGGGTTGTAACGCAGGTTCTCGAGCAGCTCCACCCTGCTGACGTCGGCACCCCTGGCCTCCAGCAGCTCGTAGAGGCGCTTGCGGACCGGTTCGACCGAGTACTTGGGGTCAGGCTTGCCCTTGGGCCGGCCCAGGTGGCTGCACACGGTCAGCTTGGCCGCACCATGGTCGAGCAACCACACCAGCGTGTCGATGGGCAGGCGGATCCGCAGGTCGTCGGTGATCTCGCCCCCCGAGAGGGGCACGTTGAAGTCGCAACGTACGAGGACGCGCTTGCCCTCGACGGAGCCCAGGTCTTCCAGCTGGGGGAGCTGCACGGGCCTAGGCGCGACCGGCGAGGAGGGTGAGGTCGACCAGACGGTTGGAGTAGCCCCACTCGTTGTCGTACCAGCCGAACACCTTGACCAGAGAGCCGCTCGCCATGGTGAGCTTGGAGTCGAAGGTGCAGCTGGCCGGCGACCCGACGATGTCGGAGCTCACGATGGGGTCCTCGGTGTAGACGAGCACGCTCGAGAGCGGGCCCGTGGTCGCCGCCGCCTTGAACGCGGCGTTGATCTCCTCGACCGTCACCTCACGGCCCAGGATCCCGGTGAAGTCGGTGATCGAGCCGTCCTGGACCGGGACCCGCAGCGAGGAGCCGTCCAGGCGCCCCTTCATGTTGGCGAGCACAAGGCTGGTCGCCCGGGCGGCACCCGTGGTCGAGGGCACGATGTTGTTGGCCGCAGCACGCGCCCGCCGCATGTCCTTGTGCACCAGGTCGAGCAGGTTCTGGTCGTTGGTGTAGGCGTGCACCGTCGTCATGAGGCCCTTTTCGACGCCGAAGGCGTCGTCGAGCACCTTGATCATGGGCACGAAGCAGTTTGTGGTGCACGAGGCGTTCGAAATGACCTTGTGCTTGCCGGGGTCGAAGGTGCCGTCGTTCACGCCCACGACGAAGGTGCCGTCCACATTGGTGCCCGGAGCGGAGATGATCACGTGCTTGGCACCGCCGGCCAGGTGGGCCTTTGCCTTCTCGCCGTCGGTGAACTTGCCCGTGGACTCGATGACCACGTCGACGCCCAGCTGGCCCCAGGGGATGTTGGCCGGGTCCTTCTCGGCGAACACCTTGAAACTGTGGGCACCCACGGCGATCGTGTCCTCGGACACCTTGACCTCGTGCTTGAGGACCCCGAACGTCGAGTCGTACTTCAGCAGGTGGGCGTTGCTGGCTGCCGGGGCCAGGTCATTTGCGGCGACAACCTCGATGTCGGCGCCCTTGTCCAGCACGGCGCGCAGGAAATTGCGGCCGATCCGCCCGAACCCGTTGATACCGACCCTGACAGTCATGGAGTTCTCCTAGCTCACTCGTCTTTGGGCCCAATTGTAGGCGAACGACCTGGCGGGCCCGCCAGGCAGAGGTCAGGCGGCCGCAGGCCTTTGGTCACAGGCCCCAGGCCGCCGGAGCAGCCCCGCTCCCCGTCCGGTCTGTCAGGACGGGGGTGCCGTACGGGCCAGACGGGCCAGCACGGGGGCGAGCAGGCTGGGGTCGTGGGCGTGGCCACCGGGGCCGGACAGAGGGGCGTTGACCAGGACGGCCTCCGCCGCCCGGCGCTCGGGGGCCGGCACCGACAGAGCGGACATGCCCAGCCCGGTGGGCGACAGGGCCCCTACCTCCGACGTCGGGTCGCAGACCACCGTGTCGACCACCACACCGTGCGCCACCAGGGCCGCCAGGTGGGAGTCGGCGTCACAACCGGCGGTCTCGGGGACCTGGTAACCCAGGTTGCACACGTACACGCGCCCGCCGCGGCGCGCCGCCAACGCCCGGCGCAGCTCGGGTACGGAGCAAACGGCGATCACACTGGTGTAGAGGGAGCCCGGGCCCAGCACCACCTGGTCGGCCGTGGCGACCGCCTCCAGGGCCTCGGGGAGCGCCTCCGGGCATGCCGGGCCGAGCCACACCCGGCGCACCGGGGCCTCCGAGTAGGCCACCGCGGCCTGCCCGTTCACCTGCTCGGGCCCGTCCGGCCCGTCCACCTCGGCGCACAGCTCGACCCGCCCGCCCGTGGCCGGCAGCACCCGCGCGCTCACCCCGAGGAGGCGGCCCAGTTCGGCCGTGGCCGCCCCGAAGTCCCCCAACTGCTCGGCCAGCGCCACGAGCACCAGGTTCCCGAGCGAGTGCCCGGCCAGGTCTCCCTGAGAGAACCGGTGGTCCAGTAGGCGCGCCCACAGCTGCTGGTCGGCCTGCTCCCCTGCCAGGGCCAACAGGCAGCGCCGGACGTCCCCGGGCGCCGGGCCGTCCCACCACTCGCGCAAGCGGCCGCTGGACCCGCCGTCGTCGGCCGCCGATACCACAGCGGTGACCCTCGATGCGTAGGCCGATACCGCCTTCAGGGTCACTGCCAGCCCGTGGCCCCCGCCCAGGGCGACAACATGGAGGCCCCCGGTGGCGCTCATGGGGCCGCGCCGCCCAACCAGCCCGGCCGGCTCAACGCTCTAGGTCTCGGTGGGCCACGGTCGGGTTGTAGCCCATGGCCCGGAGCCGGGCAGCGAACTCCTCAGCCAGCACCACGCTCCGGTGCCGGCCGCCGGTGCAGCCGACGGCCAGGGTCAGGTACGACTTGCCCTCCTTCACGTAGGCGGGCAGGAGGAACCGCAGCATCTGCCCGGTCAGCTCCAGGAACTCCTTGGCCTCGGGCTGTGCAAGCACGTAGCGGCGCACCGGCTCGTCCAGGCCGGTGAGCGGGCGCAGGTCCTCCACCCAGTGGGGGTTGGGCAGGAAGCGGACGTCGACCACGTTGTCGACGTCGAGGGGGACCCCGTGCTTGAACCCGAAGCTCAGCACCTGCACCTGCATCGCCGCCACGTCCGTCCGCCCGAACAGGTCGCTCAGGCGCTCGCGCAGCTGGTTGACGTTGAGCTCGCTCGTGTCGACCACCACGTCGGCTATCTCCTTGACCGGGCCCAGCCGCTGCCTCTCGTCCGCGATGGCCTCGACCACCCCCTCCCGTCCCAGTGGGTGCCTCCGGCGCGTGCCCTCGAAGCGACGGACCAGGACCTCGTCGGTGGCGTCCAGGTAGAGCACCCTCACCACCTGGCCACTGGCCCGCAGCTGGCGCACCGCGACCTCGAGCTCTCCCAGTTGGGCGGCATGGCGGCCCACCACCAGGGCCACCCGCTGGACCTCGGGCCCCGGCCCCGACACCAGGTCGGCGACCTTGGTGATGAGCGCGGTGGGCAGGTTGTCCATCACGTACCAGCCCAGGTCCTCCAGGACCGCCCCCGTCTGGGAACGGCCCGCCCCGGACAGACCGGCGACCACCAGGAACTCGACCACTGCCTCTATCTAGTTGCTGCAGGGCCCCGATGTCTAGGCGCCCTCGCCCCGTCCGGGCCCCGGCGGGGCCGGGGCGCCCAGCTTGCGCGCCCGCAACATGAGCAGGCGGGGGAACGCGGCCGCCTCCCGGTACTCCTCTGCACGGGCCAGGAAGCCCTCGGGGGGAGGGGGCTCGGCCATGCCTGTCAGGTAAAGGCCTGCCGCGGCCATGGCGTTGACGTAGACGGAGAGGGGCCGGTGCACGAAGGGGATCCAGACGTCCTTGTCCACCTCCTCCACTCCGTGGTGCTCGACGAGGTAGGGCCCTATCCTCCAGTACTGCTCGCCCAGGATCTGGTCGTCGACCCAGCCGCTGCCCGGTGCCTGGAGCAGGGGGTGGTTCAGCAGCAGCACGAAGGTCCCCCCTTCCCGGAGGACCCTGCCCACCTCGGCCATGGCCCCTGCCGTGCCTTCGATGTGCTCGAAGACCAGGCAGGCGAAGGCGGCGTCGAAGGAGGCGTCGGCAAAGGGCAGCGAACCCGCCACGGCCCGGGCGTAGGAGACGGGGGCCACTGCCGCACCTGCCTCACCGAGGGCGTCGCGGGCCGCACGCCCCCTGACCTCGGCCTCCACCAGCTGGGAACGCGTAGGGTCGACGCCCCACACCCGGCGCACCCCCTGCACCTGCGACGCCACGCGTGAGAGCTGGCCCTCGCCGCAACCGATGTCCAGCACGTCCCGCGGCGCCGCCATGCGGAGCTCGGCGCGCAGCAGGGGGATGATCTGCTCCTCGTACTCGGCGTCCGCCCCCTCGGTGAAGCTCTCCTGCCACCAGGTGGCGTTCACCTCCCAGAGCTGCCCGGCCTCGTCGGGCAGGGGCAGGCCGGCCTCGTGGTAGCCGTCGGCCTGGTAGGCCACCGGCCGTTCGCCCTCCGCCGGGCGCCCGGCGCCGGAGGCGGTCACAGCTCGCCGCCCTGGCGCCCATCGGCCCGGTCGGGGCTCCCCGACGGACGGGCCTGTCCGTGCACCTTCTCCCATACAGCCTCGCCTACAGCGCTGGGCAGCCAGCTGAGCGACACGAGCACCTCCTTGGGGGCTTCCTTCACCGCCTTCACGCTGCCCAGCTCGGCCACCAGGCGCTTGCGCCGGGTTGGCCCGAGACCGGGCACGCCGTCCAGCACGGAAGCCGTCATCCGCTTACCACGCAGCTGGCGATGGTAGGTGATGGCGAAGCGGTGGGCCTCGTCCCGCACCCGCTGGAGCAGGTAGAGAGCCTCTGAGGTCCGCGGTATGCGGACCGGGTCGTCGCGGTCGGGCAGGTAGACCTCCTCGAACTGCTTGGCCAGCGAAGCCACCGGCACCTCGTCGTCCAGCCCCAGCTCCTCCAGCACCCTCACCGCCACGTGGAGCTGGCCCTTACCCCCGTCGACAAGGAGCAACTGGGGTGGGTAGGAGAACCTCCGCTTGCGCTCGTTCACCGGGAGCTCCCGCTCGGCCAGGTAGGCCTTCAGCCGGCGGGTGAGGACCTCCTCCATCGCCGCGTAGTCGTCGTTGCCCGGCACCTGGCGCACCTTGAAACGCCGGTACTCACCGGGCCGGGGCAGGCCGTCCTCCAGGACGACCATCGAGCCCACGTAGTCCGTGCCCTGCAGGTGGCTCATGTCGTAGCACTCGATACGCAGCGGGGCCTCCGGCAGGTCGAGGGCCTCCTGGAGGGCGTTCAGGGCCCGGGCACGGGCGTTGTGGTCGGCCGAGCGCCGGAGGCGGTGGCGGGCCAGTTCCTCCGCCGCGTTCTTGGCCACCATGTCCAGAAGCGCCTTCTTCTCGCCCCTCTGGGGCACGTGCAACCGCGCCCGGCCGGCCCCGGTCGCCCGGGGGTTCACGCTGCGCTCGGGACGGCGTTCGCCGCTGGCGGCCCACCACTCCACCGAGGTGTCCAGGGCGGGGGCCGGGCGGGAGGGCCGCCCCGGCGGCTCCGCGCCCTCCTCCGCTATCTTCACGCCCTGCCCGTCGGGCCCGTACTGGCCCGTGAGGCCGTCGCTGCGCAGGCCGCTCAGCCACTCCTCCACCAGTTCGGGCTCGTCCACGGGGCCGGGCACCAGGACCAACGGGGGTACCCCGTTGGTGGCGTCGGAGTAGTGCTGCTCGAGCACCTGGGCCAGCAACCCGGGAGGGCCGAGGTCCTCCACCTTGTCCACGATGAAGCCCTTGCGCCCCACCACGCGGCCCCGGCGCACGTAGAAGACCTGGACGGCCGCTTCCAGTTCGTCCTCAGCCAGGGCGAAGCAGTCCAGGTCCTCGGGCCTCTCGCTCACCATCTGCTGCTTCTCGATGGCCTTGCGCACGCTCGCCGCCCGGTCCCGCAGACGGGCCGCCATCTCGAACTCGAGGTTGGCGGCCGCCTCGCGCATCTGGCGGTCCAGCCTCTCCACCACCGGTGCCGTCTCGCCCTCGAGGAAGGACGCGAAGTCGTCCACCAGGCGTCCGTACTGGCCGGCCTCCACCAGGCCGGCGCACGGCCCGGCGCAGCGCTCGATGTGGTAGAGCAGGCAAGGCCGTCCGAGGCGCTGGTGCCGGACGAACTTGCCGTCGGTGCAGCTGCGCACCGGGAAGGTCCGCAGGAGCAGGTCCAGGGTCTCCCGGATGGCATAAGCGTGGGGGTAGGGGCCGTAGTAGCGGTGCTGGCTGCGGGGCGCCGGCCGACCGCGGCGCACGGTGGCCCGGGGCCACTCCTCGCCCAGGGTCAGGACCAGGAAGGGGTAGCTCTTGTCGTCCCGCAGCCTGACGTTGAACCGCGGTTTGTGCTGCTTGATGAGGCTGTACTCAAGCATGAGGGCCTCGACGTCATTGCGGACCTGGATCCACTCCACTGTCTCCGCGCTGGCCACCATCTGGGCGGTCCGAGGGGGCAGGACGGCCGGTGACTGGAAGTAGTTGGCCAGCCGCTGGCGCAGCGACTTGGCCTTGCCCACGTAGATGACCCGTCCGTCCCGGTCCCGGAACTGGTACGAGCCGGGCGCGTCGGGTACGTCGCCGGGAGCGGGCCGCTGCAGCATGCTGCCAGTCTGGCCCAGTGCACCGGTGGCACGGTGCCGCTCGTCTGCGCTGCGCCGGCTCGCCCGCCGGGCGCCGCTTGAGGCTTCACAGGACCATCACAGCTGGCCCAAGAGGGGGTCATAAACGCCTCTCACAATTGTCCCCGAAGCCTGAACTGCAGTACCGACCAAGGAGGAGAGAACCGATGGACAAGACCCGGCGTCCCCACCGAGCCACCAAGGCCACCACGGCCCTGGCCGTCTCGCTCGCCACCGTTGCCGGGGCCCTGGCGCTCGGGGCCGCCCCCGCCATGGCAGACCAGAACGACGGCCACAGCAACCAGGGCAGCGGTCCCGCCACCGTCCCTGTGACGCCCGGGACGCTGCCCCCTGTGGCACCGGGCCAGTCCAAGCACCTCTGGCAGGTCAAGCGGGACGCCGACCGCGCCATCAACGAGCGCGTGAACGTCCTCAATGTGGCCGTCCGCCGCCTGGCCACCATGTCCTACATGGGCCAGGACGCCACGACGCTCACGAGCTCGATGCAGCAGGACGTCACCAACCTCCAGGCCCTCAAGGTCAGCATCGATGCCGCCACCACTGTGCAGCAGGCGATGGCCGGCTACACCCAGATCTTCACCGACTACCGCGTCTACTACCTCGTCCTGCCCGCCGCCCAGGGTGCCGCCACCGCCGACTGGCTGACCTCGGTGAAGATCCCCACCCTCACCCAGCAGGTCACCCAGTTGCAGGGCCTGCAGAACACGGCGGACCAGGCTGTGCTCGGGCCCATCGTGAGCGGGATGCAGTCGCTGCTGCAGACAGCCACAACTGACACCACTGGCGTCTCGGCCCAGCTGCTCTCCTACACCGCCCAGCAGTGGGACGCCAACCACAACATCCTCTTCGGCGCCCAGACCAACCTCCGCACCGCCTCTGGCGCCATAGCGGCGGCCGAGCGCGACTACGCCCGGGCCGAGGAGTACCTCACCCGGGGCTTGACCAACAACGGCGGCGACAGGCGGGGCCGCTAGCCGCGAGCCCTCACACGACCACGGGCCCGGGTCGTGCGAGGTACAAGGGCCCCGCGCTACTGGAGGGCGCGGGGCCCTTGTACAAGGCGGGAACCGGACGGGCCGGCCGTGGGCACGCCGGGCCCGCTCAGCCCAGCAGTGGCGCCAGGAAACGGCCGGTGTGGCTCTCCGTGCACCGGGCGACCTCCTCCGGCGTCCCCGTCACCACCACCCGGCCTCCTCCATCGCCACCCTCGGGGCCCAGGTCGACCACCCAGTCGGCGCTCTTGACAACGTCCAGGTTGTGCTCGATCACGATCACGGTGTTGCCCTGTTCGACCAGCCGGCTCAGCACGCCGAGCAGCTTGCGTACGTCCTCGAAGTGCAGGCCGGTGGTCGGCTCGTCCAGTACGTACAGGGTCCGGCCGGTGGAACGCCGGGACAGCTCGGCGGCAAGCTTGATGCGTTGTGCCTCCCCACCCGACAGCGTGGGCGCGGGCTGGCCCAGTCTCACATAACCGAGGCCGACGTCCACCAGGGTCTGCATGTGCCTGGCGATGACCGGCTGGTTGGAGAAGTACTCGGCTGCCTCCTCACAGGACATGTCCAGGACGTCTGCGATGTTCTTGCCCTTGAAGGTGACATCGAGGGTGTCCCTGTTGTAGCGGGCGCCCTTGCACACCTCGCACGGTACGTACACGTCGGGCAGGAAGTGCATCTCGATCTTGATCGTGCCGTCGCCCGAGCAGGCCTCACACCGTCCACCGCTCACGTTGAAGGAGAACCGCCCCGGCTGGTAGCCCCGCACCTTGGCCTCGGTGGTGGTGGAGAAGAGACGACGGACATGGTCGAAGACCCCGGTGTAGGTGGCCGGGTTGCTGCGCGGCGTGCGACCGATCGGTGACTGGTCCACGTCGACCACCTTGTCGAACGCTTCGGCACCCTCCACCCGGCGGTGACGACCGGGCACGTCCTTGGAGCGGTAGATGCGCTGCATCATCGAGCGGAGCAGGATGTCGTTGACCAGCGTCGACTTGCCGGACCCCGAGACGCCCGTCACCACGCACAGGCACCCGACGGGGAACTTGGCGTCCACATCGGCCAGGTTGTGCTCCCTGGCCCCACGAACGGTCAGCCATCCCCGGGGCGCACGCCGCTGGGCGGGCACGGGCACGAAGCGCTTGCCGGACAGGTACTGGCCCGTCAACGAGGACTTGCAGCGCAGCAGCTCCTTCACCGTGCCCGACACCACCACCCGTCCCCCGTGCTCCCCGGCCCCGGGACCGATGTCGACCACGTGGTCCGCAGCCCGTATGGTGTCCTCGTCGTGCTCCACCACGATCACCGTGTTGCCCAGGTCCCGCAGGCGCACCAGGGTGTCGATGAGCTTGCGGTTGTCCCGCTGGTGCAGCCCGATCGAGGGCTCGTCCAGGACGTAGAGGACCCCCACCAGCCCGCTGCCGATCTGGGACGCGAGCCTTATCCTCTGCGCTTCGCCACCGGCCAGGGTGCCGGCACTGCGGTTGAGGCAGAGGTAGTCAAGGCCCACGTCGACCAGGAACTGCAGGCGCGCCCGGACCTCCTTCAGCACCTGGTCGGCGATCAGGTGGTCCCGCTCGGAGAGGTCGAGCTCGCCTACTGCGCGCGCCGTGTCCCGGATCGAGAGCTCGCACAGCTCGACGATGCTGCGTCCCCCTATGGTCACCGCCCTGCTCTCGGGCCGGAGGCGCGCCCCGCCGCACTCACTGCAGGGCACCTCCCTCATGTAGCCCTCGACCTGTTCGCGCATGGAGTCGGACTCAGCCTCGGCATGGCGGCGCTGGAGGTAGGGGACGACGCCCTCGTAGGTGGTGTAGTAGGACCGGGCGCGCCCGTACCGGTTGCGGTAGTGCAGGTGCACCTGGCCCGTGCCCGCACCGTAGAGGACCAGCTTCTGGTCGGCCTTGCGCAACTTGCGCCACGGCACCCCCGTGGGCACGTCGAACGTCTCGGCCACGGCCTGGAGGAGCCGGCCGAAGTACTCGCTCCGGGCACCCGCCCACGGGGCTATGGCACCGTCGTCGATCGAGCGGTCCGGGTCGGGCACCACCAGCTCCGGGTCGACCTCGAAGCGCGTCCCCAGGCCGTCACAGCGCGGGCAGGCCCCGTACGGGGAGTTGAAGGAGAAGTTGCGTGGCGCGAGCTCGTCGTAGGAGGTCCCGCACACCGGGCAGGCCAGGTGCTGGGAGAAGGTCAGGACCTCGGGCTGAGCCTCGCCGTCCGCGGCCCCCCGCTGCGGCGCGTCCCCCACCTCGCCGTCGCGTGGCACCAACTGGACCTCCGCCACCCCGTCGGCCAGCTTCAGCGCCGTCTCCAAGGAGTCGGTGAGCCGCCTCTCGATGCCGGCGCGCAGGACGAGACGGTCGACGACCACCTCGATGGTGTGGGACTCGTAGCGGGCCAGTTTGGGGACCTCGCCCAGCTCGTAGACGGTGCCGTCCACCCGGGCACGGGCGTAGCCCTGACCTGCCAGCTCCTCGAGGAGGCTGTCGTACTCGCCCTTGCGGCCCCGCACCACCGGTGCCAGCACCTGGAAGCGCGAGCCCTCGGGCAGCGTGAGCACCCGGTCCACGATCTGCTGGGGCGTCTGGCGGGACACGGTGCTGCCGTCCTTGGGGCAGTGGGGCACGCCCACGCGGGCGTACAGCAGGCGCAGGTAGTCGTAGATCTCGGTGATGGTGCCGACCGTGCTGCGCGGGTTACGGGAGGCCGACTTCTGGTCGATCGAGATGGCGGGCGAGAGGCCCTCGATGAAGTCCACGTCCGGCTTGTCCATCTGCCCCAGGAACTGGCGGGCGTAAGCGGACAGGGACTCGACGTAGCGACGTTGGCCCTCGGCGTAGATGGTGTCGAAGGCCAGGCTGCTCTTGCCGGACCCGGACAGGCCCGTGAAGACGATGAGCCGGTCCCTGGGCAGGTCGATCGAGACGTCCCGGAGGTTGTGCTCCCGGGCGCCCCGCACGATCAACCGGTCGGACATGGCTGAACGTTACCAGCCGAACGCATGTTCGGACAACGGCCTCCGCCCCTCGGTGACCGACCCGCGCCGGCGGCTAGGGCAGGGCCACGGGGCCTGTCCAGGTGGCCCCTCCGTCGGTTGTGCGGTACAGCTGCTCGGCCTGCGAGGTGCCGCCCGACGAGCGCAGGGCAGCCCCCACCGTGGCGCTGGTGAACCCGGCCCAGGCCCAGTTGCCCGAACCGGCGGGCGAGGGCACCGGCGACCAGGTGGCCCCGCCGTCGGTGGTCCGGAGCATGCCCCCGGAACTGCCCGGGCTCAGTACGGCCGTGGTTGCACTGGCCGCAGCGAGGAGGGCGCTGTTGGGCAGCTCGCCCGTGGCCTGGCCGAGCGAGGTCCACGACCTGCCCCCGTCGGAGCTGCGGTAGGCACCGGCCAGCATCCCTGTGGGGCACACCGCCCAGACGACCTCCGACGAGGCGGCCGCCAGGGACCCTCCCAGACCTGCGTAGCAGGGGCTCTGGGCGGTGGTGAAGCTCGCCCCCGAGGCGCTGCCGATGACCAGCAGCTGGTTGGCCTGGGTGGCCGAGGTCGTCAGCGATATCCACAGGTCGGAGCCGTGGACCGTCA
Source organism: Actinomycetes bacterium (assembly GCA_021850325.1). Taxonomy (GTDB): domain Bacteria; phylum Actinomycetota; class Acidimicrobiia; order Acidimicrobiales; family Palsa-688; genus JAJZMF01. Next base: position 57,223 of record JAJZMF010000020.1, read on the forward strand.
TTGCCGCCAGGCCGCTCACCCCTGAGGGCACAGGGACGTCCAACGCCGTCCAGTTGTCGGCCCCCACCGCCGACCGCTGGAGCGACACCGCGGAGCACGTGCCTCCCTGGCACGTGCCCACCAGGGCGAAGGCGTAACCGGCGCCGGTGCCGAAGGCCAACAGCGAGCGCCCGGCCATGAAGGCCGGCTCGGCCCAGTGCTCACCCCCGTCATGGGTGTCCCAGAACTGGCCCCCGCCGGGGGCGAAGGCATAGCCGTCGAGGGGGTCGGCGAAACGCAGGGTGTCGATCCCGCTGCTGTTGCCAAAACCGCTGGCCAGAGGCACCGGCGGTGCTGGCAGGCCGACGAAGCCGGTCCCCCCGTCGGTCGTGCGCAGCACCGAGGTGCACACCGGGTTGCTGCACGGGGCGGTGCCGAGCAGCCAGTACTCGCTGGGCGACACGGCAGTGAACGACACCGGTTGGAAGCCGCTCGGCGCGGGGCCTCCCGCCGGCAGGGCACCTTGGCGGGCGCCCGCCTGGGGCCCGGGCCCCGAGGTCGTGGTCGCAGCCCGCCGGCCGGCCACCCTGGTCGTGGTGGTGGCCGCCCCCCTCGTGGTGGAGGTCGTGGTGGTGGAGGTCGTGGTGGCGGCCGTGGTCGTGGCCCGTACCGTCGTGCCTGTGGTCGAGGCCGCCCCGCCCCGCCGGCCAGAAGCGCTCGGGCTGGTGCCGCCGCACGCGCCCAGCAGGCCCGACGCTGCCAGCGCGGCCAGAGCCAGCACGTGGGCCCCGTGCCTTTTGCGCCTGTTCGTCACCACTGTGCTAACCCTAGGTCACGCCCCGGCCGTTCCCCCGCTGCCCGGTCGGCGACCACGGCGCCGCCCGGTCCGCCCACCGTTGACGGGAGCGTCGCCGGCAGCCCCGCCCGGGCTCCTCCCGTGACCCAAAAGCGCAGCCAGGGGGGCGCGAAGGCCCCGGCCCGGATCAAGGTGTACCATGCGACAGCGCGACCTCCGCGCCTCCAGAGCCTTTATGTCAAGGAAGTACTGATCCCTATGTCCGACCTCACCCCGCCGACCAGTGCCTCAGGGACCGCCGACCAGGTCGGCGCCACAGAGATGGGCACTTTCGACGAGACCGGTGCCTACACCCCTCGCCAGGTGGTCAGCGACGACCTCAACGGCACCTCCTTCGAAGACGCCATCGCCGGCACCATCGTCGAGTTCGATGACGGTGACATCGTGTCGGGCACGGTGGTCAAGGTCGACAAGGACGAGGTGCTCCTCGACATCGGGTTCAAGTCCGAGGGGGTGATCCCGGCCCGCGAGCTGTCGATCCGTCACGACGTCGACCCCCATGAGGTGGTCGCCCTGGGTGACAAGATCGAAGCGCTCGTCCTGCAGAAGGAGGACAAGGAGGGCCGGCTCGTCCTCTCCAAGAAGCGGGCGCAGTACGAGCGGGCGTGGGGCACCATCGAGGCCATAAAGGAGCGCAACGGCACCGTGCGGGGCCCGGCGATCGAGGTCGTCAAGGGCGGCCTGATCATCGACATCGGCCTGCGGGGCTTCCTCCCCGCCTCGCTGGTGGAGCTGCGCCGGGTGCGCGACCTCCAGCCCTACGTGGGACGGGAGCTCGAAGCCAAGATCATCGAGCTGGACAAGAACCGCAACAACGTCGTCCTGTCACGCCGTGCCTACCTGGAGGAGGCGCAGCGCTCGCAGCGGGACGAGTTCCTCACCAACCTCAAGCCGGGGGAGGTCCGCAAGGGCGTCGTGTCCTCGGTGGTCAACTTCGGTGCGTTCGTCGACCTGGGGGGCATGGACGGGCTCATCCACGTGTCCGAGCTCTCCTGGAAGCACGTCGACCACCCGGGCCAGGTGGTGCAGGTCGGCGACCAGGTGACGGTGCGGGTGCTCGACGTGGACCTCGACCGGGAGCGCATCAGCCTCTCGCTCAAGGCCACCCAGGCCGACCCCTGGCAGGAGTTCGCCAATGCCCACCGGGTGGGCGAGCTCGTATACGGCCGTGTGACCAAGCTGGTGCCATTCGGCGCCTTCGTGCAGGTGGGAGATGGCATCGAGGGCCTGGTGCACATCTCGGAGATGGCCGTCCACCACGTCGACCAGCCCGACCAGGTGGTCTCCCCGGGCGAGGAGCTCTGGGTCAAGATCATCGACATCGACCTGGCCCGGCGCCGCATCAGCCTGTCCATCAAGCAGGCGGCCGAGGGCGGAGAGGTGGCCGCCGAGTACCGCGAGGCCTTCGGGGAGCACGCCTACGACGAGCAGGGCAACTACATCGGGGCCGGGTACGCCAGCTTCGAGCCCGAGTCGGAGGCCCAGGCCGCATGGGCCGGCTACCTCGAGGAGCAGGCGCAGCACGAGCCCGGTACGCCCGGTGCCGAGGGCGAGCACCAGGTGGCCGAGGCGGCCGGGGAGCCCGAAGCCTACGCCGCCAACCCCCAGGACGAGGCCACCGAGTAGGTCCCTCCGGGGCCCGCTTTGACCCCGCACCCCGCCCGCCGCGCCCTGTTCGGGCCGGTAGGCGGGGTGCTGCGCGTCCGGGACCAGCCGTGACCCCCGTTCTGGTGGTGGGCCTCACCGGGAGGCTGGGCGCAGGCAAGTCGACCGTAGGCCGCCTGCTCGCCGGCCTGGGCGCCACCGTCATCGACACCGACCAGGTGGCACGTGACGTGATGGCCCCCGGCTCGGAGCTGGAGGCACTGGTCAAGCAGCGCTTCGGCCCCTCGGTGACGGCGCCGGACGGCTCCGTGGACCGGAGAGCCCTGGCCCGTACCGTCTTCGCCGACGCCACCCGGCGGGCGGAGCTCGAGGCCCTCACCCATCCCGCCATACGGGCAGGGGTAACCTCCCTCCTCGCCACGGCCCCCGCTCCCGTGGCGGTGGTGGAGGTGCCCCTCCTCGACGCGGCACGCAAGCGGCAGTACGGCCTGGACGCCGTGGTCCTGGTCGACGTCCCGGGCGAGCTGGGCCTACAGCGCGCCGTGGCCCGGGGCATGGGCGAGCACGACGCCCGGGCGCGCGCGGCTGCCCAGCCCACGGACGAGGAGCGCCGCTCTCTGGCCGACTTCACGGTCCACAACGACGGTGACCTCGCGCACCTGCGCCAACAGGTGCTAGAGGTGTGGGACCAGCTCGCGGCCATGGCCCGTGACCGTTCGGTCCCCCGGCCCGGCGGCCCGGGCCCCGGCCGCTGTCCCTCCCGGGACGACTAGCCTGGACGGAGCCGGATGAGCCCCCGGTGGGTGACCGAGGCCACCCGAACCGCCCCCAGGGCCCGCCCCCGGGGCTGATGGTCTCTACCAGACGTGAAGTCGCCCGCGACGTCCGAAAGGTAGGGACATGGGCTCAGAAGCCGGCACACGCCCTGACGCAGCGCCGGGCCCGGCTACGCTGCTCGACAGCCACCGGCTCCACCTCCTATGAGCACCGACGCGCCAGTCACCACCACCACGGCCCCGGCCGACCGGCCACCGGTGCCACCGCCGGCCAGCGGCGACCGGCGGCCCCCGGTTGGCTACCGCCAGCGGCAACGGGCACTGCTCGTGGCCGTCGCCGTGGGCGGTGCGTGCGGTGCGGTGGCACGTTACGCCGTCAGCCTGGCCTTACCAACCGCCCACGGGGCCTTCCCCTGGGGCACCTTGACCATCAACCTCTCGGGCAGTGCCCTGCTGGGCGTACTGCTGGCGCTCCTGGCGGAGCAGTTCACGCGCGCCAGGCTGGCCCGCCCCCTGCTGGGCACCGGTTTCGTGGGCGCCTACACCACCTTCTCAACCTTCGCCGTGGAGGCCGTGGACCTGGGCCGGGCCGGCCACTGGGCCCTGGCGGCTCTGTACGTCGTGGCCAGCAGCATGGGCGGCCTGGCCGCCGTGTGGGCCGGGATGGCCGTCGGCCGTTCCCTGGTCCGCCTCGAGGAGTGGCTCCGCCAGGAGGCGGCGTGAGCCCCCGGTCCGCTCCCGGCCGGACGGGCACACGGCCGGAGCGCCCGTGAGCACCACCTCCGCATTCCTCGCCGTGGCTCTGGGCGGGCTGTTCGGCGCACCCTGCCGGTTCCTGGTGGACCGGGCGGTGAGCGCACGAGCCAGGGCGTCGCTGCCCTGGGGCACCTTCCTGGTCAACATCTCCGGTTCCCTCCTCCTGGGGCTCCTCACCGGCCTGAGCACCTCCGGGCAACTGCCCACGGGCGCCAAGGACGTGCTGGCGGTCGGGTTCTGCGGTGCCTACACGACGTTCTCGACGTTCTCGTTCGAGACGCTCCGCCTGCTGGAGGGGGGCGAGGTCCTGGAGGCCGCCCTCAACCTGGGGTCGAGCCTGCTGGTAGGCCTGGCTGCAGCGGCGGCAGGCCTCGGCCTGGGCCTCCTGGCATGAGCGGGCCACCGGCGCCGACGCCCTACCGGGCGCCCGGGGAGGCGACAGCATGAGCACCGTGCCCTCGCTGCTGCACCCCCTGGGGGACGATGCCCTGAGCGGTGCCCCCGAGGCCTCCCTGGCCCTCACCGACCTGGGCCTGCACCAGGCGCTGGCTGTGATGGGGGACCTCGGGCCGGAGCTCGAGGCGCTCTTCCGCACCCCGGCCGGCGGGGCGGACGCCGTGGCCTACCGTTACGAGGTCTGGGACGACCTGGGCGCAGGGGTGGTCGAGAGCCTGCTGCGCAGGTTCACCCAACAGATGGGCTCGTTGCGCGAGCTGCTCGCAACGGCAGCCCGGGCCCGCAATGCCTGGCAGGCCCGTCGGCTCGTGGTGGAGGCCTGCAGTGCCTACACCGCGCACGTCCGCTCGCTCAGCACCGGGCTCACCTCCGCCTGTGCCAGTTCACGTGCCCTGCGCGCCTTTGGTACCGAACTGGAGGCCTACGTGGGTTCGGCAGCCTTCGCCGAGCTCGAGGAGGGCTCCCGGGCCGTGCTGGACGAGCTGGGCGAGGTCCGCTACACCGTGCTCGTCCGCAACAACAGGGTCACCGTCACCACCTACCAGGGAGAGGACGACTACGCCCTGGAGGTCGCCCGGACCTTTGCCCGCTTCGAGGCGCCCGGTGGCCAGCAGTACCGCTTCGCCAGCTCCGGGCCGGTCGAGCTGGACGACGTAGAAGCACGCCTGCTCGACGTGGTGGCCGAGCTGCACCCTGGCCCGTTCGGCCGCCTCGACCGGTTCGCCGCCCACAACGGCGCCTTCTTCCACCCCGCCGTCGTCTCGCTGGAGAAGGGGGCACGCTTCTACCTCACCTACCTCGACCTCGTCGCCCCTCTGCGGGCCCGTGGGCTCGGAGTGTGCCGGCCCCAGCTGTCGGTGGGCCCCGGGCCCACGAGAGCCGAGGGCCTCTACGACCTGGCCCTCGCCCTTCGGGCCGGCACAGCCGCCAACCCGCCGGAGGTCGTCCCCAACGACGTCGACCTGGCGGCCGACGAACGCACCGTGATCGTGACCGGCCCCAACAGCGGAGGCAAGACGACCCTGGCGCGCGCCCTGGGCCAGGCCCACTACCTCGCAACGTTGGGCCTTCCCGTCCCGGCGCGCCGCGCCGAGCTCGTGCTCCCCGACCGGGTCGCCACCTCGTTCACCCAGAAGGAGGTCCTGGACCTCGGCCGGAGCCACCTCGAGCACGAGCTCGTGCACCTGCACGAGGTCCTGGCCCACGCCGGGCCCCGCACCGTGGTGGTCCTGAACGAGACCTTCTCCTCCACCACGCTGCGTGATGCCCTGCTGCTCGGGCGGGCGGTCCTGGGCGCGCTCGCGGAACGGGGCTCTCTGTGCATCTTCGTGACCTTCGTCGAGGAGCTCGTCACCTCGGTGCCCGGCGCAGTGAGCCTGGCTGCGGTCGTGGGCACCGACGACCGGCTGCGCCGGACCTACCGCTTCACCCGCCAGCCCCCTCAGGGCGCTGTCTACGCCGCAGCTCTGGCCGAGCGCTACGGGTTGACCGATCTCGGGGCCCGGGACCAGGTGGGGCGGTGAGGCCGAGGCTGATGTCGCCCGAGGCCGACTTCGTGGCCGGCCCCGGGCTCCCCACCGGGGCACAGGACCAGGAGGACGACCTGGGCCTGTCGTCGGTGGTCGCAGTCATGGGCGACGGCGACCAGGTGCGGGCCAGGGCGGCCCGGGCGGCGCTCAGCAACCCGGTGGCCGACCACGCAACGCTGCTCTGGCGCCAGCAGGCCCTGGCGGACCTCACAGCGAACGCCGGGCTGGCGACCGAGCTGTACCAGGCGGCGACCTACGCCCTGCGCGAGCACGACCGGCTCACCATCTGGGGGATGGGCCGCTCGCCCGAGAGCATGCGCTACACCTCGGTCCAGGTACTGGAGATGTTCGTACCCGAGCTGGTGAAGCTGCGCCGGCTGCTCGCCGGCTACGGCGACCGCCTGGCGTCGCCGGCCCTGAGGGGCCTGCACGACCGGGTGCAGGCCGAGCTGGACGACCGCTACCTGGACGAGGTCCGGTCGCACCTGGCCCGCATGCAGCTGGCCGGGGGCACCAGCTTCAGTGCCTCCCTGGGCGATGCCAACCATGGCACGGCCTACATGATGCACGAGCCCCCCTCCCAGGGCATGCGCTGGCGGCTGGCAAGACGAGGGCCCCAGAGCCGTACCTTCAGCGTGGCCGAGGGTGACGAGGAGGGCATGCGGGCCCTGGCCCGGCTGCAGGGCCGGGGTATCGCCGTTGCCGCGACAGCGCTGGCGGCGGCGGCGGCCCACGTCCGGGGCTTCTTCGAGGTCCTGCAAGCCGAAACGGCTTTCTACCTGGGGGCCATGCACCTGAGCGCCGTGATCGGCTCCCGCGGCTACCCCACGTGCACCCCCCTCTTCAGCCAGGGCACCGACCGCGCCCTGGAGGCGACCGCTCTCTGCGATGCCGGCCTGTGCCTGCGCAGCCCGTCCGCCGTGGTCGCCAACGACCTGTCCACCCAGGGCCGGCGCCTGGTGGTGGTCACCGGGGCCAACCGGGGCGGCAAGTCGACGTTCCTGCGCAGTGTCGGGGTGGCCCAGCTGATGGCCCAGTGCGGGCTTCCCGTGGTGGCCCGGGCCTACCGGGCCCCCGTCTTCGACCGGGTGCTCACCCACTTCAAACGGGACGAGGACGCCGGAGCGAACGCAGGGCGCCTGGAAAGCGAGCTCGAGCGCCTGAGCGGCACGCTCCACCAGCTCTCGACGTCGAGCCTGTTGCTGTGCAACGAACCGTTCGCCTCGACCAACGAAGAGGAGGGCTCCCAGATCGGCCTGCAGGTGCTCGTACCCCTCAGTGCCCTCGGCACACAGGTCTTCGTGGTAACCCACCTGTTCGAGCTGGCAGACGGCGCCCGCCGTGACCACGGGGCCACAACGCTGTTCCTGCGGGCCCGCCGCGAGGGCCAACAGGCTCCGTTCCGGCTGGTGGAGGCACCGCCCGAGCCGACCGCCTACGGGGAGGACCTCTACCGGCGCGTCTTCGGGGCCCCGCCGGCGGTCCCCCTGCCCGGCGCAGCGCCGACAACCGGGACCGGCGGGACCGGCGACGCCGGCCCGTAGGGAGCGCTGCCCGACAACCACGGGCCGGGGCCGACCCGTAGGCACCTCGGTACCATGGGCGCGGTGCCCCCCTTCCGCGTCGTGTCAGACTGGTCACCGGCCGGCGACCAACCCACCGCCATAGACACCCTGGCCCGGGGGATCGAGAGGGGCTACCGCTTCCAGACCCTCCTGGGCATCACGGGCAGTGGCAAGAGCGCCACCATCGCCTGGACCATCGAGCGGGCCCAGCGGCCGACCCTGGTCATCGAGCCGAACAAGTCCCTCGCTGCCCAGTTCGCCAACGAGATGCGCGAGCTCTTCCCCGACAACCGGGTCGAGTACTTCGTCAGTTACTACGACTACTACCAGCCCGAGGCCTACCTCCCCTCCAGCGACACCTACATCGAGAAGGACAGCTCGATCAACGACGAGATCGACCGCCTGCGCCACTCCGCCACCTCGGCGCTGCTCACCCGGCGTGACGTGATCGTCGTGGCCTCCGTGTCGTGCATCTACGGCCTGGGCTCGCCCGAGGAGTACTCCCAGCGCATCCTGGCCCTGAGCGTGGGCACCGAACTGGACCAGAGGGCCGTGCTAAGCCGCCTGGTCGACATGCAGTACGAGCGCAACGACGCCAACCTGGTACGGGGCAAGTTCCGGGTCCGGGGTGACACCATCGAGGTGCACCCGGCCTACGAGGAGCACGTACTGCGGGTCGAGCTGTTCGGCGACGAGGTCGAGCGCATCACCCGGGTCGACCCCCTTACAGGTGAGCTGCTGGGCAACCTGGACGAGGTGGTCGTCTTCCCGGCCACCCACTACGTGGCCGGCGACGAGCGGATGAAGCGCGCCATCGGTGCCATCGAGGAGGAACTGCAGCAGCGGCTTGCGTTGTTCGAGTCCGAAGGCAAGCTGCTCGAAGCGCAGCGGCTGCGCATGCGCACCCAGTACGACCTCGAGATGCTGGCCGAGGTCGGGACCTGCTCGGGGATCGAGAACTACAGCCGCCACATCGACGGCCGGGAGGCGGGCCAGGCCCCCCACACCCTGCTCGACTTCTTCCCCTCCGACTACCTGCTCGTCATCGACGAATCGCACGTGGCAGTGCCCCAGCTGCACGGTCAGTACCACGGTGACCGCTCGCGCAAGGACACGCTCATCGAGCACGGCTTCCGTCTGCCCTCCGCAGCCGACAACCGCCCGCTGCGGTTCGAGGAGATGATGGAGCGGGTCAACCAGTGCGTGTTCATGTCGGCCACCCCGTCGGCCTACGAGCTCTCGGTCTCCGAGCAGGTGGCAGAGCAGATCGTGAGGCCCACCGGCCTGGTCGACCCCGAAGTGGTGGTCCGCCCCACCCGGGGCCAGATCGACGACCTGATGGTCGAGGTGGCCAAACGCACGGCCGCCGGCGGGCGGGCGCTGGTGACCACCCTGACCAAGAAGATGGCAGAGGACCTCACCGACTACCTGCTCGAGCAGGGGGTGAAGGCCCGCTACCTGCACTCCAACATCGACACCTTGGAGCGCATCGAGATCCTGAGGGACCTGCGCCTGGGCGAGTTCGACGTCCTGGTGGGCATAAACCTGCTGCGCGAGGGGATCGACCTGCCCGAGGTGTCGCTCGTCGCCATCCTCGACGCCGACAAGGAGGGCTTCCTCCGCTCGGAGACATCGCTCATCCAGACCATCGGCCGGGCCGCCCGCAACGTCGACGGTACGGTCATCATGTACGCGGACGAGATGACCGACTCCATGCAGCGGGCGATCTCGGAGACCCACCGCCGGCGCAAGCTCCAGCAGGACTACAACCGGGAGCACGGTATAAACCCCCAGACGGTGCGCCGGGCGGTCAGCGACATCCTGGTGATGCTGGGCCGTGGCAAGGGGGACCAGGCCAAGGCACCGGTGCCCGGCTCGGACCGGCGCAGCCGCCGCCACGACCGCGGCCGCTCCGAACTGGCCAACATGCCCAAGGCGGACCTGAGCCGGCTCATCGCCGCTCTGGAGGAGGAGATGCACCAGGCGTCGGCGGACCTGCGCTTCGAGTACGCGGCGCGGCTGCGCGACGAGGTGGCCGACCTGAAGAAGGAGCTGAAAAGCCTGAGCGAGATGGGCGTCCCCGTGAAGTAGGGCGCGCCCCCGTAGCGCACCACAAGGGCCCTGCAGTGGCCCGGAGGGCTAGGATCTGCGTCGTCCCCACCAGATGGAGGCACCAGTGGACGCTGCGACTGCCCGGTACCGTTCCCAGCCCACCGCCAGGCGCCTTTGGCCGGTCGGAGCAGCTGCCCTGAGCGTGCTCACCGGTGCCTGCGGCGCCGGAGGGGCGTCCGCAGCCTCGGCCGGCCGCTCTCCCACCACGCTGCAGACGCTGCCCGGCCTGCAGTCGTCGGCGGGGGCCACCACACCATCGGGTGCCGGGCAGGCCGCGGGGCCTTCCAACCTCTCCCCCTTCCCGGCCTCGGCCGCCTCCAGTTGCACCACGCCCCAGTTGCACCCCAACGTCCAGGGCAACCCCCACGTCCCCAACGTCCCCCCGATCCGCTCGGTGGCGGTCGCGCCCAGGAGCGGAGGCCTGGCGGTCCAGTACCGTTTCGGCGGCCACCTGCAGGCACCGCCGGAGGGCGTCTACTTTGCCTGGACGATCACCCTGTACCGGCACCGGGCGGACGCCAACAAGCCGACGAGCGCCATCGAACTGCAGGTGGAGGACCGGGGTGCCGGCTGGGAGCCGACGGGCTGGGCGCTTTCGGCGTCAACGTACACCGACAACACCCCACTGGTCGGCAACGTCACGCTCACAGCCGGGGGCACACTGCTGACCACGTTCTTCCCGGCCGGGTTCGCCAACCTCAAACCGCCCTTCTTCTGGTACGCCAGCCAGGAGGCCTACCGCGCCTACCTGCCCAGAGGTACCAGCGCCCACCACCAGGACTTCAGCGTCAACGGTGCCATCACCATCGACTGCCCCTCCGGCGTGCGCCAGTCGCCCTACAGCCTGCCCCTGGCGGCCAAGCTGTTGGCTGCCGGCTGACGGGGCGGGGCCCCGGCCCGGCCACTGCGCGGCGGCCAGGGGCAGGGCCGTGGCCCGCCGATGGGGTTGGAGCCAACGGCGGGCCACGGGTGGTGGCCACCGGCCCGGGCTACCGGCCCCGGGGGCAGCCGTACCTGGCGCTTCAGGTCGCCTGGGCGACGAAGTGCTGCGGTTCGACCTCGAGCATCGGAGGTGGCGGGTTGGCAGCAATTACAGCTGCGTAGTCGGGCCCGCCCATGCGGAACCGGCGCGCCCAGGGTTGGTCGGGCTGGTCCATCAGGGACAGGCGGGGCCGCTCGGCCTTGTCGGCCTTGGCCCGGTGCATGGGGTGCAGCGGGCTCTTGGAGTACCGACGTGGATCTGCGTCGTCCTCAGCGCTGACGGCCACCATCGTGGCTGCGCCGGTCTGGCCCCCCGCACCGGCGTCAGCCGCCAGTGGGCCCGCCGTGACCTGGGCACCGGCCGAGCCCCACTTTTTGTGCAGCTGTGGGACCGCTGTGAGCAAGCTCTTGGTGTAGGGGTGCTGGGGGTTGCCGAACACCTTGTGGGTGTCGCCCATCTCCACCGTGGCGCCGTAACGCAGGATGACCGTCCGGTCGCTTATGTAGTTGCCGAGCGAGAGGTCGTGGGTGATGAAGAGGACGCCCAGGCCCTTCTTCTTCAGGTCGACCAGCAGGTTGAGGACGTCCACGCGGGTGGAGGCGTCGAGCATGCTGATGATCTCGTCGGCGATCAGCAGCTTGACCTCGAGCAACAGCGCCCGGGCGATCAGCAGGCGCTGCTGCTGGCCCCCCGAGAGCTGGTGCGGGAACTTGTTCATCACGTCCGCCGGGTTGAGCGACACCGCCTCCAACGCGTCCTCGAGCTTCGCCTCCCACTCCGAGGTGCTGAGATGGTCGAAATAGACGCCACGGACCATCTCGAAGACCCGGTCCGCCTTGTAGAGGGGGTTGTAGGAGCTGAAGGGGTCCTGGAAGACCCCTTGCACCTGCCGGTAGTAGTCGCGCAGCTCCCTCTTGCCCCAGCTCATGATGTCCCGGCCGTTGAAGCGGATGGTGCCCCCGCTGGGCCGCACGAGCCGGAGCAGGATCTTGCCCAGGGTGGACTTGCCGCTCCCGCTCTGCCCGATCAGCGACACCACTTCGCCCTGGTCGATGTTGAAGCTCACGCCCCGGAGGGCGAGCTGCACGTCCCCGCCGAAGGTCCCGGTCTTGTAGACCTTGGAGACCTTGTCGATCTCGAGCATGCTCATCGGGCCGCCTCCTGGGCCACCATCGGGCCACCCGGCACCTGGGCCTCCTGCAAGGCCTTCCAGCAGGCCACCTCGTGGCCCGGGCGGAGCTCGACAAAGGGCGGCTCCTCGACGCACTTGTCGAAGGCGAAGGGGCACCGCTCCCGGAAGCGACAGCCCTTGGGCGGGTCGAGCAGGGAGGGTGGGCGCCCGGGGATGCCCAGCAGGGGTGCCTCGTCGTAGCGCAGCCCGACCTCGGGGAGAGAGGCCAGGAGCTGCTGGGTGTAGGGGTGCAGCGGGTTGTTGACGATCGTCGCCGTGCCTGCCTTCTCGGCCAGCTTGCCCGCGTACATGACGAGGATGGAGTCGGCGATCTGGGCCAGGATCGACAGGTCGTGGGTGATGACCACGGTGCTCTTGACATAGCCCCGGTCCCGGAACTCCATGAGCATCTCCCCCACCGCCCGCTGAGTGGAGACGTCGAGGGCCGACGTCACCTCGTCGCCGATCAGCAGAGAGGGGTTGAGCAGTGTGGAGATGACCATCGTGGCCCTCTGGCGCATACCACCCGACAGCTCGAAGGGGTAGCGGTCGAGGACGTCCTCGGGCAGGCCCACCAGCCTCACCCGGCGCTTGAACTCCTCCAGTACCTTGCGGTAGTCGACGCCGCGGGACTTGAGGAGGTCGGCGGTCATGCGCCCGATCTTGCGGGTCGGGTTGAGCGCGCTCATCGCGTACTGCGGGATGATCGAGACCTGGCGCAACCGGAAGGCCTCCATGGCCCTGGAGTCGCCTATGGGCAGCGGCTGCCCGTCCAGCTGGACGTGGCCACCAGCGTGGCGCATCCGGCCCTCCAGGAAGACAAGGCCGTTGCCGAGCGTCGACTTCCCGCAGCCCGACTCCCCGGCCAGGCCCATGATCTCGCCGTCACCGATGGAGAAGGTGACACCGTCGACGGCCTTCACCTCGCCCCGCAGGGTCGTGTAGTAGATCTTGAGGTCCTCGACTCTGACGCTCACTGCTGCCTCAGCTTGGGGTTGAAGACCTCATCGAGGCCGACATTGGTTATGTACAGGGCGACGACCATGAGCGTCATGGCCGCACCGGGCGGGATGAACCACCACCACACGCCGAGCTGCAGGGCGCTCCACTGGGAGGCGTAGTTCATCATGTCCCCGATGGAGTACGAGTTGCTCGGGCCCAGGCCGAGGAAGTCGAAGTTGACCGCTACCAGCATGGAACTGGCGAAGAGGAGCACGAACACCAGGAAGATGTACGAGGCCATGTTGGGGGCGATGTCCTTGACGACGATGCTCGACGCCCGCCGGCCCGACAGCTTGGCCAGGTCCACGAAGTCCCTCGCCTTCAAGGTGAACGTCTGTGCCCGGACGGCACGGGCCACCCAGGGCCAGCCGGTCACGCCTATGAACACCCCCTCGAACAGGGTGCTGCGGTTGGTCTGGTAGGCGCTCAGGACGATCATCAGGACCAGCTGGGGCAGGGTGATCACCACGTTGGTGAGCAGCTGGAGCAGCTCGTCCAACCAGCCGCCCCGCCAGCCGGCGGCGAAGCCGACCGCCAGGCCGACGACCCCTGCGAACACCGCACCGAGCGCCCCCACCATGTAGCTGTCACGGACGCCGGTGAGAGCCTGCGAGAACACGTCCTGGCCGAAGGGGGCGTTGGTGCCGAACAGATGGTGCAACGAGGGGTGCAGGCCGGGCGGGAAGGTCTTGGTCACGCCGTAGGGGGCGATGAGCGGGCCGAAGATGGCCACGAAGACGAAGACGGCTTCGATGCCGGCACCGATCATGAGCTTCTTGTTGCGCAGGGCGAAGTGCATGAACTCCCAGCGCCGGCGGCCGGCGAAAGCTGCCGCCACGCCACCGCCGGCCACGGTCCCACCGGCCCCGGCCTCTGCCAGGGAGGGCTGGCCGAGCCCCGCAGGGCTTGCCGCCGGGCTGCCGGTCGCCAGGCTCTTGTGCCCGGAGGGCTCGATGTTGACGCTCATGCCGTCGCTCCAGTCATGCTGAGCCGGGTCCGGGGGTCGATCACCACGTAGGCGATGTCGATCACGAAGTTGGCGAGGAGGACACCGATGATGATGAACATGAAGATGCCCTGCAACAAGAAGTAGTCCTCGTTGGTGATGGCCAGGAATATCAGGTGGCCGAGGCCCGGGTACTGGAACACGACCTCGGTGACGATGTTGCCGCCCACCACCACCCCCAGGGCCAGAGCGAGGCCCGAGAGCTGGGGCAGGACCGCATTGCGGTACGCGTAGCGACGGACCAGGCGCTGGGACGCCCCGAGGGAGCGCAGGTAGCGGGCATAGTCGGTCTCGAGCTCGTAGATGACGAGGTTGCGCATGCCGATCGACCACCCGCCGAAGCTGACCAGGAAGACGCTGAGGAAGGGCAGCACCCAGTGGTGGAGCGCGCTCAGGATGAAGCTCCAGCTCCACCCCACCGCGATGCCGGGGTTGGACCCGAGCGAGGGCGGGAACCAACGCAAGCGGACGGCGAAGACGTAGGCCAGCAGGAGGGCCAGCCAGGCATAGGGTGCGGCCTGGAACACATAACCGATGGGGAGCACCACGTTGTCCAGGACCTTGCGCCGGGCCGCCATGGCGCCGATCCGGTTCCCCAGGAAGTAGCTGAGCAGGATGGCCGGCACGAGCAGGGCCAGGGTGTAGGGGATGGCCTGGGCGATGATGTGGGTGACGGGGGCCGTCTCGTAGAAGCTGATGCCGAAGTTCCAGTGCAGCACCCCCTTCCAGAAGTCCAGGTACTGCTGCCACAGGGGTACGTTGACCCCGAACGATTCCGAGATCGTCTTCTGCAACGCCACGTACTGGGTGTTGGAGGAGATGTTGAACCTGGAAAGGTAAATCTCGACCGGGTTGCCGGGCATCAGGTGCGGGATGCCCCAGTCAACCGTCGTAGCCACGAAGAACGCCACCAGGTAGGTGACGACCTTCTTCACGAAATAGCGCCTCACGCCCTGAACACCCTTCCAACCAATGGGTTTGTCACCTGAGCCGTGGACAACCAGAGGCCCTCCCCCCGGTCAGGGAGGGAGGGCCCTCTGGCTGGGTCACACTGCTTTGTACGGAGTTGAGGGCCCCGGGCACCGCCCGGGGCCCCTCGTCGCCCCTTTCAGGGCTGGTCGGCTAGGCCCGACGGATCTGGGCCAGGGCGTAGACCGTGGTCATCGCGCCCAGCCAGCCACCCCACATGACGGGCGTGTACTGGTCGGCCTTGTTGAGGGCGGACGGGTAGTCAGCCCACACCGTGCTCTGGGCCTGGAACCAGGCGCCGTTGTACCACAGCGGGATCTCGGGGAGGTCCTGGAGGAACCGGGTCTCGATCTGGCTGTAGAGGGAGTTCAGCTTGGCAGTGTCGGCCAACGGGGTGTGGCCGGCCTGCTGCACCAGCGCCCACGCCTTCTGGTCAGTGAAACGCTCGAAGTTCAGCGTGGCGTTCTGCTGCTTCTGGATGGGCAGGTTGTACACACGCTGGAAGTAGCTCCAGGGCGTGGAGTCCGGCTGGGCGTTGTTGTCGATGGCCATGTCGTAGGTGCCATTGATCAGGTCGTTCTCCCGGACCGGGTACTGCGGGTAGATCGGGTTGACCTTGATCCCGACCGCGTTCAGCTGGTTGCTGATGTTCTGGATGGCGGCTTCCCAGTCGGTCCAGCCGTTGGGCACCTCCAGGGTCAGCTTCTGGCCCTTGTAGCCCGACATGGCCAGGTACTTCTTGGCCATGGACGGGTTGTAGCTGAAGCCGTACTTGCTGACCACGCGGGGGTTGATGTAGCTCTTCAGGTTGGGCAGGAGCCCGACCGGGTTGGCCGCCTTCACGATGTTGGTGTAGACGCCCGAGACGATGCTCTGGGGGTTTATCGCCGCAGCGACGGCCCGACGGAAGTTGACGTTGCTCATCGGGTACTTGGTCGTGTTCATCTCGAGCCAGGCAGTGTTGGCCGAGAGCATGTAAGGGGCCTTGGGGTAGTAGGTCTTGATACCGTAGGCGCTGCTACCGCCGAGGCCGTTCACGAGCACCGAGATGCCGGGCAGGAAGTTGTTGCTCCAGTCGATCTGGCCCGTGGTGAGGTTGGCCAGCTCGACGTTGTTCGAGCCGTTCACCACGTCGCACAGGTACTTGAAGTGGAAGCTCAGGCCGAGCTGGGCGCCCCACCAGTGGGGGTTCGTCTGGTAGCAGGCCTGGGTCGAGCTGGTGCTGTCCAGCGTCATGGGGCCGGTGGAGACCGGGGTCATGTTGGCCCCGCTCATCTGGTCGGTCGCCGACATGGCGCCCCACTGGGCGGCGGGCAGCACGGGGGCGTGCCACAGGTAGTCCTGCCACTCGGTGTAGGCGGGCGTGCCCTTGAAGTTCACGGTGACCGTCTGGCCGCTGGCACTGACGCTCGCCACGCCCGAGACGTTGGAGTTCCACGGGTCGGAGGGGTTGCTCATCGCCAGCTTGATCGAGAAGGCCACGTCGTTGCCCGTGACGGTGCCGACCACGTTCTGGCTCGGGCTCTGCACCCAGTCGACGCCGTTGCGGACCTGGAGCACGTACGAGTTGCCCACCCATTTACCGCTTGTGGCGATCCAGGGCTTGTAGCCACCGTGGATCGGGTCGTAGAGGAACAGGGGCTCGTAGAGCAGGCCCATGGTCCCCGTGTAGCCGCCACCCGGGTCGTTGGGGTTGAAGTTGGTGGGCTGGCTGTAGGCCGTGCCGCTCGTGTAGAGCGTCTCGCCCCGGGGGTAGTTCCCCTGGAACGGTAGCCGGGAGGCGCTGGCGGCGCCGCTGCCGGCCACGCTGAGCAGCGGTGCCGTGAGAGCGGCCGCTGTCAAGGCGGCGCCCAGGCGGGCGACCGACTTGGTCTTACGTGTCACCATGTACTGCCTGCTCCTTGTCTCGGTGGGACTGGCCCGGGCGCGCACGGCCCGGCCTGGGCACGAGGCCCGAGCCGGTCGCCGCTCCCCCGGTGCACAGGGGTTTGTTTCTTGGGACTGTTCGGGCCGGCCGGCACCGGAGCAGACCATGGTGATCTGGCCAAGGCATGTCGCCCGAGCTTGGTTGCCTGGACGCTGTAGCCGGAGGGACCGGCCACGACCGCAGCCGGGGCCCCCTGGGCAGTCATGGCCACCCTGCTGTTCGCGGCACTGAAGGCCTCAGAGCCCATGACACCCCCTCGCAGCTCTTGTCCTTAACCGGTTAAGGCCGAACATCGCAGACAGTAAGCACGCCGCACGCGCGAGTCAAGTCACCGCGAAGCCTCTCGCCTTAAGAAAAGGCAAGAGCTTATGCCTGTAGTGCTCTGCCTGCGCTTATGCGCCCCAGCGAGTGGCAAGGCTTACCCCATACGAGAAAGGCTGCCGACAGCTCTAAGGCCCACCTCACAACGCCGGGCCACCCGCTCCCCGTCCCGCCCGCAGCGCCGCACCCCGGGCAAAGCGCCCCCGGCCGCTGCCGGGCCTGGCACCCGTGCCGGCCGGGCTCAGGCCACCGTGCTCCCCCGGCAGACCAACGAGGACGGTTCCTCGTCGCCGAAGGCCACCTGCTCACCCTCGATCACGGCCACCAGCGCCCTGGCGGCACGGGCACCGTAGGCTTCGACGTCACGGGCACAGGCCGTGAGCGAGGGGCGTACGACCTCGCACAGGATGGAGTCGTCGAAGGAGACCACCGCCAGTTCCCCGGGGACGGCGACCCCCATTTCCTGGGCCGTGCTCAGGCCCGCCACAGCCATGATGTCGCTGTCGTAGACGATGGCCGTGGGCACGGGCGCCCTGGTGAGGAAGCGGCGGGTGGCCTCGGCGCCGGCCGCGCTCGTGTAGTCGGTGCTGATCGTGCGCCCTCTGGCCCCCGAGCGGGCCAGAGCCTGGCGGAACTCCCGTGTCCTCACCTGGGTGCTGGCGAAGGCGGTCGAGCCGGCCACCCGGTCGATGCGGGTGTGGCCCAGGCCGACCAGGTGGTCGACTATCTGGCGCACCCCTCCGGCGTCGTTGCCCGGGAAGAACGGCAACCCGTGCGTCGCCCCCGGGCCGCCCACGACCACCGTTGGCAGGTCGAGCTCCTGGACCACCGCCACGCGGGGGTCGTCCACCCTGAGGTCGACCAGGAGCACGCCGTCAACGCGACGCTCCGCCCACCACCGGCGCAGGGCCTCGGCTTCGGCTCCGACGTCCTCCACGATCTGCAGCACCAGGGCGATCTGGTTGGAGGAGAGCTCCGCTTCTATGCCGGAGAGCAACTTGGAGAAAAAGGGCTCATAGGCCAGGGTCCGGGCCGGGCGGGCCAGGGCCAGGCCACAGGCGCCCGAGCGGGAAGCCGACAGCGCCCGGGCGGCCCGGTTGGGCTGCCAACCGACCTCTTCGGCGATGGCGAGGATGCGGCGACGGGTGGGCTCGGAAAGGCCGGGGTTGCCGTTGAGCGCATAGGAGACCGAGCCCTTCGAGACACCCGCACGCTGGGCTATGTCTGCGATCGTGGGCCGACGGGGGCCCGGGCCCGGCCTACGTGGCACAGCCTGCACTCTCCTGTCGCGGGGTGCGCGTACTTTACCGGTAAAGCGATCAGCCATCAACTCAGCCACAGCGCCTGCCCGTCCCGGCCGCGCCACCCGTCGGGCGCCCGCGCCGGTGCCGGCGCGTGCACCCGACGCCCGGGGGCAGCCATGCAGGGGGCCCTGTCGCACCTGTGTGGTGGGCCCGGGGTGCCTCACGGGCGCCGAAATGCGGGCCGGCTGGCATATGATCCTCTGGCTGGGCAATAGCCCGTTCCGATCGGAGAGGTTGTCCTAAATGCGCCGTCCCCTGGAGGCCCACCGGGCACACCGGGCTCTCGCCGGGGTGGTCGCCACCCTGGCATGGCTTGCCGGTCTCCTGAGCCCTGCCCTTGTGCAGCCCGCCGGGGCCGCTCCGTTGCCGGTAGGGGCCACGGGCGCCGCTGCGGGCCACGTGGTGGGGGCCGGTGGCCCTGTCGCCCCGGGGCCGTTGTCCTCTGCGTTGCACCGGGTGCCCCTGAGCGCGGGGCGGCCGCTGCCCGGGACCTGGCCCCGCCCACGCCCCCTGGTCGCTGCCCCGGCACAGGCACCCAAGCCGACCGTGCCCCTGGAGTCGACGAACTGGTCCGGCTTCGTCGCCTCCCGCGCCGGGGCCCGCTTCACCGGCGTGACCGGGGCCTGGACGGTGCCCACAGTCCAGCCGGGCCCGGCCGGGTACTCGAGCAGCTGGGTGGGCATCGACGGAGCGACGAACCAGACCCTCGTCCAGGCCGGTACGGAACAGGACTGGAGCCCGGACGGGGTCGTCTACTACGCCTGGTACGAGCTGATCCCGTCTGCGTCCATCTACCTGGGCCAGGTCTTCCCGGGTGACCGCATCGTTGTCGACATCGCCATGGCCGGCCCGTCCACCTGGAAGGTCACCGTCTACGACTCCACGTCGGGCACCGTGTGGTCGGGGGCGGTGTCCTACTCCACCCCGGGCAGCTCCGCCGAATGGGTGGAGGAAGCACCGAGCAGCGGGACCAGCCTGAAGCTCTTCCCCCTGGCCAACTTCGGCTCCGTCGCCTTCAGCGACCTTGCCGTGACCGGCCCGGGGACGGCGCAGGCCACGCTGGCCCCCATTTACATGGTCACCAAGGGCCATGGCCCGGTACGCGCCTACCCGAGCCCCTACGACCCCTCCACCAACTCGTTCGGCGTCACCTACGGGACCAGGCCGGCGGCCACGTACCCGGGCGTACGGCTGTCGGGCGGGCCCTCGGCACCGCCCGCCCCGGCGCCCCCGCCCCCCGCGGGCTACGGCCCGTCGCTGGTCGGGCC
Organism: Actinomycetes bacterium; assembly: GCA_021850325.1. GTDB lineage: Bacteria > Actinomycetota > Acidimicrobiia > Acidimicrobiales > Palsa-688 > JAJZMF01. The sequence continues at coordinate 76,807 of JAJZMF010000020.1, forward strand.
CGGCTACTGGCTTGCCGGCCTGGACGGAGGCGTCTACGCCTATGGTTCGGCCCGCTACCACGGCTCTGTGGCCGGGCTCGGCCTGGGCAGGGGCCAGAGCGCAGTCACAGGTATAAGCCCCACACCCGACGGTGGCGGCTACTGGCTGGTGACCCTGTCCGGCGGGGTCTTCCCGCTCGGGGACGCCCCCTACTACGGTTCGCTGGTCTCCCTCGGGGGACAACCGGAGCCCATCGTGGGCCTGGCGTCCACTCCTGACGGGCGGGGCTACTACATGGTCGGCGTCTCGGGCGGGGTGTACGCCTTCGGCGACGCCCACTACGCAGGGGGCTGCAGCACAGCCGCCTGCGGGCAGACCTCCACGGTGGCCATCGTCGCCAACAGGACCGGGAAGGGCTACTGGCTCGTGCAGTCCGACTGCCGGGTGGTGGCGTTCGGTGGTGCGCCCGCTCTCAGCTCGGCAACCTGCCAGGCCGCGACAGGCGCCGAGCGCAGCCCCGCCCGCGCCGCCGCCGCTGCGCCGGGCGGCGACGGGCTGTGGGTCGTCCTCCAGAACGGCTCGCTGTACCCGCTCGGCTCCGCCACCGCCCTGGGGGCCTGGCCCGGCACCGCTCGTCCGGTGAGCACCGCACCGGCAGCGGCACTGGTGCCCACGGCCGACGGCCGGGGAGGTTGGCTGGTACTGGCCAACGGGAGCGTCGAGCCGCTCGGTGATGCGAAGTCCCTCGGGGACCTGGGGGGGCACCGGCTCAACGCCGCCGTGTTCGCCGCTTCGGGCGCCTGACGCCCGCGCCCTGCGTTCAGGCTCCCCGGGCGGAGGAGCCGCCCCTGGGCGCCTCCGGCTTACAGCTGGATGACCTGCTCCTGTGGTGTGCCGATCGCGCTCAGGTTGCGCCTGGCCACCTGCCGGGTGCCCGGGCCGCCGCCCAGCTCCTCCACGAAGCCGTGGCGGTTGATCATGAGCAGCAGCTTGCCCCCACCTTCGGCGTTCAAGTCGAGCACCGTTTCGACCAACCAGCCGCCGCCCAGTTCCAGCACGGCGAGGTCGCTGGCCGCGATGTCGGGGTAGCGCGAGGCCAGGTACTCCCATGCGACCTCCCCCGCCGTCGAGCTGGTGGAAACCCTGCTTGCCATTGCTGTGCCTTCCCTCCGTAAGCCTTCAGCCCGGCGCCCTCCGGCTGCCCGGCCCGGCGCCCTGCGGGACCAATCAAGCACAAGTGCCCCCAGTTCCGGCGGGGCCGGCGGACAGAGGGCATGAGACCCGAAACGGGCTGAGCCGGGCCGCGGCCCCGACAACGCGCACAGTGGCGAACGGTCCCCGGAGCTCAAACCCGGCCCTCGAAACCCCGGCCCTCGAAGCCCCTGCCGGCGCAGGGCACGCCGGCGCAGGGCACGCCGGGGCAGGGCACGCCCGCCTACGAGCCCATCGCCTCCGGCGCGCCCAGGTGCCGGCGTAACCAGTCGAAGGCCGCGCTCTGCATGGCACGGTCGAACTTGTGACCGCCCGGGTAGAACTGACCCTCGTAACGTCCCGCGGCTCCAGCACGCTGGTAGCGCCGCTCCAACCTCTCGTGGGCCGCCTGCATACCCTCCAGCGGGAAGAGCGGGTCCTCACGGTTGTACTGGACCAGCAGGGGGACCTCCGTCCGGCACCCGGCCAGGTCCGGCCAGTCGGCCCGCTCGGGCCACCCGGCCGGGTAGAGGAGCCAGGTATGGCGGGCCACATGCTGGTCGAGCAGGCTCCGGTAGGTCGCCATCATGCCCACGACCACGCTGGCACGTACCGGTCCGCCCGTGGCATGGAGCATGCAGGCGCGCAGCCCGCCACCGGACAGGCCGATGCACCCGAGATGACCGGCGGCCACCTCGGGCCGGGCCGCCAGGTAGGCCAGCGCCGCCCTGTCCTCCCGGGCAACCACGGCGGCCGCCGTGGTGCCGAGCAACCGGCAGTACTTCTCGACCAGGTGCTCGTGGGCGCCGGCCAGGTCGTTGTAGGCGGCGATCCCGTCCTCGGTGCCACCGCCGGGCTGCAGGCCCTCGGTCAGGGCGAAGCGCCGGCTCCCCCACATGAACGCGTCGTGGACCAGGACCACGAAGCCGGAGCGGGCCAGTTCGTTGGCGTACGCCGTCCCGTCGTAGAGCTCACGGCGCACGCCGGCGGTACCCGGTGCCGGGCCGTCCGGGCCGTCCGCCACCTTCTCCTTGCCGTACCACTTGAACCCACCGTGGCAGTGCAGCGCGAGCACTCCGGGCAGGGGGCCGGTGGCCGAGGACGGCCGCAGCAGGTAGGCCTCGGTCGGGGGGCCGTAGCCCAGGTCCCAGGACAGGGCCTCGCCGACCAGGCCGTCCGCCTCCCAACGGCCGGTCACCCGAGCCTCGGGCGGCTCGTCCTCGTCGGGGCCGGCACCCAGGACCGACATGGCGAGTGCCCGCAGCTCGGCAGGGCTGGCCTGCTCCGCCTCCGCCCATACCCGGGAACGTCCTGCGGCCAGGCCGCCCACCCAGCCTTGGTAGGGGGCCATGCTCATTGGCCCAACCGTACCTGCTCGTGGGCCGGGCCGACGCTTACATCGCTGAACGAGCTAAGCACCGCTTTCTCCGGTTCTGCCCCGCCCCGGGGCGGTCACCTCAAGCCTCGCCGGCTCTGGCCCGATACAAAGGAGCAAACAGGGTCAAAGGGCCCCGTTTCCCAAAGGGGGCGACGATGCGCAATCCGTGCCCATGGAACCTGAAGGCGGTCGAGGTATGAGCGCTCTGCTCGATGACGATGCGTTCTCCTGCGACGGGCGGCCGTTCAGCACGGCTGACCTACCCGTCGCCAAGCTGGAGGCGCTGGGCCGGCCTGCTCGTCGCCACGCAGCCCCGGGGGGCGCCGAGAAGGCGTTCTCCCGCCTCCTGCTCGACTTCCTGAAGGACTTCAGCTCCGTACGCCAGAGGACTGCCTGCCTCACCCGGTCCGGACGGGCCAGGGCACCCATCGCCACACCCGTGGACCTCGAGGAGGCCAAGGCTGCTCCCGGCGGCACCGGACCGGCCGAGCAGGCCGCGCCGGAGAGGGCGGTCCGCGTACCCCCGTTCGTCGCCCAGATGGTCGACGCCTGACGCTCGCCTGACGCACCGGGCCGGCGGCCGGTGCCGCCCCCACCCGCAGCACCCGGGGGCCTGGCACCGGCCGTAACGCCTCCGGCCGGCAGGGGCGGCGACGCCACTCTCACGTCGCCCGGGCCTCTAGCCTGGGAGCACCTGCTCCCCCGGAGGTCTCGGCTTTGCAAGTACCCCTCTCGCTGTTGGACCTCGTCCCCATCCCGAGGGGCGGCACCGCCTCGGAGGCTCTGGCCACCAGCGTCGAGCTGGCGCGCACGGCGGAACGCTGCGGCTACAAGCGGGTCTGGTACGCCGAGCACCACAACATGGCCACCATCGGTTCGGCCGCCACCAGTGTGGTGATAGCCCACATGGCGGCCTGCACGGAGCGGATCCGGGTGGGGGCGGGCGGGGTGATGCTGCCCAACCATTCGCCCCTCACCATCGCCGAGCAGTTCGGGACCCTGGAGGCGCTCCACCCCGGGCGGGTGGACCTCGGCCTCGGCAGGGCACCGGGCTCGGACCGGCGGACCATCTTCGCCCTGCGCCGCTCCGACGTGCACGCCGAGCGGTTCCCCGACGACGTCCTCGAGCTCCAGGCCTACCTCACGGGCCGCTCGCGGGTACCAGGCGTCCAGGCGGTGCCGGGGGCGGGGTCGAACCTACCGCTCTACATCCTCGGTTCGTCGTTGTACGGTGCTCAACTGGCCGCCAACCTGGGCCTGCCCTACGCGTTCGCCTCCCACTTCGCTCCGGCCGCGCTGACAGAGGCTGTCGCCCTCTACCGTGCCCGGTTCTCCCCCTCCGACCAGCTGGGCGAGCCGTACGTCATAGCGGGCGTGAACGTGGTGGCGGCGGGCTCGGAGGACGAGGCGGTCGCCCTCTTCGCCCAGGCCAAGCGCAACCGCGTGGCCGCCATGTTCGGGCGCGACCACCCGCTCTCGGACGAGGAGGTCGAGGCCGTCCTGGCCTCCCCGGCCGGGCGCCACGTGGAGGAGATGCTGGCCTACTCGGCCGTCGGCACCCCCGGACAGGTCAACCGGTACCTGGAGGAGCTCGCCGGCCACATCGGCGCCGACGAACTGATGACGGTCCACCTGGCGCCGGGGGCGAAGCCCAGGCTGGCCTCGGTGGAGCTCCTGGCCCGGGGCGCGCAGCCACAACACCTACCGCCCGGTCCCCTCCCGGGCCAGGTGCAGGTGAGCGCCGGCGCAGCGCCGCCAGGGGCCCATTAGCCTCGGCCCGGTGCGAGTGCTCTTCGTCGGTGGCACCGGGATCATCAGCTCGGGGTGCAGCCCGGCCGTCCTCGAGGCGGGCCACGAGCTCTGGCTCCTCAACCGTGGCCGGTCCGCTCTTGCCCCCCCACCGGGTGCGCACCACCTCGAGGGCGATGCCCGGGACCCCGCTGCCGTCCGCCGGGCCGTGGGCGGACGCGACTGGGACGTGGTGGTGCAGTGGCTCGCCTTCACACCCGACCAGGTCCGGGATGACATCGCGACCTTCGCGGGCCGGGCGGGCCAGTACGTGTTCATAAGCTCCGCCAGCGCCTACCAGAAGCCGCCCCGGCACTGGCTGGTGCGCGAAACCACGCCGCTGGAGAACCCCTACTGGCAGTACGCACGGGACAAGATCGCCTGCGAGGCGCTGCTGGCCGGGCAGCACGTGCTGCCCTGGACGGTTGTCCGGCCGTCGCTCACCTACGGCCGCTCGCAGATCCCGGTGGCCATCGGCAGCTGGGAGAAGCCCTTCACCATCGTGGAGCGGATGCGCCGGGGCGCCCCGGTCCTGGTACCGGGGGACGGCACGGCGCTGTGGACGGTGACCCACAACACCGACTTCGCTGCAGGCCTCGTGGGCCTGCTGGGCAGGCAGGAGGCGCTGGGGGAGGCGTTCCACATCACCTCGGACGAAGCGCTCACCTGGGAGCAGATATACGGGCAGCTGGCAGACGCCGCAGGCGCCCCCCGCAACTTCGTCCACGTGCCAACTGACGCCATGTCAGCAACGGGCCCGGAGGCCCTGGGCAGCCTGTGGGGCGACAAGTCGCACAGCACCGTCTTCGACAACTCCAAGCTCCGTCGCCTCGTGCCCGGGTTCGAGGCGCGAGTCCCTTTCGCGGAGGGGATCCGCTCCACGGTGGACTGGTTCGACGCCGACCCCGCCCGCCAGGCCGTCGACCACGCCGCCAACGCGCTGTGGGACTCGCTGGCCCGCATCTACACCGACGCGCTGGAGCGGGCCCGGGCCCTGCGCGCCTAGAGAGCAGCCCGGCCGCAGTTGTCCGCTATGCGCCCGGCCAGCATGGGATAGAGCTGCCGCGGGATGTCATGGCCCATCCCCGGCACCATGACCAGCTCGGCCCCGGGCACCGCCTCGGCGATGGCCCGGCCACCGGCGGGGTCGACCATCGGGTCCGCATCGCCGTGGACGACGAGGGTGGGTAGCCGGAGCTGCCGCAGGGCGGCGGTGCGGTCCTCCTGCGCCGCCACGGCCAGCACCTGGCGTGCGGCGCCTGCCGGGTGGAAAGCCCGGTCGTAGGCAGCTGCAGCCCTCTCGTAGAGGACCTCCCGGCCCGGCGGGTAGACGGGACTGGACAGGGCCAGGCCCCGGGCCACCACGGCCTCGATGACCTCCTCCCGGCTCGGCGCCGCCGCCCCCGTCGCCTCTGTCCCCGTCCCACCGGGGGCGCTGGCCGGCGCCAGGTAGGCACCGCCCAGGATGTCAAGGCCCGGACGGGCGGCCTCGGCACTCGGCGAGGAGTAGATACAGGTCAACGAGAGGGCGCGACCGGGATGGGCCAGAGCAAGGGCCTGGGCGATCATGCCCCCCATCGAGGCACCGACGATGTGGGCGCTCTCCACACCGAGTGCGTCGAGCAGGCCTACAGCATCGTCTGCCATGTCCCCGAGGGTGTACGGCGGCTCCGCCGCCCCCACCGGCACCCCGGCCTCGTCGAACCAGCTCGACAGGCCGACGTCCCGGTTGTCGAAGCGGACCACCCGGTAGTGCCGCCCCGTCAGTTCCCGTACGAAGGCATCCTCCCAGCCGATCAGCTGGGACCCCAGGCCCGACACCAGCAGCACGACCGGAAGGCCACCGTCCCCGTGCTCCTCGTACTCGATCTCGGTACCGTTGGCCGCTGCCCTGGGCATGCAGGGCAGCGTAGCTGGGTACGGGCGACCCCCAGGGCCGGCCTCCGACCACCCCTCAGGCGGAAGGCAGCCCGAACCACTGGTCGCGCCGAGGGAACAGGAACCTGTCGGCGACAAGTCCGAGCGCCCGGCGGGCGTCGTCGAAACGCTCGTGCACCTGCTCGATGACCGCGACGTCAGCAGGCAACGGGTGCTCCAGCAGGTCCGCCGCCGCACCGTACCAACGGCGCCCGAGCGCGGCCAGCAACCCGACCGCCTCCTCGCCCCCCAGCGCGTCCCGGGCCGCCCGCCCCCGGTCCACGCCGGCCCCCGGCATGCCCGTGCCGGCCCGCAGCAGGCGGGCCCGGTCGAGAGGACCGAAGCCCTGCCGCGCGACATGGTCAGGGAACACGCTGGTGAGGAACAGCGCCAGGTCGCCGAGCCTGCGCAGTACACCCGGCCGCTCGCCCGGCCCCACGACCTCGAGCAGACCGGCCAACTGCACCGGGTCGAGCTCGGAGAAACGCCGGCGCCGCCAACCCCGGGAGGTTGCCACGAGGACCGACCCACTGGCCACCCGGGCGTAGGACCCGAGGAGCTGGGCCAGGAAGAACCGGCGCAAGGGGCTCGAGACGAACTCCCGGAGCCGGGCCACGTCGAGCACGAGCGTCCTGCGGCCCGGCCCTGCCCATTCGGGGACGGACCGGGCCGAGGCGAGCTCGCGGGCGGCCCGCTCAACGGCTACCGCGAAGACGAGGAAGGGTGACACCCGCAGCACCTCGCGGCTCGGGCCCCCGCCGAGCACCGTTCCGAACAGGTCCGGAGAGGCGAGGAACCCCTCTACCCCACCGCGGCGGCTACGCACCAGGCCGCGTAGTTCCCGCGGCCCGAGGTCATCGCGCTCGGAGCGGCAGAGCACGGTGAGGTCGTGGTCGGTCAGGTGCTCCAGGTAGAGCAGAGTGGCCACCTCGTCGGGGGTCATCGCGGCACCGAGCCTACGCGTGCGGGCCCGCCCGGCGGGCTCGGCCGCCGCCGCCGCTCGAGGGCTTTGGGCCACAAGCACCGGGCCCCGCCTGACGCGCGCCCCTCGCCGGGCCCTGAGAGCGGACGACGGGATTCGAACCCGCGACCCTCACCTTGGCAAGGTGATGCTCTACCAACTGAGCCACGTCCGCGTTGCCCGACCAGACTAGCGCCTCGGCTTCAACTTCGCCAAGCACTCGAACGGCTCGCCGAGCACCGTGGCCTTCACCACAAAGGCCGGCTCGCTGCCCCGCGGGCATGACGCCACCTTGGCCGTCGTCTTCACCACCGACACCACCCTGACCGCCGCCGTGGGGTCGCTGCAGGCCACCGGGGTGCTGGAGTACACCGGGGCCGCAGCGCTGCCCCCACCACGGGCCAGGCACCGGCCCTGCAGGGCCATGGCGGCCGAGATGTCCGCCCGGGTGGCCTGTGAAGGGGGCTTCAGGGCCTGGTAGAGCGAGATGCCGATGATCGCCAGGAAGATCACGATGGGCACCATGCGAAAGGGCGAGCGCAGGGGCAGGCGGTTGCTCATCGCGTCCCCGGCCCGGGCCCCGGCCGGCTCCCCGGTCCTGCCCGCCGGGGCCACGACGGCGGCCCACCCCTCGGGTACGGGCGGTGCGTCGGCCCCCTCGTGCCAGGTCACCCAGCGCCCGAGGCCTTCGTTGTACCAGACAGCCCGGCCCGAGGCGCTGCGGCGCCACCTGACCCCGCGGTAGACGACCTCTTCGGTCTTCGCGCTCACTTGAGCAACCTCGACAGCCTTCGGTCCGCCAGCACCCGGCCCCCAGTCTGGCACCCCGGGCAGTACTGGAAGCTGCGGTTGGCCAGGTGCACCTCGTGCACCGTGCTACCGCAGGCCGGGCAGGCCTGGCCGGCCCGGCCGTGGACGTTCAGCCCTGTCCTCTTGGCGTCCTTGAGCGCGCCGGCCGCCTGACCGGCACTGCGGGCCACGGCGTCCCTCAGGGTCGTGGTCAGGGCCTCGTACAGGCGCTCGGTCTCCTCGGGGGACAACCTGGCCGCAGCCTTGAACGGTGACATCCTGGCCGCCCAGAGGATCTCGTCGGAGTAGGCGTTGCCCACCCCGGCCAGGACCGCCTGGTCGGCCAGCGCGGTCTTCAGCTGACCGGGGGCCCCGGCCAACGCCCGGGCCAGGGCAGCCCGGTCGAAGCCGGGCGCCAGCGGGTCCGGCCCGAGGCGGGCTATGCCCTCGACCTCCTCGGGCCGGCGCACCACCCAGATGGCCAGGCGCTTCTCCGTGCCCTGCTCCGTCAGGTCGAACCCCTCCCCTCCCGAGAGGCCGACCCGCAGGGCGACAGGGCCCTTGCCCGGCTTGGGCCGGCCCGTGGGCACCGGCACCCGCCAGTGCAACCAGCCCGCCCGCGCCAGGTGGGCCACCAACCAGATGCCGTCCAGTTCGGTGCACAGGTACTTGCCCATCCGGCGCGACCCACTGACCGTCCGGCCCACCAAGGCTTCGAGAGGCGGGTCGTAGGTCTTCAGCGCCGAGAGCGACCCCAGCTCAGCCCTCTCCACGCGCTGCCCCGTAGCCCGTTCGCGCACGAACGCGGCGAGCGCCTCCACCTCGGGCAGCTCGGGCACGAAGCCTCAACGCCCGCTGTGGCCGAAACCGCCCAGGCCCCGCTCCGAGGGCGGCAGCTCCCCGACGTCCACGAACTCCGCCGTGACCACCTCCTTGATGACGAGCTGCGCCACCCGGTCGCCCCTGCGCACCTCGTAGTCCCTCTGGGGGTCGGTGTTGACGAGCAGCACCTTGACCTCGTCCCGGTAGCCGGCGTCAATGAGGCCCGGGGCGTTCAGTACGGTGACACCGTGACGCAGGGCCAGCCCGCTACGGGGCTGGACGAACCCCCCATAGCCCGGTGGCAGGGCCAGGGCGATCCCGGTCGGTACCAGGGCCCGGCCCCCGCCGGCCTCCAACTTGACGTCCTCCCTGGCCCGGAGGTCGGCCCCCGCATCGTCCGGCCTGGCGTAGACGGGCAGGCCCAGCTCCGGGTCGAGCAGCCTGACCTCCACCCTCACGTGCCTGCCCGGGCCCACACCTGCCACGCTAGTGCTCCGTCCGCGCCGCCAAGTAGAGTCCGGACGTGCTGGTTTGGCTGGACCTGGAGATGACGGGGCTCGACCCCGCCCACGACCACATCGTCGAGATCGCCACCCTGGTCACCGACGACCAGCTCGAGGTGGTGGCGGAGGGGCCCGACCTCGTGCTGGCGGCCCCCCCCGAGGCCCTGGACGGCATGGACGCCGTGGTCCGCCACATGCACACCCGCAGCGGCCTGCTGGAGGCGGTCAAGGCCTCGGACGTCACCCTGGCCGCAGCGGCCGAGGAGACCATGGCCTTCGTGCGCAAGCACGTCCCCGAGGCGCGCCGGGTCCCCCTGTGCGGCAACTCGATCGCCACCGACCGCCGCTTCCTGGCCGTGCACATGCCCGAGCTGGACGCCTACCTCCACTACCGCAACGTCGACGTGTCGACCATCAAGGAGCTGGCACGGCGCTGGTACCCCGAGGAGTTCGCCCGGGCCCCTCGCAAGGTGGGAGCCCACAGGGCCCTGGACGACATCAGGGAGAGCATCGAGGAGCTGCGCTTCTGGCGCGCGGCAATTTTCAGGGAAAGACCTTCCCCTTAGCAGGTCAACGGTGGCAGCATGGACCGTAACCGGTCCATGCAGACGAGGACCGGCTACCACAGCGGAGGTGGAGATGACCCGAGTGATGGACGCTCCTTTCCTCGAAGATGCCACAGGCCGTCGGCGCCAGAGCAGCCGGGCCGCACGGCACGCCGTCCGTAGCCACCTGCACTCGGCGGCCTACGACGAGGACACCCTCGAGGACGCGGTCTTACCCGAGGTGCCCCACGACGTAGGGCGCAGAGCGTCACCACGGCCACCCAAAGCCCCCACGCCCGGCCGGCGTGGAGGGTTCAAGGTCTGGAAGACAGCCTTCTGGAAGCGGCGGCGCCAGCTATGGGCGGAGCGCAACGCGGCCGAGCGGGCCATAGCCGAATCCGAATAGGCCACCCCCAGGCGCCCCGCCGGCACCCAAACCGGCGGGGCGCCCCCGCCCCGTGGGCGCGGTCGGACCGGGCAGCCCCGAGGGCCGTGCACGCAAGTCCGGTCGCTGCGGCCAGCGGGCCCCATATCCTCGGTACATGCTCGACCAATCTGTGAAGTCCCTCGCCCAAGACAAGAACTTCGCCGCCCTGACCACGCTCCTGCCCGGCGGCCAGCCCATGACGCACGTCATGTGGGTGGACGCCGACGACGAGCACCTGTTGATCAACACAGAGGTCGGCCGCCAGAAGTACCGCAACGTCACCAGGGACCCCCGCGTCACGGTGACCGTCATCGACGTCCAGAACCCCTACCGCTACGTCGAGGTCCGCGGGCGCGTGGTCAGCACCGTCACCGGTCAGGAAGCCCGTGACCACATCGACCGGCTCAGCCAGAAGTACACGGGCGGCCCCTACGACCCTTCGGCCATCCAGACCGAGCGCGTCATCCTGCGCATCGCGCCGGACCGCCAGCGCTCCAACGGCTGAGCGGCCGGCGCGCCGGCGCCCGCCCCGGGCCTAAGCCTGGTCGAAGTCCAGTGCGAGGGAGTTGATGCAGTAGCGCTGACCGGTGGGTGCCGGGCCGTCGTCAAAGACGTGGCCCAAGTGCCCGCCACAGGCCCGGCACACGACCTCGGTCCTCACCATCCCGTGGCTGCGGTCCGAACGGAGCTCCACCACGCCCGCCGCTGCCGGCTCGTAGAAGCTTGGCCAGCCCGAGCCCGAGTCGAACTTGGTCGCACTGTCGAAGAGGACCGCCCCGCACCCGGCGCAGCGGTAGCTGCCGTCCGCGTGGTGGTGCACGTACTCGCCGGACCACGGGGGCTCGGTCGCGGCCTGCCTGAGGACCTGGTAGCGCTCGGGGGACAGCTCGGCCTGCCACTCGTGGTCGGTGCGGGCCGGGGACGCTGGTGTGTCGTGCTCGCTCACAGGCCCACCGTACCGGGCTGAACAGCTCGGCGGGCCGCATTGGCCGGCCCAACGGCCCGTGCGGGCCTCGGTTAGTCTCATGCCGTGGCTCTGCGCGGTTTCGGCGTCGACATCGGCGGTTCAGGCATCAAGGGCGCTGTCGTCAACCTCGACGAGGGCGGCCTGGCCGGCGAGCGCTACAAGGTCGCCACACCCCAGCCGTCCACCCCCGAGGCCGTGGGCAAGGCCTGTGCCGAGGTGGTGGCCCACTTCGGGTGGCAGGGCCCCATCGGCTGCACGTTCCCGGCAGTGGTGGACCACGGCGTTGCCCGCAGCGCGGCCAACGTCGACAAGAGCTGGATAGGCACCAACATCGAGGACGTGGTGGCAGCGGCCACCGGCCTGGAGGTGACGGCTGTCAACGACGCCGACGCAGCCGGTATCGCCGAGGCCAACTGGGGCGCCGCCCGGGGCGTCGCAGGCCTCGTCGTGCTGGTGACACTGGGGACGGGGATCGGCACCGCCCTCGTCTACGACGGGGCCCTGGTGCCGAACGCGGAGCTGGGCCACATCGAGCTGGACGGGGCCGACTACGAACAGCGGGCCTCTGCTGCCGCCCGCGAGCGGGAGTCCCTCAGCTGGGAGAAGTGGGCCCGGCGACTGCAGCGCTACTTCTCCGCCCTGGAGGCGTACCTCTGGCCGAGCCTGTTCGTGGTGGGAGGAGGCGTGAGCCGCCGGGCGGAGAAGTTCCTCCCCCTGCTCAACCTGCAGACGCCGATCGTGCCGGCCAGGTTCCAGAACGAAGCTGGGATAACCGGGGCCGCCTACCTGGCCTCGCGCCTGGGCCCGGTGCCCCTCGGGGTCACCGGCCGGCAACCCTGACGTCGACCGGCCGTCCGTCACCCACCGGGCCTGCTGCCCCGGCCGGGCCCGGGGCTTGCCCGTCGTGCTCGGCCCGCGAGCCCTGCTCGGCGAACTGCGTCCGGTACAGCTCAGCGTAGAGGCCGTCCGCCTCCAGCAGCTCGGAGTGGGTGCCCCGCTCGACCACCCTGCCACCGTCCACCACCAGGATCAGGTCGGCGTCGCGCACCGTCGAGAGCCGGTGGGCGATGACCAGCGAGGTCCGGCCGGTGAGCACCTTGGCGAGCGCCCTCTGCACGGCCACCTCGGACTCGGAGTCCAGGTGCGCCGTCGCCTCGTCGAGGACCACTACGTCAGGGGCCTTCAGCAACAGGCGCGCGATGGCCACCCGCTGCTTCTCGCCCCCTGACAGGCGGTACCCCCTGTCCCCCACCAAGGTGTCCAAGCCGTCGGGAAGGCTGGCCACCATGTCCAGGATCTGCGCGTCGCGCAACGCGTCCGACAACTGCTGCTCGGTCGCGTCCGGACGGGCATAGAGCAGGTTGGAGCGGATGGTGTCGTGGAACAGGTGGGGGTCCTGTGTCACCACGCCCACCACGCCCTGCAGGGACGCCAGGCTGGCGTCACGCACGTCGGTGCCGTTTATGCGCACCGCTCCCGAGGTCACGTCGTAGAGCCTGGCCGCCAGGTGGCTGAGGGTCGTCTTCCCGGCTCCCGAGGGGCCGACCAGGGCCACCAGTTGCCCGGGTTGGGCGGTGAACGAGACGTCGAAGAGCACCTGTTGGCCACCTCCCCGCTCGGGGACGGCCACCGACTCCAGGGAAGCCAGGGACACCTCCTCCGGCCGGGGGTAACGGAAGTCCACGTGGTCGAAGACCAGTTCGGCCGGTCCCCTCACCAGGTCCACCGCACCCGGCTTGTCGTCGATCATCGGGGGCAGGTCGAGCACCTCGAACACCCGGTCGAAGGAGACCAGGGCCGTCATCACGTCGACCTGCACATTGGACAGCGAGGTCAGTGGCCCGTACAGACGCGTCAGGTACAGCGTCATGGCGACCAGCGTGCCGAGCGAGAGCGACCCGTGAGCCACCATCACCCCGCCCACCCCGTAGACGAGAGCGGTGGCCAGCGAGGCCGTCAACATCAAGCCGGTGAAGAAGATCCGCCCGTACATGGCGGTGGTCACGCCGATGTCGCGCACCCGGCCCGTCCGGGAGCGGAACAGGTCCGACTCCCCGCTGGGCCGGCCGAAGATCTTCACCAGGAGGGCGCCCGCAACGTTGAAGCGTTCGCTCATCATGGCGTTCATCTCCGCGTTCAGCCCGTAGGCCTCCCGCGTTATGCCGGCCAACCGTCGCCCCACCCAGCGGGCAGGAAGGATGAACACGGGCAGCATCAGCAGGGCCAGCAGCGTGACCTGCCAGCTGAGCACGAACATGGCCGCAAGGGTGACGGCGACACTGATCGTGTTGCCGATGACCGAGTTGAAGGTGTCGGTGAAGGCCTGCTGCGCCCCCAGGACATCGTTGTTGAGCCTCGATATCAGCGCACCGGTCTGCGCCCGGGTGAAGAACGCGACGGGCATGCGCTGGATGTGGGAGAAGACCCGGTTACGCATGTCGTAGATGAGCCCTTCACCGACCCGGGCCGATATCCAACGCTCCCAGAGGCCCAGGCCGGCGTCCAGGACGGCGATGGCGCCGATGGCCACGGCCAACCAGATGACAACGCCGTCGGGCACCCGGTGGCCGGGGCGCGCCACCAGGTGGTTCACGATGCCCCGCGTGAGCAGAGGGTTGACCGCTCCGACCAGTGCGTCGAAGACTATGAGCACGAGGAAGACGACCAGGAGGCCCCGGTAGGGCCGGGCGAAGCCGAGCACCCGGCGCACCGTGCCCTTGGGCAACTTGTGCTGGGTCACCTTGCGGTCCTGGCGCAGGGAGCGCATGGCGGCCCAGCCTCCGCCCATGCCGGAGTGCATCATGGGCCCGCCCGCCTGTGCCTCCCGGGCCGCCTGTGCCTCCCGGGCCGCCCGTGCCGCGACCGCTCGCTCACCGTGGCCTCTCAGTCCTCGGGCGGCAGGCCGTTGGACCGGGCCACCCGTCGGTACCAGTGGTAGCTGTCCTTGGGCACCCGCTCACCCGTCGGGTAGTCGACCCAGGTGAGACCGAACCGGACGGAGTACCCGAGCGCCCATTCGAAGTTGTCCATGAGGCTCCAGACGAAGTAGCCCCCAACGTCCACGCCGGCCTTCAGGGCGTCGTGCACAGCTGCGATGTGGCGGGCCAGGTAGGCGATGCGACCAGGGTCGTGGACTGCGCCGTCCGGGCCCCTGTAGTCGTGCTGCGCGGCGCCGTTCTCAGTGACGTAGAGGGGCAACCTGGGGTACTCCCGGTGCAGGCGGACCAGGATCTCCGTGAGCCCGGCGGGGTCCACCTCCCAACCCGTGGACAGGTGCTCCATGCCCTGGCGCCCCACGCCACGGACGCCGAAGCTAGCGTTGGTCTCTCCCGGCCCCACCGGGCCCACCAGGTACCCCGCCGCCCTGGCCTCGTCCTCGCGTCCCATGTCCGCCACGACTGCAGTGCTGTAGAAGTTGACCCCGAGGAAGTCGACGGGGCGGCTGATGGCCTCCAGGTCGCCCGGTCTCACCACCTCGAAGCTCCCGCCCGCCCGTCCCACTTCCTGGACGAGGTCCTCGGGGTAGCTCGCCCTGAGCACCGGGTCGAGGTAGAAGCGGTTCAGTACCGCGTCGGCCACCCGGGCCGCCCGGAGGTCCAGTTCGTGGTCGGTGGCAGGGGTGTAGTGGTTGAGGTTGAGGGTTATGCCGACCGGTGACCGGGTCGTAGCGCGCAGGGCCTCGACTGCCGCACCGTGGGCGAGGAGCAGGTGGTGGCTGGCGGCGACGCCCGAGGCCACACCACGGGTGCCGGGGGCGTGGGCCCCCGTCCCGTAGCCCAACCAGCCCGAGCACCAGGGCTCGTTGAGCGTGATGTACATCCCGACATCGTCCCCCAGCGCCCCGGCCACGACGGCGCTGTAGTCGGCGAAGCGCTGCGCCGTCCCTCGCGCCAACCACCCACCCTGGTCCTCCAGGGCCTGAGGCAGGTCCCAGTGGTAGAGGGTCGCCACGGGCACGACACCCCTGGAGCGCAGCCCGTCCACGAGGCGCCGGTAGAAGTCCAGGCCGGCCTGGTTCGCCGGCCCCTTGCCGTCGGGCTGCACGCGGGGCCAGGCGACCGAGAAGCGGTAGGCGCCGAGACCGAGGGCCCCGATCAGGTCGAGGTCCTCGTCCAGACGGCCGTAGTGCCCGCAGGCCACGTCACCTGTGTCACCGTTGAGCGTCCGTCCAGGCGTGTGCGAGAACGTGTCCCAGATCGAAGGCCCCCGCCCGTCCTCGTGCACCGCCCCCTCGACCTGGTAGGCCGCGGTGGCGGCACCCCACAGGAAGCCATCGGGGAAGGGTGCAGTGGCCATTCGAAGCTCCTTGTAACGCGCCGGGAGGGGGCCAGGCTAGCAACCACAGGGCGCTCGACCGGGGCCTGCCCCGTCCGCCGCTTGCGCCTTCACGGCCCCGGCTTCACGGCCCCGGCTCCACCGCCGTACCAGGGCCGTACCAGGGCCCCACCAGGGCCGCACCAGGGCCGCGCTCGCCCCGGGCCGGGCCGCTGGTAGAACCGTTCCCCGTGGCGAGCGGGAAGGTGCTGGGGGCCCTGTTGGCGGCCGCGCTGGCCATGAACGGCAGCGCCTCGGCCAACGCGGGCACCACCCAACTGGTCATAGCACCGGCGGCCGTGGCCCGTTTCGTAGACAACTTCAACCCCTTCGACACGGCACAGGCGTTCAGCTGGACAGGGGTCGACTCCCTCTTCTACGAGCCCCTCGTCCTCTACGACGGGGCACAGGCGGACGAGTACTACCCCTGGCTGGCGACAAGCTGGGCCTACAGCCCGAGCGGTCAGACGGTCACCTTCGAGCTCCGCTCCGGCGTCCACTTCGCCGACGGCTCGGTCCTCACCGCCGCCGACGCCGCCTACAGCTTCAACCTCGTCAAACAGGTGCCTGCCCTGGCGCCGGGGCTCGAGGTCGTCTCCGCCAGCGCCGTCGGGCCGCTCAGCCTGTCCCTGACCCTGGGCGGGCCGGCTTACACGGAGATGCAGGCGCTGGCGACGGTGCCGATCGTGAAGGCCGGCTACGGCGGGGCCGACCCGTTGCGCTATGTGGACCGCTCCCCCGACGGCACCGGCCCCTACGCGCTGGCTCGCGGGGGCTTCAGCCCTCAGAGGCTCGTCCTGGCCGCCCGCCACGGCTACTGGCAACGCGGCGAGCCTGCGGTCCAGCGCCTGGTCTTCCCTGCCTTCCGCGACCCCGCCCAGCTCCGTGCCGCGTTGACGTCGGGCGGGCTCGACTGGGCGGGGACGTTCATGCCCGATGTCAGGCAGGCCTACGCCGCCCGCGAGCCCGCCCACCACCACTACTGGCTCGTCCCCGTGGCCACCGTGGCCCTCGACCTCAACCTGGCCTCAGGCGCCACGTCCGAGCTCGCCGTGAGGAACGCCATCAGTGACGACCTCGACCGCCAGGCCATCTCGACCGCTGTCTCGGGTGGCTACGACCCGCCCGCCACCTCGGCGCCCGGCCTGGTCATGCCGGCCGATGCGGGCCTGGTCGGCCCCGGGGCCGGTACCCGGCTGAGCACGCATGCCCAGCGCGCCGCGGCCGGGCAGGCCATGACGGCCGGTGGCTTCCACATCGGCGCCGCCGGCTACTGGGTGGGCGCCAACGGCAGGCCTCTCGCCCTGCGCCTGGTGGCGCCCTCGGGCACGGTGCAGGCCAGTGTGGGCGAGGTGGTGGCCCGGGAGCTGAGCGCAGCGGGTTTCGCGGTGTCCTATCGCGCCCTCGGCCCCGCTGCCTGGCAGGAGGCGCTGAGCAGCGGGGCGTTCGACGCCGCCGTGGTAAGGGGACAGAACGGGCCCGACCCCTACCCCATGTACCGCCAATGGCTCGACCCGGCGCTCCTCGTCGGCGGCCGGGCCGCCCAGGGGGACTACGGTCGCCTGAGCAGGGCCACGTTGCCCGCCGCGGCGACCGTCGTGAGCAGGGGCCTCGCCGCCTACGCGTCCAGCCCGCCCGGCTCACCGGCCGCCGTGGCCGCCGCCCGTTCCATAGCTTCAGTGGTCGACCGGGACAGGCTGGTCGTGCCCGTGGTCTACGCATCTGCGTGGGGCGAGTTCAGCACGGCGCACGCCATCGGCTGGCCCTCCGGGGCCGACCCCTACGAGCCGGCGACCCCCGAGCCGCCCTTCCTGGAGTACACCCTGCTCCAGCTCTCGCCCGCCAACTGAGCACCGCCTGCGAGCACCTTTTTCCGGTCCCTAAGGCTCCTCTCAGCTGTTTTTGAGGCGTTCAGGGTTGATTGGCCTATGGAACGCCTGACGGCACTGTGACTAGCGAGACCAAGGAGCGGTGAGCATGGCACAACAGAGCGAGCACAGGTTCCCGAACTGGGGCGAAGCCGGTACACCCGGGACTGCAGGCCAGCCCTGGGCGGGTGCCGGGTGGGGTGCCGGCCAGGGCTGGCCGGGAACTGGCGCGACGGGCTGGGGCTCCCAGGGCCCCGCCGGCCCCCCGGACCAGGCCGCATGGGGCGGCCCGCCTCCGGGCGAACAGGGCCATTGGGCCGGCAAGGACGGCTCCGCACCCCCGAGACCGCCCCGGAGGCGGCTCGCCATCGCCGCCGCCCTCGTGGGCACGGCCCTGGTGGCCGGCGGTGCGGGCGCCGGTATCGCTCTGGCCGCCGACCAGCCGGGTGCCGGTAGTCCCAGCACCGTCCCAACCGCCGAGAACACCCCGGCAGCCTCGTCGCCCG
Source organism: Actinomycetes bacterium (assembly GCA_021850325.1). Taxonomy (GTDB): domain Bacteria; phylum Actinomycetota; class Acidimicrobiia; order Acidimicrobiales; family Palsa-688; genus JAJZMF01. The sequence goes on from JAJZMF010000020.1 coordinate 94,763, forward strand.
CGCCGGGCGCGCCGGGCCAGGGGCTCAACGTGCCCGCCATAGCTTCCCGGGTCGAACCGGCCACCGTGGACATAACCGCCACGGGCCCCAACGGCCAGGACGAGGGCACGGGGATGGTCATCACCCGGTCCGGCCTCGTGCTCACGAACAACCACGTCATAGTGGGCTCGACCAAGCTGTTCGCCCAGGTCAACGGGGCCGGTAAGAAGTACCCGGCAACGGTGGTGGGCACGAGCCCCACCGACGACGTCGCGCTGCTCCAGCTCCACGGGGGTTCAGCCTTCAGCACCGTGAGCATCGGCAACTCGAGCCAGGTCGCGGTGGGCGCCCAGGTCGTGGCGATCGGGAACGCCCTCGCCCTGCAGGGCCCTGAGACCGTGACGGACGGGATCATCGCCGCCACCAGCCGGACCATCAACGTCGGGGACCCGGCGACGGGCACCACGGAGACCCTGAAGGGCGTGTTCCAGACCACGGCCCCCATCAACCCGGGCAATTCCGGCGGCCCTCTCACCAACTCGGCAGGCCAGGTGATCGGCATGAACACGGCCGCAGCCACGGGGTCGGCCACGGGGACCAGCGCCTCCAACGTCGGCTTCGCCATCCCCATCGACCATGCGATGGCCATCGTCAACCAGATCGAGGCGGGCAAGGCGAGCCCGACCGTGTTCATCGGGCCCCACGCCATCATGGGCGTGACGGTGGAGAGCGTGGCCTGTGCCGAGGGCCAGGTCTCCGGCTGCTACCCGCTGGGCTCGAACGGCCTGTTCGGCGGCCCCTTCGGCTTCAGCACCTACAGCGCGCCCACCCAGCACGGCGCGGTGGTGGCCGGCGTGGAGCCCGGAAGCCCGGCGGCAGGCGCGGGCCTGGCTGTGGGCGACGTGATAACCGCCGTGGACGGCCGCTCCGTGGCCAACCTTTCCGACCTGTCGCACCAGCTGACCGGCAAGAAGGTGGGCCAGGCCGTCACGGTCAAGTGGCTCAACCCCGGGGGCAGCGCCCACAGCGCCCGCCTCCAGCTCGAGGCGGGGCCGGCCCTGTAGGGCCTCCCCCACCAGCCTCCGCCCGCCGGCCGTCCGCTACCCTCCCGTGGACGGCCGGCGGGCGGCCACACTCGTGGGATGACCAACCCGCCGCCCGGCCCCGGCTCGTCCGGCAGCCACCTGCACTTCGCCCCCCCCTGGTCGGACGCACCGCAGGACCGTGACCCGCTGCGCAGGGCCAGGGGCCGTCTCCCGCTGCCTGTCACCGTCTGGCTGGCCCAGCCCGCGGGCAGCCCCGGGACCGAGCAGTTCGGGGCGGCCGGAGCCCCACGTCACGAGGCGAGGACAGGCAGCAGCGGTGCTTCGCAGCCCGGCCTGTTCCAGGGGGACCGTGGGACCGTGGGCCTCACGGTGTCCTCGCTTCTCGTAGCCCCCGGTGAGCCCGGCCTCCTGGCCGGCGTGGTCAGCCCCACCACCGACCTCGGAGACCTCCTGGCCGGCGAGGGTGGCACCAGCTTCACCGTGCACCTCCTCCGGCCCGGGCACCGCCGGCTTGCCCAGCACTTCGCCGGCCAGCTGCCCGCTCCCCCCGAACAGCTCGCGGTAGCCGTCACCCCTGCCGGCCCGGCGCTGGAGGTGGTGGACGACAGGATCTTCTGCCGGGCGACCGGCGTCAGCTCCTTCGGCTGGTCCCTGCTCGTCCAGGCCGAGGTGCTGGAGGTCGAGCTCGGCCGGCCCGGGCCTGCCCTCATCTGGTCCGCCGGCGCTTACCACAGCCTGGGAGGCTGACTGACGGCGCCCAGTGACGGCGGCCAGTGACGGCGGCCACCGCCGACGGGCTCAGCCCACCGGCCCCGGCGCAGCACCGGGGCCAGGAGCTCCCCCGAGCGCTCCCAGGGCTTCCCCCGTCACCCGGAAGGTCGTCCATTCGTCCATCGGCGTCGCTCCCAGTGCCCGGTAGAAGGATATGGCGGGCTCGTTCCAGTCGAGCACCGACCACTCGAGGCGGGGCAGGCCACGGGACAGAGCCTCGGAGGCCAGGGCGCCGAGCAGCGCCCTGCCCACCCCCCGCCGGCGGGCGGCCGGGCGCACGTACAGGTCTTCCAGGTAGAGCCCGTGCCTGCCCGTCCAGGTCGAGAAGGACAGGAAGTAGACCGCTGTGCCCACCACCTCGCCGCCGAGCTCGGCCACCAGGGCGTGAGCACGCGCCCCGGGCGCGAACAACGCCTCGTTCAGGTCCGCCTCGCCTGCCTCCACCTGGTCGGCTGCACCCTCGTACTCCGCCAGTTCCCGCACCAGGGCCAGGACGGTCGCCGTGTCCGAGGGCCGGGCCGGGCGGACGAGGACGCCCACGCCATCTCCCCTGTCGACCACGGTGGGCATTATTACCCCTGGCAGCGCCAAACGGGCAATCTCGGCCGCTCACCTTCGGTGCGTGGCCCCTCGTGCCGAAGTTGTACCAGGACCGGCGCCAGCCCACGCGGGCCGCTACAGCCACGCCGACGGCGGCTCCGCAGGCAAGACAAGGACCATGGATGGTTTCAGTTCTCTTCGTGGACGACGACGCAACAGGTCTGGCCGCCCTCAAGCAGGCCTACGGCCGGTGCCGGGGTGACTGGGACATGGCCTTCCTCTCCAGCACCGACGCCGCCCTGGACACCTTGGCAGGCGGGGGCGTGGACGCCGTGGTGACCAGCGCCCGCCTGTCCGACATGAGCGCGGCCCGCTTCCTCCGGTTGGTCAAGGACGCCCACCCGGCCACTGCCCGGCTGGCGCTCGCCGGTCCCGGCGACCGCAGCGCGGCCCAGAGCACCCTCCCGGTCGCCGGCGAATGCCTGAGCAAGGCGTGCGGACCGGAGGTACTGGCGGGGGCCGTGGAACGCGCCACCCGGCTGAGCGCCCGTCTCTACAGCTCCGCCACCCTCGACCTGGTGAGGGACCTGGGCTCCCTGCCCAGCCTCCCGGACAACGTCCAGGCCCTCGACACCGCCCTTGGCGACGAGGAGTGCTCCCTCGCCCACATCGCTGACATCGTCTCCACCGACGTCGCCATGACGGCCAAGATCCTGGCGCTCGTCAACTCCTCCTTCTTCGGGCTGCGCACGGAGGTCTCCAACCTGCGCAACGCCGTTGCCTACCTCGGTGTCGAAGCACTGCGGGACTTCGCCCTGGCCGGCGCGGTCTTCCGGGCCTTCACCCCGGGACGGGGCCTGCCCACCAACTGGCTGGGCGACTTCCAGCACCATGGCAGCGCCGTGGGCGAGGCCTGCTCCAGCCTGGTCCGCAACAACGTCGCCCGGTGCGAGGCTTCGGTGGCGGGCATGCTGCACGGCCTGGGCGAGCTCGTCCTGGCGGACCGGGCACCAGACCAGCTGCGCGCCATCGCCGCCGAAGTAGCTCAGGGCGCCGATGCGGACGAGGTGGAGCTGGGGCAGCTGGGCACCACGCTGCCCGTGGTCGCCGGGCACCTCCTCTCGGCCTGGGGCATGGGCAGCCAGGTGATCGAGGCCGTCGCCTACCAGCGGGAGCGCGAAGCGGGGGGCGCCCGCAACCCGGAACTGACCGACCTGTTGGCCGCAGCCGAGGCCATGTGCGGGCCCGAGCCGGGCTCGGACGCCCAGGACAACCCGGGTGACGTCCCGGTCTGCCTGTCCGCCTCCTGCGCCCCCGACGCCGAGTACCTCGCCGCCCTGGGCCTGGGTAGCGTCCTGGTCGGCCTGCACAGCCCGGCCAAGGTGCCTTCCCCGGCCGGCTGAGCCCGGGCGCGGCACCGGCGCCCTGCCCTCACGGCCTCACCCCCACCTCCTCCAGGTGGGCCAGCAGGTCGGCAGGGTCCTGGTAGACCCGGTAGGCACCGGCGGCTTGGAGCTCCTCGGCCCCGTACCCACCGCTCAGCAGCCCGATCCCGAGCGAGCCGGCGCGGCGGGCGGCGAGCAGGTCCCACACGCTGTCGCCAACCACAAAGGCGTTGGCCGGCTCGGTCCCCAGGCGCTGGGCGGCGGCGAGGAAAAGGTCGGGGTCGGGCTTGGCCCGGGCGACCGCGTCGCGGGTCACCACAGGCACATCGGCGGGCACGTCCAGCATGGCCAGAGCCGGGCCGGCCACCTCCAGGGTGCCGCTGGTCGCAATGGCATAGGGGACACGCTGCGCCGAGAGCACGCCGAGCAGTTCGCGTGCCCCGGGGAGCGGCACCACCCCGTGGGCGCGTTGCATGTACCCCTCCAGGTGGCGGCGGGTGAGCTCGTCCAGGGTGGCGCGGTCGAGGTGGAGGCCCGTCTCCCGCTGCAGAGCGCTCAGGAAGAGGCCTCCGCTCATGCCTATGCGCCGGTGCACCCTCCACACCGACAGGGCGATGCCGCAGCCGGCCAGTGCCTCCTGCCAGGCCATGACGTGCTGGTAGACCGAGTCGACCAGCGTGCCGTCCAGGTCGAAGAGCAACGACGGCCGCGGGACCTGCAACGCGTTGGGCGCCTGGCTCACGCGGCAACGCTACCCCGCTGCGGGCACCGGCGGCCCTGAACGGGCCGTCTCAGCAGGACAGGCTCGAGGTCCCGGGCGCGACCGCCTGCGCCCCGAGCCGGCTGGTGGTCGCAGATCCCATGGCCGCGCCGTACCTCACGGCCTCCAGCAGGTCGTAGCCGAGGGCGCGCCGCGCCGCCAATGCCCCAGCGAAGGCGTCACCGGCACCCGTGGTGTCCACCACCTCGACCGGCGGCGAGGGCACGTGCTCCTCCAGGCCGTCGGCGACCGCGACCGCGCCAGCTGCGCCGAGGGTGACCACCACGGCGGACGGCCCCGCCCCCCGCAGGGCGCGCCCCGCTTCCATGGCCTCGGCGACCGTGCCCACCGGGCTCCCCCACATGGCCGCCGCTTCCACCTCGTTGACCACCAGGACGTCCACCCGGCCCAGCAGTTCGGCCGGGAGACGGCGCCAGGGCGAAAGGTTGAGGACCACCCGGGCCTGGGGACCGGCCAGCTCGATCGCCCTCGCCGTGGCAGGGTGGGGTACTTCGAGCTGGGCCAACAGTACGCAGGGCCCGGCCAGGAGGTGAGCTGCGGCGTCCACGTCCTCCCGCCCCAGGGCAGCGTTGGCGCCCGGGGCCACGATGATGTCGTTCTCGCCGTCCGGCGTGACCGTGATGAAGGCCAACCCCGTCAGGGACCCGGCGGCCCGGCGCACAAGGGCCGTCCGCACCCCGACCGAGGCCAGCTCGGCCATACGCTGCTCGCCCAGGGCGTCGTCACCCACGCAAGCGACGAAGTGCACCTCGGCCCCGGCGAGGGCGGCGGCGAAAGCCTGGTTCGCCCCCTTGCCACCCCCCAGGGTGCGCAGGCCCCGCGCCATCACCGTCTCGCCCGGGACGGGCCTGCGGTCCACCGAGATCAGGTAGTCCACGTTGGCCGACCCCACCACCACCACTGGTACGCCCTGGTGGCCCTTCGCAGCTCGATCGTTAACCACGGCGCCAAGCTAACTGTCGCGCCGGGCCCGCGGGAGACGTGGGGCTGCTGACAAGTGCCCTTGGTCTATGGTCGGGCCGTGGGCCTGGACTGTGCAGCACTGCGCCGCCGGATGGTCGGCGTGCTGGCCGGGACGGGTGCCGTAGCGGACGAGGCCGTCCTGTGCGCCATGGGCAGGGTCCCCCGGGAACGGTTCGTCCCCCGGTTCTGGGCTGTCGACGACGAGCTGGGCATGGGAGGCCCTGACCACCCCTTCGAGTGGCAGCCGGGAGAGGGGCCCTGGGGCGACCGGGCCAACGAGCTCGTCTACGACGCCGACCGGGCTCTAGGCATCGCCGCCCTCGGGGCCAGCCCCTGGGCCGGGTGGGCCAGCTCGGTGTCGGCGCCCAACGTCGTGGGCCACATGCTCGAACTGCTCCGGCTGGCACCAGGCCAGCGCGTCCTGGAGGTGGGCACCGGGAGCGGCTACAACGCCGCACTGCTGAGCGAGCTCGTGGGACCGGCGGGCGCGGTGACCAGCATCGAGCTGGAGCCGGACCTGGCCGCTGCCGCCGCCGAGCACCTCGAGGCCGTCGGCTGCCGCAACGTCGAGGTCGTGGTGGGGGACGGTTATGCCGGCGCCCCCGGCCACGGGCCCTTCGACCGGGTCGTGGTCACCGCGGGATGCCCCGATGTCTCGCCCCAATGGCTGCGCCAGATGGCACCCGACGGGCTGTGCCTGGTACCCCTCCAGCACGGGGGATGGCACCCGGTCACCGCCCTGCGCCCGTCCGGACGGGGCGCCCTCGGACGCGCCGAGTCACCGGCCCGCTTCCTCCCCCTGCGGGGCAGCGGCGAACGGCAACTGCCCTGGGCCCACCCTGGCCCGGTGGGCCACCACGGGCCGCTTTCCGCCTCACCGCTGCCCCGGGCCGTAGCCGTTGCACTGCTCCGTCCCACCCCTGCCGGGCACGACTGGGCCCGGTGGGACCTGGGGTTCCTGCTGGCGCTGGAGGACAGCCGCGCTGTCTCGGTGCTCGCGCTGGCTGAGGACCGGTCCCTGGCCGAGGTGGCAGCGTCGGGCCGAGAGGTCATCGCCAGCGGTGAGCAGGCTGCGGCCCTGCGGGACCGCCTGGTCGAGGTGGCCGAGCTCTGGCTCGCCCTGGGGTGCCCCAGGATGCAGGACTACGCTATGAGCTTTGCGCCCACGAGCCCACCAGGCCGGCCGACGGCGCGGGCCGGCACCACCCGCGACGCGCCCTCGGACATGCCGGGCGCACAGGGCTCCCCCCGGGGCACCTGGACGGTGCACCGCACCGACTACGACCAGGCACTGTGGCTGGAGGAGGCAGCGTGACGACGACTGAGCCCGACCCGAGCGGGCCCGAGCCCGGCACAGCAGAAGGCACCGGCCCGGGCACCGACCTCGCCGACGTCACCCAAGCCCTCGCACCACCCGAGGCCGGGCCGGAGGAGCCCGGGGCCGAGGAGCCTCGGGCCCAGGACGCTCAGCCTGTCCGGCCGGGTGTGGCCCGGGGACGCGCCGACCGGCGCGAGCTGCTCGGCGTCGGCCTCTTCATGTTCGGTGCCGCCCTGGCGTTCTTCCACGGCGCCTGGGTGCACCCCAGTTCCACCCAGATCGGCCCGGGGGGCGACGCCGACGAGTACGCCTGGTTCATGGCCTGGGTGCCCTACGCCCTCGGCCACGGGCTGGACCCCCTGGTCAGCACCTACGTGAACGCCCCCCATGGCATCAACCTGATGTGGAACACCTCGGTCCTCCTGCCGAGCTTCCTGGCATCGCCCTTCACGGTGCTCTTCGGTGGCGCGTTCTCCTACAACCTGCTCATGACCCTGGCCCCGGCCACCACGGGCCTGGCCTGCTACTGGGCCTTCAGGCGCTGGACAGCGCCCCTGGCCTCCTTTGCCGGCGCACTGGTCACCGCCTTCTCGCCCTACCTGTTCTCCCAGTCCTACGGGCACATGGCACAGACCGTCCTGGTCAGCGCGCCGCTGCTCCTGGTGGCCCTGGACCGGGTGCTGGTCGTCCAGGGCTCGGCGCCCTGGAAGGACGGGCTGTGGCTCGGAGCACTGGTGTGGGCACAACTGGTCACGGGGGAGGAGGTGCTCGCAATGGAGGCCGTCGCCGTCCTGGCCGGCCTCGTCGTGCTCGTGGCAGTCCGCTGGCTCGATGTGGGCAGCCGCTGGCGCCACGCCGCCAAAGGGCTCTCCGTGGCTGCGGTGACCGCCGGCGTGCTCTCGACCCCCTTCCTTGCCGTCCAGTTCCTCGGCCCGTACAAGGTCCAGAGCCCGCACCCGCCCAACGTGTACGTGAGCGACCTGTTCAACTTCTTCGTACCGACCTCGGTCACCAGGATCGTGCCCGGCTCAGCGGCCCGCGTGGCCGCCGCCTTCACCGGCAACGTGTCCGAACAGGGTGCCTACATCGGTGTCCCGCTCCTGGTTTTCGTCCTGGCCACGGTGGTGATGGCGCGCCGACGGCCCATCATGTGGGCGGCGCTGAGTGCCGGCGTGGTGGCCGCCGTCCTGTCGATGGGCCAGACCCTGCACTGGGACGGGCACATCACGAGCGACAACCTGCCCTACCAGCTCCTGGGCCGGCTGCCGCTGTTCAACAACCTGTTGCCTGACCGCTTCGCCTCGATGACCTCCGTGGCGCTCGGGCTCGTGGTCGCCCTGGGCTGCGACGAGCTCCGCCGCCGCCGCCCGGCCGTCCGGGCGGCGGGCACCGGCGTGGTGCTGGCCGGCATGGCCGCCATCTTCCCCACCACCAGCTTCCCTGCGGCCGCCAGCCCGATATACCAGGCCTTCAGCACCTCGCTGTCCTGCCCGCAGGCCCGATCGGGCACCGGCGGGCCACCTGTGGCACTGGTGGTCCCTTCGGTCAACGAGATGGACCTGCGCTGGCAGTCCGAGGCCGGGTTCTGCTTCGTCATGCCGAGCGACACCGGCATGACCGGGACGAACTCGGGCGACATCGGCAACCTCGGCCTCCTCTTGGGCCTCGGCCAGCCGGGCCAGCCCCTGCTGCCCACCACGCCGCAGGCGCGTCGACAGGCTGCAGCCGAGCTGGGCCAGCTCCACATCAGCGAGGTCATCGTGGGACCGGAGTGGCCGGCAGTGCCCGGCTGGACGCCTCAGGGGCAAGCCAACGCCGTGGCCTGGCTCCAGTGGCTGCTCGGCAGGCCGCCGGTGACGAGCCACGACCCCTACCTCACCTACGTCTGGCGCCAGCTACCGCCCCTCGCCCGGGTCGCCTCGGGCAACTTCTCCTGAGCGGTCAGCCGGCGCTCGGCCCCGGCCGTGCACCGGCCCGTACCCGCAGGAGACGGCCGGCCCACCGCAGGTCGGCCCACCGCAGGTCGGCCCACCGCAGGTCGGCCCACCGCAGGTCGGGCCCACCGCAGGTCGGCCCCGCACGTCGGCACCGCAGGTCGGCACCGCCGGGCCTGACGCGCCGAAGGCCCACGGCAGCAGCCGTGGGCCTTCCGGGTTCCGGGCTCCCCGAAGGGGGCGCCGACTAGGTACCTGCGATGGCCACCACGGGCAGGCTCGTCGACAGCCCGGGTGCCGAGCTGGAGGGGACGGCGTCGCCGAAGCCGTACACCGACCCGTTGCTACCGGCCATGAAGTAGCCGCCGTTGTCCGGGGTGAGGGCCAGGCCGACTATGTCCCGCACATGGATGCCGCGACCGGGCAACGAGCCCAGGAAGTGCACCCCGGTGCCGAAGACGAACGCCCCGCCGTCAGCACCCACGAGCACGTAACCCTTGCCCGTGGACGAGGGGAGGATGGAGCGGATGTCGTGGACGTGGCGGTGCAGGCCCGGGATGGAACCGTAGAAGTGGGCCGAACCGAAGGTGAACACCCCTCCGTCCGCACCGACCACCAGGTAACCACGGCCGTCGGGCGAGGCGACCATGCCCACCACGTCCCGTACGTGCAGGTGCAGACCGGGGACGGAGCCGTGGAACTTGGCGTCACCGAAGGTGAACATGCCCCCGTCCCGGCCCACCAACCAGTAGCCCTTGCCATCGGAGGTGGGGGCGATGGCCGTCACGTCCCTGGCCGTCACGTGCTCGCTGGGCAGGTCCCCGTAGGACTTGGCGTCACCGAAGGCCATGACGGTCCCGTTGCTGGTGGCGACCCAGTAACCCTTGCCCGAGGGGGTGGAGGCTATGCCGACGACCGCCCCCGTGGCCGGGGTCACCGTGAACTGGCCGTGGGAGCCGGCACCACCCTCGGCGAACACCCGGCCCGAGCTGGTGAGCAGCCAGTAACCCGCGGCAGGCAGGGAGACGGTCTCGGAGTAGACCCCAGACCTGGCCTGGGCGTTGGAGGGACCACTGAACACGGCCTGTACGGAGTGCCGTCCAGCTTGGTTGTAGGTGACCGCGCACGTGGCCCGGCCCGAGTAGACCTGCTGGGCGGTGCACCCCGCCAGGGGGGAACCGTTGTCGGTGAACACCACTACACCGCCGTTGGGCGCAGAGGACACCGTTGCTGTGTAGACCACCTGCTGGCCCACGGTGACAGAAGCCGAAGTGGCCGCCAGGGCGACACTGACGCTGGGGGCCACGGGCGGAGGGGGTGAGGTGGGGGCCACACCGGCTTGCAGGTCGCCCACCACGGACATCTGGTAGGTGCCCGAGGGCGGGTTGAGGACGCTGGCCACGCCGACGCTCAGGAAGTCACCGCCGGGCACCGTGGTGGCCAGGGTCAGGGTGACATCACTGGTGCCGCCCCCGGTCACGGTCGCCGGTGGCGTGCCCGCAGCGCCGGTGCTGGCGTCGGCAACTGTGTAGTCACCGACGTAGCTCGGGAAGATCGTGCCCGCGGGCGCCTGCAGCTCGATCGTGGCGCCGGGCGCCAGCTGGGCCGTGGCCTTGATGTCGGTGACGGTGTACTGCGCCGCCGTGCCCGGCGTCGTCGGCGTCACGCTGACCTTGGCGCCCGTCGAGGTGACGACCCCGGTGCCCACACCGTAGGACGGGACTTCGGCGGCCACACTGTCGGCGCTGGTGGCGACCGTGAAGTCGCCCACGCCCCCGCCGTAGGTCCCGGTGCCAGGGTTGGTCACCCCACTGACCTCGACGAAGACCTGGTCACCCGCGCTGATGGTGCTGGGCACAGTCACCTGGAGCCGGTTGGCGGAGGTCGCCCCGGGAGCGGTCGACACCAGTACCGAGCCGGGAGGGACACTGGCCGAGGCACCGAGGTGGGTGGAGTCGACGAGGGTGACGCCGGCACCGGCGAACGAGGTCCCCGAGGGGGCGACGACCACGATCGTCCCACCTGCGTTGAGCTGGCTCGTGGCCCTGAACCCGACGCTGTACTCGACGCCGGTAGCCCCGGCGGCGCTGGACGACAGCGACAGGCTGGTGCCTGTGACCGGCGTGCCAATGGCCAGGGTGCCCGTGGTGGCCGCCGCCCCGGTCGGTGCGCTCACAGATATCTGGTCGGCCTGGGCGGTGCTCGGGTTGGTCACCCCCGTCGCCGTCACGCTCAGCACGTCACCCGCCGGCACAGGGGCGCCGAGCTGCAGGGTCACCGATTCGCCGGACTGGCCGCCGCCCGCTCCTCCCAGCACGATCGAGATGACCGGGACCGTGGTGCCCGTGGTGGCGTCCTCGACCTTGTAGGCGACGGCGGAAGTCGGGAAGCCCACGTTGTCGCTCGTGCCCGCCGGCCCCGCCGAGACGACCTGGATGGTGCCACCGGCGTTGACGGCCGCGGAGGCCTTGAACGCCCCGATGCTGTAAGTGGCCGTCTGGCCCACCTCGGGGGGTGTGGCCGTCGGGTTGAAGGTGGGCACGACATTGGCCGCCACCACCTGGTACGAGGCGCTGGCTGCAGCCGAAGGGCTGGCCGAGGTCGACACGCCCAGTGTGTAGCTGCCTGCGCTCGCCGGGTTTGTGGCACCGATCACGTACACGTCGAGGGTGTCACCGGCACCGATGGTGCTCGACAGCCCCAGGACGACCCCGTGGCCGCCCGAGGCGAGCGTCACCGAGGCGGCCGGCTGGGCGGACGAGTTGTTCGTGCTGTCGAGGATGAAGTAGTCGGCCACGGAGCCGGGGAACACCGGCCCGTTGCTGGCCGATGACAACGTGACGGTGGCCGAGCCCCCGACGAGCTGGGACGGTGTCACGAAGCCGATCGTGTAGTCCGCAGTTGCACCGGCGGTGTCAGGCTGGGCGACAACGGTGGCACTGCTCACCGAGCCGGCACCGATCACATAGGACTGGCTGGTGACGATGGCCTGGGCGGACGCGGCACCGCTGGCCGCCACCACCAATGGCCCGACAGCCAGCGCAGCCACGGCGGCGACGCCGGCATGCCGCGTCGATCTGTACTTCATAAGGACCTCCCGGTAACGCTCTGTCAGACCTGCCCGTTGCCAGGTCCCCGACCGCACCCTACGACGCGACGCCCATGGGTGCGGCGAGCTGCTAACACAACCCTCACAGAGTCTTCGAAGTTCCCTCACCCTGGCCGCGTGCCCGGCCGCAGGTCGCCCAGCTCAGCCCTGCCCTTCAGGCCCGGGGGCTGCAGTGCCGGGGGTCGTGGGGCCGGAGCCGCTGCCGGCCCGGCCCTCGCCCTCCCCGGCCAGGATGGCATAGAGCCTACGTCTGGCGTCCTCCAGCACCCCGAGCGCGGCCTCCAACTGCCGAGGATCTCCCGACATGAACACCTGTCCCACCGCGGGCATGAACCGGCCCATTGCGTGACGCAGCTCCCTCGCCCCTACCGGGGCGCCCGCACCGACCCGCTCCCAGGGGGCCGGGCCCTTGGCCAGCTCGGCGGCCGCCGCCTGACCGTCAGCGGTCAGGGTGAAGCGGCGCTTCCCCGCCCCGCCCTCCTCGGTGGCGACCACCAGGCCCTCGTCCTCCAGGAGCTGCAGGGTGGGGTAGATCGAACCCGGACTGGGCTTCCACATGCCGTCCGTGCGCTGGACGAGCTCGGTGATGATCTCGTAACCGTGCATGGGCCTCTCGGCCAGCAGCACGAGCACGGCGCTACGCACGTCACCGCGCCGGGCCCGGCCGAACGGTCCGCCCCGGGCACGGGCCTGGGGCCCCCAGGCCCAGTGGCCGCCCGGGCCACCGAAGCTCCAGCCCCCGAACGGGCCCCAGGGACGGCCCTCACCCTCGTCCTCGTCCCGCTCGGGTGGGCCCGAGCCCGGGCCGGCTTGGCCGTGCCCGCCTGGCGCCCAGGGGGGCGGTCCCCAACCGCGCCCCCATGCAGGGCCGTCCCCGGACCTTCTCTGTCCATGCACCGTCATGCACCTCGCTTCCCACCCTGCACCATGCAGGGACATGAGCACTATATCGCGATATATCGGTTGTGCGTGGTGCTACCGCCTCCCCGTGAAGACGCGGGCCGGGGGGCGTGCCGGGACCGGCAGGCACCTTTCCAGCCATCTGGCCCGGGCTTGTTGACAACGCTGTCAGGGCGAGCGGTTGGCCACCGGCCCTCTTCCACAACAGCTGTCTTGCCCATCCTCGTTTGCCTTGACAGCCGACACGACCAGCTGTTAGCAATGTCAGCCGCTAAGACAACGATGTCAGACCGGGCGCAGGGACGGCCTGGCCCGGGAGAGGGGCTGAGCGGAGCAGTGGGCATACCGCCGGGGGCGACGCCACCGCAGGATGGGCTGCGACTACGTTGCCGTGAAGAGGTGCAGAGCCGTGGCCGTGCCGGCCGGCATGTCGAGCGGGGAGGGAAGCGGACGCCTATGCCAGGTGACCAGGTCTTACCCGATGGGCCCCCGGTGCCACCCGGCGCAGCGCCCGGGAGCGGCCCAGTGGCGCCGGCTCCGTACGGGGGGAGGATCTACGGCAACCTCCACCAACTACAACATGACACCGGAGTCATGCTACGCTCGCGCATGGCTCACGGGGTCTGCCGCGTGAGCACGGCCGGGAGCCCGGTGCCCGCGCCCCTGCCGTTCAGCGGCACGGGCCAGGAGGGGCAGTGTGCGCCGGCCGGCTGGGAGCCGAGATCTAGGGGGATGGGAGGCCGATGACGAGTGACCAGGCTGGGCCTGTCGACGGCTCGGCAAGGACGCAGCCGGGCGGCCGGGCGGGTGCCGACGGCGGCGTGCCGGTGGTGTCCGTAGAAGGCATCACCAAGCACTTCGGGAGCGTCCAGGCGCTCCGAGGCGTCGACCTCGAGGTCCACGCAGGCGAGGTGGTCGGCCTCGTGGGCGACAACGGCGCGGGCAAGTCGACGTTGGTCAACATCCTCTCGGGGGGCTATCAGCCCAATTCGGGCACCATCCGGGTGGACGGGCAGCGCGTTTCCTTCTCCTCCTCGCTCGATGCCCGCCGCATGGGCATCGAGACGGTGTACCAGGACCTCGCCCTCGCGCCCGACCTCAGTGTGTGGGCGAACATCTTCCTCGGCCGCGAGGAGCTCGTCAAGGGGCCCCTGCGCCACGTCGGCTGGCTGAACAGACGGTCCATGATCGCCTCGGCCGAGAAGGACCTGGAGCGCACCCGCATCCGCATCGGTTCGGTAGGTTCCGTGGCCGGCCGGCTCTCGGGCGGCCAGCGCCAGGCCATCGCCGTCGGCCGCGCCGTCGCCTGGGGCTCCCGGGTCATCCTCATGGACGAGCCCACGGCGGCCCTGGGCGTCGAACAGCAGGAGCGCGTCGGCGAGCTGGTCGCCACCGTCGCCTCACAGGGCGTGCCCGTGCTGCTCATCAGCCACAACCTTCCCCAGGTGTACCGGATCTGCGACCGCGTCGTAGTGCTCTTCCAGGGGCAGGTGGTGGCCAACCTCCGGCCCTCCGAGTGCTCCCTGGACGACATCGTCAGCTGGATCACGGGTGCGGCTCTGGGGGGCCGGCCTTGACCTCCGCCGCCCCCAGCACCGAAAGGTGGTCAAGGTAATGCCCGCACGGCTGCCATCAGCCTTCTCCCGGCCCGGGACGACGCTAACCCCGCCCCGGGGCCCGGCCGAGACCCCGGTTGGAGCACCGGCCCGTTCGCGCTGGCTGCACCTGGTCGACCAGATCGGCGACTTCTGGATCGTCGGGGTCCTCGTCCTGATGGTCGTGGTGTTCGGCGCGCTCGCCCCGTCACTGTTCAGCCGCGGCGCCTGGCTCAGTATCTCCAACTATTCGGTCGAGTACCTGATCCTGGCCGTAGGCCAGACCTTCGTCATCATGACCGGGGGCATCGACCTGTCGGACGGCGCCGTGCTCGGCTTGTCGGGCATGGTCTCGGGCGCGGTCATGCAATCGATGTACAACGCCCACGCCAGCGGCCTGCTCACGACGGTCATCGGCTTCGCCATAGCCCTCGCCGTAGGGGCACTTGTCGGCTTCGGCAACGGCTTCCTCATCACCAGGCTCAAGTTGCCGCCCTTCATCGTCACCCTGGGCAGCCTGACCGCCGTCGGTGCTGCCCCTTCGCTCATAAACGGTGGTACGGAGATCTCGAACCTCCCGTCGCAGATCGGGTCGCTCGGTACCAGCGCCATCGGCGGCTGGGTCTACGTAACGTTCCTGATCGCCGTGGTCGTAGCAGTGATCTTCGGCTTCGTCCTGCACCGCACCCGGTTCGGGCTACGGACCTACGCCATCGGCAGCAACGGCCTGAGCGCCCGTCGAGCAGGTATCGACGTCGACCGTCACCTCATCTGGGTCTACACCCTGTCCGGCTTCCTGGCCGGGCTGGCCGGCATGATGGTGATGGCGAACTTCAACGTCGCCAACCCCCTGTCCGGCCAGAACGACGAACTGGACGCCATCGCCGCTGTGGTCATCGGAGGAGCCAGCCTCTTCGGGGGCCGGGGCCACATGCTCGGCACCTTCGTAGGCACCATGATCATCTCACTGCTCGTTACGGGCCTGGTCCTGGTCAACGTGAACGGGTCCTGGACCGAGGTCGCCACGGGCATCATCATCGTGGCTGCCGTGGCCATGGACCAGGTGCGTGTCCGCCTGGCCGAACGTTAGCGAGCCACAAGCCAGGCCCGGCCAAAACCGGGCCTACGGAAAAAGGGAGGAAACAACAAATGAAAATACCGGTCCTGAAGAGCAGGAAGCGCCGTTACCAGCTGGGTGCGGCAGCGTCGGCAGTGGTGATGGCGTCGAGCGCCCTCATGGCAGGCGTCCCCGGTGCCGGAGTCGCTGCGGCCAGTGCCGCCAGCAAGTACAACATCGTGCTCATCCCCGGCCTGACGACGGACCCCTTCTACATCACGATGTACGCAGGTGCCAAGCAGGAAGCGGCCAAGCTCGGGGTCAACCTGACCTGGAGGGGCGCCACCACGTGGTCGACCTCGCTGCAGGTGCCCATCGTCAACTCGACCCTGGCCACCCATCCGTCCGCACTGCTCATCGCGCCCACCGACACGGTGGCCCTGTACAAGCCGATGGCTGCTTTCGCCAAGGCGGGCATACCCGTCATCTCGGTTGACACCACGATCACCAACCAGTCGATCCTCACCGCCGCCATCAGCTCCGACAACTTCCAGGGTGGCCAGGCGGCCGCCCAGGCCATCGCCGCCCAGGCCCACTACAAGGGTGCCGTGGCCGTGATCAACACGGTGAAGGGCGTCTCGACCACCGACCTGCGCCAGCAGGGCTTCCTCGCCCAGATGAAGAAGTACCCCCACATGCAGGTAGTGGCCACCGAGTACGACAACGACAGCGCCACCACGGCTGAGTCCCAGGCCCGGGCGCTCATCCTGGCCCACAGCAACCTGGTCGGCATCTTCGGCACCAACCTGTTCTCCGCTCAGGGCGCAGGACAGGGCGTCGTGGCTGCCGGCATGAAGGGCAAGGTCGCCGTGGCCGGCTACGACGCCGAGCCGGCGGAGATCAAGCTGCTCAAGCAGGGTGTCATCAACATCCTGGTCATCCAGAACCCGGCCCAGGAGGGCGCACTCGCCGTCCAGGACGCCTACTGGGCGCTGACCGGGCACAAGGCCAAGATCAAGAAGCACGTCCTGCTGCCCAACGTGATCGCCACCACCGCGACCGCCGACAAGCCGAACGTCACCAAGTACTTCTACAAGACCCAGCCCTAGGTCACACCAGCCCCAGGGCTCCGGCAAAGGGCGTGGGCCACGGCCCACGCCCTTTGCGCGTCCCCGGGCAGGGCGGCCTGACGGGGCCGGCTCGCAGGCGGGGTGGCGAGATGCGGCTCAGTCGTGCTCGGCCGGCACAGGGAAGTCCTCGGGACCGCTGAACACGCCGGCCCCGCAGCCCCCGAACAGGGCTGCCCCCCTCGCCCCGGCCTCGGTCACCGCCGGCCAGCGCAGGCGACGGGCCAACTTGGCCCTGTCGGCCCTCAAGCCGGCGAAGTTGGCCCGGCCACCACTGAGCACCACCTCGCCCACCGGCCCGGCCACGGCCTCCAACGTCGCCAGGGTCCGGCGTGTCTGGTCCGCAGTCTGCCGGCGGACCGCCGCCCACAGGGCCGCGGGAGAGGCTTCCTGTCCGATACCGAGGACCGACGACGTACCCGAGCGCTCGTCCACCTCCACCCGCAGCGCGCCCGGCGCGACCTCGTCGGAGGCACGGTCCAGCGCTACCTGGGCCTCCAGGCCCTCCACTCCGAGCAGGCTGAAGACACGGTCGAACAGCAGCCCCAGCAGGTGCCCCGTCAGCAACGCATAGCTACCGGGCACGGCGTGCCAGCCCACGGCCAGCCCGGTCTTGACCACCTCCGAGACCGCCGCCGAGCTCATCGGCCTCACACGCCGGACGAACGCCTCCGCCGTGCCACAGGAGTCGAGGACCTGGTCCTCTCCCGTGACCCCCGTACCTGCAGCCACGCAGAGATGGTCGTGGCCGGCCGATGCGACCATGGCTCCCTCCAGCCGGGCCAGGGCGCCCAGGGAGCCCGTCCCCACGCCACCCGTTCCGGGCTGGCGTGCCAGGTCGGCCAGGCGTGCCCGGCCACGTGGGGCCCCGGCGTCGTCCACGGGAGGGAAGAGACCGGCCGGGGCGCCCGCCCACTCCAGGCCTTCGGACCACCATTGCCGGTCCTCCAGGCTGAGGGCGCCGGTCCGCGACCCCAGGGAGGCCTCCGTCGCCTGTCCGCCCCCCAGGGCGTGCACCACCCAGTCGGCGACCGTCATAGCCCGCTTCGCCCGTGGCCCGCCGTGGCGCGCCATCCAGGCCAGCTTGGCCAGAGTGGCCACGTGCGACAACTGGAGCCCGGTGCGGGCCGAGAACTCCTCGGCCCCGAAGACCGAGCCCAGTTCCTCGGCCTCATCCTCTCCCCGCACATCGTGCCAGGCGATGCAGCGGCCGACGGGCAGGCCGTCGTCGCCGAGGAGGACCGCCACCTCGGCCATGCTCGTGACCCCGACCCCGGTCACCCTGCCCTCGGGCGCGGCCTCGAGGGCTGCCACCAGGGCCGCCACCACGCCCCCCAGCAGTTGCGCCGCCGTCGTCTCGGCCCCGCTGGGCACCTGGCGCCAGGTCGTGGGCGCCCGTCCCCAGGCCAGCTCGGTACCGTCGGTGCCCACGACCGACGCCTTGGTCAACGTGGTGCCCACGTCCACCCCGACCAACAGCTCTGCGCTCATTCAGCACCCCTGTCCGCACTACCCGAACCTGCTCCGTGGTGGCTGCGCCACCGCTGGGCGCACCGTGCCGGCGGTGGGCCGGCCTCCGGTGCCAGGGGGCCTAGGTGAGCACGGCCCGTACGCTCGCCAGCACCCCTGACCGGCTGAGCATCTCAGCCGCGTCGCGGTACGCCTGCTCGAATGCCGGCCCGCCCGCAGCCCGCAGCCCGGCGAACTTGGGATGAGCCAGCACCTCTGCCGGGGGCCCGGCCCGTAGCCGGTCCAGCTCGACCGCGCTGAACGAGGGCTCGGTGACCTCGAACGGCTCTCCGTTGTCGTCCCTGCCGCCCAGGTACCGGTGGTAGCAGGCGAGGAGCAGCGCCTCCCGGCGCAGGTCGCCCCCCGAGCCCACCAGGCCGCGCACGACCTCGGTGTGGAAGGTCGGGATCTTGGAGGCCCCATCTGTCGCGATACGCAGGAGCTGGTCCCCCACGGAGGGGTTGCCGAAGCGCTCGAGCACGCTGGCGATGTACTCCCGGGGCACCAGGTCCTCGGGGAGGCTGCCCTCCAGTAGCGGCAGGACGTCGTCCACCATGAACTTCTCGAGCAGGCCGTGCAGGGCCGGCTCGGCGACAGCCCGGTTCACGACCCGGTGGCCGGCGAGCACGCCCGGGTAGGACAGCAGTACGTGGGGAGCGTTCAACAGGCGCAACTTGGCTGTCTCATAGGCCGAGACGTCCCCGACCACCTGTACCCCCACCGTCTCCAGCTCGGGACGCCCGTCGCAGAAGCGGTCCTCCAGCACCCACTGCAGGTAGCTCTCGGCCATGACGGCGAGCTTGTCATCGACCCCGCTGCGCCGGTTGAGCTCTGCCCGGGCCTCGTCGTCCACGTAGGGCACCACGCGGTCCACCATCGAGCTGGGGAAGGCCCCCTGCTCCTCGAGCCAGTCCGCCAGTGCCGGGCTCACGAGCCGGGCGAACCCGGTGACCGCGGCGCGGGCCACCTCGCCGTTGTGGGGCAGGTTGTCGCACGAGACCACCGTGAAGGGGGCCAGGCCCTGGCTCCTGCGCCTCTCCATGGCTCGGACGATGTAGCCGAAGACGGTGCGGGGCACGGGACGCGAACAATCGTCGCGTACCTCGGGGCTGTCGGCCAGGAACTCCCCCGTCTCGGGGTTCATGAAGTAGCCGCCCTCGGTTATCGACAGGGTGACGATGTGCAGTTCGGGGGAACTGAGCAGCTCGAGCACCCGCTCGGGGGACGACGGGGCGTGCAGGTAGTCGACCATGGGGCCGAGCGCCCTGGTGCTGGAGGCCCCGCTCGGGCTCAGCTCGGTGAGGGTGTACAGGCACCCCTGCTCCGCAAAGCGCCGCGCCTTTTCGCGGGCCGCCTCGCCGTCGCTCGTGCCGATCCCCACGATGCCCCATGCCGTGCTCCCGCCCTGGCTCAGGTACCGGTCGATGTAAACGGCCTGGTGGGCCCGGTGGAAGTTGCCCACCCCGAAGTGGGCTATGCCCCTGCGCAGGGCGGTGCGGTCGTAGGTGGGGACGGGCAGGCCGGCCAGCTCTGCCAGTGTGCCCGGGCTCAGCGGGACCAGGTGCTCGCCCGTCACCGGGCCAGCCCGGGCGAGATGGTCACCTTGAGGTGCGAACCGCTGACCGAGGCGGCAAAGGCTGCTGCCGCCTCCTCGAGCGGGAAGCGGCCGGTGACGAAGTCGTCCGGCGACACCCACCCCGACATGATCATCTCGATCGAGGCGTCGTAGTCCTCGGGCATGTAGGTGGCGCTACCCTGCAAGCGCACCTGGAGGTCCTGCAGTTCAGGCAGGGCGACGCTCACCGGGCGCACCGGGACGCCCACGACCATCACGATGCCGCCCTTGCTGGCCAGGCGCACGGCCTGGTCGACAGTGCTCTGCACCGACACGCAGTCGAAGACCACATCGGCGCTCTCGCCGAGCTCGGCGCGTACCGCTTCCACCAGGTCCGGGCGGGTGGCGTCGTACACGGCACCGGCGCCCATGGCCAGAGCCCGCTCGCGCTTTTGGGGCAAGGGGTCCGTCACCACTGTGCGGCGCGCCCCGCCGTGCTGGGCAGCCCGTAGGACGAGCAGGCCGATAGTGCCTGCACCGAGCACCACCACGGTCTTGTCCCTCACCCCTCCGGCCAGCCGCACGGCGTGGACCGGGGTGGAAAGTGGCTCGATCAGGGCGGCCTGGAGGTCGCTCATCGCATCAGGGAGCCGGTGCAGCCGGCCTGCGGGGACGGTGAACCGCTCCGCCATGCCCCCCTGCTCGTAACCACAACCGAAGAAGCGCAGGTTCTCGCAGATGTTGGAGCGGCCCGTCCGGCACATCTTGCAGTTGCCACAGGGCAGTGTCGGCTCCACCGTCACCCGGTCGCCCACGCCGACCGCAGTCACGTCGGCGGCCACCGCCCGCACGGCCCCCACCACCTCGTGGCCCGGCCGGTAGGGCAGGGGCACAAAGGGGTGCTCTCCCGCCGCCGCATGGGTGTCGGAACCGCACACGCCCACAACGGTCGTCTCGACCAGCGCCTCCCCCGGGCGCAGCTCGGGTTCGTCGACCTCCACCAGTTCCACCCCGCTCACGCGGGCGACCACTGCTTTCACTGCTCCTCGACCCCTTCACGATGGGCGCGCTGCACCTGGGTGCCGCGCCGTGCGTCTGTCTCTGCCGGGTGGACGCTCACCTGGGCGCCACCCTGCCCTCCGGCCCGGCAATGGCCGCCATGGCACCGCGTGGCCCGCGCTCGGCCAGAGCGGCCCGGGCAGCCACGAACTCGTCCCGTAGCCGGTCGTCCCGGCCCAGGTCGCCGAAGACCGCTCCCAGACCGAGGAAACCGCCCGGGCGCTCCCGCTCCGCGGCCACCGCCTCGGCCAGCTGCGCCCGCCGACGGTCCTCCACCGCCTCGGGCCCACCGAGAGCGGCCCGCTCCTCCAAAAAAGTGCTCCAGGCAGCCAGGACCAGTACCGTCCGGCGCCTGTCGCCATCACGGGCGAGCTGGTGACGCAGCACGGGCAGCAGGAACTTGGCGACCCGGTCCGAACCGTCCACCACCTGACGGGCGAGCGTGTCCCGGGTGGCCTCACTGGCGAAGCGGGCGATCAGCTCGTCGCAGTAACCGTCGAGGTCCACCCCGGGGACGGGCTCGAGCGTAGGGACCGCCTCTTCGTGCATGTAGCCGAGGAGGAAGCGGACGAACAGCTCGTCCCGGCAGACCTCGTGCACCCATGTCCCACCGGCCAGGATGCCGAGGTAGCTCATGGCCTGGTGGGAGGCGTTCAGCAGGCGGAGCTTCATCATCTCGTATGGGCCGACGTCCTCCACCACCTGCACACCGACGCGCTCGAAGGGCGGCCTGCCGTCGACGAACCGGTCCTCCAGCACCCACTGGCAGAAGGCTTCCGAGCGCACCGGCCACCCGTCGTCCACCCCCAGCAGGTCCCGGACGGCAGCCCGGGTCTCGTCCGTGGTCACCGGCGTGATCCGGTCGACCATCGAACTGGGGAAGCTCACGTTCCGGGCGACCCATTCGGCCAGCTCGGGCGACTTCTGCCGGGCGAAACCCAGCACCGCGGTCCGGGCCACGTCACCGTTGTGGGCCAGGTTGTCACACGACATGACCGTGAACGGCGGCGTCCCGTTGGCCCGCCGCGCCTGCAGGGCGGCGACGATGAAGCCCAGCACGCTCCTGGGCGGGCCGTCGGTCGCCAGGTCCGCCAGGGTCAGCGCGCCCTGGGGCTCGAACTCCCCGGTGACGTCGCTCACCCCGTAACCACCCTCAGTGACGGTGAGCGAGACGATGTGCGTGGTGGGCGCCACCAACCGGTCCAGGACCTTCTCTGGTTCGTCAGGCGCGTACAGGTACTCGACCAGGGAGCCGATGACGCGGGCCTCCGAAGTGCCGTCGGTGCCCACCGTTACCAGCGTGTAGAGGTTGTCCTGGGCCCTCATCACGTCGCGCATGGCACGGTCCGCCTCCATCACCCCCACACCGCAGATGGCCCAGTCGGCCTCGCCCAGGGCCAGGAGGCGGTCCGCGAACATCGCCTGGTGCGACCGGTGGAAGGCCCCCACCCCGAAGTGGACCATGCCGACCTTGCACACCGACCTGTCGTAGGTGGGGACACCCACGCCGGCCGGCAGGCTCCCCAGCGTGGCCGCGTCGAGCGCCGTCATCTGCTGATTACCCCCCGCCTGCTCACCTGTTCTGCCGTGGGACTCACGCTGTGCTCCTAGGGGCGGCGGGGCCGCCGGGCCACGCAGGCCCTGACCGGTGAGCTCGCACCGGCCACCGACGGCAAGCACCGTACTGCGACGTGGCTCCGGAGTCAAGCTAGCCCCCACCTTTCATGACACCGGAGTCATGTTAGGCTGACGCGAGGGTAGCACCAGCGAGCAGGGGGACCGGCCGAGGCTCGGCTCCTGCACCACATACCGATCGGAGATGCAGTCATGACGGGTTTCAACGGCCGGACCGTCCTGGTGACCGGGGCGAGCGGCGGCATCGGTGGGGCAGTCGTGCGCCAGCTCGCAGCAGCAGGTGCGCAGGTGCTGGCCGGCGGGCGCAGCGAAGCGGAACTGGCCGAGCTGGCAACGGCCACCGGGGCCCGGCCGCTGCCCTTCGACGTGACCGACGAGGACAGTGTCCGCCGCGCCATCGAGGGGCTCGACCTGTACGGCGTCGTCAACAGCGCCGGCTGGGGCGGCGACATCGAGACCCCCCAGGACGCCGATGTCCAGGTCTTCGACAAGGTCATGGCGATCAACGCCCGCGGCGTGCTGCTGGTCACCAAGTACGCCTCGCGGGAGATGATCCGCACGGGGAAGGGCGGTTCCATCGTCAACGTCTCGAGCCAGGCCTCACTGGTGGGCCTGAAGGGCCACATCGCCTACGGCTCCTCGAAGGCGGCCGTGGACAACATCACCCGCGTCGGCGCCCTCGAGCTCGGCCAGTACGGCATCCGGGTCAACGCCGTGAACCCGACCGTGGTCATGACGCCCATGTCCGCCTGGTACTGGGGCCGTCCCGAGGTCGGGGGCCCGTTCCTGGAGCAGATGCCCCTGCACCGCTGGGCCAGCGTGGAGGACGTCGCCGCGCCCATCGTGTTCCTGCTGAGCGACGGCGCGGGCATGATCACCGGCGTCTGCCTGCCCATCGACGGCGGTTACACGAGCCGCTGAGCGGGGCCTGCGGCAGGCCCCTGCCCGGGCCCCTCGGCGGTTGTGGCTACCCTCGTTGCAGGAGGGACCGCCGTGACGACGATGCGCGATGTGGCCGCCGTGGCCGGTGTCAGCCAGAAGACCGTTTCCCGGGTCTACAACGGGGACCCTCATGTCCTGCCGGAGACGCGTGAGCGCGTGCTCAAGGTGCTCGAAGAGCTCCGGTACACGCCCAACGCCCTGGCGACCACCTTCCGTGCCGGCAGGGCGCCTGTCATAGGCATCGCCGTTCCCGACATCGTGGACCCCTTCTTCGGGGCCATAGCACGCGCGGTGGACGAGGAAGCAGCCCGCCACGACATGTCGACCCTCGTCACCTCGATCGGGGAGGACCCGGAGCGGGAGGCGGAGATCGTCAACTCGCTCCTCACCCGCTCGCCGAGCGGGCTGGTGCTGGCCTCTGTCCGGCCCGAACAGTCCTACCTGGGCGTCTGGCTGGACAAGCTCCCGGTCGTCTTCGTCGACCGGGCGCCAACCGGCGTGGTCGCCGACAGCTTCACCGACGACGACCTCGGGGGTGCCCGCCTGGCCACCGCCGACCTGATCGGCCACGGCCACCGGCGCATAGCCTTCGTCGGGGACCGGCTCAGCCTGCCCACGACCAGCCGGCGCCTGGACGGCTACCGCCAGGCCCTGGGAGCGGCCGGGCTGGCCTTCGACCCCGACCTGGTGGCCCTCGGGGTGTCGGACCGTACAAGCGCCCGGGCGGCACTGGAGCGCCTCCGTCTCGTCGAGGGCCCGCCCAGCGCCCTGTTCTCCTCCAACGGGCGGGTGACGATGTTCCTTTGGCCCGCGGTCAAGGACCTCCCGCTGGCCCTGTGCTCCTTCGGCGACCTGCCCATGGCGGACTCGCTCACACCCTCGCTCACCGTGGTCGACCAGGACCCGGCCCGGGTCGGCCTGCTCGCCGCCAGGCGGGTCCTGGACCGCCTGGCCTACCCCAGCCGTCGCTACAAGAGGAAGACCGTGCTCGAGGTGAAGCTCGTCGAGCGGCAGTCCTGCCGGTTGGAGAACTGGTGACGGAGGGCCACCCGGCCCTGGGCTGACGCCAGCCGGGGCCGGTAGGCGCCCTCAGGCTCGGCGCACCTGGGTTACGACGGCAGTGAAGGCGTCCACGGCGACCTCGTACGCGGTTGCCCCCGCTCGCACCGACACCCGGTACCACAACCACTTCTCCCCGTGGAGACGGACCTTGTACGCAGTGCCGCCCCCGGTCGCAGCAACGGCTGCAGCCCGGGCAGCCGCAGGCGTCACGATGTTGGGGTCACGGTAGTCGAGACCGTCCCCCCGGGCCGCGGCGATGGTGCCTGCCGTCGACGTGGCGTCCACCCACACCTTCACCGTGCTCCCCTCGCCGGGGCCGGCCAGCTCGAGCTTGACCGTGTAGTAGTCCTTGCGCCCGGTCGAGCTGAGCTCCGCCCACTTCACAGCGGGTACCTGGTAGCCAAGGCCGGTCACGAAGCGCACGGCGTCGTCGACTGCCCGGCCCTCCGTGAGCGCCGGCGCACCCGGCACGGCCGCCGGTACCGGTGCCGGCTCAGCCAGGGCCGGGCTGGCCGGTGCCGGGCTGGCCGGGGCGCCGCCCTCGGCATGCGCCTGCCACCACACCCGGTCCCGGTAGGGGGCCCGGTCACTACGGTAGACGTGCACATTGAAGGTGCCGTCGTTGGCCCGCACCCGGAAGTCGAACACCGCCCGGGCCCGGGTACCGCCGTGGGCCTCGGTGTCGGCCTCGACCGCCAGGACCGTGGCACCGCCACCGTCCCTGGCGTCGGCATAGGCGAGCGCTACCGCGCACTCGTCCCCCGCCACCGGGCACGTGGTCGCTCCCCGGAGGGGCGCCCGGCTCCCGGCCCACACCGGTTGAGCGGTCGCCAGGGGGAGCACGCCGCCCAGGAGGACCGCCGCCCCCGTCGCAAGGACAACCCGGTGCCGACGACCGCCGGTCCTGACCGGAGGCCTGCCCTCCGGCTTCACGAGCGCGCCGGGCCACCGCTCCGCACCCGCTGTAGTCGTGCCTTCGGTCGTCATCCGTCCTTCCCTGTGTCGTCCCGGCCCTGTGTCGTCCCGGCCCTGTGTCGTCCCGGCCCTGTGCCGTCCCGGCCCTGCTCTGCGGGCACGCTCCGAGCGGCGCCCCCGGCCGTACGCTGGCAGTCGAGCCTGACGGCCTGGTTACGTCAGGCTGAGAGACTTCTCATCCGACGGCCGACAAGCCGTCGCGACCGCCCGGGGCTGGCTTCGCGGCACTGCTCATGGCGGGCGGGCCAACACCGTACCGGCTCACCCCTGGGGCGTCGGCACGCCGGCAGGGCGGGTGGGAATGGCGTCGGCCCCGACGCGGGCGCGAGGCTGGTGACATGCGCTTCATCGTGGTCGGGGCAGGCGCCGTGGGGGGCGTCGTCGGGGGGCGTCTGTTCCAGTACGGCCAGGAGGTGCTGCTCGTGGCCCGGGGGGAGCACGCCGCCACCGTGGAGGCCGAGGGCCTGACGCTCGCCTCGGCAACAGGCGTGGTCAACCTGCCCGTACCCGTCGTCAGGTCGGTCTCGCAGGTCGCCTGGGCTCCCGGGGACGTGGTCCTCCTGGCCGTCAAGAGCCAGGACACCGAGCAGGCCCTGGACCAGCTGGCCGCCGTGGCCCCGCCCGCGACGCCGTTGGTCTGCCTGCAGAACGGGGTGACCAACGAGCCCGCGGCGCTCAGGCGGTTCGCCAACGTCTACGGCGTGTGCGTCATGTGCCCGGCAGCGCACATGAAACCCGGAGTGGTGGTGGCCGAGTCCTCCCCCGTCACCGCCCTGCTCGACATCGGGCGCTACCCGTCGGGTGCCGACGCCACAGCCCGCGCCATCTCCGACGCCTTCGCATCGAGCACGATGGGCTCCGAGGTCCGCGAGGACATCATGCGGTGGAAGTACGCCAAGTTGCTGCGGAACCTCGCCAACGCCGTGGACGCCCTGTGCGGGCCGGACGGCCAGGGCAGCCAGGTGGCGCAGATGGCCCGGCTGGAAGGTGAAGCCTGCCTGAGGGCCGCCGGCATCGACCACGCCTCGGAGACAGAGGACCGTCTGCGCCGGGGCAACATCCTGCACCCCACCGACGTGGTGGGCCACGAACGCGGGGGCAGCTCGACCTGGCAGAGCCTGGCCCGGGGCCAGGGCAGCGTCGAGGTCGACTACCTCAACGGCGAGATCGTGCTCCTCGGCCGCCAGTACGGAGTGCCCACCCCGGTAAACGAGCTGCTCCAGACGCTGGCGAACCGCAAGGCACGCCAACTCTCCGAGCCCGGCACCATGACCCCGGACGAGCTCCTGGCCCTGCTCGGCCAAGCGGGCTGAAGACCGGCGGCGAACCGGCGGGTACACCCGCAACCACGCCTCTCGGAAGGTCGCCCGGCTCACGACCACGCTGAGCGGTGGGGCGTAGCCGGGGCGTCCGACTGGCCGGAGAACAACCGGCCGACCGCCTGCCCACCCGGCCCGCTCGGCGTACCTTCGCTCCCATGAACCTGTTGGCCCTCCCGATCACCTCGGCCTCCGAGCCCGTACTCTGCCTGGCCGGCACCGAGCCGGCGCCCGAACCCCTGCTCGGCAGCGACGAGCGCACCGAGATCGGAGAACGCCTGGAGAGCCTGCTCTGGGGCCTGCACGCCGCAGGCAACCTGCGCGCCCGGCCGGTCGACACCTCACCCCCGCCCCGCCTGCAGGTCCACCTGCCGGTGCCGGGATCCGAGGAGGCACTGGCCGAAGTGTGGCAGGTCGAGGGAGTGTACGAACTGGCCCTCACCTACGGCCCGTGGCAGCGCATGACCGTCCTCAGGCGGGGCCCCGGAGGCTACCTGGAGGCCCTCTACCGTGCCCACTTCTGCTCCCGGGCCGAGCAGGAGAGGCAAGCCAAGCAACAGCTGTTGCGTGGCTTCAACCACTTGATGTTCGCCCAGACCTGGGGCATCACCCACCACTGAACAGAGCGCGGGGACGGTCCTGGTGCCTGCCCGCCGCGCTCCCCGTCGGCACGGGGCGCGCAAGCCCCGGGGGCCGGTCAGAATAGGCCGGTGAGCGCAGACCAGAGGTACCGCAGGACCAGCCGGGTCGTATGGTCGGTCCTGGCCGTCTGGTTGCTGGTGGTCGTGGTGGTCGTGGTACTGGTCGCGGGCTGAGCAGGGCAGCCCGCTCCCCCGTCCCACGAGCACCGGGCCGGGACCGGGCGCCTACGGGCCCGCCGGGACGGCCGGTAGCATCTGGACAGGCTCGAGGACCACCGGGGACACCAAGGAGCGGCCATGCAGCCTGGAACGCCCACTGCCAAGCCCTTCGTCAACGTGGCGGACTTCGGTGCCGTCGGCGACGGGAGCTCCGACGACACCGGCGCCCTGCAGGCAGCCATTGATGCTGCCGGGCCGTCGTCGTCGCCCACCGGGGGCACCGTGGCCCTACCACCCGGCCGTTACCGGCTCAGCGCCAGCCTGGTCCTGCCCCCGGCGGTGAGCCTGGTGGGTGCGGGCTGGAACACGCCGGGCTCACAGGTCAACACCTTCGCCGGTAGTTGGTTGTTCGTGCCCGCGGGGGCGGACTGGAGCCCCGTGGTGGCCCGGGGCAGCGGTTCAGGTGTGCGCGCACTGGCGTTCAACGTGCCCGACCAGCCGTCCTCGGCCAACCCGCCCGAGGCAAAGCCCATGGTGCTGGTGACAGGCAACAACGTCCTGGTGGAGGACGTCTGTCTC
The DNA here is from genome assembly GCA_021850325.1 of Actinomycetes bacterium. Classification (GTDB taxonomy): domain Bacteria; phylum Actinomycetota; class Acidimicrobiia; order Acidimicrobiales; family Palsa-688; genus JAJZMF01. The sequence continues at coordinate 122,703 of JAJZMF010000020.1, forward strand.
TACAACCCGTTCGCCGGCGTCTTCCTGGACGGAGGAGCTCAGGCCAGTCTGAGGCGGATCTGGGGCCAGCCCCTGGCCTACGGGATCGCTGTCGACCGCTCGCAGGACACCAGTTACATCGACACCGTCCACTTCTGGCCCTACTGGGCGCCCCAGTCCACCGTCCCGGGCCGCTACCAACTGGCCAGGGGCATGGCCATAGCCCTTTACCGCTGCGACAACCCGCACCTGAGCAACATCTTCGCCTACAACTACGCCCGCGGCCTCAGCCTCCTCGCCTCACCCGCCGGCACCGCGCACAAGGTGCACCTGGTCAACGCGGACTTCGACCGCTGCACGACCGGCGTCCACGTGAACGCACCCGGGCGTCCCGGTTCGGCTGCCACCCTGCAGATGCTCAATGTGACGGTCCAGTCGCCGGTCGAAGAGGGCGTGCAACAGGGCCACGGCGTGTGGGTGGAGAAGGCCTCCTCCTTCGCCATGGTCCAGGCGCTGAACCTCAGGATCTCCAACTCCGGGCTGTGCGGGGTCAGCGTCGAGGCCGACAACGTCAACTTCTACGGGGAGAACGTCAGCCTCGAGGGCTTCCGGGGGCCGGTCGGGTTCTCGGTGACCTCGGCGTCCTCGTACGCCCACCTCGGCATCGGGTTCCAGGCCAGCCCGGCCGGTGGCGGCCGCCAGCCTGCGCTCGGCCCTCGGTCACAGTTCCGCCTGGCCGGCTAGGCCTGGCACGCACCACGGGCGGCCTGCTGCGGCCCGGGCGGGCTCAGGTCCGCCGCGAACCGGGACATTTCGCCCGGGACTGACATAGCCTGGAGCGGTGAGAGGCCTAGCCGCGCCCGGGCGTCGGTGGCGGCCATGAGCCCAGGGCTGGTGGCCGGGGCACTCGGTGGTGTGGCCGTGCTCATATTGGTCGCCCATCGGGTCGCACTCGTGGCCCTGGCCCGCCGGGCCCGCGGCGGCGGGCGGGCCCTGGGCCGGGCGGCGCTGAGGCACCTGGCACGGCCGACGATGTGGGCACTGCTCTCAGCCGGCCTGGAGACAACCCTCGTGAGCCTCCCCCTCCCCCGGTCCTGGGCCGGTGCGGCCAGCCACGCCCTGGGCGGCCTGCTCATAGCCAGCCTCGCCTGGCTCGTCGCCGGGCTCGCCCATGCCGTCCAGGACGTGATGCTGGCCCGTCATACCCTCGACGCCGAGGACAACCTGCGCGCCCGGCAGCTCGAGACCCAGCTCGACCTGGTGCGCCGTGTCCTGGTCGTGGTCATCGTCCTGGTCGCGATGGCCGTCTTCCTCCTCAGCTTCCCCGGGGCACGGGCCATCGGCACCGGCCTGCTCGCCTCTGCCGGGTTGGTCGGCCTGGTGGCGGGCATCGCGGCCCAGCCCCTCTTCTCCAACATGGTCGCCGGCATCCAGATAGCGCTCACCCAGCCGGTCAGGACCGACGACGTGGTGGTGATAGCCGGCGAATGGGGCCGGATCGAGGAGATCCACCTGACCTACGCTGTGGTGAAGGTCTGGGACCTGCGCCGCCTGGTGGTGCCCATATCGTTCTTCACCACCCAGTCCTTCGAGAACTGGACCCGCTCCACAGCCAACATCCTGGGCACGGTGTACCTGGAGGTCGACTACTCGGCGCCCGTGGCGGAGCTGCGCCGGCGGCTGCAGGACGTGTGCCGTGCGTCCTCCAACTGGGACGGCCAGGTGGCCAACCTCCAGGTCACCAACCTGGGGCTGACAATGCAGCTACGAGCCGTGGTCAGCTCGTCCAACAGCTCGCGTTCCTGGGACCTGCAGTGCGAGGTGCGGGAACAGTTGATCGCCTTCCTACAGGCGCACCACCCGTACGCCCTGCCCCGGCTGCGCACCGAGCTCGCCCACGGCCGGGACGACCGCCCCGCCCGGGAGGTAGGCGAGCCCGGTGCAACGGCCCCTGCCCGGCAGAAGCGCTAGAAGTAGAGGCACCGGGCCGACCGACGCCCGGCCCTGAGGAGAGGCGAGACCGCGCATGCGCAAGCTGATCAACGAACCGAAGAGCTTCGTGGACGAGATGCTCGAGGGCGTACTGCTGGCCCACCCCGAGAGCCTGCGCTCGCCGGCCAGGCGGGTCCTGGTGCGCGCCGACGCCCCGAGGCAGGGCAAGGTGGCCATCGTCACCGGTGGCGGTTCGGGCCACCTGCCCCTGTTCATGGGTTACGTAGGCCAGGGGCTGGCTGACGCGGTGGCGGTGGGCGACGTGTTCGCCTCCCCCAGCGCCGAGCAGGTGCTCGAAGCGACCCGGGCCGTTGACGGGGGCGCCGGGGCGCTCTACCTGTACGGCAACTACTCGGGTGACACCATGAACTTCGACCTGGCGGCCGAGCTTGCCCAGCTCGAGGGCCTGGAGACGACCACCGTGCTCGGGGCCGACGACGTCGCCTCGGCACCCCCGGCCGAGGCGGCCAGGCGCCGGGGCGTCGCCGGGATCGCCATGCTGTACAAGGTGGCCGGGGCCAAGGCCGAGCTCGGCGCCACCCTGGGCCAGGTGGTCGAGGTGACCGAGCGGGCTGCGGCCGGCCTGCGCTCCATGGGGGTGGCCCTTTCGCCCTGCACCGTCCCGGCGGCCGGTAAGCCCACCTTCGACCTGCCCGAGGGCGAGATGGAGCTCGGCATGGGCATCCACGGCGAGCCGGGCGTCGCCCGGGGCCCCCTGCAGAGCGCCGCGGACGTGGGGGCGGACCTGGCCCGCCGGCTGGTGGCCGACCTGCCCTACGAGCGCGGCGACGAGGTGGCCGTGCTCGTCAACGGGCTGGGGGCCACCCCGGTGGAGGAGCTCTACGTGCTCTTCCGCACCGTGCACGCCGTGCTGGCCGAGCACGGCGTGCAGGTGCGCCGGGCGTGGGTGGGCGAGTACGCCACCTCCCTGGAGATGGCCGGGGCGTCGGTGTCCCTCATGCGCCTGGGCCCTGAGCTCCTCTCCCTCCTGGAGGCCCCGTCCCGCTCCCCTCTCCTGGCCCGGTGGTGAGAGATGCCGGCAACCGCCCTGCCCCACGCCCTCGGAGCTGCGGCACAGGCGCTGGCGGCGTCCGCCCCGGAGCTCAACCGCCTGGACGGCTTCGCCGGCGACGGAGATCTCGGTGTGACCATGACCGTGGTAGCCGAGGTGGCGCAGGAGGTCCTGGCCCGGGAGGAGGCCGACGGCACCCGCCTCTTGTCCTCCCTGGGGGCGGCCATCGCCCGGCGCGCCCCTTCGACCAGCGGGACCCTGCTCGCCACCGCCTGTCTGCGGGCCTCGCAGGCCTTGCGTGACGACCAGGGTGCTCCAGTGGAGGTCATGCTCCACTGCTTTTCGGCCGCCCTCGAGGGAGTGATGGCCCGGGGCAAGGCCGAGCCCGGCGACCGGACCCTCGTCGACGGCCTGAACGCGATCTGTGGGAGCCTCGAGCGAAGCGTTGCCGACGGCACCTCCTGGCCACTGGCCCTCCTCGAGGCGGCGGGGGCCGCTCAGGCCATGGCGGAAGCCACGAGCAACATGGAGCCCAGGAAGGGCCGGGCCAGTTGGGTACCCCAGCGTGCCCTCGGGCACCCCGACGCCGGTTGCAGCATGCTGGCCATCGGCCTGCAGGCGGCTGCACAGGCCTGCCAGCCTCTGCCCTGAGCCGAGGGGCACAGGCACCGGCCCGGGGCTTGCGGCTCCCGGGCCGGTCGCTCCGGGCGCGGCCGCCTCACAGCGCCCGGGGAGCGGAGCCGATGACTACCCGTGCACGATCTCGTTCAGCTGGCTGAGCAGAGCCGTGGCCTCGTCGATCGGCCTCTGCCAGACCCGGCGGCCGATCACGATGCCGTTGGCGCCCGCCTTCACGGCCTCGGCGACCATGGCAAGGAGCTCCTCTGTCGTCCCTCCCTGAGGCCCGCCGAGCATGACAATGGGCACCCGGAGCTCAGCGCACCACTGCGACAGCGTGCCCGGGTCGCCCGGGTAGGCCACCTTCAGGATGTCCGCCCCGAGCTCCATGGCCACCCGACAGCCGTCGGCCTCGACGGCGACCGCCTCCGGGCCACGGGGCATCTCGAAAGCGATCGGCTCCACCATCACCGGCATCCCGAAGGGCTCGGCTGCCTCGATGACCGAGCTCACCATGCTGACCACAGGGGCGCGCTTGGGCATGGGCACGTTCCAGGGCATGAGGACCTTGACCGCGTCCACGCCCATGGTGACTGCCTGGTTGATGCTGCTGATCATGGCCGTGAACCCGTTCTCACCTGCGTTCCAGTAGGAGTCGATGGTGAGGAGGCGGGCCTGGGAGCCCCGTCGGGCGAACGTGGGGACGCTGTGCTCGGCCACACCCGGCCCGATGAGGAAGCCGTCGCAACCCGTGGCGGCGAACTTCTCCAGTGCCGCCACCGGGTCCTCCAGCCCATTGACCCGGCCCAACATGCTCCCATGGTCGATGGGCAGGACCACCGTCCTGCCGTCGTCCCCGAAGATACGGCCCATGCGGTACTCTTTGCCCGCCTGAGCCGGCGACACCGGCCTGTTGATCATCTGAACGCCTTTCGTCTGCGAAGGTCCCGGGCCCTCTGTCCACGGCGAGCGGTCGCCCGGCCAGGCCCGGCTCCCCCTGACACCCGTGTCATGGTCCCGCCCACGTCACGCTACGGGTGGTGCCCCGGCGCAGTCAAGGTGGCCGGACCGGGGGGACAGCGGCGCCGTACCGGGCCCACCCGCCGGCTCCGGGACCGGGACGGCCTGCCCGGTGCACGGGACCGCCAAAACGTGAGGCTGGCCGAACAACAGCTGTTTATGGTCCCGACATATTCGACTTTGCTGGGCAGACCGCACCGAACGCAGTAGTAGCGCCGTTCTCCATAGCGTAAATGTTCTGTTTTCAACGCCAGCAGCCCCCCTTTGCACGCCACCCGGTGTAGTTTCCAGAGCATGGACGTTTCCGTCGTGCTGCCGGGCCAATTGGGCCCTTCGGAGCTCGCGGCGTGGCGGCGTGCCCAAGCCTCTCACCCGGTCCTGGACAGCGCGTTCCTGTCCCCGGAGTTCGCCGTTGCCGTCAGCCGCTCCCGCCCGGGCGCCAGGGTCGCGGTTGTGAGGTCCGCCGGTCAACCCGTGGCCTTTTTGCCGTTCGAGCGCGGTCGTCTCGGCATCGGCCGGGCCATCGCTCTCGGGGTCTCGGACGTCCAGGCTGTCGTCTGCGAGCCGGGGATGGGCCTGGACCTCCCGGAGCTGGTCTCGGCCTGCGGGATGGGCGTGTGGGAGTTCGACCATGCCGCCTACGGCCTGGAAGCCCTGGCGCCCTGGACCTACGTCACGGGAACCTCCCGGGTGATCGACGTCGCCGACGGCTACGACGCCTACCTGCGGGAGGGCAACCGGGGCTCCAGCCGGACGTACCGCTCGCTCATGCAGAAGAGCCGCAAGCTGGCGCGCGAGCACGGGGAGGTCGTGTTCGAGTTCTCGTCGTCGGACCTGTCGGCCCTCGCCACCCTGGTGCACTGGAAGTCCTCCCAGTACGACAGGACCGGCCGTTTCGACCGCTTCGCCCGGCCCTGGGTGAAGGGGCTCGTGAGCGAGCTGGCAGGGTCGACCGCACCGGCGTGCCGCGGCACCTTGTCCACGTTGTCTGCGGGGGGCAGGCTCGTGGCGGTCCATTTTGGCATCGGGACGGGCACCAACCTCTCGCTGTGGTTCCCCGCCTACGATCCTGCGTTCGCCCAGTACTCCCCCGGCCTGCTGCTGTTCCTGAAGATGGCGGAGGCAGCAGCCTCCCTGGGCACCGTGTCCCTGGACCTGGGCAAGGGCACCGAGGGTTACAAGCAGTGGTTGGCGTCCCGGGAGTACCCGGTGGCCTCCGGACGGGTCGAGGCCAGGTTCCTGCCCAGCCTGGTACGCCACATCGAGGTCGGCACCCAACGGCGGGCGGACAGCTTCGTGCTGGGCCACCCGCAACTTCGGTCGCACCTGCCGGGCGTGCTCAACCACATCGACCGGATCCGGCGCTGAGAGCGCCCGGTCACCGGCCTTTCACAGCAGCGAGGCCGCCAGGTCGGCGACCGCCGAGCGTTGACCGTTCTGGAGCACCAGGTGGCCGAAGAGGGGGTGCCCGGCGAAGCGCTCGCACAGATAGGCCAGCGCGTTGGAACGGGCACTGGCATAGGGGTTGTCGATCTGGCTGGTGTCCCCCACGAACACGACCTTGGTGCCCACGCCCACCCGGGTGAGCACCGTCTTCAGGTCGTTGAGCTCGAAGTTCTGCGCCTCGTCCACGACCAGGAAGTGACGCTGCAGCGACCTGCCCCGCAGGAAGGTGATGGCGTCCAGGCTGAGCTTCTGCGCCTGCTTCAGCCCTTCCAGCTGCTCCTTGGCCCAGTCGTAGCTGATCTGCAGGCCTGGTTCGCAACCGTCGGTGGACAGAGCCACCATGGCGTCTGTCACCGCCTCCATCCAGGGCCCCAGCTTCTCCTCCACGTCACCGGGCAGGAACCCGATGTCCTGGTGGCCCACGCTGTACAGCGGGCGGTAGATCACCATGCGCTCGTAGGTGGCACCCGCCGGCTCCTGGTAGCCGCTCCTCTTCTGGTTGTTGAAGGTGTCCCTGCAACCCGGCACGAAGAAGAAGTTCTCCCCCACCGTCTGGGCAAGCCCGGTGGCGAGCGCGAGCAGCGTCTTGCCCGTGCCGGCGTGACCGGCGAGGGCCACTATGGGGATGGCCGGGTCCATGAGCAGGTCAATGGCCATGTGCTGCTCGGCGCTGCGGCCCTTCAGGCCGTAGGGGTGCGGGAAGCCTATGGCCCGCAGGCCGTCACCGGTGACCCGGGCGATCACGGACTGGGAGCCTGCGGTGAGCTCGAAGTACTCGTTGAGCTTGGCGTCGGGCGAGCCGGGCACGGCCCCGTCCCGACGCCCGCCCAGTTCCGCCCAGCGCACACCGGTCCCCTGCTTCCTCGCCGCCCACAACAGGTCGACGACGCTGGGCGCCACCTCCACCCGGTAGTAGCCGGTGTCACCGGTCTGCACGTTGGCCGGGCCCGCTCGGAGCTCCTCGGCGGCGATGCCCACGACCGCAGCCTTCAGCCGGAACGAGACGTCGTTGGAAACCAGGGTCACAGGGCGCCCCTGCTGCCTGCGCAGGCTCAGGGCCGTGTTGAGGATCCGGTTGTCGGGGACGTCCAGGTCGAGGCGGTGCTCGGCCACCAGGTCCTCGTGGTGGCCGTTCACCTCCACCCGGAGCAACCCACCGTCGGGCAGCTTGACCGGCTCGCTCAGCCGGTCAGGCCCATGGCCGTCGATCAGCCCCCACAGCTTCCTGATCGCCTCGCGCGCCGACTTGCCGGTGTAGTCGGCCCGCTTCTTCAGCCCGTCGAGCTCCTCGATGACCGTGAGGGGCACCACCACCTCACTGTCGGGGTAACGGTGGACAACCTCGGGGTCCGCCACGATCGCGCTCGTGTCCAGCACGACGATGCGCTGGTGCAGTTCGTCGTCAGCCCGCTTGCGGGCGGCTTTGGCCATGGTCGTACCTCGTTCCGTGCCTCGGACAGGCCTCGTGTGGTGCCAACCGGGCCCCTGGCCGCACCCGGGCCGGCCCCGCAGGCCCCCGGGCGCCCCACGGGCGCACCAGGAGCGGGCACCTGCGCACAGGCGCTCGGGCGGACTCGGACGGGAGCTCTCGCTGGGGCCGACAGACATCCTGGATGCTAACCGCCCCCGGCTCTGGCGCCGGTGACCCCCGGGCCAGCTGGACGGGCCACGGCGCGCAGAACGGGAACGTACCCGACCCGGGAATACTGTATCGCTCGCTACAGTTGACAGTGACGTGAGCCCCCGACCAGGCACAGACCGAACGCCCTCCTCACCGCCAGCCCGGCGCAGCAGCTCCGGGACGGGCCTGGAGGCGGGCCTGGGCTTCCGCCTGAGCCGGGCGACCCGTGCCCTGCGCGCCCACTGGGAACGGCAGTTGGCCGAACTGCGCCTGTCCCCCCCACAGGCCGCAGTGCTGAGGGCGGTGGCAGGCCGCGACGGCCTCTCCCTGAGGGCGCTGGCCAGGACGCTCGGCTCGGAACCCATGAAGGTCAAACGGTGCGTGGACGAGCTCGAGGAACGCGGCCTCATCGGCAGCGCGCACAGGGGCGCAGACAGGCGCCCCCGTGCCCTGGCCCTAACCGAGAACGGGCGCCAGACGGCCGAGAGGGTCGACGCACTGGTCCACCTACAGGAGCAGGACCTGGACCGGGCGCTGGGGCACGAAGGCCGTGCCCAGCTCGAGCACGCCCTCGACCTCCTGGAGCTGCGTTTCGACCTCTCCCCGGCCGCCGGAGCGGCCCGCCGCCAGGAGGCGCCCGCCGCCTTGGCGCCGGGCCGGCCGGGCGCAGCGGACAGCAAACCCACCCAGCCAGGCCGGCGAGGCGCTCTCGCCCCCCCGCCCGTCGAGCCGGTCACGAAGACCGGCACCAAGGAGTGAACGTGCCACCTACCCAGCACCAGGACAGCCCGCGGAGCGCCCGGCCCGGGGGCAGCCCCGACGGCCCCGGCCACCAGGGGCACCACCGCGGCCAGCCCGTCCCGGCCGAAGCATCGCACTGGGACCGCCGCTATGCACAGTCCCCGTGGTCGACCGAGCCGGACTCCCACCTCGTTGGGCGGGTGGCCGGCCTGGCCCCTGGCCGGGCCCTTGACCTCGGCTGCGGCCCGGGGCGCAACGCGGTGTGGCTCGCGGCGCAGGGTTGGGAGGTGACCGGGGTCGACGGCTCTGCGGTCGGCTTGGACCAGGCAGCGCAAAGGGCAGCCGAGGCGGGGACGACGCTCCGGCTGGTCCAGGCGGACCTCTTGGCGTACCGGCCCGAGCCGGCGGCCTACGACCTGGTCGTGCTTGCGAACCTGCACTTCCCGCCCGGGCAGCGCGAAGCGCTCTTCGAGCACGCCCGGGCGGCCCTGGCACCAGGCGGCCACGTGTTCGTCACCGGTCACCACCTGGCCTCGCTGGGCCGCGAGGGCCCGCCCTTCCCCGAGCGGCTGTACACCGAGGCCCTGATGGCCGCGCTGCTGGAGCCCCTCGGTGCCGAGGTCGTGCGGGTCGACAAGCCCGGCGACGACGGCCCTTTGGTGGACGTGGTGGCCTGGGCCGGGGCCCCTGGGACCGGGGAGGTGCCGGCGTGACTACCGCTCCCACCGTGCAGCCGGCGAAAGCCCCTCAACAGCTCGCAGGTGGTCACGGCCACCACAGGCTGGCGCTCGTGGTCATCGCCGCCGCGCAGCTCATGGTCATGCTGGACCTGACCATCGTCAACATCGCCCTGCCCTCGGTGCAGCATGCCCTGCACTTCTCGTCCACCAACCTCACCTGGGTCATCGACGCCTACGTGCTCGTCTTCGGTGGCCTGCTCCTACTGGGCGGTCGCACCGGCGACCTGTTCGGGCGCCGGCGCATGTTCGGCATCGGCATCGCCGTGTTCGCCCTGGCCTCGTTGGCCGGCGGGCTGGCCACGGACCAGGCCTGGCTGGTCGCCGCCCGCGCTGTGCAGGGTGTGGGCGCTGCGGTGGCCTCGCCCACCGCCCTGGCCCTGGTGGCCTCCACCTTCGACGAAGGGGCAGAGCGCAACCGGGCCATGGCCGTCTATGCCGGCATGTCCGCCGCCGGAGGCGCCCTCGGCCTCCTCCTGGGTGGGGCACTGGTCGACATCGCCTCTTGGAGGTGGGTGCTCTTCGTCAACGTCCCCATAGCCGCCGCGGTCCTGGCCCTGGCACCGGTGGCGTTGCCGGTCGACCACGCCCACCCGGGCGGTGCCGGCGACCGCCGCCTCGACCTGCCCGGGGCCCTCACTGTGTCGGGAGGCATGGCCCTCCTCGTCTACGGCCTGGTGCGTGCCCCGAGCGCGGGCTGGGCCAGTACGGGCACCCTGGCGGCGTTCGCCGGCGCCCTGGTCCTGATCGGTTTGTTCGTGGCCGTGGAGCGCACCAGCAGCCGTCCGCTCGTGCCCCTGGCCTTCCTGGACAACCGGGCCCGCGCCGCCGGGTACGGCATGATGCTGCTGCTCGGCGCGGCGATGCTGTCGCTGATCTACTTCCTCACCCAGTTCCTGCAGGAAGTCCTCCACTACAGCCCCGTGATGGCCGGTGTGGCCTACCTGCCCATACCCGTCAGCGTCGCCGTGACGGGGGTGACGGTCTCCCGCCTGGTCGCACGGGTGGGCACCCGGCCGTTCCTCACGGTGGGCCCGCTGCTCATAACCGTGGGGCTCGTTTGGGCCTCCCTGCTGAGCGCCTCGTCCACCTACCCGGCGGTCTTCGGCCCCCTGGTGCTGGTGGGGGTGGGCATGGGCAGCTCGTTCGTCCCCCTCACCCTCAACGCGGTGTCCTCGGTGCCCCGCCACCAGTCGGGGCTGGCCTCGGCCCTGCTCAACACCAGCCAGCAGATCGGCGGCTCCCTCGGCCTGGCCGCCCTGGTGACGGTGTCGACGACCGCGGCCAGGGACCAGGTGCGCCGTGCAGCCGCCCTCCACGGCAGCGCCGCCGCGGCACTGGCCCGGGGAGCCACCGTGCACGGCTTCGACATGGCCATCCGCACCGGCGCCATCGCCTCCACTGCCGCCTTCGTGGTGGCCCTGGTCCTCCTGCGAGGCACGCGTCCGGCCACCCCGGCGCAGATGGAGCCTGTGGTCCTGGGGCACTGAGCGCCCGAGCCGGGCGAGCCTGCTGGCTCGGGCAGAACCCGTATGCTACCCATGACCTTGCAGGAGGGCAGATGAGCGGGACGAGCACGGCCCAACGGGGCCTGTCGAAGAGATGGGCCGCAAGGCGGCCGCCCAGGGCGTTGGCTGCAGCCGGCACGCTGACGGTCATGTGCGCAGGCCTCGCAGGGTGTGGCGGGCCCTCGGCCTCGGTCAAGCTCATCCTCTCCCAGGCCTCCGGCCCGGTCGGGACCGTGGTGCAGGTCAGCGGGCAAGCCGGCGGTGGTTGTTCGGTGCCGGTCAACTGGCACGGTTTCCGGTTCTCGCGCAGGGGCGCCGGGACGTCCGGTCCCGTTGCCGACATGACCACCTCGGTGGCGACCAACGGCACCTGGTCGGCGAGCTTCCCCGTCCCCGCCTACCTGGGCGGCAAGGTGGGCGGCACGGTGGCACCGGGGCCTTACGAGCTCGTGGCCCACGCCTGCAAGGGGCACGTGGTCTCCACCGCCTCGTTCCAAGTGACTTCCGCCACAAACGGCACCGCGCCCGGCACCTACGTGGCGATGGCGGCGACCACCACAGGGGCCGGCTACTGGACAGTACAGGCCGACGGCCAGGTGACGGCCTTCGGCGACGCCAAGACCTACGGCTCGATCAGCGGTCCGGCCGACCAGGGCGCCACGATCGTGGGCATCGCCCGTACCTACGACAACGGTGGCTACTGGTTGGCCGCCTCGAACGGGAAGGTATTCCCCTTCGGCGACGCCAAGACCTACGGTTCGCTGACCAGCCAAGCCTCGTGGGGCCCGGTGGTGGGCATCGCTGCCACGCCCACCGGGCACGGCTACTGGCTCCTCAACGAGGACGGCCGCGTCCACGGCTTCGGCAATGCGAGGGTGGAGGGACAGCCCCCCGCCGGCCAGGCTCCCTACACCGCGATAGCGGCCCGGCCCGGGGGCGGCTACATCGTGGTTGCCGCCTTCGACGCAGCCACCTACCTCTTCCCGGGCAACGTGCTGCAGGGCGGGGGCGCCGGCACCGCCCTGTCCGGTGCCATAGTGGGCGCCACGTCCACCCCGTCGGGTAACGGCGCCTGGGACGGAGGCGTCGACGGAGGCGTCGTGACCATCGGCGATGCCGTCTTCCACGGTTCGGCTTCGGGCACCTCGGTGGTAGCCAAGGCCTCCCTCAGCGCCATCGCCGCCACGCCGGACGGCCAGGGCTACTGGGTGCTCACGACGGACGGCACCGTGACCGGCTTCGGCGACGCACACGTCCTGCCCGCGTCAAACGGCTAGGGCTAGGGGCAGGCCCCTTCACCAGGTCCTGCCCGGCGGCTCATGGGTGCTGGCCGTGCTCGTGGGCCGCATGGCGGGCCGGTTCGAGCTGGAAGGTCGAGTGCTCGACGTCGAAGTGCTCGCCGAGGCACGCCTGTAACGAGTCGAGGATCTCCGGCGCATGGCCCGAGGCGAAACAGTGGTCCTCCACGACGACGTGCGCCGAGAGGGTCGGCAGGTTGGAGGTGATGGTCCAGGCGTGGAGGTCGTGAACGCCGATCACATGCTCGAGGCTGGTGATGTGGCTGCGCACCTCCGCCAACGGGACGTCCTCAGGGGCACCCTGCAGCAGGATGCGGCCGGCATCCCGGAGCAGGCCCCAGGCCGCGACGGCCATGAGGGCGGAGACCAACAGGGACGCCACGGCGTCGGCACGCGACCACCCCGTCAGCACGATGACCAGTCCTGCTGCTGCTGTGGCCAGGAAGGCGTACAGGTCGGTCACTATGTGGGCGAATGCGCCCCGGACGTTGAGGCTGGTGCGGTTGGCCCGGGCCAGCACGGCTGTGGCGACCAGGTTGACCACTGCCCCGGCCAGCGCCACGCCGAGCACGACGGCCCCCTTTACACCAGGCGGGCGGACCAGCCGGCTCAGGGCTTCGATGGTGATCACTGCCGCCACGGCGACGAGAGTGACGCCATTGGCCGCGGCAGAGAGGATCTCGGCCCGTTTCAAGCCGTAGGTCCACCTACCGGCGGCCGGCCGGGCAGCCAGGCGGACGGCCCACACACTGGCTGCAAGGGCGGCAACGTCGGTGAGCATGTGCCCGGCATCGGCGAAAAGCGCCAGTGAGCCCGCGATCGTGGCGGCAACCACCTCGCCCAACATGAAGGCCGAGATCAACCCCAGAGCGCCCACCAGGTAGCGCGCATCGGCACCGGCGGCAACGCCATGGGCGTGCCCGGCGCCCTCGTGGCCCTCGTGGCGCTCTGGTCCGGGCAGCCCGGGGCGGGACGGGCTCACGGGGCGAAGATGCCGGGACGGCCCGGGGGCGGCAATGCACGGGGGGCCCGCCGGGCTCCCAGGTAGCGGCGCAGGGCCACCAGGCACCAGACCGCCTCAACGACACCGAAGGGCCATGTCCCCGAGATGAAGCCGTAGCTGGAGGAAAGGGCACAGCCTAAGGCGAACGCAGCTGTGAAACCACGGTGACGGCCCTCGAGGGCGTACATGGCCATCATGAACACCAGCACGACGACGCCGTAAACGGTGACAGCGCCCATACCGGCGTCATGCTATTCCCTGTCGCCCGCGGGCCGGCTAGTCTGCGGACCGTGCTCGGCGGCCCGTTGTGTGCTGCACGGTTGCGGGCCCGGCCCGGGCCGTCAGGCCCGCCGTACCACCGGTGGCTGCCGGCCTCCCGGCCCGGCTCGTGATGGCCGGGCAGGGGAGCACCGGGCCCCGGAGCAGGCAGGCACTGCTCGCACGGGGACGCCGCCTGGAGGTGGTGACCCTGGCCTGGAACGTCGTCGGTACCGTGGTCCTGGCCGTTGCCGCCCTGCGTGCCGGCTCTGTCGCCCTGGCCGGGTTCGGCCTGGACAGCCTGATCGAGATAGGTGCCTCCACGGTGGTCCTCTGGGAGCTGGCCGACGCCCATCAGGCCCGCCAACGCAAGGCCCTGGTCCTGATCGGGGTGGCCTTCGTCGCCCTCGCCGTCTACCTGGCCGTCCAGAGCACCCTGTTGCTGGCCACGGGGGACCATCCGAGGCAGAGCTACCTCGGCATCGCGTGGACAGCCCTGACCGCACTGGCCATGTTCGCGCTGGCCCGGGGCAAGGCGGTCACAGGCCGGGCACTGGCCAACCCGGTCCTGCTGACCGAAGGCAAGATCACGACCATCGACGGAGTACTGGCGGTGGCTGTCCTGGTCGGCCTGCTGGCGAACGCAGCACTCGGCTGGTGGTGGGCAGACCCTGTGTCGGCCTATGTCCTCGTCTACTACGGCGCCCGGGAGGCCCGCCATGCCCTCGCCGGTTGACCCCCTCGCCGCTCGAGGCCCCGGGGACGAACGGCGAGGTCCGCGGGCCCGGAGCCGGCCCAATGCAAGGACAGCCAACACCGGCACTTAGCCCTGCCGAAGCAGTACCCTGGGGGGTACCTGGCCGGCAAACCACGGCCCGGCACCGGAAAGGGGGCACATGCCCAGCGAACTGAGCGCCGAAGATCTGGCGGCGGTCCTCGGGACCACCTCGGAGCCGCTTCTGGTGGACGTGCGGGAGCCGGACGAAGTGGCCGCATGGTCACTGCCACGAGTGCTCAACATCCCGCTCGGCCAGCTGGGGGCAAGACTGGACGAGGTCCCGCAGGGGCGCCCGGTCGTGACCGTGTGCGCCAGCGGTAACCGCTCGCGCCGCGCAGCCGAGCTGTTGAAGGCAGCCGGTAGGGACGTGGCCAACCTGACCGGGGGCATGGCCGCCTGGGCGCAGGTCTACGACACCGCCGACCTCGAGGTGGGTGAGGTAACGGTGTCACAGGTGCGCAGACGGGGCAAGGGGTGCCTGTCCTACCTGGTCGGGGCAGGAGGGGAGGCGTTCGTAGTGGACCCCTCCCTGGACTCCGACGTCTACCTGCAAGCAGCCGAACAGAAGGGGTGGCGGGTCACCAGGGTCTTCGACACCCATCTGCACGCCGACCACCTCTCCGGAGCAGCGGCCCTGGCCAGGCTCACCGGCGCCTCGCTCCACCTCAACCCGGCCGACTCCTTCCGCTTCGACTTCGTGCCCCTCTCCCCCGACGACCGCTTCAGCCTGCCAGGCGGCACCGCTGTCTCCGTTGCCGTCATGCACACGCCCGGGCACACGGAGGGCTCGTGCATGTTCTTCGTGGGCGACAGCGCCGTCCTGTCGGGGGACACCATCTTCGTCGACGGCGTGGGCCGGCCCGACCTGGCGGAACGGGCTCAGGAGTTCGCCGGCAACCTGCACCGCTCCCTCGAGGAGCACCTACCCCGCCTGGCCGACGATGTGACGGTCCTGCCAGCCCACTACGGCGACAACGTAACAGTGGTGCCCCGTCGGCCGGTGAGCGCACAGCTGGGCGAGCTGCGGCGGGACCTGGCCCCTCTCAGCATGCAAGCCGAGGACTTCGTCGCCTGGGCGACCTCGCGCCTCAGCGAAAGGCCTCCCAACTACATGGCCATCGTGCGGGCCAACATGGGGGCCGTCGATGTACCGGCAGAGGAGCTGAGGTCACTCGAGACCGGCCCCAACCGCTGCTCGGCCTGACCTCCGCTGCTCGCACCGCCTGGCCGCCGGCGTCGGCGCTGGCGCGCCTCGGCGGTCACCGGCGGTCCCGCCGCGCCGCTCCGGGCGCTCCGGGGCGTGTGTGCTAGGACAGGAGCATGTGGCCCCCTCTCCAGCACCGTGCCCGCAGCTCCAACGAGGGCCGGGCCACCCGCCGGCTCGGCGCGCCACGACCGGGGGGCCGCCGCCTGCTGGCCATGGCCGCCAGCCTCGCCGTGGCGCTGTCGGTGTCCACCCCCGTCCTGGGCGCACCGGGAGCTGAGGCCGCCCAGGCCCCCGGCCCTCCGCCCTCCAGCTTCTACGTGGCCCCGGCCCACCTCGCCGCCACGGCCCCGGGGGACATCCTGCGCACCCGGGTGCTCTCGGTCGGCTCCGCCGAGGACCTGTCGGTAACCCAGGTGCTCTACCGCACAACGGGCCAGCTCGGGCACCCGACGGTGACCGCGGCAACGGTCATCACCTCAAAACTGGCCCCCCGGCCCACAGCCGTCCTGTCGTACCAGGAGGCCTACGACGGCCTGGGCCCCCAGTGCCAACCCTCCTACCGCCTCTCGTCCGGCCTGGGGGCCCTGAGCCAGGTCACCTCCTACCTCGCCACCGGGCTGGTCCTGGTGGTCCCTGACTACGAGGGGATCCACCAGGAGTGGACTGCGGGCCAGGAGGCCGGCTACGAGACCCTGGACGGCATAAGGGCGGCGGAGGCCCTGCTCCACCTGCCGCTCCGCACCACCAAGGTGGGGCTGGTCGGCTACTCCGGGGGGGCGATCGCCACCGACTACGCCACCGAGCTCGCACCCAGGTACGCTCCCGGCCTGGACATCGCAGGCGCCGCCGAGGGCGGCGTGGCGGCCAACTTCGCCCACGTCCTGAAGTACGTGAACGGCAGCGCTTACTGGTCGGGCGTCATCCCCATGGCCCTGGTGGGCCTGGGCCGGGCCTTCCACATACCCCTCGCCCGGTACCTGTCCGCGTACGGCACGGCGCTCACCTCTGCCATAGCGAAGGACTGCCTGGGCAGCGTCGCCGGCCACTACCCCGGTCTCACCTACCAGCGGCTCTTCAAACCTGCCTACCAGGACATCTTCGCCGTCCCGGTCTTCAAGCGGATCTTCGGGGAGATGGTGATGGGCCGTTCGGGAACGCCCAGGGCCCCGCTCTTCATCGGAGAAGGGCTCTCGGACGGGACGGGAGACGGGGTGATGGTGGCAAGCGACGTACAGGCCCTGGCCCGCACCTACTGCCAGCGGGGGGTCACGGTGCAGTTCCACCTGTACAAGGGACTGGACCACAACCAGGCCGTGGCGCCCTTTGTCGCCGGTGCACTGGCTTTCCTCGCCAAGGCCCTGTTCGGCCTGCCACTGGCCAACGGGTGTGCCGCCATCCCGCCCACGGGTGCCACCACCTCGTAGGTGCCCCCACCGGGCGGGACAGCAGCCCATCGCAAGCGGCCAATGGGCAACAGCGGGGGCCCGGTTGCCCACGGGCTAGCCTCGGCCCAGGCTGAGGACCGAGGACCGAGGTACGGGGCCCCGGTGTGAAGCCGGTCGCGGAGAGGAGGAGCCGTGGGGAACCCGACGCCACAAGACTTCGTCAACATGAGGGTCGCCATCGAGGAGGCAGAGGAGTCGCTGCGCACCGGAGGCATCCCGATAGGGGCGGCGTTGTTCCGAGGCACCGAGCTGCTCGGCAAGGGCCACAACCAACGGGTGCAGCTAGAGAACCCCATACTCCACGGCGAGACCGACTGCCTCCAGAACGTGGGCCGCATCGGGAGCTACAGAGGGACCACGATGTACTCGACCCTGATGCCGTGCTTCATGTGCGGTGGGACGATCGTGCAGTTCAGGATCCCTCGCCTGGTGGTGGGCGAGGCCAGGTCTTTCCCCGGCTCGGGTGAGTTCATGGAGTCGCACGGTGTCGAGGTCGTGGACCTCGGGATGGAGAAGTGCTCCTCGATGATGTCCCGGTTCATCGAGGAGCACCCACAGCTCTGGGCAGAGGACATCGGCGAGCTGTAGCCCGCCGCCAGGTCGCCGACCAGGAGCCTGACGCCGCCTGCAGGCCCTGTTGTCGCCCGGGCCCGGGCAGGGAGGCTTGCCCTGCTCGACTCTTTGCGCGCCCCGCGGCCCCGGCGTGGTGGAGGCCGGGCCGGGGCCGCTGGCAGCGGTCCGGGCACGGGATGGCCGGGAGCTACCCCATGGCCTCCCGGAGCGCTGCCAGTGCGCCCAGCCGCCTGGCCATGCTGGCAGGTTTGTCGGCGTCACGTGAGCGGATGCGGGCCTCGAGCTGGTCGAGGCGGCCCAGCTCCCGGGCACGGAGAGCCTGGCCCTCACCCGGTGGAAGGTTGCGCATAGCCCGCACGAAGGCCTCCTGTGCGTTGACCGCACGTTTGAGCCCGAGGGCGCTGGCCACGGCCGAATAGCTCTGGCCCCGGTCCCTCAGCACCACGACCTCCTCGTCCAACCCCCGACGGGGTTGGCGAGGACCGGAAGAACCCGGGCGTTCCTCCCGGTCACGCTCCGGCCTGGCTTGCCGGTTGTCCCTCGACCTACTTGTCATGAGCCCCTCGCAGTCGTCGTCGCCCTCCTGGGCCGCGTCCAGTGGGCTGGTTAGGTCAGCGGTCCGGCCCCGCTCCAAACTCGTCCGGAGGGGAAAGCACCGAGTCTAGCCCCTTACCGGCACGGTGCCGCCGAAGCGCCCGAGCGGGCCTGGGGCGGGTCATGTGGTACGGTCCTTGGATGGTGAGCCTGTGAGCCCAGCCCCGGCTGCGAGAGCGCCCTATCGGTGCACAACCCGCCCGTGGGCGACGCGGTAGGCCTGGTGCAGCCGGCCTCACTGCGAGAAGCGCTCGACGACGACGTACAGAGGCTCCTCGGACGTCACCTCTCGGTCGCCAAGGAGTGGTTCCCCCATGAGCTCGTCCCTTGGGAGCGCGGCCGGAGGTTCGAGCCGGGCGCCGAGTACCAGGCCGACGGCGAGCCTTTGCCGGCCGGGGTGGCTTCGGCCCTCTACGTGAACCTGCTGACCGAGGACAACCTGCCCCATTACTTCCACGCCATCGTCGAGGTCTTCGGGCCCGCCTCGGCCTGGGGGGAGTGGGCCAGGCGGTGGACGGCCGAGGAGCAGCGCCACTCCATCGTGCTGCGGGACTGGCTGTGCGTCACCCGGCAGGTGGACATGGTGGCGTTGGAGCGGGCGCGCATGCACCAGGTGTCGCGCGGCTTCCGCCCGGGCACACGGGCCGGCTCCGTGGCCGACGGGATCGTCTACCTGACCCTCCAGGAGCTCGCCACCCGCATCGCGCACTGGAACACGGGCCGCCTGCTCGAACCGGAGGGCTTCGCCATGCTCAAGCGCGTCGCCGCCGACGAGAACCTGCACTTCCTCTTCTACCGGGACCTGGTGACGGCCGCCCTGGAGGTCGACCCCTCCCGCACCGTCGAGGCTATAGACCGACAGGTGAGAGCGTTCGAGATGCCCGGGGCCGAGATCGACGGTTTCAGTGCCCATGCCGCCGCCATCGCAGCTGCCGGGATCTACGACTTCCGCGTCCATTACGAGCAGGTCCTGGCGCCTGTGGTGATGGGCCATTGGGCGCTCGGTGCGCTGGAGGGCCTCGATGCCGAAGCTGAACAGGCACGCGACCGTCTCTTCCGTTGGGTGGCGCGTCTGCAGCGGGTGGCGGAGCGGATGGCCTCCCAGGCCGCTCCCGCAGCCCCCCTGGCCCAAGGGGCGTACGTCCCGAGCGCTTGAGTGCGCACCGTGCCGGCCCAGCACCTGCCGGCCCAGCACCTGCCGGCCCAGCACCTGCCGGCCCAGCACCCATGGGCACCTCCTGCCGAAAGCGCCCTGACGCCTAAGCTTCCTCCAGGACCAGCCAGTCCCTGTGCCAGAGCAGCGCACAATTGCGGTCACAGGCACCCGCACCCCCGAGCGGGCTGCCGTCGCAACGGACGCCGTCCAGGATGAACCACTCCCCCGCCGGCCTCTTCCACGCCGGGAGAGGCGTGAGGTGCTCGAGGGGGCGTGCCACCTGGTGGGCCTGTCCGCAGTAGGCCCACATGTTCTCGGAGAAGACCACACCGTCCCTCCGGCCGTGCCGGTCCAGGGTCGCCCTGATCTCGCCGGGCGTCCTGACCGTGGCCCGGCCATGACGGGCCCCGTGAGCGGCCTGGTCCTGGGAGCCGATGGCCAGGCCGGTACCTCCCTCGCCGGTAACCGGCCGAGCCGGCTCGCCCGGGCCAGAAGCCGGCTCGAGCCACTCCTCCCGGAAGTAGAGCGAACAGGCACGCCCGCACCCGGGGCTGCCGTCCGGGCTGTCGCAGGTGGCGCCGGCCAGCGCGACCGTCGCCGAGACGGGCCTGGCCCAGAGCGAGTCGGTGAGCATCCGCCGGACGACCCGTTCGACCTGGTACGTCCGTCCGCAGTGGCCCCACTGGTTCACGGCGAACCACAAGCCCCTCAGCCGGTCGTCCGCGTCCAGGGTGGCCCGGACGGCGTCCGCGTCCTTGACCCTCACCCAGTCGCCCACCTGGTAGCCCGCCGGCCTGCCCTGTCCCACCGGGCGTTGGCCATGGCGTAGCCACATGGTGAAGGCATGTTTCAGCGGCCTGGCCCAGCTGTAGGGCCATGGGTAGCGGTAGGGGGCCCCCTCGAACTGGCAACGCTCCCGGGACCGGGAGCGCAGCAACCGGGCCATGCTCAGCTCGGGCTTCCAGCCTCGGCCCCCGCCCACTGCCGAGCCGCCCGTGCCTGCGCTGTCCCCGCCCTGGCCGGGCACGGCGTCCCCCTGGTCGCGCTGCACCGCGGACAGTCTAAATAGGCCCCGCGCTTAGCAGTCAGGGCTCCCGCACCGGGGCTCGGGCACCCGGCCACCCACGGCGGCACCGCGCGCGCCGGTCCCCGGCGCCCGCCCCTCAGGGACGGCGTTCAAAAGCGAGGCGGTAGAGGGTGCAGACCCGCCGGTCGAACATGGCCCGCGAGACGCGCAGGTAACGCAGGTACCGCCGGTAGTTGGCCCGGCCGACCAGCTCGCAAGCGCTCTGCGCCTGGGCCTCCAGTCGTCCCTGCCAAAGGCGCAGCGTCTGGGAGTACTGGTCGCCGTCGCTACGCAGGCCCACGAGACGGAACCGCGCCTCGGACGCCTCGACGATGTCGCTCAATTGGGGCAAGGTCGACTCGGGGAATATCTCCTGGCTTATAAAAGGCGCAACAGAGCCGTGGTCCGGGTCGAAGTCCTCCCAGGCGATCGTCTGCAGGGACAGGCGCTTCCCCGGCGCCAACCACCCGGCGCACCTGTCGAAGAAGCTGCGGTAGACGGCGCGCCGTTGTGCTCTCGAGAGCTCCGGCCGGCTGAAGTGCTCGAAGGCGCCGATCGAGGTCACGGCGTCGTAACCCCCGACCGGGACGTGGTCGCGCCAGTCCTCGAGGCGGATGTCCCAATGCTCCGAGGGGGGAAGCGACACCGCCTGGTCCGAGCTCAGCGTCAGGCCCGTCACATGGCCGACGCCGTGTTCCTCCACCAGGTAGCGCACCAGGGCCCCCCAACCACAGCCGATGTCCAGCACCCGCTGCTGACCGGCCGCCTGTGCCGCCGTGGCGTGCCACGCCAGCTTCGCCAGCTGTGCCGCCTCCAGGTCCTCGTCGAGCTCGTCGGGCCACAGCGCGCAGGAGTACACCATCCGCGAGTCGAGCCACAGCCGGTAGAAGTCCCGGCCGATGTCGTAGTGGTGCTCTATCGCCTGCCGGCTCGCCCCATCGCCCCGAGCTCCAACGGCATCCTCCACCACCGCGGGCCAACGCTAGCAGGACCGGACCGGTGTGCCCACGGCCAGGCCACGGGCGGTGGGGCTCTCGCCGTCCCTCCCGGCCGTCAGCCCTCCCAGAGGTCCGCTTTGCGGCCAACGCCGCACTTTGAGCGCTCTCGGGTCAGGAAACCGTTGCTCCTGCCGACCGCACCACTGTGAGATGTGCCCCGGGAGCGCCGAGCGTACCCAACGGTGCGCGCGTCAGCGCTGCCTGCCGTGGCCGCTAACCAGGCACCGCGGTGCGAGGTCCCGCCTCGTCCTGGCACTGCCAGCACGGGTCGCACCCCCGCGGCCGGACCGGCCTCCCCTGAGCGCTTCGGCAGCGAAGCCGTCGACCGCGTCCTGGAGGGTTTGCGGACCACGGGCCGGGATGCCCTCGTGGCCGCGATGTCGGACGACGGCTTCAGGACCGAGGTCCCGGCACAGCCGGAACTTGCCGGCTTGCGCTCCCTGCCGCTGCCGCCCGGACGGGTCACGATGGTCGACCTGGTAGCCCCCGCCGACCGCCTGAGCGTGGTCAAGGCCTGGGAGAGCGCCCGGCGTACCGGTATGGCGATGGTCCCGGTGCGCCTGGCGGGAGATGCCGGGCAGCAATGGACCATGATCTTCCTGGACGCACGCCACCGCGCCGGGACCTGGTTGGGCCTGCTCGTGCCGGGCAGCGGCCAGGGCGGCCCAACGGCCAACGGCCTCCCCCTGCCGCCACCCGTCACACCGCGCACCGCCGCTCTCCGCAAGAACATGTTCGCCGTCATCACGGGTGTGGACGAGCGAGCCCCGCTCCTCCTCGGCTGGCAGGAGGACCAGATGGTCGGGGTACGCTCGGTCGAGTTCCTCCATCCCGACGACCAGGACCGCGCCATCAGCTCCTGGTTGGGGATGTTGGCGGACAAGTCCCCCCAGCGCTACCGCGTCCGCCACCGCCGGTCCGACGGTTCATGGTTGTGGGTCGAGTGCGAGAACACCTACATCGACCATCCCGACCCGGACCAGGTGACCGTCCTCACCCAGTTGAGCGACATCTCCGACGAGATGTTGGCCTACGAAGCCCTCGGCCGCCGTGAGCAGATGGTGCGGCGCCTGGCTGAGGCCGTGCCCCTGGCGCTCGCCTACGTCGCACCGAACGGAGCGACGACCTATGCCAACGGCCGAGGGGCACAGGTGCTCGGCCTGGTGGGCCAAGTGGGGATCCTGAGCCCGGCCAACGCGGCCATCGGCACTACCGGTCGCCACGCCCTGCGCCGGGCCCTCGAGTCGGTGCTCAGCTCAGGCGCGACCGAGGAGCTCGAGCTCGCGCTGCACAGCCCCGAGGGTGGGGCCCGGCAGTGCAAGTTCACCATCGTCAACCTGCCCGACCCCGAAGGCAACCCGGGTGCCCTGGTGTGCGCGGAGGACGTGACCGAGAGCGCGCGACTGCGCCAGGAACTGGAGTACAAGGCCACCTACGATGCCCTCACCCGGTGCCACAACCGGGAAGCGACCATGACCGCACTGGAACAGGCGGTCGCTTCGGGGCCTGGTCCCAGCGCCGTGATATTCGTGGACGTGGACCGGTTCAAGACGGTCAACGACCGCCTGGGCCATGCCGCCGGGGACGCCCTGCTCAAGGTCGTGGCCCAGCGCCTCGCAGACTGCGTACGCGCCGGGGACATCGTCGGTCGCCTGGGGGGTGACGAGTTCCTCGTCGTCTGCCGGACCGTGACCGAGGAAGCCGAGGTGGTCAGGATCGCGGAGCGCATCGAACTGGCGCTCTCGGCCCCGGTGCACCTGGTCGGGGCAACGGTGAGCGCCCGCGCCAGCATCGGCGTATCCTGGGCACAGCCCGGGATGAGCGCCGATGCCCTCGTAGCCAGTGCTGATGCGGCGATGTACGTCTCCAAACGCGAAGGTGCGGGCCGGCCGGTCGTACTGCCGGCTGGCGACGACGCCCTCTCCTCCGACCAAGACGACGGGCCACGGCCCTCCGCTTGACGGAGGGCCGCACCACCGCAGGCTACGGGCCGCCCCGGGAGGGCCCTCAGAGGCTCCCCGGACGGCCCTGCACCGCTCAGCTGGCAGCGATGCCCTCTATGCCGGCACCGAGGCCCGCCACGCTCCCGAGGTCGCTCAGCGACCCGTCCGGGTTCACGTGGAACTCGTCAACGGCTCCGGCAGCACCCGCCTCGGCGTACAGCGTGCTCCCGTCGGCCGAGGCCGCCAGGTCGACCGGGCCGGCGTCGGTACTGGCCACCACACCAGTCGCCCCGACGAGCGACGGGGCCCCGTTCGCCGCGACCGCGTACGCGCTGAGGTCGTTGCTGCCGGTGTTCGCGACGTAGTAGTGGTCACCGACGGCGGTGACCCAGCAGAGCGCCTTCTGCCCGTCCGGCACGGGCGCACTGAGGCTCGTCAGCGAGCCACCCGAGCCGAGTGAGAAGGTGTGGAGAGCACCGGTGGCCGCCTCCGCGGTGACGAGCTGACCGGAGGGGCTGAACGTGAAGGCGAAGGGCACACTGCCCGTGTCCGGGGTCACTGTCGGCGAGAGGGAGAGCAGGCCGCGCTGGTCAACGCTGAACACGTCGAGCGAACTGGTGCTCGCCTTGGTGGTGACCACAAGGGCTGAGCCGTCCGGACTGAAGCCGATCTGGCCCGGCGACGAAAGGAAGTTGGGCGGCACGGTGTTCGACAGACCGAGTGAGCGTGCCGAACCCGCCAGGGCGACGAGGTGGTCGTCGACGACCCGGTAGCCGGCCAGCGTCCCGGCACCCCCGGCGTCAAGCACGTAGACGAGGTTCCCGTGCACGGCGACACTGTCGGGGAAAGCCCCACCCGAGCTCACGACCTGGACGAGCCGCAGCTCGCGCCCCCGCGCCGACAGCACGGAGAGGGTGCCACTGCCGGCGTTGACCGCGAAGAGCAGCCTGGCCTGCGGGTCGTAGACGAGCGAGCCCTGCGAAGCCAGGGTGTCGGCCACAGCTCCTGCGGCATGCCCCCCCAACCCGCCCGTGGGTACCGTTCCGCTGAGGGACAGCCGGCCATCACGATGTTGAACGAAGACGTCGATGACGTTGCCGGCCGGGTTGTTGGTTTGCACGAACAGAGCATGCTCTGTACGGGCACCGGGCCAGGCCGGGCCGCCGTGCGAGGTGCCTTCGGCCGCTGCCACGCCGGCAGTGCCGAGCGTGACGAGCGCAGCCAGGGTGGTCGCAGCAAAAGACCGGCGAAGGGCGGTGTGCATGATCTGCTCCTTTGGGAGGGACGGTGTGGCTTTGGCATCAGAGACGCCGGCGCCAACCGTTTGATTGCACCTGCGCCTGCATGCGCTCCACCGACCGCTCGCCCCTGGCTCCATGCGCGCGCGTCGGGCCGAGGGCCGCCGAGGCCTGACCACCTCGGACAGCCCGCGCCTCTTGGCCCCGCTGTCGAACGGCCAGCCTGCACAAGGCGAAGGGCTGCACGCTTACGCGAGCAGCCCTTCGCCACCTCACACGGTGCCCTTTGCCACCTGTCGGCGGCCCGGCTCAGCTGCCGGCGTTGACACTCACGAGCAACCGCTCGTCGTGCCGCACGAGGGGCAGGCATGGCAGCTGCCCGAGCGCTGCATCTGCACTCCGCACTGGTAGCAGTAGGGTGCGTCGCTTGCCTTGGCCTTGGGCGCCTCCGCTGCCGGGCCCGCCACTGGCACGCTCGCCGGTGGAGCAGCAGGGAGGGCCCCCGCAGGCCGCCCGTCCCTCAGCTCCACCTCGCGCACGGTCTCGGCGCCCAGGGGCTCGTCGACTATGGAGGCTTCCTCGACACCGGGAAGCGTGGGCTGCATGCGCTCTTGCACCGTCATGACACCGAGGTCGTAGCGCTCGTTCGGCTCCATGTACTCGACGGCCAGGCGGCGGAAGATGTAGTCGACCAACGACGAGGCGAAACGCAGGTCGGGGTCGTCGGTCATGCCGGCCGGCTCGAACCGCATGTTGGTGAAGTGGCGCACGTAGGTCGAGAGCGGCACACCGTGCTGGAGGCCCATGCTCACGGCGATGGCGAAGGCGTCCATGATCCCGGCCAGGGTCGAGCCCTGCTTGGAGACGCTGATGAACACTTCACCGGGACGCCCGTCGGGGAACTCCCCCACCGTCACGTAACCCTCACAGTCCGCAACCCGGAAGGAGAAGGTGGAGGACTTGCGCTTGCGGGGCATGTGCTCGTGGATGGGCTGCTTGACGACCACGGTCTGGAGCTTGAGGGCCTTCTCCAGCTCTGCCACCTTCCTGGCCAGCTCCGCGTCGTGGGCCTCGGCTTCCGAGCCCGTGATCTCCTCGGCCACTGTGGCCTTCTTCGTGGTCGCCAGCGGCTGGGCGACCTTGCAGTTGTCCCGGTACATGGCCACGGCCTTGATGCCGAGCTGCCAGGCCTCTATGTGGAGCTGCTCGACCTCCTCCACCGTGATCTCCTCCGGCGTGTTGATGGTCTTGGATATGGCGCCACTGATGAAGGGCTGGGCGGCCGCCATCATCCGCAGGTGACCCCTGTAATGGATGGTGTTGTCCCCCATCGAGCAGGCGAAGACCGCCAGGTGCTCGGCCGCCAGGTGGGGAGCACCGATTATCGACTTGTGCTCGTCGATGTAGGCCACGATCTCCTTCACCTGTTCCTCGTTGTAACGCAGGCGGCGCAGGGCACGGGGCACGGTCTGGTTGACGATGGACATGGTGCCTCCGCCGACCAGCTTCTTGGTCTTGACCAGGCCCAGGTCGGGCTCGATACCGGTGGTGTCGCAGTCCATGAGCAGGCCGATCGTGCCCGTCGGGGCCAGGACGCTGGCCTGGGCATTGCGTACGCCGAACATCTCAGCTGCTTCCACCGCGTCGTCCCAGGCCTGCTGGGCCGCCGACAGCAGTTCCGTCGGCACCATCTCCTCGTTGATCTTCGCCACCTCTGCCCGGTGCATGCGCAGCACGTTGACCATGGGGTCGCGGTTTTCGTGGAACCCGGCGAAGGGGCCCATGCGGGCAGCCGTACGAGCGGACACCGCATAGGCATGACCGGTCATCAGAGCAGTGATGGCCCCCGCCCAGGCCCGGCCCGCATCGGAGTCGTAGGGCAGGCCCTGGGCCATGAGCAGCGCGCCGAGGTTGGCGTAGCCCAGGCCGAGCTGACGGAACCGGCGAGAGTTGTGGCCGATGGGCTCGGTCGGGTAGTCGGCGTTACCGACAAGGACCTCCTGGGCACTGAAGACGACCTCGACCGCCGCCTTGAAGCCCTCCACGTCGAAACTGCCCTCCTCGTCGAGGAACGACAGCAGGTTGAGGCTGGCCAGGTTGCAGGCCGAGTTGTCGATGTGCATGTACTCGCTGCAGTTGCGGACCACGATCCCGTTGACCACGTAGGAGTGGTTACGTGGCTCGCTCAGGTTGTAGGTCAGGGCGAAGCCCTCGTCCGTACGCTCCACCAGGCTGGCGCAACCGTCCTCGCCAGGGCCCCCATAGGCCCCCGTCAGTGCGGCGAGCTGGGAGAGGGCCACGGCCTTGGCCGTCACCGAGAACCCCACCGAGGCGGCGAAACGCTGAGTGGAGGCACGGCTCACCCGCAGCTCATAGCCCTCGCGGCCCGACCGCCTGACCCAGGTGGAGGTCGCCACGCCGAAGGCGCTGAGCAGCCGCTGGACGTCGAGCAGGACGCTGCGGTGGGCGGAAACGAACCCGACGTGGCCATCTGCCCCGCCCGTGGCGTAGCCCTCGGCATCGAACAGAGCGCTCAAGTAGGCAGCCTGGACGTCCGTCGGGGCCTGCATCACCGCCCAAGGCAGACCCGAAGGCATCTGGCCGGCCCCGGGAAGCCCCAGGCCCACCAGCATGGCCGTGAATAGCGGGTGCTCGGTGCGCATCACTGCCGCTCCGTCGGGCCCGGGCTCCACGACAGGCTCGGCCCCCCCCGAACCCGCCAACAGCCGCCGGTGACGGGCCATGGCCTCCTGGCCGCCCTCGTGGCCTGCATAGCTGCTGACCAACGTCCCGTCGGGGGCCACGCCTCCGGCGGCTGTCAGCCAGCCCAGGTAGTGGGCCAGCTCCGGTGTCCACTTCTCGGGTAGCTCCAGGACGCTCGCCCGGTCCACCTCGGGCCCCATGCCCTCGACGTCCACCAGGTACGGCAGGCTGTAGCTGGCGCCCACCGCCGGGGCCGGCAGGTTGAGCAGCTTGACCCGGTCGTCCGGCGTCAGCTCCTGCGCCTCCACATAACCCCGGTTGGCGGTGAAGAAGCGGTGGCCCGGGGTGCAGCGGACCTCCATGCCGTTGTCGAAGTGGAGCCGGGACACCGCCTGGTACCCGGTGATCATGAACGCCTCGGGCCTGGTCAGCTCCAGACGCTCGGCGGGCGCCTCCGGGTTGGTGGCGTCATGGGTGTACACGGCGAAGGCCTCGCCCTGGTTGGCCCGGGCGAACAGCTCCTGGAACCTTATGAGCCCCTTGTCGGTGTGCACGAAGGTGTCACCGGTGAAGCACGGGTTGCTGGCATTGATCCGGGCAGTGTTCGGAGAGGTGTGCCAGCGGTTGATCGTGGTGTCGAACTGCATCCCCGGGTCGGCGCATTCCCATGCCGCCTTGGAGATCTGACGGAACAGGTCCCTGGCCCTGACCGTCTTCAGTACCTCCCCGGTGCTGACCGCCTTCAGGTCCCAGGCCTCGTCGTCCAGGACGGCCTGCATGAACTCGTCCGTGACCCGGACCGAGTTGTTGGCGTTCTGGTACTGGACCGAGTGGCTGTCCTTGCCGTCCAGGTCCATGTCGAAGCCGGCATCACGCAGGGCACGGGCCTTGCGCTCTTCGATGGCCTTGCACCAGATGAAGTCCTCGATGTCGGGGTGGGCGGCGTCGAGGATGACCATCTTGGCCGCCCGCCTGGTCTTGCCTCCCGACTTGATGGTGCCCGCCGAGGCGTCGGCTCCCCGCATGAAGCTGACCGGCCCCGAAGCAGTACCGCCACCCCGCAGGCCCTCCTTGGAGGACCGGATACGCGACAGGTTTATCCCGGCGCCCGAGCCGCCCTTGAAGATCTTCCCCTCCTCCACGTACCAGTTGAGGATGGAGTCCATCGAGTCCTCGACGGAGAGGATGAAGCACGCCGAAGCCTGCTGGGGGACCCCCTCGACGCCGATGTTGAACCAGACCGGCGAGTTGAAGGCGGCCCGCTGATGGACGATCAGCCACTTGAGCTCGGCTTCGAACGCCTCGGCCTCCGCCTTGTCGGTGAAGTACCCGTCCTTCTGGCCCCAGGCCAGGATGGCCCCCACCACCCGGTCGGCCACCTGCTTGAGCGACCACTCCCGCTCCGGGGTGCCCAGGGTCCCCCGGAAGTACTTCTGAGCCAGGATATTGGTGGCGTTGACGCTCCAGGAGCTCGGGACCTCCACACCGACCTGCTCGAACGCCACGGCGCCGGTGACCCAGTTCGTTATCCGGGCGTCCCTCCGCTCCCAGGTCACGGTGTCGTAGGGGTGGGTGCCCGGCGTCGTGAAGTAGCGGCGGATGCCGATGCCGGTCCGCTCGGGGGCGATTGCCATCAGGTAGGTCCCTCCATTTCCGGACGACTGCTCTGGTGGGCGGGCAGCCACGCGGCCGTCGCCCAGCTATTGCCCGCACGTCGGCATCTCAGTCCTCAGACCACAAGCTGTTGTGGTCTGAGGCCTGGGCCGCGCGCCCAAGCCACAAGATCTTGAACGACAGCATAGTAACTACAACCCTGTTGTCAAGAGCTCCGAGACGGCTTCACCGCCCCTCCAGGAACCGTACGGGCGGGCCCCTGTGAGCAACCAGAGGGACAGCCTGTGGATCTCCTGGGGGGAGCCTGTCACGCCTGAAGGACGCTTACCCCGGTCCTCCGGGCGCGTACCGCTGCTCCAGCTATTTAGTATCCAGCCCATGCCCCGAGACGATGCACCGCTAAGCCAGAGGGAGCGCTGGGCTCTCTGCGACCTGCTCACCGAGCTCGGCCCCGACGTGCCCACCCTGTGCGAGGGATGGCGCAGCGCCGACCTGGCCGCGCACCTGGTGGCCCGCGACCACCGGCCCGATGCCGGGCCCGGGATGGCCGTCAAACTACCGCTGCTCACCGAGTGGTCGGAGCGGGTCCAGCGTGGCTACCGGGACACCCTGACCTGGGACGTACTGGTGGCCAAGGCCCGCTCCGGCCCACCCCCCTGGCTGCGCCCGCTGGACCAGGCCATCAACACCGTCGAGTACTTCGTGCACCACGAGGACCTCCGCCGGGCCCAACCGGGATGGGAGCCACGCGAGCTCCGCCCCGAAGACGAGACCGAGCTGTGGAAGCGGGCCGCCCGGATGAAGCTGCTCGCCCGCAAGAAGGCGGCTCGCCTGGAGTCGCCGGGCCAACCGGCCGTTCAGCTCTCCCCCTCCGGGCCCGTGGTGAGGGGCCCGGTGGGCGAGGTGGTGCTGTGGTTGCTCGGCCGGCGCTCCGAGGCCCGCGTGGAGGTCTCGGGCTGAGGCGCCAACCCTGGCAGCCGAGCACGACGGTTATGGGGCGGCTACGATCCGCGCCCCATGCGGGCTCGACGTGGCACCGGGGGCAGACCATGGCCGGCGCACCTGTGAACAGGGCGTCCAGGGCCCTGCAACTGGCCGTGTGCACCGGGGTGGCAGTGGCGGCAATGGCCGGGCTGGCCGGCTCTGCCTACGCACGCGCCGAGCCGGCCAGAAGTGGCGGCCAGCCGTTCACCCTGGCCAGCCTGGCGAGCCTCGGCGACTACACGTTCCAGGTGGTGACCCGCTCCGGGCGGTACAGCTTCGAGGTGAGCGGCGCCGTCCACTCGGCCACCGACTGGGTGGTCTCCTCCAAGGCCCCGGCGGTGACGACCTACGACGTCGGAGGACAAGGTTGGGCCCGGGCGCTCGGGCGGGTGTCGCGGGTGCACCTGCGCACCCGGCAGGGCTGGTCCCACCTCGACGGTGAGCGCACCTATGCCGAGGGCATGGTGGGCCTCACCCACGTGAGCGGCATGAGGCTCGTACGGGCCGGCACCTGCACCGGGGCGGGCCGGGCCGGCACCAGCTACAGGTTCGAGCTGCCCGGGGCCGACAGAGGCCTCTTCGACCTCCTGGCCTCGGCCTGCGTTGCCGACCGGGGCGGCGCCCTCTTGTACTACAGCCAGGGTGTCGCCGGGGGCAAGCTGGCCGGTGCCGTGCACCTCTCGGGCGACAGCTACACCTTCCGCGTGACGTCGATCGGCCACGTGCCGGCGGTCACCGTCCCCCGGCCTGCGACAACGACCACGGTCCTACCGGCCTTACCGAAGCCCGTAGGCAAGCTGCCCCCCGGCTTCCCCCGGGCACTGCCCGCACCCCCGGGCCAAGTGGTGAGCTCTGCCCGGATGGCAGCAGGCAAGTGGTACGTGCTCCTGTCGGAGGGTGGCGACGGCTCCGCCCTGGCGCGGTACGCGGCGGCGTTGCAGCGGGACGGCTTCTCCGTCACCAGCCGCACCACGGCCGCAGGCATACAGCTCGAGTCTCTCGCCTCCAAGGCCTACGACGTGCAGCTCGAGCTGCTGGCCCTGCCCGGCGAGGGGGACCAGATGTCGGTGGTGGTCGGCCTGGCCGGCCCCTGACCGGCGCTACAGCCCGTTGCCCGAGCCGCCGACCCCCACCCGGGCACCCAGCTCGGCCCAGCGGTTGTCCGCTATGCGGGCCAGGGCCGCCAGCTGACGGCGTTCCCGGGTGCGCAGGGGCCTGCCGTCACGTCCGAGCACCACCACGAGCGACGCCCCGGTCATGTCCGCCCACGCCACGTCCGTCGGGCCGGCCGCTCCCCCGTCACCGCCCATGGAGCCCCGGGCGCCCTTGACGAAGGCGGACAGCCACGCAGCCGGGGGCACAGAGCCCGCCGAGGCGACGGGGCAGGCGGCATCGGGCCCCGTGGCTGCCACCCAGTCGGCCTCGAAGTCACGCTCCACGTGGGCCACCAGAGCACCCAGCAGCTCGGAGCGTTCCTGCCGCTCGACCAGGTAGGCAGCCGTCTCCAGGGCGTCCAGCCGAGGGTCCAGCGGGGCACCGGGCGCCTCTCGGACGTCCTCCACGTCCACCCCGTCCACCTCGTTCATCTCGCTCACCATGAGCTCGAGCAGGTCGGCCCGCGGCAGCTCGACCACCAGTTCGTCGATGGCCCGGCCGGCCCCCCGCTCGAGTATGTCCACGCCGACCAGGTCGCCCCGTACGGCACCGATGCGGCTGGCCACCGCACCCAGGGCGCCCGGACGGTCAGGCACCCATACACGCACGACATAGCTAGGCACGGCCCACACCCTAGGACGCCGGCATGAACACTGCGTTTCGCCACGCGCTCAGCACGGTTACGGACGCGGTGCCCGAGGCGGCACCGCTTCAGCCGAGCTTGGGCAGCGCCCTCCTCAGGTTGCGCACCGCCTGACCTATGCGCTGCTCGTTCTCCACCAGGGCGAAACGCACGTAGCCCTCGCCACCGGGGCCGAAGCCGACGCCGGGCGAGAGAGCCACATGGGCCTCCTTGACCAGGTACTTGGCGAACTCGAGCGAGCCCATCTCCTGGTAGGGCTCGGGCACCGCGCTCCAGGCGAACATGGTCCCCACCGGCTTCTCGAGCGGCCAACCGATGCGGTGCAGGCCGTCGACCAGGGTGTCCCGACGCGACTCGTAGATGGCGTTGACAGCTTTGGGGTAGTCGGGAGCCTCGTTGAGGGCCACGATGGAGGCGATCTGGATGGGCTGGAACGTGCCGTAGTCGAGGTAGCTCTTGAGCTTGGTCAGGGCACCCACGACCTCCTTGTTGCCCACCGCGAAAGCGACCCTCCAGCCGGCCATGGAGAAGCTCTTGGTCATCGTGTAGAGCTCGACGGCCACGTCCTTGGCCCCGGGCACCTGGAGCACCGATGGTGGCTCGTACCCGTCGAAGTACGTGTCGGAGTAGGCGAAGTCGTGCACCAGCACCACCTCGCGCTCACGGGCAAAATCGACGATCCTCTGCATCCAGGCCAGGTCAACGCACTCGGTGGTGGGGTTGTGGGGGAAGGAGAAGACCACCACCTTGGGCTTGGGCCAAGCCTCCTCCCAGTTGGCCTCCAGGTTGGCGAAGAAGTCCTCCCCCGGGCCCAGGCGCACGTAGCGCACGTCCGCCCCGGCAAAAAGCGGCGCATAGATGTGGATGGGGTACGAGGGCGACGGCACCAGCGCCGTGTCGCCCGGGCCGACCAGGACCCACATGAGATGGGAGAGGCCCTCCTTGGCACCGATGGTGAACACCACCTCGGTCTCGGGGTCGAGCTCGACGTCGAAGCGGCGCCGGTACAGGTTGGACACAGCGAGACGCAGGTTGGGCAGGCCGCGCGACGAGGAGTAACGGTGGTTGCGAGGGTTATGGGCCGCCTCGGCCAACTTCTCCACCGCAACCTGGGGGCTCGGGATGTCCGGGTTACCAAAACCGAGGTCGATCACGTCCTCGCCTGCTCGGCGTGCCTCGTCGCGCAACTGGTTGATGGCGGCGAACACGTAGGGCGGAAGCCCTGTTATGCGGCGGAACTCCACGATGCCTCCTCGGCCCCGGCACCGGGGCACGGGGCACTCGTTCTTACAGGACAAAGGCTAGCCCGGACAGGCACCAGCCGGCTGGCCATTGGCCCAAGCGGAGCCGGTCAGGCCCCGGCCGCCGCCAGCAAGGCTGCCCCCACCGCTCCGGCGCGCTCGCCGAGCTCGGCCGGCAGGATGCGCACAGAACGGGCGCCCGGGGCCTCGGCCAGCTCGGCGAAGCTCTCCCGCAGCGGGCCCATGAGCACGGCGTGGGACTCGACCAGGCCGCCGCCCACGACGACAACCGAAGGGTCCAGGAGGTTGGCCAGGTTGGCCAGGCCGAGGGCGACCCACCAGGCGAAGTTCGCCATCACGGCCAGGGCGGCCTTGTCGCCGGCCAGGGCCAGCTCGGTCACGTGCTCGCCTTTGACGGCCTCGGGGTCGCCGCCTGCCATGGCCACCGCAGCCGGCAGCTCACCGGCGAGCGCCGCCTCCCGGCCCAGACGGCCCAGGCCGCTGCCCGAAGCGAAGCGTTCCCAGCAACCGCGCTTGCCGCAAGGGCAGGGAGGCCCCCCCACCTCGACCACCATGTGCCCCATCTCCCCGGCAAAACCGTGGGCACCCTCCAGCAGGCTCCCCCCGATCACGGCGCCTCCGCCTATGCCTGTGCCCAGTGTCGCCATGACCATGTTGTCAGCCCCCCGCCCGGCTCCCATGACGTGCTCGGCCCAGCAGGCAGCGGTGGCGTCGTTGACCACGTGGGCCCGCAGGCCACGGCGGTGCTCCTCCAGGCGGCGCCGGAAGGGGACGCCGTCCAGGCAGTGGAGGTTCGGGCAGTACTGCGCCGTACCCTCCCGGTCGATCATGCCCGGGGTGCCCACACCCAGGGGCAGCGCCTGTCCCGCCCGACCGGGCGGCCGCACCTGGTCCGCGGCGTCGAGGACCGCCTCGACCACGCCCTCTGCGTCGGCAGGCGTCGCCAGCTTCACCGACGCCCCCACCTTGCCGTCCGGCCCGACCAGGACCGCCAGCACCTTCGAGCCGCCGATGTCCACGCCGATGGCACCACGTCTGCCGACCACGGGGCCCAGAGTACGGGGGAGGCGACGGGACGGGCTCACGGGCGCCGCGCCAGGCCGTAGAGGCCGACCGCTGTCGCAGCGGCGACATTGAGCGAGTCCACCCCGTCGGCCATGGGGATCCGGGCCGGACGGCACCGCCGCAGCACCGGGCCCGACAGGCCCCGCCCCTCGGCCCCGACCAGCATGGCGACCCGGCGGCCGGTGAGCTCCCCGGACACGTCCGCCAGTTCGGGGGCAGCCCGGTCGGGCGTGAGGGCGACCAGCTCCAAACCGTGCTCCTCGAGGACCGAGAGCGCCTGCGGCCAAGGCTGGAGCCGCGCCGAAGGGACCCTGGCCACCTGGCCCATCGAGACCCGCACCGTCCGCCGGTAGAAGGGGTCGGCACAAGTGGGGTCCAAGAGCACGGCCGCCGCCCCGAACGCAGCGGCGTTGCGGAAGATGGCACCCAGGTTCTCCTGGTCGTTCACGCCCTCCACGACGACGACCGTGCCCTGAGCCGGCCCTTCGAGCAGCTCGGCCACCGGGCGCGCAAGGGGGCGCTCCGCAACCGCCAGCAGCCCGCGGTGCACGTTGAACCCGGCGACCGCGTCCATCACGGCCGGCCCGACCGCGTAGACGGGCACGCCGGCCAGGCCGCCTCCCACCCCGAGCGGCGCGAGCTCAGCCAGGCGCCGGTGCAGGACCATCACCGACATCACCCGGGCCCCCGCTGCCAGCACGACCTCGAGCGCCCACCGGCCCTCCACCACGAAGACACCGTCCCGGCCCTCGCTCAACCGGCGCAGGGCAGGGTCGTTGAGCGAGGTGTAGGGGCGGAGACGCTCGTCCGTAGGGTCGTCCACCTCCACCGTGACCAGGTCAGGTGACAGGTGCTCGGCGCTCCTCAGCTCTCGACCCGTGCCCGGAGCTCCTTCAGAGCCGTGTAGGTGATCCGCCCCTCGGCCCGGCGTTTGACGAACACGGGAAGCGGGACCTTCAGGTCCACAACGAGGTGGTAGGTGATGTCAGCGGAACCGTCGTCGGCCGCCTCGATGTCGTAACTGCCGTCCAGCCGCCTCGTCACGTCCCCGCGTACCTGTTGCCAGGAGAGGCGCCCGGGGGCGTCGGAGTAGTCGTAGCGCAGCGTGTAGGACGTGCTGCGGCCGAACGCCGCAGCCCTGAAGGTCACCTCGACCGGCCGGTCCTCGTCGTCGCGCTCGTCGACAGTGACCGCCTTGATGTCTGCCGCCCACTCGGGGTAGCGCTCGAAGTCCGTGAGGACCTGGAAGCAGTGCGCAGGGCTGGCCCGGATGACCATCCGTTCTGTTACCTGCTCCTCCAATGGGACCACCTCCTCAGGCCAAGACCTTACGCGCCATCCTCGCCACAGCGGCGCCCTTCAGCGTGGGCCCATGCCTTCCAGGGCCTCGGCCAGCCTCTGGGCCAGCACGTCATAGGAGAGCTCCTCCTCGACCCGGCGCCGGCCCGCCGCGCCCATGCGGGCCGCCATGGCGGGGCCCGACAGCAGGGCAGCCAGCGCCGCGGCGACCGAGCCGACCTGGCCCCGGCGGTCCGAAGCGTGCAGGCCCCCGGGCCGGTGGGGCACATCGGCCACCAGGCCGGTCACGCCGTGGTCCACCGCCTCGGCCGCCCCCCCACTGTCGAGGGTCACACAAGGTGTGCCGCAGGCGGCAGCCTCGACCAGCACGATGCCGAAGCCCTCCTGCTCCAGGCCCCACCAGCGGGAGCGGCAGCACAGAGCGAAAACGTCGGCGCAGGCATAGAACTTCGGTAGTTCACTGTCGTCCAACTTGCCCATCAGCCTCACCGGCACGGGGGCCGACGCGGCCAGGCGCTCGAGCCTGTGACGGTCACGGCCCGCCCCCGCGATGGCCACCGACAACCCCGGGAACTGCCCGGACAACGATGAGGCGGCCTCGATGAGGGTGTCCATGCCCTTGCGGGGCACCAGCCGGCTGACACTTGCCACCAGGGGGCCGGTCGGCGGCAGGCCGAAATGCGCCCGGGCGGCCGCTCTGTCGATGTGCGCCAGCGGCCGGAACCGGGCGGTGTCCACACCGGGCGGTACCCGGACCGCAGGGGGGGCGAGAACGCCGGGGGCGGCACCAGCAGTGCCCACAGGCTGGCCCATGGCCCGCCGGGCCTCGGCTTCGGGGTAGCCACCGGCCGCGATGAGCAAGGACGCGCGGGAGAGCGCCCGGGCCATCAACTGCCGGCTGACCGGGAGACGGCCCGGCACCGTCACCTCTGCGCCGTGCAGGACGACGGCGTAAGGCAGGCCCAGCGAAGGCCCGACGAGGCCCAGCGGTAGGGCCGGGTCGATGACCACCGCGCCGGCCCCCCACTCCCTGGCCAGCGCTCTCACCCTGTGGGCCAGGTGGGGTTGAGGCAGGAGCACCGGCTCCCGGGCCCGGACCACCTTGAACTTCTGCTCGGCGTCCCACAGCCGGGCACCGCTGTAGGCCGAGGTGTACACGAGGACGTCGTCGGGAGGCAGGCGCCTCCACAGCTCCCAAAGGTACGACTGGATACCGCCCACCTTGGGCGGGAAGTCGTTGGTCAGGAGGATGTGACGCACCGCCGTCCCTTTATAGCGCCCTCCCGCCAGACGGACAGGTTCGTCCTCAGCCGGGCCGGCGGGAGGTCACTGCCTGCGCTCGCGCCCGCACGAGGAGCGCCGTTGGTGGGCCGGCCCCGGCCAGCCGAGGCCTCAGGCTGAGCGCTCTGCCGGGACCAGCCCGAGGTGGGGCTGCCGGCCCACGGCCACAGCGCGGGCCTCTGCCCGGGCATGACGCAGGGGCGGGACCAGGCCCCCTCCTCCGAGCAGGCGGAGAGCATGCTGCTCCTGGGGCTCGAGCACCAGGGCGGCACCCGGCGCCCGGTCGCACAGGAACGTGACCACGCAGTCCGTGCAGGCGTCGGTGCCCCGTGCCGTACAGGTGCCGCAATCGATGGTGAGGCTTGCCATGCGCGACAGGCTGCCACGGAGCACCGACGGCCAACCCCCGGCCCCTCCCGCCCCAGGGGCCCGGGGCCTCCGGTCCCGCTTGCTCAGGCGTCGCCGGGGCCTGCAGGCCCGGGCGCCCCGGCGGCGGCCCGGCGTCCCGGGGAACGCTCCCCGGTCCGGGACGACCTCGGCCCCTCCACCACGAGGACCGTTCGCACCACCGCGTCCAACCCGCCCCCGGGGGCCTCCAGCAACTGCACCTCCAGGTTGTTGCGCACCGCCAGTTCCTTGACGATGGCCAGGCCCAGTCCGCCCGTGGCCTTTGCGGTCGCCGGCGCACCGGGGCCGGGCTTGCTCGCACCCTGCCAGAACCGTTCGAAGGCCCGCTCGCGGTCTTCGGAGGGCATACCGGGACCGCTGTCTGTGACGTGGAGGTTGGCCAGGCCCGGGCCTTCGGTGGCCAGCCTGACCACTATGCGCGCCCCGGGCGGGCAGGCGTCCAGGGCGTTGGCCAGCAGGTTGTCCAGTATCTGGTCCAGGTCCCCGGGCACCAGGTCGGCGACGGCCGGGCGGTCGGGGAGCGCTCCCTGCACCAGGCCGACGTCACGCTCGTCGGCCAGGGCGGACCAGGCGTCGCACCGCTCGGCGATGACCCGGCCGACATCGACAGGTGCCGTGCCGGGGTGCTCGCTGCTCGACTGGGTGAGCACCAGGAGCCCGTCGACCAGGCGCGACAACCTCTGCAGCTCACGCCCGGCCGCCGCCAGGCCCTGTGAGGCCCGGCCCTGTTCCCCCGCCTCGAGGTTCTCCAGGCGCAGGCGCAGCGCGGTCAGGGGTGAGCGCAGCTGGTGGGAGGCGTCGGCCACGAACCGGTTCTGCGCCTCGAGCAGGTCCGTGAGCCGGGCGGCCATCCGGTTGAACTGCGTGGCCAGCGAGCGCACCTCGGGCGGCCCCGAACCGTCGGCCGCCCGGGCCTGCAGGTCCCCTCGCCCCAGCCGCCCTACGGCCTCCTCCAACTGGGCGAGCGGTCGTGACACGCTCCGGGCCAGGGCCACGGCGACCACGGTCGCCACGACCATGACGCCCGCCCCGAACACGCCGAGCAGGAGCCAGGTCTCGCGGGCCGTTGCCACGGCCGATCCGGCCGGCACGTCGAGCAGCACCGCTCCCCTCGACTGGGCCTCGATCGACATGGGCACTGCGGCGACGGCGACGGCCCTGCCCTCGTCCACCTCGAAGGCGCTGCTCGCCTCCCCGTGCAGGGCCCGGGCGAGCATCCGGCCGTCCAGTCCGGCCGAGTCGTCGTCCCGGTCGGTGCCCGCTGCGGCCAGTACCCGGTGCGGGGCCTGCACGACCATCACCTCGCCTCCGGTCCGCAACCTGTACTGGCTCGCCAGCGTCGGCACCTGGGAGGCGATGTGCTGCTCGAAGTCCTCGGCCACCAGGATCGACAGGCCGGTCGCCTCGCGCTCGGCCTGCGCCGCCATCGTCGCCTTGTCGTGGCTCGCGGCCAGCACCCCCAGGGGAACCTCCAGGACGACGAGCACGGCCAGCACCAGGAACAGGTACGACAGGACGAGCCGGCGTCTCACCCCGGCGGCACCTGGTCCGCGCCCACCTCGGGAGCGGTGTCCCCCAGGCGCAGGCCGACTCTGCGGACCGTCTCCACCCACTCGGGGTGGCCGAGCTTGCGGCGCAGGGTCGCCACGTGGACGTCGACCGTCTTGGTCGGCCCGTACCAGTGGGGCCCCCAGACCTGCTCCAGGATGGCCTCCCTGGTGACCACGGCCCCCGGGTCTTCGGCCAGCAGTGCCAGCAGGTCGAACTCCTTGGGCGAGAGCTCGACCTCCCGGCCGTCCACGAACACCCGTCGTGCCCGCCGGTCGATCACGAGACCTCCGAGGTCCTGTGCCCCGGGGGGTACGGCCACGGCGCCGCCGGGGGCAGCGCCGCCCGTCCCCGCCTGGGCCTCCCACCCCCCGCCGGAGGGCGCAGCCAGGCCGGGCACGACCTGCCCGCCCGCGGCCACGGCAGCCGGGGCACCGGCAACAGGCCGGCTACGTCGTGTGATGGCCCTGATACGCGCCACGAGCTCGCGGAAGCCGAAGGGCTTGACCAGGTAGTCGTCCGCCCCGAGCTCCAGTCCGAGCACCCGGTCGAGCTCGGTCCCCCGGGCGCTCACCACCAAGATGGGCACCGAGGAGCGCGACCGCAACTCGCGGCACACGTCGTAGCCGTCCACGTCGGGCAGGCGGAGGTCCAGGAGCACCAGGTCGGCCGGGCCGGCCTCCAGAGCGGCGGCCCCGGTGCCCACCCGGGTCACCTCGAAGCCCTCGCGCTCCAGGCCCTCCACGAGCGGGTCGGCTATGCCATCGTCGTCCTCTACAACCAGGACCCTCACGTACCGATAGTGCCATCGCAGAGCCGCCCACCGGCGGAGGGGGCCGCGGCGGGTGAAATTGAGCAAACCTTTACCGAGCGCTGGGCCGCCCCGGGCCGGGCTGCCCTTAACGTGGGCATGGGCACCCGGAGCACCCGTCCGCCGGTGCCGCCCCAGGTCGATGAAGGGACCAGACAGGCCGAGATGACAGCCACGACCACATCAGCTCTGCCCCGGACCGGTAGCGGCGGGAGGTCCGCGACCGCCGGGACCAGCCCCCCCGCGCCAGCCCCCCTGCCCTGGGCCCTCACGGCCAGCCTGGTCGTGGTGGGAGCAGGCCTGGGGGCCACCATCGCCTCTGCGGTGACCACGGAGACGTCCTCCGAACTGCATGCAGCGGGAGGCGTGGCCATGTTCCTCGGCGGCCTGACCGGCCTCGTGGGCACCTACCTCGCCCTGGTAATGGTCCTCCTGGTCTCCCGCGTGCCCTGGGTGGAGAGGGCCCTCGGACAGGACGGCCTGGTGCGCTGGCACCGCCGCCTCGCGGCGTGGCCCGTCTCGCTCATCGCAGCCCATGCCGTCCTCCTGGTGATCGCCTACGCCCAGGCCGCCCACACCGGCACCATGCACGAGCTCGGCACCCTGGTGGGGACCTTCCCCTGGATGCTAGAGGCCACCGTCGGTTTCGGCCTGATGATGCTGATCGCCCTCGTCTCGGTGAAGGCCATCCGCAAGAGGGTCAGCAGGGAGCGTTGGTGGGCTTTCCACCTGGGCATGTACCTCGCCCTGGCTCTGTCCTTCGCCCACGTGATCGCCCTCGGCCCGTCATTCGTCGGGCACCCGCTGGCCCGCCTGCTCTGGGTCCTGTACTGGCTCGCCACGGCCGGGCTCGTCCTGGCCTACCGCTTCGGGCTCCCGGTCGTGCGCACGCTGCGCCACGGGCTCGAGGTGGTGGAGGTGCGGCGGGAGTCTCACGACGTCGTCTCGGTGATATGCCGGGGCCGCAACCTCGACAAGCTCGCCGTTTCCGGTGGGCAGTTCTTCGAGTGGCGCTTCCTGGCCCGGGGCATGTGGTGGCAGGCGCACCCCTTCACCATGTCGGCCAAGCCGACGCCGCCCTTCCTGCGCCTCACGGTCAAGGGCCTGGGCGACTTCTCGCAGTCCCTCGCCGAGCTGCGCCCGGGGACCAAGGTCGCAATAGAAGGCCCCTACGGCGTGTTCACCGCCCACGCCCGTAAGCGGAGGAAGGCACTGCTGATCGCCGGCGGGATAGGGGTCACGGCAGCCCGGGCGCTGCTGGAGGACCTCCCGGTCAGTGCCGAGCCGGTCGTGGTGCTCCGGGCCACGAGCGAGCGTGACCTCGTCCTGGCGGCCGAGGTGGCCGAGCTGGCGTCCCGCCGCAAGGGCACGGTCCACGAGCTGGTGGGCGACCGGAACGCGGTACGCCTGGAGCGCCTCGCGCAGCTGGTGCCGGACCTCCGCAAGCGTGACATCTACATCTCCGGGCCCGAGGGGTTCGTGAAGAGCGTCGTCACGATGGTGGGCCGCATGGGGGTACCCGCCGAGGCGGTGCACTACGAGGCCTACGAGCTGCCCTGAGCCAGGAGAGACGGCGAAGACCATGAAGAGAGCCATCACAGCCACCGTTTCCACCGTCGCCGGTTTCGGCGTCGTGCTCGGGATGCACACGGCGACAGCGCGCAACGCGCTGTCCAGCGCCCTGAAGCGTGCCGCCGCCCCGGCCGCCACCACGGTGCCCGCAGCGCCGGCAGGCGGGGGGGCCGCGGCCGGTGCCTCCCGGGCTGCCGCCGGGCCGCCCGCCCCCTCCACCACGGTGCCGGGAGGTGTCCACAGTGCCGTGGGCACGGCCGAGCAGTACGGTTACGGCGTCCTCTCGGTCAAGGTAACCGTGGACGGCAAGCGGATAACCGACATCTCCCTGGCCAACCTCCAGACGGCCGAGTCCTACTCCCAGATGTTGGCCCAGCAGGTGGTGCCCATGCTGCGCCAGGAGGTGCTCTCGGCCCAGACGGCGCGGGTGAACGGGGTCTCAGGCGCCACCTACACGAGCGAGGCGTACCTGATCTCGGCCCAGTCGGCTCTCGACCACCTGCACGTCCCTTGACGACGAGGCCCGTCGTCCACGTCGAGCACGTGATGGGGACGGCGGTGTCCTTCCACCTCTACCCGGGTGAAGGAGCACCGGGCAGCTTGCACTCGGCGCTCGAGAAGGCCTGTGAAGGGCTGCACCGGGTGGAGGAGGTGTTCAGCACCTGGCAACCCGACAGCCCCGTGAGCCGCTGGCGCCGGGGTGAGCTGGCGGCCGAGTCGCTCCCACCCGAGGTGGGAGAGGTCATGGCGCTGTGCGAGCAGGCCAAGCGGCTGTCGGGCGGCTGGTTCGACCCGTGGTCCATGCCCGGTGGCACCGACCCCACCGGCCTGGTCAAAGGGTGGTCGGTCGAAGCGGCAGCCAGCCTCCTGCAGGCGGAGGGCTGGCGGGCGGGGATGGTCAACGGTGGAGGCGACCTCACGGTCTTCGGCCCACCCCCGCAAGGGGCAGCCTGGAGGATCGGGGTGCAGCACCCGTGGCGCCCCGAGGGGCTTGCCTGTGTCCTGGAGGTCGCTTCCGGTGCCGTGGCCACCTCGGGCACCTACCAACGCGGTCCCCACCTCGTCGACCCCCGTACCGGGCGGCCGGCGGTGGCGGCGGCCTCGGCCACCGTGACCGGCCCGTCCCTGGCCCTGGCCGACGCACTGGCCACAGCTCTGGCGGTGGGCGGCGCTACGGTCCTGGACAGGATCGCCGCTCTCCCGGGCTACGAGGCCTACCTGATCGGGCCCGAGGGACAGGAGTCCCAGACCCCGGGCATGCCCTTCGGCTGAGGCCCGCTCCCGGGCAGGGTCACGACCAGGGTGCAGTACGGTCGTCGGGTGACCTTTGAGCAACGACCGCCCCGGGCGCAGTCCCTGTGGGCACCGGCGGAGACCGCGCCGAACAGGCTGGCCCGGTGAACCCGAGCGCAGAAGCAGTGAGCTTCGCCGAGCTCGGTCTGCGTGCCGAGCTCGTCGCCGCCCTCGCGGCGCTCGGCTATGAGGAGCCGACACCGATCCAGCGCGAGGCGATCCCGCGCCTGCTCGAGGGACGCGACGTGCTCGGTCAGGCGGCGACGGGGACAGGCAAGACGGCGGCGTTCGCGCTCCCGCTCCTTCAACGTCTGCCCGAGGGCCGCTCGGCAACCACGCCTCTCGGCGTGGTACTGGTGCCGACACGCGAGCTCGCCGTACAGGTCTCCGAGGCGGTCCACAAGTACGGGCGGAACCTCGGGGTGCGGGTGCTGCCCGTTTACGGCGGCCAGCCGGTCCCGCGCCAGGTACGCGCCCTCGAGCGCGGCGTCGATGTGGTGGTGGCGACTCCCGGACGCGCCCTCGACCACCTCGGCCGGGGGACCCTCCGTTTCGATGACATCGAGGTCGTGGTGCTCGATGAGGCCGACGAGATGCTCGACATGGGCTTCGCCGAGGACATCGAGACGATCCTCGACGCGCTCCCCGGCGAGCGGCAGACCGTGCTCTTCTCCGCCACCCTGGCGCCGCGCGTCGACAAGATCGTCCGTCGGCACCTGCGCGACCCGGTCCGCGTCACAACGGACAACGAGCGGCGGGAACCCGGGGAGGCGCCGGCGGTGCGCCAACAGGCCTACATCGTCTCCCGGGCGAACAAGCCGGCGGCGCTCGGCCGGCTCCTCGACGTCGAGGCACCGAACGCGGCCCTCGTCTTCTGCCGCACCCGCGACGAGGTCGACCAGCTCACCGAGAGCCTCAACGGCCGAGGGTACCGCGGCGAGGCGCTGCACGGCGGGATGAACCAGGAGCAGCGGGACCGGGTGATGGGCCGCTTGCGCAGCGGCACCGCCGACCTCATCGTCGCCACGGACGTTGCCGCCCGTGGCCTCGACATCAAGCAGCTGACCCACGTCGTCAACTACGACGTCCCGGCGTCCCCCGACACCTACGTCCACCGCATCGGACGGGTCGGGCGCGCCGGGAGGGAAGGGGTCGCGATCACCCTCGCCGAGCCGCGCGAGCACCGGATGCTCAAGACGATCGAGCGCGTGACCAAGCACAAGATCGCTATCGAACAGATCCCTACCGTCGCCGACCTGCGCGCCCGGCGCCTCGAGCTCACCCGCGCCGGGCTGGAGGAGAGCCTTCTCGGGGACGACCTCGATGGGTTCCGGGTCGTCGTCGAGTCCCTGAGCGACCAGTTCGACCTGATGAGCATCGCTCTCGCCGCCGTCAAGCTGGCCCACGAAGCGAGCGGCGCGGCATCGGCCGAAGAGGAGGAGATCCCCGACCTCGCCCCAGCCGACGAGCGCTACGGGGGCGGAGCCCGCCCCCCACGGGCTCAGGGGCGGGGGCGTGCACCGTCGGCCGGCATGACGCGACTGTTCGTCGGGCTCGGCCGCAGCGCCGGCGTCCGCCCCCAGGACCTCGTGGGGGCGATCACCGGGGAGGCCCCGGTGCGCGGCCGGGAGATCGGTGCGATCGAGATCACCGACCGCTTCTCGCTCGTCGAGGTGCCCGAGGCCGTCGCCGACCAGATCGTCGCTGCGCTGCGCGGGGTGACGATCAAGGGCCGCCGGGCCACGGTACGCCGGGAGCGCTCGGACGGGGCACCCTCGCCGCGGGCGCACCGCGCTCCCCGCTGAGCTCTGTTGGCCTGGCCCCAGCGCAGACCGGGTACAGGCGCAGCCCGCGGCCCCGGGTGCTGTCGGGCCCCGGGTGCTGTCGGGCGTCAGTGTGCTGCGGCGAGCGGCTCGCTGCCCGGCACCGGCGCCGTTGCACCGCCGCCGGCGTGCGAGCTCACGAAGTCGCGCTGGCGGATCAGTAGGAGGCAGAGGACAGCACTGGCGAAGGCAACGGCGGCACCCACCCACAGGATGTCGTTCAGGCCGTGCACGAAGCCGGAGCGCGCCGCGTAGCTGACCAGCGCGGCGTCCCGGCCGCGCAGCACGTGGCCTCCCTGGCCTGTCCCTGCCCCGCTCGTGATGGCCGTGGCGATCGACGAGGCAAAGTGGTGCAGCGGGGTCGTGGCGAGCTGCGAGCGCACGGTGGCGGCGACCTTGGCCGAGAAGATCGAACCGAGCGCGGCTATCCCGGTCGCCGTGCCGACCTGGCGCAACGTCGAGTTGATGCCCGAGGCCAGGCCCGAGCGTGCCGGTTCCACCACACCGACCGCCGT
Source organism: Actinomycetes bacterium (assembly GCA_021850325.1). GTDB lineage: Bacteria > Actinomycetota > Acidimicrobiia > Acidimicrobiales > Palsa-688 > JAJZMF01. The sequence continues at coordinate 166,910 of JAJZMF010000020.1, forward strand.
CGAGGCGAGCGGCACGTTGACGAGCCCGATGCCGACACCGGAGACCACGAAACCGGGGATGAGGTGCGTCCAGCTGGAGGTAGGGCCGAGCCCGGTCATCAGCACGACGCCGGTCCCGGCGACCACGAAGCCCGGGGCGATGAGCCACTTGACGGGCACGTGGGCGGTGAGGCGACCGGCGACCGCGGCGGTGACGAAGATCGCACCGGTGAGCAACAGGAAGCGCACGCCGGTCGCCACGGCCGACAGCCCGAGCGAGTCCTGCAGGTACAGGACAAGGTATGTGATGAGGGCGAACACCGACGCGTTTATCCCGAACGCGGCGATCAGGCCGCCGGTGAAGGTGGGCTTGCGCAGCAGCGAGAAGTCGAGCATCGGAGAGGACTGGAAGTGCTCGACTGCGATGAACGCGACGAGAAGGGCCCCTGCACAGATGAGCGGGACGACGACGTGCGCCGAGGACCAGCCGGTGGTCGAGCTCTCGATCAAACCGTAGACGAGCGCGCCTAGCGCCGCCGAGAAGGTCAGGAACCCGAGCAGGTCCGGTCGCTTGGCGTGGGGGTTCTTCGACTCGTCGACCCGCCAGAGCGTGATCGCCAGGGCAACGATGCCGATCGGGATGTTGACGTAGAAGATCCAACGCCATGAGATGCCGCTCGTGAGCACCCCGCCGAGGACAGGCCCGACCGCCACGGCGACACCGGTGACCGCACCGTAGATGCCGAAGGCGGTGCCGCGCTCCCTGCCGTGAAAGGCGCTCGCCAACAGCGCCAGCGAGGTGGCGAACATGATCGCGCCCCCGATGCCCTGGAAGGCGCGCGCCGCGATGATGAACACCGGGCCGGTCGAGACCCCGCACAGGGCGGAGCCGACCGTGAAGACCACGATCCCGACGGCGAACAGCCGCCGCCGGCCGAACAGGTCGGCGAGCGATCCCGAGGTGAGCAGCAGCGCCGCCAGCGACAGGGCGTAGGCGTCGATCACCCACTGCAGGTCAGCGAGGTTGGCGTGGAAGTCGCGGGCGATATCGGGGAGCGCGACGTTGACGATGGTGATGTCGAGCAGCAACATGAAGATGCCGACGCACACAGCGCCGAGGGTCCACCACTTGCGGTTCATCGTCCCACCTTCTCCCACGCCGGACTGTCCCCCGCGAGCCTAACGAGCCTCTGACCGTATAGTCAACCTGCCGAATGGTTCAGCCAGATGATGGTATGGCCGGCGAAGGGGCACTAGCCTGGCGAGGTGATGCTCGAGGCGGAGAAGGAGGTGCCCGTGCCGCTGCTCGGCCGCAGCGAGGTGGCGAGCTACCTCGGCTACCTCCTGCGGCGCATCCGTGGCGTGGCCGGAGAGGCGAGCGCCAGGCAGCAGGCGGCATTGGGGGCCTGCTGTGGGGGGAGCGACCGGAGCCAGCTGAAGGAGCTCGCGGTCCTGGTGCTCCTCGGACAGCTCGGCGCGTGCTCCCAGCACGAGGTGGCCGGGCGGTTGGGCATAAACCGCTCGGTCATGGTGAAGGTCATCGACGAGCTCGAGCGCGAGGGCGCGGTCGTGCGCAGCCGCGACCCTGGGGACCGCCGCCGCTACGCGCTCGAGGTCACCGCGGCGGGGTGGCGGCGAGCCGCGGTGCTGCTCGCATGGGCTGGCGCCGTGGAGACGGCACTGCTCGCGCCGCTCGACGAGGCGGAGCGTGCCCGCCTGCTCGGCCTGCTCAGCGCACTGGACGCGGCGCACCGCCCCCCCGTCCCGGCGCCGCTCAGTGGTTCGCTGATGTGGCACCTGATCTCACTTCACCATGAGCTGGAGCGCTTCGGCGACCAGGTGCTCGAGGTGTTCGGGCTGAGCGTGCGGTCCTTCGTCGTGCTCGCCATCCTGGAGGACGAGCCCTGCTCCCAGGCGCGCCTCGGCGAGTGGATGTCGATCGGCCCGGCGGCGACCGTGGAGCTCGTCGACCAGCTCGAGGCGGGCGGCCTGCTGGCGCGGGCCCGTAGCGTGGATGACCGCCGCCGGTACCGCCTCGAGCTCACCGAGGAGGGCCGTGCCCTGCATGCGAGGGCCCGCCCGGTCGTCGAGGCGGCATCGGACCGCTTCACCGCGGCGCTCGGCCCGACCGGCCGGGAGGCGTTGCTCGACCTCCTGGCGCGCGTGGCGGGCGGCGGCCTGCCGGGTGCAGCGGCCGACAGCCGTGCGGAGGCCTGAGGCCATGTGCAGGCGGGTGCAAGAATGGGCGGGTGACCCGCACCGACCCTGAGACTGCCGGCGCCGGCACTGCGACAGCCGCGGCGCACGGTACGGACCGGGTGGTGCCACGCCTGGCCGAGCAGTTCGCTTCCACCTATGGAGGGCCGCCCTCGGGCATCTGGAGGGCACCGGGGCGGGTGAACCTCATCGGGGACCACACCGACTACAACGGGGGGCTCGCCCTGCCCTTCGCCATCGACCAGGCGACGTTCGTCGCCGCCCGGGCGGTACCGGGGGGCATGGTCCGCGTCGCCTCGCTCCAGGTGGGCTCGCCGGCTGCCGCCCTGCTGGCCGAAAGCGCCTCCTGGGCGCCCTCCGAGTTCGAGCACTGGGCCCGGTACCCCCTGGGGACGGTGCGGGCCATGCAAGCCCGTGGTGCACACCTGACCGGCCTGGAGCTGCTGGTGACCTCGACCGTCCCACCGGGTAGCGGCCTGTCCTCCAGTGCCGCCCTGACCGTCGCCGTGGCCTTGGCCGTGGACGACCTGGCCGGCACGGGCCTGCTGGGCACGGGCCAGGGGCGCCGGGAGATCGCACTGGCAGCCCAGGAGGCGGAGTCGCGCTTTGCCGGGGCCCCCTGCGGGCTGCTGGACCAGACGGCGGTGCTGGAGGCAGGTGAAGGCCACGGGGTGGTCATCGACTTCGCCACCATGGCCACCCAGCGCGTCCCCCTTGCCATCGGCCCACTGGTCGTGGTCAACACCCGGGTCGAGCACTCCAACTCGGACGGGACCTATGCCAACCGGCTCGCCACCTGTCAACGGGCAGCCCAGCTCCTCGGTGTCGACCACCTGGCTGCCGCCAGCCTGGACCAGCTCGCCGGCCACCTCGAGGGCGAGGTCCTCAAACGCGCCCGGCATGTCGTGAGCGAGGACCGCCGCGTAGCCGAGGCCGCGCAGCGACTGGCCCATGGGCAGCCCATCGGCGACCTCATGGTCGCCTCCCACGCCTCGCTGAGGGACGACTACGAGGTTTCCTGCCCGGAGCTCGACCTGGCCGTGGAGACAGCGATGGCGCACGGCGCCGGCGGGGCCCGCTTGACCGGGGCCGGTATGGGAGGGTCGGCGATCTGCGCCGGTGCCCCGGCCACGGATCTGGCCGGCCCGGTACGGGAGGCTTTTGCCCGGGCCGGCTTCGCAGAACCCGAGGTGTACGAGGTGACGCCGTCCGCCGGCGCCGCCCGGTTGGCCTGAACCGACCGGTCCGGCGACCGCGGCGGGGGGAGCGGGCCGCCCTCGCCCCCCGGGCCCCGGGGCAGGCTGTACCGTAGGCCCAATGGTGACAGCGTTCGTCCTGATAGACGCCGAGCCGGCCCGGGTGGCGGACCTGGCCAGCCGGGTGGCCGAGGTTGAGGGGGTGGCCGAGGCGTACTCGGTGGCGGGCCACGCCGACATAGTCGCCGTCGTCAGGGCCCGGCGCATAGAGGACCTGGCCGAGATCGTCACCCGCCGTCTGCACATGCTGGAAGGCGTCACCGACACCAGGACCCTGGTGGCGTTCCAGTCCTACAGCCGCCACGACCTGGAGGCCATGTGGGAGATCGGGGCCTCCTGACCGCTGGCCCGTCACCGGTCCCCACCCGGCGCCGTAGCATTGTCATGTGACCGACTGGCTGGTCCTGCTCGTTGTCGTGCTGGTTGTGCCGGTGGCGCTCATGGGCACTGCGGCAGCCATGGCTGCAGGTTCGCTCCGTCGCGCCAACCGGGTGCTCCCCGGCCGTTTCGCAGCGAACCCGCCCCTGTGGTGGCTCTGGAGCCCCGGTGCCGCCGCCGTCGTCCATCGGCGCCTTCGTTACATATGCCAGCTCACCCAGCCGGTGGCCTCCCCCGGCGCCTCACGGCCCCACCTGAGGCGCAGGCGCCCTGTCGCCCATGACGCAATATCCGAGCTGGCAGACGAGGTCATCTCCCGGGCCGTGGCCCTCGACAGGGAGCTCCTGGCCGCCCACGCCCTGACCCGCGGCCTGCCCCGGGCGCGGGCGCTGAGCGACCTCGACAGCCGGGCCAGGGCGCTCGAATCATCGGCACACCGCGTCCAACAGCTCGCGGCCCGGCGCTCGGGCTCCCCCTACGGGGGCGGCGTCTCGGAGCTCACGCTCGACCAGCGCATCTCGGCCATGGAGGACGCTTTCTCCGAGCTCGGTGCCGTGCCCAACAGCCGCGCCGACGGGTCGGGCAGGGAGGCGTCACCGGGCACCCCGGCCTGAGCACCCGATACCCGGGCCAGGACAGCCGTGGCCAGGAGCGTGGCTGCCAGCCCCAGGACCTCGACGCTCAGAGGCAGGGCGCCCCTGCGCAACTGCTCGTCGTACACGGCCACCCCGAGGACCACGCTCATTATGGGGTCGACGGTCTGTATGGCGGGAAGGCTGGCAGATAGCGGGCCGGCCTGGAAGGCGAGTTGGTTGAGCACCATGCCGACGCCCCCCACCACGAGCATGGCCCAGAAGGCCCAGCTGGTGAACATGCCGGCGAAGCCGTGGGCCACCAGCACGTTGCCCGTGGTCTTGATCAGGGCCGCCGCGTCGGCGAAGGTGACCCCGGCCCCCGTGCCGAGCAACATGGCCCGGGCGGCCCCGTTGGTGAAGCGGCTCACCACCGCCGTCACCAGCACCACGACGCCGCTGAGCACCGACACGACCACGGCCGGCCACAGGTCGGCCTTGCTGGTCGAGCTGTGGGCAGGCGTTGCCATCACCAGGAACACCACCAGGCCCGCGGTGAGGACCGCCGCCCAGCCGAGCTCGGGGCCGGCCACCCGGCCCCTGTCCATGCGCCGGCGCAGCGCCAAGGCGAAGACGATGGTCGTCACCAGGACGGGCTGCACGAGGACCAGAGTGCCGATGTGCAGCGCCACCGCGTGCAGGCTCACCCCTACACCCTCGACGGCCATCGCCAGTACCCAGGCCGGGTGGTGGGCCACGGAGCGGAAGAAGCCCACCACCTGGCCCCACCCGGCGCCCGTCAGGCGGGCCGCCTCGGTGCTGCGGTGCTGGAGGGCGCTCCCCAAGGCGAACAGCAGGGCGGCCAGGAGGGCAGCGCCGGCGGCCTCCACGATCTGGCCCCCTCTCACGTGACAAATCTACTGGCACCAGGGGGCGAGAGCGTCGGGGCTCAGGCCGGCGGCGGCCCTGCTTCTGCGATCGATACCTCACGCAAGCGGTCCAGGCAGGCCATGGCCCGCCCGCTGTCGACAGCCGCCGCCGCCTGCTCCAGGCCCTGGAGGAGGTCGGGAACGGTCCCGGCCACTACCAGCGCCGCGGCAGCATTGAGCAGGACTATGTCCCGCTGCGGGCCGGGCTCACCCCCCAGCACGCGCAGGACCGCCTGCGCGTTGTGGGCAGCGTCCCCCCCCCTCAGGTCCTCGGGCCGGGCGGGGGTGAGCCCGAGCTCGCCCGGGTCGACCACGAGCTCGCGCACCGTTGCGCCCGCCGCGTCCCACTCCACCACCCGGGACAGGCCGGTGGTGGACAGCTCGTCCAGTCCGTCGTCGCCGTGGACGACCCATGAGCGCTTGGCGCCCGTCTGGGCGAGCACCCTGGCCAGGCGCTCCGCCACCCGTCCGTCCCCCACGCCCACCAACTGGTACGGGGCGCGGCCGGGGTTGGCCAGGGGGCCGAGGAGGTTGAAGGCCGTCGGCACTCCCAGCTGGGCACGTGCCGGCCCGACGTGGCGCATGGCCGGGTGGTAACGGGGGGCGAAGCAGAAGCCGATGCCGGCCTCCTGCACGCAGCGGGCAACGGCCGAGGGGGGCAGCGCGATCACAACGTCCAGGGCCTCCAGGACGTCGGCCGAACCGGTGCGCGAAGACGACGCCCGCCCGCCGTGCTTGCACACCGGCGTGCCCGTACCAGCCACCACCAGGGCCGCCGTGGTGGAGATGTTGACCGTGCCCGACCGGTCACCTCCTGTGCCGCAGGTGTCCACCAGGCGTTCGGCGAGCGAGAGCGGGACCGGGACCCGCTCCGCCACCTCCAGCATCGCCTCGAGCATCCCGGCCAGTTCCTGGACCGTCTCCCCCTTGCAGCGCAGGCCGAACATGTAAGCGGCCATCTGGGCCGGGGTGGCGGCTCCCTCGAGCACCTCCCGCATGGCAGCCGCCGCCTCTTCGCCGCTCAGGTCCGCCCCGGCCGCGATCCTGCTCAGGACCGCAGGCCAACCACCGAGGTCGGCCAGGCTCGCTCGGCCGAGCGGTCCCTCGGGCGCCCCGGCCGGACTGGGTACTGGTTGAGGGGTCATCGGCCTCAACCGTACAAGAGAGGCCCGCGCTGCCATGCTCGCACCGCCGTGCCGACGCCGACCATTGTCTACCGGCCCTTGAACCCGCCGCGACGTAGTCGCTAACGTCCTCGTGCGCCACACAGTGCACCGGCGCCGCCGAGAGAGATCTCCGCGCCCCATCACCCGTGCGCCAGGTGGGCCGGCCACTTCCCTTGCCGCCATTTGCGCCGTCTGGCAAAGGAGCCCAGCAATGAGCATCCTCGTAGTCGACGTAGGCAGCAGTGCCGTGCGGGCCAGCGTCTTCCGGCCCGACGGCACGGTAGCGGCCAGGCAGGTGGCGGCCTTCGGCACCGAACGGCCCTACCCGGGGCTGGTGGAACTGGACGCCCGCCAAGTGGCAGACGCCGCTCTCGGAGCGGCCCGGGCCTGCCTGGGTGAGGCCGGCCCGGTGGAGGGGGTGGGGGTGACCAACCAGCGGGGCACCACGGTGCTCTGGGACGCGGCGACGGGCGAACCGGTGGGCCCGGCCCTCAGCTGGCAGGACCTGCGTACGGCGGGCACCTGCCTCGAGCTGCAGGGCGAGGGCCTGCGGCTCGCCCCCAACGAGTCGGCCACCAAACTGGCGTGGCTCCTGGACAACTTCGACCCCGACCGCCACCGCGACCTCCGCTTCGGCACCGTGGACACCTGGGTGGCCTGGGTGCTCACGGAGGGCCGGGCTCACGTCACCGACCTCAGCAACGCGGCCGTGAGCGGCCTGCTGCCCACCGAGGACGTCCTTGCCGGCAGGGCGGACATCGCCTGGTCCACCTCCCGGCTGGAGCGGCTCCGGGTGCCCGAGCGCTGCCTGCCCCGCATCGTGGGCTCCTCGGAGGTGGTCGCCGAAGCCACCGCCCTGGACGGGGCGCCACCTCTGTGCGCCCTGGTCGGAGACCAGCAGGCGTCCCTGATGGGACAGGGCTGCGTCAGGGACGGTGACGCCAAAGCCACGTTCGGCACCGGCGCCTTCCTCGACGTGAACATAGGACAGGGGCCCCCGGCTTTCGGCCTCTCCTCCAGACGAGGGCCGCAGGGCTGCATGCCCGTCGTGGCCTGGGGGCTCCGGGGCGAGCTGACCTGGGGGGTCGAGGCCCTGATGCTCTCCGCAGGCGCAGCCCTGCAGTGGCTGTCCCATGACCTGGGCATGCTTGGGTCGCCGGCCGAGTCGGCGGAGGTGGCCGCCCAGTGCGAGGACACCGACGACGTGCACTTCGTGCCCGCCCTGATCGGGGTGGGTACCCCGCACTGGGACTTCGGCGCCCGTTCGATGTTCATCGGCATGACCACCGGGACCGGCCGCCCGCAGATGGTGAGGGCGGTCCTGAGAGGTGTCGCCCAGCGCGGTGCCGACCTGTTGGCCGCAGCCGAGGCCGACTCGGGACGCCACGTGGGCGTGCTGCGGGTGGACGGTGGCATGACGGCCAACCCCGTCTTCCTGCAGGAACTGGCTGATGCCTGCCAGATCCCGCTGCACGTCTCGGCCGAGCTCGAGGCCACCTCGGCCGGTGCGGCCTACCTGGCCGGCATGGCCACCGGGACCTGGTCCGGTTACGACGACATCCTGGCCGTGGTGCGGCCCCGCCGGGTGGTGGGACCAGGGCCCCGGGACCACCGGGAGCGCTGGCAAGAGGCCGTGTCACGCTCGCTCCAGTGGTACCCCGAGCTCACCGCACTGCAGTTCTGAGCGCGTCGTCCCCGCCCGCTCCGAGGGGGGCCGCCCCCGTACGACAGCGGCACGTGGCCTGCCCCTGGACCGGGCATGGCTGTCAGTCCCGGGCAAAGGGCGGGGTGCCCTCGTCCCCGCCGTCGGCCAGGCTTGCCCCGCTCGCCGCCCGAGCGGCAGCCAGAGCCGCGTCCAACTGGCGGTCAGCCCTGACGGCACGCTTCTCCTCCTCGCGCGCCCAGTCGACGAACAGGTAGCCGAGCATCACCACGACGAAGAGCTCAGCCAGCGCCCACAGGGCGTCGCCCCCGGAACGGGTGTCGCCCAGGGTGTCCAGGGCTGCGTCCAGGGGACGGCCGGCACTGCCCAGCGTCAGGCCGACGAGGGCGAAGAAGGGCACACCGGCCAGCACCATGCCGAAGCGAAGTGCGTACGAGGCCTGTCCGGGCAGGCTGTCGCGGGCGACGACGACGGCCCACATGAGCACGCCCACGGCGAGCAGGTGGAGCTCCACATAGCCCATCAGCACCGGGTGGCGGACCGACAGCCCGTAGACGGGGGTGAGGAAGTAGCCGCAGATGCTGGCCATGTACAGCCCGAAGGCCACCAGTGGACGGGTGAGCAGGTAGAGAACGCGGCTACGGGCCAGCGCCACCACCCTGCCCTGCCTCCGGCCCGAAGCCTGCACCGCGAGCCGCAGAGGTGCACCGAAGGCGAGCAGTGGCGGTGCGATATCGAACAGGAGGAGCAACTGGATGACGTGGGCCGTGACGTTGTCGGCCTGGAAACGGGCCAAGCCGCCGGCCGTAGCGTACGCGGCCACAAAGAGCCCCGCGATGAACGCACCGGTCTGCGAACGCGGCCATGGGCGTCCCCAAGCGGCCAGCCGGCGCACCCCTGCCAGGTAGGCCACCAGTGCAGCCAGTTGGCACGCCAGAGCCAGCAGGCTCAGCCAGTCCAGGTGGACGCCTGTGACCAGGACGCTGGTCGAGGGGACCGGGGACCTCACGGGCATTGCGGCAGGATCCTATCCCCCTTGGCCCTGGCCGTCGGCCGGCCCGGACCAGGTGACGCCGTCGGGGCCCCGGGCCGCTGCCAGCTCGGCCAGCGCGCTAGGCGTCCGGTCGCCGGGGCCTGCCAGGCCCAGGGTCTCCAGGTAGAAAGCAAGCTCCAGCTCCTGTGCCCGCACCAGCGCCCAGGACTGGCGGAAGCCGTGGCCCTCCCCGTCCAGCAGGACCAGGGCTGCAGGGTTACCGGCCCGGCGCAGCTCGGCCGCCATGGCGACGCTCTGGGCCGCCGGCACGACGCTGTCCTGCAGCCCGTGCAGGATGAGAACCGGTACGTGCACCGAGGCGGCCAGGCCCAGGGGTGAGCGCTGCGCGGCTGCAGAGGTGGGCACCAGCCTGCTCAGGTAGCCGCTCTCGAACTTCGGCGCCCCGTCCACGAGAGTGGCCAGGTCGCACACCGGGTAGCGCACCGCTCCCGCAGCCGCACCGCCCCGGGCCAGCACCGCCAGGACCGTGAGCCCGCTCGCACTCGACCCACGGGCCAGGGCCCGCGCCACGTCGGCCCAACCCGCCTTGCCGACCGCTGCGACCGCAGCCAGGCAGTCGTCCACGTCCAGCACCCCCCAACCCCCCTCGAGGGCGTCCCTGTAGGCCCGGCCGTAGCCCGTGCTCCCCCGGTAGTCGACGTCCACGACGGCAAAACCCCGGGTGGTCCAGTACTGGGCCCGGAGCTCCAGGGCACTGGAGCTGGCTCCGGTGGGGCCGCCGTGACTGGTGAGCACGAGGGGGGGCGCCTGGTCGACGGGCCCCTCGAACAGCGGGTTGGTCGGCGGGTAGAAGACGGCGTGGGCGGTAGCCCCACCCGTGGTGGGGAAGCTGAAGTGACGTCCCAACGACACCCACTCGTCGGCCAGGGCCCTGGGGGCCGACCACTTGAGGGTGGTCACCTGTCCCTCGGGGCCGAAGTGCGCCAAGCGACGGGGGGCCCGTGGCCCGCCCGACACTGCGAGCACCCCGGGGCCCAACGGCCACCCGGCGCCTACCGGGCTCAGGTGGCTGAACTGGGTCTCCTCCAGCTCGAACGGCCGGGCCCTGCCCTCCTCCACCAGCCCCAGGTACGAGCGGCCCCGTGCGGACCAGGTGGCCACGAGCCGACCGTCCTCCAACCAGGCGTGGTCGGAGTCGCCGAAGGCCCAAGCGGGCCCGGCGAACTCGGCCTCCATGGGGGCGAGGGGCCGGTCCTGGAGGTACAGGTTCCACCAACCGGTGCGGTCCGACACGTAGCAGAGCTCACCCTCGGGCGACCACGAAGGCTGCAGGACGGACTCAGCCCTGCCCGATGCCCCCCCGGCCACCGTGCGCAGGTCCCTCAGGCTCCCGTCGGCAAACTCGCCCACGACCAGTTGCGTGGCGTCCCACGGCATGTGCGGCTGGTCCCAGCAGACGAACGCCAGCCGCGCCCCGTCGGGAGAAAAGGTCGGGGACGAGTAGAAGTCATGGCCTGTCGCCAGCACGGTCGGCTCGCCACCTCCCGGGAGGGGTACAGCCACCAGGTCGTTGACCACGCTCGCCGCCAGGTGGCGCTCCCGCACGGCAACGGCCCACTGACCGTCCGGGTGGGCACAGGGGCAGGCGAAGCGCACCGACCGGGCCGGCACCGGCTCGGGCGTCAAGGGCACGGGACCGGACCGGTCCGCCCGTACCGACCAGAGCCGCTGGTCCGAACCGAACGAGCTCACCAGGTCGCCCGGAGGGGTCAACGCCCAGGCCCTGCCGCCGTACTCGTGCACGCCCGTGCGGGCGGAGGCACCGGCTGGCAGGAGCTCCCGCTCGCCCACCAGGCCACCGGAGCGCACCTCGGCCGCCACCAGGGCAACCCGGCCCCCCTCCTCCGGCCGCGCCTCCTGCCACACCACCCCCGTGCCCCGGGCACGTGGGAAGCCGAGGCCCAGGGCTCCTGCGACCAGAGCCTCGGGCCCTACGGGCGACTCCCAGGTACCGAACGGCGCCCGCCGCCGGCCAGCCGGGCCCGCCGGCCCGGTGCTCAGGGCTGAGGTTCCTTCGGCTTGCGCGACACCGCCGCCCACACCACCGAGGCGGGCGCTACGGGCGCATCGGCGCCCATGGCCAGCTGAGCACGGACCCTGGCCACGACCTTGCGCTCCATGTAGAACGCGAGCAACGGCAGGAGGCCTGCACAGACCATCCCCAACAGCTGGAGCGGCCGGAACCTCGCCCTGCCTGCCAGGTCCAGGCAGGTCAGCAGGTAGACGATGTAGAAGAACCCGTGTGCGGTGCCCACGATGACCACCACGCTCGTCCACGGCCACTTGTTGTTGCCCACCAACTGGAGGGGGATGCCCACGAAGCACACCGTGGCGAGCCCGATACCCACCACGATGGCCATGACCCGGTAGCGGGTCAGGGAACCTCCCGTGCCCCCGAGAGGGGCCGAGCGCCCGAAGGGGAGGCTCACTTGGCCCCCTCGACGTCGACCGCCGCCGGGAGCCCACGGGGGTTACCCCAGCTCTTGCGTGCCCGTCCTGCAGCCAGCGACTGCAGGTAGGCGTTGTAAGCCGCCAGCTCGGGGGTCTCCAGCGACTTGTCCCAGACCAGGGGCGGCGAGGGCACCTCGTCGTCCCGGTGCAGGAACGAACGCCGCTCCCTGACCGGAGCTTGCTCGGCCCCGGTCGGTACAGGCTGGTCGTGCACGAGCTGCCACCAGGCCACCACCGCCAGGAGCGAGAAGATCGGCCACTCGACGGAATAAAAGTAGCTCAGCAGGTTGCCGTTCAGGGCACGGTGCACCTGCCACCACCCGGCGAACAGACAGGCAGGGGCCACGGTCACCAGGAGGAAGTGCAGGAGGAACGCCCTGCGGCTGAACCACATACCGCGCACGACCATCGAGTCTACCGAGACCACCGGGGGGCGCCGGGCGCCACCCTGGCGCCGCGCTCACCGGCGCCTGTGTCAGCTCGCTTTGACGGCAGACAGGAGCTTGGTCAGGGACTCCTTGGCATCCCCGAACAGGAGCACGGTCTTGGGGTCGTAGAGCAGTGCGTTGTCGATCCCGGAGAACCCCGGGCGCATGCTGCGCTTCAGGAACACGACGTTCGCCGCCCTGTCCACGTTGAGGATCGGCATGCCGTAGATCGGGCTCCCCGGGTTGTCCCGCGCCGCCGGGTTGACCACGTCGTTCGCCCCCACCACAAGTGCCACGTCCGTCGAAGGGAACTCGTCGTTTGCCTGCTCCATCTCGACCAGTGTCTCGTAGGGAGCATCGGCCTCCGCGAGCAGGACGTTCATGTGGCCGGGCATACGGCCCGCCACCGGATGGATGGCGTAGGCCACCTCCACGCCGCGCGATTCCAGGGCGTGCGCCAGCTCGACAGCCACGTGCTGGGCCTGCGCCACGGCGAGACCGTACCCGGGGACGATCATCACCTTGCGGGAGTAGGCCAGCAGCGTGCCGATGTCACCGGCTTCGCCGCTGCGCACACTGCGGCCGTCGGCCCCGGCCGCCCCGTCGTCGGAGGCCGCAGGTGCCGCCCCGAAGCCTCCCAGGATGATGTTCGGGAGCGAACGGCCCATGGCATCGCTCATCATCTTGGTGAGCAGTGCACCCGATGCACCCACGAGCGTGCCTGCGACGACAAGGATCATGTTGCTGAGCACGAAACCGTCCGCCGCCACCGCCAGGCCCGTGAAGCTGTTCAACAGCGAGATGAGCACGGGGGTGTCCGCGCCGCCCACAGGCAGGACCACACCGGCCCCCAGGGCCAGTGCCACGACACCGAGAGCGAGGACTGCCCACAGGTGCGGGCTGACGACGGTGATCACGCCCAGGGCCACCACGGCCAGGGCCAGGATGGCGTTCACCACCTGCTGACCGGGGTACATGACCGGCCGGCCGGTCATCAGTTCCTGCAGCTTGGCGAAGGCGAGCATGCTGCCCGAGAAGGACAGGCACCCCACCACCAGGGCGAAGAGCACCTCCACGCCCTTTTGCGCCGGCACCCCGCTCGACAGGCGCTGCAGGTAGTCCGACAGCGAGATGACCGCCGCCGCGCCGCCGCCCACGCCGTTGAAGATGGCCACCATCTGGGGCATACCAGTCATGGGGACCTTGCGGGCCGCCGGGACGGCCACCAGGGCCCCGGCACCCATGCCCGCCCCGATCACCCAGTCGTGCCCCGGGTCCTGCACCAGGAACGTGACCACGATGGCCACTACCATGCCGGCGACACCGACCAGGTTGCCGTAACGGGCGTTGCGGGGCGAGCTGAGGGCCTTGAGGGCGAGGACGAAGCAGACGGCTGCGAAAAGGTAGACCGCAGTGCGGCCGTCGTAACTGATCTGTATGGCTGCGGTCACTTCTTGTTGCCGTCCTGTCCGGTTCCCTGACCGGCTTTGGGCTGCTGGCGGGCCTTGAACATGTCGAGCATGCGGTCGGTCACCACCACGCCGCCGACGATATTGAGGGTGGAGAGGAAGACGGCCACGAAGGCCAGCGACATCTGCAGCGAGCCGTGCGCCTGGCTGGCTATTGCCATTGCACCGACGAGGATCACCCCGTGTATGGCGTTGCTCCCCGACATGAGCGGCGTGTGCAGGATGCTCGGCACCTTGGAGATCACCTCGAAGCCGACGAACACCGCCAGCACGAAGATGACCAGTAGGTCGATGACGTCGGTGATCATGCCTGCGCTCCCTCCAGTGCGCTGCGGGTGGGCTCATGGTGGATGGTGCCGGCCATGGTCACCGCGCTCTTGTCGATGATCTCGTCGCTGGTGTCCGGAGCCAGTTGACCTTCTTTGACCAGCAGCTTCATGAAGGAACTGACGTTGCGCGAGTAGAGCAGGCTGGCGTGGGTGGGCATGCCCGCGGGAAGGTCGGAGGCCCCGATGACACGCACGCCGGCGACGTCGACCTCCTCGCCGTCCCGGGTCAGCTCACAGTTGCCCCCGGTGGCCGCAGCCAGGTCCACTATCACCGACCCCGGCTTCATCGCCCGCACCATGGCCTCGGTGACCAGCACCGGTGCCTTCCGTCCCGGGACAGCGGCCGTGGTGACCACCACGTCCGAGGCCGCCACGTGGGTGGCGATCATCTCCTGCTGGCGGGCCAGGAACTCCTCCGACTGCGCCGCAGCATAACCCCCGGCGCCCTCCTGGGCCTCGAGAGCCAGCTCCAGGAACGTGGCCCCGAGGCTTTTGACCTCTTCCTTGGCAGCGGTACGCACGTCGTAGGCGCTCACCACAGCGCCCAGCCGGCGGGCCGTGGCTATGGCCTGCAGCCCGGCAACCCCTGCCCCCATCACCAGGGCCCGGGCCGGTGGCACGGTACCCGCTGCCGTCATGAACAGCGGGAAGAACTTGTAGAGCCTGTTGGCCGCCAGCAGCACCGCCCGGTAGCCGGCCACCGTGGCCTGCGACGAGAGGGCGTCCACCACCTGGGCCCGGCTGATGCGGGGTACCAGCTCGAAGCTGTAAGCCGTGACCCTGCGGGCGGCCAGGCGTCGTACCACGTCGGGATAGGCGCTCGGGGCCAGGAAGCTGAGCGTCGAGGCGCCCTCTGCCAGCAGGTCCACCTCCTCGAGGCTCGGAGCCTGCACCTTCACCACCATGTCCGCCTGGCGGTACAGCTCGGCCGCCGTGGGGACCACCGTGGCCCCGGCCGCCTCGTACTCGCTGTCGGGGAACAGGGCGGCCTCGCCCGCCCCGCTCTGCACCAGTACGTCCACACCACCACCCAGGCGCGAAAGCTCCGAGGGGACCAGTGCAACCCTCTGCTCGCCTGGCTTTGTCTCTTTAGGTACTGCCAGTTTCACGTCGGCCTCCGTCCAGACAGGAGACCATACACCAGCCAGGGCCCAGCAGAGCTCATTTCGGCTTTGGCGACCGGGCACAGGCCAATGCCCGGGACGGGCCCATACCGGCCGTTCAGCTCAAGCGGTCCCGGCTTTAGGCCTCCGTGCCCGGGCACAAAGGCCCGGCACCTCTTTAGGCCGACGCAGCGGCGGCAGCAGAGCGGCGACGCCCGCCCTTGGACTGCGCCGCCTCGTAGGCGCTCCTCACCTCGGCCGGGATACGGCCACGGTCACCCACCGCGTAGCCCTGTGCCCGGGCCCACTCACGGATCTCGGCCTGTGACTCTCCCCGAGGGGACGAGGAAGCCCGACTGGAGCGGGAGGAACGGCCCGCGGGCGCCGCGCTGCGGCCGCGACGGCTGCGGGGGGCCCTCCCGGCGGAATGACCTGCGTTGGCGTAGCCCTCGAGCACGCCCTTCACCTCTTCGTAGTGATCCTTGCACAGGTCCAAGGTGTACGTCTTGCCGTTGTAGGTGAACGACAAGGAATCCGAGGCGCTAACCTCCCCGTCTTCCAGGTCGCAGGTGACCACCACCTGTGTGATGCGAGCCACTACATAACCCCTTTCCGCGCTGGCCGCGCCAACTGCGCGACTTCAATACACCAGGCTACTCGGGCGGCGCGCCAATAGACAATTTTGCAAGATGTTCTAGCTCGGCACTTCGCGGACATCGTCGAGCACCCGCTGCCGTGTTACAAGTGGCACACCGGGCCCGGGCAAAGCCTTCACAGTTGACGCGTAGAATAGATGAGGGCACCGTCTTGCGCGTCCCGCCGGGGCTGACGTGGGCGCTGCGGGCCTCGATCCCGCGACCTTCGCCTTGTAAGGGCGGCGCTCTTCCAACTGAGCTAAGCGCCCGGCGACGGACCATGTTAGTGCCTCGCACCGGGGGCCGAGCGTTACCGGTCCCCCAGCCCACTGGCAGCCGGTAACGCGCGCCCGGCCGTGACGACCGGCCCGTGCCCGCCCCTAGGCGCTCCGCCGGGCACGGTCTTCACCGCGTCCGTCCAGCTGGGCCAGGTGGCGCACCGGCTCAGCTACTAAAGGACCTGCAACTTTGGGCGGGCGCCCTCGTTTACGTTTGCGGGGCACCACGGCGCCGTCAACAAACAACTGGCCGCCCCAAACACCCATGGGCTCACGTCGCTCCAGTGCGCCTCGGAGGCACTCAGGGGCCAAGTGGCAGCCCGCGCAAAGCGTTTTGGCCAGGTTGATATCGGCTTCTTCGTCGGAAAAGAAAAGAGCTGTGAGGGAACCAGACCCATCGCGACAGGCCGCATCGTCCCAGCTCAGGTCGGCCTTCTGACCTGTCTCGGGCCGCCTGTAGGGCCAGCTGTAGGCGAACATCCACTTTCCTTTCAGGTGGGCCAGGGGTGGGTACGGGTAAAACAAAAAGGCCGCCGGGGTGCCCCGGCGGCCTTTTGGCCTTCTTGCAAGCGACTGGGGTTCAACCCGGAGGTCGCTCGCCGGGGCACATCGGCCGCCCGGAGTGGCGGTACCACTTGGAGGAGATAAAGCCGGGACCGGACGCGGGCGAAGCCTGAGCTCCCCCCCGTGCCGGGTTGCCGCGTCCTGCCCCAGGGGCCGGCCGGGCAGGCACGGCTGCCGGCTCGACCACCTGCGTGCCGATCACCTGTGCACCGACCATGCCTACCGACCTCCTCCCGGGCGTAAAGGGCACCTGGTTCGGCCCCTGGGCCTCAATCGCAGCACGTCGGCCCGACCGCGTCAACCCATTTTCGGTCGCTGCCCGTGGGCCGGGCCGCAGACCGGTCACCTCGGCGACCCGGCCGGGCCACCGGGCGTCCCGGCACCGGCCGGCCCACCCCCGGGGGACCGGCGCAGCGCCAGCAGGGCCTCGGCCAGCTCCCTCGTACCGGCGCCGACGAGGGCGCGGCGCTGCCCCGGCTCCCTCAGCACCAGCTCACGACCCTCGACCTCGTTCAGCACAGCCCCTGCCTCCCGGCATACGAGCAGTGCCCCCATGTAGTCCCAGGGGGCCAAGGCCGCCGAGCTGCAGTCCACGAACCCGTCGACCATCCCGCAGGACAGGGCGCAAAGGTCGAGGGCCGAGGCGCCCATGGAGCGGTACTGTGCCCAACCGTAGTGGGACGGGGGCCAGCCATTGAAGGCGACCACGGCCTCCTCCACCCGCTTCACCGAGCTCGGCGTGACCGTCTCCCCGTTGCGGGTGGCGCCCTCGCCCCTGACGGCCTCGAAGACGGTGCCGGTGGCCGGGTGCGCCACCAGGGCGGCCAAAGGGCCTTCCGCGTCGAGGGCGCACAGGCTCACCGCCCACCAGGGGAAGCCCCGGGAGGCGTTGGTGCTCCCGTCGACGGGGTCCACCACGACGAGCAGCTCGCGCTCGGGATTGTGCACGCCGGACTCCTCGGAGAACACCCCCAGGCCGGCCTCCGTCAGCACTGCCAGCACGGCCGCGTCCGCCACGGTGTCATGGGCGTACTGGCCGTCCCCCTTGCCCGTGAGGCCCCACTGGTGGTTGTCCGCCAGGGACGCCACGGCCGCACCCGCTGCAGCCCGCAGCACCGGCAGGAGGTCGAGCGGCATGGGCCACCACCCTCGCGCGTCCGGGCCCGGCGCGCCAGGTGCGCTCTCCGCTCGGGCGATGTCCGCGCCGACCGCTAGCGTGGTGACGTGGCCGTCATCGATGTCGCCGGGTACGTCGCAGAGCTCAAAGACCACGCCGTTGACCACGGCTTCCACGTCCATGACGAGCGGCATTTCGTGGAGACCTACTCCCTGCGCCAGGCCTGGGAGGTGGACCTGCACCCCGAGGAAGCCTGCAACGGCCCCCTCGACCTGCACCTCGCCCTGGAGGTCGACCCCCGTGTCCTGCTCTCCTTCGAGGACGCCGTGGTGGACCTGCCCGAGGGCACCGACCCTCCCGACGACTTCCACTTCCCGCTCACCTTCACCTGGGCCCTGCCGCCCCTGCCGAACGGCCCGGACCTGCTGCACCTGGCGATCGACCTGGCGGGTGTGGGAGGAGTGGACTTCCCGGTCGAGGCGTCGGCCATCGACAGCTACCCCTCGGCCACCGACCCCGCCGAGCGCCGTCTGACGGTGATCGCCCGCCAGAAGGTCTCCCTGGCGCGTGTACTGGCCGGAGAGGAGATGTTGTGCGACATCTTCGACAAGGCGTTGGCCGTCAGCCAGTACCTGCTGCAGGCAGCGCCGGCCTGGTTGGCCCAGGACTAGTACGCCGGCCCGGGCCCGAACGCCAGGCCGGTGGGCTCGGTGGGGATCGAACCCACGACCAAGGGATTATGAGTCCCCTGCTCTGACCGCTGAGCTACGAGCCCGTGACCCACGGGGGGCGTACGCCGACCCTAGCTCACACGGGGACCGGGCCCCTGCGGCCAGACAGGGCACGCGCCCAAAGCTCCGGGGGAGAGACTCGAACTCTCAACCTAGTGGTTAACAGCCACCCGCTCTGCCGGTTGAGCTACCCCGGACCGACTCCCCGACACGCTAGCAGTTCCCGGCTGGGAGGACCGCAGCCGCCTCCGGTGCCGCGGCCGGGCCGGCGCTCTCCGGCCTCTTCACGGCCCCGGGCGACCTCAGTTGTCCAAGTAGTCACGCAGCTGACCGCTACGCACGGGCTGGCGCAGCTTGGCCAGGCTCTTGGACTCGATCTGGCGGACCCGTTCCCGCGTGACACCGAACGCCCGGCCGACCTCCTCGAGGGTGCGGACCTGGCCGTCGTCCAAGCCGTAGCGCAGGCGCACCACCTTGCGCTCCCTCTCGGACAGGTCGGCCAGCACGTTGCGGAGGGCCTCGGTCAACATCGCCTGCGCCGCCGCCTCCGAGGGTGCGGGCGTCCCCTCGTCCTCCAAGGTGTCCGAGAGGCTGAAGTCGTCCTCCCCCAGGGGCTGCTCCAGTGAGACCGTGTCCTGGCTGATGCGCAGCACCTCGCGCACCCGCTCGGGCGACATCTCGGCTCGGGCAGCCACCTCCTCGGTCGTCGGCTCCCGGCCCCGCTCCTGCAGCAGGCTCCGCTGCGCCCTGATCACGGCGTTGATGTTGTCGACCATGTGGACCGGTATACGGATCGTGCGGGCCTGGTCAGCGATGGCCCGGCTGATCGCCTGGCGTATCCACCAGGTGGCGTAGGTGGAGAACTTGAAACCCTTGGTGTAGTCGAACTTCTCGACCGCCCTCATAAGGCCGACGTTGCCTTCCTGGATCAGGTCGAGGAAGGAGAGGCCCCGGTTGCGGTACCACTTGGCAACCGAGACCACGAGCCGCAGGTTGGCCTCCACGAGCACCTGCCGGGCGACCAGGCCCTCGGCCCGCAGCCGCTCGTCTGCCTCCACCTGCCGGGGCTGCGGGCGGCCTCCCGTCCCGGGCCCTCCCGGCCCGTCGCCGGCCTGACGCGCACCGAGCTGGTCCAGGCGCTCGGCCGCCTCCATGCCCAGCTCCACGCAACGGGCCAGGGCCACCTCCTGGTCGGCCGTGAGCAACCTCAGCTTGCCTATCTCCTTCAGGTAGGCCCGGACCGAGTCGGAGCCACCCCCGCCCGTCACACCCAGGTCGAGCTTGAGCCCGGCAACCGAGAAGCTCTTGGCGCTGCGGAACGGGTCACGGGGCCGCCGGCGCAGGAAGCCGCGGTGCGCCCCGTCGTCTGCCTCGCCCACCACGGGCACCAGGCCCTGGTCTGCCACCCGCCCAACCACCAGGCCCGCCGGCGGGCCGGCCTGGGTCGGGGCGCCACCGGCCCGTCCGGCGCGACGCCTGCGCTCGCCTGCGACCTCGACCGCCAGCCGGTCGAGGCCCTCGTCCGAGAGCAGCTCCCCCGGTTCGCGCCATTCGATGCCTTCCGCTGTCACCCGTCCCACCACAGCCGCGATGACCTCGGGCCGGAGCTCCACGCCCTCCACAACCGCCATCACGTCATCAGGCGTCAGGTAACCGCGCTCGCGCCCCAGGGCCAGCAACGCCGCGAACCCGGGGCTCGGCTCGCCCGACATGTCGAACGGTGCTCTCACCGTGCCCCAGAGCCTCCCTCTTACGCAGCCGGTCCCGAAGACGTGCTGGCGCTCCCCAGTAGCAAGGCTAGCAATTGGGCCTCGGCACCAGCCAGCAGCCCGCTCCCGGAAGCCTCGGTGCCCGCCGAGCGCAAGTGCCCCAGCGCCATTTGCAGGGCCACGGCGCGCTCCGAGAGAGCCGCCAGTTCCTCCGGGCCGGGCGCCACCTCGGGCGCCGACCGGGCACGGCGGCGCAGACGGTCCAGCTCTGCCGCGGCCGCCCGGTCCAACAACCGGCGTACCACGTCGTCGGGCTGTTCCACGGGCCCGGCCACCGCCAGGCGGGCGAGCAGGTCGGCCACCGGCGCGGGTGCCTGCTCGACCGCCTCGTGCAGGGTCATGGACGACGCCAGGCGCTCGAAGGCCTCCTGCCCGAGCTCCGAACGGAACAACCGGGAGTGCAGGCGCTCAGCGACCAGCTCGGGCTGGTGCACGGCCAGGCGTAGGGCCTCCAGTTCCGGGGGTGGCACGGCCGGGCCGGGCCTGTCCTGTCCGGGCCTGTCCTGTCCGGGCCTGTCCCGTCTGGGCCTGTCCTGTCCGGGCCTATCCTGCTCCCTCCGGGCCGCGCCCGGCCGGTCCGGGGTGCCACCATGACCTCCTCCCTCGGCTGGGCGGGCGTCACGGCGACCGGCACCCCGAGCCGGACCGGTGCTCGGAGCGCGGCCCTCTCCGCGAGCCAGCACGTCACGCAACTGGTCGGGCCCCAGGCGGCACCTGTCGGCCACCTCCATCAGGTACTGGTCGCGCACCAGGCTGTCAGGGTGCTCAGCGATGAGCCCGACCGCCAGCTCCGCCGCTCGGGCCCGGCCCTCCGGGTTGCGCATGTCGGCCGCGGCGAAGAGCCGCTTCAGGCGGAAGCCAAGGTAGGGGGACGCGTCGCTGACTGCCTGGTGCAGGGCCTCGGGGCCCTGCTGGGCGAGCTCGGCCGGGTCCATGCCCGGGGGCAGCGTGACCACCGAGATCTCGGCGTCGAACCGGCGCTCCCAGTCGTAGAACTTGTCCGCCGCCCCCTGGCCGGCGGTGTCGGCGTCGTAGGCAAGCACGATGCGGCGGGAGAAGCCGACGAGGAGCTTCACGTGCCCCTCGGCCAGCGCCGTCCCGCACGTCGCCACGGCCTCGGTCACGCCCGCGCGGTGGAGGCCGATCACGTCGGTGTACCCCTCGCACACGACGACCTGGCCCCTTTCGACGATTGAGGACTTGGCCCAGTTGAGCCCGTACAGGACGCGGCTCTTGTCGTAGAGGGCAGTGCCCTGGGTGTTCTTGTACTTGGGGCCACCGGTACCGGGCAGGGCCCGTCCACCGAGCCCCACCGCCCGGCCACCGGCATCGTAGATGGGGAAGATCACCCGCCCCCGGAAGGAGTCTGTGAGCCTGCCGGCCTGGTTACGGAAGGCGAGGCCGGCTTCCACCGCCAGTTCCGGGGGCAGGCCGGACCGGCGGACCAGTACGTCCCAGCCCTCGGGTGCCCAGCCCAGGCGGAACTGGCGTACGGTGCCCGCGTCGTAACCCCGCTGGCGGCGCAGGTAGGCCCGGGCCGGGCCGGCGTCAGGACTGTGCAGCAGGCGCTCGTGGTACCACGTGACAGCCGCCTCCATGACCTCGGCCAGCTCCGCCTGGCGTTTACGACCGGTCCCGGCCGTGGCGTCCTCGTCGTAGCGCAGGCTCGTCCCGGTGCGGGCCGCCAGGGCCTCGACCGCTCCGACGAAGTCCATGTGGTCGAGCTCCCGCAGCCAGGTGATGGCGTCACCCCGTGCCTGGCAGCCGAAGCAGTAGTACAGGCCCAGTTCGCCGTTGACCGAGAAGGAAGGCGACTTCTCGGAGTGGAACGGGCACAGGCCTACCCAACGGGTGCCCACTCTCCTCAGGGCCACCCGCTCCGACACCAGGGCGACGATGTCGGTCGCCGCCCTGACCCGGTCGATGTCCTCGGCGACGATACCCACGGCCGAAGCCTAAGCCCCGCCGGGGACGCCCCGGTCGCCGGCCCCCTGGGCCGGGCCTCTCACCAGGCGAGGCGAGCGGTGACCGTCTCCACCAGGCGGTCGAGGGGCACCCGTTCCTGTGCCGTGGTGTCACGGTCGCGCACCGTGACGGCCTTGTCCTCCAGCGAGCCGAAGTCGATGGTGACGCACAAAGGGGTACCGATCTCGTCCTGACGGCGGTAGCGGCGGCCGATGGCCCGGGTGACGTCGTAGTCGCACATGGCTACGGGCTGGAGCATGGCCAGCACCTCCTCGGCCATGGGCATGAGCGTGTCCTTCTTGGACAGCGGCAGGACGGCCACCTGGTAGGGCGCGATGCGGGGGTGCAGGCGCAGCACGGTCCGGGGCTCACCTGCCACCTCGTCCACGTCGTAGCCGGCGATGAGGAACGCCATCATGGTCCGTGCCACACCGGCTGCGGGCTCCACCACGTGCGGCACATAGCGCTCACCTGTGGCCTGGTCGAAGTACTCGAGAGCCTCGCCACTGGCCGAGGCGTGTGCCTTCAGGTCGAAGTCGGTGCGGTTTGCGATACCCTCCAGCTCACCCCAGCCCCAGGGGAAGGAGAACTCGACGTCGGCGGTCCCCGCCGAGTAGTGCGACAGCTCCTCGCGGCTGTGGTGGCGCAGCCGCAGCATTTCCCTCGGGATCCCGAGCCGGACGTACCACTCGAAGCGCTCCTGGCACCAGTACTCGAACCACTGGCCGGACTCCGAGGGAGGTACGAAGTACTCCAGCTCCATCTGCTCGAACTCCCGGGTCCGGAAGACGAAATTGCCCGGAGTGATCTCGTTCCGGAAGGACTTGCCGATCTGGGCCGTGCCGAAGGGGGGCCGGAGGTGCTCCGTCTGGAGCACGTTGGCGAAGTTGACGAAGTGGCCCTGTGCCGTCTCGGGCCTCAGGTAGGCCACCGCCCCCTCGTCCTCGACCGGCCCGGCATAGGTCTTGAACATCAGGTTGAACGGCCTGGCCTCCGTGATGTCCGTGCTCGAGCAGTTCGGGCAGACCAGCCGGCCCTGGGCGTCGGTGGGCAGCTGGTCCGCCCGCCAGCGCTGCTTGCACGACCGGCAGTCCACAAGCGGGTCGGTGAAGTTCTTGAGGTGGCCCGAGGCCTCCCAGATGCGGGGGCTCGACAGCACCGCTGCGTCCAGGCCCACCACCTCACGCCGGAGCTGGACCATGGAACGCCACCACGCCTCCTTCACGTTGCGCGCCATGAGCACCCCGAGGGGCCCGTAGTCGTACGTGGAACGGAAGCCGCCGTAAATCTCAGCCGACGGGAAGACGAAGCCTCGCGCCTTGCACAGGCGGACCAGCTCTTCCATGGTAACGGGCATGCGGGAAGGCTAGTCGACCTCCAACAGGTGCAACGCCCGCAGACGTCGGTCCAGGTGGGCCTCGAGCGAGACCGTGGCCAGGTGGGACACCTCGGTCGCCAGCGGCCCCGAGGGCACCTGCAGCGCCCGCCCCAGCCGTCCCGACAAGGCCCAGGTGACCACTTCCAGGGCCGCTGGGCTGACGGCAAGACCCCGCCGGCACCCACGGCACAATGCTCCGCCCTGGGAGATGTCGAAGGCCACCAGTTCCGTACCCGGCGGCCCGGCGCCGCACGAGGCGCACTGGGAGAGCACCGGCTGGGCACCGTCCAGGGCCAGGAGCTTCCAGTAGAAGCAGGCGGCCACCAGGGGTGCCGGCCGGTCCACCAGCTCACGCAGCGCTCCCACGAGCATCCGGTACAGAGGCTCAGACGTGCTCTCGTCCCCCTCCTGGGCGACGTGCTCGGCAGCCTCCGCCATGGCGAGCCCCTGGGAGAGCCGGGACAGGTCGGCGCGCAGCCCCGGCCACGGGTCGACCAGCTCCGCCTGGCTGACCACGCCCAGCTCGCTGCGGCCCTCGTAGAGGAGCACGTCCACGTGCGACAGGGGCTCCAGGCGGGCACCCAGGCGGCTCTTGGTCCGGCGCGCCCCCTTGGCCACCGCCCTCACCTTGCCGTGCCCGGCACTGAGCAGCACCACGATGCGGTCCGCCTCGCCGAGCTTGTAGGTGCGCAGCACCACGGCACGCTCCCGGTACAACGACATCGGTGCAATTATCCCGCTTCAGGCACTGCTACCCGCTCCAGCCCAGGGCCGTACCGGCCGGGGCCTACCCGGGCAGGCCGTCGTGGTCGCGTACGTCACCCGTACGCCCGAAGCGCCTCTCCCGGCTCTGGTACTCGAGCACCGCCTCCAACAGGTGCTCGCGACGGAAGTCGGGCCACAGCACGTCCATGAACACCAGCTCGCTGTAGGCGATCTCCCACAGCAGGAAGTTGGAGATCCGGTACTCGCCCGAGGTCCGCACGAACAGGTCGGGGTCGGGCACGTCCGGCTGGTACATGTGCCGGCGCAGCGCCCGCTCGTCCACCTTGGCCCCGCGCACCCCCTCGGCCAGCAGGCCTCTCACCGCGTCCAGGATCTCCGCCCGGCCTCCGTAGTTGAAGGCCACCGTGAGCGTCGTACCCTTGTTGTCCCTGGTGAGCTCGGCAGCGTCGTCCATGCGGCGCAGGATCCATTTGGGCACCCGCCAGTCCCGGCGCCCGGTGAAGCGGATGCGCACGCCCATCTCGTGCAGCTCGTTGCGCCGACGGGTCATCAGGTCGTCGGCGATGACGTTGAGCAGGAAGCGGACCTCGTCCTGGGGCCGGCGCCAGTTCTCGGTGGAAAAGGCGTACACGGTGAGGTACTCCAGGCCCATCTCCACTGCGCCCTTGGCTGCGTCGAGCAACGCCTCCTCGCCTGCCCGGTGACCTTCCGTGCGGGGCAAGCCCTGCCTGGTGGCCCACCGGCCGTTACCGTCCATTACGCACGCCACGTGGCGCGGCATACGCTTCGGGTCCAGGCCGCTCAGGTCCATTTGTTGAAAGCTACTGCGGCAGCGAGGGCCGCCCGCCAGCGCGGCCGCAACCGGCCCCCCGGGAGGGCAGGGAGCAGGCGGGCAGGGCCGTGGTCACAAGCCCAGACGGTCGAGCACATCGGACCGGCGCTGCCACTCGCGGGCCACCCTCACCGTCAGGTCCAGATAGGCCCCGTCCGGCATCTGGGAGCGCACAGCCATGCCGACCTTCTTCAGGACCGAGCCCGCATGGCCGATGACGATGGCCTTTTGCGACGGGCGCTCCACCAGCACCTCGCAGCGGACGTACGGCCAGGCCCATTCGGTCACCCGGCAGGCGATGCTGTAGGGCAGTTCGTCGCGGGCAAGAGCCAAGAGCTGCTCCCGGACCAGCTCGGCAACCCACTGGGCGTCGTCCATGTCCCGCCAGGCAGCGGCGGCCGACGACCCGGTGGCCGGGGCACCGGGACCGACAGCGCGGCCGGAGAGCTCAGCCGGGACCGGGAACAGCGGGGGCCCCACCGGGAGCCTTGCCAACAGGTGCTCCACCAGCTCGGCCACCCCGGCCCCGCTTCGGGCCGAAACGGCGAAGTAGTCCTCGAAGCCCCACTCCCCCACTATGGCCAGCTGGCGCAGGACGCTGGGCCGGGCGAGCCCGTCGACCTTGTTCACCACGCACACCTGCCGGCGTGGCAGTTGTGAGACCACGAACTCGTCACCCCGCCCTGCACCCGAGCGCCCGTCGACCACCATGACCACCACGTCGACGTCGTCGAGCGCACCCACCGCCGTACGGTTCAGACGCTGGCCGAGGGGCGTACGGGGCTTGTGCAGGCCGGGGGTGTCCATGAACACGGCCTGGGCGTCCGGAGTGCTCAGCACCGCCCGCACCACGCTACGCGTGGTCTGGGGCTTGTCGGAGACGATGGAGACCTTGTCCCCCGACATGGCGTTCAAGAGAGTGGACTTGCCCACGTTGGCCCTTCCCGCCAGCACCACCAGGCCGCAGCGGTAGCCCTCCCCCCGGGGTGCTCCCGGGCCCTGGACCGGGCCGGGGCCGGGGCCGGCGTGCCCGCTCATGACTGCTCCGGGGCACCGTCGTCAGCGGCCTGAGCCGGCCCGGCCGCGGCAACCCCGATCAGGATCTGGGCGATCCGGCGGCCCTCCACCCGCTGGGCCACCAGGCGGTTGTGGTCGCAGTCGGCGAACTCGCCCTCCTCGGGTACGTGGCCCAGCAGGTTGTACAGCAGGCCGCCAACTGTGTCCCAGTCGCCCTGGGGCAGCTCGAGCCCGGTCAGCTCGTTGACCTCGTCGATCGACAACCCGGCGTCCACCTGGAGCTGCCCGTCCGGCAGTTGCTCCACCCGGGGCCGCTCGACGTCGTACTCGTCGGAGATCTCCCCCACGAGCTCCTCGAGCACGTCCTCCAGGGTGACCAGGCCTGCGGTCCCGCCGTACTCGTCCACCACGATCGCCAGGTGCTGCTTGCCCGCCTGCATCTCCCGCATCACCTCGGCTATACGCTTGCTCTCCGGGACGAACTGCGGTGGCCTCATCACCGATGTGACGGGGTCCTCGGCCCGGCCCTCACGCTCCGCTCTCATCATGTCCTTCACGTAGGCGATGCCCACGACGTCGTCGATACCCTGGCCGTAGACCGGGATGCGACTGAAGCCGTCCATGGCCGCCAGGTCCGCAGTCTCCCGGATCGTCGCCGTGTTGGCCACAGTGGCCATGTCGGGCCGGGGTACCATGACCTCGCGGGCCACCGTGTCACCGAAGTCGATTATGGAGTGGATCAGCTTGCGCTCCTCGCGCTCGATCACCTCCTCCTCCGCCGCCGTGTCCGCCATGGCCAGGAGCTCCTCCTCGGTCACGTACGGGCCCTCCTTCAGGCCCTTGCCCGGCAGCACGACATTTGCCACCTTTATCAACGCGTGGGTGGACCAGCGCAGGGGCGGGAAGCGGACGAGGGCCACCAGGAAGGGGGCCAGCAGGAGCGCCGCTCGCTCGGGGTGCTGAACGGCCCAGATCTTGGGCGCCAGCTCGGCAAAAGCAAAGATCACCACGATCTCGAACATCGTGGCGACCGCAACGCCCCAAGGGCCGAAGACGTGGGCTGCCACCACGCCCACCATCGTGGCCGCTACCAACGTGCACGTCTCGAGGGCAAAAAGGACGACGGGGAGATTGCGCTCGGGTTGCTGCACCAATCTCAGCAACGACCCCGCGCCGCGACGGCGCTCCTCGGCAAGGGCCATGGCTTTGACCCGCGACACCCGCGTCAACGCAGTCTCGGAAAGCGCCAGCAAGGCCGAAAAGGCGATCAGCACCACCACCGCGATTGTCATTGCGGTGTCGGCGCCAGTAAAAGGGTGCGTACCCGCGGTGCGGGCCACGGCCAACATGTCGGTCAACCGTCCTCGGGCTGGGCGCCCGCCTCGCTCCCCTCGTCTCCGGGCACCGGGCCCGTGCCCGGTGCTGACAGCTCCGGCCGGCCCGCCGGGGCTGTTGCGGCCGACGCGCCGGGCTCTGCCCGCTCGTCCTCGGTGCCGCGGGAAGGCCTGTGCGCCTGCCAGGTCTCGGGCCGCAGGGCGCGGTAGTGACGGCTCAGCAGCTCGCGCTCCTTGGCCTCCATCTCCTCTGCCTCGTCCTCCTCCTCATGGTCCATCCCCATGAGGTGCAGCAACCCGTGCACCACGAGGAGCGCCAGCTCGTCCTCGTAGTCGCCGGCATGCTCCGGGGCGTTGGCATGGGCCACCGCCGGGCAGATCACGATGTCACCCAGCAACATCGGCATGTCCTCGGGCTCGGACGCCATGCCCGGGCCGGTGCCTCCCGAATCGGGCGACCGCCCGCTCTCGACCGGCTCCTCGTCGATGGGGAACGCCAGGACGTCCGTGGCGCCCTGCCGGCCCAGGAAGCGCGAGTTGAGCTCCGCTATGGACGCCTCGTCCACGAAGAGCAAGGACAGCTCGGCGTCGCCCGGGAGCTCCTGCTCGGCCAGGACGACTTCGGCCAGCCGGGCCCAGCGCATGGCGTCGACCGGGCGGTCGCCCTGCTCGTCAGCGGCAAAAACCTCGACCGTCATCCCCGGCCGTCCCTTCCCGACCGGCCGGCGCTACCGGCCTGGGCCGACTCGTAAGCGTCGTACGCCGACACGATGTCGGCCACGATCCGGTGCCGGACCACGTCCTTGCGGCCCAGGTGCACGAAGGCGATGCCCTCTATGCCGGTCAGGAACTTCTCCAGCTCCGCCAGGCCTGATCGGCCACCAGGGAGGTCCACCTGGGTGACGTCGCCGTTCACAACGACCCTGGACCCGAACCCGATCCGGGTCAGGAACATCTTCAACTGCTCGGGTGTGGCGTTCTGCGCCTCGTCCAGGATGATGAAGCTCCTGTTCAGGGTGCGCCCCCTCATGTAGGCGAGCGGCGCCACCTCGATCGTGCCGTTCTCCAGGAGCTTCCTGGCCCCCTCGGTGCCCATCATGTCGTAGAGGGCGTCGTAGAGCGGGCGCAGGTAGGGGTCGATCTTGGCCATCAGGTCACCGGGCAGGAACCCCAGGCGCTCACCCGCCTCGACCGCCGGCCGGGTCATGATTATCCGCTCCACCGTCTTGGCCTGCAGGGCCTGGACCGCCAAGGCGACGGCGAGGTAGCTCTTACCGGTGCCCGCCGGGCCGACCCCGAACGTGACGATGTTGGCCCCGATGGCGTCCACGTAACGCTTCTGGCCGCTCGACTTGGGCCTCACCGAGCGTCCCCGGGCTGAGCGGAGCACCTCTGCCGTGAGCACCTCGGAGGGGCGCTCGTTCGCCCGGATTATGTCGATGGTGCGCGCCACCACCTGGGGGTCGACGACCTGCCCCAGCTCCAGGAGCACGCTCAGCTCCTCCATCAGGCGTGCCACGACCGAGGCCTCGTCGCCCTCGATGTTGAACTCGTTGCCCCGGGCGATGATCCGGGCACCGCCGAACGCCTCCTCGACGGAGCGCAGGTTCTCGTTGAGCGGGCCGACCAGTCCGGCTACGAGGTGGTTGGGTACTGTGACGGTCACGGGCACGTTTGACCGGCCAGCGTAGTCGCCGCCCCGGGTGGCCGGCTCAAAGCTGGGCGCCGAGCCCGTCGGCCTCATCGGCACCCGTGGCGGCCACGGGCTCTCCCCTGCCCCGGCTCTCGGGGTAGAGGTGCTCGAGGGTCCCGGGGACGATCCGGGCCCTGGAGATGAACTCGTCCACCTCGTGGGCCTGCAACCTGATCACCCGGCCCATCTTGTAGGCGGGCAGCTGGCCCTCGTCGATGAAGCGGTACAACGTCCGCAGGGTCACCCCCAGGCGGGCACATGCCTCAGGCGTCCCGATCCACTCGATGGTCTCGCTCACTGTGCCCCCATTGTACCCATATGGGGAGGTACTCACATCGTCTCCGTGAGTTTCATTGGTTTTGGGTCAAGTCCCTAACCCCGGCCAAGGGGGCACGAGGTGCCTGGACGCCGCTGCGGCCCATTGCTGCTCCAGCTCGTCCCCCAGAGCGGCGGCCCGGGCCTGCTCGGCTCGTCCCTGCTGGTAGTACACGTCGTACCCGGGGTCGCCATAGCAGCCGGCAACAGCCCGGTCGCGGGCCCAGCTCAGGTAGGCGGCGTCCGCCGAAGCAGCGTCCACGGCCAGGCGTCGGAAGGTGACCATCAAAGGGCCGAGGCTGCTACCCGAGGGCCCGGCACCGGCCAGCTCCCGGTCCAGCGCCCGGGCGACCGAACGGTCGAGCGCACCCGCCCGGGCCAGGGCGGCCTCGGCCTGCTGCCTGGGCGCGGCACCCGGCGCCGCGCCGGCGCACGCCCCCGTCAGGGCACGGGCCGTACCCACGCTCGCCTCCGACACACGGGCCAGCCACTGCGGCAGGCGGCTCCGGGCGCTGCCGCCCGACAGGCCGGTGACCACCAGCACCAAGCCGGCCACCATGGCCGCGGCGGCGACCAGCGACCACCGACGGCGCCGGCGCCGCGCCCGGTGGCCATCGCCGGCCGGCACCTCCCCGTCCCGCTCCCGGCCCGGCGACGGGGACGGCTCAGGCCCTGGAGGACCGCCGAGCGAGGGCGGCGGCCCGTTGACGGGCCGAGGGGGTGCCGCCCGCAGCACATCCCTCGTGCCCGGCGCCGTCGCCGGCATTACTGCCGTCGTACCCGGTACGGTCGGCTCCTCGGCCGGCAGGCCCCTCCGGGCCCGTCCCATGGGGGACGGCCCGGTGCGGACCGCTCCGGCAGCCGACGGCCCGGGCCCACCAGCCTTGCCGGGGCCCGAGCGGCCCGAGGTGCGCGCCGAGGGGCCTCCCCAGCGCAGCACAGGGACCGGGCCGGCGGGCTCGGGCGGCACGGTCGGCATCTCGTCGACTTCGGTGCTGCCCTGCAGCGGGCCCGGCGGCTCGGGTTGGCCGGACCGGCCCTGCAGGTTGCGCCAGGGACCGGTACCGGCCTGTTCGTCGCTCACCCGAGGCCACCACCCGGGGCCTGCAGCCGTAGCGTTACCTCGTTGGCCAGTAGGCGGCCCCGGGCGGTGAGCACGCCACGGCCACCGTCCGCGCCGGTGGTCAGCTCGACCAGGCCCTCGTCCACCAGCTCAGGCGGCACACTGGGCGCGGGTGCTCCCCGACGGGTCCGCATGGCAAGCACCAGGGCTTCCCATTGGACCTGCGCAGCAGTCAGGTCCTCCGAAGCTGCCTCCGGCAGCGCGCCCGCCTCGACAAGGCGGCAATAGCGCTCGGGCGTCCTCACGTTCCACCAGCGGCGCGAACCGCCTGCCGCCAGGCGTTGGTGCGAGTGAGCTGCGCAACCGAGGCCCACGTACTCGCCCTGGTCCCAGTAGAGCTGGTTGTGCCGGCACTCGTGGCCGGGCACCGCCCAGTTG
Source organism: Actinomycetes bacterium (assembly GCA_021850325.1). Taxonomy (GTDB): domain Bacteria; phylum Actinomycetota; class Acidimicrobiia; order Acidimicrobiales; family Palsa-688; genus JAJZMF01. Next base: position 197,759 of record JAJZMF010000020.1, read on the forward strand.
GACAGCTCGTACCAGCGGTACCCGACGGCGCTGAGCACCTGGTCGGCCACCAGGTACTTGTCCGCCTGGTCGTCGTCGACCGGGTGGCGCTCGGGGCTGGCAGCCAGTGGGGTGCCCGGCTCCACGGTCAGGGCATAGGTGCTCAGGTGGGGAGGGACCGGCTCCAGTGACAGGACCTCGTCCAGCGAGCGCCGCCAGTCCTCGGGCGACTCGGCGGCCGCGCCGTAGATCAGGTCGATGTTGTAGCTCGCGCCGAAGCCCGCTTCAGCCAGCAGAGCGACCGCCTCCCGCACGACCCCTGGCGAATGCTGGCGGCCCAACGAGGCGAGCACGTGGGGCACCATGGACTGGGCCCCGAGGGACAGCCGGGTGACGCCGGCCCGGCGATAAGCCTCCAGCTTCTGGGACGTCAACGTGCCCGGGTTGCACTCCACGGTCACCTCGGCACCGGGAGCGAGCCCGAACGCCTCCACCACCGCCGAGAGCATCCCCACCAGCAGGTCGGCGGGCACCAGGGAGGGCGTCCCGCCACCGAAGAAGACCGATGTGAGCGGCCCGTGAGCACTTCCGGCGCGCAGGCGTGCCTCCCTCTCGACGGCCTTCGCGTACCGCTCCCAGAGGTGCTCGCGGTCGGTCCAGGTGGCGAAGGCGCAGTAGTCGCACCGTCTGGAACAGAACGGCACGTGCACATAAGCCCCGGAACCGCTGGTCTGCGTGCCGTCCACCCTACCTCCCAGGCGGGCCCTCGTCCCGCACCGGTCGCGCCGCCTGGTGCAGCTCGGTCGGCAGCCCTGCGCTCGTCGACGGCCCCGCGCTCGTCGACGGCCCCGCGCTCGTCGACGGCGTAGCATACAGGGCTCGTGTTCGCTCTTCTCTTCCCTGGCCAGGGCTCCCAGCGCGAGGGCATGGGCCTGCCCTGGCGCGACCACCCGTCCTGGTCGGTCGTCGGCCAGCTCAGCCAGGCGACGGGCCGCGACCTGTCCCACCTCCTGCTGGAAGCCCCGGCCGAGGAGCTGCGGGCAACCCGCAACGCCCAGGTGGCGGCCTTCGGCCTGAGCATGGTGGCCCTCGATGCCCTGCTCGGGGAGCTGGGAGGCGCCCTGCCACCGGGCGGCCCCTCCGGGGGCCTGGTGGCGGTCGCCGGCCACAGCCTGGGCGAGTACAGCGCGCTGGTGGCCTCCGGCGCACTGGGGGCGGAGACAGCCGCCGTCCTCGTGACCGAGAGGGGCGAGGCCATGCAGCAGGCGGCCGAGGCCCACCCCGGGACCATGGCCGCCGTCATCGGCCTCGACATCGAGCTCGTGGCGGAGGCGTGCTCCAGCACCGAAGGCGCCTGGGTGGCCAACGACAACACACCCGGCCAGGTGGTCGTGGCGGGCACCCCCCACGGCGTAGCGGAGGCCGGTGCGGCATGCCTCGAACGGGGTGCCAAGAGAGTGCTGCCCCTCCAGGTCGGGGGGGCCTTCCACTCTCCGCTCATGGCAGGTGCACAACCACGTTTGAACGCCGCCCTCGACAGGGCCCGGTTCGCTGAAGCGGCCCACCTGCTCGTTGCCAACGTCGATGCCACTGCGCACCGCAGCGGGTTCAGGGACCTGCTTGCCGCCCAGTTGTGCTCGGGAGTGCGCTGGAGGCAGTCGCTCGGCACGCTGGCCGGGCTGGGCGCGACCACCTTCATCGAGCTCGGCCCGGGCACCGAGCTGTCCGGGATGGTCCGTCGCTGCCTACCCGAAGCCAGGCGGGCCAACGTGGCCGGCCCCGAGGACCTGTCTTCGGCCCTGGAGGCCTTGGCAGCAGCCTGAGGCGGGCGCCTCAGGCCTTGCCGTGGCCGGAAGTGGCGTCGGCCCGGAGCCAGCGCGACCAGTCGGCCAGCCCGGCCTGCACGTCGCGCGGTGACATCCTTACTACCTGGTCGGGCACCAGGTCGGCCACCCCTCGCTGGCGGCTGTAGTCGTGGCCTGCGCCGGCGAAGACCGACCTACGGTAGGCCACCAGGTCGGCGGCCGCCTCGTGCAGGAAGCCCCACAGCCCGAACGCCCACTCCATGTCGTAGATGGTCGGCGCGCGGTGGAAGGTCGACGACCTCTTCGTGCCGCAGGCGAAGCACCCCGCCAGGACGTCCTCGGCGTGCTCACCCTCTGCCAGCACCGCCCGCTCGCCCACCCGCTTGGCCAGCTTCAGCCCGAACCCCAGGTCCGGCCCCGTGGCCCCGAACCGCGCTCCCTCTGGTGGGCGCAGCGTCACGAGCTCCGCCGGCCGCTCCTGGGCCCAGGGCCCGGGCAGGGACAGGCGCCTCGCTGGCCGCACCCGGTCAGCAGGGACCAGGGGCACGTAGTCGGGTTGAGCCATGGCCTAGAACTTATCCCAAGCAGCAGCAGGGCCCGCCCGAGCTGGCCGCGGCCCGGGTACGGCCCCGGCCCCAGCCCCAGGCGACAGCCCCAGGCGACAGCCCGCACCGGGCCGGCCTCAGGCCCGGTGCCCTCCCCTGCCGCGCCCTCCACTGCCGCGCCCTCCACTGCCGTGCTCCGTCGCGCCAGCCTGCAGCAGGCCGAAGACGATCGAGTCGGACAGAGCCTCCCACGAAGCCTCGATTATGTTCTCGGACACCCCGATCGTGGTCCATGTCCGCTCGCCGTCGGTCGAATCGATGAGGACCCTGGTCACAGCGGCCGTTCCCGAGGCCGTTTCCAGCACGCGGACCTTGAAGTCGGTCAGGTGGACCCTCGCCAGTTCGGGGTGGAACCGGCCGAGCGCCTTGCGCAGCGCTGCATCGAGAGCGTTGACCGGGCCGTTGCCCTCGGCAACCTCCATGATGCGTTCGTCGCCGACATGGAGCTTTATACGGGCCTCGGTCAGGAAGCTGCCGTCCTCGCGCATGTCCGTGACGACGCGGTGGGACTCCAAGCGGAAGAACGACTGCTTCCAACCGGTGGCGGAGCGCATCAGCAGCTCCAAGGAACCGTCGGCCACCTCGAAGTGGTAGCCGGCGTGCTCGAGGTCCTTCAGGCGCTCGACGACGTAGGCGGCCTCCTGGTCGCTGAGCTGCAGCCCCATCTGCTCGGCCTTGAGCGAAACCGTCGAGCGTCCCGACATCTCCGAGAGCACGAAGCGGGTCGTGTTGCCCACGGACTCGGGGTCCACATGGGAGTAGGCCTTGGGGGCCCGGGCGATGGCACTGGTGTGTATCCCGGCCTTGTGGGCGAACGCAGACACGCCCACGAAAGGCTGGTGGGGGTCCGGCGCCTGGTTGACGATCTCGGCGATGTGGCGCGCCACCGGCGTGAGCAGTGGCAGGCGGCCCGGCTCGACCGTGCCGACGCCGAGCTTGAGGGTCAGGTTGGCGATCACCGCCGTGAGGTCGGCGTTGCCTGTGCGCTCCCCGTAACCGTTGATACAGCCCTGCACGTGGTCGGCACCCTCCAGCACGGCCACCACCGTGTTGGCCACGGCGCAGCCGGCGTCATTGTGGAAGTGCACTCCCAAGCGGCCCTGCACCAGCGAGCGGGCCTCGGCCACCACCCTTGCCACCTGGTGCGGCAGCATGCCCCCGTTGGTGTCGCACAGCACGGGCACCGCCCCCACCTCGGCCACCACGGCGAGGAACTCCCGGGCGAAGGACGGGTCCTCCACGTAGCCGTCGAAGAAGTGCTCCGCGTCCACGAGGACCGAACGGCCGTGGGCACGCAGGTAGGTCACCGAGTCGGACACCATGTCCAGGGCCTCGGCCCGGGTGGTGCGCAGCGTCTCGGTTATGTGCCAGGGTGAGGCCTTGGCCACCAGGCACACGTGGCCCGTGCCCGCCGACACGAGGTCAGCCATGACCGGGTCGGTCTCGGCCCTGCCTCCCGCCTTGCGGGTGGAACCGAAGGCCACGAGGCGGGCCGAGCCGAGCGCGAGCTCGCCCGCCTGGGCCCGCTCGAAGAACTCCCGGTCCTTGGGGTTGGCGCCCGGCCAACCCCCCTCGATGTAGTGCACACCGAGCCGGTCGAGCTGCTCGGCCACCCGTAGCTTGTCCGCAACGGTGAGCGACAGGCCCTCTGCCTGGCTTCCGTCCCGCAGTGTGGTGTCGAAGACCTCGACGTCGGCCGGTAGCTGCTCAGCGGGCATGCTCCACCCACTGCCGGTAACCGTCCACCTCCCCGCGCACAGCCGCACGGTAGGTCTCCTGGATCTTGCGGGTGAGCGGGCCCGGTGCGCCGTCGCCCACCAGGCGGTCGTCCACCGAACGGATGGGGACCACCTCCGCCGCAGTGCCCGTGAGGAAGGCTTCGTCCGCTGTGTACAGGTCCGAACGCAAGAGGTTGGCGAACTCGACCTCGGCACCGAGGTCACGGGCTATGCGAGCCACCGAGTCCTGGGTGATGCCCTGCAGCGCCCCGGCCGAGACGGGTGGGGTCACCAGCCGGTCACCGCGCACGATGAAGACGTTCTCGCCCGTGCACTCGCTCACGTAGCCCTGGGGCGACAACAGAAGAGCCTCGTCGTAGCCCGCCTTGACCGCCTCGGCCTTGGCCATGGAGGAGTTGATGTACATCCCGGTGCCCTTGGCCGCAGGAGGGATCGCATTGGGGTCGTGGCGCTGCCAGGAGCTGACCTTGAGCCGCACGCCCTTCTCGAGGCCCTCGTCCCCCAGGTAGGCGCCCCAGGGCCAGACGGCGATGGACACCTTGACCTCGGAGGTGAGAGTGAGCAGGCCCATCTCGCCGTAGCCCAGGTAGACGAGCGGCCGTATGTAGCACTCCTGCAGTTTGTTGGCGACCACGGTCTGCTTCACTGCGTCGACCAGCTGCTGGCGGGTGAACGGCACCTCGATCATGAAGATCTTGGCCGAGTCGAACAGCCGGTTTATGTGGTCGGTGAGCCGGAACACGCCCGGCCCCTCGGCGGTGGCGTAGGCGCGTATGCCCTCGAACACACCGCACCCGTAGTGCAACGAGTGGGTCAGCACATGGACCCGGGCCTCGTCCCACGGGACGAGCTCGCCGTCCATCCAGATGTACTCGGTCTTGGTGAGGGGCACCCTCGTCACACCCTTTCTGCTATGGCGTCGCCGAACTGCCCGGTGCTCATGGGGCCGGCGGGCTTGAACTCCTGGACTGCTTTGTATATCCGGGCCGCCTGGTCGGCAAGCCCGAGGTGGTCGAGCATCATGGCGGCCGAGATGATGGCCGCCGTCGGGTTCGCCTTACCCGTGCCGGCGATGTCGGGAGCGCTCCCGTGCACCGGCTCGAACATGGAGGGCCCGGTCCGGGCCGGGTTGATGTTGCCCGAGGCCGCTCGCCCGATGCCGCCTGCGACCGCCCCTGCCAGGTCGGTCAGGATGTCCCCGAAGAGGTTGTCGGTCACGATGACGTCGTAGCGGGCCGGCGCCTCGACCATGTAGATGCACGCCGCGTCCACGTGGTTGTAAGCGGTCGCCACGTCGGGGTGCTCGGCCGCGACGAGGTCGAACGTCCGCTGCCACAGGTCACCGGCGTAGGTGAGCACATTGGTCTTGTGCACCAGGGTGAGGTGGCGACGACGGGACTCTGCCAGGTCGAAGGCGTACCTGATGCAGCGTTCGACCCCGAAACGGGTGTTCACCGAACCCTGCGTGGCCACCTCGGCCGGCGTCCCTTTGCGCAGGAAGCCGCCCTCACCAGCGTAGGTCCCCTCGGTGTTCTCCCTGATGACGGCGAAGTCGATGGGCACCCCTGCACCCACCGAGGCTGCGGCCTGGAAAGGCCGCAGGTTCACGTAGAGGTCGAGCTCGAAGCGCAGGCGCAGCAGGAGGCCCCTCTCGAGCACGCCCGGGGGCACCTCCGGGGATCCGATGGCTCCGAGCAGGATGGCGTCGAAGCCCCTCAGCTCGTCCAGCACGCTGTCGGGCAGGACCTCGCCCGTGGCCAGGTACCGCCGGGCCCCCAGGTCGTACTCGACCGTCTCCAGGCGGGCACCGGCAGCCCGTGCCACCTTGAGAGCCTCAGCGGTCACCTCGGTCCCGATGCCGTCGCCACCCACTACGGCGATGCGGTGGGCAGTGGTACTGGTCACTTCCGGCGCTCCTCCCTTGTCACCGACCGGCGAGCCTCGATCTCCCATGTGCAACGCTCGACAAGTCCTCGGATATGAAAACGACCGCCCCCGGGGGGACGGTCGTAGGACGCACCACCCGGACAGGGTGGGCGTCAGCTGCTGGTTACTACCGCATGCGCGACCGGACGGTCCTGCGGCGTGCGGCAGTAGGCGGCCTCGAAGTTCATAGGCCTTCCAAGTATCGCAGACCGGTGCCGGGCATGCAAACCAGGCCCACGCCCGGCAGTGCCGGCCCATGGCGCCCGCCTTGGCCCGGCCAGGGCGCCCTAAGCCCCACGGGACAGGCGTCGGGGCGGGCCCGGGGCACCAACCGGTGACCAGTCCCTGGTACCCTGCGCCCATGGCTACTACCAAGTTGTCGCCGTCGACATACGAGCGGCTACAGGCGGAGCTGGATGACCTGCGCACCCGGGGACGGGTGGACATAGCGCGCGACATCGAGGCTGCCCGTGCACTTGGTGACCTGTCCGAGAACGGCGACTACCATGCGGCCAAGGACGCCCAGGGCAAGATGGAGGCCCGCATCCGCCAGCTGGAGTCAATGCTGAAGGACGCAGAGGTGGTGGACGGTTCGCCCACCGACGTGGTGGCACCCGGGGCCATCGTCCGGTTGCGCTACGTGGGCGACGACGACGTCGAGCGCTACCTGGTGGGCTCGATCGAGGAACGCGACTCGGGCACCCAGGTCATCTCGCCCGGCTCCCCCCTGGGGCAGGCGCTGATGGGGAAGCGGGCGGGTGCCGTCGTCAGCTACGAGGCCCCGAGCGGCGCCCTCCAGGTCGAGGTCATCGCCGTCGGGGACTGACGGCAACAGCACCACCTGACGCCGGGCCCCGGCACTGCCCCCGGCCCCCCATCGGGCCGGCCCTCAACTGACTGCTCAATTCAGGCTGGTCATCGGCCGAAGAGGCTTGTGCGGTCATGAGCACGTCCCACCTACCAGGTTGCCCGGTGTGAACATCCGGCACGGAACTGTCGATGCCCATGTCGGGAAGTCGCGGCGGCGCCCCGCCAGCAGAGCGGCGCGCCCCGGGACCGTTGTCGCCGCCGGTCTGCCCGTAGCCCTCGCCGGGTGGTCGGTGCTCCCCGGGTACCGTCCGGCCCCCCTCGTCCCCCTGGGCTTGGCCCTGCTCGGAGCAGCGGTACTGGTGCTCGCGGCCCAGCTCGCCAGCGCCGACCAGCCCCGCCCCGCTCCCCCGGCCCGGGTCCTCGACCTGGGCCATCATGACCAGCCCCTCCTCGGCTCCCCGGAGCCGGACGGCGCACCGCCCGGCTCCCCACCCGGACGGTGGTCGGACCCGGCGCTGGTCGGGGTGGGGCGCTGGTTGGCCCACTGGCCCGGCATCGCCGGAGTGAACGCCGCATCGTGGTGGGCTGCCCGGACAGGGGCGGCCGGGCTGCTCTGCGCGCTCGGGCTGGAAGCGGCCGGAGCCCCGCACGCCCTCGCCTGGGCGGCCGTCGCTGCTGCCGTGGTGACCGGGACGGCCCTGTTGCCGGCCGGTCGCCACCTGGTGCACCTGTCGGTCGCCCTCGTGACCGTGGTGGGTGCCGGGGTATCGCTGTCCGGCCTGGTGGCACTGGGCCAGGGCCACCTGACGGGCCCGTTACTGCCCCACGCGCCCTGGTGGCCCCGGAGCGGGTCTCTCGACAACGTCGCCGTCCAGGCCACAACCACAGTTGTCCTCCTCTGCCTGGGCGCCGTCAGCCTCCCTTCGATGAACCCCACTTCCCGGGCCGGGGGACGAAAGGCCCGGCGCGCCCTGGTCTGGGCCGGACTGGGCACCGCGGTCACCACCTGGTACGCAGCGGTACCGGCTCTGCTGTGGACAGCCGGCCTGTCCCGGGGCACGGCCGGAGGGCAGGGCGGGGTCGTCCGGGCGCTGGTCGCCGCGTCCGGCCGGCTCCTGCAGCCGCTGGGCGGTGGCGACAGCCGGGCCCTGGCCCAGGCCGTTCTGGTCACAGCCTGCCTGGCGGGCGCACTGGGGCTCGCCGGTGGCGCCAACGGCGTGGCTGTCGCCGCCGTCGGGACGGCGCGTGCGGCTCGGGGCGGGCGTCACGGCACCTCTGGGGCCTCGGCGCGCGCCGTGCCCGCCCCGGGGGGGACCGGGCTGGCCCGGCCGGCCCTGCTGATCATCGCCCTGCTCGGTGCCGGGGCGGCCGCCGGGGCAGCTGTGGGTGGTCTCAACGCGCTTGCACTGATCACCCTGGGGAGCCTGGCGGCCAGCGCCATGGCCCTGACCGCCTTGGCACCACCCGCTCTACCCCGGGTGGAACACCTGCCCGGCCCGGTGAGAGCAGCCGTAGCCGCCACCTGGGCCCTGGCTGTGACGGTCGCGGTAGGTTCAGCCGGCCCGGTGCCACTCGTCGTCGTGGGGGTGACCGCGCTGGCCGGGGCGTTCGCCGTCGGGTGGCGGGGCCAGGCAGGAGGCGGGCGCGCCACAGGCGGGTGGCGCCCGCACCACGTCGCCCTCCCCTGGAGCACGGCAGCGGCAGCCCTGGTGGTCACGGCTGCCGTAACCGGCCTGGAAGCTGTACCCCAGCGCGGTGCCGGTGCTCCGGCTCTCTGGAGGGGCTTGGCGGTGGTCGTCATGGGTGCCGGGGTCGTGGTGCTCGCCGTGTTCCCCGCCACCTGGCGCCGGCGCAGCGCCCGGCTCGCCCAGGCAGCCGAAGAGCTCGGCGACACCGCCCTGCCCGCCGTTGCCGGCGCCTTGGAAGCCCTGGCCAGAGGGGAACCGGCAGAACTGCCGGTGTCGCAGACAGCCCACCTCCAGCACGTGGCCCGGGTCCTGGAGGGTGAGCTCAGCGCCCAGCACGCCTCGGACGAGGCCCAACGGCTGACCGAAGCCCTCTTGACCTCGTTACGCCAGGCCAACAGGGTCGCGGTGGCTGCCCGCTCGGTGGCCCAACTGGGCACGGAGAGGCTGGAGCGGCTCGTGGAGCGGCGGACGACGGCGCTGGCCAACGTCAACCGCCACCTGGTGGACTCCCAGCTGAGGCGGCGCCAGGTGATGGACCGCACGGTCCGGGTGGCCGAGGGTGAGCGGGCACGCATCGCCGCCAACCTCCACGACGGGCCCATCCAGCGGCTCGCCGCCGTAGGCCTGGTGCTGGACCGGTGCCTGCTGCGCCTGGAGCGGTCCGACCCCGAAGCGGCGCACGGGCTGGTGACGAGGGCACGCTCGGAGCTGAGCGCCGAGATCCAGGGCCTGCGCCAGATGATGAGCGAACTGCGCCCGCCCATCCTGGACCAGGGCGGCCTCGACGCTGCCTTGCGCGACCACGTTGCGGCCTGGAGCGCGGCGCACGGCACCGAGGCGCGGTTCGAGTCGATCGGCCAGGCCAGCCTGAGCGCCGACAGTGAGACCGTCATCTACCGCATCGTCCAGGAAGCCCTGGCCAACGTGGCCAAGCACGCCAAGGCCTCCCTGACCACGGTGGTGCTCAGCGCCTCGGGCAACGGGGCCCAGGTCAGCGTCCGCGACAACGGCAAGGGGTTCGTCCAGTCCTCCCAACCCGACCTGTTGCGTGGCGGTCATTTCGGCTTGGTCGTGATGCGTGAGCGGGTCGAACTGGCGGCCGGCCGCTTCGAGGTCCGTAGCGCCCCCCACACCGGCACCGAGGTGACGGTGTGGCTCCCGGGCGTACCGGTCGACGAGCACGTGGGAGCCATGTGACCGAGGGAGGGAGACTGAGCAACCTGCGGGCACCACGCCTGGTGGTGGTGGACGACGACGTCCAGCTCGCCGAGGAACTGGCCGGCTTGTTCAGCGACGTCGGCTACGAAGTGGCCGGGGTGGCCCACGCCGCGCTCCAGGGGATCGACCTCGTGGCCAGGGCCAAACCGGACGTCGTCGTGATGGACGTCCGCATGGAGGGTATGAGCGGGACTGAGGCCGCCCAAATCCTGCGCCAGGACCATCCCGAGGTGCCCGTGGTGCTGCTGTCCGCTTACGACGACGGGGGCTTCGTCAAGGCGGCTGAAGACGCCCGGGTGGCTGCCTACCTGGTAAAGGGCTGCCCAGCCAGCGAGCTGTTGGGGACCGTCGACGCCGTGGTCGACGGCAACAGGGGGAGGTGGGACAGAGCATGAACTTCCTTGGCCGCAGGAACAACCAGGCCCGTGCCCAGGGGCAGGTGGCGGCCGCTCCCGTGGGGCCTTCCCCGACAAGGGGGCTCACAACCGGCACGGGTGGGCCAGGCGTGCTCGCGCCCACGGGGCGGGCCGGCGCCGTACTGGAGGACGACCTGGTGCACCCGGGCCCGGGCACCTCCGCACCGCAACCCCCGCACCCCCTGCCCGCGCACACAGTGGCCGGGACCGCCACGTCAGGCGCCCGTAGGCCGGTGTACACCGTCCTCGTCGCCGACGATGCCCCTGCCACCAGGCAGGCTCTGGCCGAGCTCCTGGGTGACACCACCGACCTGGTCTGTGTCGGTGCCGTGGGCGACGCCGGCGAGGCCATCGCCCAGGCTGCCCGCTTCAGGCCCGACATGGCAGTACTGGACGTGCTCATGCCCGGTGGCGGGGGGCTGGCCGCAGCAGCCGGGATCCGGGAGGTCTCCCCCACCACCCGGGTGCTGGCGTACTCCGCCGCCTCTGACCGCTCCTCTGTGGTCCAGATGCTGCGTAACGGGGCGCTCGGTTACCTCGTCAAAGGGTCGGCTGCCCAGGACCTCCTGGACGGCCTGAGGCGGTGCGCCCGAGGTGCAACGGCCCTGTCCGCCGGCCTGTCCGACCACCTGGTCGCCGAGATGAGCGAGCAGGGCCAGACCGAGCGGGCGCTCAGCGCCGCGGCACGTGAGCGGTACGAGGAGCTGGCCCGGCTGCTCAAGCCGGGCGCGTCGAGCCCCACGTACCAGCCCGTGGTCAACCTGCGCACCGGAGCGCTCGTCGGCTACGAGGCGCTCACAGTCTTCAGCAACAAACGGGGTTCGAGCACCGAGGACGTCTTCCGCGAAGCCCACCGAGCCGGGCTGGGGCTGGAGCTGGAGCTCCACACCGCGCGTCTGGCGGTTGCCGGGTTCCAGGCCGAACTTGCCCGGGGCTCGGGCCCGTACCTGGCCGTGAACGCCTCCCCGGGCCTCCTCTACCGGCCCAACCTGCTCGAGGTGCTCGCCGAACTGCCTGCCGACCGGGTCGTGGTCGAGATCACCGAGCAACGTCAGTTCGACTCCTACGACCAGCTACGCGACACAGTGCGCCTCGTCCACGAGAGGGGCATGAGGGTGGCGGTGGACGACACCGGCAACGGCTTCGCCGGGCTCACGCGCCTGGTCGACGTCTGTCCTGAGATCGTCAAGCTGGACCAGGGCCTCACCAGCCAGGTCGACACCGACCCCCCGCGCCGGGCCATGGTCACGGCCATGCGCCAGTTCGCCGACGAGATGGGCATCGACGTGGTGGCGGAGGGTATCGAGCGGGAGGAGCAGTTGGTCGTGCTGCGCGACATCGGTATCGACTGCGGCCAGGGCTACCTGCTCGGTAGGCCCGGGCCCCTGCCCGCCTGAGCCCGGGCACCCGGGGTGAGCCAAGGCACAGGGGAACGGGGCGGGCCAGCGGACGACGTCTCGTACGATGTGGGGATGGCTGGGCGCAATAGCACTTATCTGGAAGCGGTCCACGAAGGCCTGGTCATCTTCGACGGCGCCACGGGCACCAACATCCAGGCCCTGGGCCTGGGCCCGGACGACTTCGGAGGGGCGGCGCTCGAGGGGTGCAACGAGAACCTGTGCGCCACCCGGCCGGACGTGGTCGCCGGGCTGCACCGGAGCTTCTTCGAGGTCGGGTGCCACGTGGTCGAGACCAACAGCTTCGGCAGCCTGCCCTGGGTCCTCGCCGAGTACGGGATGGGTGACAAGGCCCACCAACTTGCCCGTTCCTCGGCAGACATCGCCCGCGCCGTTGCCGACGGCTTCGGGCCCGGCCACTTCGTGGCCGGTTCCCTCGGCCCCGGGACCAAGCTGGTCTCGCTGGGCCAGATCGGCTTCGAGGAGATGCGCGACGGCTACGCCGAGGCCGCCTCGGGCCTCCTGGCCGGTGGCGTCGACCTGCTCCTCATCGAGACATGCCAAGACCTCCTGCAGGTCAAGGCGGCGGTCATCGGCTGCCGGCGGGCGATGGCACAGGCCGGCCGTGAGGTGCCGCTCCAGGTCCAGGTGACCATCGAGACCACGGGCCGCATGCTCATGGGGAGCGAGATCGGCGCTGCCCTCACCACCGTGGACGCACTGCGGCCAGACGTCCTGGGCCTCAACTGCGCCACGGGGCCGGCCGAGATGGGCGAGCACCTCCGCTACCTGAGCGCGCACAGCCGCATCCCCATCTCCTGCCTGCCCAACGCCGGCCTGCCCTCGGTGGTCGACGGCGCCATGCACTACGACCTGACCCCGGGGCAGCTGGCCGAGCACCACCTGCGGTTCGTCTCCGAGCTCGGCGTGCGGGTGGTGGGTGGCTGCTGCGGCACCACGCCCGAGCACCTGAGGGCTGTGGTCGAGGCCCTGGAGGGCACGCACCCGGCCCCCCGGACGCCCGAATGGGAACCCGGGTGCGCCTCGCTCTACACCCATGTGCCCTACGACCAGGCACCCTCGGTACTGAACGTCGGGGAGCGCACGAACGCCAACGGGTCCAAGAAGTTCCGCGAGGCCATGCTGGCAGGCGATTGGGTGGCCTGCACGACCATGGCCAAGGAGGCCGTGGGGGCGGGCAGCCACATGCTCGACCTGTGCGTCGACTACACGGGGGCCGACGGCGTCGCCGACATGGCTGAACTTGCCAGCCGCTTCTCGACCCAGAACACGCTGCCGGTGATGCTCGACTCCACCGAGGCGCCGGTGATCGAGTGCGGCCTGCAACGCATTGCAGGCAAACCGGTGATCAACTCGGTGAACCTGGAAGAGGGCGACGGGCCCGGGACCCGCCTGGACAGCTTCCTGCGTCTGGCCGCGCAGTACGGGGCGGCTGTCGTGTGCACCTGCATCGACACCGAGGGCCAGGCCCGCACCGCAGAGTGGAAGCTGCGTGCCGCCCGGGCCGTGCACGACCTGGCCGTCGGCCGCTACGGCATGCGCCCCGAGGATCTGTTCTTCGACGCCCTCGTCCTCCCGGTGAGCACCGGGATGGAGGAGAGCCGCCGAGACGGCCTGGAGACCATAGAGGGCATAAGGATGATCAAGGCCGAGCTGCCCGGGGTACGCACGCTGCTCGGCATCTCCAACGTCTCGTTCGGCCTCTCCCCGGCTGCGCGTCAAGCCCTCAACTCGGTCTTCCTGCACGAGTGCCAACAGGCGGGCCTCGATGCAGCCATCGTCAACTCGGCCCGGGTGCTCCCCCTGGACCGCATACAGCCCGAAGCGGTCGAAATCTGCCTCGACCTCATCTACGACCGGCGCGACCCTGCGCGGGGCTACGACCCGCTCGCCGAGCTCCTCCGGCTGTTCGAGGGGGTCAGTGCCCAGAGCAGCGCCACCGAGGACCGCAGCGACTGGCCCCTCGAGCGACGGCTGGAACAGCGTGTCGTCGAGGGGGCCAAGGAGGGCCTGGCCGACGAGCTCGAGCAGGCCCTCGGCTCCGGCTGGGAGGCGCTCGACCTGGTGAACGGCCCCCTCATGGCAGGCATGAAGACGGTGGGCGAGCTCTTCGGCGCTGGTCGGATGCAGCTGCCCTTCGTGCTCCAGTCGGCCGAGGTCATGAAGACCGCCGTGGCGTACCTGGAGCCCCACATGGCCCGCACCGGCGACCGGGGCAAGGGCAAGGTCGTCCTGGCCACCGTCAAGGGCGACGTCCATGACATTGGCAAGAACCTGGTCGACATCATCCTCACGAACAACGGTTACGAGGTGTACAACCTCGGCACCAAGGTGGCCCTCTCCGACATGGTCGCAAAAGCCCAGGAGGTGGGGGCCGACGTGATCGGCATGTCCGGTCTCCTGGTCAAGTCCACGCTGATAATGAGGGACAACCTGGTCGAGCTCAACGAACGCGGCCTGGACCGTTACCCGGTGATCCTGGGCGGTGCAGCCCTGACCCGCACCTTCGTGGAGCGCGACCTCCGGGCGCAGTACAAGGGCCGGCTCTTCTACGGCAAGGACGCCTTCGAGGGCCTCCACACCATCGACCGCCTGGTGGCACTCACCCGCTCAGGCCAGGACGACCCGGCTTTCGGGCGCGCCCCGGGGGGCCGTCCCGGAGTGCCCCCCCGCCGTCCGGGCGCCGGTAAGGCCGGGGCGCCGACAGACCGGCCGGGACGCGCCCCTTCCGTGGTGACCGACAACCCCGTGTTCGTGCCGCCCTTCATCGGCACCCGAGTCGAACGGGGCATGCCGCTGGCCGAGGTGGCCAGGTACCTGAACGAGACGTCCCTCTTCCGTAACCAATGGGGCTACCGGCCCGCGGAGGGCGAGACGGACCGGGACTTCAAAACCCGGGTGCGCCGTGTCCTCCGCCACCAGCTCGCGTACGCCCAGCAGGAAGACCTGCTCAGGCCGGCCGTGGTCTACGGCTACTTCCCAGCCGGCTCGGACGGTGACGACCTTGTCGTGTGGGCCTCACCCGACCGCGACCGCGAGCTCACACGGTTCCACTTCCCCCGCCAGGACGCCGACCCCTGGTTGTGCATAGCCGACTTCTTCCGCCCTGTTTCGTCGCCAGAGGCCGATTACGTCGCCTTCCACGTGGTCACCATGGGCCCCGCAGTGACAGAGCGGGCGGCCGAGCTGTTCAGCTCGGACCGTTACAGCGACTACCTGCACCTGCACGGCCTTTCGGTGGAGCTGGCCGAAGCCCTGGCCGAGTACTGGCACCGCCGCGTCCGCCAGGAGTGGGGTTTCGCCGATGAGGACGGGCGCACCCTGCAGGGCCTGTTCCGCCAGAAGTACCGGGGAGGGCGCTATTCCTGGGGCTACCCGGCCTGCCCGGACCTGGAGGACAACGCCCGTTGTGCCGAGCTCCTGGGAGCCGAGCGCATCGGCGTGGAGTGCACCTCGGAGACCTCCTGGCAGTTCCACCCCGAGCAGACCACATCAGCCATCATCTGCCACCACCCCCAGGCCAAGTACTTCGTGGTGAGCAGGGCCGCCCGGGAGGCGGAGGGACGCGTGGGGGCAGGCCAAGCCTGAGGCCCGGACCACCGGTCCCCGGCCCGGGCGGAGCCGCAAAGCTCACGCGGCTCCGCCCGCCAGGGCCCTGGGCACCGTCCGCAGGGCGTCGAAGCCCGCCGTGCACCAGCCCTCGCCTCGGGCACTGACCAGTTCCGCCTCGTAACCGGCCAGGCCGTCGAGCCAGGCCAGCGCCTGTGGCCCCATGGCCAGAGCGGCGGTGGCGTAGGCGTCCGCGCTCGTGAGCTCCGGCCCGACCACCGTCACCGACACCAGTTCTGTGGCCGGCCGGGAACGCACAGGGTCGAACACGTGGGCACCCCTTTCGTAGGTGCCGGAGGTCGCCACCGCGCCAGCGCTCAAGCCCAGAGCTGAGACCAGGGCGTCGCGACGGCGAGGGTGCCGCACCCCGACCTGCCACGACAGCCCCGGGCCCGGCGCGCCCCGCAGGCGCACGTCACCCCCACCGTCCACGAGGTGGTCGGGGAAGCCCAGGTGGGCCAGCAGCGCCGACGCCCGCTCGACCGACCACCCCTTGACCAGGCCGCTGGGGTCGAAGCGCCCCGTGGCCCAGGCGTCGAAGTAGCCCTCGGTGCGGCGACCGTAGTCGTTGCACAGCACGAGCACCTCTCTCAGCTCGGGCGAGCAGGCATCGAGCGACAGCTCGCCCCGGTCGAAACGGCAGACCTCACTGTCGGGCTTGTACGTGCTGAACGTGTCGTCCACCCAGTCCAGCCATCCCATCGCCTCGGCCACCGCCTCCCGCACCCTCACCTCGGAGGCTGAGGTGTGAACATCAAAAGTCACTACGGTGCCCATGACCTCCTGGTGTGCCAAATGGCGCACCGGTGCCACCTCTGCGCTCACAGGCCGGCCGCCTTCAGAGCGGACTGGAAGGACTGCGCGAAGGCGTCGCTGGTGTAGGTGGCCCCTGAGACGACGTTGAAGTTGAGGCCCTGGGCAGCCAGTGCCTCCTGCTCGAGCACCGGTACGGCATAAGAGTTGACCATCTGGGAATGCCCGTCGACAGCCCCGTTCCTGGGCACGGTGATGCCGGTCACCTTGCCTCCCCTTACCGTTATGGCAACCTGTATGTCCCCGTAGTAGTACTGGACGTCGGTGCCGGTGTAGGTGCGCGTTACCGACTGGGCGACGGGCGCCTGTTTGGCACCCGACGTCGCGCCGGGCACCGTTGTCGAGGGCGCGGCCGTTGAGGGAGCGGCCATTGAGGGGGCGGTGGGAGCAGGGACTGTCGTGGCAGGGACCGTTGTGGCAGGGACGCTGACCGCGGGGGTGAGGCCGGCGCCGTTGGCGGACAGGTGCCCCGCACCGTCGTCACCCCCGTAGCCGTCGCCTCCCCCGTCATGGCGGCCCCCGTCACCGCCGTAGGAGCCGGGGACGGCGCTCCTGGTACCACCGCCGAGAGGACCACTGCCCGTTGTCGGGGCCGCAGTTGTCGGGGCCGCAGTTGTCGGGGCCGCAGTTGTCGGGGCCGCCGTCGTCGGTGCCGCCGTCGTCGGTGCCGCGGCAGAGGAGGAGGTGCTGGGCCCGGCACCGACGGGCGCAAAGGAGACCTGCTGCAGGTGCACGTGCCCGGAGGACTTGTAGCTCAACAGTGCAGCAAGGCCTGCAACCGTCCCGACAGTTGTGATCAATGCTCTTCGCATCCGGTGCTCCTAGAACTCGAACGATTCGGTATGGATCTGGGCGTTCGGCACGCCCGCCTCCCGCAGGGACCCCACCACGGCACCGGTGAAGCCCGGCGGCCCGCACACATAGACGTCCCGGCGGGCGACGTCCCGCACCAGGCTCAGGATGTGGCCGGTCGAGAGCAGCTCGGGGTGGAGGGCCCGATCGCCGAGCACGTAGTGCACCTCGGCCCGGCGCTTGGCTGCGATCTCGTCCAGCTCGTCACGGAGCGCCAGGTGGGCGGGGTCGTCGGCCCGGTAGATGAAGCTGATGTCGCCCGGCCGTGCCGGCGCTGCCTCGAAGAGGGCCCTGAGTGGGGTCACCCCCACCCCGGCCCCGATGAGCAGCATGCGGCGCTGGCGCCGCCGGTGGCGTGTGAAGGCGCCGTATGGCCCCTCAGCCAGGACGAGCGTCCCCGGCGCGAGCCTGCTGAGTGTGGCGCTGTGGTCCCCCAGCGCCTTGACCGTGATGCGCAGCCAGTTGCCGTTCGGAGCGGCCGAGAGGCTGAAGGGGTGCGCCTGCCACCATCCGTCCCGGGTAAGGAAGCGCCACATGAAGAACTGGCCCGCTTCTGCTCTGAGCTCGCCCAGCCGGCGGCCGGTGATGTAGACCGAGGTCACCCCTGGTGCCTCGTCCACCGTGCCCACGACCCGGAACCGGTGCCGTGCCATCGACACCAGGGGCACGACCACCCGGTAGGTCACCAGGACCAGGCCCACGAGCACGTACATGGCCACCCAGAGAGCGCGGTTCAGCGGGTGGAGGGCGAAGTCGACCCCCGTTGACAGCTGGTGGGAGAACGACAGGGCCAGGGCCACGTAGGTGTAGAGGTGGATGAAGTACCAGGTGTGGTACCTGACCCGGCGGCGCACGGCCCGGGCCGACAGCACGCCGATGAGCACGAAGAGCCCCAGCCCCACCGTTGCCGCCAGCATGTCGGGGTAGGTCATCACCACCGAGCTCGTCTCGTGGAGCAAGCCCGTGTGGGTGGTCACGGCATAACCCCATATGGTGAGCAGGGCGTGGGCCAGCAGGAGGGTGATGGAGTACTCACCGTTGCGCCGGTGCCACAGCGCCAGCCGGTCCGTGCCGATCAGCCGGTCCAGCCAGGGGGCCCGGGCCATGAGGAGGACCTCGACCACCACCAGGTAGGTACCCACCAGTCCGGTGACCCGACCGGCGGCTGTGAGCCACGCCCCCGGGCCCTGCACGCTCGCCACCGAGGTGTCGTGCCACCACATGTACACCACCGCCAGGCCGCCCAGGGCGACCACCGCAGCGACAAGGGACTCCCTGGTGCTCTGGCTCAGCCGCATGTAGCGGCGCTCCGGCCCCACAGGAGGTGGGGCAGCCAGGCGTCCGGGAGGTGCGGGGGCTTCAACGGTCATGGTCACCCTTGAATGCTGGGTGGCCGAACTGAGAGCCCGCTGTGCGCGTGCCTCAAACGCGCTTGGAGCGGGGCGCGCCCTGGCAGGTGGCCCTATGGCCCCATCAGGGGCCGAGCACCACCAGGGAGTGGTCAGCCACGTTGAGAGGCCTCGGCCCGGCGGCAGTGGCCACCACCAGGTCCTCGATACGCACGCCGTAGCGGCCCGGGACATATATGCCCGGCTCCACGGAAAAAGCGTTGCCCGGCACCAAGGGGGCCGAGTTGCCCTCCACCATGTACGGGTCTTCGTGCTCCTCGAGCCCGATCCCGTGGCCCGTGCGGTGCACGAAGTAACGGCCAAAGCCCGCGCTGTCGATCACTCGACGGGCCGCCCTGTCGACCTCCTGGCAGGGCGAACCCACCCTTGCCGCCTCCACCCCAGCTCGCTGGGCTTCCGCCACCACCTCGTAGATCCGGCGCAGTTCGGCCTCCGGCTCACCCGTGAACACAGTCCGGGTGATGTCCGAGCAGTAGCCGTCCAGGGTGCCTCCGAAGTCGCAGACCACCGGCTCACCGGCCCTGATGACCCGGTCACCCGCCTCGTGGTGCGGGCTGGCCGAGTTCGGGCCCGAGCCGACGATGGCGAAATTGACCCGCTGGTGCCCTTCTTCCAAGAGACGGGCCGCGATCTCTGCCGAGACGTCTCGCTCGGGACGGCCGACAAGGGAGATCTCGCCGCCCAGCAGCGCCCGCGCCACCCTGTCGGCTGCAGCCGATGCCCGGGCCAGGGCATCGACCTCCGCCTCGTCCTTGACGGCCCGGAGCGGGGCGCAGACCTCCGAGGAAACCGTCCACTCCCAACCCGGGAGGAGCCGCTGCAGCGCCAGGAGGAAAGTGGACCAGGCCCGGTCGCTCACCGCGACTCGGGGGGTGCCACCAGAGGCGGGCACCAACCTGGCCGCCAGTTCTGCCACCAGTGCCACCGGGCCCTCGTGCTCAGCCCACGGCCGGACCGAGAACACACCCGGCTGGGGGACCACCCGGGGGGCCTCGAGCTCCGGTACGAACAGCACGGCGCCCTGCTCCTCGGTGGCCCCGACCACCAGCATGGTGAGCCGTTCCAGGGGCATGGCCTCATAGCCACTGACCCAGGGCAAGTCGGCGCCGAGCGAGAGCATCATGACGTCGCACCCGGCGGCCTGCATGGCAGCGCGGGCGCGCTGCAGGCGCGACCTCAGCGCAGCTGCACCCCCGGGCACGCTCACCTGGCCACCGCCGGAGCGTGCAGCACCGGGGTCAGGTCCGCGGCCTGACGGGCGTGGTAGCTGGAACGGGTGAGGGGCGATGCCACGACCTGTGCCAGGCCGAGCCGGCGGCCGGTGGCCGCGAGCCGCTCGAACTCCTCGGGCCTGTACCAGCGCGCCACCGGCAGGTGGCTGGCGCTCGGCCGCAGGTACTGGCCCACGGTCACGATGCTGACACCGATCGCTGCCAGGTCGGCGAACACCCCGTAGAGCTCCTCCTCGGTCTCGCCCAAGCCGACCATCAGGCCGGACTTGGCCACCAGCCCTGCGTCGACCGCCCGGGACAGCACGGCCAGGCTCCGGGCGTACGAGGCCGACGGCCTCACGGCCCGCTGGAGCCGGGGCACCGTCTCCACGTTGTGGTTGAGCACGTCGGGCCGCCCCCCGAAGATCGTGCCCAGCGCTGCCGGGTCACCCTTGCAGTCCGAGATGAGCACCTCCACGGCAGTCGACGGGCAGCGCTGCCTGATGGCCTCGATGGTGGCAGCGAACCCCGACGCGCCGCCGTCATAAAGGTCGTCACGGGCCACGCAGGTGACCACCGCGTGAGCCAGGCCGAGCCGAGACACGGCCTCGGCCACCCTCGCCGGCTCATCCGGGTCCAAAGGCAGAGGCTTCGCCGTGCTGACCTGGCAGAAGCCGCAGGAACGGGTGCACCGGTCACCGTTGATCATGAACGTCGCCGTGCCGTCCGCCCAGCACTCGAAGATGTTGGGGCAGCCCGCCTCCTCGCACACCGTCGTCAGCCCGAGCCCCCGCACCGTCTTGTGCAGCGAGCGGAAGCTCTGCCCCATGTCGGCACTGGCCCGGAGCCAGTCAGGCTTGCGGGCCCGGACCGGGAGCCCCGCACCGGGGTCGACCCCCGCCGCAGCCAACCGGCCCAGCAGGCGGACCGGACGGGCACCGTCACGGACGGGCAGAGCAGGCCGCGGCCCCGCCAGGTCGAGGGCCGGGGCGGGCCCGGTGGGAGCACTGGGACCGTGGGCGGCTGCCGCATCGGGTGCCCCGAGCACCGGGACCGGGGAACGGGAGGCGTGGACTGTCCCGGCTGCGTCCTGGCGCTCCACCGGCCGCCCGGCACCCCAGCGCCTTGCCGCCAGAGCGAGCACCACCTCCACCACCTCGCCCACCGTGGCGCTGGCCCCCTCGGCTGCCATCGAGGTCACGCCCTTGTCCGCTATGCCGCAGGGCACGATGTGGCCGAACATCGACATGTCAGTGGTGACATTGAGCGCGAAGCCGTGCATGGTCCTCTGGCGGCTGTGACGGGCACCGATGGCGCATATCTTGCGGGGCGCCCCGGTCCCCTGCCCCACCCACACCCCGGGGTGCTCCGGGAGCCGACCGGCGCCGGGCAGGCCGAGCTCGGCCAAGGCGTCGACCACCAGCTGTTCGAGCTCGTGCACATAGGACGGTGTCGCTCCCGGGCCGCTCGGCACCGAGAGCACCGGGTAGACGACGAGCTGGCCAGGGCCGTGATAGGTGATGTCGCCACCACGGTCGGCCTTTACGAGCTCCGCCCCTACCGAGGCCGGGTCGACCAGCATGTGCTCGGCCCTGGTCCTCACCCCGGCCGTGTACACGTGCTGGTGCTCCAACGCCAGCACCCAGTCGTCAGCCCCGGGCCCGGCCGCCCACAGGGCGCGCTGGAGCGCGTGCGCGTCGCGGTAAGCCACGCGCTCGCCCAGCCAGCGGAGGCGTAGGGTGCGACCGGGCAGCAGGGAGAAGCTCAGTGCCGTCCCCCCACTACAGCTCGGCTGACCAGTCTCTGGTCTCCAGGATCTCCCGCACCCGGGCCATGAAGGCGGCAGCGTACGCCCCGTCCACAGCCCGGTGGTCCCATGACATCACCAGGTTGCCCATCGGGTGGACGGCGATGCCGTCCGAGCCGTCGGGCAGGAGCACGGCAACGGGGCGCTTCTTCACGCCGTCGGTGGACAGGATCGCCACCTGGGGCTGGTTGATGACCGGGACCGTGATCAGCGTCCCGAAGCCGCCGGCGTTGGTGAGGGTGATCGTCCCTCCCGAGATGTCGTCCATGGTCAGGCGCTTGCCCCGGGCGCGCGAGGCCAGGCTCGCGATCTCACGGGCCACGCCCACCAGGCGCTTCTCCTCCGCCCGGTGCACCACCGGGACGAGCAGGCCCTCGTAGTCGAGGTCGACCGCTATGCCCAGGTTGACCTCGCGGTGGACGATCAGCTCGTCGTCACCCACCGACGAGTTGAGGTAGGGCCACTCCTGCAGGGCGTCGACCACGGCACGGGCGATGAAGGGGAGGTAGGTGAGGCTGAACCCTTCGGCTGCCTTGAACCTCTCGCGCTGCGCCTTGCGGACCTTCTCCACACCGCTGTAGTCGATCTCGACGGCGACCATGGTGTGGGCCGAGGTCTGCTTGGAGCGCACCATGTGCTCGGCGGTACGCCGACGGATGTTGGTGAACGGCACGACGGTGTCGTGCTCGCCCGGGCGGGCAGCCGGTAGTACTGGCGCCGGCGGGCTGTAGGCCGGAGCCGGGGTGACCGGAGCCGGGGTGACCGGTGCCGCAGCCGCCGGGGCCACGACCGCCGGTGCCGCAGCCGCCACAGCTTGCGGAGCCGCCGGTACCGCGCCCACACCGTTGGAGGACTGGCGCTCGATTGCCGCAAGCACGTCATCACGCGTGATCCGGCCACCGGCCCCGGTGCCGGCGATGGCGCCCGGGTCGAGGCCGTTCTCCGCGATCAACCTGCGCACGACAGGCGAGAGCAGCTTGGCCGAGGCAGCACCACCGGGACCGGGCGTCCCCTGTTCTGCCGGCATCACCGCAGCGGGGGCCGGTGCTACCTGGGGGGCCGGTGCCACCCGGGGCGCCGGCTCGCTCGCCGCCGGAGCAGCAGGTGCCGCGGCCTCCGGTGCCGGAGCGCTCCCGCCGCCGCCCGGCGCGGCGGCTTTGTCGCCCACCACTGCCAACCGGGTACCTACGGACACTGTCTCGCCCTCAGGGACGAGGATCTCGGTCACGGTACCGCTGACCGGGGAGGGGACCTCGGAGTCGACCTTGTCCGTCGATACCTCGAAGAGGACCTCGTCCTCGGCGACCGCGTCGCCCACCTGCTTGTGCCACTTGGTGATGGTCCCCTCGGTGACCGTCTCACCGAGCTGGGGCATTGTGATGTCAGCCAACGTGTAGACCTCTTCCGGCCAGGGCGAGCATGGTCTCGCCGAACACTTCAGACAGCGAGGGGTGCGGTTGCACGAAGTGGGCGACCTCCTCGACGGTGGCCTCCCAGTTGACGGCCAGATAGCCCTGGCCCAGCTGCTCGGTGACCCATGGCCCGGCCATGTGGACCCCGAGGAGGCGACCGGGCGACCCGTCGGCCTGC
The DNA here is from genome assembly GCA_021850325.1 of Actinomycetes bacterium. GTDB lineage: Bacteria > Actinomycetota > Acidimicrobiia > Acidimicrobiales > Palsa-688 > JAJZMF01. The sequence goes on from JAJZMF010000020.1 coordinate 220,654, forward strand.
TTCTCAGCGATCAGCTTGACCACGCCTTCGGTCTCCCCGATGATGGCTGCCCTGCCGTTGCCCACGAACGGGTCCTTCTTGGTGACCACGTCGTAGCCCGCCTCCCGGGCCCCCTCCTCGGAGTAGCCGGTGAAGGCGACCTCAGGGAAGGTGTAGACGCACCAGGGGACACGGCTGTAGTCGACCGGCAGCGGGGACTGGCCCAGGATCTGGTCCATCACCACGATCGCCTCGGCGAAGCCCACATGGGCGAGGCCCGGGGTGGCGACCAGGTCGCCGATGGCCCAGACGCCCTGGGCACTGGTCTGCATGTACTCGTCGACCTTGACGAAGCCCCGGTCGTCAACCTCCACCCCGCAACCGGGCGCCACGAGGTTGTCGCTGAACGGGCGCCGGCCCACCGACACCACCACTGCGTCGACGTGAAGGCTCTCCTCGGGGGCACCGGGAGCGGACGAGAAGCGCACCGATGTGCCGTGGCCGTCGGCTGCGGGCTGGTGGCCCTGGACCCTGACGCCTGTCCTGATGTCGATGCCCCTCTTGTTGAAGGACTTGACCACGACCGCCGTCACGTCTTTGTCCACTCCGGGCAGGATGCTTGGCAGGGCCTCCAGGATGGTGACCTTCACGCCCATGTCCGAGAGCATCGAGGCGAACTCGCAACCGATGGCGCCACCCCCGATGACCGCCGCCGAAGCGGGCAGCTCCTCCAGGTCGAGCACCTCGTCGCTCGTCAGTACGACGCGGCCGTCGACCTCGAAACCGGGGATGGTGCGGGGGACCGACCCGGCAGCCAGGACCACGGCCGGGGCGCTGACCTCGCTCACCGAGCCGTCGGCCGCCTGGACGCGCACGACGCGGCCCGGTTGGAGGGAGCCCGTCCCGGCGAGCGTGGTGACCTTGCACTTCTTGAGCAGGCCCTGCAGGCCACGGTGCTGGGTGTCGATGACCTTGCGCTTGCGGTTCTGGGTCACCGCGAAGTCGACCCCCGTCAGCTCCGTGCCGATACCGAACTCCTTGGCCCCCTTGACCGCCCGGTACACCGCCGCCGTCTCCAGGAGCTCCTTGGCCGGGATACAGCCACGGTGGAGGCATGTCCCGCCCACCTTGTCCTTCTCCACGAGGGCAACCCTCAGGCCCTTGCGCCCACCGTAGAGAGCCGCCGCGTAGCCGCCCGGCCCGCCCCCCACGATGACGACGTCAAAGACCTGTTCCTGTGAAGTCTGGGCCGTAGGGACCACCACCTTTCGTACTGCGCCCACACTAGGCCTGCTCGCGCGGACGTGCCGTTGGGCACCCAGTGAAGGGTGCCACAAAGCACGACCGGACGACTAGTGCCCGGCCGGCCTCAGCGGTCATGCCCTGGTGGGCCGCCCCCTCGGGCAGGGGCCCTAAGTCGCCCCGGTGGTCGCTAGCTTGGTCCGGGTGCCGGTTGCCGCTACCACAGCCCAGGCGCCGGACCGGCGCCGGCGCACCGCGGTGCTCCTGGCCGGCGCCAGCGCGGCTGCCCTTGCGCTCGGCGCCTGCGGTGCGAGCAAGGCGAGCGGCCCGGTCGGCGCGGCCACAGGCCGGGCGGCAGCGCCTGCCCGGGCGCAGCCCATCGAGGTGGTCGCGTCGGCCTACCCGCTGGCGCAGCTCGTCTCTTACGTGGGGGGCGCCGATGTCAGGGTCGTCGACCTGGCCGGCCCCGGCACCCGACCGGCCGGGCTGCCCATGGACGCCGAGCGGGCGCGCCTGGTGCGCTCGGCGCAGCTGGTGGTCGACGTGGGCGACGGCTACCAGCCCCAGGTGGAGCAGGCGGCCCTGCACACCAGGCACCACCTCGCCCTCCTACCGGCCGTCTCGCCCCATCAAGCCAGGCCGTATGAGTTCTGGCTCAGCCCCACCCTGATGTCCGCCGCCGCGGCCGAGGTGGCGACGGTGCTGAGCACGCTCGACCCCACCGGGGCACGCCGCTTCGACAACGGAAGGCGCGACTTCCAATCGGTTGCCAGCTCGGTCTCCTCCGACCTGGAGAGCACCTTCTCCACCTGCTCACACCAGGTCTTCGTCACCCAGGACGACGCCTTCGGGCGCATGGCCAGCGCCTTCGGGCTGACCGAGGTCGCAGTGGAGCGCACCGGGGTGGCCTCGGCCGTGGCCACCGTGCGCCGCCAGTCGCTCGGGGCTGTCTTCTCCGATGGGGCAGGGCCCTCGCGCCAGCTGCTCCAGGTGGCCAGGCAGGCCCATGTCCGCGTCGTGCCCCTCGACCCCCTCGAAGTGGCCCCCGGGCCCGTGGCCCCGGGCCTGAGCTGGTTCGCGGTCATGGAGGAGGACCTGACCAACCTGGAGGGCCCGCTCGCCTGTAACACATCGGGGAGCTTCGCGTGAAGGTCGTCGTCGACGAACAGATCCGAGCTCCTGTCGATGCCGTCCAGGAGGCCTACCTCGACCCCGCCTTCTACGAGCGGCTGGGCCGCCTGCCCGGTATCGACCCACCCCGGTTGCGCTCACTGAGCCGATCGGAGGGCAGGGTACAGGCGGTGGTCGGCTACCGCTTCGCCGGCCAGCTGAACGGGGCGGCCCGGCGCATCCTGGACCCCTCCCGGCTCAGCTGGGCTCAGGTCAGCGAGGTCGACCTCGCCTCTCGCCGTACGACTTTGACCATGGTGCCCGACAACTACGGCCAGCTCCTCTCTTTCTGCGGCTGGTACGAGCTGGTCGCTCTGGGCGACGACCGCTGCCGTCAGCACCTGGAAGCGGATCTGCGCGTGCACGTCCCCCTCCTGGGCCCGTTGGCCGAGCGGGCGATCGCGGGCAGCATCAGGGAGAACCTGGCCGGCACCGCCCGTGCCCTCGAGTCCTACGTGGCAGGCCTGTGAGCAGGGCGGGACCGGTGGGGGCGGCAGCAGCGGGCCCGGGATCTCCCGGCTCGCTGGCCGGGGTGCTCGCCGCCCACCTGTCCACCTGGCCGGCCCCGGCGGCAGCGGGCGTGGCCTGGGGCCAGGGGGAGACGGCCACGGCCGGGTGGGCCGACCGCCCGTTCGCCTGGGCGTCGGTCACAAAGGTGCTGGTCGGCCTGAGCTGCCTGGTGGCCGCGGAAGAAGGCTCGGTACGGCTCGACGAACCTGCTGGCCCACCGGGGTCCACGCTGGCCCACCTCCTGGCCCATGCGTCCGGGCTCCCGTTCGAGGGCGCCGACCCCGTCTCGCCTCCGGGCCGGCGCCGGATCTACTCCAACAGTGGCATCGAACTGGCCGCCGCCCACCTGGCGTCCAGGACCGGGGTGAGCTTCGAGGACTACCTGACGGAGGCGGTGCTGCAGCCCCTCGGCATGACCGCGACGGCATGCCCGGGTTCCCCTGCTCACTCTGCCGCCGGTCCCCTGGTGGACCTCCTCGCCCTGGCGGGTGAGCTTCGCTCCCCCACGCTGGTGAGCCCGGAGACGCTGCACGAGGCGACCACGGCCTGGTTCCCAGGCCTGGGCGGGGTCGTGCCGGGGTTCGGCCGTTACGACCCCTGCGACTGGGGACTGGCCATGGAGGTGAAGGGCCCCAAGTCGCCGCACTGGACGGGCCGGTCGAACGCGCCGTCCAGCTTCGGGCACTTCGGCCAGTCCGGCTCTTTCGTATGGGTTGACCCCGAGGCGGGAGTGGCCCTGGCCGCTCTGAGCGGGTCCCCGTTCGGGGCGTGGTCGAAGCAGGCATGGCCCGCCCTGTCCGACGCCGTCCTCGGGCACCCGGCCCCAGGGTGAAGCGCGGCCCCGGGCCCGGTCAGGGGTCAGCCCAGCTCGGGTAGCTCCTGGCTGAGCTCGAGGACAGGCCGCATCAGCTCACCTTCGCTCTCCAGGCGCCGCAGGACCGCCCTCCAGTCGAAGCGGAGCTGGTCTGCGTCCCCGGCACCGAGGGCCCGCTCCACCTCGTCCCAGCGCACCGGCGTGGAAACCGTGGGCCGGGCGGCGGCACGCAGCGAGTAGACGGAGACGGTGGTCCTGGAAGCGCCGTTCTGGGCCCAGTCGATGAGGACCTTGCCGGTGCGGGCAGCTCGCTGCTGGTGGGAGAGCACCAGGTCCGGGTGGCGCCTCTCCAGTAGCCGGGCCACCGCCTTGGCGAAAGGGGCGGTGGAGGCGTAGGTGGCCCCACTGTTGAGGGGCGCGTACACCTGCAGGCCCTTGTTGCCCGAGGTCTTGGCCCAGCTGTGCAGGCCCAACTGGCTGAGCAGGTCCCGCACTGCCAGGGCGACCCGGCAGCACTGCATGAGGCCCGCCGGTGGGCCCGGGTCCAGGTCGAACACGACCGCGGTGGGTGAGCCCAGGTCGGGCAGGCGCCCCAGACCGGGGTGCAGCTCCACCGAGGCCAGGTTGGCCAACCAGACCAGCGTGGCCGGCTCCTCGGCGCGGCAGTAAGCGGTACCGCCCATGCTCGACGTCGGCACCCACCCGGGTCGGTGGGAAGGGCAGTTCTTCTCGTAGAAGGACCCGCCCTCGACGCCGTCGGGGTAGCGCTTCAGGGTCAGGGCCCTACCGGACAGGTGCGGGAGGATGGCAGGCGCCACCTCCAGGTAGTAGGTCACCAGGTCGCCCTTGGTCGTACCGGTGGCGGGCCAGATCACCTTGTCCAGGTTGGACAATTGGAGCCGCCTCCCCGCCACCTCGACCGCGGTGCCCTCGGGCCGGGCCCGGGCCCGGGGCCCCTCAGCAGAGCGCACTGGTCACGCGCTCGCCTGCTGCGCCCGCTCGCTGCCCCCTTCGGCGTCCGGCTCTCCGCCCCCGGCCCGGCCCGTGGCCCGAGCCAGGCTGGCCTCCAACGCAGCCATGAGGTCGAGAACCGGTGCCGGCCGGTCCGCAGGTGGGGCCAACGCAACTTCGTTGCCCTCCGCCTTGGCCTCGATCAGCTCCAGCACCTTGTCCCGGTAGTCGTCCCGGTACTTCTCCGGGGCCCAGTCCGATGCGAGCGAACCGACCAGCTGACGGGCCATGTCGAGCTCCCGTTCGGTGGGCCTGGTGTCGGCGGCGGTCGGGACTTCCAGGCTCTCCGCCGCCACGACCTCGTCGGCGAAGAGCAGAGTCGACAGGGCGAGCACGCCGTGCCGGGGCCACAGTGCAGCCAGGTACTGCTTGGTACGCAGCACGAAGCGGCCGATGCCGGCCTTGCCGGTGCCCTCCATCGCCTCCACGAGGAGGACGTAGGGCCTGGGGGCCGGCCCATCGGGCAGCAGGTAGTAGCTGTGCTCGAAGTAGAGAGGGTCGAGGGCCGCCAGGTCCACGAACTCCTCGATCTCGATGGCACGGCTCGCCTCGGGGGCCAGGGACTCGAGCTCCTCGGGAGTGACCACCACGTACTCGCCCCGGCGCACCTCGTAGCCCTTGGCCATGTCGGCGTAGCCAACCTCCTCGCCGTCCACCGAGCAGACCCGCTTCTGGTACACACGCCCACCGTCCGCCGCGTGCAACTGGTGGAAGCGCACGTCCTTGGGCGAGGTCGCCGTGACCAACTTGACCGGCACGTTCACGAGCCCGAAGCTGACCGAGCCGCTCCAGATGGACCGAGGCATACCGACTATTCTGCCCACCGCGGCGCCCCGCTCTCAGCCTCGGCCGGCCGGCACGGCCGCCCCGGTAGCATCGGCCGCGTGCCCAGCGTGCAGGAGGCCGCGGACGAGCTCGCCCGTCTGTTCTCGGGTGCAGCAGCCGGTACGCAGGGCCCTGCCGGGAGCGACCTCGAGTTCCTCCCCGGGCCCGGGCTCGAACCGCTGCCGCGCTCGCCGGCCCCGGCCGACTGCTGGGCTGTCGACGGCGGACAGGCTCTCGTGGCCGATGCCCGCTGCGTCCAGGTGGGCGTCACCCGGGCCGCCCGGGCCCGCTGGCAGGACGGGTCGTGCACCCTGGAGGAGGTCACGGGCAGCTCCGTGCACGTGCTCACGGGCAGTTCAGGGGGCGAAAGGGCACGCAGCTGGCTCGCCGCCACGGGTGCCCCCGTCGCGGCCGGAGCGCCCGTCGACCTGAACCTCCTACGGGACTGGGCCGAGTGGCGCCTGGTGGCGGCCAGCGTGGAGCAAGCCGGCCCGGGAGCGCTGGTGCTCGTGGACGGAGACCTCCAACCCGACTGGAGGATCCCGGCCAACTGGCTGGCCCGGCTGCTCGAGCGCGCCGCCCAACGCCAGGTGGTCCTGGTGGGGGTGACCAAGCACAGCTCGCTCTCCCGAGGTGGCGCTCCCCTGGTGGGACAGCTGGAGATGGAGGGCGCCCGCCGGCTCGGCCCGCAGGCGTGCTGGTGGGCGCCGGTGGCGTCACGGCGCCCTGAGCTCGGCCCGGGCCTGCTGGTGGCGGTGGCGCGGCTCGACCCCGACGCCCGCTTTGCCTTCCGGGTCGACCTGCCGGCCGATGCCCCGGCCGAGACGGTCCTGGGCCAACTTCGCAGCCTGAGCGACGACGCGGCCTTCCCGGGCTACCCCTACCCCCTGTCCATGGCCGACCGCCTGGCCGCATGCCCGGGCTGGGTACGCGACCAGGTCCGCTCGGAGCTCGATGCTGCGCTCGAAGGCGCCGGTGTGGACGTCGAGGCCCGCGAGCGGGCCTTCGCCGACAGGCACCGGCTCATGGAGCGCTCCTGAAGGCGTCCCGGGAGGCGGGCGCTCAGGGGGCCCGGTGGAAGCTCAAGGGGCCTGGTAGAAGTTGCGCAGCCACCTGTGGCGGCGCAGGACGTCAAGCTCGGAGCTCGAGAGGTGGCCCGACGCCTCGGCAGACAGGTTGGCCTCGACATTGCGGAGCGAGCGCATACCCGGTATCACCGTCGACACCGCCGGGTGGGACAACGTGTAACGCAGCGCAACCTCCGCCAAGCCTCCCACCGGTACGCCGAGGTCCCCCGCCACCGCCTGCACGCGGTCCCACACCTGCTGGCGCCGGTCGCCACCGAAGTAGCTGTTGCGCCAGTCCCCCTCGGGGAACTCGGTGGTGGGTGTGACCTTGCCCGTGAGCGAACCCTCGTCGAACGGCACCCTCACGATCACGCCCACGTTGTGCTCCAGGACGGCCGGGAAGAGCTCGTCCTCCGGGCTCTGGTCGAAGACGTTGTAGATCACCTGGACGCTGTCCACGAGGCCCGAGCGCACGAGCGCCAGGCCGTTGGCCGGCTGATGGTCGTTGATCGAGACCCCGAAGAAGCGGATCTTGCCCTCGTGGCGCAACTTGTCCACGGCCTCAGCCCAGTCCCCCTGCGACAGCCACTCGTCGCTCCAGACATGGAACTGCTGGACGTCGATCGTCTCCAGGCCGAGGTTGGCCAGGCTGCGCTCGGTGCACTCCACCACCCACTCCGCCGGGTAGGCCTCCGAAGCGTGAACACCGGGACGGGCAGGCCACTCGTAGTTCTTGGGCGGGATCTTGGACGCCACGTAGACGGGCCGGTCCGATGCCTTCACCGCCGAGCCCACCAGCTGCTCGCTGTGCCCGTCACCGTAGGCCAGCGCTGTGTCGATGAAGTTGACCCCCCCGTCGATGGCGCGGCGCAACGCCCTCATCGACTCGTCGTCGTCGGCCCCCTCCCACATGTGCTTGCCGATCCCCCAGGCCCCGTAGCCCAGTTGGGAGACCTGCAGGTGCGTCTTGCCCAGCGTGCGGTAGTTCATCCGTACCTCCTGGCGGGCAATGTAGCTGCACCGGCGTGCCCGGCCAAGCTGGAACGGCTCCTACCAGCGGACGGGCCAGCCGACAGCGCGGTGAGCCGGCGCGCCGCCAGGCTGACGGCTGCCATGCTGGGTAGCGTGCCGGGGCCTCTCGCCGATGACCATGACACCTCCAGCGCGCTGGGCCTGCCCCCCCACACCAGGGGCCGGCTCTTCGGGCGCAATGTCCTGGAGGCGGTCTTCCGCGCCGCACCGGACGAGGACCTCTTCCTCGGCGAACTGCTGGTCGGAGTGGACGACGCCACTGACCGGCGCTACCTGTTCCGGGTGCTCGACGTCAGTTATGGGACCGAGCACCGCGAACCCGGCTGGGCGGAGAGGGTGGCCGGCACGCTCCTGGCCGATGACGCCCGAGGGGACACCGGCGCCCACAGCCTGCACGAACAGGCCAAGCGGACCTACCGCCTGGCCGAGTGCCGCTGCCTGGGCTACCTGGCGCCCCCCGAGGCGCCGGGCGGGCCACGAACGGTCTTCCGCAAGCCCAAGAGCCTGCCCACCCAGTTCTCCCGGGTCGTGTCGCCGAGCCCCGAGGACTTCGCCTTCCTGGCCCAGCGCATGGGTGACCTGCCCGTGGGCCGCCTGCGCAGTGGCGAGACCGTGGTCGACTTCCCGGTCGGCGTACCGGGCCAGAGCCTGGCCAGCCACGTGGGCATCTTCGCCACGACAGGCATGGGCAAGTCCAACCTGCTGCAGGTCGTGTGCGCCGGGGTCATGGCGGCCAACGGGCGCTACGGCCTGCTCGTGGTCGACCCGCACGGCGAGCACCGCCGCGCCCTCGCCCGTCACCCCTGGGCGCCTCAGGCACTGCGCACCTACTCCGACCGCGGGCTGGTCGGCACATCCACGCTCCGGCTCAGCCTGGGCGAGCTGAACGTGGACGACCTCCGTACCGCCTACGACTGGAGCCGCCCTCAGGAGGAGGCGCTGCACGAGCTGGAACGCCATTACTCCGGTGCCCGTTCGGCCAACGCGGGCCGCGCCGAGGGCCTGGCCTGGCTCGCCGACTTCGCCCGCCTGGACGACCTGCCCGGCTTCCGCGACGTCGAGCTGTCGGCCCGGGTGGCCCTCAGCACCCTCCAGGTCCTGCACCGCCGGGCCAGGCGCATCGTGGAGCTCCCCTGCATCTCCACCGACCCGGCGGTGTCGGTGGGACGGGCCATCGTGGACGACCTCCGCCAGGGCAAGGTGGTACTGGTCGACGTGTCGGGCCTGGGCAGCACCGAGGAGGTCCTCGTCGCCTCCTACCTCACCAGGAGGGTGCTGGAGGAATGGCAGGCCACCTTCCTGGAGGACCCCCAGAAGCACCAGCGCCTGCCCGTCCTGGCGGTGGCCCTCGAGGAGGCCCAGAGGGTCCTCTCAGCCGCCAAGGACCGGGACTCCAACATATTCCCCCGGGTCGCCCGGGAGGGGCGCAAGTTCGGCGTCGGCCTCCTGGCCGTCACCCAGCAGCCCAAACTGCTCGACGACGAGCTGCTCAGCCAGTTCAACACCTTCTTCGTAATGGGCCTGGCCGACGAGCGCGACCGGAACATCCTGCGTGCCTCTGCAAAACAGGACATCTCGGCCCTGGGAGCCGAGGTGCAGACGCTCATGCCCGGGGAGTGCCTGCTGGTCAACCTGGCAGCACCCTTCGCCGTGCCGGCCAGCATCTACCTCTACGACGACGTCGTACGTTCAGCCCCTCCCGCGCCGGCCCCCCGGCCCGGCGCACCGCCGAACGTCTCAGCCCTGGTCGACTGAAGCCACCGCGCCGGCCTGGCCGGCCTCGCCACCGCGCCTACGGGATGTGCCCGAAAAATCGCCGGCCGCCTTGCGGAAACGCTGCAGCACGTCGAAGAGCACCCTGAGGTCGTCAACGGGCAGGCCCGGCTGGCAGAACACCGAGGTGTTGAGGGCGGCCGTCGCCCTCAGCGCCAGCTCCCGCCCGACGGGGAGGATCTCGGCCAGGGTCGTGCGCCTGTCGCTCGAGTGGGGGACCCGCTTGATCAGGCCCTGGCGCTCCAGCCGGTCGACGGCGTTGGTCACGCTCGTGGGGTGCACCTGCAGCCGGGCGCCGATCTTGTTGAGGGGCAGCGACCCCGTACGCGAGAACACCAGGAGCATCAGCACCTCGTAGCGGGCGAAGGTCAGCCCCAGGGGGCGCAGTACGGCGTCTATCCGCCCGAGGAACACCTGCTGCGCCCGTACGACCGAGGTTATGGCCGCCATACCGTCGCAGGCCTCCTGCCAGCCGTGGTCGGACCACTGCCTGCGTGCCTCGATGATGGGGTCGAAGTCCAACGGTCGGGCCATGATCAGCTCGACGCACATGCTAGCCGTGCCGACCACCCCGGCCGGGCGGGCGACCCCCGCCCGCGTCACCGGGGTGATGCCGGCCCCAGGCGGCGGAGGGCGTCGCCTGCCAGGCGCCGCACGTCGCGCCTGCTCAGCCGGCGCCGCAACCACCGCCCCCGCCGGAGCTGGCGGACGAGCCTGTGGGCAGGCACGATACGCACACCGTCGCGCACGCGGCCCCGCGCCGGGAGGCCCTGGCCGTGCACCGCCACCAGGGCCCTCACCGGGCACCCGAGGAGGTCGGCCACCTGCTCTGCCTCGTACCTGACGGGCCCGGTGGGCAGCTCTGCCGTACCTGCCATCACGCTGCGGCGCCGCACCCGCAACCGTGCCCGGTACGACTTGGTGTCCACCACCCAGGCTCCCGTCGGCCCGATCACCAGATGGTCTACGTTCGCCCTCGAGCCCGGGAGGCCCACGTCGTGGAACACGGCCCAGCGGCGTCGGCTCAGCACCTCGAGCAGCTCGGCCGTAGCCCTCTCGCCCTCGGCCCCCCTGGCCCAGCGGTCCGGGTCGTCCAGCGGCCTCACCACCAGGGCCGTGGCGCCGAGAGCACAAGCCAGTGCCGGCAACCACCAGGCGGGCCAGCCGCCGGGCCACGGCCTTTGCCGCACCACGAGCCAGCCCAGCACCGCCAGCGCCGAACCGCACGCCGCCAGGACGGCGGCTGCCGCCCGGCGACGGTGACGGGCCCGTTGGCGCGCCCACATGGCCATGGCGGAACGCCCCGGGCCGCCACCCGGGGCCTGCGTACGGGCGCTGCGTGCCGAGCGGGCACCGGAGCTCATGCACGCATGGTGGCACCAGCCAGGGACAGCGCGGCCCACCGGGTGAGCCGCAGTAGCGGAGCGGTCCCCGCCCCATGGTGTACTTGTGGGATGAAGGTCGCAGCCATCGGCGACGCCCATCTGGGGCGGTCCTACCTGCCGTACACGCTCGACGGTGGGGTCAACCAGCGGGAATGGGACTTCGAGCGCTCGTTCGAGGCCGCAGTGGACCTCGCCCTGGCCCAAGAACCGGACCTGGTCGTATGGCTGGGCGACATCTTCGACCACCCCGCTCCGCACTACCGCTCCTACCGCGTCGCCCAGCGTGCCCTGGCCCGCATGCGGGAGCACGGCGTCGAGGTCGTGGTGATAAGCGGGAACCACGACACGCCCCGCCTGCCGGGCCGGGGCAGCCCGTACTCAGCCCTGGCCGACACCTTCCCGGAGTTCCACTTCGCCCACCGCCTGCAGTACGAGCGCTTCGAGGTGTCGACCGGGGCCGGGACCGTGGTCGTCCACGCCGTCCCCCAGACGCTCAATGCCGAGGACGCCCTCGTCGCGCTGGGCGAGGCCCGGGCAGGCCGCAGCAGCCAGCACGTCAACCTCCTGCTCACCCACCCACGGCTCAAGCAGCTCGAGCCCCGCCACGCCGACATCAACGAGATCGAGCTGGACCTGGGCGCCCTGCAGTCCGACCTGGTCCTGCTGGGCCACTACCACTTCCACACCGAGGTGTCCGAGCGCATCTGGTACGCCGGCTCCACCGACACCTTCTCCTTCGCCGACGACCCGGACAAGCCAAAGGGTGTGGTCCTCGTCGACACGGACCGCGGGACCTGTCGTCACCTGCCCCTGGCCGGGCAGCGCCCGCTGGTGACCCTGCAAACGGTGTACGCCACGGGTATTTCCCCGTCCGAGCTCTCCGAGCAGGTGCTCGAGCGTGCTTCCCAGGTACCGGGAGGTGCTGTCGCAAGGCTCTACCTCGAAGGCGTCGACCCCGAGGCCTATCGGCTCCTGGACCGCCAGGCAGTGCGGGAGGCGGCGGCGGCTGCCCTCGACCTGCGCCTCGAGCCCCGGTTCCAGGCGGTGAGCGTCCCCACCGAGCTGCCCAGCGTCGAGACCCTCGGCGGGCAGTGGGCATCCTGGCTGGAGCACCAGGACCTGGCCACACTGGACCGGCAGAGGGTCACCCGGATGGGGCTCACCTACCTCGAAGAGGCCGTCGAGGCGGCGGGCTGAGGAGCGGCGGTGCTTGTCCAACGGATCTACCTGCGCAACTACCGCGTGTTCGAGCAGGAGCTCGAGCTCGCCATGCCACCCGGGCTCGTCGGTGTGTACGGGCCCAACGGCGCCGGCAAGTCGACCCTGCTCGAATCGGTGCTGTGGGCGCTGTGGGGCCGCTCCCGTACCCCGAAGGAACAGGTCCCGTCCGCCGGGGCCCGCGGGGAGTGCGTCTCGGAGGTCACCTTCGAGCACGAGGGGCACCTCTACCTCGTACGGCGCACCATCTCCGGTGCCAACGCCACCGTCCGGGCGCAGGCACACTGCGACGGCCTGGCGATGGCCGAAGGGGTGCGGGACACGGCACGGTACGTGCACTCGGTGCTGGGCATGGACGACGCCGCGTTCCGGGCGTCGGTTTTTGCCGAGCAGAAGCAGTTGGCCGCGTTCTCCGACCAAGGACCGGCCGACCGGCGCAAGCTCGTTCTCGCCCTCCTCGGTGTCACGCCGCTCGACACAGCACGCGACCGGGCGCGGGCGGACGCCCGGGAGACGGCCGAGCGCCACCGGCAGCTTCGCGCCCTGCTACCCGACCTGGCCGAGGCGCGCACTGCAGCCGACGACGCGGCGGCCCGGGCGGCCGCCGATGAGGTCCGCTCCGCCGACGAGCACGGAGCGGCACAAGCAGCGCGCGAGCGGGCCGCTGCCGCCCAGGAGCACTTCCAGGCCCTCGACCTCCTGCGCCAACAGCACGAGCTGCTCGTGGCCCAGGGCCGTGCCGCCCGAGCCGAGCTGAGCACAGCCGACCAGGAGATCGCCAGCGTCACCGAGGAGCTGGCCGGTCTGGAACGAGCCGAGGCTGCCCTGGCCGAGGCGGAGCAGCGGGCAGCGCACCTCGGCCCCTCCCAGACGGTGGCTGCCCTGCTCACCGACGCCCACCGGGCCGCCACCGAACTGGCTGCCCTACCCGAGCCGGCCGAGCCCGAACCCGTGGACGAGGCAGGCCTGGAGGGTTCTGAGCGGGCTGCCCTGGCAGCCCGCTCGGCTCTCGGAGCGGCCGAGGGGATGAGCGAGGCCGCGGCCCGGGAGCTGGACAGGGCGCAGCAGGCGCTCGCCCGCTCGGCCCAGCTCAGCGAGGGAGCCGACTGCCCACTGTGCGGGCAGGCACTGGGCGACGCCTTCGCTCAGGTGCAGCGGCACCGTCGCCAGGAACTGGCCGAGGCGGAACAGCACCAGCGCGACGCCGCCGAGGCCGTACGCGTTGCCGCTGCGGCAGCGGCCGAGGCTCTGAGCGACCTGGAACGGGCAAACCGCAGAGCGGCTCAGGCCCGTCAGGAACGCTCCGCCTGGGAGCAGGCCACCCGGACGCGGGCTGCGGCGCTGGGCCAGTGGCGTACAGCGCTCGACGCACTGTCCTCTGGGGCGACAGCACTGGCGCGCTCCCTCGGTCCCGCTCCTTCTCCCCAGGACCTCACCCAGGCCCTGAGCCGGGCCAAGGCAGAGCTGGACGAGGCCCAGGCGGCGCGCCAGGAGGCCAGCCGCCTGAGAGGAAGGTTGGAACGCCGCCCCCAGGCCGAACAGGCGCTGCGTGCCGCCCAGGTGCGCTCGGCAGCAGCCAGCTCCCTCGTCGAGCAGCTCCGGGCCGAGGTCCGGGCCGTGGGCTTCGACCCGGCCGCACTGGCCGGGGCCTCCCAGGCCGCCCAGGAGCAGCGGCAACTGGCCGAGGCGGCTGACCTACGGGCACGCCAGGCGGCGCTGCAGGCGGCGGCAGCCGGGGCGGAGGCAGCCAGCCAGGCCCGGCGGGCGAACGAGGCCGTCGCCCAGCACGCCCAGCTGGCGGAACTGGAGTCGACCAGCACCCACCTCAGCCGCACGGCCGAGCTCCTCAACGGTTTCCGCAACAGCGTGGTCGCGTCCGTGGGGCCGCGCCTGGCGGTACAGGCGGCCGATCTCTTCGGCGAGCTCACCGACAACGAGTACGACCGCCTTGAGGTGGACCCTGACACCTACGGCCTGCAGATCTCCGATGGCGGCACCGCCTACGCCCTCGAGCGCTTCTCGGGGTCGGAGGTGGACCTGGCCAACCTCGCGCTGAGGGTGGCCATCAGCGAGCATGTCCGGTTCCAGTCGGGGGGCAGTGTCGGCCTGCTCGTCCTGGACGAGGTGTTCGGCCCATTGGACGACGAGCGACGGGCGCGCATGCTGATGGCGCTGGAGAGGCTCCGGGGCCGCTTCCGTCAGGTCCTGGTCGTGACCCACTCGACGGAGATCAAGGAGCAACTGCCCAGCGCAATCGAGGTCGTCAAGAAGCCCGGACGGCGCGCTAGCGCCCGAGTTGTGGACCAGTACGCCTGACAGGCCTCAGACCGGGACCACCCGGGCCTGGCCCCCCTCCATCTCCACCTTCTGGGTGACCGCCAGGTTGGCGAGCAGCCTCCGGTCGTGGGTGACCACCAGCAGGGCTCCCTCGTAGGCAGCCAGTGCGGACTCGAGCTGCTCAATCGCCGGCAGGTCCAGGTGATTGGTCGGCTCGTCGAGGACCAGGAAGTTGACCCCCACAGCCTGGTAGCAGGCGAGCTGGGCACGGGTGCGCTCTCCGGGGGACAGGGTGCGCATGGGCCTGCCCACGTGCTCGGCCAGGAGACCGAACTTGGCCAGCAGCGACCTGGCGTCGGCGACGTCCAAGCCGGTCACTTCGAGGAACGACGCCAACAGCGCCCGTGCCGGGTCGGTACGTCCACCATCCGGCCCGGCCACCAGCCCGACCCTGTCCTGGGCGAGCTCCCCCACCACTACGCTCGGCCCGAGACGGCGTGAGCCCGCCTCCAGTCCGCAGCGCCCGAGCAAGACCTCCACGAGCGTCGTCTTGCCTGCACCGTTGCGCCCGGTTACAGCCGTCCTCGTGCCCCAGGCCAGCACCAGGTCGACCGGCCCGAGCACGAAGTCGCCCCTGCTCGCCACGGCACCCCGGAGCTCGGCGACCACGTCGCCCGCCCGGGGCGCCTGGCGCAGCACGTAGTGGAGCTCCCAGTCCTCCCACGGCTTCTCGACCTCTTCGAGACGGGCGAGGGCGCGCTCGGTCCGCCGGGCACGGGCTGCCAGCTGCTCTGTACGGTCGAGACGGAAGCCCCTCTGGACCTTGTCGTTGTCGCGGCCCTTCTTCTCGCGCCGGGCCCCGGTGGTGGCCCACTCGCGTTCGCGTTGCGCCCTGTCGGCAAGCTCGGACCGCTCCTGGTGGTACTTGTCGAAGGCTTCGGCCCGGTGCCGTGAGGCCAGTGCCCGCTCGTGCAGGTACGCGTCCCAGCCCCCGTCGAAGCGTGCCGCCCGTCTTGTGTGCAGGTCGATCTCGAGCACAGACGTGACCGTCCGGGCCAGGAACTCACGGTCGTGAGACACGACCACCACCCCGCCGGCAGCCCCCCGCACCATCTGTTCGAGGCGTTCCAAGCCGATGAAGTCGAGGTCGTTGGTGGGCTCGTCCAGCAGGGCTATGTCGTAGCGTGACATCGTCATCCCCACCAGGTGCACCCTGGCCAGCTCGCCACCCGACAGGCGGGCCACCTCGGCCTTCATGACGCCGGGGCCGCCCCCCAGCTCGGCAAGCGCCTCCGCGGCTCGCTCGTCGAAGCCCTCCGGCTCGAGCAACGCCAGGCGCTCGAGGGCGGCCGAGTACCCGTCCTGTGCCTCCTGGCCCATGTCCCCCGAGGCCAGGCGGGCGGCTGCAGACTCGAAGCTGCGCTCAGCCCGGTCCAAGCCGCAAACCCTGCGCAGGTAGCTCGAGACCGGCTCCCCTGGAGGCCGCTCGCGGTCCTGGGCCAGGTAACCGGTGCTGGCCGTGGGCGGCGCCAGTACCACCTTGCCCCGGTCCGGGCGCTCCATCCCGGCCAGGATCTTGAGCAGCGTCGTCTTTCCCACCCCGTTGGGGCCGACCACTCCCAGGCGGTCCCCAGGGGCCAGTATCAGGGACACGTCCTCCAGCACGACCCGGTCGTCACGCTCGTAGTGCAGCCCGCTCGCCTGCAGACTGGCCGGGGACGTGGTCCTGGAAGAGGTTTGGCGGGGGCTCAACGACGCTCCTTGGGCTCATAGCCCGTCCTGGGACGGAGGGGAGCCTTCTTTCAGACCACACGGGCACGCTAGCACCGCTCCGGCCCGGCCCACCGGCCCACCCGGGAGCCAGCCGGGGCTTCGGCGCTTGCCGCCTCGTCCCGTTTGAGCCCGCCAACGTCAGCCACCCAGAGCAGCAACTCGTCCAGTTTGCCACTCTCAGCACCACTCTCGGTGGGCAAATTGTCGCACCGCTCCGAACCGGGCCGGAACCCGACGCGGCGTGGTCACGCGACCCTAAAGGGCCTTTCCGGCTTTGCCGAAAGCACCAACGGTCAGCACATCGGAAATGGGAGCAGAAAACAGCCTTCACGGAAGCCGCCCCGCCCGCTCGGTCCCCTCTCGGAGGTGGCCAGCGGGTGTGGAGAGCCCGGACCGAAACGGCCGTGGACAGGTGGCCCGCCGCGGGGGACATGAGAAAGGAACAAAACGCCAACAATGACAACGGCACGTAAGCGCCGGAGCGTGGCCGGGAAGCTGGTCGCGTCGGCGGCCTTGATCGGTGGGGCACTGTCTCTCGCTTTTGGGGGAGCCTTCGCCACCTTCACCGACACCGCCTCCGGTTCTCCACAGGCGATCAGTTCGGGCACCATCTCCATCGGCGCCACGAGCGTCAACTCGACAGCCGCCAACAACATCGTCCCCGGGGACACCGTGGCCCGCGAGGTCGACCTCAGCTCCAACGGCGCCACGGCTGCCGATGCCAGCATCACCCTGGCCCTGGCAGCCACGACGTCTTCGCTGCTCAACACCGACCCCACAAACGGCCTGCAGCTCTCCGTCCAGGACTGTGCGGTCGCACCCACCCTCGTGGCCAACAGCTACAGCTGCTCCGCCGCCGGCGGCTTCACCCCCGTGACCATCGGGGGGAGCACTTCGGTGAGCGTCAGTTCGCTGCTCGCTGGCCCCGCCACCCTCGGTGGCCTGACCTCCCTGGCCCCGAACAAGACGGACCACCTGGTCATGAACCTCACGTTCCCGAGCACCGCGCCCGGTGACCTGAGCCAGCTGAGCAAGGCCTGCAGCGGCACTGCCGGGGGCAGCTCGTCCACCGAGAACTTGGAGGGCTGCAGCACCGTCCTCGCCTACACGTTCACAGCCACCCAGCGCGCCGGCTCAGCCCAGTAGCAGCTTCCCCCGGCGGGCGGCTCGACCGGCCGCCCGCCGGGGCCGACCATCGACGACGTCCGCACCAGGAGGCCAGGTGGCAGAGAATCTCCAGGACCAGCCGGGGCCACGCCGTGCACCCCTCGAGCCGGGGCGCCGGCCTCCGCACCGGGGGCGTGCCATGTCCCGGGCCCGCCGCGCCGTCAGCGGCGTGACCACCGCCCTGTTGAGCGTCGTGGCCGCGGGCATGGTCTTCGCCGCCATCGGCCCCATCGCCGGTTGGTGGCACTACGAGGTGGTGGAGAGCGGTTCCATGGTGCCCGCGCTTCCCATCGGCAGCGTCGCCGTCGTGGAAAGGGAGCCCCTGGGCCAGGTACGGGTCGGCCAGGTGCTGGCGTTCCATCCTCCGGGCATGAAGACCTACGTCAGGATCCACCGCGTGGTCGAGCTCACCAGGCGGGGGGACCAGGTGTGGATCCGGACCAAGGGCGACGCCAACAACGTGGCCGACCCGGGACCGGTAAGGCTTCAAGGTGGCCCCGCCTACCACGAGGTGATGGTCGTGCCCTACCTGGGGTACGGCGCTGTCTACCTGTTCAAGCACACAACCCGGGTCGGCCTGTCGATCGCCCTGCTGGTGGTGGTCGTCGGCGGTGGCCTCTACCTCATCTGGTCAGGTGAGGGCGAGAGCGAGAGCGGTGCGGCCGGTGAGCGTCACCACTTGCCGGCCCCCCGGGCTCCTGCCGGCACCGGGGGCCCCTCCGACGGTCCGGCAGCGCCGGCACCCGACCTGAGCCTTCCCGGCCCGGACGAGCACAGTGCCGGGAAGGCCGCAGGCACGGCCAAGGTGAGCCTGCTGGCGCTCAACTCGATGTACAAGGCTCAGCCCGAGGAGCACTCCGCCTCGACCGCAGAGGAGGGGAGCCACCGGCACCGGGCGGCGGGCGCCTGAGCCCCCGCTCGGCGACATCCCGAAGGCTCAACCGGGCTCGGCGATCACCAGGATCCGCCCGCACTGCTCGCAGTGCTCCAACGTCCCCGACGGCTGGTGGCGGATACGGTCGAGCTCCACGGCGGGCAGGCTCAGGTGGCAACCGTCGCAGCGGCCCCCGACCAGGCGCGCCACGGCGACGCCACCCAACCTGGACCGCAGCTTCTCGTAAGCCACCACCAGGCTGGGTGGTACGGGGGCCAGCCGTCCCGCCCGCGCTGCCTCCAGGTCGGCCAGCACCGAGCCCACCTCCGCCTCTGCGGCCCTGAGCGAGGCCTCCACGCCCTCCCTGCGCCCGGCGATGTCCACCAGGTCCCGGTCCAGGCGGTCCAGTTCGTCGTCCAGAGGTTGGCGTTCGTCCATCAGCCCGAGGACCCGGTCCTCGAGCTCGGACACCCTCTTGCGCAGGGCCTCGACCTCGGCCGCCATCGCCTGCAGCTCACGTGATGCGGACACCGTGCCTCCGTAGAGCCGGTCGTTCACGTGGCGGATGCGGCCCTCCGTGGCCGCCAGCTCCCTCTCCGCTGCCTCTTGACGGGTCACGATCTCCTGGAGCGCCGCGGCCACACCGGCGCGGGCAGCCGTACGCTCGGACGCCAGACGGTCCATCTCGGCCAGCTCCGCCCGCTGAGGCAGGTGCGCCTTGTGGTGCCTCTCCTGGTCCGTCCTGGTGTCAAGGTCCTGCAGTGCCAGGAGAGCCTGCAGTTCGGGGGTCGTCACAGGCTCAGGTCTACCCCGGCGCGGTGGTCGGTGTCGAGGAGACCGGAGGTGCCTGCGAGACGGAGGTGGCGGGAGCCGGGGTGGTTGTCGATGCCGCAACGGTGGTCGCAGCCGGGGAGGGCGGCGTGGTCCCGGTCGTCGTCGCAGCTGGGGGCGCAACCGGAGCGCTCGTGCTGGGCGCACGGGTGGTGGGCG
>JAJZMF010000032.1 GCA_021850325.1 Actinomycetes bacterium
AGGCCGTGCTCGGCGCACGGAGTGGCCAGGGTGGTCACGGGCCCGAACAGGGTGACGCTCTTGTTGGTACGTACGAGCGAGACCGTGTTCTTGCTCTCGTTGTACCAGGCCACCCAGATCCGGCCGTCGGGGCCGGCTGAGACGGCTGTGTCGGCGGCGCCCGAGGAGCCGGGGACGGTGAGCGCCTTGGCACTGCCTAGCTTCCACAGCTCCACGTTGCAGGACGGAGCGTTCGAGCAGTAGGCCACGAAGACCCCTGGGTGCGACAGGCTGTTCGCCATTGCCGGGACGGCAAAGGGTGAGATGTTGGCTGACCTGCTGCCTGACCCGGGTACCCTCACGACCGGGCCGTTGGCGGTCAGGTCCTTGGCGTAGTAGCCGTCCTGGGCGGCGCCGGACGAGCCGGTCTGGGCCCACGCAACGTAGGTATGACCGTTGCCCGCCCGGTCGGTGGCCATGGCTACGTGGCCTGCCACGGCGGGGCCGCCAAGAGCAATGTGCTGGTCCGGGCTTGCCGCCGGGATCCCTGGTGACTGTCCCATGTGGTAGAGGATCCCGTGGCCGGTGGGCCAGCCGCCGGGCCAGGCGGCGGACAGCTGACCGCTGTTGTCGACCGAGGCCGCGCCCACCGGGTTGACGCAGCTGGCCGAGAGGGACCAGGGCTGCAATGCCCACGGCAGACCGGGGCCGAGGGCTCCTACGATGCAGCTCTTGCTGTAGGGGTCGGCCGGGCTGGTGCTCCGGGCACCGTCGAACACCACCAGAGGTGCGCCACCCTGGCCGACGATGGTGGGCTGTACAGAGAGAGAGCCCCAGTAGTGCGGGCCGAAGATGCTGGTGGGACCGGCCAGGAGGTCGCCCATGGGGGAGACCTCGGCCACATCGTAGGTGAAGCTGTTCGGTCCCAGGCCTTTCGTCCACAGGACGTACGCGTCATGAGAAGGGGTCTCGAAGACGACGGGGGTCATGGTCGAAGGTGTGGTCCCCAGTGACTGCCAATTGCCGGGCGTCGCCGCCATGGCCACCTGTGGTACGAAGACGGCGGGACCGGCGAAGCCGGCCAGGCAGGCGGCCAGCGGCACGGTAGCGAAGCCTGCTCTCGCCACGTGGCGGCGAGCACCCCGGCGCCCTTTGCGGCGACTGGAGGGTGCTGGGCTGGTGCTGCTGGCTCCGGGCATGCTGGCTCCTCGTTGGGCCGGCCTGGGCGCGTTCGGGCAATGAGCCGCACGGTTGGGCCGGACCGTCTCCTCGCCGACGATAGGGACGGTGTGAGCCGGGGCGAAGCAGGGAAAACCCTATTTCATTGCACAACCTCACCGGCCGAGGTCGGAGCGGGAGCCTTGCGCGTGATGCCCGGCCACTGGGGCGGGCACCTCGCCCGGCCCGGGTTCCCGATGTGCGTGGTCAGGCCGGCGGCGGCCGGCCTTCGGCGTCGAGGGCGCGCGCCAGTCCAGCACGGGAGCGGATACGGAGCTTGCGGAACACCCGTGTCAGGTTGGCCTCGACCGCCTTGGTGGACATGAACGCCCGCTCGGCGATCTCGCGGTTGGAGAGCCCGGTCGCGGCGAGCGTGGCCACTGCCCGCTCCGTCCTGCTGAGCTCGTCCGGGCCGCTCACCCGCTGGCCGGTGCGTTCCAGCTCGGCGTCGGCACGCCGCGCCCAAAGTGGCATGCCTGCTCGCTGGAAGGTGCCGCGGGCCTCCTCCAGTGCCAGCTGGGCCCGCCTGCGGCGGTGACTGCGACGGAGGGTGCGCCCGAGCACGAGGAGCGTACGGGCGCGCTCGACCGGCATCGCCCCGTCGCCCAGCAGCGACAGGGAGCGCTCGAGAGCGGCTATGGCCCCGTCGGTGTCGCCGCGCCCTCCCAGTACGAGAGCGCGGCACCTCGCTCCCATCGCGGCAGCCCACGGCCGGTCCAGCTGAGCGCCGCGCTCCTCCATCCACCGGGCGTAACGCTCTGCCTGGTCGAGCTCGCCCAGTTCGACCAGGGCTTCGACCAGGTCGGGCAGGAAGACCCCGAGGCACGGGTCACAGGCGCCGAGCCCTGTCACCATCTCCGCCGGTGGGCCGAGGGCGGCCTTGACCGCCGCAGGGTTGTCGCCGCTCAGCTCGGCCAGGCCGAGCGCCCAGAGGGCCCAGATAGTGCCCGAGGGCCATTGGAGACGGCGGAAGATGCTCAGGGCCTCCCCGGCCTCCTGGCGGGCCGGCCCGAGCTGCCCTTCGTGGGCATGGACAAGGCCTGCGAAAGCCAACGTCATGGCTTCTGCTGCGGGGTCACCCAGCAGGGTGGCGGCTGCCCTGGCCTTGTCGCAGACCCTCCCTGCCGCGGCCACTTCGCCTTGCCACAGGTGCGCCCACACCTGGAAGTGGCTGATCAGCGGGATGGCCCCTTCCTCGCCCCGCTCGCAGGTCTCTTCGCTCAGACGGTCGAGCGTTGCCAGCGCCTCGTCGAGCCGGCCGGTCCACAACGAGAGGATGCCGCTTATGTACCGTGGGCGGAACACGAACGGGCCCGGCCGGAGCGGGTCCTCGAGGCGGAGGGCTTCTTCCATCAGTTCGTGGCGGGAACCACCGCCGCATATGAGCTCGGTGATCGCCAGCGTGGCGAGGGCCGAGGCGAGGGCTTCCCTGTTGAGGGCCCCTCGTTGCACCGCTGACCGCGCCTTTGTCACCGCCCCGGAGATGTCACCCACATTGGTGTAGCAGTAGGCGAGGTCCAGCTCGATCTCGGCCAGCAGGGCCTCGTCCCCGGCAGCGAGCCCCAGAGCTTGGGTGGCTGCGGCCACCGCGTCGGTGAAGCTGTGGCGCCGCCAGTGGAGCTGGCAGAGCAGATGGAGCGCCCGGGCCCTCAGGCCGGGCTCGGCTTGCCCGCTCAGCTCCGGCGCATCGAGCAGGTCCTGGGCACGGTCGAAGTCCCCCGACGCCAGGCAGAGGCGTGCCAGGGCCAGCATCCTGGTCCCGCGGTCGTGGCAAGCTTGTGCGGGCGTGAAGCCGATCGCGAGCTCGACCAGTTCGCCTGCCGCTTCGGGGGCGCCCCGGCTTGCGACCAGGGCGGCGGCCCGGTCGAGCTGGCGGGCGATCGAGGCGTCGGGCCTGTCGGAGCCGAGGGCCAGGTGCCGGGCCTGCTCCTCGGGCTCCGGGACGACGGCCGCCAGCTGTCGGTGGGCCCGTCGGCGGGCGGCCGCACCGGCTTGTTTGTAGACAGCGGACGCGAACAGGGGGTGCGCGAACTCGACCCTCCCACCGCCCACCACGACGATGCCTTCCTCTTCGGCCGGCTCCAGAGCCTCCAGGTCCACCAGTTGGGTCGTCGGCTTGGCGAGGGCGGCCGCTACCAGGAGAGCCTCCCTCGTGTGCTCCGGCAGGCGCTCGAGCCGCCTCGCTACCAGCTGG
Organism: Actinomycetes bacterium; assembly: GCA_021850325.1. GTDB lineage: Bacteria > Actinomycetota > Acidimicrobiia > Acidimicrobiales > Palsa-688 > JAJZMF01. Next base: position 3,392 of record JAJZMF010000032.1, read on the forward strand.
CCCAGCCCCGGAGGGACTGCGAGGCGGACCTCGCTCGCCGGGCGCCGGGCCAGCTCGGTGGCAACCTCCAGCGCGTAGAACGGGTTGCCGCCGCACAGCTTGGCCAGCTGCACCAGCTGAGGGCGGGCGAGACGGAGGCCCGTGCGCTGCACCACCACCTTGTGCAGGGCGTCGGCGGTCAAGGGCCCGATCGTGAGGACCTGCCGGTTGGGGCCGGCGGCCTCGTCGAAGGTTCGGGTGGGCGCGCCCTCGGTGCGCACCGCCGAGAGCACCCCCACCCTTTCGCCCTCGAGCCGGCGCATGGCGAACTCCAGGGCCCGTGCCGAGCCATGGTCGAGCCACTGAGCGTCATCGACGGCGACCAGCAGCGGGCCGTCTTCGGAGAGCACCCGCAACAGCGAGACGACCCCGGCAAACAGGGACCGCTCGTCGATGCCGGGCTTGCCGGGCACGGTCCGCAGGAGCGCGGCCGCCAGGGCTTCCTGCTGCGGGGCCGGCAGCCGGCCCAGGTGCCCTTCGTCAACCGGGGACAGGAGGTCCATGAGGCCGGTGAAGGTCAGCCCCGTTTCGAGCTCGGTGGCCCGGGTGACCAGGGCCCGCATGCCGACCTGGCGGGCGCGACGAACGCCCTCCCGCCAAACGGTCGTCTTGCCGATCCCGGGCCCGCCTTGGATGCAGAGGGCGGCGAAGCGGGTGCCCGCCCGCTCGCAGAGCGCGTCCAGCGCGCCGAGCTCGGTCTGCCGGCCGACGACCGCCGGTTCGCTGGGCCAAGAGGTGCTGGTGCTGATGAAGCGATCGTATTGGGCCGGTGTGCCCGGGTCTACGGGCACCAAAGGTAGGCCCCGCTCCTCCTGCAGGGGCTGGGCACCCGCCGGAACGGCGGGCGGCGGGGGCGCTCCGGGCCGGTCTCAACCAGTGGTCCCAGAGCAGAGGCCGCTCAACAGTGGAACGTCCCGCTCGCCTGCCCGCCCGTCAGCAGCTTGCCGGCGAAGCTCCCTGTGGTCCGGTCCCCGGACAAGGCCACGGTTGCACTGAGCATGAGGTACCTCGTCCCGCCATAGTTGAACGCGAGGTCCACCCCTTTGTACGTGCCGTCCGAACCGGCAGGCCGACCGCCCATGACCGCGGCGCCCGGGAGCTTGCCGACGACGAGGCCGAAGTACGGCCTCGCTGGCCTGGGCCCTTGGCCGAGAGCCGCAGCACCGATGTTGACGGCGATGTAGCTGCTGGTCTTCGAGCATTGCCCGCCCCTGAACGACAGCACCCTGCCGCCGGTCTTGACCGTCGCCCTGGCCGGTCCGCAGAACTGACGGTAGCGAGCCCCTGAGATGGTGGTCAGCCCGGGTTGGCAACGGGCTGCTGCGGGGACGGCCGCGGGCGGCCCTGAGGCCGCCGCTATAGCTGGCCCCAGCCACAGACCGCCCAGGGCCAGTGCCCCGACGGGCAGCAGTACGACGGTGGCGGTTGGTCTGGTTCTCATCGACATGGCTCCCGGTTGTGGCAAGAGGGCATGAGCGGCAGGTCCGGTTGGTGTCAGCAGCTACCCTTGACGGAGTAACAGCACCCGCCGGAGCTGTGGCACATCGAGCAGCAGCTGAACCCGTTGGCCACAGCGGGGTCGGGACAGCAGACGTCATGGCAGGTCGCGCACGGGCCGGGGGCCGGCCCTTTCACCTTCGGGTCGAACCCCGGGCACCCCGGCTGCATGCAGTCCCAGGCGTGCGACTTGGCGTTGAAGACCGCGCGGTCGTGGCAGCCGGAGGCGACCCGCGCTCCCGCCATGTAGGCGCGAACCGCGTTCGGGGCCTCGGTGAAGAACACCGCCAGCGTGCTGATCGTGGCCCCCAAAGCCGCCTCGCCCACCAACCGGGCCAGGCCGGTGGCCTCGGCGGAGCTCACACAGGCGTCCAGCTCGGCCTGATAGGCGGTCCAGTTGTAGTAGTACAAGCAACCCCTCTGGCACAAGCTGTTGGCGGCGCCCAGGTCGACCAGCCCGGGACGGGACGGCAGGCTGAGGACCGCCAGGGCAGCCACCATCGCCTTGAGAGCCTCGCGGCGGGTCCTGCCCAGCATGAGCCCGTCGAGCCAGTGGTTGCTGTCGGGCATCAGCCCGTCCCGGCCCTGAAGTACTCCGCCACCCCACGACCGGCCTCGTAGGCCTGCAGGAGATGGTCGCTCAGCGACCTCGCCAGTGCCACCGGGTCGGCGGGCGGCTTCGGGTCGCCGATCACGGTGGAGCGCGCCAGCCACATCGCCGCCATCGCGTCGAGAGCGGAGC
>JAJZMF010000030.1 GCA_021850325.1 Actinomycetes bacterium
TGGACCGGGTTTGTAGATGGAAGGCGTGCCATTGGAGTGGCCGTCCACCTGGTCGTCGCTGATGCTTGTGAACACGACAGGCTCGCTGCTGGTGCCGTTGGCCTCCAGCGTCCCCCCGGGGGCGACCTCGATCCCGACCCCAGAGGTGCCGCTCTTCACAACGGTGCCCGGGGCCAGGTCGAGCAACCCTCCACCCTGGACGGTGATGCCGCTGCAGGTGTGGTAGTCGAGGCATCCGGCCGGCTCGAGCACGGCTCCGCTCGAGGGAGATACCTTCCAGGACTGCCCGGGTGCTATGTCGGCGCCGGCGACGAGAACCACGTGGCCGGCAGGAGGGCCACGGAACACGTTCTCGTCCGGCCCCGAGAGATCCACGCCGGAGGGGTCGACGTTGTAGAGGAGGACCGCCGGCTGGAGTGCGCTGGGGTCGTAACCGCCCCCGTTGACGAAATTGCCGCTCGCCACCTTCACGTCGAAGATGTCCGAGGTCATCGTCACCCTGTAGCCGTTGTGGCTTCCGTCGCAGTCCCCCAGCGAGATCTGACTGCCAATGGAGGAGCTGGTCAGGCTGAAGCTGCCCCCGGCCCTCGGTCGCGGACCGGAACAGTTCATGGCGAAGGCGTACCAGCCGCCAGTGAAGACAGCGTGAGAGACGTCGACGGTCGAGCCCTCCTGGGCTGCGACAGCCCAACCCCCGCTGGCGCTGTCGGCGATTGCCCCGGTGAGCACCCTCACCGGCCGCGCCCTCGTTCCGAGAGCGTCGAGCGTCCCGCTGTGGCCGAGGTCGATGCCGCCGCCGGACACGTCCACGGTGGCTCCGGCGTCCAGCTCGAGGCGCCCGGCGACGTACACTCCTGCCTGGCCCAGGGTGCCTCTGGACAGCGCCAGGACCGCCCCGCTAGAGGGGCTGACCTGCCATGACGCCCCGGTCGGCACAGTCGCAATGGAGAGGGCCACCTGCGCACCGCTGCCCGTCCCGCTCAGACGGTTCTCGTCTGGTCCCGCAAGAGCCACGCCCTCGACCGGCCAGCCGGTGACGGAGATCTCCGGGTGACCGGGCCGGCCGGGCCCCGGCTCGAAACGGTTGGCGCTGACAGCCAGGTGGTCGCCCGGCGGAAGGCAGCCTCCCGGGCAGGGCATCCCCAGGGAAAGGGCGGTGAGGCCCATGGGGACGCGGAAGACGTTCCCCCTTATGGTGACCTGGTCCCCACCGGTGGCATTGCAGGCCCCGAGCGAAACCCCGCCCTCGAAGGTCGAGTCCTCTATGAGCACCGTGGCCGTATCGCGGTGCGCAGAGCCGCAAACCTCGCCGACCACGGTCCCGGTGCCACCGGTGAAGACGGCATGAGCCACAAGGAGCGAGCTCTCCTGCGAAGTGGAGATCGAGGAGCCGCCCGTGAAGCGCACCGGGTCAGCCGCCGTACCGTCCACTTCGAGCGAGGCGTGGGGCCCGAGCTGGAGCGTGCTCTGCTGGACGATGGCGTCCACCTGAGGGGAGACCACGGCACCCGGTCGCAGGACGGCCGTGCCGTCGACGAGGATCCCTCCGGTCAGCTCCACACCTTGGCCCACGTGGAACGTAGTGCCCTTGGGGACCAGGCCGCCTTGTAGCCAAACCGAGACCGGGGCACCGTGGCGCCCGTCAGAAAAGGTGTCGCCCATGGGCCCGGCCAGGTCCAGGCCGTCGACGGCAGCATGGGACAGGTTGATCGCCACCAGGGCGCCGTTGCCCCGGTAGGAGTACTGGAACCGGTCCGAGTACACGAGGAGGGCGTTCCGGGCGAAGCCATCGGGACCGAGGACCGCTTGGGTGAAGTTGAGCGCTGAAGGCCCTTGGCCGGTCGGCATACGGAAGAGGTCGGCGCCCAGCGCGTAACTGGACCCGCTGGCCCGGTCGCAGTTGCCGATGTTCATCGGCGCTCCGAGCACCGAGCTGATGACCCGGAGGGAGGTGGCCCCGGACCGGCTGCAGGCACCCCGGGGGCTGCCCTCGCTCACCGAGGAGCTCCCGTAGCGGAAGACGGCGTGATCGATGCTGACTGAACTACCACCGTCCATGAGGACGGCCCAGTTGTAGTCGTTGGCCGCCGGCGCACCCGCACCGGCAGACGTACGACCACCGACGCTGTTGTCCCTGTAGCTCGTGAAGACCACGGGCTCGGCAGCCGTGCCTGTAACCTCCAGCAAGCCCCCCGGTGCCACGTAGATGGCGTTGCCCTGCCCACCGAGGCCGAGCTTGACGACCGTCCCGCTGTCAATGGCCAAGTGCCCACCGGCGGCGACCTCGACCATGCACCCGAGGACCACCGAACGGCGGGGGAAGTCCCAGCGGACGTGGGAGGCGATGGTGACGACGGCCTTGCCGTGGCAGGGCTGGACGGGCCCTGGGCCGCTCCCTGGGAGCGGCACCTTGTCCGTGACGGTCCTCGCCGAACGAGGCCACGGGTTCCCAGCCGGAGGGTTCCCAGCCGGAGGGTGCACGGCCGGAGGGGGCACGGCCGGCCCCGACCACAGGTCCCCGGGCCCGGCTGGAGGGGGCACGGCGGGAGGCGACCACAGGTCCCCGGGCCCGGCTGGAGGGGGCACGACTGGCCCCGAGGTGGGCACCTCTGGCCCTGGCAAGCTCGTGGGCACCTGCGCGGCAGCCGGCGTCGCGCCGCTGAGCGCGGGGAGCATGAGCGCGCTCACCGCCAGGGCACGTGCGAGCCCGACCACGACGCTCCGCACCGACGCAGCCGGCCGCCGGGCCCCTGACCGGGTGGCAGCCCCTGCAGCCCCAGCCGCTTGGAGCGACGGGTTGGGACCACGCCCGCTCGGTACTCGTACAACGCTCACCTGGTACTCCCCTTTCGAGCCCGCCCCGAGAGACTTGTGAGGATGCCGACGCCGGCGGACCGTAGCCGCCTTTACGTGGCCAGAGGAGCCAGGAGGCACAACTCCGTACAACCCCGTGCAAGTCATTGCCAACGCACGAGTGCTCTGGCAGGATCTCCGGCGACGTGGGACCGGCAACTGGTTCGGAGCTGACTGTCAACGGTGTGCAGACTCGTGCTGAGCTGGCCCGTCAGCTCAGCCTCCTCCGCGCGCGCAGCGGTTTGACCGTGCGTGAACTGGCCAGCCGACTGGGTGTGCCCCAAGCCACGCTCGGTGGCTATTTCAGCGGTCGGCACCTGCCTGGGCCGGGCAACCTGGGCCTCTTCCGGTCGCTGCTCGAGGCGTGCGGGGTGGCGGCCGACGACCTCGGTCCCTGGACCGAGGCCTTGGCCCGGGCCCGCGTTGCCTCGGACGGCAGGGTCGCCCTTCCCGCCTGCCCGTACCGTGGCCTGGAGCCCTACGGGGCGGAGGACGCCACCCTGTTCTGTGGCCGGGAGGCGGCCACGGCCGAGGTGATAGCGCGCCTCGAGGCGCTCGATCGTGACGGCCGGGGGCAAAGCCGTCTGTTGGTGGTGGTCGGGCCGTCAGGCTCGGGGAAGTCCTCGCTCATGAGGGCGGGCGTCGTGCCGGCCGTGCTGGCCGGCGCAATGGACGGCCCGGGCCGGGCATGGTCGGTCGAGGTCACCACCCCGGGGACGGCTCCGCCGGAGGCGCTGGAGCGGTCCCTCGACGGCCAGGGCCCCGAGGGCGGGGACCGGGAGGGTGGAGCGCGAACACCCCGGCTCATCGTGGTGGACCAGCTCGAAGAGGTCTTCCGGGTGGGGCGGGCCGAGCGGAGCGCCTTCCTGGCCCGCCTTGCGGGTTTCGACCGCGACAGCGGCCTCGTGGTCGCAGTGCTCCGCGCCGACTTTTTCGAGGCCGCCACCATGGAGCCCGTCCTGCTCCCGTGCCTGCGCAACAACCAGGTCCTCGTCGGGCCCATGACCGAGGAGGAGGTACGCGAGGCCATTGTCAGGCCGGCGCAACAACTGGGTGTGGCCGTCGAGGACGGGCTGGTCGAACTGCTGCTGGCCGACCTCGCCCCCCGTAGCCCGACCGGGTTCGCGCACGACCCCGGGGCCCTCCCGCTCATGTCGCACGCCTTGCTCTCCACCTGGGAGCGGGCCCAGCGCAACCAACTGACGGTGGCCGCGTACCGCGCCGCCGGCGGCCTGCGCGGCGCTGTCGGCCAGAGCGCGGAGGAGCTCTGGCAGAGCCTCCGCCCCGAGGAACAGGACATGGCCCGGCGTATCTTCTGCCGGTTGGTCAATGTGGAGGAGGACGCTCCCTTCACCAGGCGGAGGACCGCCTTGCGGGAGCTGGAGCAACTCGGCGAGGGAGCCGGTGCCGTGCTCGCCCGTTTCGTAACGGCCCGGCTCTTGACGGCCGACGCGGCCGGCGTCCAGGTGAGCCACGAGGCGCTCCTGTCGGCTTGGCCGCGCCTCGCCGAGTGGCTGAACGCCGACCGCACCGGGCTCCGCTTGCACCATGAGCTGTCTGCCACAGCGGACCGCTGGGCCCTGGCTGACAGAGACCCGTCGCTCCTCCTGCGGGGGACGCGCCTCGCCATCACCTCTGAGTGGGCACAGGTGCCGGGGCACACCGAGGAGCTCACCAGCGACGAGGTCGAGTTCCTCCAGGCGAGCGAGGCCCGTGAGACAGCCGAGAAGCGGGATGCCCGCCGACGGGCACGGAGGGTAAAGCAGCTCCTCGGCCTCGTCGCAGCCCTGGCTCTGGCGGCCAGTGCGCTGGCGGGGGTGGCCCTGCACGCGAGCAACACCGCCACCACGATCGGCCACCAGGCCCTGTCGAGGCAGGTAGCCATCGAAGCAGGCCAGCTGCAGGCAACGGACCCGGCCCTTGCCATGCAGCTCGCTCTGACGGCGTACCGGATATCGCCCACTGTCCAGGCCCGTTCGGCCCTGCTCGACGCTTCGGCCTCCGAGATGCCGACGCGCGTCCTCGGGCCGCCCGGCCCCACGTCTGCGGCTGTCGACGCAGGAGGGCACCTGCTGGCGGTCGCCGAGTCGGCCACCGACAAGGTCGAGCTCTATGCCCTGGGGAAGGCCCACCCGCGCCACCTCGCCACCGTGCTCGTGGCACGGCCGCCCAACGACCAGACGTACACGGTCGCGCTCTCCCCCGACGGGCGGCTGATGGCGGCGGCTGGGACGAGCTCCAAGGTGGCCCTCTTCGCCTTGTCCCCCTCGGGCCGCTCGAGGCTCCTGGCAACGCTCGGGGGTTTCAAGAGCACCGTCTACGACGTCGCCTTCGGGCCGGGCGGGCACTCGCTCGCTGCGGCCAGCAATGACGGCAGCGTACGCCAGTGGCACCTGGGCGCGGGAGACCGGCCCTCCCTCGCTGACGTCATGCACGCGCCCAAGGGCGCTTCCCTGCAAGCCGTGGCCTACAGCCCTGACGGCCACCTCCTCGCTGCGGCGGGAGCGGACGGTACCCTCCTGCTCTGGGGCACAGCCGGAGGTCGTCCGGTTCCCGTGAGCGGTACCGGCACTGCCGAGATCACCTCCCTCGCCTTCAGCCCGAGCGGCAGCCTCCTGGCGACGGGCGGCCAGGACGACGTGGTGCGCGTCTTCTCCGTGGGGGGGCATG
>JAJZMF010000018.1 GCA_021850325.1 Actinomycetes bacterium
CACCGGGAGCTTGGGCGCATGGTCGCTGGGCAGCACCGGCCCCAGCAGTTCCCAGGGGTCGGCGTAGGCGTTGGGGTAGGTCTGGGCCGGGTCCTGGGCAGAGTTGTACCACTTGCTCTGGTAGATGAAGCCGTCCCTCACCACCTTGTAGCCCGCCTCGTAGCCCGCCATGGGCGTCCACAGCGGGTAGAGGGCGTTGGCCGGGTTCGTGTCGGGCTGGGCCACCCTTATGCCGCCGTTCACGGGCGTGCTCGCCAGTACCCGGCCCAGGTGGCTGAACGCCGTCGAGAAGGCTTGCGCGGCCTGGTAGGTGCCGCTGCAGGTGTCCGACAGGACGCCGGTCACGCCATAGCCCTGGCCGCACTGGCTGTCCCTGTTGAGCGACCACATGGACAGCCGGCCCAACCCGTTACGGGTGGCGAAGGCGACCAAGCGGGTGGCGTCGGCGGTGGTGAAGACCTCGCCCGGTACGTCGTTCTGCCCGATCATGACTGTCACCCCGAGGCGCTGCCAGACCTGCTCGGGCGAGAGCTTGGCCCCGAAACGGCCCAGGTCGGCCCTCAACTGGCTGTCGGTGGCCAGTGCCGCCTGGCGCACCAGGCCGAACATCGTGCCGCCCGCCCGGGGAGGTGCCGGGAAGTCCATCGCCATGATGTTGACGCCGCTCAAGAGGACCCGGTGGCGCAGCATGGCGTTCACCACGGACATGGCCTCGGGAGACAGCCCTCGCGAGGTGCTGGGCAGGGTGAGCCAGACCTGCAGGGAGCGGTGGTGCGCCCGGTAACTGCGCTGCACCGCTGCCAGAGCGACGGCGCGGCGCTGCACCGCGGCGGCGTCAGCCAGGGCTGCGCCCTCGACGTCGAAGTCGGCGACGCTCACCTTGTAGTGGGACAGGACGGTCGTGTACGCCTTCTCCAGCGCCGCAGGCCGGGTGCACGCCGCGGCCAGGTCGGTACCGTTACGGCCTCCGAAGGAGATGGCAGCCCCCACACCTTCCTGGCTGAGCTGCGCGAGCCTGGGGCCCAGGGCGAGGGCCTCGTCCGCCTGGGCCAGGCTGTAGTAGCCGCCCCAGCTCGGCCTGCAGGAACCCTTGGCGCCGGCCACGACAAAACCGAGCACGACCTGGCGGGCGGGCTCCGCCGCAGGGTCCTGGAACTGGTAAGTGGGTGCCAGGGTGGCGTCCACGTAAGGGGCGAACCAGGTGCTGCCCTTCACGGAGAACGCCGATTGCACGGCGGAAGGCACCTTGTACACGCCGAGGTAGCCGAGCCCGCCGACGACGGCAGCCGCCACCAGGGCCCTCGTGAGCGAGAGGTGGGGACGGTGCCTGTCCTCCGCCTGGGACAGGTCCAGGTCCCCGGTCCCGGCCGCCATCACCGTGACAGGCCCCCGGGCACCCCGGGGACGGGACGCGCCGGCCGCCGCCAGCGGTGCCTTGCGGCGCACGCCTTCGGGCAGTTCGAGGCGTTCAGGACGGCCATAGAGCCAGCCCTGGCCGAGGGCCACCCCGAGACCGGTCAGCAGGTCCCGTTGCTCGGGCGTCTCGACGCCCGTCGCTACCACCGAAGAACCGACCTCCCGCGCCATCCTCGCCAGTTGGGCCAGGTGGACCTGGCGCGTCCCGTCCTCGGCCAGCCCGTCGACCACCCGGCGGGCGAGCTTGACATATGCCGGCCTCAGCTCCAGCATGACGGCGATCGTCTTGTGCCCCAGGCCGGCCTGGTCCAGCACGACCAGGGCCTTGGGAGGCAGTACCCGGCCGATCTCCCTCAGTTCGTCGGACAGGTCGCTGCTCGAGGGCTCCACCACTTCGACCAGTACCGGCCGGTCCAGCGATGCCAGCGCCCGCCGCAAGTCGGGGTCGGAGTGCAGCAAGCGGGGCGACACCTTGACGGCGAGCGGGCCTTCTTTGGGCAGGTAGGGGGCTTCGGCCAAGGCGGCCCTGGCCAGGCGGCCCTCCAGGACCGTGCCCTGGCCGGCACCCACGGCCTCCGCCAGCCAGCGCTCCACCGGCGTCCCGTCGTGGAAACGCGACAGGGCCTCGTAGCCGATGACGCTGCCGCTCGACAGCTCGACCAACGGTTGGAAGAGGGTGTCGAACTCGCCGTCTTCGGGGAGCTGCCACGACGCGCCGGCCGGCGAACCGCCGTGGCTGGGCCGGCTGGCGAGAAGGTGATGCTGCTCCGCGGTGCTCGGCGTGCCGAGGTCGAGCACGGAGCGCCAATCGGCCATCGCCGGCGCGAGCTGGGGCGAGCGTCGCCAGAACAGCCGCCGCTGACCACGCTGGGGCTTGACCAGAGCCGATCTCAGATGGGTGAGGGTGTCGATGACCGAGTTGCCGAGGCCTATGAAGGCGACGATGGCGTAGAGCAGCAGGGCGACGTTCACCCCGGCGTAGGCCATGTCCTCCCACAACCCGTGCCGATAGGACATGTAGCACGTGTACGCGGCCAGCAACAGCAGCAGGTAGGGAGCCACGACGAAGATGAGCGGGGTGACAGTGCGGTTGCGGACCTTGGGCGTGCGGATGAAGGCCCCCTTGGAGGCCGTGATGGCCTGCACCAGGGTGGCGGCCGCACCTGCCAGGTTTATGGGCACCAGGAGCAGGTTGAAACCATAGACGCGGGCTATGTCGAGGCGCTTGTAGCCGCAGTAGCGAAGGTCCATCGTCATGGCCCAGAAGTAGGGCAGGGCGGTGAGCCCCAGCAGTGGGCTTATGAGGGTGGCATTGAACGGGAACGCCAGGAGGACCAGGAGGCTGAGCGAGCTCCACGTGATGGATGCCATGTAGTTCCAGCGCAGGAACTTCTCGACGAAGCGGGTCCTACCGCCCCGCTCGCGGGCAGCCCTGGCACTGAGGCGGATCTTGGGCACGATGAGCATGCCGCCCGTGCCCCAACGCTGGCGCTGGATGCACAGCGAACCGAAGTCCGGGGGGGTTGCGCTGTAGCTGAGCCTTTCGGGGACGTTGAACAGCTTCCAGCCCTTCACCCGCATGTCGAGGGTGGAGTCGGTGTCCTCGATCACCGTACGGTCCCGGATGTACGTCCGTACCTCCCAGTCCCCGAGGTAGGAGGTCTCTGCGATCTCGTCCAGAGCCTTCTTGCGTATCACGGCGTTGGCACCGACCCAGAAGGTGGCGTCGTAATAGGTGAGGCCCTGGTGGACCATGTGCTGGACGTCGGTGGTGGCACCGGCCACCCGCTCGAGGCGCGTCGCCGAACCGGGGAAGGCGCTGTAGGGGGTCTGGGCCACCGCGTCACCCCGGTGCTCCTGCTGCTCGAGGATATGGACGAGGCGCAGGCAGTACTCGGGCAGCAGGACGCTGTCAGCGTCCAGGGTCATCACGTAGTCGGGGTCGCGGACCATCCAGGCCGACGGGTCGTCGACGTCGCCGGGGACCAAGGCCGGCCCGGCAACGGTCTGTACCGTGCGGTAGACACGGCCCATGAGGCCGATGTAGCTGTTGAGGTTCATGGCCTTGTTCGGCTCATGGGACAGCGAGACGTACTGCTTGCGCTGGAAACTGCTGACGTTGGCGGTGAACGTCCACACCAGGCGGCGGTAGAGCTGGCGCGCTCTCTCGACCGGTATGGTGGCCCCCTCCGAGAGGGCCTGGGCCAGGGCGTCGGCCACGGTGCTCAGGTCGAGAGCCAGGCGGCGCAGGACATGGTTGGCCAGGAAGGCGTCCGTATGGTCGACGAGGTCCTGGCTCGCTGCCAGGTTCTCGAGCCACGCGCCGCCAGCGCGGTACTCGGCGACGAGGGCGGACAGAGCCGTCCCGCTGATCGCCCCTGCGACGGGCGCAGAGGCCTCGAAGCGCTCCGCTGCCTCGCTGAAACGGGCGGAGGGCCACGACAGGAGCTCCTCGATCTCACCAGGGAGGGCGCGGGCCGCCTCTAGCAACTGGCGCGCCCGACGGTCCCGCGGCGCCACCGGGTCGTCTATCAACAGGACGACATGCAGGTCCGGGTACTCCTGCAGGGCCACCGACAGCAGCGTGTTGCGCACGACCCTGGCGTCCTCCTGGTAGGAGGGGACGAGCGCCGTCATGGTCGGGCGTGTCTGCTCGTAGAAGTCGTCGAGCATGGCCCGCGTCGCCCGCCGGTGGCTCTTGGCCCGGTAGGAGAAGCCGAGACGGGCCAGCAGGTAGGCAAGGCTCGAGGCAGACAGCAGGGTGACCACGAGCAGGTAGACGACGGCCTCGGCCCGGCCGACGCTGCTGCGTTGATAGGTGTTGAAGATGTCCTCGAAAAGCCAGTACACGACGTAGGACGCCCAAGCCAGCACCGTTCCCACGATGAACAGGCGGGCCAGCCCGATGCGCCTGTCGCTTATGGGAGGCGGGACGACGGGCAGGGGCTGGGTCCGACGGTCGTGGCCCAGTTGCCGACGCGGCCGCCCGGTCCTGTGGTGCTTGCCGCCCCGGTCGGGCACCGAGGACTTGGCCTTCCAGGAAGCTTGGGGCTCCACCGCCGCAAGCACCGCGCCCGCGCCGTGGCGGGAGCCGTTCAATGTCTTGTCCATCAGGGTCGTCTCGGCTTTCCTTCGTCGTCAGCGGGCGAGGCCAAGCGGGCGCGCTGACGCCCACCGTCTGAACCGGGGGACCTACGTGGGGAACCGGCCGTGAGGTCGCCGTTCACTGCTCTCCGCTATTGAAGGTACACCAGAGATGCAGCTACGGCTTGTCCCGTTCCAGCCGTCCGGGGCGCCCGGCCTACGGCGTGCCCCAGCGTGGGCACTCGAGCTGGCACAAATGGGCCAAGCCGTGACACACCAGCGGCGCCCACTCACTCAGCGTGGTACCAGGCCGCAGGTCGTCACCGTCCGGCCGGCAGATCCGGCAGGTACCGAAGGCAGCAAAAGGCGAAATCAACGAAGCGATCGCGCCCTGGCGGCAACATGCGACATGCGGCCAGGGCCGGCACTTCAGCCGCGCCAGGTCCGCTGGGCCTAACCGAGGCGGGCCACTGCTTCTTCGAGAAGGTCGGGAGGGCTGGCGAACGAGAGCCGCAGATGGTGGGCGTGGGCGGGCGAGAGGGACAGGGCAGCCGGAGGCACCACCGCCACCCCGTACCGTGTGGCGTGCTGGGCGAAGGTGGCG
>JAJZMF010000004.1 GCA_021850325.1 Actinomycetes bacterium
CGTCACCCTCGCTCCCTGAAGCTCGGCCGATCCATGCCGGGTCGCCGGAGGGCCCCTTCAGGCTGAGAGGGCGGCAGTGGCGCGTGCCGCTGTGCAGGGCGGCTCGGTGAGGACCAGGATGGCCCAACTAGTGCATCCCCGCGTAAATTACGCTGATGTGATTAGCTGTGGACATGCGACTTGCTCCGCTGAAGCTGCGACGTGGTGATCGTTCGGTCCTCGAGTCCTGGACGCGTTCGGGAACAATGGAAGCACGAGTGGCCAAGAGGGCGCGCATCGTGTTGATGGCGGCCGACGGCTCGACCAACCGGGAGATCGGCGAGATCGTCGACCTCCACTACAACCAGGTCGGTCTGTGGAGGAAGCGCTACAGCGAGTACGGCCTGGCGGGTCTCGACGACCAAGAGCGCAGCGGACGGCCGTGCGTCTATGACCACGACGACGTGCTCTTGCTCGTGAAGCTGGTGACCACCGATCCGCCCGAGGGGTCCTCGCGCTGGACGATGGAGGCGCTGGCAGAAGAGATGGCCAACCACGGGGTGCCGATCTCGGCGTCCCAGTGCTGGCGCATCTGCGCGGCGTTGGACCTCAAGCCCTGGCAGGTGCGCTCGTGGATGACGAGCCACGACCCCGAGTTCTGGGCAAAGGCGGGCGACGTGTGCGGGCTGTACCTCAACCCGCCCCAAAACGCCGTGGTCTGGAGCGTCGACGAGAAGTCGGGCATGCAGGCCAAGTCCCGCATCAACCCGACCAAGCCCGCCGTCCCCGGCACCCCGGCCCTTCGAGAGTTCGAGTACAAGCGCCACGGCACCGCCGTGCTCTTCGCCGCCTTGGACGTCCACGACGGTGGAGTGGCCGGATGGGTCACCGACTCGACCCGCTCGGAGAACTTCGTCGAGTTCCTCTCCGACCTCGTCGCCCAGACCCCCGAGGGGCTCGACCTGCACTGCATCGTCGACAACCTGAAGACCCACGACACCGAGTTGGTCCACGACTTTCTGGTCGAACACCGCCACGTGCACCTGCACTTCACCCCGACCCACGCCAGCTGGCTCAATCAGGTCGAGCTGTTCTTTTCCATCTTGGAGCGCCGGCTGCTTCGTCGGGGGGAGTTCGACTCGGTCGACCATCTCGCCGAGCGGGTCATCGCCTTCATCAAGGACTACAACCGCAGGGCGGCACCGTTCCGCTGGACCTACGACGGTCGCCCCCTTCGGGCCGCGTAAGTCACAATGATTTACGCGCGGGCGCACTAGGCCGTCGGCCCGCACCCACCGGCTGAGCTGCCGCTTGGGTTCACTGAGCAGCTTCTGCACCAGTGTGCCTGCGTCTGCGGCCGGAGCGTCGTCGTCGAAGAGGAGCAGGTCGCTCAGGCTCATGCCAGCCAACTGGCCGGGACCGCGGCCGGTGAGCTCGGAAAGCGCCGCGTTGGCCCGCAGGACGCGACCGCGGTCGGCCTGCTCCAGTGAGACCATGGCCAAGCCGGCCGGGGAGTGCTCGAAGGTGGAGCGGAAGCGCGCTTCGCTCATGGCCAGCGCCTCATCGGCCAGGATTTTCTCCGTTACGTCCTCTACGTGGACTATCGCGTCCCGGCCGCCCCCGATGTCGGCGGTCGATGCGGACAGGCGGACCCAGATAACCTGGCCGTCGGCTCGGACGTAGCGCAGCTCCCGTTGGAACTGCCTGTCCGGCCCGAAGGGTGGCCCCAGCGGCCCCTGAGAGCTCCCTACCCGGTCCTCGGGGTGCACGAGGGCCTGAGGTGTCATGGCCAACAGGTCCTCGCGCGCGTAGCCGGTGAGCCGGCAGAACTGGTCGTTGACGGCCACGAACCGTCGTTCACCGGTAAGCTCGACCACCGCGACCCCGATCGGCGCGTCCTCGAAGATGGTCCGGAACCGCTGCTCGGCCGTCTCGATGACCCGGTGGAGGCTGGCGCTGGCGAGTATCGCACCCGCCCGGTCAGCCGCGTCCTGCAGCGAGCTCACCTCCTCTGACGTGTAGCCGTCGGGGGAGCAGCGCATCATGTACACGGTCCCGACCGCCTGCCCCCGCCGGGGGATGAGCGTGTCCCTGAAGCAACGCATGGGCACGACCAGGAGGCTCTGGGTCTGCGAGGCGTCGAAGAGCTCGGTCAGCGCCGCCCTCGAGCTCGCTACAACGGCGTCGGTGCTGCCGTGAGCCTGCTGGGCCACCGACGTGGCCACCGCCCTGCCTGTGAGGTAAGGGTCGTCGTCCTGCAGGTCCACGACCGGGAAGACGGCCCGGACCGCCAGCTCCAGCCGAGGGTCGTTGGCTCGCACCACGGTGGGGACCAAGGGGCCTGCCTCGGAGAAGAGCGAGATCACGCACGCGTCGCCGATCGAGGCGGCGAGGTGCCCGGCTATCGCGGTTGCCGCTGCCTGGGCGTCCAGGCTCCCCTCAGCCAGCGAGTGCGAGATCGCTGCGGCAAGGCTGGCTTCCTCCGCACGGCGCACAAGGGTTTCCTGCTGCTGCCTGACGCTCCAGTAGCGGCTGACGGCCAGGGCGCCGACGAGACCGGTCACCAGGGCCACGGCGACGGCACTGTTGATGACCACAGCAGCCAGTCCCGTAGGAGCGGTGCGGGCCTCAACCCCGAGCACGCTGGCCCAGCTGACAACGACCACCACGAGGCCCACAACTGCGAGCGGCACCTTGCGGAAGGACCTGCTCGTCGAAGCTGTCGCCACTGCCATGACCGGCCTCCGCTTCTCCTGATAGAGAAGGCCAACCTCCCCGAACGGTGCACCCGCCGCACCCTCAGGCTACTCCTCCGGCCTCCCGATGGGAAGGGGGTGGGGCCTCCTCAGCGCCCGTCCTTGTCGTAGGGGCCTGCCGATGCCGGGTCGCAGGGGCCTGCCAAGGCCGGGACGGGGTACCTGCCGACGGGCCAAGCC
Source organism: Actinomycetes bacterium (assembly GCA_021850325.1). Classification (GTDB taxonomy): domain Bacteria; phylum Actinomycetota; class Acidimicrobiia; order Acidimicrobiales; family Palsa-688; genus JAJZMF01. The sequence goes on from JAJZMF010000004.1 coordinate 2,916, forward strand.
CGGGCCGGCTTCCAGCGCAGGGGCCTTTGCGGCTAACCCTGGTGACAGGCGGTGGGAAGGCCGACAGGTTGGGAACAGACCATGTGTGTGCAATTACGCTGAAGCGCGCCTGCCGGCGGAGCCCAGGTCGGTCCCGGTTGGGCGCCACTTCGTCTCAGACCTGCTCGAGCACTGGGGTGCCGGCCCCGCCGACCCGGCTCGGGGCCTGCTCGACGACATCGCCCTCGTCGTTGACGAGCTGTTGGCCAACGCCGCCCGGTACACCACGGGGGAGATGGACCTGAAGGTGGTCTGTCATGCCCACCGAATCGATGTCGTGATCGGTGACGACAGTAGCCGGATGCTGGACCTGGACGCCCCACCGGCCGGGCCCGACGACGAGGGCGGGCGCGGCCTCGAGGTCGTGGGCGCCCTCTGCGCCCGTTGGGGGCAGCACCATGCCGGCGCCGGGAAGGAGATCTGGTGCTGGGCAGTGGTACCGGCGGGCTCGGCCCTGGCTGCCGGCTGCCGGGACGGCGCAGAGACGCGGGGGACCGCTCCTGGCTGACGCCTGGGGCACCTGGGCTCGGCTATCGTGCTCGTCGACCGCTCGGGATGATGGGAGGTGGCGGGATGGCGTTGCGGGCCGTCGCAGCGGCAGCGGTGCTGGTCTCGGCGCTCGTCCCAGGCTGGCGGGCGGACAGGCCGGGAGCGAGCGTGCCCGTCGTCGTCTGCCCGACGACGGTCGGGGCCGAGACGGCACCTGTCCCGGTGCCGGCGACCGCAGGTGTCCCCGGGCCCGCGGCGCACATGGCTCTGTATGCCGCGGTGAGCGCCGACCTCGAGGTCCTCGGGCCGGGCGGCTACTTCTGCCAGGCGACGGTGGGAGCGGACGGCAACACTACCGTCACCGCCTGGCCGTCGTCCAACATGACGGGCGCCCTGGGCGCAGGCGGGGTCCGTGCGGTGTCCTATCCTGCGTGCACGGGCTGCCAGCTGGCTCTCGCCTGCCGCTTTTTCGCCGGGGCAGCCCGACGGCTGGAGGTGGACGGGCTCGCCCACTGTGCCGCACCACCGCGCGGTGAGATGGTCAAGCGGCTCAACGCCTACTCCGTACAGTTCACGGACCCACCAGGCGGGCACCCGTCGGCGGGCGCCCTTGTCCCACCCGCCGGCACCTATCCCACCGAGGGGGTCGTAGTCTACGGCTCGTCGCTCTACCGGGGGCAGCGTGACCCGGTGGTGGAGGGCGCCACCTGCGTCCTGCCGGCTGCTCAGCGCGCCGCCTGTGCCGAGGTGCTGCACACGTTCACGGTCCTCCTGGGCCGCCGGTACCCCGGGCTGGGCCCGGCCTGAGGCGCGTCGGGCCGGGGGCGGCCCGTCCTGGCGGCCCCCGGGGGCCCGCGCTGCTCACGTGGGCCTGCGGGCAGGGTAGGTGAAGGCTCGTCCACAGAAACGTTGCAGTTGCTCTTGACAGGGCCTGAGGTCGGCGCGATACTCCAGCTCAATCGTTTCTGTAACGGTCGTGGACCGCCAGGTCCCGAGTAGCAGGAGGTACCCATGGACAGTGCCGCTGGTCCCGCGCGCTCAGACAAGAGCCGTCGTGACTTCTTGAAGCTGGCAGGGGGGCTGGGTCTTGCGGCTGGCGTGGTGGCATCGGCCCCGCCGGCGTTCGCGCAGAAGCTGCGCAACGTGCAGATGGCGCGCTCTCTCTCCTCCAATGCGACCCTGGTGGTGGCCTTCAACGGCACCCAGGCATCGAAGACCCAGAACGAACTGGCCAAGCAGTTCGAGGCCAGGTACCCCGGCGTCAGTGTCAAGTTCGCCGGCTACCCGGCGCCCGACTGGAACGGCTTCTTCGCCAAGGTGCTCACCCAGCTGGCGGCGGGGGAGCAGATCGACGCTGTCAACGTGGCCACCGAGGGCGTCCAGTTGTTCGCCCACGAGGGCCTGGCCAAGCCGCTCGACCCCTACGTCACCCGTGACAAGGCCGAGCTACGGTCGTTCTTCGACGACGTCAACCCGATCCTGATCGAAGCCATGATGTACCAGGGCAGCCTCTTCCTTCTGCCGACAGACTTCAATGCCGGCAACATCTTCTATGACACGGCCCTCTTCGAGAAGGCGGGTGTCGGCCGGCCCGCCCCCGACTGGGACCAGCAGGACTTTGTCAACGTGGTGAAGCACTGGGCGAACCAGCAGAACGTGGGCTGGGACTGGGTTGTCCGCCTCTGGGGCAGCTGGACCTCCTGGATGTACGCCAACGACGCCAACCTCCTCGAGGAAGGCCGGTGGCCGGGGGGCAAGTGGCTGTGGGACGAGTTCTACCCCGGCTCGGCGGCCCCCTACAAGACCGGCGGCTACCGATGGGGCCACCCGACGGCGAACGACCCCGCCACCGTGGAGGCACTGCAGTTCATGTTCGACCTCAAGAAGCAGGGCATAGCGCCCCAGCCCGACCTCGGGGGCGGCAACACCCTGCAGGGCCTCTTCTCGGCCGACCACATCGCCACCACCATCGGAGGCGGCTTCTGGGCCGGCGGGCTGCACCAGGCAGGCATGAAGCCGGGGAGCTTCGACGTGCAGTTCTTCCCCAAGTGGAAGGTGCAGAAGATGCTCTTCGGCACCGCCGGCTACGCAATGCTCAAGAAGTCGAAGAACCCTGACGCGGCCTGGGAGTTCCTCAAGTTCATCACGTCGCCCAATTCCGTGAGCCTGCTCGTCGGCGCCAAGGCAGGCAATGTGAGCACACCGGCGCGCCGGTCACTGGTGACGGCTGCTGCCTACGCGCCGACGGGGCCCAAGCACTGGCAGGTCTTCTACGACAGCCTGGACAAGTTCCCCAACACCACGGCCATACCGGCGCCCTACTACTACGAGGCGGAGAACACGGCGTTCATCGCCCGCACCACCCAGGCGCTCTCGACGGGCAACGCCAAGGCAGCCCTCGACGGCCTGCAGGTGGACCTCGAGAAGCTGGCTAAGTAGAGGAGGGCCGGAGCATGGGGCGTGGTTCACCGCGCGAGGTCGTCGACCGTTGTTAGCGGGGACGGCAACGACCCAACCGAACGAAGCCACGGCCGAGGGACAGGGCGTGGGGCTGGGAGCGCCGACCAAGACGCTTGCGCGGCTCCACGCCCAGGAGGCCCGCACCGGTGCTCTCCTCATGCTCCCCACCGTGGCCGGCATCGTCATCTTCACCGCCGGCCCCATCGTCGCGTCTTTTGTGCTCTCGCTCTTCTCTTGGAACGTCATCAGCGCTCCCAAGTTCGTGGGCCTGGCCAACTACAGCTCGCTGGTGCACGACTCGGTGACAATGCACGCCTTCGTAACCACCGCCATCATGGCCACCCTGATCGTGGTCCTGCAGATCGGGTTGGGCGTGGTCCTGGCGGTGGCGGTGGAGCGCCGGAGCAGGCGGTTGCGCAAGCTCTACCGGGCCGCCTTCTTCTTCCCTCTCATGACGTCTGCGGCGTCCATCTCGATCGTCATGAGCTACATGTTCGACGACCACTTCGGGGTTATCAACTACTACCTCACCCTGCTCCACCTGCCCGCCGTGCCCTGGCTCGGTTCGACAGTGGCCGGGGTGGTGACGATCGTGCTCGTCGTGGTCTGGCAGCAGCTCGGCTTCACGTTCATCCTCTTCGTGGCCGCGCTGGGCAACGTACCCCAGGAGCTGACCGAGGCCGCCCTGGTCGACGGTGCGAGCGGGTGGCAGCGCTTCCGTAGGGTGACCCTGGCCATGATCAGCCCAACGGTCCTTTTCGCGGCCATTGTCGGGGTGATCAATGCCCTGCAGATATTCGACCAGCCCTACATCATGACTTCAGGTGGACCGGGTGACGCGACCAAGACGGTGGTCATGCAGCTGTACGAAGCTGCGTTCCAGAACCTCAAGTTCGGGTACGCCTCGGCCATCTCGGTGTTCCTCTTCGTGGCTGTGCTCGTGCTCACGGCGTTGCAGTTCAGGCTCAGCCGGCGATGGGTCTACTACGCCGGCGCTGACGGGAGGTAGGTGGTGGCAGTCTCCATAGCTGGTACCGGGCCGGGCCCGGCTGGCACGTCCGGCGACGGGCCGTTCAAGTTGAGGCGGGCCCTGGGCAGCCGGTGGGCGAAGCAGGCCGGGCGTGGGGTGGAGGTGCTGGTCCTCACGGCGGCAGCGCTGGTCATGGTGTCGCCCGTGCTGTGGGCTCTCTCAACGGCACTGCGGACACCGGCCGAGTCCTTCTCCGAGCCCCCCCAGTGGGTCCCCCTGCACCCCATCTTCAGCAACTTCAGCGCCGTCTTCAACAACGCGCCGTTCGTACAGTTCGTGGTCAACAGCATCATTGTGACCGGCGCCATCGTGGTGGGCCAGCTGGTCACCTCGTCGATGGGTGGTTACGCCTTTGCCCGGCTGCGGTTCAGGGGCCGCGAACCGCTGTTCTGGATCGTCCTCGCCACCATGATGGTCCCCATCCAGGCGACGATCATCCCGGTGTTCATCCTGATCAAGTACATGCACCTCTCGGACAGCCTCACGGCCCTCGTGCTGCCCGCTGTGGCGTCCGCCTTCGGCACGTTCCTGTTGCGCCAGGCCTTCATGCAGATGCCGAAGGAGTTCGGCGAAGCGGCGCTGGTGGACGGCGCTTCACAGTGGAAGGTGTTCACCCGCATCTACCTGCGGATGGCCTGGCCGGCCATGGCCACCCTGGCCGTTCTCGACTTCGCCGGCTACTGGAACGAGTTCTTCCGTCCTCTCATCTTCCTCAACAGCCAGTCCCACTACACCCTCCCCTTGGGCCTGGTCATCCTCCAGGGCTACATGGGGACCGGGAGCATATCCGTGGTACTCGCTGCCGTGGTCATGGCGTTGGTCCCCAACCTGCTCGTGTTCGTCCTGGCTCAGAAGTACTTCGTCCGCGGTATCGCCTTCGGCGGGATAAAGGGCTGAGGATGGACCAGTACCAGGGCGTTGCCGCCCCGTCCAGCACGAGCTCGCTGCGGGCGAGGCCGTCGTTCCACTTCGCGCCACGCGCCAACTGGATGAACGACCCCAACGGGCTCGTCTTCTTCAACGGTCGTTATCACATGTTCTTCCAGTACAACCCTCGGGGTACGGCCCACGCCGACGTGTGCTGGGGGCACGCCACGAGCAGGGACCTGGTGCACTGGGAGGACATGCCGGTGGCCCTCAGCCCCACGGCGGGCACGGCGGACGAGGACGGCTGCTGGTCGGGCTGTGCCGTCGTCCACGAGGGTAGGGCCCACCTCCTGTACACGGGGGTCAGTGCCGGCCGCCAGCGGCCCTGCCTGGCCGTGGCCGAGGATGACGACCTGGTCGTGTTCCGCAAGCGGGCGGAGCCTGTCATCGCGGACGAGCCGCTGAGCGGCCTGCGTGGCTTCAGGGACCACACGGTGTGGGTGGTGGACGGTGCCTTCCACCAGTTGATCGGTTCGGGTTCACCCGAGCACGGAGGCTGCGTGCTCGAGTACCGCTCCGTGGACCTGGTGCACTGGGAGTACTGCGGCGTCTTCCTGAGCGCCGCAGAGGCCGGCCTGTCCGGGGAGATGTGGGAGTGCCCGGACCTGTTCGCACTGGACGGCCGCTGGTTCCTCGTGGTGTCGGAGATGACCGGGGGTCGGACGAGCCACGTCTCCTATGTGGAGGGGGCCTATGAAGGGGGCCGCTTCCGCCCGCTCGGCGCCGGTCGCCTCGACTCAGGTACGAGGTGGTACGCACCCCAGTCCTTTACCGCCCCGGACGGCCGGAGGGTGTCGTTCGGCTGGCTGAGAGAAGTGCTCACCGAACTGCCCGAGGACGAGCGGACCAGGGTGGGGGCGATGTCGCTGCCCCGGCGCCTGTTCGCGGTGCCGGGAGGCGGGCTGGGCATGGAGCCGCTGGCCGGCCTGAGCGTGCTCCGAGCGGGGCCCCTGGTGCCCCGCCGCTCAGGTGGGGGAGAGGTGGCACTGGTCGCCGCGGCCCCTTCTACTGCCGTCGAAGTCGAGGTCGTGAGCGAGCCTGGGGCGGTGGTGAGCATCGGCCTTCTCGATGATGACGGTCGCGAGGTCGTGGAGGCAACGGTGGCGGGGGACGTGGTCAGCTTCGGGCCCCGGTCCCCGGACCGCCCTCCTGCCGAGCGCGCGCACCCTGGGCCCGGTGGCGCGAGCGACCGGGTACGGTTCTTCTACGATTCGGGGATATGCGAGGTGTTCTGCTCTTCTGGTGCGGTACGCAGCGAGCTGTTCCATGGGGGCTCCCCACTGAGCCGGGTCGTCGTGCGTTGGGCGACGGAGGGTGAGCCCCCCGGCGCCAAGGGCGCGGGCCGGTCGGTACAGGCATGGGAACTGAGGGGCATCTGGTAGGCTCGGGCAACGTGCCAGCCCGGAACTGCGGTACTTACCACGTATGACCGTGGAGGGTGGCGGCGATGCGGAGGGTCAGGCACGTCGGCGCACCGGCAGCCGTAGGACGGGCGGTCCTGTCAAGCCCCTGCGCCTGAGGGACGTTGCGGAGGTAGCGGGGGTTTCGGTGACCACTGTGTCGGTTGTACTGAACAGTGCACCCAACTCCGGGATCCCTCCGAGGACGCGCGACAAGGTGCTCCAAGCGGCGCGTGCTCTCGGTTACGTCCCTGATGTCGCCGCCCAGTCGCTGCGTACCCGGCGGTCGCGCACGCTCGGCTTCATAGCTGATGGCATCGCCAGCGGGCCCTATGCCGGACAGATGATCACGGGCGCACAGGCCGTTGCCTGGAAGGCCGGGTACGTCCTGCTGGTGGTGGACACGCGGGACCTCGAGGACCTGACCGAGTTCGCCGCCAGGGTGCTCCTGGGGCGTCGGGTGGAGGGGTTGATACTGGGCTCGGAGTACAACCGTGCCATCGACGTGCCCCCCACGTTGCGTGCCCACGACCCCACCCTGGCGGACTGCGTCTCACGTTCGGGGGAGCACTGGGCCGTGATCCCGGACGAGGTGGGTGGCGGCTACGAGGCGACGCGCCGGTTGTTGCAGCGGGAGGTTGGCCCAGTGGGCTTCATCAACCTCTCCAAGACCATCCCGGCCACCGCGGGGAGGCTCAAGGGCTACAAGGCAGCGCTCAAGGAGGCGGGTGTCAGGTACGACCGTAGCCTGGTGGTGAACAACGAGAGCGGGCGCGATGCCTTCGAGGGCTACAGGCTGGCCGGGCAGATGCTCGACGAGCACCCGGGCCTTCGCCTGCTCTTCTGCGGCAACGACCGCACGGCGATGGGGGCCTACGAGGCGATCAAGCTCCGAGGCCTGCGGATCCCCGAGGACATAGCCGTCGTCGGGTTCGACAACCAGGAGAGCATCGCTGACGCGCTCATCCCAGGCCTCACAACGGTCGCGCTACCGCACTACGAGATGGGACAGAGAGCGGCGGCACGCGCCTTGGAGGTGGCGGCGGTGCACAGCCAGGGCAAGGCGGCGCCGCCGCCGGAGGTGCAACTGGCCCCGTGCCGGTTGGTGGAACGCTGTTCGGTCTGACGCCCGTCGACGGCGGGCCCGGTCACCCGGGCCCGCCTGTGCCAGCCGGCCGTACCTCACCTGCAGGCGCCAGCGCCGTGCGCACCGGGCTCAGGCCACACGCCCGAGCCTGGGCTGCTCGATGGTCTCGGCCTCGTCGTGGAGCTTACGGCCCAGGCCGGAGAACATGGCCAGGATCTCTGTGAACAACTGCGCCATGCCGCCCAGGGCCACCCCGGTGAGGGTTACAGCCACCCACTCGGCCCGCATGGGCATGCCCCAGAGCGACCAGAGGTTGAAGTTCACCGCCCAGGCAATGCCGATACCGAGGCCGACTTCGAGCACCGGGTAGAGGGACACCGGCGCCCTGGTCCGCAGCCCCCGTACGGGCCGCTCGACCCAACGCGACACGCACATTACGCCGAGGGCCAACATGACTGCGATGCCGAACACGTACATCACGCACCTCCTCGTACGAGATCATCCTCAAGCCGAGCGCCTGCCGGTGTGGGCGGAGTCGAGCCCCTGTGGAGCGCAGGTGGCGATAGCGAGGAGCGGCGCCGAACGGGTTGGAGCGCTGCGGGCCCGGGGCCTGGGCTGCCACGGGGAGCCTCGGTGCGCTACGCGCTCACCCGGCCGGCTAAATGCGCTGCCAAAAATGGGCAATGGGCCCGAGGCCCCGCGAGGAACTGGCGCAGCCGCGTGATCAGCTGCGACAGGTGCCGACCAGGCTCTCCGGTGCGCCGATATCGACCGGGTCGTACCGGCGTCCCGGGAGGAGGTGCCGTGGTGGCCGCGGTACGTCCGCCAGGTGGGCGGCCTCGGGGCCTCGGCCTCTGCCCCGCCCGGGGCCGGGCCACCGGGTGGCTCGGCGAAGACCGGGCGGCCGGAGTGAGCAATTGCTCAGAGTGCTGGGGATATTGGGCCGTAACGCCCGCCGGTGGGGTGCCCGAGCGGCAGGTCCCGTGGTCGTGGCCGGAGCCGGGCTGTCCACGCCCCCTGCCCTGTCTGGCCATCGTACGCAGCCACTTCGCGCTGGGCCGGGGAGTGACGGGCGGGCCGTGCGCCGGCCGTGCGAGAGCCTTGACACCTAAATCAGGTTGATTTACTATGAGCCGAAATAGCCCGAGCACTACGGGCGTCGGCCTGGGGGCTTGGGGCCGCACAAGGAGGGGAAATGCGTCGAAGGGTCCGTTTGTCTGCCGTTGCGGCGGTCACCGCCGCCGTCGGGGGGGTCGTCCCGGCGGCTCTGCCTGCCTCGGCCGCGTCGGGTGGCACCATCAAGGTCGTCTACCAGGTCCAGGGTGGTGACCCGGCTCTCACCAACCTGGTGAAGACGGCCGCTGCCGAGTTCGCGAAGCAGTACCCGGGGTGGACGGTCAACCTGTCCCCCATCACCTCACCTGCCGAGAACGACTACTACACCAAGCTCGACCTCATGAACCAGTCCTCCAGCACGGCACCGGACGTCATGTACGAGGACACCTTCCTCGTCAACAGCGACGTTGCGGCCGGCTACCTGGCGCCGCTCAACCAGTACCTGTCCAAGTGGTCGGGCTGGAAGTCGTTCTCACCCGCGGCCCAGGCGGCCGGCAAGGGGGCCAACGGCGATATCTACGGTGTCTCGATGGGCACCGACACCCGTGGCCTCATCTACAACAAGCAGATCCTGGCCAAGGCGGGCATCCCCGTCCCCTGGCACCCCAAGACCTGGGCCGACGTGATCAAGGCTGCGGCGGCCATCAAGGCCAAGGAGCCGGGCGTGTACCCGATCAACGTCTACGGGGGCACGGGCGAGGGTGAGGGCTCGACCATGCAGGGCTTCGAGATGTTCCTGTACGGCACCAACAACTGGCTCTTCGACTCCAAGACGGCCAAGTGGGAGAAGGCGGGGGCAGGCTTCCAGGCCGCGCTCACCCAGTACCAGACCATCTATGCCAAGCAGAACCTCGGGGTGCCGGTGCAGACCGCACTGGGCAGCCAGACCTGGCAGGTCGTGCAGCAGAGCTACCTGCCCGCGGGCAAGCTTGGGATCGACCTCGACGGTAGCTGGGTGCCCGGGACCTGGCTCCCCACCGGGCCCAAGCCCTGGCCGACCTGGACCAAGACGCTCGGCATCACGGCCATGCCCACCCAGAACGGGCAGGGCCCCGGCCATGTGAGCATGTCCGGTGGCTGGTTGATGTCCGTGGGCTCGAAGTCCAAGAACAAGCAGATGGCGTTCAACTACATCACGATCGCCCTCAACATGAAGAACTCCCTGTACTACGACATCAACGCGTCGCAGATCGCGGCTCGTACCGACGTTGCCAATGCGCCGTCGTACAAGGCACAGGGCTACGGAGCGGCGACCTTCTCGTCGTTCGTCCCCTTCACCCACTTCCGACCGGCGTTCGCCGCCTACCCCAAGCTCTCCACTGAGATCCAGCTCATCACCGGCCAGGTCATGACCGGTCAGAAGACGCCGGCTCAGGCCGTCGCCGAGTACAACCAGTACCTCGTGCAGACGGTGGGCGCCAAGAACGTGGAGAACGCACCGGCGTAAGCGGTGCCGGGGGCCGGTGCTGACCAGGGCCTTTCCTCCCTGGCCCTGCAGCACCCGCCCGGAACGTAGTTCCCGAACGGGCTCAGACCAGGCTCTCCTCAGTGGAGGGCCTGGTCGGTTCTGGAGGCTCTGAAACCTTGCTGATAACCGCCACGGGGCGCCGCCGTAAGTCGACGGTGCCCGTGATGCGCTGGCTGGCACCGCTCAGCCCGGCGCTGCTCATCATGCTCCTGTTCTTCGCCGGCCCGGTGCTCTGGAGCGTCTACATCGCCTTCACCAACAAGGCGCTGACCGGTGTTGGCGCCCAGCACGCGAAGTGGGTCGGTTTCTCCAACTTTGTCCACCTGCTGTCCGATCCCCTCTTCGTCCACTCCCTGCTGCTGACCGTCCTGTTCGTGCTGGGCTCGGCGGTAGTGGGACAGAACACGCTCGGGTTCCTCATCGCCCTGCTGGAGAGGGGCAAGAGCCGCTTCTTCGTGGCCACGCTCAACACGTTCATCATCGGTGCGTGGGTCATGCCCGAGATCGTCGCCGGGTTCACGTGGTACGCGTACCTCTACCAGGGAGGGGTCCTCGACACCTGGCTGAGCCACATCGGGCTGAGCCAGGACTGGCTGTACACGGCGCCCATGCTCGCGGTCATCATCGCCAACATCTGGCGGGGCACCGCCTTCTCGATGCTGGTCTACTCGGCCGGTCTCTCCGACCTGCCCGGCGAACTGCTCGAGGCGGCCCAGGTCGACGGGGCGAACCAGCTCTCAATGCTGCGGAGGGTGATCATCCCGCTCATGCGGCGGTCCATCGTGACCAACCTCATGCTGATCACCCTGCAGACCCTGGGCGACTTCACCCTCATCTTCGTGATGACGGCCGGGGGCCCGGGTGAGGCCAGCCAGACCACACCCTTGTACATCTACCAACAGGCCCTGCAGCTCTACAACATCAGCTACGGTACGGCCATAAGCCTGGTGCTGTTGCTGGTGGGTGCTGCGTTCTCCATCGTCTACATGAAGATGGTCAAGGTCCAGGAGGAGGTGGCGTGAGCGCGGCGCAGGTGGACGACCTGGTGGTGGTCGGCACGCCGGTCACCACCGTGACGACGGCGCGGCGACGGTTCGGCATCACCTCGCCCCGGCTGTTCTGGTCCAAGGTGGCCGCGTACCTCGTACTGCTGCTGATCGCTGCCTTTTACATAGCGCCGCTGGTCTGGCTGGTACTGGCGTCCTTCGAGCCGGCAGCGAGCGTGTCCACACCGGCCCCGTTGGTCCTCTCGTTCAGCAACTTCGCCAAGGTCCTCAACTGGTCGACGACGTTCGAGCCCCTGATCAACTCGGCGGTGCTCTCGGGCGGTACGGCCGTGCTCACCGTGCTGGCGGCGATACTGGCCGCGTACCCTCTGTCCCGGTACCAGCTGCGCTTCCGCAAGCCCTTCCTGTACACCATCGTGTTCTCGACAGGCCTGCCCCTCACGGCCGTGCTGGTACCCGTCTACTCGATGTTCGCCCGCTTCAACCTCATCGACAACGTGCCGGCGGTGATCCTGTTCATGACAGCGACATCGTTGCCTTTTGGTATCTGGATGATGAAGAGCTTCATGGACGGCGTCCCCATCGACCTGGAGCAGGCCGCCTGGGTGGACGGCGCATCGTGGCTGGTGTCGCTGCGGCGCGTGGTCGCACCGCTGATGCTGCCCGGGATCATGGTCATCACGATCTTCACCTTCGTCAGCCAGTGGGGTAACTTCTTCGTGCCCTTCATCCTCCTGCAGAGCCAGAGCAAGTTCCCCGCCGCCGTGAGCATCTACACGTTCTTCTCCCAGTACGGCCTCGTCGACTACGGTCAACTGGCCGCCTTCTCCATGTTGTACACGCTGCCCGCCGTCGGGTTGTGGGTCGTGGCGGCCCGCTTCCTGCGGGGCAGCTTCACCTTTGCCGGAGCCGTCAAGGGCTGAGCCGCCGGCCGGGCTGGGCCCGGCGGGCCGGCGGTGCCCCGAGGCGCACGACCTGAACGAGGAAGCAAGTGCACGACACCTTCGCCAAGACCCACGACCGTGCCCGCCGGGCGCTCCATGCCCGTCTCCTGCCCCAGGCCCAGCGCCTGCGGGAGCGGTGCGAGGTCTCCGTGTTCTCGAGTGGCCACCAGGTCCCGGTGCCAGAGGCCCTGTCCGCCACGTACGTGCCGGCGTCGCTGGGGACGCCCTGGGGGGCTCCCTGGTCGACCACGTGGTTCCGGGTCTCGGGCAAGATCCCGGCCGAATGGGCCGACCGGCACGTGGAGGCCGTGGTGGACCTCGGCTTCAACGACCGCAGCCCCGGCTTCCAGGCCGAGGGCATGGCCTTTGCCGTGGACGGCTCGCCCATCAAGGGCGTGTCGCCCCGCAACAACTGGGTGCCCATCGACGAGGCCTCCCTGGCCTCGGGGTCCTTCACGTTCTACGTGGAGGCGGTGGGCATGCCCGCCATCATGGGGGACCGGGGCGCAGGGCTCCGGCAGTTCCGTCCCACGCCGTTGGGCGATGCGGCCACCGCCGGCTCGGAGCCGCTGTACGCTCTCGGCGAGGCTGCCCTGGTGGCGCGCGACGACGAGGCGGAGGGCCTCGCCTTCGACTTCGAGGTCCTGCTGGGCGTGCTCGAGCAGCTCGAGCCCCACGACGCACGGCGTCACGAGATCCTGCGTGCTCTCGAGCGGTGCCTGGACGCTTACGACCTGGACGGGGACAGCTCGTCGGCTCGGAGCATGCTACGACCGGTGCTCGATGCGCCAGCCGCCCGCACCGCCCACCGGATCTCGGCTGTTGGGCACGCCCACATCGACTCGGCCTGGCTGTGGCCGGTCCGGGAGACGGTGCGCAAGTGCGCCCGCACCTTCTCGAACGTGGCGGCGCTGGCCGAGCAGTACCCGGAACTCGTCTTCGCCTGCTCCTCGGCGCAGCAGTGGTACTGGATGAAGGAGAAGTACCCCGCCATCTACGAGCGGATGCGCGCCCTCGTGCGTAAGGGCCAGATCGTGCCCGTGGGCAGCATGTGGGTGGAGCCGGACACCAACGTGCCCAGCGGGGAGTCACTCGCCCGCCAGCTCATCATGGGCAAGCGGTTCTTCTTGGAGGAGCTGGGGGTGGAGACCGACGACGTGTGGCTGCCCGACTGCTTCGGTTACTCGGCCGCCCTGCCCCAGCTCGTGCTCCTGGCGGGCTCCCGGTGGTTCCTCACCCAGAAGATCTCCTGGAACGACACCAACAAGTTCCCCCACCACACGCTGTGGTGGGAAGGCATCGACGGTAGCCGGGTGTTCAGCCACTTCCCGCCCGTGGACACCTACAACGCGCAGATGCTGCCCAAGGAGCTGGCCAAGGCGGCCCGCAACTACGGGGAGATCGGCTACGGGTCCCGGTCGCTGGTGCCGTTCGGCTTCGGTGACGGCGGTGGTGGGCCGACGCGGGAGATGATGGAGCGGGCACGTCGGATGGCCGACCTGGACGGGGCGCCGCGGGTCACGCACGAGAGCCCGAGCCAGTTCTTCAGCGCTGCGCTCGAGGAACTGCCTGGTGCGCCGGTGTGGGCGGGCGAGCTGTACCTGGAGCTGCACCGGGGGACCCTGACCAACCAGGTCGAGGTCAAGCAGGGCAACAGGCGTTGTGAGAACCTCGCCCGGGAGGCCGAGCTGTGGTCGGCAGCCGCCATGGTGGCGGGCAAGGCCGACTACCCCCATGACGAGCTGGAGGACATCTGGCGCGATGTCCTGCTCAACCAGTTCCACGACATCCTGCCCGGTTCGTCGATCGCCATGGTCAACGACGAGGCAGTGGCCAGCTCGGCGCGCAGTGCGGCCCGTCTGGAGGCCATAATCGACAGCGCTGTCAGCGCCCTGGCCGGAAAGGGCGATGTGCCGCTGGCGTTCAACGCCGCTCCCCACGCCCGGGACGGTGTGGCCGCCATGTCGGCGGGCCCGGTCGCAGCCCCCCGGGGCAAGGTGCAGGCCGGTCCTCGCACGCTGGAGAACGACCTGCTGCGCGTGGAGCTGGACGACGACGGCCACCTGGTCTCTCTCTTCGACAAGAAGGCGGGCCGTGAGGCGGTGCCGGCCGGCCACAGGGCCAAGGTCCTGCAGTTGCACCCCGACTACCCCAACAACTGGCCGGCGTGGGACATCGACCCCTTCTACAACCAGTCCCACATGGACATCGGCCGGCCCACGAGCATCGCCGTGACCGGGCACGGGCCAGAGGAGGCCGTGCTCGAACTGCAGTACGAGTTCAGTTCGTCCCGGGTGACCGAGACCCTGCGCCTGGGGGCGGACAGCGGTGCCCTGGTGGTCGAGCTCGAGGTCGACTGGCACGAGCAGGAGCGCCTGCTGAAGCTGGCCTTCCCCCTCGACGTCCATGCGGACGAATCGGTGGCCGAGATCCAGTTCGGGCACCTGCGCCGTCCCACCCACAACAACACGTCGTGGGACAACGCAAGGTTCGAGACCGTGGCCCATCGTTACCTCTACCTGGGGGAGCCGGGCTACGGGGTCGCCGTGGTCAACTCGGGCAGCTACGGCCACGACGTCTCGTCCCTGCCCCGCCATGGGGGCGGCAAGGCAGTACAGGCCCGGCTGACGGTCATACGCAGTGCCAACTTCCCCGACCCGCGGGGGGAGAGCGGTCTCCACCGCTTCGCCTACGCCATCGTGCCCGGGGCCACTGTCGGCGACGCCGTGCGTCACGGGTACTGGTTCAACCTCCCGCCCCGCCGGGTGACGGGTGCGGCACCCGTGGCGCCGCTGGTGTCCATCAGCAACGACGGCATCGTCGTGGAGGCCGTGAAGGCCGCCGACGACCGCAGTGGGGACGTTGTGGTGCGCTGCTACGAAGCGCTGGGGGGCCGGGCCGAGGGCGTGCTCACCGCCTCGTTCCCCCTGGCGGCGGCGGAGGTGACCGACCTGCTCGAGCGCCGCCTCGAGGAACTGTCCGTCGGCGCCGGCAACCAGGTCAGCCTCCAGCTGCGTCCGTTCCAGATCCTGACCCTGCGCCTGCGCCCCCGGCGCTGATGCCCCGGCCGTACCCCCGGGTGGCCGTCCTCGGCGGACGGCCACCCGGGGACAGGGGCACCGCGCACCGGGCCACCTAGACTGCAGCCGGCCGTCCGGGCGTAGGCGAGGGCCCGGTCGGGCGGCTGCCGAAAACCGGTGACACCGGTCCCGACAACCAAGGAGAAGAGATGCGTTTCCGCACACTGGGTAACAGTGGCTGCTCGGTTTCCACACTGTGCCTGGGCACCATGACCTTCGGCTCGGAGTCCGACGAGAAGACCAGTCACGCTCAGCTCGACCGGTTCGTCGCTGCCGGCGGCAACTTCATCGACACGGCCGACGTCTACAGCGGCACGGAGTCCGAATCGATCATCGGGCGGTGGCTGGCCAGGCAGTCGGCCGCCACGAAGGAATCTGTCGTCATCGCCACCAAGGGCCGGTTCCCGACCGGCGACAGCCCCAACGAGGTCGGCCTCTCCCGTCGTCACCTGTGGCGGGCCATCGACGCCTCCCTCAGCCGCCTGGGCGTGGAGTGCATCGACCTGTACCAGGTGCACGCCTGGGACCCGCTGACCCCGGTCGAGGAGACGCTGAGGGTGCTCGACGACGCTGTCCGGGCGGGGAAGATCCACTACGTCGGCTTGTCGAACTTCACAGGCTGGCAGCTGCAGAAGGCCGTCGACATCTCCGATGCCCGGGGCTACACGCCCCTGGTGACCCTCCAGCCCCAGTACAACCTGCTCGCCCGGGAGGTGGAGTGGGAGATGGTCCCCGCCTGCGCTGCCAACGGGCTCGGCCTCCTGCCCTGGTCGCCGCTCGGCGGCGGGTGGCTGACGGGCAAGTACAACAAGGAGCAGGTGCCCACGGGAGCCACCCGTCTGGGCGAGAACCCCGACCGGGGTGTGGAGTCCTACTACAGGCGCAGCCGCCAGCAGAGGACCTGGGACGTACTGGGGTCCCTCGAGACGGTGGCCAAGCAGACGGGGGCCTCCATGGCCCAGGTCGCCCTGACCTGGCTGCGTGAACGGCCCACCGTCACCTCGGTGATCCTCGGGTGCCGGACCGTCGAGCAGTTGGAGGACAACCTGGGGGCGGCTGAGCTGGACCTCAGCGCCGAGCAGGTTGCCGCCCTGGACAGCGCCAGCGACCCCGGCGCCGCCGACTACCCCTACGGTGGCCCGGGCCAGAACCAGCGCAGCCGCAAGATCACCGGGGGGCGTTGACCTTGCGGGTCACCTCGGTCAGCTCCACGTACTGTTTCGTCGACGTCGCCGGCCGCCTGGCCCAGGTGGCAAGGGTTGTCGTGGCCGACGGCCCACAGGACGTCGACGCCACTGTCGAGGTGCACGGGGCCGGGCTCAGCCCGGCCCGTGCCTGGGAGGGGCAGCTGAGCCCGTTGCTGGCCGGGGTGCCCGGTGGTCCTTCATGGTGCCCGTCCAACGACCCCGGGCTGGCAGGCCCCGGCCATTACACGCCGGGGCCGCCCCTGCCCGAGGGCGTGGTGGTCGAGGTGCCCGTGTTCGTGGACGAGGACCGGCCTGCGGGCACGGTCCTCGAGGTCACCGTCCGGGCCCGCGCAGGGGCCCGGACGGCCGAAGCCAAGGGGAGCTTCGTCGTGCGCGAGCCGGGGTGGCGCATGCTCATGGTCTCGCACTTCCACTACGACCCGGTGTGGTGGAACACCCAGGCCGCGTACACCTCGGGCTGGGACGAACTGCTGTGGGCGCAGGACCGGCGCGAGACCTTCCAGCACACCGGTCTTGCCCTGGTGGAGGCCCACCTGCAGCGGGCACGTACCGACCCCCTGTACAAGTTCGTGCTGGCCGAGGTGGACTACCTGAAGCCCTTCTGGGACCTCTACCCGGACCGCCGTCAGGAGATGCGCGAGCTGATCGCCACCGGGCGCCTGGAGATCGTGGGCGGCACCTACAACGAGCCCAACACCAACCTCACGGGGGCCGAGACGGCGGTGCGGGCGGCGGTGTACGGTTTGGGCTTCCAGCGCGACGTGATGGGGGCGTCACCCGAGAGCGCTTGGCAGCTCGACGTGTTCGGCCACGACCCGCAGTTCCCGGGCCTCATGGCCGAGTGCGGGCTGACCTCCTCGGCGTGGGCCCGTGGGCCTTTCCACCAGTGGGGGCCCGCCCGGCACATGGGCGACACGAGCTGGATGCAGTTCCCGTCCGAGTTCGAATGGGTGGCCCCCAACGGCAAGGGCCTGCTCACCAGCTACATGCCCACCCACTACTCCTCGGGCTGGGAGCTCGAGCGCGCCACTTCGGCCGAGGGCGCCATGTGGCGGGCGTACGAGATGTTCTCCGACCTGGCGGCCGTGGCCGCGGTGCCTGTCACCCTCCTGCCTGTCGGCACCGACTACACGCCACCCAGCCGCTACGTGACCGACGTCGCCCGGCGGTGGGCCGAGCGTTACGTGTGGCCCCGCTTCGAAGTGGGCCTGCCCAGGGAGTTCTTCGCTGCCGTGCGGGAGGGCCTTGCCCGGCGCGGGCGCCTGCCGTCGCCCCAGAGCCGGGACATGAACCCCGTCTACACGGGCAAGGACGTTTCCTTCATCGACACCAAGCAGGCCCAGCGTCTGGCAGAGGTGCGCCTGGCCGAAGCAGAGGCCATGGCCGCTCTGGCCAGCGTCCTCGGTGCGCCGGTGCCCGAGCGGGCCCTGGACAAGGCCTGGCGCCAGCTTGTGTTCGGCGCCCACCACGACGGCATAACCGGCTCCGAGTCCGACCAGGTGTACCTGGACCTGCTGGCCGGTTGGCGGGAGGCGTTCGAGCTGGCCCGCCAGGTCGAGGAGCACAGCAGGAGCCTGCTCGTCGCCGCCGTGGGCACTGCATCCCTGGGCCCGGCAGCGACGGGTGCCGGTGCTCCGGAGGTGGGCGAGCAGGTCGTCGTGGTCACCAACACGACGGGCGCGCGCCGGACCGACCTGGTCTCGGTGCAGCTGGACGGGATGGCCGCAGGGGAGGTGGCCGAGGTGCTCGACGAGGCCGGGCTGCCTATGGCCTGTCTGTCCGGCCCGGGCGGGCGGGAAGGTCTCCGGGCACTGACCTTCGTGGCGCCCGAGGTCCCCGGTGTGGGCTACCGGTCGTTCCGGGCCCGTCGCCGTCAGGGGCCTCCCGAGGGTTCGGAGTGGTCGGGTGCAGCGGGTGGGGTGATCGCCAACGAGCACCTCGAGGTGGAGGCGAGCCCCGGCCGGGGAGGTGGCCTGGTGAGGGTCACCGAGCTGAGCTCGGGCTTCGAGCTGGTACCCCGGGGCGAGGTGGCGAACGAGCTCGTCCTCTACCCCGAGTACGCCAACCACCCCCGGTTCGGAGAGGGCCCGTGGAACCTGCTGCCGTCGGGACGGCCCTCGCGGTCGCGCCACGTCACGGCCAGCGTCAGGCGCCAGATCTCGGCGCTCGGCCAGCGCCTCGTGGTGGAGGGTGTCATGGCCTTCAGCCGAGCCGGCGTGTCGGCCGAGGGCGTGCCGGCGGCCGAGGGCCTGGAGACCTTCCGTTACCGGCAGATCTCCACCCTGTGGAAGGGGCTGCCCCACCTGGATCTGCGCACGGAGATCCACGACTGGTCCTCCCAGGACTGGTTGGTGCGCCTTCGTTTCCCGACCACCCTGACCGGTGCGACACCGGTCTCAGCCGTGGGGGACGCCGTGGTGGCGCGCGGCTTCGGCCTGATCGATGTCGACGCGGCCGAGGCGCCCTGGACCCTGGACAACCCGGCTGCGGAGTGGTTCGGGTTGTCGACCACGCTGGTCGTGGAGGCTGCCGAGGCGGGCCGGACCTATCACCGGCGGGCGGTGGGCGTCGCTGAGGTCGTGGCACCTCCGGGCCAGGACGGCCAGCCGTGGGCCCGCCGGCTGGTCGTCGCGCTGGTCCAGAAGGGGGTCACCGCCACCTGCTCGGAGGCGGGGCACAACCGCTATGGCGCCCTGGTCGGCGACTCCAACCTGCCGGACTTCCGCATCGCCGTGGGCGGCCCGTCGGAGAACCCGTTCGTGGCGGAACTGCTCGACAATGCGCCGCCCGTCTACCGTCAGGTGCTGACCGACCAGCTGGCCCGCACTGGCACCGCCCGCCTCCTGGTACCGGCGGAGCACCCGCTGAGGGAGGTATGGCAGCCCAACGCCGACCTCCGTGGGCCACGGGCGTTGCCCGTGCTCGTAGTGGCAGGCAGCGGTGGTGACAGCGCCGCCGCGGCGGAGCAACTGGCGGCCGAGGTGGCCGGCGGCCGTATCGTGGTCGACCAGGCCGCCCATCTGGTGCCCGAGCCCGAGCAGGTACCTGACTGGACAGCAGCCCTGGTGAACCGGGGCACTCCCGGTTTTGCCGTGGACAGTTCGGGTGCCATGCACGTGTCGCTGTTGCGGGCCTGCACCGGGTGGCCCTCTGGCGTCTGGATCGACCCGCCCCGCCGCCATGCCCCCGACGGTTCCGCCTTCGAGACCGAGCACTGGAGCCATGTGTTCGACCATGCCCTGTTGCTGGCCCGGGGCGACTGGCGAGAGGCCGGCATCGTTGAGGCCGCCCAGGCCTGGAACCGGCCACTGGTGGCGACCGTCACCGACCGCCATCCCGGCCCGCTGCCGGCTACGGCGGAGCTCCTGGGCTTGCGGGCGGTGGGGGATGGCGCCCATCCGGGCCCGCACGCCTCGCCGCCCGGGCGGCCCGTCATCGGCGCTCTCAAGCCGGCAGGCAACCGTCTGGCGGCCGGCAACCCCCGGTCGGTGCCGGAGGGTGGGCCTACCGGGGCCGAACTGTGCCTGCGCGTGTACGAGAGCTCCGGCCGACCGGTCGAGGTCGAGCTGACGAGCCCTCTGGGCCTCCGCTCGGGGAAGCGCGCCAACCTGCTGGAGGAGGTCACCGGCGACCTGGCGGGAGCGGGCAGCCCCGGTCCAGTCGGCGCGCTCGGGATGCCCCTGGCTGCGGGAGAGGTGGCGACGGCGCTGCTGCGTTTCGCGGGGGCCGAGGGGCAGCCGGCCGGTGCCACCCCGTTGCCCGGGGAGAGGGAGGTGGCTGAGCCGGTCTTCAGCAGGTACTGGCTGCACAACCGCGGCGCAGCCCCCATCGGCAACCAGTCCCTCGCAGTGCACGTCCTGAGCACGGCCATGTTCGTGCGGGAGGGCGGCAGCGCCCAGTTCGTGGCCCAGGTGGCATCGGGGTCGGCGTCGGGTACCCAGGCCGGCCGCATCGAGATCGTGGCTCCGCCGGACTGGGCAGTGAGCCCGGCGAGCCGCCTCTTCTCGTTGGCTGCCGGCGCGTTTGTCCAGGTGAGCGCCCGTTTCGAGGTGCCCGCGCACACCCGCCCGGGCCGTTACTTCATATCCGCCCGGGTGGTCGACGAGGCTGGCCAGGTCCAGGAGGACGTGCTCACCGTGGACGTCTTGCCCTCCCTGGTGGAGGCGCCGCCGCCTGCGCCCTTCTCGCACCCCTCGGGACAGTTCGCTGCCGAGGTGGAGGCGTGGCTCGAGAGCTCGGCCCTGACCGTGGCGCCCGGCGGCGAGGCGTCCCTGGGCCTGGTGCTTGTCAACCGCACAGCAGGCGAGATCCGCGCCGAGGTGCAGCTCGTCTCGCCCGTTGAGACGTGGCCCTGGACTGGGCCGTGGTCCCAGGCCCTGTCCATCGGCCCGGGCGCGCAGGGCCGGGCCGCGGTCACGGTCCGTGCACCTGCCGAGGCCCCGCTGTCGAGCTGGGCGCTGTTCAAGGTGACCTACTTCGGACGGCTGTGGTACTCGCCCGCGGTTGCGCTCGAGCTCGGCCCGGCTGGCGCCGGGCCTGCTTAGGAGCCACGGTGGGCCGCAGGGTGGTGGCATGGGTGGAGGGGGTGCCTGCCCATGCTGACGAGCTCGAGGCGTTCGCCGCCTCCCTGGTGGGCACACCCGCTGCCCAAAGGGTCGGCTTCGAAGGCCTGCCGCCCCGGCTCGGGGCGCACGCCGCCGCAGGCGGTTTGCCCGGCCACGCCGACCGCCACCGCTCGGAGGCCATGTCCGCATGGGCCACCCGGGCCTTCTTGGCGGAACGCCTGGCCGGGGCTGCCCGTCGCCGTCTGGGGTTGGCAGAGGGCGCGGGGCTGGACGAATGGGTTGACGCGCTGGTGGCCAACGGAGATGTGGTCCTGGCCGTGCCTGGCGACGACGAGGTCGCGGCCTGCGCCCGGGCCAACGCCGGGCGTTACCGGGAGCCCGAGGCCCGCCTGGTCAGCCACGTCCTGGTCGCCACCCGCCCGGAGGCTGAGGCTCTGGCGGCCAGCGCGGTCACCCCGGGGCAGTTGGCCGAGCTGGCCGGGCACTGTTCGTTGGACACCGGCTCGCGCCATAGTGGTGGCGACCTCGGCTGGGTGCGGCGGGGTGAGCTGTCCGGCCCGCTGGAGGAGGCCGTCTTCTCCATCGCGGTCGGAGGCGTGACAGGCCCTGTCTGCAGTGTCTTCGGTTGGCACGTGCTGGCGGTGCGGGGGGAGAAGCAGGGCGGGCTGCCCCCCGAGGAGGAGCGCCTGCGCCGGGCCCGGGCCGAACTGGCCCAGGAGGCACGCAGGGTGGCGTGGCAGCAGTGGTGGGACCGGGCCTGGGCGGCAGGTGCCCGCGTCCCGCCCGAGGCCGCCGCCGCGCTGTCGCCCGTGCTGCCTGGTACCACTCACCGGCACTGAGGTCTCGGCCCGGTCGTCCCGCCTGCGGGCGGTGCCTAGGCGCTCACCAGGTCGGCTGTGCTCGGGGAATAGGCAGCGTGCAGCACCAGTGACGCTGCGCCCAGCGCGGCCCCCGCCTCGGCCATGTCCGAGATGGCCACGCGCATGGTGTGGGTCTGGCGGGCCAGGGGCCGCGAGCTGAGAAGCTCGCTCGCCCGCTGCCGGTAGATCGGGGCTACGTGGTTGACGCTCTTGCCTCCTATGACCAGGAGGTCGAGGTCCAGGGCATTGGCGATGACGACGGCGCATGCCCCGATGTACCCGGCCACCCGGTCCACGACCCGACGCGCCACCGGGTCGTCAGCCACCGCAGCCAGGCAGATGGACTCGTGGTCCACCAGCTCGGGGTCCCGTTCGAAGGCAGGGGACAGCGCGCTGCGTTCTCCGAGGGCCAGCTCGGCCCGTACCGCGCGGACCATCGCAGCCGGGCTGCACATGGCTTCGAGACAACCCGTGCTGCCGCAGTAGCAGAGGTTGCCGCTCGGCTCCACGACGATGTGGCCGAACTCTCCGGCATTGCGAGAGGCCCCGCGGTAGATGTCGTTGGAGAGGAACATGGCGCCACCGATACCTGTGCCCAGGTACAGGAAGGCGAAGTCGGAGGTGGTGCGCCCGTGGCCCGACCAACGCTCACCAATGGCCGCGGCATTGGCGTCGTTGTCGATTGTGACCTCGAAGTCCATGTACTTTTTGAGCAGGTTCTTGATGGGCACCTGGGTCCAGCGGTCCAGACGGGGTGGGGAGATGACGAGGCCCTGGTCCTGGTCGATGGGCCCTGGACATGCGGCACCGACGCCCAGGACCCGTGAGCCGGGGATCCCGAGCTGCTCCAGGTGCCGGTGCGCGACGTCCGCCGTCTCGGCGATGATCTCCTCCGGCTCCAGTTCGGGTGAGATCGTCCTGCGGGAGTGCGCCAGCTTGTGGCCCATCAGGTCCACCACGACAACGGAGACCTCAATGGGGTCGAAGTGGATGCCGACCGCATACGCTGCCGTGGCGTTGACCCGGAGGGCGGTGCGGGGCTTGCCGCCGCCGGACGGGACCGGGCCGCTCTCCTGGACGATCCCCTGGTCGATGAGACGGCGCACGATCACCGACACGGTCTGGGCGGTGAGGCCTGTCTGCTTGGCGATCTCAACACGGCTGATACCCTCGCCGGCTTGGATCGCACTGAGTACGACGTTCATGTTGTAGCTGCCAATGCGAGGCAGGTTGGTGCCGCTGAACATGAGCCCACCTTTCCCTACCGCATCGTAGGTCCCAGGCTGTGCCAACTCAAAGGTCGTCCCCGGGCCGCAGGTCGAGGGGGCCGAGGCCCGAAGGCGGAACGCCAGGTCCATGGCGATTTTGACCAGCCCGCCACCCGGGCTCTGGGCGTCCGAGCACGGCTCGGTCCCGGTTCGGTGCCGGCATCGGGCCAAGCTGCTCAGTTTTTGTCGACATCAGCCACGCCCGAACGAAGCTGCGCATGAGCTCGGCCCCTGCCACCTCCGTTCCGGTACTGCATGCCACCCTGCGCCACGCCACCTGTGCCCAGCGGTCTGTCACCCGCCCGACCGGTGCCAACCGGGCCAGGGCGCAGCGGGGGCCACGTTGGGCCGCCCGGGAAAGCCAGAGGCCACCGCGTGCGCCGCGAACGGCACCCGGGGTGGCCTCCTGGCGATGGGCGCCAAGCCCCCGGGCAGGAACCCGGCCCGGGCGGCCGGCGGTGCGAACTGGTCCTAGACTTTGAAGAGCTCCTTCGGCCTTTCGTAGGCATAGCCCACCGCCAGCTTCGTTGCCTCGTCGAGCGGGAGCCGGTGCTCGGCGACGAGCCTGGCCAGGTAGCCCGCGCACACCCGGCGGGCCACGTCGTGGCGGGCCCCGATCCCGAACAGCGACCGGGTGTCGTCCACGAAGCCTGTGAGCTTGGTGATGCCCGCCGTCTCGCCCAGGGCCACAAAGGCACGGGTCATGGCATCGGGGGAGTCGAGGAACCACCAGGGCGGCCCGGCGAACAGCCCCGGGAAGTAGCTGACCAGTGGCCCGATCTCACGCGAGTACGTGGTCTCGTCGATTGTGTAGAGCACCATGCGGAACCCGTCGGAGTTGCCGTAACGGGAGACCAGGGGCCGCAGAGTGCGGGTGAAGTCCACGGCGTGCGGGAAGTCCTGGCCGATGTCCGGCCCGTAGGTGGCTGCATAGAGGGCGTCATAATCACGGGCCACCCCGATGTGCAGCTGCATGACCATGCCGTCCTCGGCCGACATCCTCGCCATCTCGTCGAGCATGTGGCCCCGGAAGGCCTCCACCTCGGCGCCGGTGGCGCGGCCCGTGCGGGCCCTCTCGTAGACCGCCTCCGCCTCGCTCCCACTGAGCCGCTCGGTCGTCGTCAGGGGGACACCGTGGTCGGCGGCCGTCGCCCCGTTGCGCTGGAAGAACCGCCGGCGGTCCTCCAGGGCGGCGATGTAGCCCCGGTAGCTGGACGTGTCCGAACCGGACACCTCAGCCAGACGGGCCAGGTTCTCGATGAACTGGGGGTGTGCCGGGTCGAGCACGCCGTCGGGCCGGAAGTTGGGCAGCAGGCGGCCCTTCCAGGTCGGGTCGTTGCGTAGTGCGGCGTGCATAGCCAGGTCCGCGGTGGCTGGGTCGGTCGTGGTCAGGACGTCCAGCCCGAAGCGTTCGTACAGTGCCCTCGGCCTCAGGTCGTCCTCCTGCAGCCGCGCCGTCAGGGCGTCGTAGCTCTCGTCGGCGCTGTCGGCCGAGGGAACGGTCCGTAGGTCGCAGAGCTCGTACAGCTCGTGCTCCAGCCACAGGCGTGACGGTGTGCCGGCCAGAGCACCCCAATGGGTGCACAGTTGCCGCCAGACCTCCCGGCCGCTGGCCCTCTCACCCCCGCTGCGGGGGACCAGGCCCAGGTCACCGACCGGCACGCCCTGGGCGTGCAGGAGGCGGACCACGTAGTGGTCGCTGGTGATGAAGAGGTGGGCAGGGTCGGCAAAAGGCTCGTCCTCCACGAAGAGGGCCACGTCGAGGTGCCCGTGGGGCGAGACTATGGGGAGGTGCTCGATCTCGGCGAATATGGCCCGTGCCAGCCTCCGCTGCTCGGGGTCGGCGGGCAGCAGGCGGTCCGGGTGCAGAGTGAGGGCGGTCATCGCCGGTCCCCCGTTCCAACGGCTACGGTCCTACCGGGTAGCTCAGGCAAGGCCGGCCACCTCCGCTGCGTGGCGCACGACGGCCAGGGCCGCGGGGGCCTGGGCCGCCAGGTCGCTGAAGCTGGCCTCGATGGAGACCCGGCCCTGGTAGCCGATCCCGGCCAGCAGCCCGAACAGTTTTGTCAGGTTGGCCTCGTCACTGGCTGCCGGTGGGTGCCGGTCCGGGCCGCACACGTGGACGTGGGCCACCTTGTCCGCGACCTCGCGGACGACGCCGAAATCCTCGTCCTCCTCCAGCAGGTGGTATATGTCGACCACCAGCCCCACGTTGGCCCGGTCGACATCGGCCGCCGTGCGGCCCGCCTCGGCGAGGCTGTTCATGATGTTGGTCTCTGCCCGGCGAAGGTGCTCGAGGCAGATGACGGCACCGTCACCGGCATGCTCGGCGGCATCCGAAGCCCAACGCGCAGCTTGGCGCAGCTGGAGCTCGGCTTCCTGGCGGGGGAAGCCCTCCGGGATCTCCCGTGACTTGCCACTGCCGAACACGATGCGCTTGACGCCCAGGATCTTCGCCCTCTGGAGGGCCTCGTCCATGTACGCCTGCACAGCAGCAGGCTCGACGTCGGGCCCCACCACCTTCAGGTCTCCCGGGAGGAACACGTTGGCACTGGCCGGCCGCAAGCCCCCCTCGCCCCAACGGGCGAGGCTCGCGTCGAAGTCGTCCCGGCCCTCCGCCATGATGGCGGAGGCCACCGCGGGCTCGTAGTAGTCGCAGCCGGCGCCACTGAGGGCCCGTGCCAGCTCAGTGCCGGGCGGTGCCGTGCATATACCGAAAGTCACGCCTGTGCTCATGGTTGTGCCTCCTGTTGATGTCGCGCCACTCTAAGCACGTCAGCCCGTGACCGACCCCGAGCCCAGGCCGTGGACAAGGTAGCGCTGGAAGATCAGGTAGATCGTGACCACCGGTGCTGCGCTCACGATGGCCGAGGACATCAGCTCCCCGTACACGGGCAGGCCGCTCTCGGACGAGGTGCTGGAGAAGCGCTCGAGGGCTATGGCCAGCGTCTGGGTGTTCTGATTGGTGAAGACGCTGGCAAAGAGCACGTCGTTCCAGCCCACTAGGAAGGCGAAGAGGAAGGCCACCACCACGGCGGGCAACATGACGGGGAAGATGACCCTGATGAGGGCACCGAGCTGGCTGCAGCCGTCGACCAGCGCGGCCTCGTCCAGGTCCCGGGGCACCGACCGCATGTAGGCCACGAGCAACCAGGTCGACAGCGGGACGCCGAAGGTCATGTAGGTGAGGATGATGGGGAAGTAGCTGCCGATCATGTGCACCGAGAGGGTGGTCTGGACCCACGAGAAGACGGCGAAGAGGGGGAGCACGAGCGTGGTCCCGGGAACTGTCTGCACCCCGATCAGCGTGTACAGGTAGGCGTGGCGGCCCCGGAAGGTGAAGCGGGTGAGCGGGTAGGCGGCCATCAGCCCGACGAGCACCGAGAGGGCGGCCGAGGAGCCGGCGATTATGAGCGTGTTGACCAGGCCCTGGGCGAGCGGTGCGACGCTCCACATGCTCGAGTAGTTCTGCAGGGTGAGGGTGGCAAAGGAGATCACCCCGCTGGCCACGTCGTAATTGGGCGTCATCGACATGAGGACCATGTAGCCGACGGGCACGATGACGGCCACGAGGATCGCCACGATGATGAGCCGGGAGAGCCACATGGGCAGCAGGAGGTCGGCCTCACCCATCTGGGCGACGGGGGGCTTACGCCGCCGCAGCGGCCAAGCGCTCCGACCGGCGCGACGGGCCAGGTCCGGTCCTGCGGTCTCGACGGCGGCTGTCACCTGGGCCATCTGGCACCGCCCCCTATGTTCGGGTGTACCGGTATCACTTGAGCCCTCCTGCCAGACGGGTCGACCGCATGTAGATATAGGCGGGGACGAGCAGGATCACCATCGTGACCACGGCGATCGCCGCTGCGGCACCGAAGTCGAAGAAGTTGAAAGCGTTGTAGTAGGCGGCTATCGGCAGCAGCTCGGCGCCCGGGGGAGGAGGGGAGCTGAACATGACGAACGCGAGCGTGAAGTTGCCGAAGTGGAAGATCGTCGACAGCAGCATGGCCAGCTTGAGGACGCCCGAGAGCTCGGGGACGATGATGTGGCGTATGCGTTGGGCCTTCGTGGCCCCGTCCAGGGCGGACGCCTCGTAGTGCTCCTTGGGGATGGCCTGGAGGCCGGCCAGGGTCATGAGGTAGATGAAAGGCCAGGTGGCCCAGACCTCGGTGAGCTGCATGGCCCAGTAGGCATGGGGGCCGATCAGCCAGTAGGTCTGGCCATTGGTGATGCCCAGGGCGCCCAGGACCTTGTCCACCAGGCCGGAACCGTTGAGGAACACCACCCGCGCTGTGAGCGCCGTGACGAAGGTCGGGATGGTGTAGGGGATCAGGTAGACCGCCCGTACCAGTCCCCGGCCCCGGAACCGGCGGTGGACCGAGAAGGCGGCCAGCATCCCGATCGGGGTGATGATGACCGTGGTCAGGAGCGAGAACGCGAAGGAGATGAATATCGACCACCACAGGGTCACGCCCAGGGTGCTCGGCTGGGTGAAGGCGTTGACGAAGTTCTGCACCCCGTAGAAGGGGGCACCGAGCCACTCCCTCAGCGTGCTCACGTTGACGTTCAGCAAGGAGAGCCATATGGTGAGCACCACAGGGACGAGCACGATCACGAAGATCGCCAGGGTCGCCGGTGTGAGCATCCAGATGGGCCGCTCTCTCAGCCGGTGCATGAGCGACGGGCGGGGATGTGCGCCGGCGGGGGGCCGGGCCGCTGTGTAGCTGGCCGGCGCCGGCCCCGGTGGGGCCTCCACGGGAGCAGTCACCGCAGGGCCGCCCTACTAGCAGGCTGGTGGCTCAACATGCCTCCTTGTGGGACAGTGGCCGGGAGCCGGCCGGGGTCGGGCCCCGACCGGCTGTCCCAGTTGCCATCTCTCGAGAGCTGCCTGTACCGCCGTTGCTCAGGCGTGAGCCTGGGCGGCGGCCTGAGCCTGCTGGAGCTGGCTGTCGGCGTAGCTCTGGTTCCACTTGTCGCCGTGGGTGGCGAGGTAGGAGCCCAAGTTGTGCATGACGCTCAGCACGCCCGGCTCGACGTAGGACCAGACCGGGGCGGCTGAGGTCGGTATGGCAGCCTCCTCGGCCTGGACGAAGGGCTTGGTCACCGGCGCGACCGCCTCGACTGCCTTGATGCCGGGGTTGGTGACCGGGACCCAGCCCAGGAGCTTGAACTGCTCCACCTGAACTGCCGGGCTCACAACCGTCTTGTCGAAGGCGATGGCCAGGCTGTGCAGGTTGCCCGTCACGTACTTGGGGATGGCGAAGTAGTTGCCCGTGGTCTCGGTCTCGATGGGCACACCGCCGGCGGGGAGCTTGGAGTAGCCGTACGGGACGCTCGGCAACAGAGCGAACCCGAGGTCGTTCTGGACCGGGGTGCCCTTGACGGCGGCCTGGTAACCGTAGCTGGCCAGGATGAACATGGCGACCTTGCCCTGCTCAAAGGCCGAGGCGGCGTCAGCGGTGTTCCAGCTGAGCGACTGCGGGGGAGCGATGTGGAACTGGTCCTGCAGTGCGAAGTAGAACTGGACCGCCTTCTTCATCTGGGGCGTGGTGAGGTTGATCTTCTTGCCGTTGGGGCTCACCCACTCCCAGGGCTTGGAGCCGCCGAGCTGGGCGTCGTAGAAGAAGTCGTTCTTCCAGGGGTCGTAGGCGTCCTCGGGGTCGATGGCCACGCCGTACACACCCTTGACCTTGGCCTGGATCTTCTGGCCGTCGGCCACCAGCTGGTTCCACGTCTTGGGAGGTGCCGCTATGCCGGCCTCCTTGAAGTACTTGGTGTTGTAGGCCAGCACGAACGGGTTGACCTCGTTGATGACGCCGATCAGCTTGTTGCTCGCTGCAGTGGGGTTGGTTATGCCCTGGCCTGCCGCGTTGACGCCGGCGTCGTAGAACGTGGAGGTCATGAACGAGCTCTTGCCGCCCAGTGCGTTCCAGTCGGCGTTGCTGAGCGGTGCGAAGTCACCCGTGGCCCACAACGTGCCCACGAACGAGGTGCCGTAGGAGATGACCTCAGGCCCGCTCCCCGAGACCGTGGCGGTCTCGATGTCGGTGACCTCCTCGGAGGGGCTGGAGTAGTACTGCCACTTGAGGGTGGCCCCGGTCTGCTGGTGGAAGACCTTGGCCACGTAGTTGTAGTAGGCCTGCGTCTGGCTGGCCTCAGCACCCGACGGTGCACCGTCGAGCACCGTAAGGGTCTGGCCGGCGAAGGCGAGGTGGTGGCCGTTGGCCGCCGACGCTGTCCCCGTCAAACCGACCAGGGACACCATGGCGCTGACCGAAGCTGCGGCGGCCAGCGACCGGCGTGGGCTGTGCCCACGTAGTTTGCTCATGCGCTCCTCCTTTGGGTGAAATGGAGCGCGGCTGCTCTGGTGCAGACCGGCCCCCCTTGCTGAGCTCTCTGCTTGTGCGCAGTATTGTTCGCGCACACCCCTCTCGGCTGAAGGTAGCAGGCCGTGTTGCGGGCGACAAGTCATGCGCACAACATGGCCTGTTACCTGCATCAGCAGCCGAAAACAGCGTACTGCGCCCCGGCTGCGGGGCCCGGTCGGGGCCTGTGGGGAGGGTTTGCAAATATGTTCACAAGAAGCCCGTTGCAGGGCTGCGTCCCGCACCGGGCGGCCGCTATGCTCTGCGCAGGGAGGTGGGTCTTGTGGACCAATCAGATGCCAGGGGGCACCTGCCGCGCCTGGCCTTTTCCACGCTCGCTTTCCCGGGCCAGCCGCTTGCGAGGGTGGCGGAGTTCGGGAAGCAGTGCGGGTACGAGGGCATCGAGCTGCGGCTGGTGGACGGGGAGCTCATCGACCCGGCAATGCCGGCCGAGGCACGACGCAAGGTCAAGGCGGACGTAGGCGGGCTGCCGGTGGTGGCCGTGGACACCTCGGTCCGGCTGACCGAAGAGGGCCCGGTGGCTCAGATCAGGGCCTTCCTGGAGCTGGCCAGCGAATGGGAGGCGCCGGTGGTGCGGGTGTTCGGTGGCCGGCTGCCCGAGGAGCCGGCCGGGCGCCGCGGCGCGCTGGAGGCTGCGGCGGGCGCCTTGGAGGAGGTGGTGCCGCTGGCGGAGCGGCTCGGGGTGGCCGTCGGCTTGGAGACCCACGACAGCTTCTCGGCGTCGTCGGTGGTCGCCGAACTGCTGGCACTGGTCAGTTCCCCATGGGTGGGGGCTGTGTGGGACAGCCACCACCCCCACCGCATGGGCGAGACGCCCGAGCAGGTGTACGCCAACATCGGGGAGCGCCTGCTGCTCGCCCAGGTCAAGGACGCCCGGCGCAGCGAGAGCGAAGAGAGCGGTTGGGAGCTGGTGCTAATGGGCCATGGGGAGGTGCCGGTGCGCGAGATGCTCGCAGTGCTCGGGTCCCACGGCTACGACGGTGCTGTCTCCATCGAGTGGGAGAAGCGTTGGCACCCCGATATCGAGGAGCCGGAGGTGGCCCTGCCCCAGCACATGGAGGTGCTGAGGCCCTGGGTGGAGAGCGCGTGGGCGTCGACAGGTCGCCCAGCAGAGCAGGGGAGGTAGCAGATGAGCAGTCCCGGGAGTTCCCCGGTGCACGGGATCGGAGTGGTCGGTTGCGGGGTTATCGGGCCTCGTCACGCCCAGGTGGCGACTTCGTTGCCCAACGCCCGCTTCGTGGCCTGCACCGATGTCGTGCCCGAGCGGGCCGAGAAGATGGCCGATGCCTACGGGGGTGAGGCCGAGGCCGACCTGGCCTCGCTCCTGGCCCGGGAGGACGTGGACGTCGTCTCGGTGTGCGTACCGAGCGGCCTGCACGCCGAGATCGGAGTGCAGGCGGCTGCGGCAGGGAAGCACGTGGTGGTGGAGAAGCCGATCGACATCTCCCTGGCCGCGGCCGACCGGCTGATCTCGGCAGCAGGGCAGGCAGGGGTCAAGTTGACCGTCATCTCCCAGCACCGCTTCGATGCCGGGTTGGTGGAGCTGCACAAGATGATCGAGGAGGGCAAGCTGGGCCGCCTGGTGCTGGCCGATTCCAAGGTCAAGTGGTACCGCTCGCAGGCCTACTACGACAGCGGGGACTGGCGTGGCACCTGGGAGCTGGACGGAGGTGGGGCGCTCATGAACCAGGGCGTCCACTACACCGACATGCTCCGTTGGTGCATGGGCCCGGTGAGCGAGGTCATGGCGGTCACCGCCACGGCCGCCCACAAGATGGAGACCGAGGACGTGGCCCTGGCGTTGGTGCGTTTTGCCTCTGGCGCCGTAGGCACCCTCGAGGCCAGCACGGCCGTCTACCCGGGTTTCCTGGAGAGGCTCGAGGTGAGCGGCACCGAGGGCACGGTCGTGGTCGAGGACGGCGCCGTGGTGGTGCGTGAGTTCCTCGCCGAGCGGGGCGAGATCGGTGCCTACGGGGTTAGGGTCGAGAGCAAGCCGCCCGCCGCGCCGGCATCGGGCGCCTCCGACCCCGGGGCCATCAGCAACGACTCGCACGCCCTCCAGGTGGCCGACCTGCTCGCTGCCATAGACGAGGGCCGGGAACCGCTCATGACGGGCAGAGAGGCCAGGAACGCCCTGGAGCTCGTGCTGGCTGTCTATGAGTCGGCACGGCGCAACGCGCCGGTCAAGCTGCCGCTCTAGTACCGGCTGGCGGTCGGGGAGGCGGGGGACGGGCCGCAACGGCTCACCCCGCCGCACCCACCCGTTGCTGGCGGCCGCGGCGTACCGGCTTGGCCAGGGCGCGTCGCCAGTGGGAGTCGCGCAGCACGATCTTGGACGGGAGCAGGACGTGGGGAGCCTCGTGCTGGTAGCTGCTCCTGTTGAGCAGTATGCGGGCTGCCGTTTCCCCCATGGCCCGGGTCGGCTGCTCGATGACGGTCACCCCGGGCTCCACCAGGGCGGCGTAGACGGCGTCGCCGAAGCCCACGACGGCCACGTCGTCGGGCCAGCTCAGCCCGTGCTGGCGTAGGCCGGTGAGGACCCCCGAAGTCAGCATGGCGCTGGTGGAGAAGATGGCGTCAGGCCGCTGGGGGGCCTGCATCAGCCAGTCGACGGCCCGCCTGCCGTCCTGGGTGGTGAACTCCGCCGTCCACATCCACTCTTCACTGCGGTCCAGCCCTCCGGCCGCGAGGGCAGCCAGGTAGCCCTGGGTCCGCTCCCGCGCGGTGGACACCCGCTGGGGGCCGTTGACCAGGCCGATGCGCCTGTAACCGCTCTCGACCAGGATCATGGTCGCCCGGAAGGCGCTGTCGAAGTTGTCCATGGCCACACTGGGCAACTGTGGGGCCCCCCCGTCCCGGTCCACGAGCACGACCGGCATGCCGCGCCGGGCGAGTGCCAGCGTGGCCGGGCCGACCTGGGCGGCGGGGGCGATGATGAGGCCGTCGATGCGTGGCGCCAGGAGGGTGACGTACTCGTCTTCGCGCTCGGGGTCCTCGGCTGACGGGGCGACCAGTATGCGGTGCCCCTCGGCGGCCAGGGCCTCCTCGACCGCACCCGTCACGGCGGCAAAAAAAGCATTGGTGGTCGCCGGGACGACCACCCCGATGCACAGCGGCCTGCCCCGCCTGCGGCCTCGGGGCCTGAGCTCATAACCCAGTTCGTCAGCGGCGCGCTGGACCCGTGCCCGCATGGTCTCGCTCACACCCCGCCGCCCCTGGCCGAGCGCACAGGACGCGGTAGCCAGTGACACCCCGGCATGGACGGCCACATCACGCAGGGTTGCCACTTTGGTGTTCGCGCCAGTGTTCATCCGTTCAGCCTTTCGAGCGTCGCCCGAGCACGGCTCAGATCCTACATAGAGGCGCGGATGTCCAACAGCTGCTTTGGTCTTTTTGTCGAGCCCATCACGTCCCGGCGCCGAGCTGGGGCCGGGGCGTGATGGGCTGCGAACAATAAACCATCCTCAACGCCTGAGCGGCGGCTCGACCGCTGCCGCCCGGCCCGGCTCAGGCCCCTACGGGCGACGGGGACGGGTGGGCCCAGAGCAGGGGCGGCCACACGATGGCCGGGAACTCCATGGGCAGGCCACGGCCAACTCCGTAAAGGGCGAGGCCTGCTCGCATGTACTGGTCCATGTCGAGTGCGCCTGCCGCGTCGACCACGGTCCGTCCGGCCATGGCGGCCGCCACCGCTCGAGCAGGCAGGCCCGTGTACTCCGCAGCTCTGGTCGTCACCACTACGGCGTCGGCGTCAGTCAGGGCATCGAGCACGCTCTCCACGCGCCCCGGGGCGGCCTCACGGGCCAAGGGGTCGTGGGAGCGCACCAGCGCCCCGGCATCGGCGAGCTGCCGGGCGATGTCGAGCCCCGGAGAATCGCGGGTGTCGTCTGTGCCCGCCTTGAAAGCGGTACCGAGGACGGCGACCCTGCGCCCGGCCAATGGCCCCAGGATCCTCTCCAGCTTGCGCACCACCCCCTCCCGGGCCAAGGAGTTCTGCTTCTCCGCCGCCTCGGCCAGGTAGGTGGGCGCCCCCAGGGCCTCTCCCACGGCCCGGAAGCCCGAGACGTCCTTGGGCAGGCAGGAGCCGCCATAGCCCGCCCCGGGGCCGAGGAAGGCCGTGCCCAGGCGATGGTCCAGGCCCACTCCCTGGAGCACCGTGGAGGCATCGGTGCCCAGAGCGTCACAGAGGCCCGCCACCTCGTTGGCGAACGAGATCTTTATGGCGAGGAGGGTGTTGGCGGCGTACTTGATCAGCTCGGCACCCCGCCTGTCGGTGTGGACCACCGGGCAACCACTGGGGTAGAGGCTGGCCACCGTCCGGCCCACGGCCGGGTCCTGGGCCCCGACCACGACGCGGTCCGGGGCGAGGAAGTCCTCGACCGCCCGTGACTCCCGGAGGAACTCGGGGCTGGAGACGACGGGTACCCTGACACCGGGCCGGGCGTGCTCCGCGCACACCAGCTCGATCGCCTCGCAGGTGCCCGGGGGGACCGTGCTCTTGACCACCACGACCAGGTCTTGGGTGGCGGCTGCGGCGACATCGCGCGCCGCGGCAGCAAGGTAGGTGAGGTTGGGCTCACCCGTGGGCTGGGGCGGGGTGCCCACGCACAGGAAAGCGACCTCGGCCCCAGGCAGGGCTTGGGCGGCATCGTCGAAGAAGGCGAGCGAACCATCGGCCAGGCCGTTGGCAACGAGCTCGTCCAGGCCGGGTTCGTGGATCGGGACGGTCCCCCGTCGCAGCTGGCCCAGACGGCCGGGGTCGGTCTCGACACAAGCCACCTGGTGGCCCAGGTGGGACATGCAGGCCGCGGCAGTGAGGCCTACGTAGCCGGCGCCGATGACGCATACCTTGCGCCTGGCGTCGGGTTGTTCAGTTGGCACGACAGTGGTCATGGCGGGGAGCCTTTCTGCTCGGGGGGGTGGCTGGGGGCGGCCGGGGAGGTTGCCCGGGCCGGGTGCTCAGGTCGTGGACAGGTCGCTGGAAAGCAGGGTGCCGTAGGAGCGGTGCAGGTCGGCGTAGGTGCGACCGCCGTTCAGCAGCTGTTCGTGGCTGCCCTGCTCGACAACGTGGCCTTCCGACAGGACCGTGATGCGGTCGGCTCCGTGCACGGCCGAGAGCTGGTGGCTCACGAGAAGGGTTGTACGGCCGGCCCGCAACCGGTCCAGGCCCTCGAGCACGACCGATTCGGTAGTGGGGTCCAGGCCGGTCGTGGGCTCGTCGAGGAGCAGCAACGGTGCGTCCCGCACCATGGCCCGGGCGATGGCCACGCACTGGCGCTGGCCGCCCGACAGGGCCCGGGCACCCTCTCCCACCTCGGTGTCGTAACCGTTGCGCAGGCCGGCGAGGACGTCGTGCACACCGGCCGCCTTGGCCGCTGCTATCGCATCGGCACGGCTCGCGCCCTCACGGCCGTATGCGATGTTCTCCCACACGGTGGGGCGCAGGAGGGCCATTTCCTGAGGCACCAGTGCCATCTGGGAGCGCAGCCACGCCAGGTTGAGGTCGCGCAGGTCGTGCCCGTCCAGGAGCACCCTTCCCCGGGTCGGGTCGGCATAGCGGGCGACCAGGCGCAGGAGGGTGCTCTTGCCGCTCCCCGTGCTGCCGACGAGGGCATGGGTCTGGCCCGGCTCCACGTGCACGTCGACGTGCTCCAGGCCGAAGCCCATGTCCGGGTAGGCAAATGAGACGTCGTCGAAGACGAGGGAACCCGTGACCTGCGCAGGCCGGTGGGCCCGGGGGCTCTCTGGCAGGTGTTCCTTGGCCGAGAGGATCTCGTTCACCCGTTCTGCGGCGGCCTGCCCCTTGCCCACGGTGCCTGCGAGCTTGGCCAATTGGCGGACGGGTGCGTACATGCCCCGGAAGTAGGCGCTGAAGACCAGGAGGTCGCCAGGGGTCAGCCTGCCTGACAGCACCTCCTGGGCTCCTACGAGCACCACCAGCGCTATGGCGGCTGTCATGCCCAGGTTCACCAGCGGGGTGAAGCGCGACTGGAGCACGACGGACCGGCGGTTGGCGCTCAGGCCCCTCATGGCGAGGTCGGCGTACCGGCCGGCTTCGGCCTCCTCGGCTCCGAAAGCCTGCACGACCTGCACGCTGGCCAGCGCCCGCTGGGCACTGGCCGACGCGAGGCCTTCGTGGCGTCGGGCACTGCGTTGCGAGGCCTTGATAGCGGCCATGTAGTGGCGCACCACCCAGGCCAGGGCAGGCAGGAGCAGGAGGGCGAGCGCACTGAAACGCCAGTCCAGGACGAACATGATCACGACCATGCCGACGATGGTCACCGAGTTCTCGACGACCACGGGCACGACGTTGACGACGACGCTCTGCATGGCCTGCACGTCGCCTCCGAGGCGGGCGAGGAGGTCGCCCACCGGCCGGCGGAGGTGGAACGCCGACGACTGCGCCTGCATGTGCCGGAAGAGCCGGTTGCGCAGGTCGAACACCACCTGTTGGCCGGCGTTGGCCAATAGGGCGTTCGCGCCGTAGGAGGCGAGGGCGAGCAGCAGGGCGGTGACGGCCATGGCGGCGCACAGGACGTACAGGAGGCTGTGCCGGTCGGTGGGCAGCCAGGAGAGGGCCTGGGGCAGCCGATGATGGCCGAGCACGTTGTCGAAGACCATCTTCAGGGGCACAGGCGCCACCCACTGCAAAGCTGCCCGGAGCAGGGAGAAGCCCAAGCCGCCGGCGATGGCCAGGCGCGCCGGTGCCAGGTCCATGCCCCACCAGCGGGGCAGTTGCTTGTTGCCCCGGCCCCGCCCGGCTGGGCGCTCGGCGCCTCGCCCGGCACCGGTACGCGGCTGCTTGTGACCGGCCCTGCGCCGGGCGTGCCCGCTCACGCCGCCGGTGCCCCCGAAGGTGCCGCGCTCATTGCGGCGCCGGCGAACTGCATGGTGCGGCGGGCCACGGCACCCCAGTCGAGGCGTTCGACCGCCGAGAGGCGGGCCTGGCGGCCCAGCATGGCCCGGCGGTGCGGGTCGGCCGAGAGGTCGGCCAATAGCCGGGCCAGGGCGGCGAGGTCCCCCGGCGGGAACAGCTCCCCCGTCCCGTCCAGCAGTTGCCGCACCGGTGGGAAGTCGGCCGCCACCACCGCCCGCCCGGCCGCCATGGCCTCGGCGACCTTCAGGGGTGAGAAGTAGAAGTCCTCGTTGGGCAGGTAGGGCGCGGCGCAGATGTCCATCGCCGCCAGGTAGGCAGGCATCTCGGCGAAGGGGACCGCCCCGGTCAGGACGGCCTTCACATCGTCCGGTAGCCGCCCGAGCGCCTCTTCCACCTGTGGCCGTTGGGGGCCGTCACCGACCACCAGCAGGCCGAGGGGCTGGCCCGGGTTGGCCGCCCGGGCCGTGGCCACGGCGTCAACGAGCAGTTCGACACCATGCCAGGGTTTGAGGCTGCCGGCGAAGCCGATGACCACGCGTTCGCCCATCCCGGCCTGCCGGCGCAGCTGCCGGCCGTGGCCGGCCCAGCGCCCGGGGCTCAGGGTGGCCGTATCTGCACCGTTGGGCAGGACCTCGCCCTCGGCGGCGCCCTTTGCCATTGCCCAGCCGACGAGCGGCTCGCTGACCGCCAGTACCCGGGCACCGGCCAGGGCCTGTCGTTCTGCC
This sequence comes from Actinomycetes bacterium, assembly GCA_021850325.1. Taxonomy (GTDB): domain Bacteria; phylum Actinomycetota; class Acidimicrobiia; order Acidimicrobiales; family Palsa-688; genus JAJZMF01. Next base: position 39,849 of record JAJZMF010000004.1, read on the forward strand.
TGATCTGCCTCCTCGACCAGCTGGAGCCCGAAGTGGCGCGCCCTCTCGGCCGCCACCGGGGCGTTGACCTCCACAACCCGCTCCAGGCCCAGGGCCGAACAGACCTCGGTGCCCTGGCCGGCGAAGAGCGTCAAGCGCTCCTGCACCCAGTCCGGCCGTTGCCGGCCCAGCTGCTCGCCCACCGTGGCGAAGAACCGTTGCGAAGCGGTGGTACGGCTGGCCTCGCCGGCCGGCCCGCTGCGGACGGCACCGACGTCGACCGGTACCACCTGCACCCTGTCCGACCCTGCTGAGCGGAGTGGGCCCGTCACCCGGGCGGCATAGAGGGTGACCGAGGCCCCGGCCCGGGCCAGGGCGCAGCAGAGCGACTCGACGTGGACCGATGCGCCCTTGGTGCCCCCCACCGGGATGCCCGGGTCGGGGAGGAGGTAGGCGATGGAGGGTGCGGACGTCATTCCACGCCCACCGGCACGCGTACCGGGCCCTCTTTGGGACTGCTCGGCCCGTCCAGACCGGCCACGGCCATGAGGCTGTGCGCCACGGGGGCGATGCACGCCGTACGGGAGAGGTGCTCAACGCAGTAGCGTCGCGCCGACTCACCCAGGCGGGTGCGGAGCCCGGGGTCGGCGGCCAGCGCCCCGAGCGCCTCGGCCAGGGCCGGAGCGTCCCCGGGGGGTACGACCAGGCCCGTCACACCGTCGGTGACGACCTCAGGGATGCCCGCCACCGCCGACCCGACCACGGCCAGGCCGCTCGACATGGCTTCGAGGAGGGCGTTCGGGATACCGTCGCGGTCGCCGTTCTCGGTGACCACGCTGGCTTGGACGAAGACGTCTGCCCGGGCCAGTTGCTCGTTCACCTCCGGCTGGCTGAGCGACCCGGCGAAGCTCACCTTGTCCTGTACACCCAGTGTTCCTGCCAGCTCGCGCAGTTCGGCCCGCAGCTCGCCGCCCCCTACGATCTGGCAATCGAAGTCGGTGCCGTCCAGCTGCAACCGGGCGAGAGCCTCGAGCAGCACGGGATAGCCCTTCTTGGGGACCAGGCGACCGACGGCGAGGATGCGCAGAGGCCTCCCGTCGCTGCCGCCCCCGTGGTCGGTGCGGGCCGGGGGCGTGAAGCGTTCGGTGTCCACCCCGTGGGGTGCCAGCACGACCTTGTAGGCGTGAGAGGACACGGCCCTGTCCGGGTGGGAGGTGACGACACGTCTCATCTCGGTCGCTGCGCTTGATGAGCAGGTGAGCACGAACGACGCTGCCGCCACCTTGCGGGCAAGGATGTCCGGGCTCGACAGGTACAGGTCTTTGGCGTGGGCGGCGAAGCTGAAGCTCATACCGGTCAGCAGGTGCACGAAGTGCGCAACGCTGGCTGGGCCGTGCGCGAAAGCGGCATGGACGTGCCGGGCACCGTCCGCCTCGAGCTCCACGGCCAGGGGCCCGGCTTCCAGGAAGTGCTTCAGCGTGGAGAGGTGACGCCGTGACAGCGCCATGTGGCCGGCTGTGGCTAGCCAGCGCCAGGGGTGGCGGCGGACCACGGTGGCATGGCTGCGGAGGAAGTGCAGGTAGTCACCAAAGCTCGACCGGTGGGCCTCGTGCAGGTAGCGGACGGGGCTTGCCACTTGGTGCACCCGGGGCTGCACCACCGTCTCACCGGGGTCGGCGATGGCCCAGAGCCTCAGCGGCACCCCGGCCGCCTCCAGACCGAGGATCTCGTCCAGGATGAAGGTCTCCGAGAGCCGGGGGAAGCGCTTGGTCAGGTACCCGATGGTGGGCGCAATGCCCGTTGCGTTGGCGCTCATGCCGGGATGCGCTCCTCGAGGTCGCCGTCCGCGCACTGACCGGCTGCAACCCGTGAGAGGGCGTCGACCACTCGCTGCGCGCCCTGTAGGTCCAGAGGGCGGCGGCGTGCGCCGGGCGTGGTCGTTGCTGCGTTCACAGCCCGGGTGACCTCCTGGCCGAGGTCACCACCGTCCGGTTCGACCATGTGCACGAGCCCCCGTTCTGCGAACGCCCTGGCCCGGAGGAGCTGTTCCTGGCGGGGCCAGGCCCGGGGCACCACGACCACGGGCACCGAGATGGCGAGCAGTTCGCAGAGCGTGTTGTAGCCACCACGGGTCACCACGCACCGGGCCTCCCGGGCCAGGCCGGGCAGGTCCTGTACGTGGTCGAGCAGGCGCACCTCCAGCCCGCTACGGGCATGGTCGGCCACGGCCGCCGCCAGGACCTGTCGGTCAGCGGCGTTCATCAGGGGCCCGGCGCACAGCACTGCGGGCGCACCCAGGCGCTGCGCTGCCCCCAGCGTGGCGAGCAGGACTTCGACGCCGTCGCCGCCGCCGCCGACCGTGCCCAGGAGGTATCCGTCCTCCAGGGCCGGACGCGGGGGACTGGTGGCTTCGGAGGTGACGTAACCGCAGAACTCGACGCCAGATGCGAGCGGTTCAGGGATGGCGTAGGCCTCCACGACGTCGAAGACCTCGCGCTCGCCGTACACGACGACCTGGTCGTAGGTGTCCCTCAGTGTGCCGTAGACACCCTGGTCGGCCCAGGTCCGCCTCACGCTGGCCGGCTCGTCCAGGATGTCACGCAGGCCCAGCACCAGCCTGGTGGCCAGGTGACGGGAGCGGATGAGGTCGAAGACGCCCAGGAGCTCACCCTTGACGCCGTGAGGAGAGTGGTCGACGAGGAGCACGTCCGGTTCCCAGCGCAGCACGATGTCGGACAGGACCGCAGTGCGTGCCCTGGTCACCACCGACATGGGCACCCCGGGCTCGAGGGGCCGGTACTGCTCCGGACCGGTCTTGGTCACCGGTGGGAGCTGGGCGCAGATGAGCCGCTCGGGCCGGTCGACCTGGTTCAGCACGGGTGAGCCGGAGGCCAGGACGACCTGGGGTGCTCCGGGCTGGGACAGGAGGTGCCGGGCGATGGCGAGGTTGCGGCGCAGGTGGCCGAGCCCGTAGGTGTCGTGGGAGTAGAGCAGTACCTTGGCGAGGGGACCGGTGTTGGTCATGCGGAACGTACCTCCTCCAGCTGCATGGTCTCGACACGGTCACGCACCCAGGCCACCTCGGCCGGGAACCCGACCTGGAACGGCACCGAGGCACGGAAACCGAGCAACGAGGCTGCCCGTGACGCGTCGGCCTCGGTGGCGCGCACATCACCCCTGGCCGGCGGGAGGAACTGCACGGTGACGTCTCCGGCCACCAGGCTGCGCAGCAGTTCGAGCACTTCCAGCAGGGTCACGCTGCTGCCTCCCCCGACGTTTATGGCGAGGCCTGACGCAGGCGCGTCGGCGGCAGCGATCGTCGCCGAGACGATGTCGTCCACGTAGGTGAAGTCCCGCCTCTGCGTCCCGTCACCGAGCAGGGTGAGGGGCTCACCCCGCAGAGCGGCCTCGGCGAAGATGCGGAGGCCCATGTCGGGGCGTTGACCGGGCCCGTAAACGGTGAAGTACCGCAGGGCGACGGCTTCCAGGCCGTCGCTCACAGCCTCGAGGAAGGTGCGCTCTGCCTCCAGCTTGGTGCGGCCGTAGGGAGAAATCGGCGCAGGGGGGGCTGTTTCTGCAAAGGGCGTCGGGCTGTTCCCGTAGACCGAGGACGAGGATGCGTACACCGCCCGCCGCACCCCGGCCCGGCGGGCTGCGGCCACCACCGCTCTGGCGGTCAGCACGTTGTCGTGGACGTACTTGGGCTCCTCGTCGAAGCTCGCCCGCACGCCGGCCCGGCCGGCCAGGTGGAAGACCACTTCAGCGCCTTCGAAGAGCGCCTCGAGGTCCATGTCGACCAGGTCCCCTTCGACCAGGGTGACCCCGTTCATGTGGCCCAGGACGGAGGCCCGGGCACGCTTCTCGACCGGGTCGTAGCTGTCGGTGAAGCCGTCTATGCCCACGACGTCCCAGCCCCGGTCCACCAGGGTGGCCGCGAGCTTGGACCCGATGAAGCCGGCGGCGCCTGTCACCACGCAGGAACGGCGTCCCGGAGTGGAGGAGCGGACGGAGGGGGCTCGGGAGGTAGAGAGGTGTGGCTGCTCCATGCGGTGTCCTTTCGAGGTGCCGCGGACGGTTCGAGACAATCCTTCCGGTGGTCGTATGACCGCTCCGTGAAGGGAACGTGAGAGTCCTCTAACCGAGACGGGCACCCGGGGAGCGGCCGGCCCCCAGGCGGGCGTGGAGCCTGGCGGGCACGGCGGCGCAGGGCGTGGGAGCGCTGGAGACCTGTTCAGAGGTGGTGCGCGGGTAGGCGGGGGCACCCCGGGTTGCCTCAGCTCCCCGCTACGAGCTCGCTCACCACCTCACCCACCATCCTGGTGACGTCCCCGGTGGCGAAATTGGCGACGTCCTGCCTGGTCGCCTGGCCCTCCGGGGTGGCGAAGCTGGCGTCCATCGAGGCCGCGTCATCGAACCAGAGCTCGGCCTGGAGGTAGTAGGGAGCGGCTGTACCGTCGGTGGAGGCGCACTTGGCCACCTCGAAGCGTCGTAGCCCGGGCAGTTGCGCCACCAGCCCGGTGTGCACCGAGAGGTAGTGGGCGTCGAACGCAGCCGGGTCATCCGGTTGCCCGTACATGACGATGAGCTTGATCATCGGCCGATCCTAGACGTGGGCGGCGGCCCGCTCGCGGCCTCGGCCCGATGCACCGCCGGGCTGTCAGCGGAACTTGGGCGCTGTCAGCACCACCGAGAAGCTGAGGGGAGGATCTTGCGCTGGATCCCCAGCACCTGTGCACGTTTTTCGACCTCGAACATCCGCGTCTCGTCGATGAGCTCTTTCACCGCCACCCTGGAGGTCGGTGTCGTGCTGGGGGGCCTGACTAGGAAGGACTAGGGCCTGAGCGGCGGGTAGGTGATCTACACCGGGGTACCCAAGCTGGTCGGCCAGATCGGCGGTGCTGTGGCCGGCCCGCTTGCAGTGTCGGTATGGGTGGGCGCCTGAGGACCGGGGCGCTAAGGTACGGTATGGGCCCGGGGAGCGCAGGGTGAGCACAGGCCAGTCGGTCGTCTACCACCTGGCTCTCGCTGGCGAGTGGCAGGAGGCGTTGTCGACGGGGCGTGCGTACAGCGTTTCGACCCGGGGCCGGGCACTGGCAGAAGTGGGCTTCGTGCACTGCGCCTTCGCCCACCAGGTGGGCGCCGTGGCGGGCCGCTTCTACGCTGACCGCGACGACCTGGTGGTCCTGGCCATCGACCCGTCCGCCACCGGGGCGGAGCTGGTGGTGGAGGGCGTACCCGGCACGGACGAGGTCTTCCCGCACATCTACGGGCCCGTCCCTCTCACCGCCGTGGTGTCAGCCACCCCCTGGGACGGTGCCGGGCCTGCCCCCGTCTGCTCCTGAGCCGGCGTCACGCCGACAGTGCTGGCGGTGGGCGTACCCACCGCCAGCGCCGCGGTGCCGGGCCGGGGCCCGGTCTCCGCTCAGGCCGTCTCCGCTCAGGCGGTCTCGATCACCGCGAGCACGTCGCCCGCCTCGAGCACCAGGTGGTCCACCCCGTCCAGGTTGAGCTCCGTGCCCGAGTACTTGGGGTACAGGACCCGGTCGCCGGGCTTGACCTTCATGTCCTCGTCGTCACCCACGGCCACCACCTCTCCCCTCTGGGGCTTCTCCTTGGCCGTGTCCGGGATGAACAGACCGCTCGCGGTCACGCTCTCCTCCTCGAGCACCCGGACCAGCACCCGGCTACCCAGGGGACGGATGGTCTCTTTCATGCCTGTACCTCCATATAGATCGTCTGCACTTTTCGCCCGGTCCTCACAGGCCGAGCAACTGGTCGACCCGCCTCTGGTCGAAGCCGACCACCGGCCTGCCGTCCACCTCGATCACGGGAACACCCATCTGGCCCGTGCGCCGCACCAGGTCCTGGGCAGCCTTGGGGTCCCGCGAGACGTCCACCTCCCGGAAGCGCACACCCTTGGAGCGCAGGTAAGTCTTGGCCCGCATGCACCAAGAGCAGGTGGGCGTGGTGAAGACGACCACCCTGTGGGCCGTCGACTGTCCGGTCGCTACTGGCACCAGTTACCTCCCTGTCACCACGCGAGCAGTGCCTCGCGCCTGCTCGTCGTCGCTGTGTGGCCCGTCTCTGACAATATACCCCATGGGGTATAGGGAACGGTAGTCCGGGCCGCTCCCGGGTGCAGGCGGCGCGCCCCGGCGGCCCGGTCGCTCGTTGTGGGCATGTGCCTGAAAGCCCTCCTGGCGCTGTAGCTTGGGTCCCGGGCGGCCCCCCGTGGGGACCGTCCCGGAGGAGCCCCACGCTCTGTCCGGTAGTAGGAGAGGTGCTCGCATGCTTCGTGGCAGGGGCGCACCGTCGCCAGGAGCCCCGCTGAGGGGGGTGCCGGCCCGTCCCGTCGTGCGTTGCGGCCGGGGGTGTGCCTCCGTGCCGGTGCAGCACGAGCTCGTACAGCCGGGTTGCGGGGGCCCTCGTAAGGGGGCCTGGACGGCGGTGGCGCTGCAGGCACCCGTTGTCATCCTCCAAGCGGACCGCCTGCTCGTCGCCGGCGGTCCGTTGCCGCGCCTTCCCGCCCGGCCTGGCCACGCCACCTCAGGGTGGCGCGCCTGCGTGCCGTCACCGGCGTCGCAGCGGTCCGGTACCGGGGCACGGAGGGGCGACATCCAAGCCAAGGAGCTCGTATGGGTCTGATGGACAAGGTCAGGTCACAAGCCACCGCCCTGGCTGAGAAAGCTCAGGAAGGGGCGAAGGCGGGCCAGGAGAAGCTGTCCGCGCTGCAGGCCAAGCACCATGCCGACGCACTGCTGCTCGAGCTGGGCGGCCTCACCTACCTGGCCCGCACGGGGCGCGCCACGCCCGCTGACGAAAAGAAGGCCGAGGAACTGGTCGGCCGGCTCTCCGAGCACGAGGCCGTTCATGGGCCGCTGAGCATGGCGCACGGGGCCTCGGCCGAGCACGACGAGGGGGATGGGGCGGGGAGCGGCGGGCACGTGCCCCCGCCTCCGGCACCGACATCGGCCATGGAGGGCCAAGAGGCCCCTGCAGGGGAGGAGCCGCCGGCCTGAGGCGGGCGGGGCGTCGAAGCCGCAAGTGCCGGTACCCGGTCGCGGACCTCGTGCCCGGGTGCCGGCCCTCCCGTGAGGCTGCCGGCTGGGAGCAGCTCAGCGGGCCTTGGTGAAGCGGTGGACGGCCTCCAGCAGCTCTCTGCTCTTCTCCGTGGCCACAAGGGGGTCGCCCGAGGCCAGGGCACCGGCCACGCAGTGGTTGACGTGGTCGTCGAGGAGCCTGAAGGCGACGGCTTCGAGCGCCGTCGACACGGCCGAGATCTGGGTCAGGATGTCGATGCAGTAGCGGTCGTCGGCGATCATCTTCTCGATGCCCCGCACCTGGCCCTCTATGCGGTGCATCCTGCGGGCCAGGGCGTCCTTGTCTCCCTCGGCTATGTAGCCGTGGACGTGGGGGCCCGTCCCCGGTCCCTCCCCGGAGCCGCCCGGTTGGCCGGCGGGGGCGCTCAAGCCGGCCTCCCGAGCGGTTGGAAGCGCCTCAGGCGCAGGGAGTTGGAGACCACGAGCACACTGGAGAAGGCCATGGCGGCCGCGGCCACCACCGGGTTGATGATCCCCGCCACCGCCAGGGGCACGCTGACCAGGTTGTAGGCGAACGCCCAGACGAGGTTGCCCTTGATCGTGGCCAGGGTCCTGCGGGCCAGCCGAATGGCGTCGGCTGCTGCCAGGAGGTCCCCTTGTACAAGGGTCAGGTCGGAGGCCTCGATGGCCACGTCGGTGCCCGTGCCTATCGAGAGGCCCAGGTCGGCTTGGGCCAGTGCGGGCGCGTCGTTGACGCCGTCGCCGACCATGGCCACCACCTCGCCTGCTTCCTGCAGGCGGCGCACCTCGGCTGCCTTCCCATCGGGCAGGACGTTGGCGAGCACCCGTTCGATGCCCATCTCAGCGGCCACGGCCCGGGCGGTGCGCTCGTTGTCGCCGGTCAGCAGGACCGGGGTGAGCCCCAACGCCCGTAGCCGGGCCACCGCCCGGGCGCTCGTCGGCTTGGGCCGGTCGGCGAGGGCCACCAGCCCGATCGCCCGGCCGTCGGAGGCCACGGCCACCACCGTGGCACCCGTCGCCTCCAGGCGCTCCGCCTCTTCGACCAGGGCAGGAGGCAGGGTTACCGCCCATTGCCCGAGCAGGTCCGGCCGGCCGACGAGGACGGCATGGCCCTCCACCACTGCCTGTACACCGAGGCCCGGCCGGTTCTGGAACTCCTCGGGCGGCGCCAGGACGCCCAACCGTGAGCGGCCGAGCCCGGCTATGGCCCGGGCCACGGGGTGCTCGCTGGCGTCCTCCACCGAGGCGGCAAGGAGCAGCAGGTCGGTCTCGGTCACCCCGTCGGCGGGCACGAGGGAGGACACCTGCATCCTGCCCTCGGTCAGAGTGCCCGTCTTGTCGAGCACGACCGTGGTCACCCTGCGCGTCTGCTCGAGGACCTCGGGCCCTTTGATCACGATCCCGAGCTGGGCCCCCCGGCCCGTGCCCACCATCAGGGCGGTGGGCGTGGCCAAGCCGAGAGCGCAGGGGCAGGCCACCACCACGACCGCCACCGCGGCCGTGAAGGAGGCTGCCGTCCCGGCCGATGACAGTACGAGCCAGCCGGCCAGGGTGAGCAGGGAGAGCCCGATGACCACAGGCACGAAGACGGCCGAGACCCGGTCGGCCAGGCGCTGGGCCCGGGCTTTACCTGCCTGGGCCTGGGTGACGAGACGGGCCACCTGGGCGAGCGCCGTCTCCGCGCCCACACGGGTCGCCCGCACGACCAGACGGCCCGAGGAGCTCACCATCCCGCCCGTCACCTCGTCCCCGGGGCCCACCTCGACCGGTACCGGTTCTCCCGTCAGCATCGAGCGGTCGAGGGCGGAGAGGCCGCTGTGTACGACCCCGTCTGTAGCCACCTTCTCCCCGGGGCGGACCACGAACAGGTCGCCCACCTGGAGCTGGGACACCGGGACGAGGGTCTCCTGCCCACCTTGCAGCAGCGTGGCCTGCTTGGCCCCCAGCTCGAGCAGCGCCCTGATGGCCTGGCCCGAACGGCGCTTGGCCCTGGCTTCGAGGTAGCGCCCCAGCAGGATGAGCGCCGTGATGAGGGTGGCCGTGTCGAAGTAGACGGGCTTGTGCAGCCCGCCCACGACCACGACGACGGACCAGGTCCAGGCAGCCAGGGTGCCCATGGAGATGAGCGTGTCCATGGTCGCGGCCCGGTGCCGGGCGTTGAGCGCCGCTGCCCTGTGGAAGGGCCAGCCGCTGTAGGCGACCACCACGGTGGCCAGGCCGAGCGAGGCCCACTGCCAGCCGCCGAAGCGGGCAGCAGCGACCCAGGCCCAGACCACGACAGGGACCGAGACCGCTGCCGCCAGGACGAGGCGCAACAGGTACGCGCGAGCGTGGCCGTCGTCCTCGTCCAGTTCCCTGGGCAGGGCGGCCCCGTAGCCGATGCCCTCGACCGTGCTGATGAGCTGGTCGAGCGCGACCACCCCGGGGTCGAAGGACACCGAGGCCGTCTCACTGGCGAAGTTGACGCTGGCGGTCACGCCGTCGAGCTTGTTGAGGCGCTTCTCGATGCGGGCGGCACACGACGCGCACGTCATCCCCGTGATGGCGAGCTCCACCCGGCCCCCCTTGTCCACAGGGAGAACGGGCATCATGCCGCCTCGTACCCGGCTTCTTCGATGGCGGCCCTGAGGGCACTGTCGTCCAGGCCCTCACCGGTCACCGTCACGAGCTTGGTACCGAGGTCGACCTCGACCGCAGCGACCCCGGCCACCGAGCTCAGCTCGCTGCTCACGGCGTGCTTGCAGTGGTCGCAGGTCATGCCGGCCACCGTGTAGGTGATCGTCTCGCTCATCGCCGTCTCCTGTCTGCCGGTTCCTGCCGGCCGGTGGCACCCGGTCCCTGCCCGGGCCTCGCCCCATTCTACCTCAGGTACCCCTAGGGGGTAATAACGACAGGCACTGGGGGGCAGGGGCCAAAGTCCTGCCCGAGCAGGCCGGCCCGGCGCAGGGCCCTCCCGGCGCAGGCGGCAATTGACCAGTAGTTCGTAGGCCGTTCACCGGCAGTCCATGTTCTGTACACTCGCCGGTCAAGATGGGCCGTTAGCTTCCGCGGGACAGACCTTTGCGAAGAAAGGAACCAGCCTCATGCGCCATTCCAAGATCCGGTCCGCCAAGGGCCGTCGGCCCCGCGTCACGAGGGGTGCCGCCCTCGCCCTGACGGGTACCGCCCTGCTCTCGGTGGCCGGGTTGGCCGGCCCGGCCGGTGCGACCCCGCGCCCGGCACTTAAAGCGGCCGGCTCCCCGGTGACCATCAACGTGTGGACGGCCTTCAGTGGCACTCTGGGCACCACCTTCCAGCACCTGGTGGACGAGTTCAACGCCACCCACCACGCCTACAACGTGGTGGCCACCTACAAGGGCAGTTACTCGACCGTGCTCTCGGACACCATCGCTGCCTTCCGGGCCCATGCCGCCCCCGACATCGCCCAGGTCTTCGACGCCGGCACGGCCACCATCATGGACTCGCCCAGTGCCTACGTGCCCGTCTACTCGCTCATGGCCAAGTACCACATCCCCTTCGCCACCTCGGACTTCATCGGCGGCGCGGCCAGCTATTACGAGACGGCACAGGACCAGCTGGACTCCATGCCGTTCAACAGCTCGACCCCCGTCCTGTACTTCAACAAGACCCTTCTCGCCAAGGCCGGGATCACCTCGGCGCCGAAGACCTGGGCCGAGCTGAACACCGACGCCAACGCCCTGGCCGCCCACGGCGTCAAGTGCGCCCTCAGCTCGACGGGTGCCTACGTCATGTGGACGGACATGGAGGAGTTCGCCATGTGGAACGGGTACCCGTTCGCCACTCAGGACAATGGTTACAACTCGATCAAGGGCGTCACCCTCAAGATCGACACGCCGCCCTTCATCGCTCACCTGTCCATGTTGGGCCAGCTGGCCAAGAGAGGCCTCTACCAGTGGAACGGGGTGACCAACAGCACGGTGCCTCTGTTCACGGGTGGTACCTGCGCCATGTACGAGCAGAGCTCAGCCTCGCTGAACAGCATCGCCGCCGCCGCCAAGTTCCCGTTCGGCGTCGCTCCACTGCCCATCGTGTCCGGTGACGTGCGCGCGCCCCAGAACACAGTGGTGGGCGGGGCCTCGCTGTGGGTGCTCTCGGGCGCCCCCAAGGACACCTACAAGGGTGACGCCGAGTTCCTCCACTTCCTGATGTCGGCTTCGACCCAGGCCTACTGGGCCAGCCACACCGGCTATGTAGCCGTGACCAACGCCGGCGTGTCCCTGCTCACCCGGGAGCACTTCTACCGGATGCACCGCAACGACCAGGTGGCGACCAACGAGCTGACCAACAAGCCCGCCAAGGCCTGGACCCGGGGTATCAGGCTGGGCTACCTGCCCGAGATCCGCCAGGACGAGGCTGCCGCCATTGCCCAGGTCCTGTCGGGCAAGGAGACCGCTGCCCAGGCGCTGGCTACGGCCCAGTCCCAGGGCGACGCGATCCTGTCCCAGTTCGCTGCCCAGTATGGCGGCTAGGGACGGCGCTGCTACCGCAGAGCGCCCGAGCGGCGAGCTCTCGGCAGTGGTAGGACCAGGCCCGGCTCCGGCCGGGCCTGGGGCCTTCCTGGTCGCGGCCCGGCGCCGCCGTGCCCGGTCGTCGGGTGACGGCGGGGCCGGTCCGGCCATCTTCAAGCACCGTCTGCTGCCTTACCTGCTGCTGCTGCCCCAGCTGGCCGTGGTGGCGACGTTCTTCCTCTGGCCCACTGTGAAGGCTGTCATCGAGGCGTTCCAGCAGACGAACGCCTTCGGCCTGGGCTCCCGTTTCAGCGGCTTCCAGAACTTCGTCGATGCAGTGGCCAACGGCAACTACCTGCAGTCCATCGAGGTGACCCTGGTGTTCGCCGCGCTGACCACCGTGCTCGGCATGGCCATCGGGCTCTTCCTCGCCACCCAGGTGGAACAGGTGGGACGGGGCAGGGCCGTCTACCGCGCACTGTTCGTGTGGACCTACGCCGTGCCGGGCGCCGTGGCGGGCGCGCTCTGGTTGTTCCTGTTCCAACCCGACCTCGGGCCCGGAGCGCGCCTACTTGGCCAGCTCGGCGTCAAGTGGAACTTCGCCCTGCACGGCACGCAGGCCATGGGCCTGATCGTCGCCCTCACCGTTTGGCAGCAGTCGGCCTACAACTACCTCTTCTACACTGCGGCCATGCAGGCGGTTCCGGGGGAGGTGCTCGATGCGGCGTCCGTGGACGGGGCAGGCAAGCTGGCCCGGTTCTGGCGCATGACGTTCCCCCTGCTGTCGCCCACCACGTTCTTCCTGTCGGTCATGAACGTCCTGTACGCCTTCTTCTCGAGCTTCGCCGTGATCGACATCGTGACCCAGGGAGGGCCGGCCGGGGCCACCAACACGCTCGTCTACCAGCTCTACCGGGACGGTTTCCAGAACGCCGACACCGGCCTGGCCGGAGCCGAGACGGTGGTGCTCGTCCTCATAGCGGGGGTTTTCACCGTGGTCCAGTTCCGGATGTTCAACCGCCGGGTGCACTACCGATGAGGCCGCGCCGCCGGGCCGAGGTCCTGCGCCACGTCCTGCTCATAGTGGCGGCCGCAGTGCTGGCCCTGCCCATCTACCTTGCCTTCGTGGCCGCCTCGAAGCCGGCCACCGCGCTCCTGCAGGGTGTGCCCCTGGCACCAGGGGGCCAGCTGGGCCACAACCTGTCCCAGGTCCTGGTGCACGGCCTCCCCGACTCGCCCACTGTCCTGTCCATGATGGGCAACTCGGCCGTCATGGCCCTGGCCGTGGCACTGGGGAAGTTGCTGCTCTCGGTCCCCGCTGCCTACGCCGTGGTCTTCTTCCGCTTCAGGGGGAGGATGGCGGCCTTCTGGCTCATCTTCGCCACCCTCATGCTCCCCATCGAGGTGCGCTTCTTCCCCACGTACCAGGTCACGGTACAGCTGGGCCTGCTCAACAACCTGGGGGGCCTGGTCGTGCCCCTCATCGCTTCTGCCACGGCGGTTTTCCTGTTCCGCCAGTACTTCATGACGTTCCCCGTTGCCCTGGCTGACGCAGCCCGCCTCGACGGCATAGGGCCGGTGCGTTTCCTGACCCGTATCGTCCTCCCTCTGTCCAAGCCCAACCTGGCTGCGGTCTTCGTGCTCGAGTTCATCTATGGGTGGAACCAGTACCTGTGGCCTTTGCTCGTCACCTCGAGCGCCCACAACGCCACGGTCGTGATGGGCATCAGGGAGATGATCGCGTCCGCCCAGAGCTTCGCCGTCCCGCAGTGGGACCTGGTCATGACGGTGGCCCTGCTGGCCCTGGTCCCACCGGTGGTGGTGGTCCTGGTGATGCAGCGCTGGTTCGTGAAGGGCCTTACCGCCGGGATCAGCTGACCGGGTCGCCGGGCTGGGGACGAGGGAGCGGGAGACGACCGTGCAGGGTCTGGGAGGAGAAGACAGGATGACAGAGATCTGGTCGCACCGGGGCTACGTGGACGGGCCCGGGAGCATTGCGGAGAACACCGTGGCCGCCTTCGCGGCCGCCTCGTCGTGTGGGGTGCAGGGGATCGAGCTGGACGTGTGGCGGACCGCTGACGGAGCCTGGGCGGTCCACCACGACCGGGGGGTCGCAACGGGCAACCTGGACGAGCTGCGCTGGGAGGACGTGCCCCCCGACGTGCCCAGCTTGTCCGAGGCGCTGGCGTCGTGCCGGGTGGACGTGGTCAACGTCGAGCTCAAGGTGGCCGAAGAGGCCTGCGGGGCACAGGGCCGGGCCCTGGGCGCGGCGTTGGCTGCAGAGCTCGTCGGCCAGCAGGGAGCAGGCGGCTCCCGGGTGGTCGTCTCGTCCTTTTGCCGGGAGGCTGTCGAGGAGGTCCTCGCCCTGGGGACCGGTCTCCCGGTCGGGCTCCTGGTCGGTGGCGCCCTACCGGACGGGTTGGTGGGCGAACTTGCCCGAGCCGGTTACTGGGCGCTCCACGCCCACCACTCCGTGCTCGACCAGGAGACGGTGGCCCGGGCGCACGAGGCGGGCCTGCGGGCCGTCGCCTGGACCGTGGACGACCCCGAGGAGATGCACCGCCTCGTCGCGGCGGGGACGGACGTGCTGATCTCCAACCTCCCCCGGCTGGGCCTGCAGGCGGCCTCGGGCCACGTCTGATGCTCCCGGGCGGCCCATAGCCCGACCTGCGCCGGCCGGCGCCGTGGCCCCGGCAGCGCCCGCCGAACTGAGCGGCAGGCCGCTCAGTTCTCGGCTCGGCGCTGGTGCCGGTCGCGGTCGAAGACCCTCAGGTCGATGACCTCGCTGTCGTCATGAGCCTGCCCGGGCTCGTCCACGCTGAGGTCCCTCCAGCTTGTCATCTGCGAGCTCGCCAGGTGGAGGGATGCAAGGGCACGCGCTGCACAGCGGGGCGCCCTCGAGGAACGGAAAGGCTTCGGCACGTCCCGAGCCTGCCTCCTGCACGCGGCGACCGGAAGGGCTGTGCGCAGATGGCGCCCGCTGCGACGGGCGGTGCCCGCCTAGAGCGCGCTCGGCACCACGAGAGGTGCAGGTGCGGCATCGGGTGCCCTGTTGGCGCCCCTGCGCCACCCTTGGCCAACATGGACGGATGATCTCTCCAGGCCGTCCCGGGTGAAGGGCCGCTCCACCGACGGTCGGGGCCAGCCCGGTTCGATCCGGTCCTTGTGGAACCAGGTCTACCTGCCCAACCTGGTCCTCAGTGCAGGACAGGGGGCGATGCTGCCTGTGCTGGTCTACGCCGCCCGTCAGGTGCACGGCTCGACGGCCGCGGGCGGCGCCCTGGTGGCCCTCAACGGGCTCGGGACCCTGCTCTTCGACCTCCCGGCGGGCCGGGTCACGGCGCGCTTCGGTGAGCGCCGCTCCATGTACCTGTCGTCGCTCATGCTCCTGGCCGGGATCGGTGGCTGCGTCGTGGCCCGTTCCTACTGGGTGCTCGCGCTGTGCGTGACCCTGCAGTCGGCCGGGTGGGGCCTGTGGGGCCTTGTCCGCATGGTGCACCTGAGCAGGGTGGCACCGGTCCTCATGCGGGGCAGGGCCCTGTCCCTGTTCGGAGGCGTGATCAGGGCCGGCAATGTGATCGGGCCGTTCCTCTTCGTGGCCTTCGCCCGCCACTCGGACGCTCGTGCCGGCTTTGTCATCTTCTTCGTCTGTTCTCTTGTCGGAGTGGCCTGGCTGGCCCTGGCCCAGGACCGTGACGACCACGCGGCCTCGGCGGGCGGCGCGGTGAGCGTGCGCCCACTGCAGGTCCTGTCCGAGCACAAGCGCAGCTTTGCCACTGCCGGGGTGGGCGCCGTGGGCGTGAGCCTCCTGCGGGGGAGCAGGACGGCGGTCGTGCCCCTGTGGGCGGCGCACATAGGACTGGACGCCGGTCAGGCGTCAGCCATAGTCGCATTGTCGGCCGTGGTGGACCTGGCGCTGTTCTACCCGGCGGGCATCCTGTCGGACCGCTGGGGGCGGCGGGCGGTGCTCGTGCCCTGCATGGCCCTCCTCTCGGTGGGCCACTTCTTCGTGCCGCTCACCCATGCCTACGGGACCCTGTTCGCTGCTGCGTTCGTCCTCGGCTTCGGCAACGGCCTGGGCTCCGGGATCGTGATGACACTGGGAGCCGACCTCACGCCGGACGAGGGCCGTGCTTCCTTCCTCGCCGTGTGGCGTGCGTTCTCCGATGGCGGGACCACGGCCGGGCCTCTCGTGGTCTCGGCCGTGGCCGGGCTGGGCGCCCTGGCGGTGGCAGGCCCGGTGATGGGCGCCATCGGTGCGGCCGCCACGGTGGTGGTGGTCCGCTGGCTCCACGAGCCAGCACCGCCCCGGGCGGCCCCGGCGGCCCCGGCGGAGGGATGACCCTGGGCGGCGAAGGCCTACGAGGACGTCTCGACCGCCCTGTGGCCAGCCAGGGAAACGGGCAGACGCCGCCCGACAAGGGCGGCGGCGACCATCACCACCGCTCCGGTGGCAAAGGCGAGGGCCACCCCACCACGCGGCCCCATGCCCTGGTGGGCGGCGGCCACTGCAGCCCCGGCGGCCCCCGTGCCCAGGGCCTGTCCCAGGGTGTCGGTCAACTGGAGCGCCGAGGTGGCCCGACCTTCCTGGCCTGCGGGCGCCAGTTGCAGGGTGGTGAGCGAGAGGGGGGCGTAGGCCAGGCCGATCCCCAGCCCACCCAGGGCCCACGCGGCCACGGCCAGAGGTACCGGCACACCGGGCAGGAGCACGGCCGCCATGGTGGCCAGGCCGGCCAGGACGAGCACCTCACCGGTGCGCACCAGCAGGCGCGGCCCCCGGTTGCCGACGGTCCGTGCCTGGGCCCACGCACCTGCCGCCCAGGTGAGCGTGGACGCGGTGAGCGCCGCTCCGGCCAGGAAGGTCGAGCCGTGCCGGGCTGTCGTCACGGCGTAGGGGACGTAGGCGTCACCGGCGAAGAAGCCCAACGTGAGCAGGCCCCGTGACAGCACGGTGGCGGGCAGCCCGGGCCTTGCCCTGAGGGTGCCGGCGGGGGTGACCCGCCGGAGCGAGAACCCGAGCAGGCCTGCTCCGAGCACGAGGCCGGGGGCGGCCAGGACGGTGCCCGAGCTCAACGAAGCCAGGACCGTACCGGCCCCGACCACGACGCCCAGTACGTTGAGCACTGGCACCCGGGACGGCGGGCCGGTGCCCGACCGGGATGGGCCGGGCACCGAGCGCAGGGCCTTGGCCGCCAGGGCCCCGGTGGTGGTCACCAGGGGCAGGAGCCCGAGGAAGACCCACCGCCAACCGAGGGCCGATGCAACCAGGGCACCTATGGCCGGGCCGACGAGACCGGGTACCACCCAGGCGGTGGAGAGGACGGCGAACATGCGGGGCTTGGTGGCGTCCGGGTACCCCCTGGCGATGGCCACGTAGGCCACGGCGGGCACGACGCCGGCCCCCAGGCCCTGGACGGCCCTGCCGACCACGAGCAGGGCCATGTCGGGTGCCAGGCCTCCCACGAGGAGGCCGGCGGCGAAGAGCGCCGTGCCGGCCAGCATCGGCCCGGTGAGAGGCCTGCGGTCGGCCAGGGCCCCGGTCACGGCGATGCCCACCAGGCTGGCCAGCGCGAAGGCGCTGAACACCCAGCCGTAAAGGGCCAGGCCCCCGAGGTCGCGGCTCACAACGGGGAGCACCGTGGCCACGGCCAGCGCCTCGAAGGCGACCAGGGTCACGGATGCGACCAGGCCCGAGGTGAGCCGGCGCCGGGAAGGCGCCCAGGCCCCTGCGCCGGCCAGCGCGCTCAGCCGACCTCCGAGACGGCCTGGGCGAACTGCGCCGCGTAGAGGTCGGAGTAGGCACCGCCGGCAGCCAGCAGTTCGGCATGGGTGCCTCTTTCCACTATCCGGCCGGCCTCCATGACCAGGATCAGGTCGGCGTCCCTGATGGTGGACAGCCGGTGGGCGATGACGAAACTGGTTCGCCCGGCGCGAAGGCGGTTCATGGCCCTCTGTATGAGGACCTCGGTCCTGGTGTCCACCGAACTGGTCGCCTCGTCGAGGATCAGGATGGCCGGCTCGGCCAGGAAGGCGCGGGCAATGGTGATGAGCTGGCGTTCCCCGGCGCTCACCGAGGAACCTTCCTCGTCGATGACCGTGTCGTACCCCTCGGGCAGGGTCCGTACGAAGTGGTCCACGTGCGTCGCCCGTCCCGCCGCCTCCACCTTTTCCCGGGTGGCGCCCGGTGCGCCGTAGGAGATGTTCTCGGCGATGGTGCCGTTGAATAGCCAGGTGTCCTGCAGCACCATCCCCGTGGCCGCCCGGAGGTCCTCCCGCCGCATGGTGGCGATGTCGGCTCCGTCCAGGGTGATGCGGCCCCCGTCCAGGTCGTAGAAGCGCATCAGGAGGTTTACCAGGGTCGTCTTGCCCGCACCGGTGGGCCCGACGATGGCTACGGTCTGGCCCGGTTCGACGGCGAGCGACAGGTCTTCGATGAGCGGGTTGTCGGGGTCGTAGCTGAAGCGGACGTGCTCGAAGCTGACGTAACCCCTGGGAGCCCCGAGGGTCACCGGGTGCTCCGGGCCGGGCGGCTCCTCGGGGGCGTCGAGCAGGGCGAACACCCGCTCTGCCGAGGCCACGCCGGACTGGAGCAGGTTGGCCATGCTGGCGACCTGGTTGATGGGCTGGCTGAACTGCCGGGAGTACTGGATGAACGCCTGGACATCGCCCAGGGACAGTTGCCCCGAGGCGACCCGTAGCCCGCCCACCACGGCCACCAGCACGTAGTTGATGTTCCCTATGAAGGTCATGGCCGGCTGGATGACGCCAGATATGAACTGTGCCCGGAAGCTGGAAGTGAAAAGGGCGTTGTTGTGCTCGGCGAACCGGGCCTCTGCCTCCTTGCGCCGTCCGAAGACCTTTACGAGCGAGTGACCGGTGTACATCTCCTCGATGTGGCCGTTCAGGTGCCCCGTGGCCGTCCACTGGGCAACGAAGTGGGGCTGCGAGCGCTTGGCCACCGCGGATGCGATGAAGACCGAGGCGGGCACGGTCACGAGCGCGATGACCGACAGCACCGGTGAGATGAGCATCATCATCACCAGGACACCGACGATGGTGAGCAGCGATGTGGTCACCTGTCCCATGGTCTGCTGCATGGACTGGGAGATGTTGTCGATGTCGTTGGTCACCCGGCTCAGGATCTCGCCCCTGGGCTGGATGTCGAAGTAGCGGAGCGGGAGGCGCGAGAGCTTGGCCTGCACCTTCTCCCTGAGCCGGGCGACCGCCCGTTGCACCACCAGGGCCGTGATGCGCCCCTGGGCCAGCGATGCCCCGAACGAGACCACGTACACGACCAGTACCAGGAGGAGGATCTGCCCGACATGGCCGAAGTCGATGCCCTGCCCCGGGCGCACGTGCATGCTCTGGAGCATGGCCGCCACGTTGCCCTGGCCCTTGTGGCGCAGGCGGGCCGCCAGTTCGCTGAGCGAGGTGCCCCGGGGGAGCTTGCGCCCTATGTAGCCGCCGAACACGAGGTTGGTGGCATCGCCCAGCAGGCGGGGCCCGATCACCGAGAAGCCGACGCTCATCGCGCCGAGCAGGAAGACCAGGCCCACCAGGAGGCGTTGGGGCCGCAGCTCGCCCAGCAGGCGCCGGGCAGAGGGGCCGAAGTTGAGCGACTTGTCAACCGGGCCGCCACCCATCATCCGGCCTGGCCCGAAGCCGCGCTGGGGAGGTGCGACCCTGGCCGGGACCGCCCGCTCGCCCGTGCCCGGTGCCGGCGCGCCGTTCCCGGTACCGTCTCCGTTGCCCGTACTGCCGGCACCCGGCGTACCGGGCTGCTCGCCGCTCACGCCGCCTCCTCCTCGGTCAGCTGGGAGAGCACGATCTCCCGGTAGGTGACGTTGTCCGCCATGAGCTCGGTGTGGGTGCCGGTCCCCACCACCTCGCCGTGGTCCAGCACGACTATGCGGTGGGCCTCCCGGATCGTGCTCACCCGCTGTGCCACCACGAGCACCGTGGCGTGCGCCGTGTCCCGGGCCAGAGCGGCACGCAGTGCGGCGTCGGTGCTGTAGTCCAGGGCGGAGAAGGAGTCGTCGAAGAGGTAGACCCGAGGCCGGTGCACCAGCGCACGGGCGATGGCCAGGCGCTGGCGCTGGCCACCCGACACGTTGGTCCCGCCCTGGGAGATCGGCGCGCCCAGTTGGCCCGGCATGGCCGACACGAAGTCGCGCGCCTGGGCGGTGGTGAGCGCAGCCCACAGCTCGTCGTCCGTGGCCTCGTCCTTGCCGTACCGCAGGTTGGAGGCCACCGTCCCGCTGAAGAGGTAAGGCCTCTGAGGCACGAGCCCGATGGCCTTCGACAGCTCGGCCGGGCTCAGTTCACGCACGTCCGTCCCGTCCAGCAGTACGGCACCGTCCGTGGCGTCGAAGAGCCGGGCCACCAGGTTGACAAGCGTCGTCTTGCCGCTCCCCGTGCTCCCGATGACGGCTGTCACCTCGCCCGGACGAGCCACGAGGTCGATGTTGCGCAGCACGGCGTCCTGTGCCCCGGGGTAGCGGAACTCGACGCCCCGCAGCTCCACCATGCCTCTCGCCCGGGCCGGTACCACGGGGTGGGCAGGGACGCCGACGCTGGGCTCGGTCCCCAGGACCTCCTCGATGCGCTCGGCGCTCGCCTCCGCCCGGGGGACCATGAGGAACATGAAGGTCGCCATCATCACGGCCATCAGCACCTGGACCAGGTAGGTGAGGAAGGCTGTCAGAGCCCCGATCTGCATGCTGCCGTTGCTCACCAGGTGCCCTCCGAACCACAGGGTGGCGATGCTGGCCAGGTTGACCACGCCCATCACGGAGGGGAACATGAAGGCCATCAGCCTGCCGGTCCCCAGCGAGACCCGGTAGAGCTCGTCGTTGGCCTGGCCGAAACGCTCGCTCTCCCAGCGGTCGCGAACGAAGGCCCGCACGACCCGGACACCGCTTATCTGCTCCCGCAGGACGAGGTTGATGCGGTCGATCCGCTTCTGCATCTGCCGGAAGAGGGGCCTCATGCGGGAGACGATCAGGGCGATCACCGAGGCGAGGACGGGGACGACCACGAGCAGGAGGGACGACAGCACCACGTCCTGGTTGAGCGCCATGAGCACGCTCCCCACGCCCATGATCGGCGCGCTCACCATCAGGTTCAGGGTCATGAGCGACAACAGCTGGACCTGCTGGACGTCGTTGGTCGTGCGGGTGATGAGCGAGGGGGTGCCGAACCTGGCGACCTCGCGGGCGGAGTAGTCCTGCACGTGGTGGAAGACGGCTGTGCGCAGGTCGCGGCCCAGGGCGGTCGCCGTGCGGGCCCCGAAGTACACGGCGGTCACGGCGCAGGCCACCTGCCCCATGGTTATGGCCAGCATCAGGAGCCCATGGGACCAGATGTAGGTGGTGTCGCCCTTGACCACCCCGTAGTCGATGATGTCGGCGTTGAGGGTGGGCAGGTACAGGGTGGCCGCCGACTGCAGCAACTGCAGGACCATGACCGCGCCGATCCAGCGCCGGTAGGGGCGCATGTAGGTGCGTAACAACTTCAGCAGCAAGTTGGCCTCCGTTCGGTCCCGGGCCCGGCGCCCCGGGGGGCGTCCCGGGCCGGGGTTGTCATGCGCCTCGCAGGGTGCCGGCCAGCTCGGCCAGCGCCGTCCCGATCAGCTGCCCGAGATCGACCGGGGGGTCGGCGGCCGCCCAACGCCGTACCGCCACGTGGGCCGCGGCCAGGACCGCTGCGGCCAGGACCTCGGCCCCCAGGCCTTCGTAGGCTGCGGGAGCGGTGCCCTCCCGGCTCGGGACAGAGCCGGCCGCGCCCGCACCGCTCATCGCGGTGCGCTCGGCGATGGCGCTTGCCAGCGCCTCCCGCATGGCACCGAGGGTGCGGTGCTGTTCGCCCCTCAGTTGGGGTGAGCACATGACCATGCGCAGTGAGGCGATGGCCGGGCCGTCGCGCAGAGGGCCCTGCTCGTAGTGCCCGACGACGGCGTTGGCCAACGCCTCCCAGAGCGGCTCTTCCGCCGGGCGTTGGCGCAGCGCGTCCCCGATCAGAGCGGCGCGCTCCACGCCGAGGGAGCAGATGGCCTCGTACTTGTTGGCGAAGTAGTTGTTGAAGGTGCGGGGCGAGACGTCGGCGGCGGCTGCGATGTCCTCGACCAGTACGTTGTCCAGGCCCCGCTCCATGGCCAGGCGGAGGGCGGCACGGGCCAGTTCCTGGCGGGTGGCGAGCTTCTTGCGCTCGCGCAGCCCTGGTACCGCTCCGTAGCCCACCGGGCGATCCTAGGCGCATCATTGCGTAGAGCGCAAACTTGCGTGGTATGCGACTTGTTGAGACGAACTGCGGCGGGAAGTTGACTCTCAGGGGGCGGGGCCCCTAGGTTCTGCAGGGTGCAACTTCTGCCTGGTCCGGCCGAAGTTCTACGGGAAGAGCACAAAGCCCTCCTGATGGCAGTCTCCGTCCTGGGCGGCGCCACCCGTTCGCAGCTGGCAGCCCGGTCCGGGCTGGCCCGCTCGACGGTGTCGGCCCGGGTGAGGGAGCTGGTTGACGCCGGGTTGCTCGTGCCGGCCGGCCGGGCCAGGTCCACCGGTGGCCGCCGGGCAGCGGGGCTGGCCTTCGCCCCCGGCGCCGGCCTGGTCCTTGCCATCGAACTGGGCTCGACCCACTTCCATTGGCAGCTGTGCCGGTTGTCGCAGGAAGTGGTGGCAGGGGCGGAGGGTGCCTGCGAGATCGGGCGGGGGGCGGGCGACGTGCTCGGCCGGGTCTTCGCCGGGGTGGACGAGGCG
The DNA here is from genome assembly GCA_021850325.1 of Actinomycetes bacterium. GTDB lineage: Bacteria > Actinomycetota > Acidimicrobiia > Acidimicrobiales > Palsa-688 > JAJZMF01. Next base: position 62,109 of record JAJZMF010000004.1, read on the forward strand.
CTGGGCACCGCCGGCGGGCAGGAGGGCCCGCTGCGGGCGTGCGCCATGGGCTTTCCCGGGCCGGTCGACTTCCTCCGGCAGCGCTCGAGCGGGCCGCCCCACACCGCAGGGTGGGACGAGGCGCCGCTGTCGGAGCTGGTCGGCTCCCGGGCCGGTGGTGTGCCCGTGCTGGTGGACAACGACGCCAACGTCATGGCCCTGGGGGAGCACCGGGCGGCCTGGGAAGCCGAAGGGGTGCACAACCTGCTGTTCGTCAAGTACGGCACAGGCATCGGCTGCGGGGTGGTGGCAGACGGGCGTCTGCTGCGGGGCGCAGGGGGCACGGCGGGTGAGGTGGGCCACATGCACGTTGCCGGGGCTGCGAGCGAGGAGCTGTGCTCGTGCGGTGCCGACAACTGCCTGGAGGTCCTGGCCGGCGGGCGCGCTCTGGTCCGGCGGATGCGGGCGGAAGGGTACGACGTCAGCACGGCGGCCGAGGTCGCCCGCCTGGTGCAGGCGGGCGATGCCGTCGCCACCAACGCCGTACGGGACGCGGGCCGGGTGCTGGGCGAGCTGATGAGCGGCATCGTGAACTTCGTCAACCCGGCGGTGATAGTCACCGGTGGTTCCATCGGTGGCCTGGGTGACGCCCTTCTGACCGGGCTCAGGGAGACCGTCTACGCCCAGGCGACCATGTTCTCCACCAGGGACCTGCGCATCGTCCCCAGCCGGCTGGGCCGTGACGCCGGCCCGCGCGGGGCGGCGCTACTGGCGCTGGAGCTGGCCTTCGACGCCGCTCTGTCGCACACGGCAATGGCCGGGGGCACGGGCCCTGCGGCCGGGAAAGGAGCCAAGTGAACTCACCCCTGCACCAGGGCTGGACAGTGGGCGCCACCAGGGGGCCGGTCCCCGCCGAGCTGGCGGGCCTCCGGCTCGGGGCCACGGTGCCCGGTTGCGTGACCACCGACCTGCTGTCAGCGGGCCTGGTGCCAGACCCCTACCTCGACGCCAACGAGGTCCTCTTGGCCTGGGTGGGCCGGGTCGCCTGGCGTTACGACCTCGACTTCGGTGCGGCGCCGGCTCTGCCCGGTGAGCGGGTCGACCTGGTCTTCGAGGGCTTGGACACGGTGGCGACCGTCCGGCTCAACGGGACCGAACTGGGACGGGTCGCCGACATGCACATGGCCCACCGGTTCGACGTGGGCGGTCTGCTCGTCGCGGAGGGGAACCACCTCGAAGTGGAGCTCGAGCCCGCCCTCGACGCGGCTCAGGAGTGGGAGGCCAGGCTCGGTGCCCGGCCCAACGTGAGCGCCCACCCCTACAACGCCCTGCGCAAGATGGCCTGCAACTACGGCTGGGACTGGGGCCCGGACCTGCCCACGTCCGGCATCTGGAAGCCCGTGTCCCTCCAGCGCTGGGCCACGGCCCGTATCGCCGCCGTGCGCCCGCTCTCGTGGGTTCTCCTCGACGGTGCCGGAGGGCCGCGGACGCCGACCATGGTCGAGCACGAGGCGCCGGCGGCGGACGCCGGTTCACCCACTGCAGCGCCTGCTGTCCTCGAGGCCCACGTCGAGCTGGAGCGCCCGGTCCCCGGGCAGGGGCCGGCACTGCGGGTGACGGTCTCGGTGGCCGGAGGCACGGCCGAGGCGGTCGTGGCACCCGGGGTGGGCGAGGCAACCGTCCGACTGGACCTGGACCGGGTCGAGCTGTGGTGGCCCCGGGGTTACGGCGACCAGCCCCTGTACGACCTCGATGTGGTCCTGGAGAGCGCCGATGAGGGCGACAGGCTCGACCACTGGGCCTGCCGGACCGGCTTCCGCTCGGTGCAGCTCGACACGGGCCAGGACGGGCGGGGCTCCCGCCTGGGCTTCGTGGTGAACGGCCGAGCCGTGGCGATAAGGGGGGCCAACTGGATCCCGGACGACTGCTTCCCCACGCGGGTGGACGAGCAGCGCTACCGAGGGCGCCTGGCCCAGGCCGTTAGGGCCAACATGAACCTGCTCCGGGTGTGGGGCGGGGGCCTGTTCGAGAGCGAGGACTTCTACCGGCTGGCCGACGAGATGGGGCTGCTGGTCTGGCAGGACTTCCTACTGGCCTGCGCCGCCTATGCCGAGGAGCCCCCGCTCGGCCCCCTCATGGAGGCCGAGGCCCGGCAGGCCGTCACCCGCCTGTGCCCCCACCCCTCGCTCGCCGTGTGGAGCGGGGGCAACGAGAACATCTGGGGCCATGAGGACTGGGGCTGGAAGGAGCAGCTGGGGGAGCGCACCTGGGGTGCCGGCTACTACTACGAGGTGTTCCCGTCCCTGGTGGCCGAGCTGGACCCGACCCGGCCCTACATGGCCGGCAGCCCCTGGTCGTTCCGCACCGATGTCCACCCCAACGACCCCCGCTACGGGAGCATGCACGTCTGGGACGTCTGGAACGAGCGCGACTACCTGGCCTACCGGGAGCACCAGCCCCAGTTCGTCTCCGAGTTCGGCTTCCAGGGCCCGCCCACCTGGTCGACACTTGCCCGCGCCATCAGCACCCGGCCCCTCAGCACGTCCCTCCCCGAAATGGCGGTCCACCAGAAGGCCGTAGCAGGCAACGAGAAGTTGGCCCGCTGGTCCGGCCTCCGCTTCCCTGCTCCCCGGAGCTTCGAGGACTGGCACTGGGCCACGTCGCTCGTCCAGGCCCGCGCCGTGGCCCTGGGCGTGGAGCACTGGCGGGCCCAGGTGCCCCGGTGCCGGGGCGTCATCGTGTGGCAGCTCAACGACTGCTGGCCCGTGGTGTCGTGGGCCGCGGTGGACGGCGACGGGCGCCTCAAACCCCTGTGGTACGAGCTGCGCCGTGCCTACCGGGACCGTCTCCTCACCCTCCAGCCGGCAGGACCGGCCGAGGCAGGCGGGCCGGCCGACGGACGGCTGGTGCTGGCGGCCGTCAACGACGGGCCCACCCCCTGGGCAGTGGAGGTGGACCTGGCCCGGGCCGGTTTCGACGGCGAGGTGCTGGAGCGCTCGCGGCTCAGTCTGGTGGTGGCGCCCGGTTCGGTCGAGCGGGCCCTGCTCGCCGAGGAGCTCACGCGGCCCACGCGTCCTCAGGCCGAACTGCTCGTGGCCCGAGCGGGTGACGAGCGGGCACTGTGGTTCTACGGGGAGGACAAGGACCTGGAGCTGCCCGCCCCGGACCTGTCGGCCGGGTGGCGCCGCACCCCTGACGGCTACGACGTGGAGCTCGGAGCACGCAGCCTGCAGCGCGACGTCGCCCTGCTCGCCGACAAGGCCCACCCCGAGGCGGAGAGCGACGACATGGTCTTCACCCTGCTGGCTGGGGAGGCCAGGACGGTGCACGTGCGTTGCCCGGAGCTGGCGGACCCTTCCGTCCTCGTGGGCCCGGCCGTACTGCGCAGTGCCAACCAGCTCGTGCAGGGCGGGTGAGCCGAGCGCGCGGCTGCCGGGGCCCGGCGTTAACATGGCCTGGTCGGTCGCCGGCGGCATGTGCGCCGCCCCTACGGAGGTGCGATGAGTCCCTGTCCCAAGGTGGCTGAGACGGGCCCGGTGGCCCGGGCACAGCAGGTGCCGGGTTGAGCGGCGCGGGCTTGTTCGGAGGGGAGACGCCGGCCGAGATGAGGCTTGCGGCCTCCGCCGTCCTGGCCGACACCAGCGACGTGCGGCTCATGCTCCAGTCCCTGGGCCGCTCACTGCAGTCGACCCTTCCCGAGCGGGTGGAGCTCGCCCGCCGGGTGGGCGGGCTGTTCCGGCGGCCCAGCGAGGAGCTGAGCTCGGTCACGGTCCACCTGGGCCAGGACGATTATGTGGCCGAGCTGGCCGGCCACGGCGTGCGCTGTACCGTCGGGCGGACCTCGGGCGGCGTGCGCATCAGGACCGAGGAGCTGGCCGTGCAGGACTGGCTCGACCGGCTGCTCGACGCCCTCGAGGCGTTGGCCGAGGGCAACCAGAACGCGAGGATGGCATTGCAGAACATGATCACCGGGGGTGGCCTGTGACCAACCTCCCGTCCGACCTGCCCGAAGGGGCCGGCGCCCGCCTGGCCGAGCTGGAGCACGGCCTGTTCACCAGCGACCTCTCGGTGAACGAGTTCCTGCTCGTCAAGCAGCTCGGGTTCCACCCTCTGGGCCTGGTGATGGGCAGCTCGATCTACCACATCGGGCTCCAGAAGCGCAGCTGGGGGTCCTCCCAGGAGCTGACGACACTGACCTCGGCCATGTACAACGCCCGGGAGCTGGCCATGAACCGCATGGAGGAGGAGGCGGACCAGCTCGGAGCGGACGGCGTGGTCGGTGTGCGCCTGGACGTCAACTTCTACGAATGGGGCCACGGTTCGGCGGAGTTCATAGCGATCGGCACGGCGGTGAAGGCGGAGGACGGCCGTTCCTACCGCAACCGCCTGGGCAAGCCCTTCACCAGTGACCTCTCGGGCCAGGACTTCTGGGCCCTGGCACAGACCGGCTACATGCCCCAGGCCCTGGTCATGGGTACCTGCGTGTACCACATAGCGCACCGCGGCCTGGGCCAGGCCATAAGCCAGCTGGGCCAGAACCAGGAGCTGGCCAACTTCACCCAGGCCATGTACGACGCCCGCGAGCTGGCCATGAAGCGCATGCAGGACGAGGCCTCCAACCTCTCGGCTGCCGGTGTCGTTGGCATGAGGCTCGAGGAGAAGAGCCATCAGTGGGGGGAGCACACCATCGAGTTCCTCTCGATCGGTACGGCCGTGGCGCCTCGGCAGGACTTCGACGGCACGCCGCCGCCCCGCCCGACCGCGGTCATCTCGTTCGACAACTGAGCCCGTGAGCGCCCCTGAGCCGGTACAGGCTTTTTCCTCGGGCCTCACCACGCCCGACTTCATGGCCAGCCTGTCCATGGGCCTGCGGCCCCTGGGCCTGGTGCAGGGCTACTACTTCGCCCAGGTCTCGTCGTGGTCCGCCTATTCCGGCTACCCGGTGCGCAACTACCCCTGCGCCTGCTACGAGGTCGGGATGCACCAGACGGGCTGGTTGGGCCGGGTCGACGACCTCGACCGGCTCTGGACAGGTGCCCATGCCACGGCGCTGGGCAGGATGCTGGACGAGGCGGCGGCCCTCGGTGCCGCGGGCGTCGTCGGGGTCACCACGGACATGAGCCACCCCACGAACGAGAACAGCTGCGAGGTGCACGTCTACGGCACAGCTGTCGCCGTCCCCGGCGCCCGGCCCGGCGGCCGGCCCTGGTCCACCCAACTGGCCGGGCAGAAGCTGGCCAAGCTGGTCGAGATCGGGTTCGTCCCCACGTCGGTCGCCTACGCACGCTGCACGGCCATGCTGGTCGAGGGGTGCAACATGGAGTACTACGGCTCGGGGCGCAGCGGGACCGGCAACGTCGTCCAGCCCCTCCAGGACGCCCATGAGCTCGCCCGGGCAGGGGCGATAGAGGCGGCCCGGGCCCTGGCTGCGGGTGCGTCCCTCTACGGTGTCACCATGTGGTTGGACGAGGCCGAGCGGTACGGCGGCTCCTACCTGACCTGTTCCTTGCGTGGTTCACTGGTGCGCCGGGCCCGCTCAGTAGCCCCGGCGGCACCTCCTGTGGCAACGGTGAACCTGGGACCGTGAGCTCTTCCCCCGTCCCCTTGGGCGGCCCCCAGAACGTGGAGGCGGACCTGGCCGAGGTCGGCCGGGCGCTGGCGGAGGCTCAGTGGGCGCCGGACGCCGGCGCCGCCGTCACCACCTCCGACCTGTCGCTGGACGAGATCCTCCTGCTGCACTCGGTGGGCCTGGAGCCCGTCGAGGTGGCGTTCGGCGTCGGCTGCACATCGGTTGCGTTCGGGGTCTGGCAGTGGGGGATGGGCACGGTGGTGGACGCCCGCCAGGCGTTCGCCTCCGCCCTGGCCACGGCCAAGTCCTCCCTGCGCGGCCGGGCCCACCAGGTGGGGGCGGTCGGGGTGGTCGGGGTGGACGTGCAGGTGGACATGAGGCCCCACGTCTGCACCGTGGTGATGACGGGTACGGCGGTGAGAGCGGTCCTGGACGAGCGTTCGCACAGCCGGTTCCGGGTGAAGTACCACAGTTCGTTCCTCTGTGACCTCTCGGCCCGGGACTTCGTCGTCCTGGCCAACGCCGGGTGGTACCCCCTCGACCTGGTGGCGGGCGCTTCCTACGTCCAGGCCCCCCGGCGGGCAATGGGCGACGCCGTGCGCCAGAGCACCCAGAACGTCGAGCTCTCGAACTTCACCCAGACCCTCTACCAGGCCCGGGAAGAGGCGATGGCCGACCTCCAGAGAGGCATCGAGCAGGTGGGCGGGACGGGCCTGCTCGATGCCAAGATCCTCGACCGGCCGGTGCCCTTTGCCCGCCACGTGGTCGAGCTGGTCGTCTACGGCACGGCGGTCAAGATGCTGGCGGCCGAGCACCAGCACCCCGATATCTCCCTGGTCGTCCCGGTGGACGACCGGGTGAGGGCCTTCGAGGCGACATCGCTACGGACCGGGGGTGCCGAGTGAGGGACGCTCAGCGCCGGAGCGCCCGGCCCGGCAGGTGGGCCCTCGGAGGGCGCCACTTCGCTAGGGTTGGCGGCCGTGGCTGAGCACCTCTCCGACTGGCAGTCCCCGTCCCTCCCGCCGCCCCTGGGGGAGGCGGACCGTGGCTACATCGACCTGGTCCGAAGGGCCTCCCGGCGCCTTTCGAGCCCGGAGGTGGCGACGGACAACATCTCGGACGCGCTTGGGGCGGCGGCGGGCGTCTCGGTCTTCAACGTGGACGTGCCCACTGCAAGCCACCGGGCCGGTGGACAGGTCGTCAAGCAGCTGGTCAAGCGGGCGACAGCCTGGTACCTGCGCTACCTGACCGACCAGATGACCAACTTCAGCCAGGCGGTCCTGCGATCCCTCGGGGTGCTGGGCCAGCGTGCCCAGGCCGTGGACGACCGGCTGGAGGCGATGGAGTCCCGCTCGGCCGACTACGACCACCGCATCGCCTCCCTGGCCAAGGCGCAGGAGCGCCTGGCGCGGGCTTACACCGAACTGGCCCGCTCGCAGGCCGACCTGGCCCGGGCACAGGCCGAGCTCGCCCGGGCCCGGGCTGTAAGGGCCGGCGCCTAGGGCGTGCCGGCAGCTGCGTCCCGGTACAGCTGGGCCAGCCCGTCTCCGCACGCCTCCCAGGAGTAGCGGGCCGCATGCTGCCGCCCCCGTTCTGCCAGGCCCCGGCCGAGTGCCACATCGCTCAGCACAGCTTCCAGGGCCTGGGCCAGCGCGTCCTCATCGCCCACCTCGACCAGGAGCGCGGCGTCGCCCAGGACCTCCTCCAGGGCACCGGCGCGGGTGGCGACCACCGGCGTCCCGGCGGCCATCGCCTGCAGGGGGGGCAGGCCGAAGCCCTCGTAGAGTGAGGGGTAGGCGAGAGCGGCAGCTCCGGCGAGCAGGGCGTCGCGCTGGTCGTCGCTCACCCAGCCCAGCCTGAGCACCTGGTCCCGGGCAGGGGAACCAGCCAGGGCGGCCGCCAGTTCGGCCGTCCCCCAACCGTCCGGACCGGCGAGCACCAGGGCGGTGGCCGGGTGGTCGGGCGCGATGCGGCTGAAGGCCCGCACCAGGCCGGGGAGGCCCTTGCGGGGTTCGACCGTACCCAGGGCCAGTACGTACGAGCCGACCCAGCCCGGCAGGGACGTGGCCGAGGAGACGGCTGTGCCGCCCGTGCCCGGGGCCGTCACGCCCAGGGCCACGGTGCGCACACGCTCGGGCGGTACGCCGAGGAGGCTCACCACCTCCTCGGCCACGAACTGCGACGGGGTGTGGACCCAGGCCCCGGCCCGGACGGCCCGCCTGACAAGGTGGGGGAAGGCGAGGCTGGCCGGCTCGCACATCTCCGGCAGGTGGAGCACTGTCAGGTCGTAGACGGTGGCCACGGTGGCCGCGGACCGGGAAGGCGGTGCCACGTAGTTGGTGCCGTGGACGACGTCGAAGCGCCCGATGAGGGCCTCGGAGGGGGGCAGGGACGAGTGTGACCAGGCTGCCCGGAGGGCTCGGGCCGGGACCGGCCGGCCCGCCACCTTCACGCCCCGTGGCACCAGGCCGGCCAGGTCCCGCCAGCCTCGCCAGGTGAGAGCGAACGCGCTGACGTCGATGTCCGGCCGCTCGGCCAGGGCTTGCATCGACCGCAGGCAGAACTCTCCCACGCCCGTCCGGGTGAGGAGCAGGGGGGTGGCGTCCATGGCAACCCTCAGTGCCCCCGGCGCTCGGGTGGGGCGGGGCCGGTGCAGCACTGGAGGGTCAGTCTGCCACAAGCCACCTTGCCGGCCTCCCCTGGCACTGCGGTGCGTCAGCCGTTGGACGCCGCCGCCCTCGGCCCCCGCCGGCGCCAGGCCCGCACGGCGCCCCGGAGGCCCAGGAGGAGGGTGCCGGCCAGCAGGGCGGCGAAGGCGAGAGGGCCTGTGGCCCGTAGGGCTGCCTGGCACCCGGCTACGAAGCCGGCGACGGCACCGTTCCAGGCCCGGGCCCAGCCCGAGGGGGGCCGGGGGGCGGCCGGCGGCACGAAGTGCGCGGTGAGCGTGATGCTGAGCGCCGAGTACGTCGTCTGGTTGGCCATGGACGCCAGCTGGCCGTGCAGTTGTGCCAGTTGGGCCTGAACGGCGTCCAGCTGGTCCTGGACGGCGAGGACACTGCCGATGGTGGTGGCGCGGGCCATGATGGCCAGGTACTGCCTGCGGCTCGCTTCCAGGGAGGCGAGCTGGGCCTGAAGGCCGTTGTACTGGTCGGTGACGTCCTGGGCCGAGGTGGTCAGCGAGCTCACCTCGCCCAGGGCGCGCACCGCGGCCACGGTGGCACCGAAACGGCCGTAGGGGACCTCCAGGACCACCGTCCCCTGGGCGGGTGAGCCGGCGGCGGCCGCCTGGGTGGTGGTGCTGGCCACGAAGCCCCCGTCAGCGGTGGCCAGGGTCGCCAGGGCCTGCAGGTCCCGTTGGAGGCTGCGGGCCGCCACCACGACGGTCGCGTTGCCAGTCTCGCGGACCCGCTCGGCGAAGCCGGCCGGTTGCGCCGACCCCACGGCAGGGGCCTCCGGGCGCGGGCCGGGCGCCAGGGCGTAGCCTGCCTGGTCCACTGGGTAGCGCGCCAGGGCACTGATGGCCGTCCCTGCCCGGGCGGTGCCCGTTCCGCCGGCGGCGCCGGCGCGGGCGGGAGGCGCCGCAACATGGGTGGAGGCGTGCAGGGCCCCTTCCAGGCCTGCCGTGCCGCCGGTGCCGGCCAAGCCCAGGGCGGTGAGGGCCAGGGCCAGGCGTCGGATCTTGGGTGATGTGCCGAGCATGCCCGCTCAGTGCCGGCGCAGGCCCGGCGTCAACCGGCCCGGTGACGCTAACTTGCCGGGGGTGCCACTGACACCCCTGCCACCCCCGCCTCCGCCAAGCCGGTCATGTGACCAGGTCGACGAGCACCACGGGGAGGTGGTAGCCGACCCCTTCCGCTGGCTGGAGGACCTGGAGAGCACCGAGGTGGCCCGGTGGGCCGCCGCCCAGCAGGGGCGCACCGAGGCGTTCCTGGCCCGCCTGCCCCGGCGCGAGGTGTTCCGGTCCCTGCTGGCCCAGGCCTGGGACCACCCCCGGGCCGAGGTCCCCTTCCAGCGTGGCGAACGGTGGTTCCAGGAACGCAACACCGGCCTGCAGGACCATGACGTGCTGTACGTTGCGTCGTCTCCGGGGGAACCCGGTCGTGCCCTGGTGGACCCCAACACCTTCTCCGAGGACGGGACCGTTTCCGTCAACCAGTACTCGGTGAGCCCCGGCGGCCGCTTGGTGGCGTACGCCCTCAGCACGGCCGGCTCCGACTGGCTGACCTGGCGCGTCCGGGACGTGGCCACGGGCAGCGACCTGCCCGACACCATCCGGTGGAGCAAGTTCGCCAACGCGGCCTGGGCGGGCGACGGGAGCGGCTTCTACTACACCCGCAGCGAACAACCGCCCCCGGGCCAGGAGCTGACTGCCGCCACCGGGCCGACCAGCGTGATGTTCCACCACCTGGGCTCCGCCCAGGTGGACGACGAGGTGGTCTACGACTGTGCCGAGCACCCGGACTGGGAGCCCGGGGTGGAGGTGACCGAGGACGGGCGCTACCTCGTGGTGACAGTGAACATCGGTACCGCACCCGAGGCCCGGGTGGACGTCATGGACCTCGAGCGCCCGGCGGCCGGTTTTGCCCCGCTCGTCGAGGGCTTCGTGTGCCGGGCCGAGGTGGTCTGCAACGTGGGCGAGGACTTCTGGTTCCTCACCGATGCTGCGGCGCCCCGGTGCCGGCTGGTGCGCAGCCGTCCCGGACGTGCCACCCCCGGTACCTGGCAGGAGGTCGTCCCCGAGCAACCCGAGGTGCTGGTCGGCGTGGCCAACTGCGGGGGCCGGCTTGCCTGCCACTACCTGAGGGACGCCAGCTCGGCCGTGGTGCTGCACGACCCCGATGGGCGCCGGGTGGGCGAGCTGGCGGTGCCCGGGCTGTCGTCGCTCTCCCAGGTGTACTCGGCGGCGGGAGCCGTTGGCCGCCACGACGCTGCGCTCGCCCACTTCAAAGTGCGCTCGTTCACCAGCCCGGGCCGGATCTGGCAGTGGGACACAGCTACGGGCCGGACGTCACCCCTGCCGCTTGTCGGTGCGCCTGCGGGGGCGGGTGCCGAGGGCGAGGCGGGCGAGGGGGAGGGGGACGAGGGCGCCGAACTGGTGACCGAACGGGCCATGGTCGAGGTGGCGGGGCTGGGCCGGGTGCCGCTCTTCCTCACCCACAGGAGGGACGTGCAGCCTGACGGGGACACCCCGGCTCTGCTCTGGGGCTACGGGGGCTTCAACATCCCCATCACGCCCATGTACTCGCCATGGGCGGCGCTCTTCGCCCGCCTGGGAGGGCTGTCCGCCGTCGCCGTGCTGCCCGGTGGGGGTGAGTACGGGCGCGAGTGGTACGACGCGGGCCGTCTGGCCCAAAAGCAGAACGTGTTCGACGCCTTCTCGGAGTGCGCGCGGTGGTTGACGGCCTCCGGCTGGAGCAGGCCTGCTCGCATCGCGGTCAACGGCGGGTCCAACGGGGGGCTGCTGGTGGCGGCCTGTCTCGTGCAGCACCCCGAGCTCTTCGGGGCCGCCGTGCCCGAGGTCGGCGTCCTGGACATGCTGCGCTTCCACCTGTTCACGATCGGATGGGCCTGGAAGAGCGACTTCGGGGACCCCGTTGACCCCGAGCAGTACCGCTGGCTGCGCTCGTACTCACCCGTGCACAACATCCGCCCGGGCACCCGGTACCCGCCCGTGATGGTCGTGACCGCCGACCACGACGACCGGGTGGTGCCGGCCCACTCGTTCAAGTTCGCCGCCGCCCTGCAGCAGCAGGAGGTGCGGGGCAGTGCCGGGCCCGTGCTCCTACGGGTGGAAGCTTCCGCCGGTCACGGCCACGGCATGCCGACGAGCAAGCTGGTGGCGGAGAGGGCTGACGTGCTGGCCTTCCTGGACTGGGCGGTAGGACCGCTCGAGCGGCGGCCCCTCGCTGAGGTTACTAATTAGTGCTAAGTTAACGGTGTGGCGACCTCCGGTGAACCGCCCACCGACGCGGGCTCGGCACCCCTGAGCCTGGCGGAGGTGGCCGAGACGCTGGGGGTCCACTACATGACCGTCTACCGCTATGTGCGGACCGGTCGCCTGCCTGCCCGGCGCGCGGCGAGTGGGGACTGGCAGGTCGAGGCGGCTGACCTGTCGGCGTTGCGGCGGGGACCGGCAGGGCCGGCCCGGGGGCGGCCCAAGGTCGACCCGAGGTCCAACTTGGAGGCCCGCATGCTGGCGGGCGACGAGGCCGGGGCGTGGGCTCTGGTCGAGTCGGCTCTGGGCTCGGGCACGACCCCACAGGAGCTTCTACTGGACGTCCTTGCTCCCACCATGAGCGCGATCGGAGAGCGGTGGCTCCAGGGGACGCTGAGCATCGCCGACGAGCACCGCTCGAGTGCCGTCGCCACCCGCCTGGTGAGCCGCCTGGGTGCCAGGTTCAACCCCCGGGGGCTCAAGAAGGGCACCGTGGTGCTGGCGGCACCGGCGGGGGAGCTCCACGCCCTGCCCGTGGCCATAGCCGCCAACCTGCTCCGCTGGCAGGGCTTCGAGGTGGTCGAACTGGGGGCCGACACCCCGGCCGAGGCCGTGGCGGGGGCTGTGGCGGCCGAGATGGCGCCCGGGCGCTCCGGCGTGTTCGCAGTGGCCCTGGCCTGCACCACCACCTCGGCCCTGCCTGCGGCGGCACTGACGCTCAGCCTCCTGCGCGAGCTCTCACCCCGTCCTCCCCTCCTGTTGGGAGGCGCCGGCGTGGGCACCCGGGCCGAGGCGCTGGAACTGGGGGCCGACGTCTACAGCGGCAAGCGGGCCGACGAGCTGGTGTCCGCCCTCGAGGCTCTGGTGCCGGCTCGCCGCAACGGCCGCAAGACCCGAGCCTGAGGCTGTACCGGAGCCTGCCCACCGGCCGGCCCCGGGCGCGCTGTCAGCGAGCGCCGGAGCTTTGGCCGGCCGGGGAACCGGCAGTCTCGGGGAGGCTACGGGCCCGGCCGGACCGGGCGGCCTCCAGCGCCCAGTCGGGCGGGCGGCGCAGGGAAGAGGCGAGGTGCAGCCTCTCCATGGCACGGATGCCCCACCACGTCGGGTCGAGCTCGAAGCGGCTCAGCCCCTGGCGGGCACTGTTGGGGAAGCGGTGGTGGTTGTTGTGCCAGCCTTCGCCCAGCACGAGCGCAGATACGAACCAGTTGTTGCGGCTGTCGTCCCGGGTGTCGAACCTCCGGGCACCGAAGCGGTGGGCGAGCGAGTTGACGGCAAAGGTCGAGTGGTAGAGCAGGACTGTGGGCACGGCGAAGCCCCACAGCGCCATGCGCAGAGCCTCGGATGGGCCGCCCAGCAGCGCGCCACCGACGGCGCAGGCACCGAGGAGGGCACCGGGGGCGACGTACTCATAGCGGTCGAGCCACACGAGTTCGGGGAAGCGGGCCAGGTCCTGCACCCGGGACCAGCGTGTGGCGGCGTTGCGAGGGTCGAAGATCCAAAGGACGTGGCTGTACCAGAAGCCGTCCGTCACCGGGGAGTGGGGGTCCCCGGGCCGGTCGGTGTAGAGGTGGTGCTCGCGATGGTGCCCCACCCACCACAGCGGTCCCCTCTGGGCTGCGGCAGCGCCCAGCAGGGCGCCCAGCAACTGGACGGCGCGGGGCACGCGGAAGGAGCGGTGGGAGAAGTAGCGGTGGTAGAAGGCCGTGATGCCGAAGGCCCGCGCCAGGTAGGAGGCCAGGCCCACTGCCAACGCCGCTCTGTCCCAGCCCACGAGCAAGGTGCCCAGTACGGAGAGGTTCAGGGCCATGAAGGGCAGGCCCAGCTTCCACAGGCTGGGGCGGGCCCCGCCGGCGTTCACACCAGGCGTGGGCGCAGGTCCGCGCGCCAACCAGGCTTGGTCAGGACCATCTGGACGTCGCTTATGTGGCGCTCGCTGAACGATGCCTCACAGTAGGCCAGGTAGAGCTGCCACAGCCGCATGAACCTGTCGTCGGCCCCCAGGCCCTGGAGGCGGGGCCGCCCGGCGGCCTCCAGGTTGGCGCCCCACAGGCGCAGCGTCCGGGCGTAGTGAGCGCCGATGTCCTCCAGGTCCACCAGGCTCAGGTCCGTGGCGCGGGCGACCGAGGCGCTCAGTGAAGCCACCGAGGGTATGCACCCGCCGGGGAAGACCATGTGCCGTACGAAGTCGCGGTGGCGCTTGGCCCTTTCAAAACTGCGGTCGTCGATGACTATCGCCTGGACCACCGCCAGGCCGTCCGGCTCGAGCAGGGAAGCGAGCTTGGCGAGGAAGCGGTCGTGCAGGCGCCAGTCCACGGCTTCGACCATCTCCAGGGACACCAGCTTGTCGAACCTGCCGCTCAGGTCGCGCCAGTCGCGTTCCAGCACCGTGACCCGGTCGTCGAGGCCGGCCGCACGCACCCGTTCCTCGGCATAGCGACGTTGCTCGGCCGAGATGGTGGTGGTCGTGACCCGGCACCCGGTGCGGGTGGCTGCGTAGATGGCGAAGCTCCCCCAGCCGGTACCGATCTCGAGGACGTGGTCGCCGGGACCGAGCGACGCCTTGGCGCACACACGGGCCAGCTTGGCTTCCTGAGCCTGGTCCAGTGAGCTCGCCGGGCTGTCGAACACGGCACAGGAGTACATCATCGAGGGCCCGAGCATGACCTCGAAGAACTGGTTCGAGAGGTTGTAGTGGGAGGCGATGTTCTCCAGGTCGTCCGAACGGGACGGGGCCCCCTGACGGGACGGCACGTCGAGCACGGGTGAGAGGTACGAGCCCAGCCGGTCGAGCACCGAGCGGGGGCCCTCCGTCCAGCGGTAGAGGACGCGGACCACCTCCACCAGGTCGGGTGAGCTCCACCAGCCGCTCACGTAGGAACGGCCCAGCCCCACCGAGCCCCGTCCCAGTACGGCGGCGTAGGCACGGCGGTCGTGGACCGTCATCTCGGCCGTGGGGGACCCCCGGCCCAGGCGCACGCTGCCGGTGCCGTCGTGCACGACCAATGTCCCCGACCGGGCCCGACGGGCCAGCCGGGTGAGGACGAGGCGCGCCAGGTCCGGCAACGGCGCTGCGCCGGGCGCGGCGTGGCGGAGCAGGGAGGCGGGCTGGAGGCCGGGTCCATCGCCCCGCTGCCTGTCCGGCAGCCCCGTGCCCGGCACCTGGTGTACCGGACGGGGGGAAGCTAGGTCGACGACGTCCACTGGGCGTGGGCCTCCTGTTCGGTGCTCCTTGTGGGACGGCGGCGCCTGCCCGTCTTGTCCGGGTGGGTGAACAACGGCGCCCCCTTCAGTACCAGGCGGGCGGCCTGGGTGTAGATACCGGCGCTCACCCGGTGCGCCATGGCCGGGTAGTCGCGCAGGTACGCCGACATGGCCCTCCGGTCCAGGGGGGAGCGCTGCAGGCTGAGGACTGCGGTGAGCAGCCGCTGCCCGGCGCCCAGGAGGTCGAGCTGCACCCTGAGGTCTTCCCCCGGGGCCGTGTAGCTCAGGCGGTACTCGGTCCCCATGGGCAGGAAAGGCGAGACGTGCATCTCCTTGGCGAACCGGTGCTCCCCCGGGCTGCCCATGACGTAGTAGTGGTGCTCGTGCCACGGCGTGTTCTCCACGTCGGCCACCAGGGTCTCGGTGCCTCCCGAGGCGCCCAGGCAGAAGTAGAGCGAGATGGGGTTGAACAGCCAGCCCCAGGTGCGCACATTGGCCAGCAACGCCACCCGGCCGGCGGGCCGGAGCCCCGTCCGTTCGGCCACCAGCCCACGGACCGCACCGTCAAGGGCCGTGCCCGGGGCTCCCAGGAAGTCGTCCCTGCGCAGCCACACGGGGGCGGGGTGCCTGGATGACCACAGGGGGTGAGAGGCTGCCACACGGTCGATCTCGTCCAGGTAGAGCAGGGGCATGGCCACCCGGTAGGTGAAGCGGTGACGGGGGCCCGGTCCGTGCCGGCTGTGGTGGAGGGTGCCGGTGTACAGGGCGCTCGACAGGCCCGCCTCCGGTACGCCCGCCTCATGCATGCTCCCGAGCTGCGCCGTGGCCATGGTGCCACCGGCCGTCACATCGGCACCCCCAGCTTCCGGCATGTCTCCACCGCGCTGCGCATCCCGTCCTCGTGGAAACCGTAGCCCCAGTAGGCCCCACAGAACCAGGTCCGCTGATGCCCGTCCAGCTCCTCCCGGCGCTTCTGGGCCGCGACCGTGCGACTGTCCATCACGGGGTGGGCGTAGGGGATGTGGGCCACCACCTTGTCCGGGTCGACGGCTTCGGGCTGGTTGAGGGTGACGAGCACGGGGGCCCGTGACGCTATCCCCTGGAGGCTGTTCATGTGGTACGTGAGCGTCGCCCGCTCGGCACCGCCCAGCGGACGGCGGTAGTTCCAGCTGGCCCACGCTCTGCGGGCCCGGGGCATCAGGCTGGCATCGGTGTGCAGGGTCGCCACGTTGGGCTGGTAGGCGATCTGGCCCAGCACCTCGCGCTCGAGCCGGTCGGCGTCGGAGAGCAGCGCCAGGGCCTGGTCGCTGTGCGTGGCGAGGACCACGTGGTCGAACACCTCGGGCCCGTACCGGGTCACCAGCTCCACACCCCCGTCGTGACGCCTGACCTTCTCGACCGGGGTGGAGACGTGGACCCGGCCCTCGGCCTCCAGTGGCGCCAGCAGCTTCTGCACATAACGCTGGGACCCACCCGAGACCGTGCGCCAGTGGGGCTGGTCGCGCACGCGCAGCAGGCCGTGGCGCTCGAAGAACCGGGCGAAGGTGACGGCGGGTATGCCGGTGAAAGCGGACGGCGGTGACGACCAGATCGAGGATCCGATGGGCACCAGGTACCAGTCCACGAGCTCCCGGGACCAGCGGTGCTCAGCCAGCATCTCGGCCAGCGTGTAGCTGTCCCGCGGCGGGTTCTCGAGCAGCCGTAGGGCCGCCCGGTTGAAGCGGGCGATATCGGCCAGCATCCGCCAGAAGGCGGGCTTCAGGGCGTTGGTGGGCTGGGCGAAGACGGTGGCGAGCGAGGTCCCCCGCCACTCGGTGCCGGTCACGGCGTCCGAGACACCGAAGCTCATGTCGCTCGGCTGGGTCTGCACGCCCAGTTCTGCGAGAAGCCGGGTGAAGAGGGGGTACGTCCGCTCGTTGTAGACGATGAACCCGGTGTCCACGTCCACCGAGGCGTCGGGCAGTTCCACGCGCTTGGTGTTGCTGTGGCCGCCGGTCCGGTCGTCGGACTCGAAGACGACCACGTCGTGACGACGGTGCAGGAGGTGGGCGCAGGCAAGGCCGGATATCCCGGTGCCGACGATAGCTATGCGCACTCGTGTCCTCTCCGGGCGTGCCCGCCCTGTGCCGACCGGCTGCCACCGGACCGTGTCAATTTAGCACTAAACTAGCGTTCGTGGCCACCTACCAGATGAGCTTGCTCACCCCCCAGCCGGCGGCCCAGGTGTTCGACTACCTGGCCCGGTTCTCCAATGCCGTCGAATGGGACCCGGGGGTAGTCTCGGGCCGTGCCATGCAGGACGGTCCCCTCCGCCTGGGCAGCACGTTCCGCCTGGGCGTGCGCTTTGCCCGCCGGTCGTTGGAGCTCGAGTACGAGGTCATCGACCTGGTGCCCGGGTCGCGCGTGGTCCTCAGGGCTGAGAACTCGCTCGTCCGGTCGACCGACACCATCACGGTGAGCCCCGTGCCCGACGGTGGGGCGCAGGTCGGGTACCACGCCGTGCTTGAGCCCACGAAGGCGCGCCTGCTGCTCGGCCCTCTGCTGGCATGGTCCTTCCGGCGCACGGGCGAGCGCGCCCGGGCCGGTCTCGAGGCAAAGCTGGCCGGGTGAGCAGTGCACCGGGGGCAGGCCGGCCACCATCGGGGCTTGCCGAGCTGGTGGACCGGGCGTTCGAGGTCGCGGTGGTCCCCAGCTTCAGCCGGCTGGGCCCGGTCGTCCGCTCCAGGTTGGAGCACTGGGGCACGCCTCCCAGGCTCGACGGGGCACTGGCCCTGGTGACCGGGGCGACCTCGGGGATCGGCCTGGCCTGTGCCACGGAGCTGGCGCGCCTGGGGGCCCGGGTGCACCTGGTGGGCCGGGACGAGCGCAGGGGCGCAGCGGCGCGCCGTTCCGTGCTGGAGGCAGGTGCCTCCGAGGCGGTCCTGCACCTGGCCGACCTGTCCGAGCCGACGGAGGTTGCCGACCTGGCAGCCGCTCTGGCCGGCCAGGGCAGCTGGACTGCCGTGGTCCACGCCGCCGGGGCGCTCCTGGCACGCTACGGCTGCAACTCCGCCGGACGGGAGCTGACAGTGGCCACCGGGGTCCTGGCACCCCATGTGCTGATGTGCACTCTGGCCCCGAAGCTGGCTCGGGGAGCGAACGTCGTCCTCGTCAGCTCGGGCGGCATGTACACCCAGCCCTTCGACCTCGCAGCGCTCGAGCTCCCCCGGCCCGCTTACCGGGGGGCGGTCGCTTACGCCCGGGCCAAGCGGGCGCAGGTCCTGCTGGCCCGGGCCTGGGCCCCCCGGCTGGCGCCGCTGGGCGCCGCCGCCTGGTCCGCCCACCCCGGGTGGGCGGCGACACCCGGGCTCCGCTCGGGTATGCCGGTGTTCTACCGCCTGCTCCAGCCGGTCCTGCGCTCGAGCGAGCAGGGTGCCGGCACCGTCGTGTGGCTTGCCGCGGGAGGAGCAGCGGGTGCCCCCGCGGGGGCCTTCTACCACGACCGGCGCCCCCGTGGGGAGGCCCGTTGGCCCGTGAGCCACCCTTACCGCAGCGGCCCGAGCGGTGTGGCCGAGGCGGAGGAGCTCTTCCGATGGTGCGTCGGGGCCACGGCAACTCCATGGCCCCTTCCCGCAGACGGGGGAGAAGTCGAGCCGGCACGGCGTGAGCCGTGAGACCGGCCATCATGTGGTTCCGTCGCGACCTGCGCCTGGACGACAACCCTGCGCTGCACGAGGCAGCGCGAGCCGGGTCGGGCAGGGTCGTCCCGCTCTTCGTGCTGGACCCGAAGGTGTACGGGCCCGTGGGACCGAACCGCCGGAGCTTCCTTGCCGGGACGCTGGCAGCGCTGGACCGGGAACTGGGTGGCACGCTGGTGGTCCGGCGCGGGAGCCCGGCCACCGTCGTCCCTGCCGTCGCCCGCGAGGTGGGTGCTTCGACCGTGGTGGTCACGAGGGGCTCCGGGCCCTACGGGGCCCGACGGGACACCTGGGTGGGGGAGGCGCTGGCCGGTGACGGCCTGCAGCTGGTAGTCGCAGGCTCGCCCTACCTGGTCACGCCGGGCACCCTGCGGACCTCGACCGGGGGCGGCTTCGGGGTGTTCAGCGCCTTCCTCCGCGCCCTGGAGCGGGCCGGGTGGCCGGCACCCCTGCCCGAGCCCGATGCCCGTTACGAGGGTGCCCCGAGTGATGCCCGGGCCGAGGACCTCCTTGCGGGCGTTGCCTCGCCGGGCAGCGCCGGCCTGCCGGAGTGGTGGCAAGGCCTGCCCCTGGGGCCGGCTGCCCGTCTGCCCGAGCCCGGGCCGCGTGCGGCACGCTCGGCGCTCGAGCGGTTCGTGCGGGCCGGTCTGGACAGTTATGCCGAACGGCGTGACGACCTCGGTGTGGAGGGCACGTCGCGGCTCTCTGCCTACCTCCACTTCGGCTGCCTGCACCCGAGGACGGTCTTGGCCCGGGCCGGTACCGGTCGGGGTGCCGACCGGCTCCGCTCCGAGCTGGCCTGGCGTGACTTCTACGCCGACGTGCTCTGGCACCGTCCGCAGTCGGCCCGGGAGCCGCTGCAGGCCTTCGGCCGTCACCTGCGCTGGGACGAGGACGGGACGGCGAGGGAGCGCTTCATCGCCTGGGCCACGGCCCGGACAGGCTACGACCTGGTGGACGCTGCCATGCGCCAGCTCCTCGAAGAGGGCTGGGCCCACAACCGGGCACGCATGGTGGCCGCCAGCTTCCTGGTGAAGGACCTCCACATCGATTGGCGGCTGGGCGCACGCTGGTACATGTGGCACCTGGTCGACGGGGACCTGGCGTCGAACCAGCACGGCTGGCAGTGGGTGGCGGGCACGGGCACCGACGCCGCCCCCTTCCACCGGATCTTCAACCCCGAACTGCAGAGGCAGCGCTTCGACCCGACGGGATCCTATGTCGCGCGCTATCTGGGCCCCGAGCGGGAGCACCGGTCGGGCGGCACCGGGGACGCCCAGACCGCACCGCTGCCCGGCCTGGCGGTGGCACAGGCCAGCCCACGGCCACGCCTGGTCGACCACGCGCACGAACGAGCCGAGGCCCTGGCCCGCTTTGCCGCAGCCCGGGAGCGGGCCCGGCTCTCCGACCGCTGAGGTACCGGGCCCCGGACGCGGCCGAGGGGCGAGCCTTCCAGCTCGCCCCTCGCACCGCGGCACGCCCCCGCACGGACGGTTTGTTTTGGGACCACTTCGAGACCTTGGTTACAGGTCAGCGAAAAGGGTTCAAGTGTCTCCAGTTTTTAGCGGGGGTGCCGCCAGACATACCAGGCGCAAACCCGAGGGACTACCGAGCAGAGCCCCCGTCCGGGTCCTCCAAAAGCCCGCCTGGCGCCTCAGCAGCCCGGCGGACCGCTCTCTTCGGACGAGCTCGATGTTGCCATTTTGCTCTCCTTTCGGGACGGTTACCACGAGCACCTCGCAAGCGTGCTCTCAACTTCAATTATACCCGTGCGCCCGGCGCGCGCCATAGGTGACGGGCGTTTTTCGGTCCGTCTCAGGCTCGTTGGGCGGTTGCCCGGCTCCCGTTGGGCGCCCTGCCCGGGGAGAGGTGGGCGGTCATGGGTAGGGTCCCTGTTCAGGGGCGGCCACCTTGGTACGATCTGGCCGATAGGACGCAACACCGAAGGGGTTGGTCGCCGGGTGGTGCACACCAAGAGGCGTGGGTTGAGCCCGGCACCCAGCCCGCACGTCTCCGCCCGGAGCGGGCGTGACGAAAGGGTGAGGCAGGCCTTTGCACCCGAGGCGAGCCAGGTGTTCGCGGCACGGCACTTCGCAGCCGGCGTGCTCGAGCACTGGGGCCTGGTGTGCGAGGACCTGCCCCTGCTGGTGAGCGAGCTCGCCACCAACGCCGTACTGCACGCCCGTAGCGACTTCGAGGTCACCGTGGCGCGGGCCGACCACCGCGTGCGGGTCGAAGTGTTCGATCAGAACACCCGCCTTCCGTCCTTCGCCGTCGTGCCACCCGATGCCTACAGCGGGCGTGGCTTGACCCTGCTGCAAGAGCTCACCTCGGCTTGGGGGGTGGAGTCGCACTCCGACCTCGGCAAGACCATCTGGTTCGAGCTCGAGCTGCACCCCGATGAGGCCGGCAGCGCCACCGCCGGCGGCTGAGCCCAGCGTCGGCGGCCCTGGGCGCGCCAAGGTGCGGGCCGCGTCCTCCCAGGTCCGGTCTCGACCTCCGCGGAACAGTGGCCGACCGGTACAAAAACATCAGGTTGACATGAGAAGATATGTGAAGTAGCCTAAACCCCATCGCGGCTGCCCTCGCGGCGCCTGCCTTTCCACCGATCTCCCGGCAGCTGGCCGGGAGATGGCACCGGAGGCGCCTGTGGCCCGCACCGTTGAGCTCTTCCTCGATAGCGACCAACCCCTTGCTCTGGTCGCCCGGGACCTGGCCGGCCTGGTCGGGGCCCGGTTGTCGCCCCTACCGGGCACCTCCGGCTTCGCGCTCAGTGACGGACCGGTTGACGCCACGGTCCGTGAGCACGCTTTCGTGGACGACGAGGGGCTCCCCCTGAGCGCGTTCCGCTACGTGATCACGGTGGTCGTAGCCGGCACGTACGAACCGGAGGCCGGCCCGGAGCTGCACTGGTTGAGGGCCTTGCGCCGGCGCGTGCGCGATGAGCGGCCCTGGGCATGCCTGCTCGTCGTCGACCTGGAGAGGCCCGATGCCGGGGACGCCGAGGGCGCGGGGGAGAGGGGCAGATGAGCAGGTCCGCGTCGCCGGCAGCGCCGGCCTGGGCCTGCCGCCACGGTGGTCGCCCGGGGGGCCTTGACGAGAGCGCACGTCGGCTCAGCCACGAGGAGCTGGCCGTGGCCCGTGCCCTGGTGGCCGAGGGCCACCAGGTGCGCTCGGTGGCCGAGCAGCGTGCGGCCCGCACAGCGGACCTGCTGGCGTGTGGCACGACGGTCGAGGTCAAGTCGTTCCTGCCCGGTGGGGGACGTAGGAAGCCGCCGAGCCCGCAGTCGGTGGCCAACAAGTTGCTCGACGCCCGGGGCCAGGGATCCGTGGCCGTCCTGTGGGCGGTGGGCAGTGGCCTGACCCAGGCCCGGGCGCGCCAGGGCTTCGCCATGTTCGCCGCCCGGGTGGCGGAGGAGGGCGCGGGCCGGCTCAGGGCGGCCCGGGTTATCGGGGACGGCTTCGACATCCGCCTGCGGCTCGCCCCCGCCGTAGCCGCTCCCCGGCCTGCTCCGGGCAGCCCCAGGGTGAGGGCTCCCGGGGTCACCCACTGAGGGGCCGGCCGGGCGCATACTTGGCTAATGCCGCTTCCTGGCGTCGCTTGGTCCAACGCGTTCGCCGCCAGTCTCTCGGGCCGAGCCGGACCTGCCGAGGCCGGAGCTGCCGAGGCCGGAGCTGCCGAGGTCGGGCCCGTACAGTCGTTCCTGGCTGCCCTGCCCGCCGGGTACGCGGAGCAGACCTCACCCGAGCAGGCGGCCGCAGACTGGCGCCAGCTCTGGGCGCTCCTGGGCACCGGCGGGGAAGGCGGGCCACCAGCCGGCGCCGAACCCCCGGCGCAGGCCGTGTTCGCGGTGCCGAACTGGCCTCCGGGCCCGGCTGGCGACCTGCGCCTGCGACGTACGGCCTGGAGCGGGGCTGAGCTGTCGGCCCTCCTGCCCGTGCTGGAGAGCTTCGGCCTGACCGTCGTGGAGTCCGTGCCCTGGCACCTCGACCTCGTCCTCCCCGGTTGGGGGGCCCGCAGGGCCTTCATCGACGACATGGGCCTGCGGTTGTCCCCCGCTGGGCCGGGCCCCGAGCCGCCCGGGCCCGGCTCAGCGGGTGGGCCGGCGCGCCTGGTGGAGGCGGTGGGCGCCGCGCTGGCCGGGGAGGCCGATGTGTCGGTCCTCAACGCCCTGGTCCTCGGTGCCGGGCTCAACTGGCGCGAGGTCGCCCTCCTGTCGGCTTACCAGGCCTACCGTCGCCTGGTGGGCGGCTCACGGTCGCCCGAGCGGGCGGCAGCGATGGGCCGCGCCCTCGTGGCCTGCCCGGGCCTGGCGACCGCGGCCGTCGCCGTGGTCCGGGAGCTGGTGGCAGGACGCCCGGCGGCAGCGGAGGACGGACTGGTCGCCCAGCTGGAGCAGGCACCCGACAACGAGGCCTACGAGGCGCTGTCCGAGCTCGTGGCCCTGGTCCGGGCCACCGTTCGCACCAACTGGGGCGCGAGCCGGCCCACCATCGCCTTGAAGTTCGCCAGCCAGGCGCTGGCCTTCCTGCCTCTTCCCCGCCCGGCAACGGAGACGTTCGTGTGGGCGCCCTGGGCCGAGGGGCTGCACCTGCGGTTCGGGCTCGTGGCCCGGGGCGGCGTGCGCTGGAGCGAGCGTCCCGACGACCTGCGCTCCGAGGTGCTGGGCCTAGCTCGGGCGCAGGTCAAGAAGAACTCGTTGATCGTGCCGACGGGTGCCAAGGGCGGGTTCGTGCTCCGTCCCGGGCGCGACGCCCACCGTGGTGGGCGGGATGCCTACACGGCCTTCGTCTCGGGCCTTCTCGACGTGGTCGACGATGTTGCCCGGGGGGCGGTGGTCCCCTCGGTCGGGACGGGCCGGGCCGATGGTGACGACGCCTACCTGGTGGTGGCACCCGACAAGGGCACAGCCAGCTTCTCGGACCTGGCCAACGAGCTCAGCGAGCGACGCGGCTTCTGGTTGGGCGACGCCTTCGCCTCGGGGGGGAGCCACGGCTACGACCACAAGGCTCTGGGCATCACTGCCCGGGGCGCCTGGCTCGCCGCAAGGCGCCATTTTGCCGCTCTGGGGCTGGATCCCGAGGTGGACCCGGTGCGTGTGGTCGGGGTGGGCGACATGTCGGGGGACGTGTTCGGCAACGGCCTCTTGCGCAGCAGGACCGTTATGTTGGTGGCTGCCTTCGACCACCGCCATGTGTTCGTCGACCCTGCCCCCCGGCCGGAGGAGGCCTACCGGGAGCGCCTCCGTCTGTTCGGCCTGCCGGCGTCGTCGTGGCTCGACTTCGACCTGTCTACCGCGTCCCCCGGGGCCTTCGTGGTGCCCCGTCACGCCCGCCAGGTCGACCTGTCGCCGGAGGCGGCGGCAGCGCTCGGCACCAGGCCCGGTCCGATGTCCCCCGACGAGCTCGTCCGGGCGGTGCTGAGGGCACCGGTTGACCTGTTGTACTTCGGTGGCATCGGCACGTTCGTCAAGGCCCCCGGCGAGAGCGATGCCGACGTGGACGACCGGGCGAACGACGAGGTGAGGGTCAGCGCCGACGAGCTGCGGGCCCGGGTAGTGGTCGAGGGGGCCAACCTGGCCATGACCGAGCGGGCGCGCACCCGCTACTCACGGAGGGGTGGCCGGGTCAACGCCGACTTCGTGGACAATGCGGCCGGGGTCGCCATGTCCGACCGGGAGGTCAACCTCAAGATCCTCCTCGGACTGGCGTCGGAGCACGGGCGGCTCGACCTCCAGGCCCGTGACGCGTTGCTGGCACGCTGCGCCGACGACGCCAGCCGGGCCGTGCTGGCCGATGTGGACGGCGGGCTCGTAGCGCTCGAGCTGGCTGTCCGGGAGAGCGCCGCGCAGCTCCCCGTCTATATCGCCCTTCAAGAGGACCTGGCTGCCGAAGGCGTGATGTCCCCCGAAGTGGAGGGCCTCCCGGGGGCCGAGGAGCTCGAGCGCCGTCTCGGTGCCGGCGCCGGCCTGAGCCGCCCCGAGCTCGCGGTGCTCACCGCGTACGCCCGCAGCGAGCTCGCCCGGGCGGTGCTGACCTCCGACCTCGTCACCTGCCCCGCTCTGGACGACCTGGTGTTGGGCTACTTCCCGTCCGAGGTGCGCCACGAGCTGGGGGACCTGGTCACCGGCCACCCGCTGCGGGCGCAGCTACTGGCCTCGCAGCTGGCCAACGAGGTGGTGGCCCGTATGGGCCCGGCATGGGCCCATGAGCTGTCGTGCGAGACGGGTCGTACCCTGGCCCAGGTGGCGCGCTGCTACTGGGCTGCCCGTGAGGTGACCGGCGCGGCCAGGGTGGCGGCGCTCGTAGACGTCGCCGCCCCGATGGAGGTCGACACAGAGCACGACCTGCGGTCCCGGTGGTCCGCGGCGCTGGGCGCACTGGCGCGCTGGTACCTGGTCGACGGCCCGGGCCAGGCGGTGGCGGACCTGGTCCGCCTGGACACCGGAGCGGCCCGGGAGCTGGGCACGCAGGCGGCGGAGGCGGTGGACGCGGGCGAGGAGGTACCGGGCGTGCCCGCCAGCGTGGCTGCGGCCCGGCGCGGCCTGGCGCTCCTGGGGGCCGGCGCCGAGGCGGGGCTGTTCGGGGCGTTGGCGCGCCG
The DNA here is from genome assembly GCA_021850325.1 of Actinomycetes bacterium. GTDB lineage: Bacteria > Actinomycetota > Acidimicrobiia > Acidimicrobiales > Palsa-688 > JAJZMF01. The sequence goes on from JAJZMF010000004.1 coordinate 87,071, forward strand.
GACGGGGCGGGGCGCGGTGCAGGCCCGCCACGCCTATGTCCACCTGGTGGGCTCGCTCGGCCTCGGCCACCTGGTCGACCTGCTCACGCGGTGGCCTTCGGGAGGGCGCCATGAGAGGTGGCTGGCGCGGGCGCTGAGCGACGACCTCACCCGGGCCCTGGCCGGCGCCTCCGGGCGGGTGCTCGGCCCGGCCCCGGGTGAGGCTGACGACCACGCACTGGTCACGGCGTGGGCCGAGGGCTGTAGGCAGTTGCTCCAACGGCCGACCGAACTGGCCCGTCAGGCCTGCTCGGCGCCGGCCGCGGGCCTGGGGGCAGACATCGCACTGGCGTCGGTCGCCGTCCGGGCGTGCGTCGAAGCCCTGTCCGCGGCGACGGCCTCGCCCCGGGCAGGTGGCGCCGTCCCGGTCGAGCTAGCGGGTGGGAGCGATTAGAAAGATGCCCGTGAAAGTTGCCATCGCCAACGACCACGCCGGGTACGAGCTGAAGGTGGCCGTCGCCGCCCACCTGCGCCAACTGGGCCATGAGGTCGAGGACCTGGGCTCGTCCAGCACCGAGCCTGTCGACTACCCCCCCTTCTGCGCCTCGTGCGCCCGACGGGTCGTCTCCGGCCAGGCGGAGGCGGGCATCGTCATCGGGGGCTCGGGCCAGGGAGAGCAGATCGCGGCCAACAAGGTGCACGGCGCCCGGGCTGCCCTGTGCCACGACGAGTACACCGCCCGCCTTGCCCGGCTGCACAACAACGCCAACGTGCTGGCTCTCGGGGCACGGATCCTGGCGGTCGAGCTCGCCCTCGACGTCGTCGACGTCTTCCTCGGGACCAGGTTCGAGGGCGGGCGGCACGAGGCACGCCTGGCCGAACTGGGCGTGATAGAGGAGGAGGAGTCGCGGGCCTGGCTGGCGTCCCAGGGGACCGGCCTTCTCTGAGCGCAACCGACAGGCTGCCCGATGCGGGACGTACCGGTCCCGCGCGCCTGATCGGGGTCGAGCTGGTCGCTTTTGAGCTCCCCCTGGTGGGGCACTGGTCGAGCGGTGCCGGCAGTCTGAGCTCGCGCCGCAGCATCCTGGTGCGGGCGGTGCTGAGCGCTCGGGGCCCGGACGGCTCTCCCGCGGAGGTCGAGGGTTGGGGTGAGTGCCCCGCCATGCCCGAGCCCACCTACAGCGCGGACTACCTCGATGGTGAGGAGCAGGTGCTGGAGCGCTTCCTGGTCCCCGCCCTCCTGCGCTCCGGCGTCGTGCGCACCGAGGACGTCCGTAGTGCCCTGGCGGGCACCAAGGGCCACCACCCGGCGAAGGCGTCCCTGGAGGGGGCGCTGTTGGACGCCGAGACCCGTCTGAGCGGGACCAGGACAGCTGACTGGCTCGCTTCCCGGAGCGCATCCGGAGGCCGGCCCCGGGAGAGGGTGCCTGCCGGCGTGGCCATCGGCTTGGGCGGCCCTGTGGGCCGCCTGGTCGAGGAGGTGGGCCGGCGGGTGGAGGAGGGCTACCGAAGGGTGAAGCTCAAGATCCGGCCCGGTTGGGACCGCGAGCCACTGGCCGCTGTGCGCCAGCAGTGGCCGGCCCTGGTGCTCTTCGCCGACGCCAACGGCGCCTACGCGGCGTCGGGGCCCGAGGAGGCGGCGAAAGAGCTGGCGCCCCTGAGCGAGCTGGGCCTGGCCGCTCTGGAACAGCCCCTGGGAGACGACGACCTGGTCGGCCACGCCCGGTTCGCCGAGCTGACCGACCTGCCCGTCTGCCTGGACGAAGCCCTGCCCAGCGTCGCTGCGCTCGGATCGGCCCTGCGCCTGGGTGCCTGCCGGGTGGCCAACATCAAGGCGTCGCGGATGGGCGGTTACCTCAATGCTCTTTCGGCGCTCGATGTCTGCACCAGCCGGGGAGTGCCGGCCTGGTGCGGAGGGATGGTCGAGACCGGGGTGGGCCGTGCCGCCAACCTGGCCCTGGCCAGCCTGCCCGGTTTCAGCCTCCCCGGGGACCTGTCGGCCAGCGGCCGGTTCTTCGCCCCTGACATCGTGGTGCCGCCCCTGGTCCTCGGCCCCGACGGGGACCTCGCGTTGCCGGCCGGGGCCGGCTCAGGGGTGGACCTGGACGCCCGCTTGCTCGACCGCGCCAGTACCCGGCGCACCTGGTTGGGGGCATGAGGGCTGCCCGGCCACTGCAGCGCCCGTGGGGCGGTGGGGCCCGGAGGTCGGCGGGGCGCGCTACCGTGCGGCTGCGATGACACTGCCGCTGTGGTCGGACGACGGTGGCCCGGGACCGGGCACCGGTCGGGGTGAGCCGCGCCGGCTGACCCTGGTCCGCCTGGCGGGAGAGATCGCCCGTTCCCTTTCCGCCATCGGCAGGGTGGCGGTCGAGGGCGAGGTCCACCGCCCCCGGGTGTCGCGCGCCGGCCGTACCTACTTCACGCTCAGGGACCGGGCCTCCCAGCTCCCCGTTAGCTGCCCGGCCCGCGCCGCCCGGCGCTGCCGCGCCGTGGACGGGGAGCGGGTGATGGTCGTTGGCCAGCTGGTATGGGGCAACGACCAGGGGCAGTTGGCCCTCGAAGCCGAGGAGGTCACTCCTGTCGGCGAGGGCGCTGTGGCGGCCATGCTGGCCGAGGTGCGGGCGAGGCTGGTCGCCGATGGCCTCATCGGTAGGCCGCCCCGCCCCCTGCCTCTGCTGCCCTCGGTTATCGGCGTGGTGTGCGGGGCCGAGGCTGCAGTGCGACGGGACATCGAATCGGTGGTGGCCGCCAGGTTCCCCGGCTACCCGGTCTGGTTCGAGGAGACCACGGTGAGCGGGCCGGGAGCCGCCATCTCCATCGTGGACGCACTGGTCCGGGTGGCCTCCCGGCCCGGGGTGGAGGCCGTCGTCCTGGCCCGCGGAGGAGGTGATGCCACAGCGTTGCTGCCCTGGAGCGACGAGGAGCTCTGCCGGGCGGTGGCCGCCTGCCGCGTGCCGGTTGTCTCCGCCATAGGCCACGAGTCCGACCGGCCCCTCTGCGACGAGGTGGCCGACCTGCGGTGCGGGACGCCGTCCATCGCAGCCCACGCCGTCGTGCCCGAGCGTGCTGCACTGCACGCCGCGCTGGAGGCTCAGGGCGCCAGGCTGCGACAAGCCATGGCCGCCCGGCTGGGCCCCGGCCGGGAGGCCCTGCGCTCGGCTTCGCCAGGAGGGGCCCTGGCGCTGGGCCTGGAGCGGTCCCAGCGACGGTTGCGCCACGCGGGGGACCGCCTGGGGTGGGCGCACCCGGCCCCGGTTGCCGGTCGGGCCGGGGCCCGCCTGAGGTCGTGCAACTGGCGCCAGCCCATGGGCGGGCGACTGTTGGGGGCCGCCGACCGTCTGGCGGCGCTCAGTCGCCACGCCCGGGCCCTGTCGCCCCAGCAGGTGGTGGCCCGGGGCTTCGCCGTGGTACGTGGTGCTGACGGCAGCGTCGTGCGCCGGCCCGACCAGGTGAGCCCCGGTGAGGTGCTCGTCCTCACCCTTGCCCACGGCCACCTGGCTGCCCGTGCCCTGCCGGCGCCGTCCGCAGGCGCGGCAGAGGGCCGGCACCGCGAGCCTGACGCCCGCAGGGCCCCGACCGGGGAGCGGAACGGGCCGGAGAGGAGAGCCCCGGATGAGAGAGAGGCCCCAATTGGCTGAGCAGTCGCGCCCTGGGCAAGAGCGTCCCGCCTCCAGGGGCGAGCCCGGGAAGGGTGAGGAGGGCGACCAGGAGCGGCCCGGGTTCGACCCCGCCCTGTGCGGCGTACAGGGCCCGCTCGAGGACATGACATTCGAGCAGCTGGTGGGCACGCTCGAGTCGGTGACGGCCAAGCTGGCCAATAGCGAGCTCGGCATCGAGGCGGCGGCCGACCTGTACGAACAGGCAGAGATCCTGCACGCAGCGGCCAGCGAACGCCTGGCCGCTGTCGAGGCCCGCATCGCCCGCCTCCAGGGCCCTCCGGCGCGGGCCTGAGGTGGCCGCGCTGGCGCTCACCGGTCGGTTGGCTGCTCTACGCCGGGCGTTCCTGACCGGGTTGCAGCCGCGCAGCGGCGGCGGCCGTCCGACGGCCCCCGGGCCGGCCCGGAGCGTGCCCCTGCTCGCCGTGGTGGTCCCGGCCCTGGTCATGCCGGCCCTGGCGGCCCTGGCGGCCCGGGGCGAACGCCGGGCCGCCCCGCAGCCTCCGGTCATAACCGAGCCGTTCCGGCCGGTGCTGGCCTGTGACCACGGCACGACACTGGGCCAGGAGGGCTGCGGTGAGCGCGAGGTCCTGGCCCGTGACGCACAGCTCAACGCCGATGTAAGGGTGATCTTCGGCCTTCTGGGCGAAGGCACGCCGAAGATGGACTTCGTCAGGGCCCAGGTGGCATGGCTCGCCTACCGCCATGCCGACTGCACCAGCCAGTCGGATGCCTACCTGGGTGGGACGGAACAGCCCGTGGCCTATGTGGACTGCCTGGCCGGTGCCGACGCGGCCCGGCGCCGGGACCTTGTCGGCTTCTACGGCCTACTGGTACAGGGGATGGACCGGCCTCCGAGGCTGCCCTGAGCGAGCCGGCCGACGGCCCCCGAGGCGGTGGGCGCCCGGTGGCCCGGTGGCCCGGTAGCCCGGCACGGCGTCAGGGAGCCGGCCAGGTGATGGCGAAGCAGCGGTCGTCGAGGCGGCCGGGCGACCAGCGCCCCCACTGCCCGTTCAGGGCACGGCGGGTGGCCTCTGTCCAGGCCAGGACGTCGGGCCGGGCCGTACGGCGCACCACCTGCACCAGACCCCCCTCGTAGACCTCGTAGCCGGCCCAGCAACCCGGGTAGTCCTTGGTGGAGCCGACCTCGCTTATGACGATGTCGCCGTAGTTGTAGCGGCGGTTGCGGTGGCGGTGGCCGCAGGTCACGAGCACGGACGGGTTGGCGGCGCTCAGTGCGCCGAGCAGCGCCATGCTCTGGTCATGGGGGACACCCGGCGGGTAGCACGTGGGCCAGGGATGGAGCTCGGGCGGGTGGTGCATGGCGACCCACACCGGTCCCCCGGCGGACGCCGCCAGCCTGGCCACCTCCTCGGCCTCCTCGGCCGGCAGGTGGCCCCGGTGGAAGTGGGGGTCGGCGTGCATGGTGTTGACGAGCACCAGGCGCAGGCCGGGCAGCTCCAGAGCCTGCGGGCGCAGCTCGACGTGGGAGCCGAGGGAGCCGAGCAGGCCTACGACGTTGACCCCCAGGTTGCTGTCGTGGTTCCCGAGCATGGTGTGGGCGGCCAGGGGGCTGCCGGCGAGGACCGTGGCGTAGTCGCGCACCTCGGCCGGCGTGGCCTGACGGGTGAGGTCACCCTTCACGACCACGGTGCCGGCCCCCCAGGCGGCCGCTTCGTCGAGGGCGGCCTGCAGCGCCCGGACCGGGTAGGCGGGACGGCCGAGGTCGTGGATGCGGCCGGTGATCCCGAAGTGCTTCTCGCCGATATGGACGTCCGACACCGTGGCGAAGCGGGCGAGCAGACGTCCCGGCGGCGGTCGCAGAGTGGTGAAGCGGCAGGCCAGGAAGGGCGGCACCCCGCGGGCGCGGGCGACCACCTCGTAGGTCGTGGCAGGGGCCAGGTCCTCCAGGACGACCGAGCCTGGGCCTCCAGGCCAACGGGCGTCGAGGAACCGCCCACCCTCGAGGTACGAGTAGCGGGCGTGCGCCAGTCGCCCGGCGCCCGGGCCCGACCGGGGGGCGGTGGGCATGGCCCGCCCCGGCCGGCTCAGGTGGATGAAGGCCGGCTCGGCGGCGGCAACCTCCACCTCGCGGCCACCGACCTCGAGCCGGAGGCCGGAGCCCGGCGAGCCGCGCCAGACCAGCTGGGCGGAGGTGGTGCCCACCCCGAACACCTGGACCGGCCAGGGACGTCGGGTGGGCAGCCAGTCCGGCCGGGGGCGATGACCGCCCTCCTGCCCGGCGGGCGTTACGGCGACCAAGCGATCAGTCGGCCCCGTGCCGGGCGAGGACGGCGCCGAGCCCGCTCAGCCGGGACCGGAAGGCCAGGTTGATGCCGAGGCGCTCCAGGGACTGGGCGACCTGGCGCTGCCCGTGGGCAGAGGGGTGCTCGTGGAGCCAGCTGCGTGCCCGCTCCGCCGTCTCGGGCCCCTCGGTGGCGAGCGCGGGCAGCGACATGAGGACCCGCGGGACCACTTTGGGCGGCCATCCGTCCTGCATCTGCGCCCAGTGGCGCTCGATGGCGTCCCACGCCAGGCGGGCCCCCTCCCGCCGCCCGAGGATGCCCATGACGAGGTAGGGCGCGTCCTGGAGGCGGATCTCGCCCGAGAAGGCGAGCTCGAGGGCCCGGGCCAACAGGGCCGGGTCGGAGAAGCCGCCCAGGGCATGGAGGTAGCGGACCTCGTCCTGGGGGGTGGCCGCCTCGGTGTACATGGAGTGGAGCAGCTCCCATTCTTCCTGGCCACCCGATGCGGCCACGACCTGGGCCACCGCTGTGGCCAGGTCCGCAGGCAGCGCCACCCCACCCGATCGGGCTGCGTGGAGCTTGTCCAGGGCGTGGCCCTGGACCTCCTTGTCCGCCCCGGTGGTCCCGAGCAGGGTCACCAGGCGGGCACGCAGACGAGCCTGGCGAGGGCCCTCGCCGTCCACTGCCTCCCAGCCCGACCGGCTGAAGGCGGTCGAGGCCAGGGCCCTGGTGAGGCTCTGCACCCCCCGCCGGTCCGGCGCAGCGCACAGCAGGTCGACCGTACCGAGGCCGGTGGAGAGCGCCCACCAGACGTCGGGGTCGGGGTCCCCTGAGAGCAGCGACCACAGTTCGAGCGAGGTCTCCAGGGGCACGGTGCCGGCGACGGTCCCGAAGAACGTGTCCACGGCCAGGCTGAGACGCTCGCGCTGGCTCAGCTGTCCGAGCGAGCCGTGGAGACGGGCGCGCAGCTCGGGGCTGTAGCCGGCCCGGTAGACCCCCCAGGCCTCCTCGTTGAGCGCCACCCAGGTAGGCTCCTCGGCGAGGTCGAGGGTCGTCGAGGGGCTGTCCAGCAGGAACTGATGACGCTCGGTGGGCCCGTCGGCGTGACCGCAACGCAGCGTCACGGGCACCACCCACTGCTGGGCGTCGTCCGTCCCCCCGTCGAGCAGGAACCGGCGCTGGCTGATGCGCAGCCGGGACGGGCTCTCGAGCTCCACGCTGACCAGGGGGTGCCCCGCCTGGTTGACCCAGGTGCCCATGGTGGCCTGGACGGGTTGGCCGGAGGCCGCCTCCAGGGCCTCCCACAGGTCGGTGGTTGCGGTGTTGGAGAAGCGGTGCCGCTCGAGGTAGAGGTTGAGGCCCCGGCGGAACGTGTCGTAGCCGAGGTACCGCTCGATCATGCGCAGGACCGCGCCGCCCTTGTCGTAGGTGATCACATCGAACATGTCCTCGGCCTCCTCGGGCCGGCCGACCTTGTACTCGATGGGCCGGCTGGCCCTGAGGCTGTCGGTGGACATGGCGGAGGCCCGGTCCACCCCGGAGGTCGCCCAGACCTGCCACCGGGGCTCGAACGCGTCCGACACCAGGAGCTCCATGAAGGTGGCGAAGGCCTCGTTCAGCCAGATCCCCTCCCACCACTTCATGGTCACCAGGTCGCCGAACCACATGTGCGCCGTCTCGTGGGCGACCGTGGAGACCACGCGTGCCCTCTCGACCTGGGCCGCGCCGTCGGCCACCAGCAGTGCTGACTCACGGTAGGTGACCAGCCCCAGGTTCTCCATGGCACCCGCTGCGAAGTCCGGGATGGCGATGTGGTCGAGCTTGTCCGCCGGGTAGGGCATGGAGAAGTAGCCGCTCAAGAAGCGAAGAGAGTGTGCGGCAGCCTCGGCCGCCAGGTGACGGAGCTGCCCGCGCCCCGGTACCGACCCGATGCGCACGGGCACCCCGTCCACATCGACCGGTTCGGTCATCTCGAAGGGGCCTACGGCCAGTGCCACCAGGTAGGTCGACATCTTGACCGTGTCGGCGAAGCGGGCCCTGCGACGTCCCGGCCCGGCAGGCTCGGAGGAGATCTCCCTGCCGTTGGAGAGCACGGTGAGGCGCTCGTCGGCCACCACGCTGATGCCGAAGGTCGCCTTGAAGTCGGGCTCGTCCCAGCACGGGAACGCCCGGCGGGCGTCGGTCGACTCGAACTGGGTCGCGGCCAGCACCACCCGGTTGCCGTCCCGGTCCCTGAAGGTGCTGCGGTAGAAGCCGCGCAACAAGTCGGTGAGGCGGCCGGTGAAGCTCATGTGCAGCGAGAACACCCCCGGCTCCAGCCGGCCGGGCGGCCGCAGGGCAACCTGCTCCTCCTCGGGGTGGTAGTCGACGGCCAGCTCCTCGGCCCGGCCGCCCTCCGTCGACCTGATGGAGGCCGCCACGATCACCAGGTCGGCGGAGTTGAGGACGAGATCGACTGTGGCCTGGTTGACCGTGAGCCGCACGTCGGCCTGGCCCTTGAACGTCCCTGCGTCCAGGTCGGGCTCGAAGACCAGCTCGTAGTGCTCGGGCACGGTGTGCCTCGGTAGACGGTATGAGGGTAGCTCGCTCACCCGGGTCACCCTACGGCCACGAGGGCCGTTGTGCCAGCCCCGACGGCAGGGGCACCGGGGTGGGCCCCGGTGCGCAGGCTCAGTCCTCCTCCGTGCCCGGGAGGTAGTCGAGGTCGAGGTCGGCCAGGCGCACCAGAGCCGACGCCACCCAGGAGGCCATCGAGGTGAGAGTTGCCTCGACCGCCGCGCTCACCTGGCGCGTCGCACTGGCGCGTGCCAGGGCATCGCCTCCTCCGGCTCGTTGGGGCACCCAACCGGGCAGCACCGTCCCGTGCTCGTCCACGGCCTCGTCGGAGACAGGCAGGGGCACCCGGTAGGTGCCCTCATAGGCCACCTCCACGGCCAGCTCGCTCGGGCCGGGGTCCTCGCGGACCGCCTCCTCGAGCACCGGCGCCGAGCGGGCCAGGTGCTCCGCCCCTAGCTCAGGGCTCTCCTCCGGGAGCACCTGGAGCACCTGGGCCAGGTCAGGACGGCTGGCCAGCCGCTGGACGCGGAACACGAGCTCCACTCCCACCTCGGGCGGGTCCTCCACGCTCTCACCAGCCAGCACGGCGCGCCATGCCGCCTGGCTCCAGCTCGGCCAGTCCAGGTTGAGGTCGGCGCTCACGCGGGGAGGGTCGCTGTCGCCCGGCAGGCTCACGGACGCCTCCCAGACGAGGTCGCCGTTGAGGAGGTCGTAGACCATCCGGTCCTCCTGGCCGGCGTGCTCGAGCAGGCTGGCGTCCAGGGCGGACCGAAGCACCGCCACCGCGTCCAGGAACAAATGGTCCAGCATCAGAGGCTCCGGGCCCGGGCCGATTGTCGCCCCACTACTTCGACAGTACAGCCTCTCCGCCCTGTGGCTGGCCGCTTCTGCGCCGCCGGTCAAGCCCGGGCGCCCCGTCTGGTCGGTCCCCACCCGGGTGGGCCGTGCCCGGCGCCGCTGTAGCGTGTGGCCGTGGAACGCATCGGACTGGTGGGCCTGCCCAATGCCGGCAAGTCGAGCCTCTTCAACGCACTGACCGGTGGCAACGCCCTGGTGGCCAGTCACCCCTTCTCGACCACCGAGACCAGCGTGGGCGTGGCCCAGGTGCCCGACCACCGCTTGGACGCCCTGGCCGAGATGAGCAGGTCGCGCAAGGTCGTGCACGCCGGGGTCGAGCTGGTGGACATCGCCGGCCTGGTCGCCGGCTCGTCCACCGGGGAGGGCCTGGGCAACCGCTTCCTGGGCGGCATAAGGGAGGCCGACGCCATCTGCCTCGTGCTGCGGGCGTTCGAGGACGACAACGTCGTCGGCGGCCACGACCCCGTGGAGGACCTGGGCGTGCTCGAGCTCGAGCTGGTCCTGGCCGACCTGGCCAGTGCGGAGACGCAACTGGAGCGCCGCCGTAAGGCGGCCAAGCAGGACAAGTCCCTGGAGGGCCAGCTGGTCGCGCTCGAGAAGGCCCGGTCGTTGCTGGCCGACGGTACGCCCCTGTACCGGGCGGCCCTCTCCGACGAGGAGCGGGAACTGCTCAAGCCGTTCTTCATGCTCACGAACAAGCCCGTGCTGGCGGTGGTGAACCTGGGGGAGGACCAGGCGTCCACCGCCGAGGCGCTCACCAAGCCGGTGGAGGAAGAGCTGGGAGGCATGGCCGAGGTCCTCGGGGTCAGCGTCGAACTGGAGGCGGAGGCGGCCCAGCTGGCCCCCGCCGACCGGGCCGAGCTCATGGAGGGCCTGGGCCTGGGGGAGGGGGCGCTGCCCCGCGTGGCCCAGGCCGCCTACAGGCTCCTCGGGCGGCGGACCTTCTTCACCACTGGGGACAAGGAGTCCCGGGCCTGGACGTTCCGGGCCGGGGCCAAGGCCCCCGAGTGCGCCGGGGTGATCCACTCCGACCTGCAGAGGGGTTTCATCCGGGCCGAGGTGGTCCACTGGGACGAGCTTCTCGCCCTGGGCTCGTGGTCGGCCGCGCGCGACGCGGGCAAGCTGCGGGTGGAGGGCAAGGAGTACGTGGTGGCTGACGGGGATGTCCTCGAGATCCGCTTCAACGTCTGAGCCCCGCCGGCCCCGGCGCGGCACGCCCCGCTCCGCGGCCCCGGAACCGGGCCGTCGAGCGCGTCCTGCCCGGGCCGCTCGCCGGGGCGAGGAGGCTGACGGGGGCGCCGACGGCCCGGCCGGGCCCGGGCGCGCCCCGGTGGAGGACCGGGCAGCGCCGGCCGGCGAATGGGACGAGCGGGGCCGCCTGGTCGTCGTGGCGACGCCCATCGGCAACCTGGCCGACCTCTCGCCCCGGGCCGCGCTGGCGCTGGCCTCCGCCGACTACGTCTACTGCGAGGACACGCGCCGCACCCTCAAGCTCTTCAACCACGCCGCCATCAAGGGGCCCAAGCTGGTGGCCCACCACAAGTTCAACGAGGCGGCCACGGCACAGCTGGCGGTGGACAGGGTGCGCGAGGGGGCGCTGGTCGTGCTGGTGACGGACGCAGGTACGCCTTTGGTGAGCGACCCCGGAGCGCGCCTGGTGCGGGCCGTTCTGGCCGAGGGCCTCCCCGTCGGGTCGGTGCCCGGGCCGTCCGCCGTCCTGTCCGCTCTGGTTGTCTCGGGCCTGGCCACCGAGAGATGGTGCTTCGAGGGCTTCCTGCCCCGACAGGGGGGGCAGCGCTCCGCCCGGCTGGCGGCGCTGGCGGCTGAGGAGGACCGGGCTGTGGTGGTCTACGAGTCCCCCTACCGCGCCGCGCGCACGCTGGCGGACCTCGCCCAGGCTTGTGGCGCCGACCGGCCCGCCGCAGTGTGCCGCGAGCTCACCAAGGTGCACGAGGAGGTGTGGCGGGCCACCCTCGGGGAGCTGGCCGAACGGGCCGCCGGAGGCGCCCTGCGAGGGGAGCTGGTCGTGGTGGTCGGCCCCGCCCCTCGCATGTAGCCTGGCCCGGTGCCCAGGTTCTACGTCACCACGCCCATCTACTACGTGAACGACGCGCCCCACATCGGGCACGCCTACACGACGGTGACGGCTGATGCGCTGGCACGCTGGCACCGATTGATGGGCGACGATGTCAAGTTCCTCACCGGGACAGACGAGCACGGCCTCAAGGTCAAGCGCTCGGCCGAGGCCAACGGCCTGACGCCCCAGGAGCAGGCGGACCGCTACAGTGCCCGCTTCCGCGACACCTGGCAGCTCCTCGACATCTCCAACGACGACTACATCCGCACCACGGAGCGCCGCCACCACGTGGCCGTCCAGGCGCTCATGCAGGCGGCGTACGACAACGGCTGGGTGACCCTGGGCACCTACGAGGGCCTCTACTGCGTCGCCTGCGAGGCCTACTACTCCGAGGGCGAACTGGAGGACGGCCTCTGTCCCGTGCACAAGAGGCCCGTGGAGCTGATGAAGGAGGACAACTACTTCTTCCGGCTGTCGGCTCTGGCCGACCGCCTGCTCGAGTGGTACGAGCGGGACCCCGCAGCTGTCTCCCCCGAGCACAAGCGCAACGAGGCGCTCGGCCTCATCCGGGGCGGCCTGCAGGACATCTCGGTCACCCGGACCTCGCTCGACTGGGGAGTGCAGGTGCCCTGGGACAGCTCGCACGTCTTCTACGTGTGGTACGACGCCCTGATCAACTACGCCACGGCGGCCGGTTACGGGTCCGACCCGGCCCAGTTCGAACGGTGGTGGCCGGCGGTGCACCACCTCATCGGCAAGGACATCCTGCGCTTCCACTGTGTCTACTGGCCTGCGCTGTGCATGGCGGCAGGGATCGACCCGCCCCACCGGGTCTCGGTCCACGGTTACCTGCTGGTGGGCGGGGAGAAGATGTCCAAGACGGCCTTCAACCAGATCTCGCCCTCGGACCTGGTGCCCGTGTTCGGTGTAGACGGCTACCGGTACCACTTCCTGCGGGACCAGCAGTTCGGCCCCGACGGGGAGTTCTCCTACGAGGCCATGGTGGCCCGCTACAACGCCGACCTGGCGAACAACCTGGGCAACCTCCTCGCCCGGGTCAGCGCCGTGGTGCAGACCAAGTGCGGTGGCATCGGCCCGGCTCCTGCGCCCGACAGCCCCCTGGCCCGGTTGGCGGCCGAGGTCTACCGCTCCGCTGCCGACGCCTGGGAGAGGGTGTCCCCCAGCGAGGCCCTGGAGGCCACGTGGCGCCTGGTCCGGGCGGCCAACGCGGCCCTCGAGGAGGTCGAGCCCTGGAAGGCCGAGCCCGGCCCCGCCGTCGACGCCGTCCTGGGCGATGCACTCGAGGTGCTCCGCCTGGTGGCTGTCCTGGCGTCCCCCGCCCTGACGAGGGCCCCGGCCGAGATCTGGCGCCGGATCGGCCTGCAGGGCGACCCGGGCGAGGCCCGACTGCCGGAGGCCGCAGCCTGGGGTGGTTACCCGGGGGGGCTGCCGGTCGAGAAGGGCGCCCCGCTCTTCCCCCGTCTCAACGGCTGAGCGCGTCGTCATGTGGTTCGACAGTCACTGCCACATCCCTTACGAGGGGCTGGGGCCCGAGGGCATCGGCCAGGCTCAGGCGGCGGGGGTGGCCCGCATGGTGACGATCGGGACCGACGCCGCCCAGTCGGCGGCGGCGCTGGAGGTGGCGGCCGGCCACGAAGGGGTGTGGGCGGCCGTGGGGCTCCACCCGCACGACGCCTTCCAGGGGGCTGACAGCCTCCTGCCCCTGCTCGGCGCCGGCCCGGGACGGGACAAGGTGGTGGCAATCGGTGAGTGCGGCCTGGACTACCACTACGACCTCTCCGAACGCCCGGTGCAGCGGGAGGCGTTCGCAGCCCAGGTGGCCCTGGCAAACGAGCACTGCTTGGCCCTGGTGGTGCACACCCGCGAAGCCTGGGACGACACGTTCGGCATCCTCACCGCCGTGGGCGTCCCGGAGCGGACGATCTTCCACTGCTTCACCGGTGGCCCCACCGAGGCCAAGCGTGCCCTGGACCTTGGTGCACGGCTGTCCTTCAGTGGCATCGTGACGTTCAAGAACGCCGACGAAGTCCGCGAGTCGGCGGCGCTGTGCCCGCTGGACAGGCTCCTGGTGGAGACGGACTCGCCCTACCTGGCCCCCGTACCGCACCGGGGCCGTCCCAATTCACCCGCCCTGGTGCCCGTGGTCGGCGCCGCGGTGGCCGCGGTCAAGGGGCTGGCCCCCGAGGAGGTGGAGGCCAGCAGCTGGGCCGCGGCCTGCACCGTGTTCGCCCTGGCGCCTTGACCCTGACCCGCTCGGACGTGAGCCGGCTCCTGGAGGCTCACGGTCTCTCCCCCAGCCGGGCGCTGGGCCAGAACTTCGTCGCCGACCCCAATACGGTGCGCAAGATAGTGCGCCTGGCAATGGTGCAGCCGGGCGACCTCGTGGTGGAGGTGGGCGGTGGCTTGGGCTCGCTCACCCTGGCGCTGCTGGAGGCGGGTGCCCGGGTGACGGTGGTCGAGAAGGACCGTTGGCTTGTACCGGTGCTGGGGGAGGTCCTGTCCGAGCGTGCTCCCGGGGCACCGGTGAGGGTGGTGCAGGCGGACGCCATGGTGCTCGACTGGTCGGCACTGCTCGAAGGTGGGCCATGGTCACTGGTGGCCAACCTCCCCTACAACGTGGCGACCCCCCTGGTGGCGGACCTGTTGGACCGGGTACCGGCGGTGGTCGCCATGACGGTGATGGTACAGAAGGAAGCTGCGGACCGACTGGTGGCCGGGCCCGGCAGCCCGGCCTATGGTGCCGTTTCGGTGAAGGTCGCCTACTGGGCCGAAGCCCGGCTGCTGGCCAGCGTGCCATCATCGGTCTTCGTGCCCAGGCCCCGTGTCGCCTCAGCCGTGGTCGGCATCCGGCGTCGCGCCGTGCCGGCGCTGAGCCCTGCCGTGGCCGGCCCCGAGGAGCTCTTCCGGGTGGTGAGAGCGGGCTTCGCCCAGAGGCGCAAGATGCTGCGCCGTTCGCTGGCGGTCCTGGGAGCCGGCCCGAGCTGCTTCGAGGCGGCTGGAGTTGGGCCGAGCGCACGGCCCGAGGAGCTCTCCCTCTCCCAGTGGGGAGCGCTGGCTGCGGCCCTCAGGGACGCCGCCGTTGCGCCGGAGGCTGGGAGATGAGCGCAGGCACCATCGGGCGGGGGACCGGGGCGACCACGACCTTGCTGGCCCCCGCCAAGCTGACCCTGTCCCTGAGGGTCACCGGGACCGCCCCCAACGGCCTCCACCTGCTCGAGTCGGAGATGGTGAACATCGACCTGTGCGACGAGCTCACCTTTGCCGAGGGCGACGGGCTGGAGGTTGTGGACGGGGGGGTGGTAGGAGGTCATGGGGAGGTGCCGGAGGACGGGACCAACCTGGTGGCGAGGGCACTGAGGCTGACAGGACGGACGGCGTACGTACGCCTGGTGAAGCGCGTGCCGGCCGGGGGCGGGCTGGGTGGAGGGTCCTCCGATGCCGCGGCCGTGCTGCGTTGGGCCGGTGCGCGGGGTGAAGCCGGGCTGGCACTGGCGTCCCAGCTCGGCTCGGACGTGCCCTTCTGCCTGGCCGGGGGTGGGCGGGCGCTGGTGCGGGGGACGGGCGAACTGCTGGCGCCTCTTCCCTTCGAGGAGCTGGCCGGGGCCCCCTTCACCCTGCTCGTGCCCCCGTTCGGCATGGACACGGGCGCGGTCTACCGGGCCTGGGACGCCATGGGCGGGCCGGTGTCCGACAACTACAACGACCTGGAAGCCGCAGCCCTGGCCGTCGAGCCCCGGCTGGGCCGGTGGAGGGACGAACTGGCTGAGGCTACGGGCAAGAGGCCCCGGCTGGCAGGTAGCGGTTCGACCTGGTTCGTCCCCGGTGAGCACCCCGGGGACGGCCGGGTCGTGACCCGTGTGACCCGGCCGTGAAGCGCCGCGCCAGCTCTACTTGCCGGCTCGCCTCTGCCAGCGCGTGGCCTTCAGCATCTTCTTGTGCTTCTTCTTACGCATGCGCTTACGGCGCTTCTTGATCAACGATCCCATGGCGGGTTGCCAACTTAGCAGCTCGGCGCCCGGGCCCTGTGGCCGGGTGCGGCTCAGGCGGTGGTAGGAGCAGAGCCCGGCGCCTTGGGGGGTGGCACACCGAGCCTCGGTGCCGCCACGGCGTCGGCCGGCCAGCGCCGGCGTGAGACCGTGGCCAGCCTGCCCATCAGCTTGAGGGCGCCCGGGTCGTCCTCGCCCGGTCGCACCTCGAGAGCCCCGGCAGCGACCATCTCGTCCACCAGCTCCTCGCCGAGCTCGGTGCGCACCACGGTGAGGGTCCAGTCGGGCAGTTCCCCGATGCCCCCGGCCGAGATGTCGGCGTGCTCGGCTGCGAAGTCGGGGCACGTCTTGCAACCTTCCCGGGCCCAGGCGTGGCCCTCCTTGAGGGGCACCTCGTGGTACGAGCCGTCTCGGCACCAGATCTGGAAGACGCCCTTGATGTTGATCTTGGCGATGTCCGCCCGGGCGATGCCGTAGCGGGCCTCGAAGTACTCCTCGAAGATGGAGTCGTCGAAGGTCTTCGAGCACATGAGCCCTATGCTCAGGCCCAACCGCCGCCCCACCTTGCCCGCCTTGCGCGACCTCATGACCACGGGGGCCGAAGTCTGGCAGCCCATCCCCACCAGGGCCAGGCGCTCGGCCCCGTCGGCCACGGCAGTCCCGTAGGCCAGCATGTTCGCGGAGTAGGTGTAGCGGCTACCTGCGGCGGACAGTACCTCGGCCCGCGTGCGCGCGAAACCGGGTACGGCCCTCCAGCTGGTCCCGTCGCCCTCCAGCTGCGACACCAGGGCGGCGTCCACCCGGTCGTGCTCCAGGCACCAGATGAGCAGTGCCGACACCAGGCCACCGTCCTGGCAGGCCTCGCGGATCTCCGGGTCGGTCGCCCGGGCGAGCAGGACGCGGCGCGACATGCCGGCCTGCTCCTCGGGGAGGCGCTCCCGGCCGGCCATAAAGGTGTCCGCCTCGGTCTCCCAGGACCGGAAACGGGGACAGGCCCTGGTGCAGCTGGTACAGCCGCGCAGGCCGTGGGTGCACCCGCCCGGGCCGAGCTCGTCCTCCAGGTGGAACGGCTTGTAGGTGCCGCCTTCGGAGTTGTAGCCGAGCACGTCGTGGGGACAGGCGGCGACACAGGCGGCGCAGCCGGTGCAGAGGCCCGAGGTGACTACCTCTGAATAGAGGTCCGCCCACTCGGCTTTCCAGCGCTCGGGTGCCCGGCGCTCTTCTGTCATGGTCACCCGCCCAGCGTAACTTGGCGCCGGCCGGCGAGCCGCGTACCGGCCCCTTCGGACCTGCCCGTTGCGCGTGTAGGTTTCTCGGGAGGGAGCCGGCGCGCTGCTGCCGGCGGTACGGGCCCGAGGAGGCAGGGTGACCTGGCATACGACTGGAGGGACCGGGCGCGACCTGGCGGCGCTGGTGGCCTCCATGACCCTGGACGAGAAAGCCTCGCTGAGCGCGGGCACCGACACCTGGCATACGGCGGCCGTGCCCCGCCTGGGGGTGCCCGCCGTGAAGATGACGGACGGGCCCAACGGTGCCCGGGGCGCCACCGGTGCGGACCACCTGAGCCTCACGACCTCGGTGTGCATCCCTTCGGCGTCGGCACTGGGGGCCACCTGGGACCCCGCCATGGTCGCCCAGGCCAGCGGGGCGGTAGCCCGCCAGGCACGGGAGAAGTCCGCACGCGTGCTCTTGGCGCCCACAGTCAACCTGCACCGTCACCCACTGTGGGGCCGCAACTTCGAGGCCTTCTCCGAGGACCCCTTCCTCACGGGCCGGCTCGCTGCGGCCTACATAAGGGCCGTCCAGGCCGAGGGCGTGGTGGCGACGGTCAAGCACCTGGTGTGCAACGAGACCGAGCACGAGCGTCGGATGTGCTCGTCCGAGGTGGACGAGCGGACCTTGCGCGAGCTGTACCTCCTGCCCTTCGAGATGGCGGTCAAGGAGGCGGGGGTGCTGGCCGTCATGACGAGCTACAACCGGCTCAACGGTCGCTACCTGGCCGACGACGCCCGTCTGCTCAGCGATGTCCTGCGGGGGGAGTGGGGCTTCGAGGGCCTGGTCATGACCGACTGGTGGGCGCTCGCGTCCACCGTCGACGCCGCTGTTGCGGGCCTCGACATCGAGATGCCCGGCCCGGGGCGGGCCTTCGGGCCGGCCCTGGCCGATGCGGTACGTCGGGGAGAGGTCGACGAGAGCCGTTTGGACGACATTGCCGGCCGCATCCTCGGCGTCTTCGAGCGCGTCGGGGCCCTCGATGACCCCGGTGACGGCACCGAGGCCCCGAGCGACAACGAGGAGGACCGGGCAATGGCCCGTCGGGTGGCTGCCGAGTCGATGGTGCTGCTGGCCAACGACGGCCTGCTGCCCCTGGAGCCGTCGTCCCTGTCCAGCATCGCCCTGATCGGCCCCGCGGCGCACAGGCTGGCCCTGATGGGCGGGGGCAGCGCCCGGGTCCGGCCGCACTACTCGCTGTCCCTGGCCGAGGCCCTGGCCGCGCGTTTGGGCGGCTCTGTGCGCCTGCTCGTGGAGCCCGGGTGCGCGCTCGCTGGTGATGCCTCCGAGGCGGGGGCGGCCCTTGACGACGAGGGGGCCTTGGCCCGGGCCGTGGAGGCAGCGCGCTCCGCGGACGTTGCAGTTGTGGTCGTGGGCACCAACGACTTCTGGGAGAGCGAGAGCTACGACCGCACGAGCATGGACCTGCCCGGAGCCCAGGCGGAGCTGGTGCGACGGGTGACGGCAGCCAACCCGGCCACCGTGGTGGTGCTCAATACCGGTGCCCCCGTCTCGCTGCCGTTCGCCGGGCAGGCCAGGGCGCTCCTGCAGTGCTGGTTCGGAGGCCTGGAACTGGCCCACGCCCTGGTGGACGTCCTGGTGGGCGACGCCGAGCCCGGTGGCCGGCTTCCCGTGACCCTGCCTGTCAGGGTCGAGCACACGCCGGCCTTCGGCAACTTCCCTGCTGAAGCCAGCGAGGTGCGCTACGGCGAGGGCCAGCTGGTGGGCTACAGGTGGTACCAGGCCCGCCACCTGCCCGTGAGCTTCCCGTTCGGCCATGGGCTCTCCTACACCACCATGCGGGTGGGCCCGGTACGGGCGAGCACCGGGCGGTTGGACGAAGGTGGCTCACTGAGCCTGGAGGTCGAGGTCGAGAACACCGGGGCCCGGCCCGGTAGCGAGGTCGTACAGGTCTACGTGGCGCCGCCGGGCGGAGGGGTGGCTTCACCGGGCAGGCCCTTCCGGGCGACCAGGGCGCTCAAGGGCTTCGCCAAGGTGCGGCTGGCGCCGGGTGAGCGGACGACCGTGCGCATCGAGCTCAACGAGCGCAGCTTCGCCTATTACGACGTCGCCGACACCGAATGGCCCGAGCTGCTCGAGCGCCTGGGCGGGGTGGACCGCGACCGCTCGCCCAGCTTCCACCGCTCCGAGAGCGGCTGGTACGTCGACCCCGGCACCTACCAGGTCGAGGTGGGGCGCAGCTGCGAGGACATCGTGGCCCGAGTTGGGGTAGAGGTCGTGGGCCGCACCGGGCCTATCCCTCGGAACGCCCCCGTGGGCTGACGGGAGGGCCCCGGGGCGCTGTACCCGAGGGCGGGCACGGGAGTCGGTGGTCCCAGGCTGCGGAGGCTCCGGGGGGAGGGCTCGAACCTCCAAGCATCCGGATCCAAAGTCCGGCGTTCTTCCAATTGAACTACCCCGGACCGGCGCCTCGACGGGCCGGTCGCCGGCTCAGGCGCCAGCCTCGTCCCACGTCGGCTGGGCCAACCTTATCAACGCGGTCGTCCCGACTAGAAAGATGGTGATGACTTATTCAGACCGGCCGGTGCGCGGGGGCCAGCGATCGGTGGCGGAGGAACGCCCGGGCCTGGCGGCAGTGGTCCTGGCCGCGGGCCAGGGAACACGCATGCGCAGTGCCCGGCCCAAGCCGCTGCACCGTCTGTGCGGGCGGCCCATGGTCATGTGGGTGCTGGACGCTCTGGCCGGCCTCGACCTGGCCCGGGTCGTGGTGGTGGTCGGCCACGGCTCCACGCGGGTCACCAAGGCGCTGGCCGAAGCCGGGCCGGCCGGCGTGCCGGTCGAGGTCGTCGAACAACCCGTACAGCGGGGCACGGGTGACGCGCTCTCGGTGGCCCTCACCGCTTTCAACGACGACGACGGCGAGGCGGACGACCTGGTCGTGCTGCCCGGGGACACCCCGCTGCTGCGCCCCGCCACCGTGCAGGAGCTGGTCGGTTCCCATCGGCGCTCTTCGGCCGCTGCCACCCTGCTCACGGCACGGCTGGAGGACCCGACCGGCTACGGCCGGGTGGTCAGGGCCCGGGACGGCCGCGTGTCGAGCATCGTGGAGGAGGCGGACGCCTCGGAGGAGGACCGGGCCATCGACGAGGTGGCCACGTCGATATACGCCTTCCGTCGTTCGGTGCTGGCCCCCGCCCTCCGCCGCCTGAGCCCGGACAACGCCCAGGGAGAGTACTACCTGACCGACGTGGTGGCCGTGCTCCACGACGCCGGCTACCCGGTGGCCTCCACCCTGGTGGCCGACCCGGGTGAGGTCAGCGGCGTGAACGACCGGCACCAGCTCGCCGGGGCGGAGGCCGTGCTGAGGGGCAGGCTCAACGAGCACTGGATGCGCCGCGGTGTCACCATGCTGGACCCGGCTCATACCTACCTCGACTCCACGGTGGACCTGGCCGAGGACGTCACGCTCTACCCGGGGACCATCCTCCAGGGCAGGACCAGGGTGGCGAGCGGCGCCGAGATAGGCCCCGCTACGCACCTCGTGGACTGTGCCGTCGGCGCCCGGGCGCAGGTGCGTTCGACCACGGCCGAGCAGGCGCTGATCGGTGAGGACGCCGTCGTCGGGCCATGGGCCTGGCTGCCACCGGGTACGGTTGTCCCGCCGGGCGCGGTCGTCAGGCCTACGGTGGGCGCCCACGGCGTGGAAGGGGAGGACCCAGGTGGAACTGCTATCGAGACATAGGCTCCAGCTGTACACCGGTCGCTCCCATCCCGAACTGGCCGAGAAGATCGCTGCCCACCTGGAGGTCGCGGTGGGCCAGTGCGAGCTCGTCGACTTCCCCAACGGGGAGATCCGTGCCCGCTACGGCGAGTCGGTGAGAGGCGCTGACGTCTTCATCCTCCAGACCCACTGCCCGGTGAACGGGCGCTCGGTCAACGACCTGCTGATGGAGCAATGGGTGATGATCGACGCCGCCAAGCGGGGCTCGGCCAAGCGGATCACGGCGGTGTGCCCCCGGTACGGCTACGGCCGTCAGGACCGCAAGTCGCGCTCGCGCGAGCCCATCACGGCGCGCATGGTGGCGGACTTCTTCCACGTTGCCGGAGCCGAGCGCATCATGACAGTGGACCTGCACTCGGGCCAGGTGCAGGGTTTCTTCGACGGGCCGGTGGACCACCTGACTGCGGTGAACCTGCTCACCGACTACCTGCGCAAGAACGTGGGGGGCGACTTCGTCATGGTCTCACCCGACACGGGGCGGACGAAGGTGGCTGAGAAGGCGGCCCGCAACGCCGGCGACGTGGACATGGCCTCTGTCTACAAGCGCCGGAGCGTGGACCGTGTGGGCCACGTCGAGGCCCTCGACGTGATGGGTGACGTGCGGGGGCGGATGTGCGTGCTCATCGATGACGAGATCGACACGGCAGGCACCCTGTGCGAGGCGGCCAACCTGCTGTACGCCAAAGGTGCGACCGAGGTGTGGGCCACCGCCACCCACGGGGTGTTCTCGGAGCCCGCCATCGACCGCCTGAAGAACTCGGGCATCTCACGGGTCATCGTCACCGACACCGTGCCTCTGCCTCCCGAGAAGCACATGCCCAAGATCGAGAGCGTGTCCGTCTCGGAGACCTTCGCCGAGGCCATCCGTGCCGTCTTCGAGGAGGGTTCGGTCTCCGAGCTGTTCGGCGGCGAGAACCAGAACTGACCGGGAGGCGGGGCCCCGGGGCACCGCGGTGGCCGGCCCTTCGGCGAACGGGTAACATAGTGGGTCGCTTCCCCCCAAGAGGACTGGCGGGGTACGGACTAGCACCCGAACGCGTGCCTTGGGCGCGCGAGCTGAACAGGAGCGCGAGCAAGACAATGGCAGAGATCACGCTGGTCGCTGAGGTGGGCCGTAAGACTGGTTCGGCCGAGTCCCGGCGTCTGCGCAACGCCGGCCGGGTGCCAGCCGTGGTCTACGGGCACGGCATGGAGCCTGTGGCCGTGTCGGTCAACGGACGGGACCTGAGGGCGGCACTTTCCGGCAACAACGGGATGAACCAGATCCTGACCCTGGAGGTGGGGGGGTCCAGGCACATGGTCCTGCCCCGGCAGCTCCAGCGCCACCCTGTCCGGCGCACCGTCGCCCATGTGGACTTCCAGGTCGTGGGGCGGGACGAGGTCGTGCACGCAGAGGTGCCCGTGGTGCTGGCGGGCACGGCCGTCCAGGTCGAGCGTGAGCGGGGCCTGGTGGAGCACGTCCTCGCCAATCTCTCGATCCGGGCGACGCCTCAGCGCATACCCACAGAGGTGACAGTCGACATCAGCTCCCTCGCCGTGGGCGATGTGGTGCGGGTGCGTGACCTGGCCCTGCCTCCCGGGGTGACCACCGACGTCGACCCGGACGAGACAGTCGTGATCGCTGCCGCCTCCGCAGTCGGTGGCGCCTCGGAGGAGGGGGCCGCGGAGGCTGGGCAAGGTGCGGCCGGCGAGGCCGCCGAGGGCTGAGCCGGGCTGTTCGGCTCGCACAAGACCGAGGGCACTGCTGGTGTCGAACTGCTGGCGGTGGGCCTGGGCAACCCAGGACCACGCTACGCGCACACGCGCCACAACGTAGGCGCCGATGTGGTCGCCCTCCTGGCCGAGCGTCATGGCGAGAGGCTCAAGCCGGGCAAGGAGCTGGCGCTCGTAGCAGAGGTGAGGGCCGAGGGCCGGCGTCTGGCCCTGGCCTTTCCCCAGACCTTCATGAACGACTCCGGTCGTTCCGTCGTCAAGCTCGTCCGGCGCTTCCACGTCGCTGAGATGGGGTCCCTGGTGGTGGTGCACGACGAGCTCGACCTGCCCCTGGGGACGGTCAGGGTCAAGGTCGGCGGGGGCCTGGCCGGGCACAACGGGCTGCGCTCCATCAAGGCCTGGTTGCGCTCGGACGAGTTCCTCCGGGTCCGGATAGGCATCGGCAAGCCACCGGGTGGCAAAGTCTCGGGCGTCGACCATGTCCTGGCGGTGCCCGGTCGCTGGGAGCGCCAGCAGCTGGCGGAGGCGACGGAGCTGGCGGCCGACGCGGTCGAGGTCATCCTCGCCGAGGGGGCGGCCGTGGCGCAGAACCGCTTCAATTCGCGCCAGCCCCCGGGCTCACCGTTTAATGGAGCCTGAATGAGCCTTCCGTCGGACGTGCCGGACGGGGCCAGCCCGGCGGAGGGCGCTGGTACGCCGCTGTCGGGCCTGCTTGCCCGTGCCAACCGCGACCCCGTGCTGGCTGCTCTCGTGGCGGGTGCGGGCCGGGCGGTGGCGGTCGGTGAAGCCGTGCAGGCCTTTGCCGTGGCTGCAGTGGCGGCCAACGGCTCGCGTCGGCCGGTCGTCGTGGCCACGGCCAGTGCCGCCAGCGCGGACCACCTGGCCCATGACATCGGTGCCTGGCTGGGGCCGGGGCAGGTCTCCACGTTCCCGGCCTGGGAGACGTTGCCCTTCGAGCGGGTCAGCCCGGCACCGGAGACCATGGGACGCCGCTTGGAGCTGATGTGGCGGCTGCGGCGGCTGCGCGACGGTGACCCGGGCGTGGAGGTCCCGATGGTGATCGTGGCCCCGGTGCGTGCACTGCTGCAGCGCCTCGGGCCGCACGTCGAGGACATCGAGCCCGTGAGGGTGCACCCGGGGAGCCGGGTCGACCTCGACCAGCTCGTCGCTTCCCTGGCCCACCTGGGCTACCGGCGCGAGTACCAGGTCGAGCACCGGGGTGAGATGGCGGTGCGGGGCTCCATCGTCGACGTCTTCCCCTCGACCGCCACCTACCCGGTGCGGGTCGACCTGTGGGGTGACGAGGTCGACCGCCTCACGCACTTCTCGGTGGCGGACCAGCGGTCACTGGCGGACCTGGACGAGGCCCTGGTCTTCGGCTGTCGAGAGCTGCTGCCCACGGCCGAGGTCCGGGCGCGGGCGGAGGCCCTGGTGGGCAAGGAACCCTGGGGGGCCGAGACCTGGGAGCGCCTCGCCGAGGGCGCCACCTACGACGGCATGGAGTCCTGGCTGCCCTGGCTGACAGAGGACGAGCACCTGCTCGTCGACCTCCTGCCCCACGACGCCAGGGCCCTGCTGTTCGAGCCACGGAGGATGCGTGAGCGGGCGGTCGAGATCGCCGAGGAGGAGGCCGACCTCGCCGGCGCCCTCGCCGCCACCTGGGGTGCCGAGGGCCGCGACTTCCCGCGCCTGTACCTGCCCTTCGACCGCCTGCTGGCGAGGACGGGTGCCAGTGTCACGACGGTCACCGCGGTGCCCGAGGGCCCGGGCATGCCCGCTCTGGCCACTACGGGGTGGGCACCGGTGGCCGGAGGCAACGAGCGCCTCCTGGCCCAGGCCCGGGAGGCCACGGGCAAGCGCTGGTCGCTGGTCGTGGGCGCTGAGAACGACCGCAGTGCCGAGCGCATCTCTGCGTCCCTGCGCGACGAGGGCTTCGTCGCCCCGGTCAAGGACCGCGCCGGCGACGGTGCCCAGGTGGTCGTGGCCCCCCTCGACCGCGGTTTCGTCTACCCGGCGCTCGAACTGGCGGTGCTGTCCGAGGGCGACCTCACCGGCAGGCGGCGCCCGCACCGGGTGTCCCGTCCGCGGGCCGCCTCGGTCCAGACCTTCTTCGACGACATGAAGACCGGTGACTACGTCGTGCACTTCCAGCATGGCGTGGGCCGTTTCGGCGGGATGGTCAAGCGCTCGGTGGGCGGGGTGGAACGGGACTACCTCCTGCTGGAGTACCGCGACGGGGACAAGCTGTACGTACCGTCGGACCAGGTTGACGCACTGCGCCCCTACACGGGCGGGGAGGCGCCGTCGCTCTCGCGCCTCAACGGGAGCGAGTGGTCCAAGACCAAGTCGCGGGTGCGGCGGGCGGTCCGGGAGATCGCGCAGGAGCTCGTGGCCCTTTACCAGAAGAGGGCCCACTCCCCGGGGCACGCCTTCGGGGCGGACACGCCATGGCAGGTGGAGATGGAGCAGTCGTTCTCCTACTCCGAGACGCCCGACCAGCTGCAGGCGATCATGGACGTGAAGGCCGATATGGAGTCACCGGCCCCCATGGACCGGCTCGTGTGCGGGGACGTTGGCTTCGGCAAGACCGAGGTGGCGGTGCGCGCCGTCTTCAAGGCCGTCCAGGACGGCAAGCAGGCTGCCGTCCTGGTCCCGACCACCCTCCTGGCCTCCCAGCACTACCAGACCTTCTCGGACCGCTTCGCCCCCTACCCGGTACGGGTGGAGCTGCTGTCGCGCTTCCTCACCCCGGCCGAGGCACGCCGGGTGGTGGAGGGCCTGGCCGACGGCTCGGTGGACGTGGTCATCGGCACGCACAAGCTGCTGGCCGGCGACGTGGTCTTCAAGGATCTCGGCCTGCTGGTCGTGGACGAGGAGCAGCGCTTCGGGGTGAACCACAAGGAGGCGATCAAGAAGCTGACCGCCCACGTGGACGTGCTCACGATGTCGGCGTCCCCCATCCCGCGCACGTTGGAGATGACCCTGACCGGGATCCGCGACCTGTCGCTCATCTCCACTCCGCCCGTTGCGCGGCGCCCCATCCTCACCTATGTGGGCGAGTACGACGAGAGGGCGGTGGCCGAGGCGGTACGTCGTGAGCTGCTGCGGGAGGGACAGGTCTTCTTCGTCCACCACCGGGTGCACGACATAGACAAGGTGGCGGCGCGGCTGCGCGAACTGGTGCCCGAAGCCAGGGTTGCCATAGCCAACGGCCAGATGGACGAGGGCTCGCTGGAAAAGGTCGTCCTCGACTTCTGGCACGGCGAGTACGACGTCCTGGTGTGCACCACGATCATCGAGTCCGGGATCGACATGCCCACGGTCAACACGGTGGTCATCGACCGGGCCGACATGTTCGGCCTGGGCCAGCTGCACCAGCTGCGGGGCCGCGTGGGCCGGTCGGGCCAGCGCGCGTACGCGTACCTCTTCTACCCCCAGGACCGCAAGCTGTCCGAGGAGGCCTACGAGCGCCTGCGCACCATCGGGGAGCACACCGAACTGGGCTCGGGCTTCAAGATAGCCATGAGGGACCTGGAGATCCGGGGGGCGGGCAACCTCCTGGGCGCTGACCAGTCGGGCCACGTAGCCGCCGTGGGGTACGACCTGTACGTCCAGATGGTGAGCGAGGCCGTGGCCGAGCTCAAGGGTGAGCCGCCGCGCCAGCCGGCGGAGATCCGGCTCGACCTGCCCATGACGGCCAACCTCCCGGTGGGCTACGTCGAAAGGGAAGACCTGCGCCTGGAGGCCTACCGTCGCCTGGCCACCCTCAGCAGCCATCAGGAGGCAGAGGACATCGCCGCCGAGTGGGAGGACCGCTACGGTCCCTTGCCCGAGCCGGCCGAGGCGCTGGTCAGCATCGCCCACCTGCGGGCCGAGTGCGCCCGGCTGGGGGCGCGTGAGGTCTCGGTGGTGAGCGGGGGTATGGGCTCGCGCCCGGGGTCCCTCGTGGCGCGTATCTCGCCCCTGGCTCTCAAGGCCAGCGAGCAGGTGCGCCTGGGCAGGGTCTGGCCCGGTGCGGTGTACAAGGACGACCAGGCACAGCTGGTCGGCCCGCTCAGGGCCGGTGACGACCCGGCGAAGGCACTGGTGTCGGTGCTGAGGGCCCTGGTGCCCCCGGCGGTCCCCTCTGACGCCTCGGGGCAGGCGGGGCCCGGGTAGGCCCGCTCCGGCCCTCCGCGGCCCCGTTCCCGGACCGGGCCCGCGTGCCCGCTAACATGGCCCACGGTCGTGAGCAAACTCCTTACAAACCCTCTGGAGCCGTCCGCCCGACGTGGGCTGCGACGGCCGGCAGCCAAGGTGACGGCTGCGTTGGCCCTGAGCGGGGCCCTCGCGGGCGGCCTTTCCGGCTGCGGTACCGCACCACCGGCCGCCACCGTCAACGGGCAGGCCATCAGCATCCAGCAGCTCAATGCGCGGTTGGCGACGTGGGCCGCGAACCAGCCCTACGTGACCGAGTTCGACCTGCAGATGCAGCAGCAGGCGGCTCAGCAGGCGAGCCAGACCGGCAACAGTGTTCCTGCCAACACGGTGTCGGGCAACGGGACGGGCAGCGGCGTGTACGGCATGTACTGGGCGAGCCTGCAGCTCTCGGCCATGATCACTGCCACTGCCGTCCGTCAGCACCTCGCGGCGCGGGGCCTCAACCCCTCGGCTGAGGAGGTGGCGGCAGCGTGGGCGGCTGAGGCCGGGGCCAACCCGGCCCTGTGGGCACAGCTCACACCGGCGGCGCGCTCGGAGGCTGCCAACTACGACGCCGACCATGCCCTGGTCGACGGCCAGCTCACGAGTGCCAGCAGCGACAAGAGCTTCTACAGCGCCCACCGCAGCTACTTCTGGTCGCAGGTGTGCTATCTCGCCTCCGATGTCACCGTCACCGGGGCCGGCGGCACCGTGGACATGGCCGCCAGCCGTGCCCAGGCCGACAAGCTCGCCCGTTCCATGGCCCGCCAGCCGGTGGCCACCGCCACCGGTGGCAGCAGGGTCTGTCTCAGCCCCGAGCAGCTCCTGGCCCACGGCACGGGCTACTACGACGCTGTCCGGGCCCTCGGGGTCGGGCAGGCGGCGGCGCTGAGGCGCAGTTACGGCTACCAGGTGGTAAAGGTCGTTTCCCGCACCGTCATCCCGTACTCGCCGGTCATCGCAGACGACATAGAGGTGGTCGCCCTGCACGGAGGGGCCGAAGCGCCGCCGACCGGCGACAAGAAGGTGATCGCCATCCTGAAGGCAGCCAAGGTGGCCGTGAACCCCACGTACGGCATCTGGGACACCTCCGTACCGGCGCCCTATGCGCCCGAGGTCCTGTCGGCCAACCAGGCCATCAAGTAGCCCGTGGCCCCGCCGCGGGTGACCGTCGTGGGGCTGGGCCCGGGCCGGCCCGGTCTCGTGACCCAGGAGGCCCTGGCGGCGCTCTCGGGACCGGCACCTGTATACCTGCGTACCGCGAGGCACCCCTCGGCGGCCCTGGCCGCCGGTGCTCCCAGCTTCGACCACCTCTACGAGTCTGCTCCCTCTCTGGACGAGGTCTACCGGGGGATCGTCGAGGAACTGGTGGCTGCTGCGACCCGGCACGGGGAGGTGGTCTATGCCGTGCCCGGGTCCCCCTCGGTGGCCGAGCGGGCGGTCGAGCTGCTCCAGGCGGACATCCGGGTGCAGACCGCCGTGCTCCCCGGCGTGTCCTTCGCCGAGGTCGCCTTCTCCCGTCTCGCGGTCGACCCCCTGGCTGTCGGGGCACGGTTGGTGGACGGGCACCGCTTCGAGGTCTCGGTGGCCGGTGAGAGCGGCCCCTGGCTCGTGGGGCAGTGCGACACGCCTCAGGTGATGTCTGAGGTCAAGCTGGTCGTCGGGGAGGTCCTCGACTACCAGCCGGCACAGCCCGAGATCACCGTGACCGTCCTGCAGCGGGTCGGCCTGCCAGACGAACGGGTGGTCCAGGTCCCCTGGTACGAGCTGGACCGGGGGGTCGTGGAACCTGACCACCTGACCAGCGTCTGGGTCCCCCGGCTGCCGGCCCCCGTGGCGCCGGAGGTGGCCCGGTTGGCGGAGCTGGGGCGCGCTCTGCGCCAGGGCTGCCCCTGGGACCGTGAGCAGACCCACCAGAGCCTGGCCCGTTACCTGGTGGAGGAGACCTACGAGGCGCTGGAGGCGATCGACGAGCTGGGCCCGGACGGCGAGGGTTACGACCACCTGGAGGAGGAGCTCGGCGACGTCCTCTTCCAAGTGGTGTTCCATGCCCAGCTGGCGGCTGAGCAGGGCCGCTTCAACCTCGCCGACGTCGCCCGGGGCGCGCACGACAAGCTGGTGGCCCGCCACCCCCACGTGTTCGGGGACGTCGTGGTGGACAGCGCCGCCGACGTGGCCCGCAACTGGGAGCAGATCAAAAGGTCGGAGAAGGGCCGCGGCGAGGGCGGTGCCCTGCAAGGCGTGCCGAAGGGCCTTCCCAGCCTGCTGTACTCCTACAAGCTCCAGGGCCGGGCTCGCTCGGTGGGTTTCGACTGGCCCTCGGCCGAGGAAGCCCTGGGCAAGGTCGACGAGGAGCTCGGTGAGCTGCGGGCCGAGCTGGCAGGGGCGGGACAGGGGAGCAGGGAGGAGCTGGGCGACCTACTGTTCGCGGTGGTCAATGTGGCCCGTCACCTGGAGGTGGAGCCGGAGACCGCCCTGCGGGACGCGGCCAACAAGTTCCGCCACCGCTTCGAGGCTGTGGAGGCCCTGGCTGCAGCTCGGGGACTGCAGCTCGCGTCCATGGGCCTGGAGGCCATGGACCAGCTCTGGGAAGAGGTAAAAGCTGGTGAGGCTGGGCACGGGAGCTAAGCTCGGTGACCACTCTGGCAACAAGGCTCTCACAGCCAACTGACCGACGGGTGGGGCAGGTATGCGTTCAGCGCTGAAGGTGGCGGTGGCTGTCCTGCTTCTCCTGGGTGCGGCGTACCTCTTCGTGTTCCCGGCTCGTACCTATCTCGCCCAGAGGCAGCAGATCAGCCTCGAAGAGCACACGGTCTCCGTACTGCAGGCAGCCAACGCCAAGTTGGCCAGCGAGAAGGCGGCGCTACAGGACAACTCCACCATCGAGCGCCTGGCACGTCAGGACTACGGCCTGGTCAAACCGGGTCAGCAGGCTTACATGGTGCTGCCGGCGCCGCCCGTCCGGGGCGCCAGGCACGTGGCCAAGTCCCCGGTGCCGCACAAGCCCTGGTACTCGCAGTTGGAGTTCTGGGACCACTTGTAGTGGTGCAGGCACGCGCCGTGGCCCCTGCAGCGCGCACCGAGGACGCCCTGGTGGCCGAGCTCCTGGGGCGTCCGCCCAGGGGCGGGTACAAGGTGGTGGTGCGCGACCCTGACGGGGTGCCTGTGGTGGTGCGCAATGCGCCCCTACTGGACGACGGGACCCCGATGCCCACTCTCTACTGGCTGGTGGGCCGG
The DNA here is from genome assembly GCA_021850325.1 of Actinomycetes bacterium. Lineage (GTDB taxonomy): Bacteria > Actinomycetota > Acidimicrobiia > Acidimicrobiales > Palsa-688 > JAJZMF01. The sequence continues at coordinate 116,593 of JAJZMF010000004.1, forward strand.
GCCGACAGGTTGGCTGTGGACCGGCTCGAGTCGGCGGGCGGGGTCAAGGCGGCGGAGGCGGCGGTCGAGCCGGAGGAGCTTGCGGCGGCCCACGCCGCCTACGCCGCTGAGAGGGACGCCGGCATCCCACCGGGCTGGAGCGGGCCCAGGCCGAGCGGCGGGGTCGCCGGTACGCGCCGGGGGGTGAAGTGCCTCCACGCCCACTACGCCTACTGGTTGGCGGGGGGGCAGGACCCGGTTGGACGGTGGGTGGCGGGGCAGTTGGGGGCTCCGGTAGGTGACGGCCGTGGCTAACGTCGCCGCTCTGGACTGCGGGAGCCTGTCGACGCGCCTCCTCGTGGCCGACGCCGAGGGGGTGACGCTCGAACGCATGATGCGGGTCACGGGCCTGGGCCGGGGGGTGGACCGGGCCGGCCGGCTCTCCCCGGAGGCCGTCGACAGGGTGCTCGAGGTGCTGGGCGGCTACAGGGCCGTCATGGACGCTCACGGCGTGGAGGCCGTAGCCATGGTGGGCACCTCAGCCCTGCGCGACGCAGCCGACCGGGACAGTTTCCGTGAACGAGCGGCCGCCGTGGTGGGGGCCGAGCTCGAGCTGCTGGACGGGGGCACCGAGGCGCTGCTCTCATTTCGTGGCGCGACGGCCGAGCTGGCGGCTGAGCAGGGGCCGTTCCTGGTGGTCGACATCGGCGGGGGGAGCACCGAGCTGGCGACGGGGCCGGTCCCCTTTGTCGCCCGTTCGCTCGACGTGGGCTGCGTACGCCTCACCGAGCGCCACCTGGGCTCCGGCCCGCCATCTGCTGCCGAGCTGGCGCGGGCCCGGTCGTGGGTGCGCGACCTGTTGGCGGGCCTGGAGGGCCAACTGCCCGTCCCCGGTGGTGCCGCCACCCTGGTCGGCCTGGCCGGCACCGTGTCGGCGTTGGCCTGTTACGCCCAAGGCCTCACCCGGTACGACCGGCGACTGGTGCACCACTACCGTCTGGCCCGCACTGCGGTCGTCGACGCGCTCGGCCGGTTGGCGGCGCTGCCTGCCGCCGAGCGGGCGGGGCTCCCGGGGGTGGAGGCGGCCCGGGCACCTTTCATCGTGGGCGGGGCCCTGGTGCTGGACGAGGTGATGGCCTGGGCGGGCTTCGAGGAGTGCCTGGTGTCCGAGGCCGACATACTGGACGGCCTGGTAATGCGCCTGCTGGAACGGGGCGCCGGGAGCTGACCGGCCGGCGGCGGTGCGCCGGGTAGCATTCGCCGTAATGTCCTGGGGCCATGCCATGGTTTACCCGGAGCTGAGGGGCCGCAGGGTCCTGCTCCGCCCGCTCAGCGTCGGTGACTTCGATGCCTGGAGGGAGGTGAGGTTGCGCTCGCGGGACTGGCTGGTCAAGTGGGAGCCCAGGGCCATCCCCGGCCAGCCCGACCCGACCCAGGACAAGAGAGCCTTCGCCGCCCGCTGCAGCGCCCGCCTCAGGGAGCGGGAGCTCGGTACGGGGTACGGCTTCGGCGTCTTCGTCGGCGAACGCTTCGCAGGGGAGATCAACATCTCGTCCGTGCAGCGTGGCCCTTTCCAGAACGCCTACGTCGGCTACTGGGTGGACGAGGCCATGGCCGGGCAGGGCTACACGCCCGAGGCGTTCGTGGTCCTCGCGCGCTTCGCTTTCGAGGACCTCATGCTGCACCGGCTCCAGGTCTCGATCATCCCCCGCAACCGCGCCAGCCGCCGGGTGGCCGAGAAGCTGGGCCTGCGAGACGAGGGCACAGCCGTTCGCTACCTGGAGATCAACGGGACGTGGGAGGACCACGTCCGCTACGCCATCACCGCCGAGGACTGGGCTGCCAAGCGCGACGGGTACCTGCGCCAGTGGCTGTTGCCCCTGCCTCCCAGCTGAGCTGAGGGGTTGCGGCGCTATCAGCGCCGGGGGCCGCGGGCCACTGTGCCGGCGCGGCCGGGCGGGGAGTAGCGGTAGGCCACCCGCCCCACGACGTGCTCGCGCCGGACCGGCCCGAACTGCCGGCTGTCTGTGCTGGCGGCTGCGTTGTCGCCTTCGAGCCACAGGCCCTCGGCAGTGGATGACACCAGCCGCTTGACCAGGAGGCGGTTGCTGTCCCTGGGGTCGAGGGCTGCCACCACGTCACCGGCCCGGAGCCGCCAGGCCCACCAGGCCACCACCCGGTCCCCGTCCTGTAGCGCCGGCAACATGCTCGCCCCCCTGACCTCCAGCCGGCGCGGCCGGGCCACCAGCACCACCACCAGGGCCAGGGCGGCGCCGAGGGTGGCTGTACGTCGCCCTCCACCCGTTTGGTGGCGGGAGCCCCGGCGTTTGGGCGTCGCTCCGCTATAGCGTGTGCGGTGCCCGAGTCCCATGGGACGTAGGCGTAGCACACGTACCCACGCCCGTCGGTGCACCGGCACGCCGGGACGGCGCGGGCACCTAGGAACGACCGACAAAGGAGCTATCGGAAATGACCATGCTGGCCAGGATGCTCACATTGGCCGACCGGGTGAGGCAGCCCCGAGCCGCCTACGCCCACTGCGACCTGCCCTGTGGCGTGTACGACCCTGTGCAGGCCCGGGTGGAGGCCGACTCGGTGAAGGCGATCATGGAGAAGTACCACGCCTCCAGCGACGAGAACTTCCGGGCACGTGCGCTTTTCATCAAGGAGGAGCGCGCCGACCTCGTGAAGCACCACCTGTGGGTCCTGTGGACGGACTACTTCAAGCCCGCTCACCTGGAGAAGTACCCCGAGCTGCACGACCTGTTCTGGAAGGCGACCAAGGCAGCGGGCCAGGCCAAGCACTCGGTGGACGTTGCTGTAGCCGACGACCTGCTGAAGCAGATCGCTGAGATCGACCGCATCTTCTGGGAGACCAAGAAGGCCTGAGACGGAGCACCTGTCGGCGGCGGCGCGGTACCACCCGCCGCCAGCCGGCCCGGTGCTGGACAGCGGCATCATCGCCCCTTGTGGGCGGGCCGTAGGCGCTCGTATTCGAACCTCGATGACGTGCGGGAGCGGGTCGTTGCCCTGTTCGGGGACGACTGTCAGCGGGGTTCGGTCGTGTAGGCGTCGAGCGTGACGGTCTCCCCCCGCTCGACTTCCCGTCGTCCCTCTTCGATGGCAGTCATCGTCTCGGCGTCGGAGAGGATCTCCGCCGTCTCCTCCAAGGCTTCGTACTCGTCCACGGGGACGAGCACGGCTGCGGGCCGGCCGTGGTGGGTGACGATGACGTGTTCGCGGAGGTCGGCGACCTGGTCGATCACCTGGCTGAGCTCACTACGCAGATCGCGGACCGGGACCGTCTTGCTCATGCCCGAAGCGTACGATATTGAGTACACATCTGCCGGTGGGCGCGGAGGGACTCGAACCCTCATGCACTGAGGCGGCAGGGTTTAAGCCCGCTGTGTCTACCGGTTCCACCACGCGCCCGTGGTAATGGGGAGCCTAACGCCGTGGCTGTCGGCGGGCTACTTTCCGGGCCTCGGCAGGGCCCTCACTGGTAGCGTTGCTTCGTGGCAGTCCTGCTGGCGCTGGGCGCGGCCCTCCTCTATGCGGCGGCCTCGGTCCTCCAGCAGCGGGAGGCCGAGCGCCAGCCTCCCCACCGGGAGCTACGGCCCAGCCTGCTCGCCCGCCTGGCGGTCAAGCCCCGCTGGCTGGCGGGCCTCAGCTTCGACATCGCCGGCTACGTGGCCCAATGGCTCGCCTTGTCGAGAGGCTCGCTGGTGGTGGTGCAGCCCCTGCTCGTGGTGGGCCTCCTGTTCGCTCTCCCCATGAAGGCACGCCTGTCCCCCTACCGCATGCAGCGCTGGGACTGGACCGGGGCCGTCCTCACGACCCTGGGCTTGGCGGTGTTCCTGACGGTGAGCGACGCTTCGGTCGGCCATGCCAACGTGCGGGCGACCACGTGGTGGGTGCTGCTCGGCGCCGTGGCGGTGGTGAGCGCCGTACTGGTCACGGTGGGGGTGGGTAGCTCGCCCCGCTGGAAGGCGATGGCCTACGGGACGGCAGCGGGCGTCATCTACGGTGCCTGTGCCGCCCTGACCAAGACCTGCTCCTACCTGCTGGCCTCAGGGGTGAGCACGCTGTTCGAGAACTGGCAGCCCTATGTGCTCGCAGCCGGGGGTATCGCAGGCATGGTCCTGGCGCAGAGCGCCTTCCAGGTCGGCCCCCTGGACGCCTCCCTGCCCACCCTGTCCGCCACCGACCCCGTCATCAGCGTCGTCGTGGGTGCCATAGCCTTCGGCGAGGTGGTCCGTACCGGGCTGTTCGCCACCAGCTTCGAGGTCATGGGCCTGGCCGCAATGGTTGCCGGTATCTTCATGCTCGCCCACACCGAGGCGGTCAACGCCGTCCAGGCCCGCCCGCTGGCGCGGGCGCAGGAGGTCAGTTGAGGCTCGCGCCGGCCCGGGGGTGCTACAGCTGACCAGGCGGGGTGCCGGTGAGGTGGCCGGGTGGTCGCCGTCCGGCTTGGGCGCCCGACGGCGCCATGCTGTCAAGGTCGTTGGGCGGAGGGGGCGCTGATGGCTCTGGGCGCCGCCATCGTGCTCCTCCTGGCCGGCGTAGCCGGCGCGGTGAGCCATCCCCGTTGGCTGCCGCCCTGGGCTGTCGCCGTGGCGGCCGCTCTGTTCGAGCTGGCGACCGGCGTGACCGGTCCGCACCGCGCCGCAGGCGCTGTCCACCCCCTCGTCCAACCGGTGGTGTTCCTCCTGGCTGCGGTCCCCCTGGCGGTGATGCTCGACGAGATCGGCTTCTTCGGGGCGGTTGCTTCCCGGGTGACGGCTAGGGGCGGAGGCGCTGGCTCGTTGTGGGTCGTTGCTGCCGTTGTCACGACGGTGCTCAACCTGGACGCCGGAGTGGTGCTGCTCACCCCGCTGTACGTAAGGGTCGCCCACCAGCGAGGCTGGGACCCGCTGGTGCTGGCGGCCCAGCCCGTCCTGCTGGCGTGCCTGGCGTCATCGGCCCTGCCCGTTTCCAACCTGACCAACCTGATAGCAGTCTCCTGGTCAGGTGCCTCGACGCTCCAGTTCGTCTCCCACCTCGCCCTGCCCTCGCTCGCCGCCTCGGCCACGGGCTGGTGGTGTTACCGCCGATGGTGCATGGCCCCGCTCGGGCCCACGGAAGGCTCCGAGGTCCCTCGACCGGACCGGGGCGGGGAACGCCAGGGGCCGGCGCCTGTCCTGGAGGAGGCGCGGGCCGTCCTGGTGGGCGGCCTTGTGGTGGCCTTGGTCCTGTGCGGTTTCACCCTCGGCCCCTCGGTCGGGGTACAGCCCTGGGTTGTGGCCCTGGTGGGTGACGCTTTCCTGGTCGCCGCCATGGTGCAGGCCCACCTCGGGGCCCGGGGAGGGCCCCGCCTCGTGGCCATCCGGCAGGTAAGTGTGCCCTGGCGCGCGGTCCCTGCCGGGACGGCGGTGCTCGTGCTTGCTCTGGGCGTGCTGGCGATAGGCGCCGCCTACTACCTGCCCACGGGGGCACTGCTGAGCGGTGGTTCTCTGGCCAGCCTGGCCCGGGAGACCGGTGTCGCCGCTCTGGCGGCGAACCTCGTCAACAACCTGCCGGCACTGCTGGTAGCCCTGCCCAAGGTCGGTCACCGTCCCGGTCCCGAACTGTGGGCGGTCCTTCTCGGGGTCAACATGGGCCCCGTGCTGCTGGTGACCGGTTCGCTGGCCAGCCTGCTCTGGATGTCGACGCTTCGCCGGTTGGGAGTGCACGTGGGCCCGAAGGACTTCACCCGGTTCGGTCTGCGGGCCGGTCTGCCCGGGGCGGGAGCCGGCTTGGCTGTGGCGCTAGCCCTCAGGGCCGTGGGGCTGCACTAGGCCCGTCCTGGTACTAGACCCTCCCGCCTCCCAGTAGGTGGAGCTCGAAGATGCTCTGCACCTTCACGTCCTGGCCCGTGTCCGGGGCGTCCACCATCTCTCCGTTACCGATGTAGATCCCGACGTGGTAGACGCTTTTCGGCGTGCCGAAGAACACCAGGTCGCCCGGGCGCAGATCCCTGATGGCCACACGCTTGGTCATGTCGTACTGGTACTGGGCGGAGTGGGGCAGTGGCACCCCGGCGTGTGACCACGAGACCATGGTGAGGCCGGAGCAGTCGTAACTGGTGGGCCCGGCTCCAGCCCATTTGTAAGGCTTGCCGATCTGGGACTCGGCGAACGCCAGGGCGACCTGCCACCCGGCAGCGGGCGCGTTGGACGCCGGGCCCGTGGGTGGCAGCAGGGGTGATGTGGTTGAGGTCGTGCCACCCGGCCCTGTCGTGGCCGCTGGTGCTGTGGTCGTGGCCGCTGGTGCTGTGGTCGTGGCCGCTGGTGCTGTGGTCGTGGCCGCTGGTGCTGTGGTCGTGGCCGCTGGTGCTGTGGTCGTGGCCGCTGGTGCTGTGGTCGTGGCCGCCGGTGCTGTGGTCGTGGCCGCCGGTGCGGTCGTCGTAGTGGTAGTGGTGCTGCTCGTTGTCGCGGTACTGAGCGTGACAGGGGCGTAGGTGGGCACGGTGGTCGTCGTGGGCACGGTGGTCGTCGTGGGCACGGTGGTGGTGCTGGCCCGGGTGGTGGTCGTGGGCACGGTGGTCGTCGTGGGCACGGTGGTGCTGGTGGTGCTCGCCGTGGGCACGGCAACTACAGGTGTGGCCGGCGCTGTGCTCGTCGGGCTCTGGGTGGTGGGTGCGCCCGCACGGGAGGTCGAGCGCGCCGCAGCGCTCACGACCACCTGGGCTGTCCCGGCGAAGGAGCCCGGTCCGGCGGATATGTGGGGCGCCGCTCTCAGCGCCGGCGTCCGGCCGCCCGGGTGGGTGGGCGTGGCTGTCCCGTTCGTTGCCGGTAGCTGGCCGGTCCTCACGAGATAGGCCTTTTCGATGGCCTGTTGCTCTGCCTGCCGCTGCGCCTGCACTGCGGCGACCTCTGAGGCGAGCCTCCCTCTGACCTTTGCCAGCTCCCGGGAGAGTGCCGCCTGCTGGGCGGCCGCCGCTCGTCTGTCAACCATCAGGCGGCCCCTGGCCACCTCGGCGCTGGCACGTGCCCGGCTCAGCGAGCGGACGGCGGCGCGGTTACGGGCCAGGTCGGCTCCGTAGTCGGCGAGTACCTGGCGTTGCTCGTCGAGCACCGCCTCTGCGTAACCGCTGACTACCTGGCCCGCCACGGTGAGCGCTCCGGGGCTTCCGGCGGGAGGCTGCGCCCCCTGCTGGGTGTAAGCGGCGAGCGCTTCGTCGGCCAGGGCGCTCTTGGCTCCGGCAAGCTCCCTGGCAGCCCCGCCGGCGGCTCGGGTAGCCCGGCGCAGCCGGGCCTGCAGGCTCGAGACCACGACCCCGGCCGCATCGGCACGCTCTGCCAGTTTGGCCAGCTCGAGGCCCTTGCTCTGCACCTGGTCCGCGATCCGTACCGCCAGTGCCCGGTCCCGGGCCTCGGCTACCCGGGCGGGCGTACTACCCGCAGCCGGCCCGTGGTGGGACCTCGTGGTCACGGTCACGGCACCGGCCGGCCCGGCAGAAGTCGCCATGAGGCAAGAGGCGGACAGCAGGGCCACCAGGGCTGACTTAGGGCTCAGCTGTCGAAGGAGCATGCAGCCACCGTTACGGTCGTCCTACCTCGCCTCACTGTAGTCACAAGGTCCACACCTGTCACCCCCGTCACAGGGCTGGGCCCCTGGTGGCGACCGGCCAGCGGCCCGGCCGGGCGGGCGGCGGGTTGCGCGTACTGCTCCGTCGGCTGGTGCCCATGGCACCTTTAGGCCCCCGTGTGCCCGGGGCGTGCGGGGCGCACGGGGACGGCGCCCGTGGCCGTGCGGCCGCCCGGCCGGCGGCGGTAGTTTGCTGCCGATGACCGCTGCCGAGCCTCCACCCGCCAAGAACAGCCCGACGCCCGAGGCGTTCCGCACCGAGCACGACTCGATGGGGGAGGTACGCGTGCCGTTGGCGGCCAAATGGCAGGCCCAGACCCAGCGGGCGGTGGACAACTTCCCCGTGTCGGGCCAGCGGGTCGAGCGTTCCCTGGTCCGCGGGCTTGCGCTGCTCAAGAGGGCGGCTGCCCTGGAGAACGCGGGCCTCGGTGTGCTCGACGAGGAGGTGGCCCAAGCTGTAGCCGGGGTGGCCGAGGAGGTCGCCGCGGGGCGCTGGGACGACGAGTTCCCTGTCGACGTGTTCCAGACCGGTTCAGGTACCTCGACCAACATGAACATGAACGAGGTGCTCGCCACGCTGGCCACCGAGAGGTTGGGCCGCAAGGTCCACCCCAACGACCACGTCAACGCGTCCCAGTCCTCCAACGACATGTTCCCTTCGGCCATCCACGTGGCGGCCACCACCGAGATAGCCGGGTCGCTGGTCCCGGCCCTGGCCCACCTGGCCGGCGCCCTGAGGGCCAAGTCCGAGGAGTTCGCCGGCGTGGTCAAGGCAGGCCGTACCCACCTCATGGACGCCACCCCGGTCACGCTCGGCCAGGAGTTCGGGGGCTACGCAGCGGCCGTCGAGCACGGTGTCGAACGGCTCGAGGCCTGCATGCCCAGGGTCGGCGAGCTACCGCTGGGTGGTACGGCGGTGGGTACAGGTCTCAATGCCCCCACCGGGTTCGCCCAGCGAGTGGTGGGCCGGCTGGCCAGGGAGCTGCAGCTGCCGTTGAGCGAAGCCCGGGACCACTTCGAGGCTCAGGGCTCGCGTGACGCCCTGGTGGAGGCCTCGGGTGCGTTGCGCACCGTGGCTGTGTCGCTCTACAAGTGCGCCACCGACCTGCGCTGGATGGGCTCAGGGCCCCGTGCCGGCCTGGCCGAGGTGCGTATCCCCGACCTGCAGCCCGGTAGCTCGATCATGCCCGGCAAGGTCAACCCCGTGATCCCCGAGGCGGTGTCGCAGGTGGTCGCCCAGGTCATCGGCAACGACGCCGCCGTGGCCTTCGCCGGCGCAGTCGGCAACTTCGAGCTGAACGTGATGCTCCCGGTCATGGCCCGCAACGTCCTGGAGTCGGTGCGCCTGCTGGCCAACGTGGCCCGCTTGTTCGCTGACCGCTGCATCAGCGGTATCGAGGCCGACACCGAGCGGTGCCGGTCCTACGCCCTCTCCTCGCCGTCCATCGTCACCTCGCTGAACCCGTACATCGGGTACGAGAAGGCGGCCAAGGTGGTCAAGCAGGCCCTGGCGGAGGGCAAGGACCTGCGGACGGTCGTCCTCGAGAACGGCCTGCTCAGCGAGGAGGAGGTCGACCGGGCGCTGGACGTCGAGGCCATGACCAGGGGCGGCATCATCAAGTGAGCACCGTGGGGTCGGCGGCGCCGGCCGGCTGGGGCTACCAGTTGCTGGTCCTGCTGCACGTCGTGTGCGCCGTGGGCGGGTTCGGTGGCCTGCTCTATCGTTCGTTCGTGCTGGACCTGGCCCGGAGACGGGGGGATGCCGCCGCCGCGGGTTCGCTCGCGGTGTTCGGGCAGGTGTCGCAGGTGGCGGAGGCCCTCGTCTACCTGGCGCTGGTGTTCGGCTTGGCCGCGGTGGCCGTCGGCAGCGGCACGGTGAGCTTCGGTCGCCCCTGGGTCTGGGCCGCGCTGGCAGCCTGGTTGGTGATGGTGGGGCTGCTGCACGGCCTGGTGCGGCCGGCGGAGAAGAAGTACCGGAGCACGATGCTCGAGCTGGCCCAGCTACCCCCCGTGCCTCCTCCCGGCCGCCCCACCCAGCTCGCTGCCCTCGATTCGCTCTACCGGCGGGTCGGGCTGGGCATGGGGCTGTTCAACGTGCTGCTCCTGGGCTCGCTGTACCTGATGGTCTTCCAGCCCTGAACCGCTGAGCCTGACGGCCGCCCGGCTGCGCGGGAGGCGGCACCGGCCTCAGGGGCCGTCTTCGGCGCCGCCGGGCGTGCTGCCGTCCCGGCCCCGCCGTCCGGCCTGCTCCTGTTGCAACTGGCGCACGGCGGACTCCTCTCGGGCACGTTGTTCCGCCAGGGCCTCCCCGTCGAAGCTCACCACTACGTGCTGTTCGGGCCGCCGCTGGTTCTGGTGGGCCTGCGCAGCCAGGGAGCGTCGGTCAGCCTCGGTGAACGGCGGTGAGACCATGGCCCTCGGCCACAGGCGGCGGGCGAGCACGACGTTGAGCTCGGCGGCGTACACGGTCACCTCGACGAGGACGTAGATCCACGCCAGCAGCCCGAGCACGATCCCGAACAGGCCGTACACGGCGTTGTCGTGCCTCAGGTAGTGGCCCACGACGAACCCGCCCAGTTCCTGGAGGGCTGTCCAGGCCGCTCCGGCCACCACCGAGCCCGGCACGAGCCTTCGCAGCGGCACGGCGTGGGGGGTGAGCACACGGAAGGCAAACAGGTACTCGAGGAAGTTGACCACGGCGGACACGGCACCTGCGGCGACTGCCAGCCAGAACGAGGCATGTGCTGTCGGGGCACCGGCGGCCAGGGCGGTGGTGACGACCAGGCCCAGGCCCAGCACCACCAGGAACGCGGCGCTGCGGCCCAGGCGGCTCAGGTAGCCGGGCCGCTGGGGGCCGGGTAGGTTCCACACCTGCTCCATGGTGAAGATGCCGTTCTGGGCCAGTCCCATCGAGCCCCACACGAGGCCCAGGACGCCGACGACCAGGCCGGCGGCACTGTTGCGGTGCAGTGCCTTGATGTTGTTGCCGAGGTCGGTGCCGATGATGGGGAACTGGGTCAGAGTGGAGTGCAGGACCTGTGCGCGCAGTGAAGCATCACTGGACAGGACCAGGCTGAGCACGGTGACCAGGAGCAGGAGCAGGGGGAAGAGCGCGGCGAAGGCACTGTGGGTGAGGCTTGCCACCAGCACGCCGCCGTTGTCGTCACCGAACTTCTTGATCACCGCGTACACCACGCGCAGAGCACGGTTGCGCTGCTGGGACCGGTCGACCCGGCGCAGGGCCCGCTCGAGTGCGTTCACTCCGCCCGGACGGGGCCGTCCCGGCGTGGCCCGCGTCCTCTCAACGGTAGGCACATGCCCCTCATGTTCCCCGCGCCCGGGCCGTTCATGCAACGGGTGGGCCTCCGGCGGGGGCGCGATCATGGTTGCCGATGCTTGCCCAGCCTGAACCAAGTTCCCTGCGCGACCTGCCTGCTGTGCTGACCGGCGACGGTGTGGAAGCGCCACAGGGCTTCGTCACCCATGCCGGCAGCGCCGGCATCAAGGGCCCTACCCCCGACATCGCGCTCGTAGCAAGCGAGCTCCCGGTGGTGGCGGACGGCGTCTTCACCCGCTCGCTCTTCGCTGGCCCGAGCGTGGCCCTTTCACGGGCCCACCTGGCCTCGGGGTCTCCCCGGGCCGTGGTGACGGTGTCGAAGAACGCCAATGTGGCCAACGGGCCCCGGGGCGACGCCGACGCAGCCGAACTGGCAGCCCTGGCCGGCGCAGTGTTCGGGTTGGCGCCCGACGAGGTGCTGGTGGGCTCCACCGGGGTCATCGGACGGCCGTACCCGATGGACCGCCTGCGCTCTTACCTGCGTGGCCTGGCCAGGCCGACGCATGCGGACTGGCCGGCGGTGGCACGGGCGATGATGACCACGGACACCGTGCCCAAGCTGGCCAGTGCCCGTGTGGGCCGTGCCGTCGTGACCGGTGTGGCCAAGGGCTCGGGGATGATCGAGCCCAACATGGCGACCATGCTTGCCTACGTGGCCACCGACGCCGCCGTGGCACCGGAGGTGCTCAGGCCGTTGTTCAGACGCGTGGTCGAGGCCACCTTCAACTCGTTGTCGATCGACTCCGACACCTCCACCTCCGACACCGCTCTCGTGCTGGCCAACGGCGCCGCCGGAGCGGTACCCGAGAGCGACCTGGAAGCGGCGCTCGGTGCGGTGTGCCGCTCCCTCACTCTCCAGTTGGCGGCCGACGGAGAGGGTGCCACCAAGCTCCTGCAGGTCAAGGTGGGCGCGGCGCGCGACTACGGCCAGGCCAAACGGGTGGCCAAGGCGGTGGTGAACTCGCCGTTGGTCAAGGCCGCCGTGCACGGTGCCGACCCCAACTGGGGCCGGGTGGTGATGGCCGTCGGCAAGTGCTGGGACGACACCGACATCGACCCGGGCAGGGTCACGGTGGCGTTCGGCGGCCTCCCCGTGTACCCTGCCGGCCTGGGGGACGATGGCCTGGCGGACCTGGCTCGCATCATGGGGTCGTCGACGGTGGAGATCGATGTCATGCTGGGCACGGGTGGAGCAGAGGCGACCGTGTGGGGCTGTGACCTGACGAGCGACTACGTGCACATCAACGCCGACTACACCACCTGAGGCCGGAGTGCACCCGCTCGAGCAGCTCCGCTACCTCGCCCGTAGCTGGGAGGTCGGTGACGAGCTCCCCGCCCAGGAGGCGGCTGAGGTCCTGGGGGACCTTGCCGGCCACAGCCCCGGGAGCCTGGTCCAGGCCTGTCGTCGCCTCATCGAGTACTTCCCGGCCTGCGGCCAGGCCTGGTGGTTGGCGGCCCGCACCCTGTCATCACCATCCCCGGAGCAGGCGGCCTGGGAGGCGGCCGAGGATCTGGCGTCGGACCCGACTCCCCAGCGGGTGGCACGGGCGGTCCCTGACGGGTCCGCCGTCTGTGCGGTGCCCGCCCGCCATGGACTGCTGGCCGCCCTCGCCCGGCACCCCGGCACCACGGTGCAGAAGAAGCCGAGGTCGGCCGACCTGGTCCTGGTGACGGCAGCGGCCGCCAGAGCCACGCCTCGCTCCTTTTTCGCCCGCCCGGGCGACCCCTCGGAGCCGACGGTACTGGTCGGCGGGCGCGCTGCGTCCGCCGTCCGTGCTGCAACGGCGGCCGCTAAGCCGGTATGGGTGGTGGTGCCCCGGGGCGCCCTGCTGCCGGCGCCGCTCTGGGAGCACCTGCTGGGGCGCTCGGGGCTGTCCGGCACCGACCGGGAGGACGAGCGGGAGGCCCGTGCGGCAGGGGCGACCGGCCCCGAGGGCCTGCTGGGGGCGGGTAGCTTTGCCGCTGCCGTGGGCGAGCTCGGAGCAGGCAGTGTGGCCGAGGTGCTGGCCGGCCCCACGTGCCCTGCGGCGGCCGAGCTCGTGCGCTGGACGGGCTGAGCCGGGCCGGCCCAGCCCGGGGGCGACGCCCGGGCCGAAGGGGCCGTCAGCCCTCAGGCGCCTGGCCCACCACGGTGACCAGGGGTGGCAGGACGATGGGGTCGTCGCCCGGGCTGACCCCGGTCAGCTCCTCCAGGTAATCGGCGACGGGGCCGGGCCCGCACCCCGCCGGGGCCTCGGCCCAGGCGTCCACCAGCGTGACCCCGGCGTCGCGCACCAGGGCCGGCAGGAGCGCGCCTATGTCACCGTGGCGTGCCGAGGGCATGCTCATGGGACGGCCACCCACGCGCCCGGCCGTGGTCACCGGTTCCTGGGCCACGAGCCAACCCCCGGGCCGCAGGGCGGCCACCATCCGGCGCAGGACCGTGAGCGGCTCGACGACGTGCAGCAGCAGGAAGCGGCAGAACGCAAGGTCGACGGGCTCGGGCAGGAGCAGGTCCTCAGCGGACTGGGTGATGGCCACCACCTGGCCTCCCCTGGTGCCGGCCGCCGCTGTTGCCACCTCGTCCCGCCGGCCGGGGTCGATGTCGACGGCATAGATGCGCCCGGTGGGCCCCACCATGGCCGCCAGCGCAACGCTGACGTCGCCCCCGCCCGCCCCGACGTCGGCACAGCGCCAGCCTTCCCCCAGGCCGAGCCGGTGCAGTGCGGTGCGCAGTGGGCGGCGGTAGACGTCGTTGCGCAGTTCCAGCTCAGCCATGCCGGACCGACCTTAGTGGCACGCGTCGTCCGGCCGGGCGCCCGGGGACGGCGTTGGCGGAGGGAAGGTCGTACCCAGGTTGGTTGCTTGCCAGGCGACAGGAACGGGGACCGGGCGGCTATCCCACTAAAAGTGGGGATAGGAACGCATGAAGTGCAGGCAGAGGGGCGTCAAATGGGGCCCTACTTAGACTCGGGCTCCTGGCAGGAAGTACGCAAGGGGGTCACGCTGTGGAACTTGCATCGCTCGGGTCGGAGACGGTCCTGCGTGGCGCAGACGTGGGAGCCGCCCGGGAGCGGTCCCGCCAGACGCGTCTGAAGCGCCTGGTCCTGGTCCTGGCCGTGGTGGCCGTCGTGGTGGTCGGCCGCACCGTGGCCGGCCTGGTGCACTACTTCCGCGCCGGTGCGCTCTCGACGGCCGGCCACCAGGCACAGGCCTTCGCCCAGTACACAGCGGCCGGCGCCGACTTCTCCCTGCCCCATCCGGGGATCCCGGCCAGCTTCGTCCCCTACGTCCCCGGCCTGCTGCTCGTCCTCCTCCTGGCGGCAGTCATGGCGGGCCCACTGCTCATGGCGGGCCGCTCGCCGCATGTGCTCTACCGGCCCGAGGAGATCGGCGTCCGGTTGGACGACGTGGTCGGTGCGGAGGGCGTGGTGGAGGAGGTCGTGAAGACCCTCAACCTGTTCCTGGGGCACCGGACCTTCGCCGAGGCCATGGGCGGCACGCCCCGCCGGGCTGTGCTCTTCGAGGGGCCACCGGGCACGGGCAAGACGTACATCGCCAAGGCCATGGCGGCCGAGGCCGGTGTGCCCTTCCTCTTCGTGTCCTCTTCGGCTTTCCAGTCCATGTACTACGGGCAGACCAACAAGAAGATCCGTTCCTACTTCCGTGCTCTCCAGCGCTACGCGCGCAAGGAGGGCGGCGCCATCGGGTTCATCGAGGAGATCGACGCCATCGGTGCGGCACGGGGTGGTATGGGAGCCGGCCCGGGCCGCGAGGGTGTGGCCGGCGTCGTCAACGAGCTCCTCGTCCAGCTGCAGTCCTTCGACGCACCGCCCACCGGGGCCCGGGTGCTCAACAGCCTCGTCGACGCTCTGAACAAGTGGCTGCCCGCCTCCCGTACCGTGCGCAAGCGGCTCGTGCAGCCGGCCAACTTCCTGGTGATCGGGGCCACCAACCGCGCCTCCGACCTGGACCCGGCGTTGCTGCGCCCGGGCCGCTTCGACCGCACCATCAGGGTCGACATCCCGAGCCGCCAGGGGCGGCGGGAGGTCATCGACTACTACCTGCAGCGCAAGGCGCACGCGCCCGAGCTCGATGCGCCCGGGGCAAGGGACGCCCTGGCCGGTTCCACCTTCGGCTACTCGCCCGTCATGCTGGAGCACCTGTTGGACGAGGCGCTGGTGTGGGCGCTGCGGGCGGGCCGGGCGGCAATGACCCTGGACGATGTGCACAAGGCCCGTCTGACCACGGAGCTCGGTATGACGCAGGCTGTGCGGTACTCGCCCGACGAGAAGGTGGCGATCGCCACCCACGAGGCCGGGCACGCCACCGTGGCCTACTTCGTCGCCCCGGGCCGGCGTCTGGACGTGCTCTCCATCATCAAGAGGAGCCAGGCCCTGGGCCTGCTCAGCCATTCGGAGACCGAGGAACGCTTCACACGCCGGCGCAGCGAGTGCGAGCAGCTCCTGGCGATCTCGATGGGGGGGATGGTGGCCGAGGAGCTGTTCTTCGGCGAGGCAGGGACGGGCCCGTCGGGTGACCTGGCTGCGGCCACCCGCCTGGCCGCGCAGATGGCCGGTGCCTACGGCATGGCCGACAGCCTGCTCTCGCTTGAAGCGGCGGGCGGGCCCGGCGACCTGGTGAGCAAGGTGCTGGCCGATGAGGCGTCGAGACGCGCCGCGCAGGAGATGCTGGCTTCTGCCAAGGAGGTGGCCCGCCTGACCCTCACCAGCAACGCCCACGTGGTCGAGGCCTTGCGGGACGCGCTGCTGGAGCGCGACGAACTGGTGGGCGAGCAGATCACGGACGTGGTGGGCCGGGCCGTGGCCCGTGGCCCGCGGGGCGGGGAGGGGCCGGGGGCCGCATCAGCACCCCGGGTGGTGGTGGACGTGCGTGACGGGCCCGCCCTGGCCCCGCCCAGCGCGCTGTGAGGGCCGGCCCGGTCCCCGGGCCCGGTTCAGCCCACGAGCGGTGCCGGCTGCAGGCCCAGGTCGGCCAGACCGGCCCGTAACGCCTCCACCTCCCCGTCGGTGTGCACCGCGGACAGGGTGACACGAAGGCGGGAGGTGCCCGGTGGGACGGTGGGGGGACGGACCGCCGGCACCACCATCCCCCGGCGGGCCAGCTCCGCTGAAGCGGCGAGAGCCGCCTGCTCGGTCCCGCACGGCACGGGCACGATGGGGGAGGGGCCTGGCCGGCCGGGCCACAGGGCCTCGGCATGCCGGCCCAGGGCGGCGACCAGTCCGTCGCCCACCGGGGAGCGGAGCAGGCGCAGGGCGGCCAGGGCCGCCGCCGCCGCCGGGGGCGCCAGGGCGGTGGTGAACATGAACGAGCGTGACCGGTTGACGAGCAGCTCGACAACCTCCGACGGCCCGGCGACGAAGCCACCCTGGCTGCCCAGGGTCTTGGAGAGCGTCCCGGTGCGCAGCAGGTCACAGGGCAGCTCGGTTGCAGCATGGTCCAGGACGGCGTGGGCCTCGTCTAGCACCAGCAGCGCCCCGTGGGCAGCGCAGACCTCGGCCAGGGCCTCTGCCGGGGCACGGTCACCGTCCATGGAGAAGACCAGGTCGCTCAGTACGAGCGCCCTCCCGGACCAGCTCTGGAGCGCTTGGGCCACCTCGCCCACCTCTCCGTGGTGGTAGGAGACGACCTCCGCCCCCATGGAGCGCGCCAGCCTCGTCCCGTCGACCAGGGACGCGTGGTTCAGGGCGTCGGAGCACACCAGCACCCCTGGCCCCGCCAGGGCCGGTACGGCGCCCACGTTGGCCGAGTAGCCGCTCGGGTAGACCAGGGCGGCCTCCTCGCCCTTCCAGGCCGCCAGCTCCTGTTCGAGCGCGGAGTGCACCGGACGGGAACCGCTTATCAGCCGGGCCGCCCCCGCTCCGGTCCCCCATCGCTGAGCAGCGTCGATGGAGGCTGCCACCACCTCGGGACGGGCGGACAAGCCGAGGTAGTCGTTACTGGAGAAGAGGACAAGAGCTCTACCGTTGCTGTCCGTGCCGTGCAGGCCCAGGGCGTCCAGCTGGCCCAGTTCGCGCCAGCGGTGGCGGGCACGGGCCTTGGCGCTGCGCCCCGCAACCCACTCGGCCCAGGGGCCTTCCCAGCTCCCGGGCCGCCGGCCCCCGGGCTCAGGCGACGTCAGCCCCACCTCCGGCCGGGTCACCCGGCTCGGTGCCTCCGCGGCCCACGGCCGCCAGGATGAAGGCCTGGGCCCGGGCCTCGTCCCGCCAGGTGTCGTAGCGGCCCGAAGGTCCCTGGTGCCCGGCGCCGAGCTCGGTCCGCAGCACCACCGGGTTGGTACCCGTGCCCACGGCACGCAGCTTCGCCACCCACTTGGCCGGTTCCCAGTAGCCGACGCGCGGGTCGTTCAGGCCTGCTGTCACGTACATCCAGGGGTGCCCGACGGCTTCCACGTTGTCGTAGGGGGAGTAGGACTTCATGTAGGCGTAGGCCTCGGCGTCGTCGCGTGGGTTGCCCCACTCCTCCCATTCGGTGACCGTGAGCGGCAGGCTGGCGTCGGACATGGTCGTCACCACGTCGACGAAGGGGACCTCGGCGACCACAGCCCGGAACAGGTCGGGGCGCAGGTTGGTGACCGCCCCCATGAGCAGCCCACCGGCACTGCCGCCCCGGGCCACGAGCCGGTCGGGGGAGGTCCAGCCGTCGGCGACGAGCTTTTCGGCGCAGGCGATGAAGTCGGTGAAGGTGTTGCGCTTGTGGCCCAGCTTGCCCTGCTCGTACCAGGCACGGCCCATCTCGCCTCCGCCCCGCACGTGAGCGATGGCGAAGACGAAACCCCTCTCGAGCAGGTTCAGGCGGGTCATGGAGAAGCCGGGGTCGACGGCTATCTCGTAGCTGCCGTAGCCGTACAGCAGGCAGGGCGCGGAGCCGTCCAGGGGCTGGTCGGCCCGGCACACCACGGAGATGGGCACGCGCACCCCGTCGGGGGCCTGTGCCCAGATGCGCTCGCTGCGGTAGTGCGAGGGGTCGAAGCCACCGCCCACGGTCGCCTGCTTGACCACGCTGCGCTGATGGGTGCCCATGTCGTACTCGATGCTGGAGGGTGGGCTCACCAGGGAGCTGTAGGCGAAGCGCAGCAGGTCGGTGCCCCATTCAGGTGAAGCTTCGACGCCCAGGGTGTACGCCGGCTCGGGCTGGCGTACCAGGTGCTCGTCCAGGTCGGCGAGGTCCACCACGCGCAGTTGCTCGAGGCCGTCCTCGCGCTCCAGTAGTACGGCGTGGCGTGCGTAGGCGTCTACGGACTCCACCCTGACCTGGGGGCGGTAGGGGACGAGGGGCTGCAGGGAAGCAGGGCCCTCGGCGCCCATGGCCAGGGAGAAGGCACCGAAGTTCGCAAGTTCCTCGTCCCCGGGGCCCCGGTTCGTGCGCACCAGCCAGGCGTCACCACCGAGACGGGGGTGACGGGCATGGTCGACGCTGTACTCGACGCCCTCCCGGCGGGCCATGACCACCTTGGCGTGGGCCTTGTCCTTGTCGGCGCTCAGGTAGCGGACCTCGGAGGTGGTCTTGGAGCTGCTCGTCACCACCACGTACGACTTGGACCGGGTGAGCTCCACGTTCACGAAGAAGCGCTCGTCGTCCTCCTGGAACACCAGCTCGTCGTGGGAGGCGGGCTTGCCCAGCACGTGGCGCCACACCTGATGGGGGCGCATGGCTTTGTCCGGGCGCACGTAGTAGAGGGCCTTGCCCGTCGTGGCCCAGGCCGAGCCGTAGTAGACGTCCTCCACCACGTCGGCCAGGTCGTCACCCGAGCCCAGGTCCCGGAAGCGCAAGGTGTAGCGCTCGGAACCGTCGAGGTCCACGGCGTAGGCCAGCACCTCCTGGTCGGGCCTTATGTCGAACACGCCCAGGGCGAAGTAGCCGCTGTCCCCCGCCAGCTCGTTCTCGTCCAGCACCAGTTGGACGAGGTCGGCGGAGCCGGCTTCTGCCACCCCGGCCCCACCCGGAGGCGGCGTGCCGTCCCCGGCCACCCCGGCGCCGGGCAGGGCGGCCCGGGCCGCCGCCAGGACCTGCGACGCCGACAGGGCCCTGCTCGGGTCCGGCCGACGACAGTGGACCGCGTACTGCTGGCCGGCCCGGGCCTGGGCCCAGTACCAGTAGCCGCGGTGATAGGTCGGTGCCGAGACGTCGGTCTCCGCTACACGCCGACGCACCAGCTGGAACAGCTCCTCCTGCAGGTCCCTGGTGGGCCCCAGGAGCGACTCGGTGTAAGCGTTCTCCGCCTCGAGGTAGGCGAGCACTTCGGGGTCGTCCCTGTTGGCGAGCCAGTGCCAGTCGTCGGGACGCTCGTCGCCGTGGGCGACGTGGCTCTGTGGCCTACGGGGCGCGCTGGGAGGCTGGCTTGCGTCGTGGAGGAGCATGACGGGGTTCAACTGTGGCACGATCTTCCTACTAGATGGCTGCGCGTGGTGCGAACCTGACTCCAGATTACGACGAAGCGTCACGCATGGTGGTGTCCGGGGTACCTGTTGTGCTCATGGACCGGGCTTCGGCCACCCTGGGCAACCGGGTTGCCTCGTGCCCGGACAGCGAGGGCGGCCGGCGCCTGCTCGCCGTCATGGTGGGAGACCCGCACGCCGACGCCACCCTGGCAGCGGCGCGGGAGATGGCGGCCGAACTGTGGCCCTGGTGGCCGACGGTACACTGACGCTGTTATGCGCCGGCGAATGCTGAAGAGCAAGATCCACCGTGCCACCGTGACCGGGGCCAACATCGCGTACGTGGGCTCGGTCAGCATCAGCCCCGAGCTCATGCGCCTGGCCGATGTGCGGGAATGGGAGCAGGTGGCGGTGCTCGACATCGACAACGGCGCCCGCTTCGAGACCTACGCCATCGTGGGTGAGCCGGGCGAGATCTGCCTCAACGGAGCGGCGGCCCGCCTGGTTGTCCCCGGCGACAAGGTGATCCTGCTGACCTACGCCGACTACGAGGACGCCGAACTGGCCGGCCACCAACCCCGTGTCGTCTTCTGCGACGACGCCAACCGGCCGCTCGAGCCGGCCCGCCAGGCTTCCTGAGGGCCCGGCCCGCTCGCCTGGGAGGGCGCCGACGGTTGTCCCCCGCCAGTCCCGCAGGGTTGTTACTATCGGCGTAGGAGAAATCCCACGAAGGGGACGACCATGGCCACTACTGCACAGGAACTCGACCTCGGCCGCTACCAGCTGGGCTGGAGCGACGTGGAGGACTTCTACGTCTTCAAGCCCAAGAAGGGCCTGAACGAGGACATCGTCCGCGAGATGTCGTGGATGAAGGGCGAGCCCGAGTGGATGACACAACGCCGGTTGAAGGCCCTGCGCTACTTCGAGCGGCGGCCCATGCCCACCTGGGGCGGGGACCTCTCGGGCATCGACTTCTCCGACATCTTCTACTACATCAAACCGGTGGAGAAGCAGGTCAGTGCCTGGGACCAGCTGCCCGAGCCCGTGAAGGCGACCTACGACAAGCTGGGCATACCCGAGGCGGAGCGCAAGTACCTGGCCGGGGTGACCGCACAGTACGAGAGCGAGGTCGTCTACCACCGCAACCGGGACGAGCTCGCCCGTCAGGGAGTCATCTTCTGCGACATGGACACCGCCCTGCGCGAGTACCCCGACCTGGTGAAGCGCTACTTCGGGACGGTCATACCGGCAAACGACAACAAGTTCGCCGCCCTGAACTCGGCCGTGTGGTCGGGTGGCTCGTTCATCTACGTACCGCCCGGGGTCAAGGTCGACATGCCGCTCCAGGCCTACTTCCGGATCAACACCGAGAACATGGGGCAGTTCGAGAGGACCCTCATCATCGCCGACGAGGGCGCCCAGGTCCACTACATCGAGGGGTGCTCGGCCCCGGTCTACACCTCCGACTCGCTGCACTCCGCGGTGGTCGAGATCATCTGCAAACCCTCCAGCCGGGTCACCTACACCACCATCCAGAACTGGTCCAACAACGTCTACAACCTGGTCACCAAGCGGGCGGTGGCGGAGGCCGAGGCCCGTATGGAGTGGATCGACGGCAACATCGGCAGCCAGCTCACCATGAAGTACCCGGCCGTCTACCTGGTGGGCCCCAAGGCTTCGGGGGAGGTGCTCTCGGTGGCCTACGCCGGTGCCGGCCAGCACCAGGACGCGGGGGCCAAGATGGTCCACGCCGCCCCGGAGACCACGTCCACCATCATCTCCAAGTCCATCTCCAAGGACGCCGGGCGCACTTCGTACCGGGGCCTGGTTCGCTTCGAGGAGGGGGCCAAGCGCTCCAAGAGCTTTGTCCGTTGCGACGCCCTGCTGTTGGACGAGCGTTCCCGCTCCGACACCTACCCCTATATCGAGTTCGGCGAGCACGACGCCCAGGTGGGCCATGAGGCGACGATCTCCAAGGTGGGAGAGGACCAGCTCTTCTACCTGATGAGCCGGGGCCTATCCGAGCAGCAGGCGATGAGCATGATCGTCAACGGCTTCATCGAACCGGTGACACGCACGCTGCCCATGGAGTACGCCGTCGAGTGGAGCCGCCTGATCGAGCTGCAGATGGAGGGCAGCGTCGGCTGAGCCGCTGGGCCCCTGAGGCGGCCTGCTCCCGGGCGCTCGAGCAGGGGCCGGCTCGGGCCGGGTGCTGTGAGCGCGCCGGAGCGGGTGGGCGCTCCTACAATCGTCTACGTGGGAGCGGCGCTCGCCTTGGCGGTCATGCTGGTCGTGGTCGTGGCGGTGGTGTCGCTCGCGGTCAACGCACAGGGCCCGTTCCAAGCCAGCGGCGTGCCCACGGCCAGGGCGAGGCCGGCCCGCCCGCCGAGCGAGCCGAGCCACCCGCCTGCTGCTCCCAGCAGTGGGAGGCAGCCCGAGAAGGAGGGGCGTCGCCCACCCCGTGACCGGGCCGCCCGTGCGCGGGACCGCCGTCCCGGCGGCACGGAAGCCCAGGCCCCGGTGCCCGAGGAGCCCTCTGAACCGGTCGTGCCTCTGGCCGACATCAAGCCGCTCGGTGGTTCGGCCCAGGCCAAGGTCATCTCGGTGGTGGACGAGCGGACACTGGGGCCGGTCACCCGGAGCCGCCTGACCCTACAGGTCGAGCCCGAGGGTGCCGAGGCGTTCGAGGTCACCACGCGGGTCGCCTTCCCCACTCCCGAGCACCGGGCCCGGGTCAAGGTGGGGGCCATCCTGCCCGTGCGCTACGACGTGGACGACCACCGGCGCGTCCTGGTGGACATGGACCGCCTCTGAGCCTGGCCCGCAGGTGGCCCGGCAGGGCCACCGGAGGTCAGTGCCACCCGAGGTCAGGGCCGTGTCGTCGCCTCCAGCAGGGTCAGTGAGTGCGCCGGGAAACGCCAGCCGAAGCTGTCGCCGTGCAGGTGCCAGCGGGAGATGTCGGCCGTCACGGTCGCTGCCCTGGTCGGGGTGTTGAAGGCCAGTGGCCCCGGCCCGTCGAGCACGGTGGCCGTGACGTCGGGTACCAGGCGCCGGCCGGGGAAGCTGACACGGGCCCGTACGGGGGCGTAGGGGTCGGTGTTTATCACTGCCACGTAGGCCCGGTCGCCGACCTGGGCTGCCACGGGTTGGAGCACCGCCACGGCACCACTGCCCCCGGTGGGCATGACAGGCCCGTGGTCCAGGTGGTACGCGAGCAGGCGCCCGCCGGCCAGGGCCGACATCATGGCCACCGCCTGGCCGCTGGGCTCCACCACGAACCTGCCGCCGGCACCGGCGACCATGGCGCTGTCGATCACGGGGCTGGCGGCCGAACGCAGGGTCACCGGGTAGCGGTGCCGGAAAGCTGAAGCCACGGCAAGGTACTTCTCGGCCAGTGGCACATGGTGCAGGATCCATTGCCTGAGCTGGGAGGCCACCAGCAACCCCTCGTCCAGGGAGAGGTTGAACCGGGGGTCGGCGGCCGGCATGGGTGTGACCAGTTGGCCGTACTCGGTGACAACCACCGGGGGCCGGCGGCCGGAGTAGCGCCTCGCTGCGGCCTCCACCCGGCCCACACGCGCCCCCTCGAGAGCGGGGGTGGTCATGAGCTGGCGTTCGTAGGCCGTCATGGGCGCTGTGAGGTCGAGGGGCCGGGCGTACTCGTGGAGCTCTATGCAGTCGTAGGGGTAGCGATGGCCCATCAGGCGGAAGAAGTTGGCCCTGGCTTCGTCGGACTCGCAGATCTGTGCGTGGGGGGCGACCTTTTTCATCGCTGCGTAGAACTCGACAAAACCGTCATGGGGCCCTGACATATAGCTGATGGAGATGGGCGCCCCCGCCGCGGGCACGGCCCCGTGCCTGCCGTTGCCGAAGGCTATGGCGCCGCTCGAGGGCCGAAAACTGTACGCGTGGGCACCGGGGCCGACCGTCGAGAGGCGGTGCACCTCGTGCCAGGGCCGGCCCGCCACGTACACCGTCTGGCTGGCGGGGACGACGGGAGGGAAGTAGGCGTAGAAAACCTGGTGCTGACGGCCCGATGACAGGGTGGCTTGTGGCAGCTGGTCGGCAAAGAGGCCCACCGGTTCACGGACGAAGCGGGTGGTGCCGCCGAACGCGTAGAGGCAGTCCGGCACTTCGGACGGGCTGCAGTGCCCGACGTGGTGGCCGAACGAGACCAGCGCCCCTGACCGCCACCCGTACTGGCCGGGACCGTCCTGTTCGTTGCCCACCTCCCAGTAGCGCACGTTGTAGGGGCCGGGGTGCCCGTTGCGGGCGCGCAGCTCGGCCCAGTAACCCGTGTTGGCACGGTTGCCGGTCGGGTGCCGGGGCAGGGGGGCGGTCATGTAGGCGACAAGTTCCGCAGCCTGCCTGGCGTTCCCGGTGACGAAGTTCACTGTCACGTCCCCGACCGCCCCGGTGTGCTGCAGCAGCCGGCCGAACTGGTCCGGGCCCACCGTCGAAGGTACCGGGAGGCTGAGCTTGCAACAGACATCGGAGAGAACGGCGGCCTGCATGCCGAAGGGCTCGTTGAGCCGGCGCCGGGCCTGGGGCCCTATGGCCCTCTGCCACTGGAAACTGTCGGCGGTCGTGCCCCCCGGGTAGCGGAGGGCGCTGATGTGCAGCTCCGTCAGGGCATGAAGGAACGCCGGGTAAAAATGGCCCGTCCGTGGGTCGAAAGCACCCTCGGCGTCGTAGGGCCAGAGCAGGTTGGCGCCGAAGAGGTAGGGGCTGACTGTGCCCGATGAGCGGGTGGTCACCACGAGTTGAGCGGTGGGCCGGGAGGGCGGCGGGGTGGGGACAGCTGCCGGGCCCCGCGAGGGCCCGATGCTGAGCGGCACCATCGACAAGATGGCTGTTCCTGCTGCAAAAACCTGCCCCGGCCACCTCAAGGGGAGCCCGCCTGTGCTCCGCCCGACCTGACTGGGCCCGGGGCCCGGGGCACGGGCGTCACATTGGGCACACAGCCAGGTTGCCACTCTTCCACCGCCTATGCTGTGCGCCATCGTGGCTTTACCTGTCCTGAGCGAGATCGACGCCAGCCATGTCTCCCTCCTGCCCGGCCCGGAGTGGTTGCGTGAGCTGCGCCTGGCGGCCTGGGAGCGCTTCAGCTCATCGGCCGCGCCCAGCGAGTCCGAGGAGATCTGGCGTTACAGCCGAATAGACGACCTCGACCTGTCGCGTTACACGCCACCACAGCCGGGCCGCAGCGCCCCCTTGGGCCTGGCCGACCTGCCCTCGCACGTGCAGGCGCTCGTAGCGGCCGCCGGAGAGGGGGCGACCGTGGCCGTGGTGCACAACGGGGCCTCCCTGAACCTGGTCGGCCCTCAGCAGGGCCTGGAGGTGGACAGCCCCGGTCCCGGCCCTTTCGGGGAGCAGGGAGACCTCCGTCCACCGGCCTCGGGCCCGGCCCCGGACAGCTTCCTGGCCCTCAATGCCGCCCTGTGCGAGGCACCGTGCCGGGCCCGGGTGGGCGCCGGTGTGGACGTGGCTGCCCCGCTGGTGGTGGTGCACTGGCTGGAGGGGGAGGGGTCGGTCGTGCTTCCGCGCCTCCAGGTGGAGCTCGGCCCCGCAGCCTCGCTCCGGGTCGTCGAGGTCGTGGCATCGGCTGAGGGCGACGTCCTCGTCGTGCCGGTGACCGAACTGGACCTGGCCGCGGGCGCCCGGCTCGGCTACGGGCAGGTCCAGCTGTTGGGACCGCGGTCGTGGCAGGTCGGCAACCAGTCGAGCCGGGTCAGCCGGGACGCCTCCCTGCGCTCCATGTCGGTCTCCCTCGGTGGCGAGTACGCCCGCCTGCGCACCGGTTCGGTCCTCGATGGCCCGGGTGGGGAGAGCGAGCTGCTGGCTGCCTACTTCGGCACCGGCCACCAGATGCACGACCTGCGTACCGTGCAGCACCACGCAGCGCCCCGGGCCCGCTCGTCACTGCTGTTCAAAGGCGCCGTGGCCGGTACCTCCCACTCGGTCTACTCCGGGCTGATCCGGGTGGAGAAAGGGGCCAAGGGGACCAACGCCTTCCAGACCAACCGCAACCTCGTGCTCTCCGACGGGGCCCAGGCCGACTCGGTGCCCAACCTGGAGATCGAGGACAACGACGTCCGCTGCTCGCATGCCTCAGCGGTGGGGCCGATCGACGAGTCGCAGCTGTTCTACCTGGAGAGCCGGGGCGTCCCCACCACCACGGCGCAACGCCTGATCGCCCTCGGGTTCATGGACGAGGTCCTGGAGAGGTTCCCCGTGGGAGGGCTCGTGGCCCCGTTGCGGGCGGCCCTGGCCGACAAACTGGACGCAGCAGGCCTTGGGGCGGCGCTCTGATGGCGGTCGACCAGGACGGCACCGCTGCCTCAGAGCAGGACCAGGGTGGCCAGCGCCGGGAGGTACGGGTGAAGCTGGCCGAGCTCCCCGAGGCTTTAGCGGTGAGGGTGGAGGGCGGTCGTCACGGTATATGCCTGGTCCGCCTGGGCGCACAGGTCTACGCATTGGCCGACCGGTGCAGCCACCAGAGCTGGCGGCTGTCCGAGGGCGAGGTGTCGGCCCATGAGCGCACCGTCGAGTGCACCAAGCACGGCAGCACGTTCTCCCTGGAGGACGGGGCACCGACATGCTTCCCGGCCACCAGGCCGGTCCAGGTCTACGAGACGAGGGTGGAGGGCGGCGAAGTGGTGGTGACGGTCGAGTGAGCGAGCTGGTGGTCGAAGGCCTGCGGGCCGATGTTGCCGGCCGGGAGATCCTGCGGGGCGTGGACCTGACCGTCAGCAGCGGTGAGGTGCATGCCGTCATGGGCCCGAACGGCTCGGGCAAGTCCACTCTCTCCCATGTGATCGCCGGGCGCCCCGGGTACGAGGTGACAGGCGGGAGCGTGCGCCTGGACGGCGTCGAGCTGCTGGGCAAGCCGGCCTGGCAGAGGGCGCAGGCCGGGTTGTTCCTCGGGATGCAGTACCCGGTCGAGGTCCCCGGCGTCAGCATGGCCGGTGCCCTGGGAGAGGCCCTGCGGGCCTCGGGCCGGGGCGGGGAGGACGTTGCCGCACGCATCGCCGAGGAGGCCGCTGCGGTCGGCTTGGACGAGGTGTTCCTCAGCCGTCCGCTCAACGTCGACCTCTCCGGTGGTGAGCGTAAGCGCAACGAGGTCGTCCAGCTCGGCGTGCTGAGGCCCCGGGTGGCGGTGCTGGACGAGATCGACAGTGGGCTCGACGTCGACGCCCTGCGAGCGGTCTCCCGGCGGGTGGCGCAGCTGGCGACCGAGACCGGCATGGCCGTGCTCGCCATCACGCATTACCAACGCCTGCTGGCCGAGCTGCCCGTGGCCAGGGTCCACGTCCTGCGAGCCGGGCGCGTTGTGGACAGCGGTGGCCCCGAGCTGGCCCTGGAACTGGAGCGGACCGGCTACGCCGCCTACGGGGCGGAGGAAGCCGCGGGCTGAGCACCCATGGCGCCGGCGTTGTGGCTCATCACACGCTGGGCGGCGGCGAGTGCCCGCGGGCTTGCCGTCAGGTAGGCGAGCAAAGCCACCACCAGACCGCAGGCGGCAGCGACGAGCCACCCGGCGTGGGTGGCGGTCGAGAACGCCGCGCCCACCAGGCGCTGAGCGGCCGGGGGCAGGTTGTGGCCCTCCAGGCCTCCTGTGCCCGTGCTGGTGGCGATCAGGTGCGCCTGGACGGAGCGGGGCAGGTGACTGGAGGCGAGCCTTCGGGCGACCTGGCTACGCATCCCGGCGGTCACGACCGAGCCCAGGACGGCCACCCCGAGCACGCTGCCCACCTGGCGGGCCGTGCTGGCCACGGCAGCAGCCACGCCGGCCTGGGACAGGGGCATGCCGCTCACGGCGGTGTTGGTTATGGGCGGGTTGACCATGCCGAAACCCAGCCCTATGAACAGGTAGGCCACGGCCAGGTAGAGGTAGGAGGAGGTCGGGGTCACCAGGGCCAGCAGGCCGGTGCCGACCGCCAGCGACAGGCCCGCCAGGCTGAGCGGAGCACGCGTGCCCCGGCGCCCGACGATGTGGCCGGTAAGCGGCGCCACCACCACGATGACGATGGTCGCCGGTAGGGCCGCCACGCCGGCCATGAGGGGGGAGTAGTTGCGGACCTCCTGCAGGTAGAGCGTGTTGACGAAAAGCCATCCGGCCAGGACCACGAAGGCCAGGGTGGCGATCGCCGTCGCCCCCGAGAACGGGGGGCTCCGGAAGAACCTGAGCTCCAGGAGGGGCTGGTGCTGACGGCGCTCCAGGGTGAGGAACAGGGTCGTGCCCACCACGGTCGCGGCTGCGCACCCGAGGATCTGCCAGCTGCCCCAGCCCTTGGACGGCCCCTCGATGATCCCGTAGGTGAGAGCGGCCAGCACCACGATGGCGACCACCTGGCCCAGGGGGTCGAGGCGCCGGGGGTGCTCGGACTTGGACTCGGGCACGTACAGGGCTATCCCCACCAGTGCCAGGACGACCACGGGCACGTTGACCCAGAAGATGGAGCGCCAGTCGATGGCCTGGATGAGCCCGCCGCCGAGGATGGGCCCGGCGGCAGTGCTGATCCCGACCACGCCGCCCCAGATCCCGATGGCGCTCGCCCGTTCGCGGGGGTCCCGGAAGGTGTTGGAGATGATGGAGAGCGAGTTCGGGTTGAGCATGCACCCGCCGCAGGCCTGCACCATGCGGAACCCGATCAGCATGGGCAGGTTGACCGAGAGGCTGCAGGCCAGGGAGCCCAGGCCGAACAGGGCGAGGCCCGTGCGCAGCATGCGCCTGCGCCCGAAGCGGTCGCCCAGGGAGCCGGCAAATAGGAGCAGGGCGGCCAGCACCACCAGGTAGGCGTCGGCCACCCACTGCAACTGGGAGACCGTGGCATGGAACTGGGCCTGCAGCGACGGCAGGGCGACGTTGACGATGGTGTTGTCCAGGGTGACCATGAACAGGCTGAGCGAGCACACGGCCAGCACCAGCAGCCGTCGCCGGCGCCCGCTCGAAGGCGCGTCCTCTCCCCCCGCGGGTGGGCTCACGCCCCGGTCCCCCGGGCCGTCAATGGCTGCGTCGGCCCTGGAAGTGCCCGGCCCGGTAGCCGGCCCACCCCGCTACGAGCGCGACCGCCACCAGCTCCCCGATGTGGAAGGCGAGGGAGAAGAGGCCGCTGAACGCCCACAGGGCGGTACCCCCCAGCACCACGACGGCCAGGATGGCCAGGAGCTGGTGCCTCAAGGGGCGGCTGGGTGCGTGGACCTCGGCCCCTCCGGGGGAGACCAGCGGCGCCTGTGCCGCCCTGGACCGGCGACCCGAACGGGTGGCGGTGGCCAGGGTGGCGCCGTTGCCGGGAGAAGACGAACTGAGCGTGCGACAGATCATGCACTGGCCCTCTGGGAACCCGTGCGGGCAATTGGCCATGTCTGGCAGGCTACAGCGGCCGCTGCGCCCCCAGGCGGGGGGCCGGCCCTGGTCCGGCCCGGGCCCGGCCCCTACTCCCGGCGGTGCTCGCGCAGGTAGCGCTCCACCTCGGCGGCCAGGCGCTCACCTGAAGCGGGCCCGAGCTTGGGGCTCTCGTCGCTCTGGGCGCGGTCGCGTTCGGCGTCCTCGTCCTGCTCCTCGAGGCGGGTGACGTAGGCCGACGCTTCCTCGTCCGAGGCAACGAGGTCGTCGACCTGGCGCTCGTAGGCGGCGGTGGCTATCTGCAGCTCAACCAGGTCGACCGTGGAACCGAGGATGTGCACGGTCCGCTCGACCAGGGCGAGCGTGGCCTTGGGGGAGGAGCTCTGGGAGACGTAGTGGGGCACGCTGGCCCAGAGGGACACGGTGGGCACGCCCGCCTGGGCCAGCGTGTCCGCCACCACCCCGACGATGCCGGTCGGCCCCTCGTAGTACGAAGGCTCCACCTGGGCCAGCGAGGCGAGCTCGGGAGTGGCGGCTCCTCCGCTGATGCGCACCGGACGGGTGTGCGGGACGTCGGCGAGCAGGGCCCCGACCAGCACCGCGGTGGACACCGCGAGGTCGGTGACCGCTCCCCGCAGCTCTTCGGCGAAGCTCCTCCAGCGCAACTGGGGCTCGGGCCCGGAGAGGAGCACGACGTCCTGCTCGAGGCCGGGCAGGGCGGCGTGGGCCAGCTCCAGCCTGGGCCATTCCAGGCGGCGGGTCTGCCCGGACTCCAGCCGCACCTGGGGACGGGCCGAGGTGAAGTCGAAGAGGTCCTCGGAGTCGAAGGCGGCGAAGGTCTCCGCGTGCCACCGGCGCGAGAGGTAGGCCACTGTGCCTGACGCCGCGTTACCGGCGTCGTTCCACCCCTCGAAAGCGGCCACAAGTACCGGGCGTCGCAGGGCGGGCCGGCTGTGCCAGGTGAGCAGTCCCATCGTTGCCAGGCTAGTGGCACAGGGCGGCGGGAGCCCCTACCTGGGCCACCTCAGGCCTGGCCCCGGTGGTCGCCAACTAGGCTTGGGCTCCCCACCCCTG
Organism: Actinomycetes bacterium; assembly: GCA_021850325.1. Taxonomy (GTDB): domain Bacteria; phylum Actinomycetota; class Acidimicrobiia; order Acidimicrobiales; family Palsa-688; genus JAJZMF01. The sequence continues at coordinate 146,318 of JAJZMF010000004.1, forward strand.
GGCCGCCTGCGCACCCGAGGAGCGAGATGAGCCGTCTTAGCAGGTCCGTAGAACAGGTCACCCGGCTGCTGGCGGGTGCCAGCCTGTCCGCCGAGGCCGATGTTGCGACGCTGCTCGCCCTTACCTACGAGCGTCGCAGGATGGACCTGTCCGACCTGGAGCCCGCCGAGCAGGCAGCCCTGGTGGGCTCACGGTGCCAGCAGCTGCAGCCCTCGGCCCAAGCCCTGGCCGAGCGGGTGGAGGTGGCCGGTCGGGACGGTCGGCGCTTCGTGGCCAAGTTCGGCATCGACCCCACGGGGGCAGAGGTGCACCTCGGCCACGCCGTGCCCATGATGCTCCTGAGCCGTTTCCAGCGCATGGGCCACCGGGTGGTCTTCATCGTCGGGGACGTCACGGCCAAGATCGGGGACCCGAGCGGCCGCTCCGACGAAAGGCCTCCTCTGAGCGACGAGGACATAGCCCGCAACCTGGCCACCTACCGGTCCCAGGTGTCGCCCTTCTTCGACTTCTCGGCGGCCGAGTTCCGCCACAACGGGGACTGGTTGCGCCAGGTGAGCCTGCCCCGCCTGATCGAGGTGACGGCGCACGTGCCGGTGTCCATGTCGCTGCAGAGAGAGGACTTCCGCACCCGCCTGGCTGCCGGCCACAGCCTGTCGCTGGCCGAGCTGTTGTACTCGGTGGCCATGGCCCTGGATTCGGTCGAGGTGGCCTGTGACCTCGAGGTGGGCGGCATCGACCAGTTCCTCAACATGCAGATGTGCCGCAAGGTGATGGAGATATGCGGACAGGAGGCTGAGCTCGTCGCCGCCGTCCCCCTCCTGGAGGGCACGGACGGCACGGGTGCCAAGATGAGCAAGTCCCGGGGCAACTACGTCCCGCTCACGGCACCGGCGACGGAGATCTTCGGCAAGCTCATGTCGGTCCCGGACCGCCTGGTCGTGCCCTACCTGAAGGCGCTCTCGGAGTGGCAGGGCACCGAGCTGGAACTGCTCGGACGTCGGGTGGCCGAGGGTGCCGTGCACCCCATGGACGCCAAGAAGGTCCTGGCCGGCGAGGTGACGGCCGCACTGCACGGTGTGGAGGCCGCCATGCGGGCACGTGAGGAGTTCGTGGCGCAGTTCTCCAGCCGCCGGTTCGCCGAGGTGGAGGACCTGCCCCAGGTGGACCGGCTCGACCTGGTCCTGGCCGAGGCGGTCAAGTCCCTCGGCTTTGCCTCGAGCAACTCGGAGGTGCGCCGGGTGGCTGAGCAGAAGGGCCTGCGCCTGGTCCTCGAAGCGCCCGGTGCGCACGGCCAGGAGCAGTACCTGCTCGGCCCGGACGACCTGCGCACACCGCTGGCAGACCTGCTGGCGAGCCGGCCCGGTGCCGCCGGTGCGTCGGCCTACCTCAAGTTCGGGCGCAAGCTGGCCCGTCTCAGCTCGGTCCAGGCCGGCTGACCGGCGCCCCTTCGGGCCCGGCCCAGGCGGCCGGCGAGCGGCGTGAGGCCAGGGAGGACATGGCCCACAGGATGAACGCAGCTGAGCCGAAGCCCGCGCCCGCCAGGCAGGCGCCGTCCCATCCGAAGGCTCCGTAGAGCGTGGCCGAGAGGACCGACCCGACCGTCCCGCCCAGGAAGTAGGAGAACATGTACGCCGCCGTCAGCCGGCTACGGGCCTCGGGCCGGAGGCGGTATATCTGTGACTGGTTGGTGATGTGCAGCCCTTGGGCCGCGAAGTCGACGACGACCAGGCCCACCAGGAGCCAGAGCAAGGAGCCAGCCCCCGCCCAGAGGGCTCCCCAGGACAGCACCAGGAGGGCGCCGCAGGCACCGGTCACGGGCCACTGCCAACCCCGGTCGGCCAGGCGCCCGGCCAGGCTGGCAGACATGGCACCGGCAGCCCCGACGAGCCCGAACATCCCGATGACCCCGGGGGAGTAGTGGTACCGGTGGGCGAGCAGGAACGCCAGGGAGGTCCACAGCACACTGAAGGTGCCGAACGAGGACATCCCGAAGGCGCTGCGCAACCTGAGCACCGGTTCGTCCCGCAACAGCCCCACCACCGAGGCGACCAGGCGGGGGTAGCTCAGCCCGCTCGGCTGACGGGAGCGGGGCAGGCGCCACTGGAGGACCCCGGCCAGGGCGACCATGCCCACCGCGGCCACGAAGTACACGACCCGCCACGAACCGGTCTCGGCCAACCACCCGGCGGCGGTGCGGGCCAGGAGGACCCCCACCAGCAGCCCGCTCATGACCATGCCCACCACCCGTCCCCGCTCGGCGTCGCCGGCCAGGCTCGCGGCGAAGGGCACCAGGACCTGGGCCAGGACGGACACCGTCCCCACGACGAAGGCGGCCGGTAGCAGCATGCTCAGGCTGCCCGCTGACCCCAGCCAGGCCAGGGCGGCGGCCGTGGCGAACGAGAGGGTGACCACGAGCCTTCGGCGCTCGAGCAGGTCCCCCAGGGGGAGGAGCAGCACCAGGCCAAGCGCGTAACCAGCCTGGGCCGCGGTGACCACCAGGCCCACGGCACCCGAGCCGACCCCGAACGAGCGGGAGATATCGGGTAGCAGGGGCTGGGCGTAGTAGTTGCTTGCCACCGAGAGGCCGGTGGCCAGGGCCATGACGGCTACCAGGCGGCGGTCGAGGCGTCCGTGGTAGCCGCCCTCGGCCGGCCGGCCTGGTCCTGGGGTGCCGGTCGCTGTCTTGGGGCCCGTCGTCCCCGGCTTGGGCTTCATGCTTTACGTCCAGTTCGAGGGAATGCCCAGGGCGCGACAACCGGGCGGGCAGCAGTTACCGCCCGCCCGGTTGGGCCAGGAGCGTCGGCCTGCAGGCCCTAGGCCCGTGCCCGCGGCAGGGCAGGCCCCTCCCCGGCGCCGGTGGAGCCGATGGCCGCCCCGATCTCCTCCAGGTCCTGCCCGGTCAGCACCAGGCCCGCCGCCGGCAACCAGCCGTCGACCTGTTCCGGGCTACGGGCACCGACGATGGCCCCGGTGACGCCCTCCCAGGCCAGCGTCCAGGCGATGGCCACGGCCGCGGTGGTGGTGCTGTGGCGCTCGGCCACGGGCCGCAGGGCGGCAGCCAGGGCCAGGTTGCGGCGCAGCCGCTCGCCCTGGAACTCGGGGTTGCCGGCCCGCCAGTCGTCCTTGTGCAAGCTGGCTGCCCGCTGCTCGTCGAACGCGCCGGTGAGCAGGCCGGCCTGCATGGGGCTGTAGACGATGACGCCGGTGGAGTGCTCGGCGCACCAGCCGATCTCGGCTGCCGAGGCCCGTCGGATGGCCGAGAAGGGTGGCTGCAGGCTGTCCACATGGCCCAGCGCCTCGGCACGGCTCAGCTGGGCGACATCGTGGTTGCTGAGGCCGGCGGCCCGGATCTTGCCCTGTTGCTTGAGCTCCAGCAGTGCCCCCCAGTAGTCCTCCAGGGCGGCCCCGTCCTCGGCCGGCCAGTGCATCTGGTAGAGGTCGATGGTCTCCACCTGCAGGCGGCGCAGGGAGGCCTCGACCTCCTCGGCAAGGCTGGCGGGGCTCCCGACCCGGCGGGCCGGGGCGTAGGGGTCTTTGTCGTCCCAACGCAGGCCGCACTTGGTGAATATGTAGGGCCGGTCGGCCTGGGGGATGCCCTCCATGGCCTTGGCGACGACTTCCTCGGAATGCCCCAGGCCGTAAACGGCCGCCGTGTCGACCCAGTTGATGCCGGCTGCGACGGCGTGGCGGATGGCTGCGACCGATTGCTCGTCGTCCTGCGGGCCCCACGAATAGGCCCACCCACCGCCCCCGGCCGCCCAGGCGCCGAAGCCTACGGTGGTGATCTCCATACCTGTCTTGCCCAGCGGTCGGGTGGGCAGCGTCATTTGGCCTCCAGTTCGGTCCCCAGCTTGAACGGAGGTGAGCATAACGGCAGCCGCCGGCCTGCCGGCGCGTCTGCACCGGTCCCCGGCGCTTGTTAGCGTTCTCGTGTGCTCGGCGCAAGGAGAGCTGCCCTGGGGCCCCGCTTCCGGCGGCTCTGGTGGGCTACGGCCGTGTCGTCGCTCGGTGACGGCTTGCTCACGGTCGCATTGCCGCTGCTCGCTCTGACCCTGACCCGCGACCCGGTGGCCATCGCCGGTGTGGTGGTGGCCAGCCGGCTCGCCCGCGCCGTCTTCGCTGTGCCCGGTGGTGTGGTGGTGGACCGCTACGAGCGTCACCGGGTGATGATCGTGTGCATGCTCGTGGCCGGGGTGGCCCTGGCCCTGCTGGTGGCCGACCTCACCTGGGGCAGTGCCCGCCTGAGCGTGCTCTACGCGGTGGCCGTAGCGGTGTCGGCTGCCGATGTCGTTTACGGCCTGGCCGCGCAGGCGGTCGTGCCGTCCCTGGTTGCGCCTTCTGACCTGGCCATGGGCAACAGCAGCCTGATGTTGGCCAGCGGGGGCGGGGAGCAGTTCGTGGGGCCTGCGGTGGGGGGCCTCGTCTTCTCGGTGTCCCAGCGCCTACCTTTCCTCGGGGACTCGCTCAGCTTCGTGGCGGCGGCTGCCATGCTCTCCGCCCCGGGGCGGCGGGCGCCCGGGCGGGGGGCGCCGGCCGGCGGCACGGTGCTGCCCAGTCGGACCGGGCCCTGGCGCGAACAGGTGGCCGAGGGGTTCCGTGCCTACCGCTCGACCCCGGCCCTGTGGCGGGTGACCATGGTGGTGGCCTCGGTTGGCTTCAGCCAGAACGCCGTCTTCGGTCTCCTGGTGCTCTTCGGCCGCCGCCAGCTGCACCTGGGGGGAGGCCTGTACGGGCTCTTCGTGGCCCTGGCGGCATCGCTGGGGATGCTCGGCCTCTACGTCGGCGCCCCCCTGCAGCGCCGGTTCGGCTCGGCTGCGGTCCTTGTGAGCGGGGGCGCACTGTGCGGGCTGAGCTTCGTCGGCCTGTCCCTGGTGCGCTGGTGGCCATTGGCCGTGGTCGTGTTGGGGGCCCAGGAGCTCGGGGCCGCCACGGCCAGCGTGGCCTCCTCGACTGCCCGCCAGCGCCTGGTGCCGCCCCAGTTCTACGGTCGGGCGTTCAGCGTGCACCGCCTGGTGGTGGGCCTCGCAGCGCCCCTCGGTGCGCTGACGGGTGGCCTGGTTGCCGGAGCCGCCGGGGTGCCCACGAGCTTCGTGGTGTCGGGTGTCCTCGCCCTCGGCCTGCTGACGGTGGTGGGGCCGGGCCTGCTCATCAGGTTGCGCCCGGACGGCCGCGGTCGTCACTTTGTGCCACCTGCCCACCCGGCAGCTCCGTCCCCACTGGCGCCGGCGCCGGCGGCCGAGGAGGGGAGCTGACCGGCCCGCTCCTCAGCTCCGGCCGATGAGGGTGGTGCCTGCAGCGCCGGGCCGGGCAGGCACGGGGGCCCCCGTCCCGCTCAGCAGGACGGCCCCGAACTCGCTGGCCGGCACGGGCCGTCCCAGGTAGTAGCCCTGGGCCGAGTTGCACCCCAGGGCCTCGAGGTGGTCCAGGGTGGCCTGGGTCTCGACCCCCTCGGCCGTCACCAGGATGTCCAGGCCCCGGGCCAGCTGGATGACGTAGCGCACTATGGCCTCGTCGTCGCTCCCGGGCTCCATCTGGGACACGAAGCTGCGGTCCACCTTGACCTCGGCAAAGGGCAGGTGGCGCAGCCGTTTGAGGGAGGACCAGCTGGTGCCGAAATCGTCGATGGACAGCTCGACCAGCTCGCTCAGGGCCCGCACCGCGTCCCTTCCCTTCACCGCCATCAGGGAGGACTCGGTGAGCTCCAGGCGAAGGGCGTCGGAGCCGACCTGGTTGCGCCGCAGGGCGTTGTCCACCAGCTCCACCAGGTTGGACCGGCCCAGGCTGCGCGGCGAGAGGTTGACCGCGACCTTCAGGTCGGGCACGGACTGTCTCCACTGCTTGACCTGTGACAGCGCCGTGTCCAGGGCCCACCAGGTGAGGGGGTCGATCAGGCCGGCCCTCTCGGCCAAGGGGATGAACTCGTCCGGGGCGACCCGGCCGAACCTCTCGTGGTCCCAACGGGCCAGGGCCTCACACGAGACGAGCTGCTTGGTCGCCACGTCGTGCACAGGCTGGTAGTGGAGCTCGAGGCCCCCGTGCTCGATGGCCCGGCGCAGCTCGCCCACCATCTGGAGGCGACGAAGGGCCTTGCGGTCGGCGCCGTCACTGTAGAGGCAGGTGCCTCGGGCCCCGGCCTTGGCCTGGTGCAGCGCTATGTCGGCGTGGCTGAGCAGCCTCTGGCTGTCGGTGCTGGCTGCCGTCTCCACGGTGATGCCGACGCTCGCGCCCACGGCAAGCTCGACCGTGGCCACCCGCATGGTGCGGGCGATCGCCTCCCGGGCCATCTCGGCCTGGGCCAGTGCTGCCCGGTCGTCCGCGCCGGGCATGTACATGACGAACTCGTCGCCGCCCACCCGGGCCACCACCGTGCCCTGGGCGCTGAACGGGCCCAGCCGGCGGGCCACCGCGGCCAGCACCATGTCGCCCATCTGGTGGCCCAGAGTGTCGTTGACGTGCTTGAAGTCGTCCAGGTCGACCAGCAGCACGGCGACCTTCGTGCCCGGTGCCAGGCCGGCCAAAGCGCCGTTGAGCAGCTCGGTGAAGCTCTCCCGGTTGGGCAGGCCCGTGAGGGCGTCGTGGCGGGCCTCGTGCTCGCGCACCGCTGCCTCGTAGCGCAGCTTCTCCAACAGGGTGCTCTTGCGCAGCACCACCTCGGCATTGCCCGCCAGGGCGCCCAGCATGGTCAGGTCTTCCCCGTCGAAGCCTTCGTGGGCATAGGGCCGGTCCGCCACGAGCAGGTAGCCGGGCACGGTGTCGCCGTTGCGCAGCGGCACGGCGATGGCTTCCCGGATGCCTTCCTCCGCCAGCGCCTCGGCCACCTCCCGGCCCTGGCGACGGTGCAGCACCATAGGGCCCTGCTCGGCCATCAGGGCGCTGACCGCCCCCAAGGGCTGGGCCTCGCGGAACACGACCGGGCCTTCCTCGATGATCTTGGCCGAGAGGCCGAGGTGGTCGAGCGGAGGCTCCAAGGGGACCATCACGGCAGCCATGCCGGCGGCCAGCAGGGACCTGGACTCCTCGAGCATCACCGATATGACCTGGCGCTCACCGCCTTCGGCCAGGTCGATGCGCCGGACGGACTCGTACAGCCGCTCCAGGCCGTTGTAGCGCCGGCGGGCCGTCTCGGCGCGCCGCCATCCGAGGAGCGCGGGCACGGCGATGCTGGCGAAGGCCATGAGCGTCCAGGTGCCCACCGAGGCCATGGCCACCGCCAGGATGCCGCTCAGGGTGCCGACGGCGATGTTGAGGCTGACCTGGAGGGCCAGATCCCTCAGGGGAGGGGAGGCCGCACGCCACCTGACCACGGACCCGCTGGTGATGACCAGCAACAGGTCGGCGACCAGGAGGACGGTCAGGGCCAGAGCGACTGCGGCCCAGCCCATGGCCGTGGTCGGTCGTGCTCCTCCGATCACGTGGTGGTAGACGAGCAATCCGAGCGACAGAGAGGTGGACAGAGCGAGACAGTTGCTGGCCACCTTCCATGCCGCCCGACGGGTCCTGGCCTCCGCCACCGCCTGGCCGACCAGGACGGCGACCAGGCCCTCCAGGGGCCGGAGGTAGACCATGGCCACCACGATGGGCATCTCGGCCAGCGCCAGGTGCACGCTCGACCTGCGGTTGCGGATGGGGACGCCATGGCCGGTTGCGCCGAAGGTGCCCAGGGCGACCAGGGGGAGGAAGCTCAGGTGCTCGCCGCCCGGAGGGTTCAGGCCCCGCAGGGCGGTGAGCCACACGACCGCTGTCGTAGCCAGGAGCGTGCCGTTCACCAGCAGAGCGCGGCCCACCCAGGCGTGCCCGCTGATACCTCCGACTTTGGGTCGTGCCGCTTCCGTGCTCATGGGCTCCCTTGTGGGCGCGGTGAGTCTCTAGGGATTGATCGGGCAGGGCCATCCCGGCCTGTAGCCCGGGACCTCGAGCTTTAGCGCCCGGCGCAGCGAGTCCCGCCAAACGCGCACAGAGAGAAACTTGACACGCAACGCGCAATTGGGGAAAACTAGGAAGTGACGTTCCCCGCACGGCACCAACGCCGCTGCGCCACTCTGTCCGGCGTAGTGGTGGCGTGCCCTCGCTTCCCCGGAGGTGGCGCGATGCGTATCTTCTCGCTCGACTGAGCCGACCCACGAGCCCGGGGACCGCGCACAAGCGCCCGAACCGGTGTACTGACCGCTTTACGACGACGGCGACTGCGCCCTACCGCTTACCGGGGCACAGCCGCCGTTGCTCGCGTCAGGGCAGAAGTGCGGCCCGAGAGCGACGCCGCGTTCGCCAAAGGCCGGAGGGCTTACTGCGTGCTGCCTTCCGCGGCCTGGCCCGACCGGGAGGGGCCTGGCCCCCTGCTCAGTCGGCTCGCGGCCGGTGCACGGCGGCGATGACCACGAGGTCGATGAGGGCGAAGAAGACCCCCAAGGCCATGATCGACCACTCGAGCGCGGCGGGTGAGACCATGAACGGCGAGGCGACGACCATGAAGGCGCAGATGGCCAGCACGAACAGGTGCTGGAGAGCCTCTTCACGTCCGATCGGTTTCATGGCCATGGGCAGAGATTAGCCGTCCCTCACGCATCGGCCGCAAAGCCGGGCCGGCTCAGAGCTGGGCCACGCCCACCGGCACCACGACCGCTTCACCCTGGGTGTCCGAGGCGTCCAGGTCCACTTCCAGCAGCAGCGCCCAGTCGTGGTCACCGGCCGGGTCGTCGAGCACCTGGCGCACGGACCACCGCCTTCCCTCCTCTCGGACCTGCCACAGTCCGCTGCTGCGGGAACCGGCGCCGGTGCCGATGCCGGAGTGCTGCGCATGGTACGGGCCGAGGGCCGCCTGCCAGCGGGCGGAGTCCCAGCCGTACTGTTCGTCCAGGGTGCCGAGGCCGGCCCAGTCCCTTCGGGCGGCCAGCTCCACCCGACGGAAGCAGGCGTTGCGGGCCATGACCCTGAACGCCCGGGTATTGGCTGTGACCGGCGGGGCCTCTCCCTGTTCACGTCGCAGCCCGGCCCCATCGGGTGCCGGCGCTCCTGCCGCCTCCCGTACCTCGTCGGGGTGGCTCAGCAGCTCCCATTCGTCCAGGAGGCTGGAGTCGACCTGGCGGACCAGCTCGCCCAGCCACTCGGTGATGTCGTCCAGCTCGGGCGACTTGGTGTCCTCGGGCACGTTCTGGACCAGCGACTTGTAGGCATCCGAGAGGTAGCGCAGCAACAGCCCCTCGGAACGGGCCAGCCCGTAGTGGGCCACGTACTCGGCGAAGCCCATCGAGCGCTCGTACATGTCCCGGACCACCGACTTGGGCCGCACGTTGTGGTCGCGGGCCCAGGGGTGGCGCTCCCGGTAGGCGTCGAAGGTGGCGTAGAGCAGCTCGGCCAGTGGTTTGGGGTGCTCGAGCTCCCTCAGGACCTCCATACGCTCCTCGTACTCGACCCCCTCCTCCTTGAGGCGGGCCAGGACCTCGGCCTTGAGGCGTTCGAGCTGGGCGGCCAGGACCGGCCAGGGGTCCTCCAGTGTCGACTCCACCACCGAGACCACGTCCAGTTCCCAGGTGCCGGGCACCGGGCTGAGGCGGGGGAGGACCTCCAGGACGAACAGGCTCAGGGGGTGGTTCAGGGCGAAGTCGTCCTGAAGGTCCACGGTCACCCTGACCGTGCGGCCCTGTTCGTCCGGCGAGCCGAGGCGCTCCAGCACCCCTGCGGCGACCAGGGACCGGTACATGGCGATGGCGCGCCGGATGTGCCTGCGCTGGGCGCTGCGGGGCTCATCGTTGTCGGTGAGGAGCCTCTTCATGGCCTCGAAGCCGTCGCCCGGGCGGTCCAGGACCTGCAGGAGCATGGCGTGGGTCACCTTGAACTGGGAGGTCAGCGGTTCCGGCGGGGCGGCCCGCAGGCGGTTGAAGGTGCCCTCGTCCCAGTGCACGAAGCCCTTGGGCGGCTTGGCCTTCACCACCTTGCGCCGCCTGGCCGGGTCGTCGCCCGCTTTGGCCAGGGCCTTGTCGTTCTCCGCCACGTGCTCGGGGGCCTGGGCGACCACGCTGCCCGCCGAGTCGTAGCCGGCCCGGCCCGCACGACCGGCCATCTGGTGGAACTCCCGGGCGGTCAGCAGGCGGCTGTTGGTGCCGTCGTACTTGGCGAGCCCGGTGAAGAGAACGGTACGGATGGGCACGTTGATCCCCACCCCCAGGGTGTCCGTGCCGCACACCACCTTCAGCAGGCCGTCCTGGGCCAGGCGTTCGACCAGCCGCCGGTAACGGGGGAGCATCCCGGCATGGTGCACGCCGATGCCGTGGCGCAGGAGGCGCGAAAGCACCTGGCCGAAGCCTTTGCCGAAGCGGGCGCCGGCGATGGTGCGCGCGATCTCGTCCCGTTCCGCCCGGCTGGCCACCTGTGCCGAGGTGAGCGCCTGGGCGCGCTCGACCGCCGCCTTCTGGGTGAAGTGCACGGCGTAGACCGGGGCCAGGCCCTCCCCGACCAGTTGTGAGATGGTCTCGTGCACCAGCGACCGGGCATAGCGGTAGTCGAGGGGCACCGGGCGCTCGGCGGAGGTGACAACGGTGGTCGGCCTGCCTGTCCGGCGGTCGAGGTCCGCCACGAAGCGCGTGACGTCCCCCAGCGTGGCCGACATGAGCAGGAACTGGCTGTGGCGCAGCTCGATCAGCGGGACCTGCCAGGCCCAGCCCCGCTCCGGGTCGGCGTAGTAGTGGAACTCGTCCATGACCACCTGGTCGACGGGCGCCAGGTCGCCCTGGCGCAGCGCCACGTTCGCCAGGATCTCGGCCGTGCAGCAGACCAGGGGCGCCCGCGGGTTGATGGAGGCGTCACCGGTCATCATGCCGACGTTCTCCGTGCCCAGCTGGGCGCACAGGTCGAAGAACTTCTCGTACACCAACGCCTTGATGGGGGCCGTGTACCAAGCCCGGCCTCCCTGGGCCAGGGTGGCCAGGTGCGCCCCCAGGGCCACCATGCTCTTGCCCGAGCCGGTGGGCGTCGACACGATCACGTGGTCGCCGCTCAGTGCGGCCACCAGGGCCTCCTCCTGGGCCGGGTACAGCTGCAGGCCCCGGCCGGCCGCCCATTCGCCGAAGGTGGCGAGGAGGGCGTCCGCGTCCGGGGGAGCGGCCGAGCGCAGGCTGAGCTCGAGGAAGTCGCGCAGGGAGGGCGCCGCGGTTGGCACGCTCAGGCCCAACTCACCTTCGAGGTTCGGGTCACCGCACTGTAGGGCCGTTCCATTGGCACCACACCGTTGTACATCAATAGAGTCGGTCCCGAGATGAGCAAGCGAAGCGTGACCATGCTGGCCGGTATGACCACCGCAGCCCTAGCCCTGGCCGGGTGCGGGGTGTCGGTGGCCGCCGGAGGACAGAACGCCGCTACCCACCCGGCGTCGGGCATCTTCGAGTCCAACACCGTGGGCGGGGGCAATATCTCGGGTCACCCCTCACCCACCGTGCCCCTGACGTTGCCCCCGAGCACGCCGCCCTCCTCGCTGGCTGCCGGGCTGGCCCAGGCCGAGATCGACCTGCGGGCGGCCGTGACCGGTGGTTGCTGGCAGGACGCGCACCTGGGCAACGTCTACGGTGCCTACGACCAGCTCTTCTGGTGGGCAGGGCAGTGCGCCGACACCCAGGTGATGATCACGGCCGAGCTCTACCCGAGCGCGGCCAAGGCGTCGGCCGCCGCCCACCACCCGGTACCCACCAGCACTTACACCCGCTACCAGGCACCGACGACCCTCTTCGCCCGGTACCAGGACGGCGCCATGCTCATCAACGTGTGGTCGAACGCGCCTTTGAGGGTCAACTCGCAGGTGGCGGGCCTACCCGGGGCCAAGGCCGTTCCCGGCGCCGTCAGCTAGCGCGGGCCCGGAGCGGGGCGCGCACCGGCCGGTCCCGGTGCGCGGGTCGGGCCGGGTGCTACAGGGCTCGGACGACGTCGAGCACGACCAGGTAGGACACCATGGCCATGATCGTCACGTAGAGAGCGGTCGCCACCCAGCGCCACCGGTGGTCGGCGATGAAGAACCGGCGGATCGCCTTCACGTCGAACACCAGCGCCGCCGCCCCCACAGGGATGCCGATGGCCGGCCCTATCACGGGGAGGGCCTGCACCGAGGGGGCGAGGACGGGCAGGAGGATGGGGAAGACCACGTAGCTCAGCAGGCAGCGGGTGGCCGACAGCAGGATGGAGGAGCTGAAGATGTTGTGCACCTCGGCGCCGTCCCGGGGCTCCGGCACCCGCAGGGCACGCCTGGCCACCCGGTCCGCCCTGCTACGGGCCCGTACGGGCGCCCCGCCGCCGGCGGCCGTCTGGGCCAGCTCCACCGTGCCCATCGCCACCTCGGGGCCTCGGTCGGTGGCGGCGGCGGTGAGAGGAGCCATAAGGACAATCTACGGGCTACCGGCTATGGACTTGCAAGCGGGGCCCGGGTGGGCTCAGCCCGACTGACGGGGACGGCGTAGGAAGACCTCCTGGGCGACCGTGGCCACCAGCGCGCCGTCCTGGTCGAACACGCGGCCCTGGGTGAGCCCCCGCGAGCTGTGCAGCGAGCTGGTGCCGGCCTGGAACAGGAGCCACCGGTCGGCCCGGAAGGGACGGTGGAACCATATGGCGTGGTCCAGGCTGAGCGGCCGCCAGGGCTCCCCGGGGCGGCACTGCGCCTCGTGCAGGGCCTCCGCCAGCCATGCCGGCCCGCTGTCCGAGGCGTAAGCCAGGGCGGCGGCGTGCACCACCGGGTCGTCCCCGAGGTCCTCCAGGAGGCGGAACCAACTGCAGGCCGACTGCTCCCCGTCGCGGTGGGGGTGGCCGGGCGGGGGCCCCTGGTAGGAGCCCTCGACCAGCCTGAGCTCGAACAACGGGCTCCAGCTGACCTCGGTGCCGCGCTCGGGCCCCGCCACCGCCGGCGGGCGCGCTATCTGCACCTCCATGGTCGGCTCCGTCCCGATCTGGAACGACGTCGCCATATTGAGGATCGCCCCGGTCGACTGCCGGGCTACGACGTGGCGGGCCACGAAGCTGCGGCCGTTGCGCAGGCGCTCCACCTCGAAGCGCACCGGTTCTTCGGCGTCGCCCAGGCGGAGGAAGTAGGCGTGCAGCGAATGGGGCAGGTACCCGGCGGCGATCGTCAACCCCGCTGCCCGCAGGGCCTGGGCCACCACCTGGCCCCCGTAGAGGCCGTCCCAGGGGTAACGCGGCCCCGTCCCCACCGAGGTGTCCGGCCCGTGGGAGGCGAGCTCCATCATGGCCAGGAACCCCTGCTGGCCCATCGTCGGTACCTCGTCGCCCATCGTCACCTCAGTTGTCGTCCAGTCGGGGGAAGACGGTCTGCTCCAGGACGAGCTTTATGCCTGCGGCCACCGGGATCGCCACCAGGGCCCCGATGATGCCGAGGAGCGCTCCCCCCACCACCACGGCGAGCACGGTCACCACGGGGGAGACGTTGACGGCCTGGCGCATGACCCTGGGCACGAGGAGGTAGTCCTCCACGAAGCGGTAGGTGACGTAGAAGACGGCCGTGGCGACCGCGACCGGCACGGAGACGCTCAGGCCCACCAGGCTGACCACGACCCCGGCGATGGTCGACCCGACGACGGGTACCAGGTCGAAGAGGCCCACCACGAGCGACATGAGGATGGTGTAGGGGAGGCCGAGGGCGGTGGCCCAGACGAACGTGCCCAGTGCGGCGACCAGCGAGGTGAACAGGTTGCCCAGCAGGTAGCCGCCCACCCCGGCCAGCACCTCGTCCAGCAGCATCCCGAAGCGTTCCCGGCGGCTGTAGGGGACCAGGTGGGCGGCGAACCGCTTGATCGAGGGCAGGGAGGCGAGGAAGTACACGGTGAGCACGACCACGACCAGGAACGAGCTGACGGCGCTGAGGACCACCTCGCCTGCTCCGAGAGCACCGGTGGCCAGGCTCTTGGCCACGGTGCCGGTACCCGAGCCGCCCAGGTAGTAGCTGAGGTGGAGCTGCTTGGCCAGGTGCCCGAGCGCCCCCTGGCCGGAAGCGATCTGGGCCCGCCAGACCGGCACCTGCTTGCTCAGCTGGTGGACCTCGTCCTGGATGGGGGAGATGGCCGAGAAGACGAACCCGGCCAGCACGATGAGGGCGACCATCACCACCACCAGCACGGCGAACGGCCGCCTCAGGCCGTGCCGGGTCCCGAATGCCACCACTGGCTCCAGGCCAACGGCGATGAACAGCGCCACGAAGACGAGCACGAGCGTGCCCCGTACGGAGTACACGGCGGCACCCACCGCCAAGGCGAGCAGGCCGCCGACGGTGGCCGTGAACCCGGCGACAAAGGGGCTCCGACGGTCGAAGGGAAGACCCGTCCGGCGGCCGGGCCGGGCACGGGTACGGGCCTCGGCCGCGCGCCGCCCGGGCGGGCCGTTGGCGGCCACCGGCCCGGCAGGCACCCCGTGGGCGGGCCCCTCGGTCAGTGGGCGGTCAGCCAAAGGCCACCCATCGGGTGCCCGGCCGGCGCGACCTGCGACCGCGCCGCGCCCCTTGCCTACCGGCGCTCACAGGCCGATGGTACGCGCCTGGGCAGCCGAGCCGGGGTTGGGCGCGCCAGGCGAGAGCGGTGGGCCGCCCCAGCGCCCGCGGTGCACGACCTCGGCGACCGGCCGTCGGGGCCGGGACGCGGAAGGTGAGGCATGGTCGTCCGGCGCAGGCCAGCCCAGGGCCACGGCGCCGAGCGGTTCCCACCCGGGGGGTACGCCCAGGGACGCCAGAAGGGGGGCCGGGTCCCTCCGGAGGGCGAAGAAGAGCGCCCCCAGGTCCTCCTGGGCGGACCCGAGCAGTAGGAGCATGGTGGCGAAGGCCACGTCCACCAGCCAATAGGGGACCTGCCACTGTTCCACCCTGGAAGGCCCGACCGAGGCCTTGTCCGGCTCGGAGTACCGGGCCAGGTAGGCGTCGCGGCTCGCCAGCGGGAGCACCACCACCGGTGCGCGCAGCAGGCCGGGGTGGCTCGGGTGGGCCAGCCAGGCCGGGTCCGTCTGCTGGCTCCAGAAGGCCCCTGTCTCTTCCCCCTCCAGCACCACGAAGGCCCAGCCCTGGGTGTTGCCGGCGGAAGGGGCCCTGGTGGCGGCGGCGAGGGCACGCTCGAGGACCTCGGCAGGCACCGGGGCCGGGAGGAAGCTCCGGCACATCCGCCGCCGGGCGATCACGTGGTCGAGCTCCATCGCAGCAACCTAGCCAGCTCCGGGAATGCCGACCAAGCTGGTAAGGTTTCTATTGTCATGCCTACGTTCCGAGAGCTCCTGAACGCCGCCCGTTCCCGCGTGGCTGAGGTAACGCCCGCCGAGGCGGTGTCCCTGCTCACCAAGCCGGGTGCCGTCGCCCTGGACGTGCGCGAGCCGGACGAGTACGAGCAGGGCGCCCTCGAGGGCGCCGTACACATCCCCCGCGGTTTCCTCGAGGTGCAGGTGGCGGGCCGCGTACCGGACCGTGCCACGCCTCTGGTCGTGTACTGCGCAGGCGGGGTCCGCAGCGCTTTCGCAGCGGACACGCTGGCCCAGCTCGGTTACACCGACGTGGTGAGCGTCATCGGGGGCTTCAACCGCTGGAAGGACGAGGGGCTGCCCTGGGAGACGCCCCGGGTGCTGAGCCCCGAGCAGCGCAACCGCTACCAACGCCATCTCCTCCTCCCCGAGGTGGACATGGCCGGCCAGGTCAAGCTGTTGCGGAGCAAGGTCCTCCTGCTGGGGGCGGGCGGTCTCGGTTCCCCGGCTGCCCTGTACCTGGCGGCGGCGGGTGTGGGGACGCTCGGTGTGGTCGACATGGACGTGGTGGACGCGTCCAACCTCCAGCGCCAGATCATGCACAACATGGACCGCCTGGGTGAGCGCAAGGTCGACTCGGCCAAAAAGGCGCTGACGAGCCTCAACCCGGACGTCAACGTGGTGACCTACGACGTCCGCCTGGGGGCCGACAACATCCTGGACGTGTTCTCGGGTTACGACGTCATCGTGGACGGGACGGACAACTTCCCCACCCGCTACCTGGTGAACGACGCCTCCCTCAAGCTCGACATCCCCGTGGTGCACGGCTCGATCTTCCGCTTCGAAGGCCAGGTCAGCGTGTACCTCCCCCACGAGGGGCCCTGCTACCGCTGCCAGGTGCCCGAGCCTCCCCCGGCCGAGCTTGCTCCGTCGTGCGCCGAGGCCGGGGTACTGGGCGTGCTGCCGGGGATCATCGGCTCCCTCCAGGCCATGGAGACGATCAAGCTGCTGCTCGGCCTGGGCGACGCCCTCTCGGGGCGCCTCCTCGCCTACGACGCCCTGGAGGCCAGCTTCCGCAGTTTCAAGCTCAACCGGGACCCCGAGTGCGCTGCCTGCTCCATCCCCAAGGAGCAGTTGGTGATCGCCGAGTACGACGAGCTCTGCATGCCCCACCCGATCGAGGCGCCCGCCGCCTGAGCCGCTGACGGTGACGCGGGCCGGGCGCTGGCCCGGCCCCGTGTCCCGGTCGGTGCCTGCGCCATGACGAGTGGGTACCATCTGGCGTGAGCGACGACCGCCGGGTTGGGTTGGCTGACGGTCCGCAGGCCGTGGTCGGCCTGACCGCGGTCATCGTCTCGGTCGACGGCACGACGCCCCGGGTGCTGACCGTCGGCACCGACGGAGGCGAGGCCCTGCCCTCGGGCGACCTGGCCGGGGACCGGGACCGGACATTGGAGGCGGCGGTGCGCCGTCTGGTGGGCGAGCAGCTCGGCCTGCCCGTGCGCTACTTCGAGCAGCTGTACACCTTCGGTGACCAGGCCCGGGTGCCGGGGGGCCGGGCACTGGCCGTGGCCTACCTCGCCTTGGCCCGTCACCAGCCGGTCAGCGGGCCGGGGAGGCCGCACTGGCGGGACTGGTACGAGCTCTTCCCCTGGGAGGACTGGCGCAGGGGACGACCCGGAGTGCTCGACCAGGTGGTCGTGCCGGCGCTGGGCGCCTGGTTGGCCGCCTGCCCCGCCGAGGAGCTGGCAACACGTACCGAGCGGGCTGAGCTGACCTTCGGGACGGGCAACGCCCGCTGGGACCCCATGCGGGTGCTCGACCGCTACGAGCTCCTCTACGAGCTGGCCTTGCTGGAGGAGGCGGGCCGCCGCCGCCCCCTGGTCGGCGCCCTGGGCCACCAGCTGGCGCTCGACCACCGCCGGATCGCGGCTGCAGCCCTGGAGCGCCTGCGGGGCAAGCTCGCCTACCGGCCCGTGGTGTTCGAGGTCCTGCCCGAGACTTTTACCCTCTCCACGCTGCAGCAGGTGGTCGAGGCCTTCGCCGGCCAGGTGCTCCACAAGCAGAACTTCCGCCGCCTGGTGGCGGGGGCGAACCTGGTGGAGCCGACAGGTGGTGTGGACCAGCGCACCGGTGGCCGCCCGGCCGAGCTCTACCGCTTCCGCCGTGAGGTCCTCCGGGAACGACCGGCGCCCGGCATGGGGCTCAGGCGACTGGGTGGGCCCTGAGCTCCCGTTCCCTCTTGCCGGTCGGCTATATTAGACCATATGCTCAATCAGAGTATAAGGGGTACCGGTAGCAGCGCGACAGTGGCGGCTGGGCGGTGACACCCGCGGCACCGCCCGCCGGTACAGCGGGCTCCCTCGTCGGCCCAGGGGCCGGTCCCCTTCCGGTCGGCCCCGACCGGGAGGGTTTCGACGAATGGGCAGCCGAGGTGCGCAGGCTGGCCCGCGAGCGGGACGCCGTCCTCCTGGCCCACAACTACCAGCTCCCCTGGATCCAGGACGTGGCCGACCACGTGGGGGACTCACTGGCGCTGTCCAGGCTCGCTGCCCGGTCCGATGCCCGGACGATCGTGTTCTGCGGTGTTCACTTCATGGCCGAAACGGCCAAGATCCTCGCCCCCGACCGCACCGTGCTCGTGCCAGACCTGGAGGCCGGCTGCTCGCTGGCCGACACAGTGACCGCCCAGGGGGTCCGCGACTGGCGGGAAGGGCACCCGGGCGGGATCGTGGTGGCCTACGTCAACACCTCGGCTGCGGTCAAGGCCGAGTCGGACGTCTGCTGCACGTCCTCCAATGCGGTGGAGGTGGTGGCTTCCCTGCCCGAGGGGCCCGACGTGCTCTTCCTGCCCGACATGTTCCTGGGCCAGCACGTAGCGCGCAGCACCGGGCGCCACATGGACATCTGGATGGGCGAGTGCCACGTGCACGCAGGTATCTCCCCGGTGCAGCTGCGGCGCCGGGTGGCCGAGTCCCCGGGGGCAGAACTGCTGGTGCACCCCGAGTGCGGCTGCACCACGAGCGCCCTGTGGCTGGTCGGTAACGGCGACCTGCCCCCCGAGCGCACCCACGTCCTGTCCACGGCGGGCATGGTCGACGCGGCCAAGCGCCTGGGCAGCGGGCATGCCCTGGTGGCCACCGAGACCGGCATACTGCACCAGCTGCGCCGGGCCAACCCGGCTGCCACCTTCGAGGCGGTCTCCGACCAGGCCGAGTGCCGCTTCATGAAGATGACGACCCCCGAGAAGCTGCTCCGGTGCCTACGTGAGGGCCTCTACGAGGTGGACGTCGACGAAGCAACGGCCCGCAGGGCCCGTAGGGCGGTCGAGGCCATGGTGGCCGTCGGTTCGCCCGGAGGAGGTGAGTGAACTGGCAGGCCAGCACAACCCCGACGACCTGGACGTCCTGGTCGTAGGTTCGGGCATCGCCGGGCTGACGGTGGCCCTCGGCCTGGCGGGCCGGCTCCGGGTGGCCGTCGTGTCCAAGGAGATGGGCGGGGGCAGCACCGAGCTGGCCCAGGGCGGTATCGCTGCTGCCGTGGGTGCCGGGGACACCGCTGCCGCCCACGCCGTCGACACCCTGGTCGCTGCGGCCGGGCTCGGCGACACGGGGGTGGCCGAGCTGGTCACGGCGCAGGCGGCCGAGGCGGTGGCGCGCCTGGTGGGCTTCGGTGCCCGCTTCGACACCGGTGCCCCGGCCCGTGAGGGCGGTCACGGTGTGGCAAGGGTCCTGCACGCCAGGGGGGACGCCACCGGAGCCGAGATAAGCCATGCTCTCATGGGGGCCGTGAAGGACCGGGGCTTGCCCGTCCTCACCGGGACCTCCCTCATCGAACTGCTGGTTGAGCCGGCCGGGCGCACCGAGGGCACCCGCCGGGTGGTGGGCGCCCTGGTCTACGACGGGGCCCTGAAGAAGGTGAGGGCCCTGCGCGCCCGGACCACCGTGCTCGCCACGGGTGGCTACGGGCAACTGTGGGCCGGTACCACCTCCCCCGTCACCTGTAGTGGCGACGGCCTGGCGGCCGCTCTGCGGGCAGGGGCGCAGTTGGCCGACCTCGAGTTCGTGCAGTTCCACCCGACGGGCATGGCGTTCGGCCTCGACCCCAGGCCTCTGGCCTCGGAGGCCCTGCGGGGGGCGGGGGCCCGGTTGCGCGACAGTGCGGGCCGCTACCTCCACGAGCACAACGGCCCCGGGGAGGGCGACCTGGCACCCAGGGACGTGGTGAGCCGCTCGATGGCGAGGCGGATGGCCGAACTGGGCACGGACTACTGCCTGCTGGACGCCACGCCCATCGAGCCCGAGGAGCTGCAGGGCCACTTCCCGACCTTCCTGCGCTCCTGCCTTGCCGCCGGCACCGACCCCGGCACGGCTCACGTGCCTGTTTCGCCCACTGCCCACTACACCATGGGCGGCGTGCTCACCGACGGGGACGGCAGGACCACCCTGGAGGGCCTGATGGCGGTGGGGGAGGTCGGCTGTAGTGGCCTGCACGGCGCGAACCGTCTGGCGTCCAACTCTCTCCTGGAAGGTGCCGTGGTAGGCGCCCGGGCGGCAGCCGCACTGCTGGAGGACGACGGTCGGGCGGCGCCTCGCCCGGCGGTGGCCTTGGTGGAGGTCGTCTCGGAGCCGGCACCCGGCGAGCTGATCGACCTGAGCCTCCAGGGTGGGGGCCCCGCTGCCGAACGGGCTGCGCTCCGTGAGGCGATGCAGACCTACGTCGGGGTGTCGCGCAACGGGGCCGGGCTGGAGCTGGTGGGAGCGGCACTGGCCGCCGCTGCCAGCTCCTCGGAGGCGGACCACGAGCCGCTGGTAGGGGCGAGAGCCGAGGTGGAGAACATGCGCCAGGTGGCCCGGGCCACGGTGGCCCTCGCCCTGCGCCGCTGCGAGTCCAGGGGCGCCCACTGGCGTACCGACCACCCCGGCACATCGGAGCGCTGGCGCACCCGCCAGGTCCTGGCCCTGAGCGCCGGTGGTATGGCGGTGGGGGAGCTTGCCGTGGCCGATGGCGGGGCCACGGAGCCGGCCCTGTCGGTTGCGCCCGCGGCCGGCGCGCAGTGAGCGGGCACGACCTGGACCGGGCGGCCTGGCAGGAGGTCGTCTCCCGCGCCGTGGCCGAGGACATGCCCGGAGGTGACCCGACCGGGGCCGCCGTAGGGAGCCGGCCCGCCCGGGCGAGCCTGGTCGCCCGGGACGCGGGGACGGTCTGCGGGCTGGCCGGGGCCCAGGAGGTCCTGGACCAGGTGGCTTCCCGCCTGGGCACGGGCCGGGCACGGGCCGGCCTGTCCTGTGCCGATGGTGACCGGGTGCTCCCGGGCCAGGTCCTGGCCGTGCTGTCGGGGCCGGCGGACACCCTGCTCGCGGCCGAGAGGACGCTGCTCAACCTGGTCACCCACCTTTCGGGGGTGGCGACCGCCACTGCGGCCCTGGTGGCCGAGGTGGAGGGCACCGGTGCGACCGTGCGCGACACGCGCAAGACCCTGCCCGGCCTGAGGGCGTTGGAGAAGTACGCGGTGCGCTGCGGTGGCGGCAGGAACCACCGGATGAGCCTTTCCGACGCCGTCCTGGTCAAGGACAACCACGTGGCGGCCCTGGGCGGGGTGCGCCCGGCGGTGGCCGCCGCCCGCTCGCTCGCCGCGACCTGGCCGGACGGCCCCCTGTCGGTCGAGGTCGAGGTGGACGACCTGGCCGAGCTGGACGAGGCCCTGGGGGCCGGCGCGGACCTGGTACTGGTGGACAACATGCCCCTCGCTCAGGTCGCCGAGGCGGTACGCCGGGCCCGGGCGGCGGGTGCCCGGGTGGAGGCGTCGGGTGGCATCCGGCCCGGCCGGGCGGCGGAGGTGGCGGCGACGGGCGTCGACTTCATCGCCGTGGGCGCCATCACCCACTCCGCCCCCGCGTTGGACATCGGCTTGGACTGGGAGCTGGTCCAGCCGGTCGGCTGAGAGGGCGGCTGCTCTCCCATCAGCTACCGTGCTGAGCGGCTCGGTACCGAAGGGGGTCTTGTTGCGCTACAACGCGGGCGACACCGCATGGGTCCTGGTGAGCGCGGCCCTCGTGCTCTTCATGACGCCCGGGCTGGCTCTGTTCTACGGCGGCATGGTCCGGCGCAAGCACGTCCTGGCCATGCTGATGCAGAACTTCGTGGCCATGGCCGTGGTCGGCCTGGCATGGGTGTGGCTCAGCTACAGCCTGGCCTTCGGCCCCGACGTGGGCGGAGGGCTCCTGGGCGACCTGCACTTCTTCGCCCTCTCCCACATCTCCCAGGCCGTCCCCGGCATGGCGCACCAGACGGTGCCCCAGGTCGCGTTCGTCGTGTTCCAGATGATGTTCGCCGTGATAACGGCCGCTCTGCTCACGGGTTCGGCGGCCGACCGCCTCAAGTTCGGGGCGTTCGTGGTGTTCGTGCTCGTCTGGAGCGTGGTCGTCTATGCGCCCATGGCCCACTGGGTGTTCTCCCCCGAGGGCTGGCTGGCCCGCCGCGGCGTGGAGGACTTCGCCGGTGGCACCGTGGTCGAGATCACCTCGGGTGTGAGCGGGGCCGCCCTGGCGCTGGCCTTGGGGCGGCGACGGGGCTGGCCGCACGAGCTGATGCGGCCCCACAACGTGCCCCTCACAGTCCTCGGCGCCGGCATCCTGTGGTTCGGGTGGTTCGGGTTCAATGCCGGTTCGGCTCTCTCGGCGGGGGGCGCGGGCAATGCCTTCGTCAACACGAACACGGCCACAGCTGCCGCCCTACTGGCCTGGGTGCTGGTGGAGAAGCTGCGCACCGGCAAGCCCACCACGCTCGGTGCCGCTTCCGGGGCGGTAGCGGGGGCGGTGGCCATCACGCCCGCCTGCGGCTTCGTCAACACGGTCGGCGCCACCGTGATCGGGTTGGTGGCAGGCGGCCTCTGTGCCCTGGCGGTCAGCCTCAAGTTCAAGCTGGGCGTGGACGACTCGCTCGACGTCCTGGCCGTCCACGGCGTCGGGGGTTTCGTGGGCACCCTCATGGTGGGCCTCTTCGGCACGGCCGCGGTGGGCGGGGCCAACGGCCTGTTCTACGGGGGAGGTGCGGGCCTCCTGGGCCACCAGGCGTTGGCCGTCGGGGTGGCTGTGGGGTGGGCGTTCCTGGCGACCTCCGCCGTGGCCTGGGGGGTCAGGGCGGTCATGGGCCTGAGGGTGAGCCCCGAGGCGGAGGTGGCCGGCCTCGACATCGCCCTGCACGAGGAGACGGCCTACGACTTCGAGGCGCTGGCTCCGGGTGGGTTCGGTAGTTCCATAGGCTCGCGCCACTGAGCAGGCCCAGGGGCCGGTGATAGGAGGACACTGCGGTGCGACTGGTGACGGCGATCATCAAGCCCTTCCTGCTGACCGAGGTGCAGGAGGCGCTCAAGGTGGCGGGAGTGGTCGGCATGACCGTGAGCGAAGCTCAGGGCTTCGGGCGCCAACGGGGCCATACCGAGGTGTACCGGGGAGCTGAGTACCGGGTCGACTTCGTGCCCAAGGCCAGGGTGGAAGTGGTCTGCGAGGACGACGAGGTCGACCACGTGGTGGACGCCATCGAGGCCGCTGCCCGCACGGGCAAGATCGGCGACGGCAAGATCTGGGTGGTGCCCGTTGAGCAGTTGGTGCGCGTGCGCACCGGCGAGAGGGGCCGGGCCGCCCTCTGAGCGGCTTTGCCCCGGCGGCCCGCCGGTCAGGGCTCGATGACGACCAGGACGTCGCCGGTCCCCACCGAGCTGCCCGGGCCCACCCTGACCTCGGTCACGGTGCCGGCCAGGGGGGCGACGATGCTGTTCTCCATCTTCATGGCCTCCAGGACGCAGAGCGGCTGCGACGCCTCCACCGCCTGTCCCTCCTCAACCAGCACCTTGACCACGGTCCCCTGCATGGGCGCCGCCACCTGCCCGCCGGCAACGGCCTGAACGGCACTGCCCGTGGCCACGGCCGCGTGGCCCGGCGGAGCGCCACCCGGGCTGCTGAAGCCCGGCGGCAGCCACACTGCCACCTCGTAGCGCCTGCCTTGGAGCTCCACCTCGACGGTCTGCCTCGGCGGTTGGTGCTGTGCGCCTCCATGGCGCCCAGCGGCCGGGAACGGCGACAGGTCGAGGCCCGCCAGCCAGGTGGTGGAGTGGCGGGCGGAGGCGAAGTCGGGGTGCTCGAGCACCATGAGCTGCACCGGCACGGTGGTGGCGACACCCTCCACTTCCAGCTCGGCCAGGGCGCGTGCCAGCCTGCTGCGGGCGGAGTCCCTGTCAGGGCCCCAGGCCACCACCTTGGCCACGAGGTTGTCGTAGTACTGGCTGACGGTGTCGCCCACCTCATAGCCGGCGTCCGTTCGTACCCATGGCCCACCCGGGGCCCGCATGCGGGCCAGAGTGCCCGGCGTGGGCACGAACTTGCCGCCGGCGGGGTCTTCGGCGTTCACCCGGACCTCGATGGCGTGGCCTGTCAGGCGTACGTCGTCCTGGGTGAACGGCAGCCGTCCTCCGGCGGCCACCATCAACTGGAGGCACACCAGGTCGAGGCCGGTCACCATCTCGGTGACGGGGTGCTCGACCTGCAGCCGGGTGTTCATCTCCAGGAAGTAGAACTGGCCGTCCTGGTAGATCAGCTCGACCGTGCCTGCGTTCACGTAGCCGCAGGCGCGGGCCACCTTGACCGCCGCGGCGCCCATGGCCTCGGCGAGCCCATCGGGCAGCGAGGGGGCCGGTGCCTCTTCGACCAGCTTCTGGTGGCGCCGCTGGACGGTGCAGTCCCGGGTGCCGAGGTGGACCACATTGCCGTGGGCGTCGGCGAAGACCTGGACTTCGACGTGGCGGGGCCAGGGCAGGTACTTCTCCAGGTAGCACTCCGGCCGGCCGAAGGCGGCGACGGCCTCGCGCTGGGCAGAGGCCAGGGCCTCTGCCGCCTCCGAGGCTGAGCCGACCACCCGCATGCCCCGGCCACCTCCGCCGTACGCGGCCTTGATGGCGACCGGCCAGCCGTAGCGGGAACCGAAGTCCTCGACCTCTTCGGGGCCGGCCAGTGGTTCCTCGGTGCCGGGCACGGGCGGGACGCCGGCGCCCATGGCCGCCACCCGGCTGCTGATCTTGTCGCCCATGACCTTGATGGCCGGTGCCGGCGGCCCGACCCAGCACGCGCCTGCGGTCGTCACCTGCTCGGCGAAGTCGGCGTTCTCGGCCAGGAACCCGTAACCGGGGTGCACTGCGTCGGCTCCCGAACGTTCCAGCACCTCGAGCAGGCGGGGGACCGAGAGGTAGCTGTCGGCGGGCCTGGCTTCACCCAGGTAGTAGGCCTCGTCGGCAGCGCGCACGTGCATGGCGCCGCGGTCGGCGTCCGAGTAGACGGCCACCGATGTGATCCCCAGGTCACGGCAGGCCCGGGCCACCCGGACGGCGATCTCTCCCCGGTTCGCGATCAGTACCTTGCGCAGCTGCCGAGGGTGCCCTGGTGCCTGGGCCTCGGGCGCCCCGGCTCTGGGCTCTGGCGAAGGGGGCTGCTGGGAAGGTCCGGGCACGCTTGGGAAGTCTGCCAGGCTTGTGGCGTGCCCGTCGACGCCCCGGTGCTGGGGAGCGCCCAACTTGCCCGTCTGTCGGGGTCCCGCCTGGGGCGCGTGCTGCAGTTCGGCGAGACCACCTCGACCAACACGGTGGCCGCCGAGATGGCCCGTGAGGGGGCCCCGGAGGGCCTGGTCGTGGTGGCTGACCACCAGAGCGCCGGGCGGGGCCGCCTCGACCGCCGCTGGGAGGCTCCCCCGGGCACCTCACTGCTGGTGTCGGTGCTGCTGCGCCCTACCGAGAGCGGGCTGCCTGCGGCGCGCCGTTACCTGGCGGGGGCGGCCGTGTCGCTCGCCGTGGCCGAAGCGGCGGGAGGGGCTTCGGGGCGGCCGTTGCAGCTCAAGTGGCCCAACGACGTGGTCGCCCCCTGGGAGGCGCCCTGCGGGTGGGCCAAGGTGGCCGGCGTGCTGGCCGAGGCCGGCCCCGGCTGGTTGGTGGTGGGGGTGGGGGTGAACGTGGCCTGGGCCCCTCCCGGCCTCCCGGCCACCTGCCTGGAGGCCCTCGCAGGTCGCCCCGTGCCCAGGGGTGAGGTGCTGGTGGACCTCCTGCTGGCCCTGGACCGGCTGTACGGGCGCTGGGACGAGGTGGCCGGCCTCTACCGCCGCCGCTGTGCGAGCCTGGGCCGACGGGTGCTCGTGGAGCGCCCGGGGCACCCGTCGCTGGAGGCCACAGCGGTCGACGTGGACGACGAGGGTTGCCTCCAGGTGGCACTGGACGACGGGACGCTCGAGCGTGTCTGCTCGGCAGACGTCACCCACGCCCGGTTGGCCCCGGGGTAGCCTGCCTAGTCGATGAAGGCACTGGTTCTTTCGGGGGGCGCCGGCACCCGCCTGCGGCCCATAACCCACACCCGGGCGAAGCAGCTGGTGCCGGTGGCCAACAAGCCCGTGCTGTTCTACGGCCTGGAGGCCATCGCCTCGGCGGGGATCAAGCAGGTGGGCGTGATCGTCGGGGACACGGCGGCGGAGATCCAGGCAGCCGTGGGCGACGGCTCGAGCTTCGGGCTCGAGGTGACCTACATCCGCCAGGAGGCACCTCTCGGCCTGGCCCACTGCGTGCTCATCGCCCGTGACTACCTCGGTGACGACGACTTCGTCATGTACCTGGGGGACAACCTGCTCCAACAGGACCTGGCCAGCTTCGTTGCCCGCTTCGAGGCCCGCCGGGCACGGGCCACGGCCCCTCGCCTGGGCGAGGAGCTCCCCTTGATGCCTTCGGCGCAGATCCTGCTCAAGCAGGTGGAGGACCCCCAGCGCTTCGGGGTGGCCGAGCTCGACCCGTCCGGCCGGGTGACCCGCCTGGTGGAGAAGCCCACCGTGCCCCCCTCGGACCTGGCGCTGGTGGGCGTGTACCTGTTCGACCCCCACATCCACGAGGCGGTGGCCTCCATCGCCCCTTCGGCGCGTGGCGAGCTCGAGGTCACCGACGCCATCCAGTGGCTCATCGACCACGGCCAGGTCGTGCACTCGGAGGTCCTGGACGGCTGGTGGATAGACATGGGCAAGCTCACCCCCCTGCTGGAGGCGAACCGGCTGTTGCTGGAGGGCATCGAGCGCCGGGTGGACGGAGAGCTGGACGCCGAGAGCCGCCTGGAGGGCCGGGTGGTGGTGGAGGCGGGGGCCCGCCTGGTCCGCTCGGTGGTGCGGGGCCCGGCGGTCATCGGTACGGGCACCGAGCTGGTCGACAGCTTCGTCGGCCCCTTCAGCGCCATAGGCCCGGGTTGCCTCATATCGCATTCCGAGATCGAGCACTCGGTGGTCATGGGCAGCTCGCGGGTGGTGCACGCCGGGCGCATCGAGGACTCGCTCCTCGGCTACGACGTCGAGGTCACCCGCAGTGCCCGGCGCCCACGTGCCACACGGCTCATGGTGGGGGACCACTGCCTGGTCGACCTCAGTTGAGCCTCCGGGCAGCCCGCTAGCCTTCCTGGCCATGAAGGTCTTCGTGACCGGCGGGGCCGGTTTCATCGGGTCCAACTACGTGCGCCACCTGCTGGCGGGCAGTGACGACCAGGTGACCGTCTACGACGCCCTGACCTATGCCGGCAACCTGTCCACCCTGGCCGATGTGGCCGAGGCCCACGCCGGCCGCTACCGCTTCGTGCACGCCAACATATGCGACCTCCCGGCACTGGAGCAGGCCATGGCCGGTCACGATGCCGTGGTGCACTTCGCGGCCGAGAGCCACGTGGACCGCTCCATTGCCGGCCCTGAGGACTTCGCCATGACCAACTGTGTGGGCACCAACCTGGTGTGCCACGCGGCGCGGCGCCTCGGGGTGGGCCGGGTGCTCCACGTCTCGACCGACGAGGTCTACGGCTCCGTGGAGCAGGGGAGCTCCGCGGAGGACGACCCTCTCCGCCCGCGCTCGCCGTACTCGGCCTCCAAGGCAGGTTCGGACCTCATAGCGCTCAGCTATTTCACCACCTACGGCCTCCCTGTCACCGTGACCCGCTCGTCCAACAACTTCGGTCCCTGGCAGTACCCCGAGAAGCTCATACCCCTCGCGACGACCAACCTGCTCGACGGCGGCCAGGTGCCCCTCTACGGTGACGGGCTCAACCAGCGCGACTGGCTCTACGTGCAGGACAACTGCGCCGCTCTGGACGCTGTCCTGCGCCGGGGCGCGCCCGGCGAGGTCTACAACGTCGGGGTCGGCTCCGAGGTGCCCAACCGGGACCTGGTGGAAAGGCTGCTGGCCCTGGCCGGCGTCGGTCCCGAGCGCATCGACTGGGTGGACGACCGCCCCGGTCACGACCGCCGTTACAGCGTTGACAGTTCCAAGGTGCGTGCCCTCGGCTGGGCCCCCACCCGCCAGCTGGACGAAGCCCTGGAGGCCACCTTTGCCTGGTACCGGGACAACCGCTGGTGGTGGGAGCCGCTCAAGAAGGCCGCCTGATGCGCGTCCTGGTCACCGGGGCGCAGGGCCAGGTCGGGCGGGAACTGGCCGAGCTTCTGGCCGGGGAGGACCGCCACGACCTCCTGGCCCTCTCCCGAGCGGAGCTCGACATCTCGGACCGGGAGAGAGTGCTCCAGGTCTGCGGTGAATGGGGCCCCGAGGTCATCTTCAACGCCGCCGCGTTCACCAAGGTCGACGCCTGCGAGGAACAGGCTGACATGGCCTGGGCAGTGAACGCCCTGGGGCCACGCAACCTGGCCGAGGGGGCGCGGCTGTGCTCGGCGCACCTGGTGCACGTCTCGACCGACTACGTCTTCGACGGGCGCTCGCAGCGGCCTTACACGGAATGGGACCAGACCGGGCCCCTGTCCGCGTACGGCCGCTCGAAGCTGGCCGGTGAACAGGAGGTGCACCGGCTCCTCCCCGGTGCCACCGTGGTGCGTACCTCATGGGTGTGCGGCCGGTACGGCGCCAACATGGTCAAGACCGTGCTGCGCCTGGCGGAGGCGCCGGGGGAGCTGCGCTTCGTGGACGACCAGCACGGCTGCCCCACCTTCGCCGACGACCTGGCCGGGGCGCTGGTGCGCCTGGGGACGGCGCGGCAGCCCGGGCTGTTCCATGTCACCAACCAGGGCCCCACCACCTGGTTCGGTTTCGCCTGCGACGTGCTGGCAGCTGCCGGCCACAGCCCCGGACGGGTGGTGCCGGTGGCAACGGCCGACCTGGTGCCGGCCCGACCTGCTCCCAGGCCGGCCAACTCGGTCCTCGACAATGCCGCGCTCCGGCTCCTCGGCCAGCCGCTGCTGGCGGACCACCGCACAGCGCTGGAGCGGACCGTGCGCTACCTCACGTCCGCTCCGTGAGCCCGGCCGCCGGCGCCGAGGCGGGGCGTGTCGTGGCCGTGGTGGTCAACTACAACACCCGGGAGCAGCTGCTCGGTTGCGTGGGCAGCCTGTTGGCCGACGGTGCCGAGCAGGTGGTCGTGGCGGACAACGGCTCGGCGGACGGCTCGGGTGAAGCCCTGGCGGAGCTCTACCCCCAGGCGCTTTGGCTGCCCACGGGCTCGAACCTGGGTTACGGGCGTGCCGCGAACCTGGGGGCGGCCCGCACCTCGGGGGAGTACCTGGTGGTCTGCAACCCTGACGTCGTGTTCCGCCCAGGGACGCTGGCCGCACTGAGGCGTCGCCTGGAGGGGTCGTCCCGCCTGGCCGTGGTCGGCCCCCGGATCGTGGACTCGGCCGGCGTCCTGTACCCCTCGGCCCGTCGGTTCCCCGACCTGGTGGAGGCACTGGGGCACGGCTTCCTGGGCCAGTTCTGGCCCGGCAACCCGTTCTCGCGTCGGTACCGCATGAGCGGCTGGGACCACGCCGGCTGGCGCGAGGTGGACTGGGTGTCGGGTGCGTGCTTCATGTCCAGGCGCCAGGCATGGAGCGAGGTGGGGGGCTTCGACCCCTCCTACTTCATGTACATGGAGGACGTCGACCTGTGCTGGCGCCTCCGCCGGGCCGGCTGGACGGTGGGCTACGAGCCCGAGGCCGAGGTGGTCCACGTCCAGGGTGTCTCGGCCGACCGCCACCCTTACCGGATGCTGGCCGCCCACCACGTCTCGATGTGGCGCTTCGCCTGGCGCACCACACGGGGCCCGAAGCGATGGGCACTGGCCGTGGTCGCCCCCGGCCTGGTGGCCCGTTTCGCCGTCACGGCGGCACGCAGGGCGGTCGGCGGCCGTGCCCCCCTGGCTCAGGCGCGGGGCCGGTCCACGGCGCCTCCTCCCGACAGGTAACCTGTCAGGTCGTTATGCCCAAAGCCTCTTCCGCACGTAAAGTCGCCCGCGCCGCCGGACTGGGTGGTAGCCGGTCCTACGCCAGCCGGCCTCCCTGGGGCTTCTACTTCGCCTTGGTGCTGCTGGTGGTACTGGGCCTGGTGGGCGTCTACAACAGCCGGGAGTACCGGCAGAACAAGATCAACAACCAGGGCAACGTGGCGCCCACGGTCGGCATGACCACCCCCTGGTTCGAGGGCTATGCGGTCGACATCTGCGGCAAGTTGCAGCCTCCGGTCAACACCAACAAGAACCCCTTCGGGATAACCACCAAGGGCGACGGGATCATCTACATCAACCCCACGGTCAAGTCGGCTGCCGGCCACAACGCCACCCTGGGCAAGTTCGCCACCTCGGTGGGGATCACGCTCAACGCCGCCCAGCTGCAACTACCCGGAGGCAAGCTCTACCAGGTCGGCGACAACTGCCAGGGCAAGCCGGGCCGCATCTACGTGATGACCTGGTCCTCGCCCCAGGCCCCGCAGGCCGACGGCGTGCTCCAGGACAAGCAGGGCATCAGCCCCACCACCGGGCTCGAGGACACCTGCAACCCGGATTGCGAGTCGGGTGTGCTGCTGGAGAAGAACCAGCTGGTGACGATCGCCTTCCTGCCCGCGCCGGCCAAGGGCAAGACGCCCAACATCCTGCAGCCTCCCCAGTCCGTGGTGTCCAAGCTGGGCACCCTGGTGGCGACCGGCGGTACCACGAGCACGACGGCGGCCACCATCCCGGTCCCGACGACCGCCAAGACCGCGACCACGTCCAAGCCGGGCAAGACCTCCACGGCCACTAGCTCGACGGTGCCCACCACGGCCAAGACCGCCACGACGGCCAAGACCGCCACGACGGCCAAGACCGCCACGACGGCCAAGACCGCCACGACGGCGGCCGGGGCCGGGGCCGGGGCCACCTCGACCGGGCACAAGACCACCAAGAAGGGGTGACCTCCGTGCCTGGCCCCCGCCCGGCGTACCGGGCCCTGGTCACGGGCGGGGCGGGCTTCATAGGTTCCACTCTGGTGGACCGCCTGCTGGCCGAGGGCCACTCGGTCGACGTGGTCGACAACCTGGCCTCGGGCTCGTTGGCCAACCTGGCCGAAGCGCGCGCGGTCGGCAGTGGGCGCTTCCACTTCCACAAGATGGACGTCCGTTCGGCTGAGCTCGTCGGCCTGATGGAGCGCCGCCGGCCGGAGGTGGTCTACCACCTGGCCGCGCAAGCCGACGTACGGGTCTCGGTCGCCGACCCCGTGCTCGACGCGGAGGTGAACGTACTGGGGTCGTTGCGGGCGCTCGAGGGCGCCCGGGCTGCCGGGGCGCGCAAGTTCGTGTTCGCCGCCAGCGGAGGCACGTTGTACGGTGACAACGACAACCTGCCCCTGAAGGAGTCCCAGCCCCACCGGCCCCTGTCCCCCTACGGGGTGGCCAAGAAGGCCGTTATCGACTACCTGGTCGCCTACCGGGAGATGTACGGGTTGGAGTTCACGGCGTTGGCCATGGCCAATGTGTACGGCCCCCGTCAGGACCCGCACGGGGAGGCCGGGGTGGTGGCCATATTCGCGGGGAGGTTGTTGGCCGGCGAACCGTGCGTGATCTACGGTGACGGCCGCCAGACCCGGGACTTCGTCTTCGTGGACGATGTGGTCGACGCCTTCTCGCGGGCGGGGGAGCGGGGCAGCGGGCTGCTCTGCAACGTGGGCACGGGCCGCGAGACGAGCATCAACGAGCTCTACCAGGCCATGGCCCGCAACGCCGGTGCCACCCAGGCTCCCGTCTACGTGCCCTCCCGCCGGGGTGAAGTGCAGCGCAGCTGCCTCGACCCCGGCCGGGCCGGCATCCACCTGGGCTGGAAGCCGTGGACGTCGGTGCCCGAAGGGACGGCCGCGGTACTGGGGTGGGCCCAGACCTGACTGGGCCGGGAGGCCCGGGGGAAGGATCCGGGTATGCCGGCCTACGTTTCGCACTGCAAGAACTGCTCCCGGCGGGTCGTGGTCGATTGGGACGGTGACCACCGGTTGCTCCCCTTCCCGACCACCTGCACCTACTGCGGCCACCCTGATGGCTACGGGGAGGGGGACATCGTACTGGTGGGTGCCTTCGAGGCCACCTGCCCGCACTGCCAGGACGCCTTCCCGGCCGAGGTGCCGGTGAGCAGTGTGGACTACCACCAACCGGGTGGGTTGTCCGGCCCGGTAGCCCTCGTCTGCAAGGACTGCGGTTACAAGGGCCTGTACGACCCCACCGACATAACCTGGTTGGGGTGGGGGCCGTCGATGCCCCAGGCTTCGGCCCGGGCGGGGGGCCATGGCCAGGAGCG
The DNA here is from genome assembly GCA_021850325.1 of Actinomycetes bacterium. GTDB lineage: Bacteria > Actinomycetota > Acidimicrobiia > Acidimicrobiales > Palsa-688 > JAJZMF01. The sequence continues at coordinate 178,093 of JAJZMF010000004.1, forward strand.
TGCCTGAGCGGGTGCGGGCCGCCCAGCCTTCCCGGGCCCACCGGGTTGCCCAGGGGTCAGCGGAACAGGTCCCCGCTCGGGTGCCTCACCACCTCGGCCCGGACCGAGGACTCCCGGAACCAACTGCGGTCGACCCCTCTCACCACCACGACCGGGACCCCTGAGGCCTTGCCCTTGACCAGCTCGGCCGCCCCGGCCAGCTCGTCGGCGATGCAGACCTGGGTCACCGCCAGCTCCCTGCCCCCGGCGTCGGTGGTACCGCGCAGGTCGATGACAGCGGCGATGCCGGCGCAGCCTATGGCGACGTCGGTAAGGCCGTTGCGCCAGGTCCGCCCGAACGTGTCGGAGACGATGACCCCCGTGTGCAGGCCGGTCCGGGCCAGGATGGCGTCGCGGATGTGGCGGGCACTGCGGTCCGGGTCGACAGGCAGGAGAGCTGCGCTGCCGGCCGCCACGTTGGACAGGTCGACCCCCGCGTTGGCGCACACGAACCCGTGGCGCGTCTCTGTGATGAGCATGCCCTCGCGTTCGCGCAGCACCCGGACGCTCTCCCCCAGGATGACCCGGCGCCTGGCCTGGGGGTCGTCGGCGTCCAGGGGGACCAGGCGGCCTTCGGCCTTGGAGACCACCTTCTGGGTGACCACCAGGACGTCGTAGTCCTCCAGCTCGACGGCCCGCAGGACCATATCGGCCAGCTCGTCGCCCGGTGAGACCTCTCCGATCCCGCCGACCGGGAGGAGCGAGATCACCCGGCCCGCCGGGTGCTCGTCAGGGCTGCCTCCAGGGCCGCAGTTGCCAGCCGGGCCGACTCGGCCGGGCCTGTCATCACGGTCCCCGTCACGGTGCAGGCCATGCCCTCCGCCTCGACCCTGGGCGCCAGGGAGGCATCGGCCTCGTCCACGACCAGGTTGGCGGCGACCGGCGCCCAGATGCGGGCGACGCCCAGGGCACTGGGTTCGTGGCCGAGCTCGGACAGCATGCGGTCGGCGGGGCCCTTGAGGGCCCGACCGGCGATGATGGGGGACACGGCCACCGTCGAGGCCCTTCTCGCCGCCACGGCTTCGGCCAGGCCGGGGACGGCCAGGACGGGGCCGATCGACACCAGCGGGTTCGAGGGGCAGATCACCACCACGTCGGCCTCCCTCAGGGCTTCGAGGGCCCCGGGGGCGGGCCGGGCCGTTGCCGCGCCTGCGAAGCGCAGGGCGGCCACGCTCACCGAGTGGGCATGTCCGACGAAGTACTCCTGGAAGCTGAGCTCGACCTCGCCGCCGGGCCCGTTGTCCGCCCCCGTCCCCTCCCCCCGGCCGGGCGCCTCCGGAGCCTCGCCCGTGGTCCCGTGCGCCGGCAGAGGGCCCCGGCCCAACCCGCCGAAGCGGCGGCCCCGGCCCAGTGACGCCCTGGTCAGCACCCGGGTCTCGACCCGGTCGTCCGACATGGGTAGCAGGCGGGCTTGGACACCGAAGCGGGCGGCCACCTCGGCGCTGACCTGTGAGAGCGTGGCACCGCCCGCCAGCCTTCCCGTGCGGAAGAGGTGGGTTGCCAGGTCCTTGTCGCCCAGGGAGAACCATGTGAGCTCCCCGGCGGCGTACCCGGCGGCGGGTTCGAAGGCGGCGAGCGCCTCCATCACCGACCAGGTCTCGCCCGTCAGGCCCCAACCCGTGGCCTGGTTGTTGGCGCCCGCCAGGGTGTAGGTGACGGTGTCCAGGTCGGGGCACACGTACAGCCCGTGCAGGACTGTGTCGTCCCCCGTGTTGACGATGGCGGTCACGTTGCGGTCGCCGACCACGGCGCACAGGCCTCGCAGCATGCGGGCGGCCCCCACGCCTCCGGCCAGGGCGGCCACCCGGAGCCCGGTGAGCTTCAACGCCGCAGGGAGGCGTGCGGGCGCACGTCCGGGCCCAGCTGCGACCGGCGGGGGTTGGCGCTGTCGCGGACGGACAGGACGGGTGCGCTCAGCCCCCAGTCGGCCGCCACCTCCGGGTCGTCCCAGGCCACGCCGAGCTCGTCGGCGGGGTTGTAGTAGCTGTCGACCATGTAGCTGATGGTCATGTCCGTGAGCGATGAGAAGCCGTGGGCCACGCCCGGAGGGATGAACACTCCCAGGGCATTGTCGGCGTCGACGTCCAGGGCCAGGGTCGCCCCGTCGGTCGGTGAGCCCTGCCGCAGGTCGTGCAGCACGACCCGGGCCCTGCCGCGGGGGACCGTCCAGTAGTCGGCCTGGTGGAGGTGGTAGTGCAGGCCCACTACCGACCCGGCCTGCCGCTCGGCCCGGTTCGCCTGGACCATCTCCCGTCCCAGGGGGAACCAGCTCCGCCGGTACGTCTCGATGAACACGCCCCTCTCGTCCCCGTGGCGGTCCGGGGTGACGACGTAGACGTCCTTGATGATCTCCGACTCGGCGATTGAGGGCACCCGGCGAGCGTACAGTCGGCGGCCGGGCCCTCGTGGGAGCGGCCCCTGCCGCCCCTGCCCCTGGCCTTCAGCCACCCGGGGGCCCACCTGGGGGACGGAGGCAGCCCTTCAGCCCGCTGCCCGCCCTTGCGTACCCCGGCCGCTGAGAGCCCGGGCGAAGAGCTCGGGGTAGGGGGCCAGTGCCCCGCGCCTGAGAGGGGAGCGGCGTTTCCTCGACTCGGCGTCCGTGGTCCGGGGGAGCAGCTCGCAGATGGCATCGGCCAGGCGGGCGGCGTCACCGGGGGGCACGAGCCTCCCTGTCGAGGGGCTCGAGCCGGCCAACATCTCCCGAGGACCACCGGCGTCGGTGGCGACCACGGGGACCCCGCAGGCCATGGCCTCCACCAGTGCCAGGCCCCAGGGCTCGGGGCCGGTGGACGGGTAGGCGAGCACATCGAGGTCGGCGATCAGGTCGGCTGCCTCGGGCCCGGGCAGCGGCCCGGCCCACCGGGCCCCCACCTGTGCCGCCCGGGCCTGCAGGTCGGCGGCGAAGGCCTCCTTGCCCTTGACCGCCGCCCCCGCTACCACGAGGGCGGTGCCTGGGCGCAGCTCGTCCAAGTGGCACTTTGCCTCCAGGAGCACCTCCACGCCCTTCCAGGTGTCGACCCGGCCCACATAGCCCACGAGGGGGGCCCGGTCGTCCAGGCCGAGCCGGCGCCGTGCCCGTCCCGCCCGTTGGGGGAAGTACTCCGCCGGGTCGACCTCCTCGTAGACCACCTGCAAGGGCGCGCCCGGGAGCTGGTCGGCTATGGCCTGGGAGGCAGCGAGCACGACCGTGGCGAAGCGCCGGCACAGGGCGCGCTCGAGACCGAGGGCCACCCCCGACTGGGTCACTATCTCCCGGGCGTGCCAGACGTGGGGCAACCCGGCCAGGCGGGCCACTGCCCAGCCGTACCAGCTGTGCAGTGAGTTGGTGTGCACCAGCTCGGCGTGGCAACGTCGGCAGAGCAGCCACAACCTGGCCACCGACAGGGGCCAGTTCAGGGCGTACAGGGCCCAACCGGCCAGGCCGTGGCTGGTGCTCACCCGTCGCATGGGGACCACGTGCAGCTGCGCCCCGGCCCGGGCGAAGCGCTCCGTCATGGGGGAGGGCTCGGGCAGGGCCACGTGCACCTGCCAACCGGCCCGGCCCAGCTGCGCCACGAGGCGCAGGAGGGCCTGGTCCGAGCCTCCCTCCTCGGCCACGGGCTGGATGCACAGGACGGTGTGCACCTTGGAGGCCGGCTCCCCGGAGGCCGGCCCCCCGGCGGTCACGCGCCCGTCCCCTGCCGGGCATGACGCCCGGCCCTGTGCCGCTCGGCGAGGCAGGAGAGCAGCTCGACGGTCGGGCCCCAGCTGCAAGCTGCCCGGAGCGCAGGGACGGAAGCCTCGAACATCTTGCGGCGCTCGGGGCTGTGGGGCTTGGCCAGAGGCCCCCAGAGGACGGCCATGACCTCCCGGGCCACCTCGACCGGCCGCAGCGCCACGGTCCTGACCGTCCCGGCAGGAGCGGGCAGTTCGGCAATGGGGGCGCTGGCGGCCACGATGGTCGGTGTGCCCAGCCGCGCCGCGCTGAGGACCGAGGCCGAGGTCTCCCCCCGGGTCAGCCTCCTGCCCACCAGGGCCGCTGCTGCGTGGGCCAGCCAGGTGTCGAAGAGGGCATCGTCCAGGAAGCCGGTCAGCACCATCTCGACCCCACGCCGGCCGGCCAGGTCCACCAGGCGCTGTGCCAGATAGGTGGGGCAGAACCCGGCGAAGACGAGCAGGGGGCGCTGGTCCGCTGGGACGAGGGCAACGGACGCGATGAGCCCGTCCGGCCACTTGGCAGGGCCCACGAAGCCGGGGACGACCAGGTACGGCCTTTCGGGCACCGGCGAGGGGGCCGACAGGGCGACGAAGCGGTGCTCGGGTGACACGCGCCCGCCCAGGGGGACCACGTGCACCGGAGGGCCGTCGGTCAGGGCAGCTCGCAGCATCTCGGCCGCCTGGGAGGAATGGACGACGAAGGCATCGGCACGGCGTGCCACCCACCGCAGCAGCGCCGTCTCGCCGGGGCCCCCTACGGGGGCACCCGCGCCCTCCCGGCTGCCCGTCCCGGAACGCCGGGAGGGGTACGCCGCCCGGAGCTCGGCTTGCAGGTCGGCAGGCACGGCCACGTCAGGCGGAGGTGCCAACAGCGGGGGTACGAGGAACGGCAAGGCGATGTCGTGCAGTTCCACCACGCCCCCGTGGCGGGCCAGGTAGTCGAACTGGCGCAGGTGGAAACGCTTGTGGTTGGCAAGATGGTGCCACCACAGTGCCCCAGACGGTGCCGGTCCCTGGCCCGGCGCAGTACCGGGAGCGTCCCCGGCCTGGGAACCGGCCCAGTAGGTGGCGACATGGCCGGCGACCGCCCGTGCCTGGTCGACCATGTAGCGGGTTATGCCCGAAGCTGTCGGAGGGAGGGGCCCGGTGAGCACAACCGGCGCCGGCTTGGTGCGCCGGGGCGTCCGGGAGGGCGCAGGAGCGGCCTGCCCCGGCACGCCCAGGCCCAGCGCCGTCCTCACCCTGGTCGCCACCTGTTCCCAGGTCAGGCGGCGTGCTGCGCCGGCCTGGCGGGCCACCAGCTGTTCCCGCCACACCGTGTCGGTGGCCGCCCGGCGCACCAGGGCGGCCAGAGGTGCCGGCTCGCTCGGGTCGAACGCCGTCTCGGGCGTGCCCAGCAGGTCGAAGCCCCCGACGGGCTCGGCAGCCAGGACCAGTGCGCCGGCGAGCGGAGCGTCGAACATGGCGAGCTCGTAGCCCTCGCAGCAGGAGGGCACCACGTAGGCGAGAGCGTTGCCCAGGAAGCCGGCGACGGCACCCCGGGCGGCCATGGCCGGAGCCGGGCCAACCGGGCCACCGGCCGGCGAGCCGGGGCGGGAGGCCAACCTGGCCCGCTCCTCGGGGGTGGTGGCGAGGTCGACGCGCACATCCCCGAGGGCGTGCCCGGCCAGGCCGGCCAGCGCCTCGACGATGAGCTCCGGCCGGCGATGGGGGGCGGGTGCGTACTCCCACACGACCCTGGCCGGAGGCGACGTCACCCCTCTGGCCAGTGCCGGGCCGGACGTGGAAGACGGGGCCAGGCCGACGGTGTGCACCGGTGGCGCGCCCTCGCCCAGCTGTTGCCTGACCAGCTCGGACAGCCTGTTGCTGGGCACGAGCACGGCGTCGGCCTCGGCGCAGAGGGTGAGGTGCGCCCGGTACCAGGTCTCGAGCCCGGGTTCGGCCGCCAGGTACAGCTCGGGCAGGACGAGGGGCGCCACGTCGTGGACCAGGACGCCCACCTGGCCGGCCCACGCCGGGGCGAGGGCCGGGTGGCAGATGGCACCTGTCGAGGGCCGTTCCAGGCCGCCGAGGTCGACGTAGGTGGCACCTTCGAGCCCGAGCCCGTCGTAGGCCTGCCTGGTGACCTCGTCGTCGTGGACGGCGGAGGGTGCGGGCAGCGGGAGAGGCACCCAGGAGACGGTGGCCCCAGAGCGCCGGGCGGCAGCCACGATGCGCTGGGGCACGGGCTCGAAGGGGCTGACCAGCAGGTGGAGCTGTTCCCCCTCGGGGGCGCCCTCCAGCAGCGCTGCTACGAGCTCCGTTACGTACCGGCTGGGCCACGGCCCGCTCGCCGAGGGCGCCTGGGCGGTCTGGATGTCGAGGGCGACGAGCATCTCAGTGGTGCCCGAGCTGCTCCCTCAGCTTGGCCACGTAACCCTCGTAGGCGGCTACCGAGGGGCCGTCGTCCAGTTCGGCGACCAGCTGCTCCACCTCGGCCAGGATGCTCTCCAGTTCCAGGCGCAGCGTCTCTCGTGCCTCGGTGCGGCGCAGGTCCTGCAGGGCGCGGGCGGTCGGGCCCACGCGCACCAGGTCCGCCAGGCGGGCCTCGATGGCGGAGGCCCGGCCGTCGAGGCGGTTGACGAGACGGAAGAGCTGGTTGCGGCCCTGCACGGCCCTTACCAGAGCCGCCGGGGCGCGGAGCCTGGCCTGGGAGTACGCCCGGGCCAGCGGCCTTGTCCAGGGCCGGGCCCGAGGCCCCGGGGCGGGCGCGAGGTCCGACCCGGCGCGGGCCGGCTCCTCGGCGCGGTACAGGCTGGCCACGGCCAGGCTCGCCCGCTGGTCCCAGCGCCGGCGGAGGGCCATGTCGGGCCCGGGCAGGGCGGTCAGCGCCACGAGCAGCTCGTCGGCGGCATCGGCCCAGGTGCGGGTGGCTACGGCTGGACGCGAGGCTGGGAACTGGACCGAGCCCCTGGTGAGCTCGTCCAACAAGGCGACCACCTCGCGCACTGCGGCCTGGCCCCGGGCGGGAACGAACAATGCGCTCTCGCCTGCCGTTTCCCGGTAGACCGGTATGTCGCTGAGCAGCAGGGGCAGGCCGGCCGCCGCCGCCTCTACGACCGGTAGGCCGAAACCCTCGCTCCTGGAGAGCGACACGAAGGCGCTCGCCCAGGCGTACTCCGCCTGCAGTTGTGCGTCGTCGGCGTCGTCCAGCCATCGCAGCAGGGGCTGGCCCTCGCTCGCGTGACGGATGCGCTTGTGGAGGTCGCCACTGTTCCAACCCGGCCGCCCCACGATGTGCAGCTCCGACCGGCCACCTTTGTGCCAGTGGGCTTCGAGGGCGTCGAGCAGGACGTCGTAACCCTTGCGGGGCTCCACGGTGCCCACCGAGACCAGGCGGAGCGGCTGTCCCGGCGAGGGGAGCGCCGCCGGCCCCGGGGAGCGCCATGTGGGTGCCGGGTGGACGACGGGCATGGGCACCGATTGCCACTGCCTCCAGGGGGCGAGGCGGGGGAGCGTCCCCGAGAGCGCCTCTGCGGTCGCCGCCGAGACGCAGACGAAGGCATCGGCGAAGGCGACGGCCTCGCGCATCCACCGGGAGAAGAGCTCGGCGGTCAGGGGTGTCGTCGCCGAGGGGTCCTGGAGAGGCACCAGGTCGTGCTGGAGCAGGACGACGCGCATGCCCTGCCGCCAGTGCGGCGACAAGCCGAGGAGGCGGGCCGTGTCCCAGGCGTTGTCGGCCAGGAGCCAGGTGTCACCGGGCTCTGGTTCGAGGGACGGCCCCGTGCCCTGCCAGGGCTCGTCGGTGGTGGAGGGCACGGTACCCAGGCGCTGCAGGCGCGACGTGCCGTCGGTCACGCACGGGACCACTTCCAGCCCGTAACGGGGGCCGGCTTGGGCCAACGCGGCCCACATTTCGCGCACCACCCGTTCGATGCCGGTGTTCAGGGCCGGGACCTCGGCGATGTGGGAGCAGTCCCACAAGAGCCGGTGCTTCGGGGGCGGGTTCAACTGGGGGCGCCCTGCTGCCACGGCATGAGCCAACTCTAGCGACGGCCATCGTGGGCCACGCCGGGCGGGGCACGGTCGTGCCCTGGTCCCGGGCCATGCGTGTCACAGAGGTGGACCTGCGCCGGGCGTCCCGTGCCGGTAGCGTCCACGGGGTGCGAGTCTTGGTCACCGGCAGCAGGGGTTTCGTGGGCCCGTGGCTGGCCCGCCACCTGGTGGAGTGCGGGGACGAGGTAGTGGAGCTGCCGGGGAGCACCGACGTCACCGACGCCGGTTCCCTGGCCGACGCTGTGCGCGAGGCGGAACCCGAAGCGGTGTGCCACCTAGCGGCCCAGTCCAGCGTCGCCGCCTCCTGGGCCGACCCGGTGGGGACCTTCGGGGTCAACGCCCTGGGTACTCTCAACCTGTGCCAGGCCCTGGTGGGCGCCAGCCGGTCGGGCACCTTCCCCCGGGTCCTGTTGGTGAGCTCGTCCGAGGTCTACGGGCGGGTGGAGCCGGCCCGGATGCCGGTGCGGGAGGAGCAGCCGTTCGCTCCTGTTACCCCCTACGCCGCGAGCAAGGCGGCGGCCGAGATGGTCGGCCTGCAGTGGTGGCTGGGCAGAGGTCTGCCCGTGGTGGTGGCCCGCGCCTTCAACCACACCGGCCCCGGCCAGGCCCAGGGTTTCGTGGTGCCCGACCTGGCGGCGCAGGTGGTCAAGGCGGCCCGTGGTGAGCTCGACCGGGTCGTGACGGGGAACCTGGCCGCACGCCGGGATATCACCGACGTCCGCGACGTGGTGAGGGCCTATCGGCTGCTGCTCTCCCTGGGCAGGCCCGGCGAGGCCTACAACGTGTGCAGGGGCGAGGCCGTCCTCCTCTCGGACCTGCTGGACCGCCTCATGGAGCTCGCCGGTGCCGACGTGCCCACCAGCGTCGACCCGGCCCGGGCAAGGCCAGCCGATGTCCCTGTCCACGTCGGCGACCCCACCAAGGTGCGCGACCTCACGGGTTGGCAGCCCTCGGTGGGCTTGGACCAGACGCTGGACGACGTACTGGCTTCCCTGGGCTGACACCCGGGGCGGAGGGGCCGCGTGCCGGAGCGCTCCTCAGGGGTAACCGGGACGGTTGAGCGGTGCCCGCAGCACGTGCAGTGCCAGCCGCCCGAAGGCGGCGGCTTCCTTGACCACCTCCTCCGCCTCGACGGGGATGTCTGCGGCCAGGGCGCCGGCGGCGTCGATGAGCTCGCGCGCTTCGGGAGGGAGCCGGTCGCCCATCTGTGCGGCGATGGGACGCACCCGGGCCGCTGCGGTCCCTGCGGCCTCGACCAGGACGGGCCCGAGGCGCCCGGCAGCGTCGCCTGCGGCCTGGCCCAGGCGGCCGGCCGCCTGCTCCGCCATGCCGTAGGCGCCCGGGCCGAAGCGCCGGGCGGCACCGGCCGCCAGTGGCACCACCCGCCCGGCCAGGTCCTCGGGCCTGGCCCCGCTCACGGCCCCGCTCACCTGACGCGTCACCACGGGCCAGGCCAGCTTCATCAGGCGGCGTTCCAGGGAGCGCCGCAGCACCTGAGCTCTTTGGAACCCGAGCACCCCGGCGCCTACGGCGACGTACACCGGTCCCTCCAAAGCCTTGGTGAACCGGTCAAAGTTCAGTTCGGCCATGTTGTGCAGCGTACCTGTACCACCGGAGCAGGGCACTGCTACGCTTCGGTTCCCTGATGGCTGCTGACGTTGGTCTGCCGCCCGTAGCCGTGGTGGTGGTGGCCTACCGGCCAGGTCCCTGGTTCGAGGAGGCGCTCGAAGCGCTGGCAGCCCAGGACTACAGCGCCCTTTCGGTGCTCGTGGTGGTCGTGGGCGGCCCGGCCGACGAGGCGGCCACGGCGGCCCGGGTGGCTGCGGTGCTCCCTGAGGCCCACCTGGCGTCGGTGCCCGGCGGTACGGGCTTCGGGGAGGCCGCGAACCGGGGCGTCTCGATGGTCAGCGGGGTGGCCCATGTCCTGGTCTGCCACGATGACGTCGCCCTGGCACCGTCGGCCGTCCGGCTGCTCCTCGAGGAGGCGTACCGGAGCAACGCCGGCTTGACCTGCCCCAAGGCCGTGGAATGGGAGGACCCGCAGAGACTGGTGTCGGTGGGCCTCGGTGCCGACCGCCTGGGCGTGGCACGGCCCCTGGTGGAACCGGGGGAGCTCGACCAGGGCCAGCACGACGCGGTGCGGGAGGTCTTCGTGGCGTCAGGAGGCGCCGTCCTGGCCAGGACGGACCTGTGGTCGGCGCTGGGGGGCCACGAACCCGGCTGTGGGGCGCCCGCAGGGGAACTGGAGATGTCCTGGCGGGCCCAGCTGGCCGGGGCGCGTGTCGTCGTGGCTCCCCAGGCCGTTGCCCGCCATCTGGGCGCCACGGGACGGGGGCTGCGGACGGGCCCCGACGGCCAGGTCCTGTCGGTCACCGAAGTGGAGCACCACCGGGCCCGGCTGCGCGCTCTTTGGACCTGTTACAGCAGCCTGTGGTTGCTCTTCGTTGCACCGGTGGCCCTGGTCTTCCTGGCCGGCCAGTCGCTCTGGGCACTGGCGGGGCGCCGGGACGGGGCGCGTGCGGCCGCCCCCTGGTTGGGGTTGTGGCGCTCCCTGGGCCACCCGGCCCAGCTGCGCCGGGCGCGCCGCGGCGTACGCAGGTTGCGCCGGGTGAGCGACTTCGCCCTGTGGAGGTCGCCCAGCCGGGGCGGTGCCCGGATGCGGAGCGTGCTCCGGCCCCACCTGGAGCGACGTGGTGGCCTGGCCGCCCCAGCCGCCCCAGCCGCCCCAGCCGCCCCAGCCGGCCCGGAGCCACCGGGCGGTGCCGGGGAGCCCGCCCGGGTGCCCAGGGCCGGTGCCGACCTCAGCCCCGGCCGGCGCGGCCCGGCGCCGGCAGCAGCGCCGCAAGCCACCCCGGCCTCGCGTCAGGCGCGGGGCGCCGCCGCCGTCGCCTTGGCCCTGCTGGTGGTCGTGGGCTCACGCGGCCTGCTGGGCGGCGGGGCCCCTACGGTCGGCCAGTTGCCCTCCCTCCTCGGCGGCCCTGCTGGCTGGCTCCACTCGTGGTGGTCGGGCGCCGGGCCGGCCGGTCTCGGCGGGGCGGCGTGGTCGGCGCCCGCCTGGTTGTTGCTGTGGGCCCTGGGCGTCGTCTGCCTGGGCTCGGCGGACGCCGCCGTCCACCTCGTGGTCCTGGCCCCGTTGCTGCTCGGCCCGGTGGGCGCCACGCGTTTTGCCAAGCGCCTCGTCCCGGGCCGGGGCCGCTTCCTGGCCGGTGCGCTGTACGCGAGCAGTGCCGTCGCCTACGACGCCCTGGCCCAGGGCCAACTGGGCGCCCTGGTCGTCTACGGGGCCGCCCCCTGGGTGCTGGCTTGGCTGGTCGCCGAAGGTGGTGGGGGGCCGTCGCCCGAGGGCACCCGGCCCCCCGCCGGCTGGTCGTCGCTACTGCGCCGGGCGGTCGTCCTGGCCCCGGTCGCCGCCCTGGCGCCGTCCCTCGTCCTGTTGGTCCCGCTGCTCGCTGTGGCCCTGGCTGCCGGCTACCGGTTCACCGGTGGTGCCGGCCCGCACCGACGCCTCCTGTGGGCGCCCGCCGCCGTGGCGGCAGGTGCCACAGCGCTGCTGTCGCCCTGGTCGTGGTCGACGTTGAGCTCCTGGTCGGCCCTGACCGGCGCCCCCGTGGGCCGGGCCCTCGGCGTAAAGGCCGTGCTTGCCTTGCACGCCGGCCCCTACGGAGGCGGCCCGCTGGGCCTGGCCCTGGTGGTGGCAGCAGTGGTGCCCCTGCTCATCGCCCGGTCATGGCGGCTGTCGTGGAGCGGGCGCCTGTGGGTCGTGGCCCTGGCCTGCATGGCCCTGGAATGGGCGTTGTCACGCTCGGGAGCCCCTCCGCAGGCGGGCTTGCTGTTGGCCCCGGCGGCGGCGTGCCTGGCGGTGGTGGCCTCGCTCGGTGTGGCGGCGGCCCGCTCCGACCTGCGCGAGGCCCGTTTCGGCTGGAGGCAGCTCGGACCGGCCGTGAGCCTGCTGGCGGCGGCGGGCTGTGCCCTGCCCGTGCTCTCGTGGGCCGCGGGCGGGCGGTGGTCGGTCCCCGTCCAGGGAGCGTCAGCTGCTTTCCCGTTCCCTTCTGCGGCTGCCGGCGACTACCGGGTGCTGTGGCTGGGCCCGGCCCAGAGCCTTCCCCTGTCCGTGCAGGGGTGGTCCGGGACGACCGCCTTCGCTGCTTCGCTGGACGGCGTCCCGACCCTCGCCCAGCAATGGCCCGGACCGGGTGGCGCAGGTGGGCGTGCCACGGCCCGGGAGCTCTCATGGGCGGTCGAGGGTGCCACGTCCGAGCTCGGGCGCCTGCTCGGCCTGCAGGGGGTCCGTTACATCGCGGTGGCTACTGCGGGCACCTCCGGTGCCGGGGGTGCCCAGGCGGAGGCGGCCGTGCTCGGTGCCCTGGGGCGCCAGGTGGACCTGGTGCCCGTGGGCACCTCGGGAGGCTACTCCGTCTTCTACAACGCCGACTGGCTGCCCCTGGTGAGCCTGGTGCCTCACCGGGCCACGGGCTGGCTGGCCGGCGCGGGACGGGCCGAGGGCAGTGGTTGGCAGGCGGCTTCGTTGGAGTCGTCCGCTCCCTGGCCGTCCGTCCGCCCGCTGCGCTTGGGCGGGCCGGCGGCGTCCTGGGGCCAACGAAGGAGCGGGCAAGGCGGTGCCTATGCGGTCTATGCCGGCGTACCGCCCGGTCGGCTCGTGGTCCGCTCCGGGGGCAGGGCCCTGACCGGGGTCAGCGCCGGCGCGGTGGGCAGCCTGTGGTACGCCCCGGCACAGGGAGGCGCGCCAGGTGCCACGGTCGTTGGGGCCAGCCCGGTGGCCACCCGGGTGGCCGACCTGGCTTGGGCCGCCATGTGGGTGCTCGCCCTCGGCGCCTGCTCCGGGCTCGGTCCCGGCCGGCGCGGGCCCCGCCCGGTCAGAGGGCTGCTCCCCCGTGCGACGGCGGCCGCCGCCGGCACCGGCCTCCAGAGGCCGGACGAGGCGCCCCTGGTGGGCCACCGTGCCGGCTGAGCCGCGCCGCGTCCCGGTGCTGGCGTTGTTCGCCGGGCTGGTCGCTGCGGGCCTCGTGGTGGAGGCCGTGACCGGGGGAGGGACGGGTGCCGTGGCGGGCCAGTCCGTCGTCGCCGGCCCGGTCGTAGGCGTGCCCGCGCAGGCCCTGGTCTCCACCTGGTTCTGCGCCGGTGCCACCTCGGGGGCCGGGACCGGGGCACCGGGCGAGCTCCTGCTGGCCAATGCCGGTCGTTCCCCGGTCAGGGCACGGGTGGACCTTTTCACCGACGGCGGCAGGTCCGAGCACACGTCGGTGGACGTGGCGCCCGGGACGGTCGGCCTGGTCCACGAGCGGGTAGGGCGGCCGCTGCCGGTGAGCGGAGGTGCGGGCCGTCTGCTCGGCCCCGGGGCTCAGGCACCGGGCGACTGGGTGGGGGCCGAGGTCACCGTCCTGGGCGGCCTGACCACGGTGAGCCAGGTGGTCGTCACCCCCGCCGGCACCACGGCCCAGCCCTGTGCCACGGCCGCCTCGCAGACCTGGTTCTTCAGCGCTGGGGAGCAGCTGCGCAACGCGTCGGAGGTCCTCAGCCTGCTCAACCCCTCGCCGGTGGACGAGGTGGTCGACATGACCTTCACGACCGAGCAGGGGGTGGAGCAGCCGGGGGCCTTCCAGGGCATCGTCATCCCTGCCCACGGCCTCACCACCGTCGCGGTGGGCGCCCACCTGCGCCAGCGCGACCACATCGCGGCCACCCTGCGGTCCCGGTCGGGGACCTTCGTGGCCTTCGAGACCGAGCTGGTCCACCAGCCACCTGCCGGTGCTGCCCCGGTGGGCACACCTGGTGCCGTGAACCCGGTATGGCCTGTGGCCGGGGTCACGCTGCAACTGGGCAGCCCGGCACCCGCCCGTCAGTGGTGGTGGCCGGCCGGGGGCGAGGGGCCCGGGTTGACGGAGTCGTACGTCGTCTACGACCCGGGTACGGCCCCGGCGCGCGTGCAGTTGGGCCTGCACCCCAGCGCAGGAGGGCCGGTCAGCCGGACCGTCCTCGACGTTCCCGCCCAGGGCTGGGCTTCGGTGCGGACCAACGGGCAGCCGTGGTCCCTGAACGGTGTGCCCTACTGGGCCTCCCTGCGCAGCCTCAACGGCGTCCCCGTGGTGGCCCAGCGTTCGCTGATGGCCGCCCCACCTGCGCCCACCCGGGGCCTGGCGGCCATGTTCGGGCTGGGCCGGCCCGCTACCAGCTGGGCCCTGACCGAGACGGCCGTCCCCGAGGGCGGCTCCGCCGTCCAGGTCCTGGACCCGGGGGCCCGGCCCGCTTCGGTCAGGCTCTACCGGAGGGTGGGGCGGCAGCTCAGGTTACTGGGGGGCAGCCCCGGGTTCGTCGTGCAGCCGGGCCAGGAGGTCTCCGCGGCCCTGCCATCAGGTGCCACGGACGCCGTGCTGGTCACCAGCTCGGTGCCCGTGCTTGCCGACCTCTCCACAACCTCGGTGAAAAGGAGCACGGGCACCGATCTCTCCCCGCTGCCCCCGGTGCTCGGGCCCCCGGGACCGCGCTGACCGGCCCCGGGGCCCTTCGGGCCGCTAGGTCCAGGGGGCCCCTGGAGCGGCCTCAGTAACCTGAGCCGTAGGCCTTGGTCGTCGTCGTCTTCGGAGCGGCGGCCGCCGCAGCGGAGGCGGCGGGAGCGGCCACGAGGGCCGAGGGCCGCAGGAGCTCCCAGGTGCCCCCGAAGGCCACTACGCCCTCACCGTTGGCCTGGCCCGCCTTGGTGTCCTTGATGAACGTGTACAGGGGGTACCCGTCGAAGGTGACCAGCTTCGACTTGCTGTTCAAGGGCATGAAGCCCACCTGGCCTGTCACGCCTGGGCCGAGGTCGACATGGGTCGTCGAGCGGCTCACGACGACGGGTGGCCAGAAGCCCAGGCAGCGTCCGGTGCACACCTGCTTACCCTGGGAGTTGTCGAGGGTGTAGAGGCTGTCGCCGGCGGCATTGGTGAGGACGGCGCCGTAGCGCCCTGCGTGGCCCACGTCGAGCAGGCCGTGGGAGGCGGCCGATGCGGGTGAGGCAGCCGCAACCAGGGGGCCTGCCACGGCCAGGCACAGCCCCGCTGCCGTCGCGGTCGCCACCCGCAGTGACCGGGCGTGCCACCGCCTCCGAGGGGAGGTGCCAGGGCTGCTGTCCGTCCGGTAGTCGGTCTTCATTTGTGCTCTCCTCGTGTCGTTGTCACGGTGCAGGCCTGTGCCCGTCGAGCGGGCACGGGCCGCTTCGTCTTTGGTGGTACGAAGGCGACGCCTCGAGGGATGGCGCAGCCCGGTCGCCGACCGGGCCCAGGGGCGGGCCCTCAGCCTGCGCGCTTGGCGCGGGCCGGCCCGGTGGTGGAGGGGGTGGCCCTCGGGATGGCACTGGTCGGCCGGGCTGCAGCGGAGGCGCCCGGGCGGGCGCGGACCGTCTGGAGCGAGCCGATGAGCTTGCCGTCGGCGGCCCTGCCACCCACCAGCCAGGCCTGGTCGCCGATCACCGCAGCACCGGCTCCCGATACCCCGGTGGGCAGGGCGCCTTCCTGGACGACCCGGCCCACGCTCTGTTCGAAGCCCCACACGGCGGCGTTCGTGCCGGCCGGGCCGTTGCCACCGGCAACGTAGATGTGGCCGCCCAGGTTGACTGCGACCGCTCCCTGTACCGCCGTGGGCAGGTGGCCCACCACGGCTGACCGGCCCGTGGCAGGGTCGAAGACCTGTATGTCGTCCACCGGCAGCCAGCGCGCCGCGGGCGCAGGGACGGTCGTCGTGACCGGGGCGGTACCCCTGGTCGGGTGCCGGACGGCTCTGGCCCGTCCCGCACCGGCGCGCGCTGCCCGGCCCGACCGGGGGTTGGCGGGTGCAGGCCTCGTGAGAGCGTCGCCGCCGAAGACGTAGACCTTGCCCCCGACCGCAGCGACCGCCGGGTTGCGCACGGGTACGGCGAGCAGGCCGGCCACGGTGAAGCTCGACCCGTTGGCGGTGGCCACCACCTGCCCGTCCGGCTGAGCCCCGTCCCAGCCCCCGACCACATAAGCCGAGCCGTGGACTTCGGCTGCACCTGAGCCGGCACGGGTGGCAGGAAGGGCCCCGGTGGTGGTGGCGACAGCGGCCTGTGCCGCCTTGGACGGCCTCGAGGCGGACCAGGCCTGCACGGCTGCCGTGGCGCCTGGTGCCGCACCTCCGAAGACCAGGTCACGGCCACCCAGCAGGACGCCCGAGGCGTCGCTGACCCCCGTCACCAACGTCGCAGCCAGGTGCAGGCCGCTGCCCGAGGTGCTCACCAGGAACGCCCCCTTGGCAGGAGCGCCGGTCGGGGGCGCGCCTCCGACCACCAGCAGCGCCGAGGGCCCGCCGGCCAGGACCACGGGTTGGCCGATCGGTACCGGCAGCGTGAACGGTGCCAGCGCCGTCACTACCGGGGGTGGGGGTGTGGGGGCGACGGTCGTGGTCGTGACCCTGTGCTTCACCCGGGCAGGGGGCAACGCCAGCCGGTTGGCCCTGCCTTCGATGACGACGACGCCGGCTACCACTGCGCCCACCAGCACCAGGGCCAGGAGCATGAGCCAACCCGAGGCCCGCCTACGCCGGTTGCGCCCCGACCTGCCTCTCCTGCGGCTCTTGTGCCTGGTGGCGGCGCGTGCCGTACCGCCCAGGCTGAAACCCGGCCCGAAGGGCGGGGCCGTACTGTTGCGGGGCAGTGCTTGGCTCCGTCAGGCGTTGGGCTCGGCTGGCGAGCCCGGGCCTGGCGGTAGGGCCGGACCGGGCCGGGCCCGCGTGGCCTGGAGGGACGGCGGGTAGGCCGCACCCGGGGGCGTCTCGCCGGGCGCGGGCGCCGGTGGCCCCTGGAGCGCACCGATGCTGGCCGTGGCCACGGCGAAGCTCGGCACCTCCAGGTGGTCGTGCACCGGCCTGCCGTAAGCCTGGTCCACCAGACGGGACACCTCCGTGCCGTCGATGGTCTCCCGCTCGATGAGGGCCTGTGCCACGGCGGCCAGGCCGCGCTGGTGCTCGCGCAGCAGGCGGAGCGCCCTCGCCTCCTGGTCACGCAGGATCCTCTCGACCTCCTCGTCGATCACCCGGGACGTGACGTCGCTGTAGTCCCGGGTGTGCATGAGGTCCTCGCCCAGGAAGACCTCGCCGCCGTTGCCCCAGGCCATCGGGCCGACCCGCTCGGACATGCCGAACTCGCGCACCATCTTGCGAGCCATCTCCGTCGCCCGCTGGATGTCGTTGGACCCGCCGGTGGAGAGCGTCCCGAAGATCAGCTCCTCGGCGCAACGTCCGCCCATCATCACGCAGAGGGCGTCCTCGATGTACTCCCGCCAGTAGGTGTGACGTTCCTCGATGGGCAGCTGCTGGGTGACACCGAGGGCCATGCCGGTGGGCAGGATGGTCACCTTGTGCACCGGGTCGGCGTCGGGTAGCACATAGGCGAGGACGGCGTGGCCGCCCTCGTGGTAGGCAGTGGCCATCTTCTCCTTCTCGGAGAGGACGGTGGACTCCCGGCGCTGGCCCATGAGGACACGGTCGCGGGCGGCGTCGAAGTCCGCCATGGCGATGGAGGTCGCGCCCCGCCGTACGGCGTGCAGGGCCGCCTCGTTTACCAGGTTGGCCAGGTCGGCGCCGCTCATGCCGGGTGTCCCCCGTGCGACCACGGTCAGGTCCACATCGGGGTTGATGCGCTTGTCCTTGCAGTGGACCCTGAGGATGGGGAGGCGCTCCTCCAGGTCTGGCAGGGGGACGACTATCTGGCGGTCGAACCGGCCCGGCCGGAGCAGGGCGGGGTCGAGGATGTCCGGGCGGTTCGTGGCCGCCATCATGACAATGCCCTCGGTGGCCTCGAAGCCGTCCATCTCGGCCAGCATCTGGTTGAGGGTCTGCTCGCGCTCGTCGTGACCGCCGCCCAGGCCGGCACCACGTTTACGCCCGATGGAGTCGATCTCGTCGACGAAGATGATCGCCGGTGCCTGTTTGCGGGCGCTCTGGAACAGGTCACGGACGCGTGAAGCCCCCACCCCCACGAACATCTCCATGAAGTCCGACCCCGTGACGGACATGAAGGGCACGCCCGCCTCGCCGGCCACGGCCCTGGCCAGCAGTGTCTTGCCGGTCCCGGGAGGGCCGACCAGCAGGACGCCCTTGGGGATCTTGGCCCCGATCTCCTTGAACCGGCTCGAGGAACGCAGGAAGTCCACCACCTCCCGGATCTCGAGCTTGACCCCTTCGTACCCGGCTACGTCGGCGAAGGTGGTGCGTGGCCGTTCCGTTGTGTACACCTTGGCCCGGCTCCGGCCGATGGACATGATCCCGCCCATCTGGCCCTGAGCGCGCCGGGCCATCCACATGAGCAGGATCACGAAACCGGCCACCAGGGCCAGGTCGGGCAGGAGGCTCACGTACCAGGGCTGGCCGGGAGGTGTGTAGGCGAGCCCGTTGCCGAGGTACTTGGCCAGGGTTGGGACCTCGCTGAGGTCGACGACGACACCGCCCGGGCCCTGGGTCTGGTACTGGGAACCACTGTTGGTCGTGAACGTGATGGCACCGCTGTTGGTGTTCACCACGGCCTTGGAGACCTGGTGGGACTTCAGCTGGTTGAGGAACTGGCCGTAGTTGACCGTCTGGGGCTGCGTCGTCGACATCACGTTCGAGACCAGCAGCGCAAGGATGATGATGGCGAGGAGGGCCCCTGCCACCCAACGCCACGAGCGGTCCGGGCCCATGGGCATCCCGCCGTTGGGCCTATCGGGCTGGCGGGGCCTCAGGTCCCCGGGTTGGCGGCTCATGGCGTACAATTTAGGCCTCCGCCATGCGATGGCGGCAGTGCGGTCCGCCCCAGGTGGCGCCTACCCGCTGGAGCTGCCCCGGCGCGCTAGCTTCGGGGGGTGACCTCCCCCAGTTGTGCCAGGCCCGCCTGCCCGGGCCGGGCTGCCGCATGGTTGGCCTACGACTACGAAGCCCGCTGCGCCTGGCTGGACGACCAACAGGGGACCGGGGAGGACAACTCCCACCGCTGGCCCCTGTGCGAACGCCACGCCGACAACCTGCGGGTGCCGAGGGGCTGGTTCTGCGTCGACCGGCGCTCGAGCCGCGGAGGACAGCGACCGGACGGACAGGAGGCGATGTTACTGCCCGGTAGCGGGCCCGGGGTGGTGGGCCCGACCGCCGGCGCCGAGGCCGCGGGGACCGGTGGGGGAGCGGAGGAGGAGCGCCCTGCCAGGTCGGTTGCCGGCCGTGGCGGGCGCCGGCGCCAGCCCGGTGCCTCCGGGGACGGTGCCGGGGAGCAGGGGCCCCGGGGGGGCCGGACGGGCAGGCCCACGGCAGGCAGGGCCCGGCGGGGCGGGGGCGAGCCGGTCGTGGCGCCCGGACCGGGGCCCGAAGGCGACGGCGGCAACGCCGGGGCGGGCGGTGTCCTGAGCGCCATCCTCTGAGCCGTCCCCGCTCGCGCACGCTTTGCTCGGCCCGGTGCGTGCCCCGGCGACGGAGCGGAGATCTGCGACATTTGTTCGGCCAGTCGCTAAAGGTCGGGGCCCCCGGCGGTCGATGTCGTGATGGCAGGTACCCGTGCCGACCAGGGCGGCGGGGGACCGCCGACAACGTCAACCAACGGCCACAGGAGCGACCCCCGATGAAGTGCCCGAACTGCCAGACCCGCGAGATGGTGGTCATCGAGATGATGGTCAGCGGTGAGCGTGTGGCCCTCCACAGCTGCTCCTCGTGCGACCTGCGCTGGTGGGAGTCGCGCGACGGGCTGCTCACCCTCTCGGGCGTGCTGGACCTGGCCACGACCGGTCGCTGAGCGCCAGAGGGTTGCAGGGCTGCCCGGGCAGGGGCCGGGCCGGAGGTTGAGCCCCGACGGGGGGGTGTGTCTTCCCACCCGTAGCCGTACCGGCAACAATGGCACCCAATGACCTATACCGATGAGCAGCCCGGCGCGCCGATCGGCGGGGCCGGCGGCGACGGGAGGCCGGGTGGGGACGGTAGGTCACCCGACGGCGTGGTCGAGCACGGTATCCCGTACCCATCGCAGCGGGGCCGCGAGGTGCTGGCCAGGCTGAACGCCTGGGGCCACCGCCGTGCCGGCCGCCTGTTCCAACCGGAGCGGCTCGTCAGCTTCGTCGTGGTGGTCGCCTGTGTGGTGTTCGTCTTCATGCAGTTCGACCCGTCCCTGCTCTTCCTGCACACCACGATCGCCGGGGGTGACACCGGCGCCCATGTGCTGCTGCCCTGGGTCGTGATGCACCAGGTGCTCCCGCACCTGCGCCTGGAGGGCTGGACCTCCTCCAACTGGGACGGTTTCCCGGCGCCGACCTTCTACTTCCCCCTGCCCGTCTACGCCATAGTCGGGCTGGCGCAGCTCATCCCCTACGACGTCGCCTTCAAGCTGCTCACGGCGGCGCCCATGGTGCTGCTCCCGGTGGCCGCCTGGCTGATGGGCCGGTTGGCGCGGGCCCCGTTCCCGGTGCCTGCCGTGCTTGCTGCCGCCACCCTCCCGTACATGTTCGGTACCGAGTACTCGATCTACGGAGGCAACATCCCCTCCACCCTGGCGGGTGAGTTCGCCTTCGCCTGGAGCCTGTGGTTCGCCCTCGTCTTCCTGGGCCTGGTGATGCGGGGCCTGCAGACGGGCCGCTACCGGGCCTGGGCAGCCGTGGTGCTGGCCTGTGCGTTCATGTCGCACATCGACCCGACCATGTTCGCCGGGGTCGGGGTCATCGTGCTGCTCCTGATGCACCTGCTGAGGTCGCGGGACTGGCGGGGCACCCTTCGCTGGTCCCTGCCCGTGCTGCTGGTGGGCGGCCTGTTGGCGGCCTGGTGGGCCTGGCCCTTCTTCGAGCGGTTCCCTTACGTCACCGACATGGGCTACCAGCGGATCACGACCTACATCAGCACCCTGTTCCCCCGGGCGGACACCTGGCTGTTCGTGATGGCCGCCATCGGGGCTGCCCTCTCGGTGGCCCGGCGGCGCCACATGGGCGAGTTCATCACCACGATGACGGTCCTCGCCGCTGTGGCCTTCCGTTACGACCCCCAGAGCATCCTGTGGAACGCGCGGGTGCTGCCCTTCTGGTTCCTGGGCCTCTACCTGCTGGCCGGGCTTGCCGTGGCCGAGCTGTACGCCCTGTTCGCCGAGCGCTGGACGAGCTTCAGCGTGACCTCCCGGGCTGCAGCGCTACCGGGGCCCCTGGTCGTGCTCCTCCTGGCCCTTATCTGGGTGGGGTTCCCGCTCAGGGTGCTACCGGGCGAGCACGCCGGAGCGTCAGGGGCCTACGAGTTCCTCGGGATCCCCCAGCAGACCGCCTCCTACATACCGAGCTGGATCTCCTGGAACTACAGCGGCTACCAGTACAACTGCGCCCTCGTTGGCCCGAGCTGCAACACGAGCGACGTGAAGACCCGCTGGCCCGAGTACGAGCAGATCGTCGCCGAGATGGAGAAGCTGGCCACGAGGTACGGGTGCGGCAACCTCATGTGGGAGTACTCCTCCACCATGAACGACTACGGCACGACAGACGCCCTCACGATCCTGCCTTACTGGACCAACGGCTGTATCGGGTCGATGGAGGGCTTGTACTACGAGGCGTCGGCGACGACGCCGTTCCACTTCATCAACCAGTCCGAGCTCTCACTGCAGCCCTCGGACCCCATGGTGGGCCTCAACTACGCCAGCGCGCCCGACGTGGCGCTGGGCGTGCAGCACCTGCAGATGCTGGGCGTCAAGTACTACATGGCCATGAGCCCCCAGTTGCAGCAGCAGGCGGCGGCCGACCCGTCCCTCCGGCTGGTGGCCACGCTGGGACCGTACAGCATCACCTACTCCGGTTCGAGCGGGGGGCCGAGCGGTACGCAGTCCGAGCACTGGGACATCTACCTGATCAAGGGCTCGCCCCGGGCCCGGCCCCTGGCGAACCAGCCGGTGGTCATGAAGGGCCTCGACAACTCCTCCCAGCCCAAGTGGCTGCAGGCGGTCGAGCCCTGGTACGACACCCCGAGCGCCTGGGACGTCTACCTGGCCGCCACTGGTCCGTCCAACTGGGCCAGGGTGCCCTACGGGGCCACGAACCTCCCGGTGAAGCACGAGCCGCCGACGAAGGTGACCCACGTGGTCGAGCACAACAGCCGGTTGAGCTTCGACGTGAGCCGTACCGGGGTGCCTGTCGTGGTCACGGTCTCCTACTTCCCCAACTGGCAGGTCAAGGGGGCCAAGGGGGTCTACAGGGTGAGCCCGAACCTCATGGCGGTCGTGCCCACCTCCCACCACGTGACCCTCTACTACGGTACGACGCCCGTCGACTACGAAGGGTGGGCGATGTCCCTGCTCGCCCTGGCCGGGCTCGTCGTCCTGGCACGCCGGCCCCAAGCCCTGATGGCCTCGGTGCGCCGTCCTTCGCCCGGACGGCGCCAGGGGCCCGGGCCCTGGGAACGCGCTCTGGCCTCACGTCTGCGCTCTTCGGCCGGGCGTACCAGCTCCGGGGGTGAGGCCCGCCCCGGCCAGGAGAGGTCGGCCGGCGAGGCAGAGCCTGCGGCGTTCGAGGGCCCGTGGGCCCCCCAGCACTACCGGAGGCCGGCCGATGGGGGCGGCGCGGAAGGTCCCTCCCCGGGCCCGCTCGAGGCCACCCAGGGGCGGGCACCCGGCATCCCGGGCCCCGAGGGCGGAGCTCCGGGGCCCTGGCCCGGGCCCGAGCAGGACGGCTGACCCGCTCGAGCGTGCCGGTCGTGCGGCTGTTTGTTAGCTTGTCCGACGGACGGTGAATCGAGGCCATGGCACTACTGGACGAGGTATTCAAGGCGTACGACATACGGGCCACCGTGCCCGACAAGCTCAACGCGGCGCTCGCCCGCAAGGTCGGGGCCGCCTTCGCCGCCTTCGCCCGGGCGCCCCGGGTCGTGGTCGGCCATGACATGCGGCCGTCAGGCCCCGAACTGGTGGCTGCGTTCACCGACGGGGTGACCGGGGCCGGCGTTGACGTCATCGACATCGGCCTGGTGTCGACCGACGAGATGTTCTATGCGTCGGGTGCCCTGGACGCCCCGGGCGCGATGTTCACGGCGTCGCACAACCCTGCCCGCTACAACGGCATCAAGCTGTGCCTGGCGGGTGCCCGGCCCGTCGGAGCGGAGTCCGGGTTGGCCGAGATAAGGGCTGCGGTGGAGGCGGACCGATTCGAGCAGGTCCCCGAGGACCGGCGGGGCCAGGTGAGCAAGCGCGACGTGCTGGCGGACTACGCAGCCAAGGTGCGCAGCTTTGTAGACCTGTCCGTGCTCCGGCCTCTCTCGGTGGTCGCTGACACGGCCAACGGCATGGGCGGCCTGGTGGTGCCGGCGGTGTTCGAGGGCCTGCCCTTCCGCCTCGAGGTCCTGTACCCCGAGCTGGACGGCAACTTCCCCAACCACCCGGCCGACCCCATCCAGCCCGAGAACCTGCGCGACCTCCAGGCCCGGATCGTGGAGACAGGGGCGGACGTGGGGCTGGCCTTCGACGGAGACGCCGACCGGTGCTTCGTGGTCGACAACCTGGGCCAGCCGGTCAGCGGTTCGACCACCACGGCCATCGTCGCCAAGGCGATGCTGGAGAAGTACCCGGGCTCAATCGTCCTGCACAACCTGATCTGCTCCAAGGCTGTCCCCGAGGTGGTGCGGGAGAACGGGGGCACACCGGTGGTCACCCGGGTGGGCCACTCCTTCATCAAGGGGATAATGGCCGAGACGGGCGCTGTGTTCGGGGGCGAGCACTCGGGCCATTACTACTTCCGGGACAACTACCGGGCCGATTCGGGGAGCATCGCCGCCCTGGTCGTGCTGGAGGTGCTCTCCCGCAGCGACCTGCCCCTGTCCGAACTGCGCAAGCCCTTCGACCGGTACGCCATGTCGGGAGAGCTCAACACCGAGGTCGAAAGCCCCGGGGCGGTGGTAGATGCGATCGCCGAGCGCTTCGAACGGGAGCACCCCGAAGCCTCCCAGTCCCGCATGGACGGCCTCACCGTCGATTTTGGGGACTGGTGGTTCAACGTGCGCCCGTCCAACACGGAGCCGCTCGTCAGGCTCAACGTGGAGGCGGCCGACCGTGGCGCCTGCGACAGCCGCACGGCCGAGCTCCTGGCGCTCATCCGGCAGGGAGGCTGAGCCGCGTGCTGGACCCCATGCTCCTGGCGGTCCTGGCCTGTCCCCAGGACAAGGGCCCGCTGCTGTACTTCGCGGACGAGGACAGCCTGTACAACCCGCGTCTGAAGCGCCGCTACAGAGTCGACGACGGCATACCCGACATGCTCGTCGAGGACGCCGAGCAGGTGGGCCCCGCAGAGCACGACCGGCTGATGGCCAAGGCAGCGGCGGACGGGGTGCGACCGAACTTCGAAGTCACCGAGGGACAGGAGCCCTGAGTGCCGCTCATTGACACAGATGGCATGTTCGAGCTCGCCGCCGGGTTCCCCGAGCAGGTGGAGCAGTCCTACAAGGCCGCCCTTTCGGTCCCGGGCCTGCCCCAACGGGAAGAGGTCAGCAACGTCGTGGTGATCGGCATGGGAGGCAGCGGCATAGCCGGTGACGTGCTCCAAGCCGTTGCCTCGCCTCTGTCGCCGGTGCCCGTGACAGTGGTCAAGCACTATGAGTGCCCGCACTCGGTGGACGAGTCATCGCTGGTCTTCGCCGTGTCG
The DNA here is from genome assembly GCA_021850325.1 of Actinomycetes bacterium. Lineage (GTDB taxonomy): Bacteria > Actinomycetota > Acidimicrobiia > Acidimicrobiales > Palsa-688 > JAJZMF01. The sequence continues at coordinate 202,482 of JAJZMF010000004.1, forward strand.
GGCTCGGGCAACACGGAGGAGACGATCGAAGCCGCCACCGATGCCGCCCTGGCCGGGGCGAGGGTGGTGGTGGTCACGGGCGGTGGTGAGCTCGGCCGTCTGGCCGAGGCCTGGCAGGCCCCGGTGGTAGGGGTACCCGACGTCGCCTGGCCCAGGGCGGCGTTCGGCGGCATGGCTGTGCCTCTTGTCGTGATGCTGTGGCGGGTGGGCCTGCTCCCGGGGGTCGACGTGCAGCTGGAGCGGGCGGTGGAGCAGCTCAAGTGGCGCCGGGACGAGCTGGTAGGCGGCGGAGAAGCGTCGGCCGCGGCAGACGTGGCCCGTACCATCGGCTCGTCCGTACCCCTCCTGCACGGGGGCGGGGTGCTCGGGACGGTGGCCGCACTGCGCTGGCGGTGCCAGGTCAACGAGAACGCCAAGCGACTGGCCTTCATGAGCTCCCAGCCCGAGCTTTGCCACAACGAGGTGTGCGGCTGGGCGGAGGCCTCGGCCGAACTGGGACGCCTGCTGACCCTCGTGGCCCTGCGGCACGACGGCGAGCACCCCCAGGTGGGCAGGCGGTTCGAGATCACGGCCGAGCTGGCCAAGCCCTACGTGGCCGGCGTGGTCGAGGTGCGCGCCCAGGGTGAAGGGGACCTGGCCCAGCTGTTCGACCTGACCTACTTCGGGGACTACGTCTCACTGTGGATGGCCGCCTTCGCCGGGGTGGACCCGGGCCCGATCGACACATTGATGAGGATGAAGCGGCTGCTCAGCGGGACGGCGGAGCCGGCCGGCGCCTAGCGGCGCCCACCGAGCCGGCCGGCGCCTAGCGGCGCCCACCGAGCCGGCCGGGGGTGCCGGTGGCCCCGACCGGGCACCGGCCTGGTACTAGGGTGGGGCCCGGGCCCGGTGGGTCTGTGGTTGCAAGTCGACGCCAGCCGCAGGCGAAGCGACCCACGTAAGGCAACGTTTGGTTGCCGAGCATGGTGCGGCTTAGGAGTAAGCCCTGCCCGCTGACCGGCCGGTGGTCGGCCCGCAGCGGAGACGGCCACAAGTGGGACGCTACGGCAGTGATGGGCCCCCGGCCTTCGGGAGGTGGCCGCCACCGCCGGCCCGCAGATGGCCGCTGCAGGCGAGTGTGGGGTCAAAGACCAGGTCAGCCACCGGGCCTGGTACACCTCATCCCTGCTCCGGAGGGTCGAGCAGGTGCCTGCGCCAGCCGTAGGTCACGGCCTCCATGCGCGAGTGCAGGTGGAGCTTCTCCAGGATGTTGCGGACGTGGTTCTTGACCGTGTTCTCGGAGATGGTGAGGGCGACGGCGATCTCCCTGTTGGTGCGGGACTGGGCGACCAGCCTCAGCACCTGCATCTCTCTGTCGGTCAGCCCCGGACCGCGCCCGTCGTCACGTTGGCCGGCCCTGCGGGCCAGGGAACGGAACTCGTCCACCAGTTTGGTGGTCATGGACCGGGCGATGACTGCCTGGTGGCCGGCGAGGGCCCGCACCGCCTGGGCAACCTCGTCGACGCCCGCCTCCTTCAGCAGGTAGCCGTTGGCGCCCGCCGCGAGCGCCTCGTACAGGTCGCTCCCGTCGTCGCCCGCCGTGAGCACCAGGACCTCCGTCGCAGGCAGTGCCCGCCGGATCTGCCGGATGGCGTCGGCGCCCGGCACCTGGGGCATGTGGATGTCGATGAGCACCACGTCGGGCGCCAGCTCGGCCGCCCTGGCCACGGCCTGCCCGCCGTGGGCGGCTTCGCCCACCACCTCGATGTCCCCGCTGGCGGAGAGGGCGGCGACCACCCCGCGGCGGAAGAGGGCCTGCTCGTCCGCTACCAGGACCCGCAGGCGCGCCCGGCCGTCACCACCACCATGTCCGCTACCACCACCGTGTCCGCTACCACCACCGTGTCCGCTACCACCACCGTGTCCGCTACCACCACCGTGTCCGCTACCACCACCGTGTCCGCTACCACCACCATGTCCGCGGCCCGTGCTCACCGGCGCCGGCCGCCACGTCCGGTCCCGCCCATGCCACGAACATACCCACCCACATGCCCGGCCGGGCGCCCCGCGCCGAGCCTGCGACGGCCGTCGGGCCAACGGGCGAAGCCTGCTGGTAGCTTGGTTGGCGCGATGAAAGACGTCCTGACCAAGTTCCTCCGCGTGGGCGAGGGCAAGAAGCTCCGGGCCCTGCAGTCCCTGGTACCCGACATAAATGCCTTGGAGCCCGAGACGGAAGGCCTTTCCGACGAGGAGCTCGCGCACAAGACGGTCGAGTTCAAAGAACGCATCGCCAACGGCGAGGACCTCAACGACCTGCTCATAGAGGCTTTTGCCGTCGTCAGGGAGGCGGCCCGGCGCACGATCGGGCAGCGCCACTACGACGTGCAGATGATGGGCGGGGCGGCCCTCCACTTCGGCTGGATAGCCGAGATGAAGACAGGTGAGGGCAAGACGCTCGTCTCGACGCTGCCCGTGTACCTCAACGCCCTGTCCGGCGACGGCGTCCACGTCGTCACCGTCAACGACTACCTGGCGGCACGTGACGCCGACTGGATGGGCCGCGTGCACCGCTTCCTCGGCCTCACCGTGGGCCGCGTCTCGCCGGACTTCCCGGACTGGGACGACAAGAAGGCCGCGTACAACTGCGACATCACCTACGGCACCAACACCGAGCTCGGCTTCGACTACCTGCGTGACAACATGGCCCGCAGCCTGGAGCACATGGTGCAACGGGGGCACAACTTCGGCATCGTGGACGAGGTCGACTCCATCCTCATCGACGAGGCACGTACGCCGCTCATCATCTCCGGTCCTTCGAGCGAGTCGGCCCGGCTCTACTACCAGTTCGCCGGGGTGGTACGGACGCTGGTCCGCGACGACGACTACGAGGTCGACGAGGAGAAGCGCACCGTGGCGCCCACTCCGGAGGGGATCGAGAAGGTCGAGCGGCTGCTCGGCATCGACAACCTGTACGACCTCGGGACGGCCAACCTCGTGCACCAGCTCACCAAGGCGTTGCAGGCCAAGGAGCTGTACAAGCGGGACAAGGACTACCTGGTGGCCGACGGCGAGGTGAAGATCGTCGACGAGTTCACGGGCCGCATCCTGGAGGGCAGGCGCTGGTCCGACGGCCTGCACCAGGCGGTGGAAGCCAAGGAGCGGGTGCAGATCAAGGAGGAGAACCACACCTGGGCCACGGTGACCCTCCAGAACTACTTCCGCCTCTACAAGAAGCTGGCGGGCATGACGGGCACCGCTCAGACCGAGGCGGGCGAGTTCATGTCGACCTACAAGATCCAGGTCGTCCCCATCCCCACCAACCTGCCCCTCCAGCGCAGGGACTTCCCCGACCTCATCTACCGGACCGAGAAGGCCAAGTTCGACGCCGTGGTCGAAGACGTGGTCGAACGTTACGGCAAGGGCCAGCCGGTGCTCGTGGGCACGGCCTCGGTCGAGAAGTCCGAGGTGCTCTCCCGCATGTTCGCCAAGCGGGGTATCCCTCACCAGGTCCTGAACGCCAAGCAGCACGCACGTGAGGCGACGGTCATTGCTCAGGCCGGCCGGCTGGGAGCAGTCACGGTGGCGACCAACATGGCGGGCCGGGGTGTGGACATCCTGCTCGGGGGTAACCCCGAGGGCCTGGCCGAAGATGCCGTGCGCGCCGAGGGCCTCGCCTTGACGACGCCGGAGGGCCAGGCTCGCTACCTCGAGCTGTTGGCCAAGTACAAGGACGAGTGCAAGGCCGAGGGTGAGAAGGTGCGCGAGCTGGGCGGCCTGTACGTGCTCGGCTCGGAACGCCATGAGGCCCGCCGGGTCGACGACCAGTTGCGGGGCCGCAGCGGCCGTCAGGGCGACCCCGGTGAGAGCAGGTTCTTCCTCTCCCTCGAGGACGAGCTCATGCGCCTGTTCGCCCAGGGGATGATGCAGTGGGCAATGGGCCGGTTCCCCGAGGACGTGCCCATCGAGAACAAGATGGTCACCCGGGCCATCGAGCGGGCCCAGCACAACGTCGAAGCGCGCAACGCCGAGATCCGCAAGGACACCCTCAAGTACGACGAGGTGATGAACGAGCAGCGCAAGGTGGTGTACGCCCGCCGCATCCAGGTCATGGAGGGTGAGGACCTGCGCCAGCGGACGGTCGACATAGTCACGTCGGCCCTCGACTCGATAATCCGGGCCAACTGCCCCAACGAGTTCCCCGAGGAGTGGGACCTCGACGGCCTCCTCACCGAGGCCCGGGTGTACTTCCCGAGCCAACAGACGGTCGAGGGGCTGAAGTCGTTGACTACCACTGACACCATCTACGAGTCTCTCGTGGGGGAGGCGCTGGAGTACTACGAAAAGCGCGAGCAGTCCATGCCCGAGCCTCCAGGAGGCAAGGCTGAGGACACCATGCGCCAGCTGGAGCGCGAGATAATGCTGCAGCTCATCGACCAGCGCTGGCGGGAGCACCTCTCGGAGATGGACTACCTGCGGGAGGGCATCTACCTGCGCCAGATGGGCCAGCGTGACCCGCTCGTCGAGTGGCAGCGGGACGGGTACGAGATGTTCGGGCAGATGATGGCGAGCGTCGACGACGACTACGTCAAGTACGTCATGCATGCCCAGGTCCAGATCCAGGACCAGCCGGCCCTCGAGACCAGCCTTTCAGGGGCCAGTTACAGCGCCCCCGAGGGCCCTGTGCTCGGCTCCCAGGCCATTGCCGGCGCCCTGGCTGCGGGCCCCGCCCCGGGCGAGGAGCTCGTGTTCGCCTCGGAGGAGGACGTGGCCAACATGAGGGCGCGCGCTGCAGGCCGTACCGCCGGCAACGGCGGCCCGGTGGCCCGCCAGCCCGTGCAGTCGGCCACCGGCGAGTTCGACCGGGTGGGCCGCAACGACCCCTGCCCGTGTGGGAGCGGCAAGAAGTTCAAGTTCTGCCACGGCAAGTGAGCCCGGGGGCGCCCTGATGAGGGACTTCTCCGACGACCTGCGCGCCCTGCACCGGCGCCTCGACGAGGCGGCCGAGTACCTGCGCGCGGACGCCGGCCGCAAGCGGCTGGCCGAGATCGAACCTGAGCTGGCACGGCCCGACCTGTGGGACGAGCCGGAGCGCGCCCAGGCCATGACCAGGGAGTACGCAGAGCTCAGGACGGACGTCGACCAACTGGAGGCGCTGGCGTCGAGGTTGTCGGACGCCGACGTCCTCTTCGAGCTCGGGCGCGAGGAGGACGACGGCTCGGTGGAGCCGGAGCTGACCGAGGCCATGGCTGCGGTGGCCCACGAGCTGGACCAGCTGGAGCTGCGGGCCCTGTTCACGGGCGAGCACGACGAGCTGGACGCGGTCTGCGAGATCCACGCCAAAGACGGGGGCACCGACGCCCAGGACTGGGCCGAGATGCTCCTGCGTATGTACCAGCGCTGGGTGGAACGCCGTGGCTTCACCATCGAGCTGGACGAGGTCACGGCCGGCCAGGAGGCGGGGCTGCTCTCAGCCACCTTCATCGTGAAGGGCCGTTATGCGACCGGGCTGCTGGCCTCCGAGCGGGGGATCCACCGCCTGGTACGGATGTCCCCCTTCGACTCCCAGCACAGGCGCCAGACGAGCTTCGCCGCAGTGAGCGTCGTCCCCTTCTTCGAGGCTGCCGACGGTGAGGTCGACATCGACGAGAAGGACCTTCGGATCGACACCTACCGCAGCTCCAGCGCGGGTGGCCAGCACGTCAACGTGACCGACTCGGCGGTGAGGATCACGCACTTCCCGACGGGGGTCGTTGTGTCCTGCCAGAACGAGCGTTCCCAGTTCCAGAACAAGGCCCGCGCCATGCAGATCCTGGCCGCCCGGCTGGCCGAGCGCGCCCGTGAGGAGCGCCGGGCGGAGCTGTCAGCCATGGCGGGCCCCAAGGCCCAGGTGGGCTGGGGGTCGCAGATCCGCAGCTATGTGATGGCGCCGTTCCAACTGGTGAAGGACCTGCGCACCGACTACGAGACGGGCAACGTGAGCGCTGTCCTGGACGGTGACCTGGACGCCTTCATGGAGGCCTACCTGCGCTGGCGCAGGGCGGGCGGGGAGGGTGGCGAGGAGTGACGGAAGTCCTGCACGGGCTCGGTGCCGGCCGACCGGTACGCGCCGTCCGGCTGGCATCATGGCACTGGGAGGACATATGCCGGAAGAACCGACAGTCGCAGCACTGAGCGAGGAAGAGAAGGCGGCGAGGCTGTCATCTCTCACCGAGCTGGTCGAGATGGTACGCCCCATCATCCAGCAGGACGGCGGAGACCTGGTGCTGCTCGGAGCCGATGTGGAGACCGGGGTCGTCGAGCTGCAGCTGCAGGGTGCCTGCAGCAGCTGCGCCATCAGTTCCACGACTCTCCAGGCCGGCGTGGAGCGCATCCTGAAGGACCGCCTCGAATGGGTGAGCGAGGTGGTCGGAGGCGTCGAGGAGGACGTCGACTGGGAGGAGAGCGCGGCCATGGGCCGCGGGGGCTACGTCCCCCGCTGGTGAGGGCGTCCCACCCCCACCTGCGCCGGGCCGCGGCGCCTTCAGCGCCCTCCCGGCAGGGCGTATAACCTGCGGGGATATGCCGAGCGCATCGAACACCGTTGCCCCGGGGGCCCCCGGCTTGCGCGACAGGGCGGTCACCGTGGCGACAGAGCTTGGGGGCCGTGCCCTGCAGAGCACTGAGAGCTGGCTGTTGAGGTACTCCAGTGTTCCCACCACGCCCTTCCTGCCCCTGGAGACCTTTCCCTGGGTTGAGCGGGTGGAGGAGCGTGTCCCCGAGGTCCAGGCCGAGCTCGAGGAAGTCCTCAGCTACCGGGAGGCGCTCCCCAACTTCCAGGACATCTCGGTCGACCAGGCTGCGATCAGCAGCGACGACGGCTGGAAGACGTTCTTCTTCCTCGGGTACGGCTTCCGCTCGGAGGCGAACTGCCGGCGGTGCCCCCGGACCTCGGCACTGCTGGACAGCATCCCCGGCCTGGTGACCGGCTTCTTCTCCATCCTGGGGCCCGGCAAGCACCTGCCTCCGCACCGGGGCCCCTGGCGGGGCGTCCTGCGTTACCACTTGGCCCTCAAAGTGCCCGAGCCCGCATCGGCCTCGGGGATCAGGGTCGGAGGACAGGAGGCTCACTGGCAGGAGGGCAGGAGCCTGCTCTTCGACGACGGCTACACCCATGAAGCCTGGAACGGCACCGACGCTGTCCGGGTCGTGCTGTTCTGCGACATCCTGCGCCCCTTGCGCCCGCCGGCGGACCAGGTGAACAAGGCCCTGGTCAAGGCCATCGGCTGGTCCCCGTTCGTCCAGGACGCCCGCAGCCGGCACGAAGCCTGGGAGAAGCGGGTCGAGGGCCTGCGTTGGGGTAACGGCCGTTGAGCGCTCCCGACGGCAGCGCCGACCAGTCGGCGGCTGCACCCAACGACATCTTCGAGCGCTGCGACGACCCCCGCATGGCTGACTACCAGGCCGCGGACGAACTTGGCCTCAACCCGTTCTACCGGGTCATGGACAGCGAGATCGGGCCGACCATCACCTATCACGGAGCCTCGGCTGTGATGCTGGGCTCGAACAACTACCTGGGCCTGACGACCGACCCCAGGGTGAAGAAGGCGGCCATCGAGGCCGTGGAACGCTACGGCTCGGGCGTGACCGGCAGCCGGTTGCTCAACGGCACCGTGCCCCTGCACCGTGAGCTCGAGGAGTTCCTGGCCGACTGGGTGGGCATGCCCGAGGCCCTGGTGTTCACCACGGGCTATACGGCGAACCTCGGTCTCATCTCGACCCTGGTGCAGGCCGGTGACGCCGTCTTCTGCGACTCCGCAGCCCACGCCTCCCTCGTCGACGGCGCCCGCCTCGCCGAGGGGGACCTGCGTGCGTTCCGCCACAACCGGCCCAACAGCCTCCACCGGGGCCTGCGCACCTGGAGGGCGAACCCGGCGAACGGCGGGGTGCTGGTGGCAGTGGACGGTATCTACTCCATGGAGGGGGACTGGGCCCCCCTGGGCGAGATCCGTGCCCTGTGCGACCAGTACCAAGCCCGGTTGCTGGTGGACGAAGCCCATGCGCTCGGCGTCGTCGGGCCTCAGGGGGCCGGCACGGCGGCCGCCCTCGGGGTGAAGGCCGACCTCTTGATGGGCACGTTCTCCAAGTCGCTTGCCAGCTGCGGGGGTTTCATCGCCGGCCCTGCCCAGGTCATCTCCTATCTGCGCCTGTTCTGCCGGCCCATCCTCTTCACGGCAGCCAACGTGCCGGCCTCCCTGGGGGCCGCTCTTGCGGCCGCAAAGATCGCCCGGGCCGAGGACTGGCGGCGCCAGGCGGCTCTGAGCCTGGCGGCTCGTCTGCGCGGAGGCCTGCGGGAGCTCGGCTACGACGTGGGGGCCGACACCGAGAGCTCGATCGTCCCGGTGCACGGCGGGGACGTGCTCGGTACCGGCCTGCTCTGGCGGGCGCTGCTCGACCGGGGGGTCTACACCAACTGCTCGCTGCCACCGGCGGTGCCCAAGCCCATGCTGCGCACCTCGGTCATGGCCACCCACACCGAGGAGCAGATCGACCGGGCCCTCTCGGCGTTCGAGGAGGTCATCACCCAGGGCGTGGTGGAGGCGGAGCGCCAGCGCCTCGTAGGCCGGCTGGAGATGGAGCTCGACGTCAGCTCGCACTGACCACGGGCGGCCCGCGCCGGCCCGCCATACGGGGCCGGCTCTGCGGCGGACGTTGAGGAGGGCAGTGCGTTGAGCGGGCTGGTGGTGGCCGTGAGCGGGGCCAGTGGTCACATCGGTCGCGCCCTGATGGACGCATTGGCAGCCAGCGGGGAGGTTGCCGAGCTGCGGACGGTCTCCCGTCGGCAGGTGGCCGAGCGCCCCGGGCTTGCCCACCACCACGTCCGGGCCGACGTGCGCAGCCCTGCTGCCCGAGAGCTCGTGGCCGGTGCCGACCTCCTGTTCCACCTGGCGGCGCAGGTATGGGAGGGCAGGGGCCGCGGGGCAGCCCGGGAGATGGAGGAGGTCAACGTGGGCGGCACCGCGAACCTGGCCGGCGCCGCTGGAGCGACGGTACTGGCGTCCTCCGTGGTCGTCTACGGCGCCTGGCCGGACAACCCGTTGCCCATGGACGAGGACTGGCCGGCCCGCCCCAACCCCGAGTGCTCCTACGCCGTCCACAAGCGGGATGCGGAGCGAGCGCTGGAGGGCTCGGCCCGACGATGGGCCGCGCTGCGCCTGTGCGCCGTACTGGGGCCTAACGCCGACGCCCGGGTGGTGCGGTCCCTGACCGGCTACCGCCTCGGCGTGCCCGCCGTGCGGGGCGCCCCCCAGGCGTTGCAGTGGCTCGACGAGCGGGACGCCGTCTCGGCGCTGATGGCGGCGGGCCGGTCGCTGCTGCAGGGTGGCGCGGCCTGCTCGTGCGTGCTCAACGTGGCTACGGACGACTGGTTGGGGGCTGGCGGCGCGGCGCGCCTGCTGGGGAGCAGGGTGGTGGCCCTACCCCGTCGGCCGCTCATGGCCCTGGCCAGCGTCGGCCGGGAAGTGCGGCTCAGCCCGTTCGGCCCGGACCGGGCCGTCATGTTGACCGGGCCACTGGCCGTCGCCAACGAGCGGGCACGCCGCACCCTGGACTGGGCGCCCACCCGGACCAGCGCCGACGTCCTGGCCGGTGCGGTGCTCGGCAGTGGTCCGCCTGCCTCAGAGGGCCCGGGGCCTGCGGTCCTGCCGTCCGGTGTTCACAGCGGGTGGCGGTAGAGCCGCCAGGTCTTGTAGAGCTGGGCGCCCAGGTCCTGGAGCTGCTTGTTGATCTTGTGGTTGGTGGCGAGGGTCCAGGACGCCTCGGCCGTGATGGCCCCGTCCTCACGGAGGCGGTTGACGACCTCGGAGTAGAGGATGGGCCCGAGGCCGGACGCCTCCACCGAAGGCAGGATGCCCAGCGCCAGCACGCGGACGTGCTTGAGCTTCTTCGCCTCGGTGAGCAGGCGGTACCAGTGGAAGGGGACCAGGCGGCCATTGCGCACCTGGCGCACGATGTGGTTGACGTCAGGTATGGTCAGGCAGACGGCCACCGGCTCACCCTCCTTCTCCACCGCGAACGCCCACCTGGGGTTGAGCAAGGGCTTCAGCTGCTTGGCGAGGTGGCGGATCTCGGGCTCGGGCATGGGCACGAAGCCCCAGTTCTGCTGCCAGATCCGGTTGTAGAGCTCGAAGAAGCGGCCCACCTCGGCGTCGTAGTCGTCCATGCGCATGTCCCGCACGGTCACCTTTGCCCGTTCCCGCAGCCGGGACAGGAGCCGCACCTGGCGCTCCGACAGGTTGGTCGAGGGCTCGAGGAACTGCCAGCCGTACAGGTCCATTACCTGTTCCCAGCCCGCCTCCTCCCACAGCTCCTGGTAGTAGCGGGGGTTCTCCAAGGTCATGACGACGGCCGGGGTGTCGAAGCCGTCGATCAGCAGGCCCAGCTCGTCGTTGGTGGTGAAGTTCGCCGGGCCGACGGCGACCCGGGCCCCCCGGCGCCTGGACCAGTCGAACGCCACGTCGAACAACCGGGCCGCTACGTCCCGGTCCTGCACCGACTCGAAGAACCCGACCCAGGCCCAGGCCTCACCCTGGCGCTGGTCGAACAGTTCGTCCCGGCAGGCTGCGACCCGGCCCACCACACGGCCGTCCTGATGAGCGGTCCAGAGCGCCCACTCCTGGTGCATCGCCGCCGGGTGCCGTCGTGACAGGCGGTCGTACGCGGCCATGCGCAGCGGCGGCGTCCATTGGGGGTCGTGGCTGTGCAGGCGGAACGGCACGTCGATGAACAGGCGTTTGGCGAGGAGGCTGTCTGAGGGCCGTATCTCGACTGGCGGCATGGCTAGCAACGATACCTGTGGTGCCGGCCAGGCCCGTACCCGGCCCCGGCTCCTATTCGTCGGGGGTGGCTGTGGCTCCCGCTGCCGCCCGGGAAGGGGCTGCTTCGCGGCGCTGGGCCCCGTTGGGCGAGATCACGATGGTGGCGTGACCACCCTGGGCGTCGTCATGAGCCTCGGGTTGGGCTTCGGTGCGCAGCCGGGTCGCCCGCTTGCCGTTGATGGTGATGTGCTCCGTCGCCGGCGAGGGCTCGCTGTCGTTGAGGCCGGCGATGCCGGCGGCGCGTACGTCCAGCTCGATGACCTTGGCTGCCAGGAGCTCACGCATGGCGCGGCACACTTCGAAGTCCGACAGGTTGAGAGCACGCCCTATCGAGCGGAGGTTCCGCCGACCGTCGACCACGGTGAGCACGCGCCACTGTTCCCGGTCCAGGGTCACCTGGCCCGGGTCCAGCTCGGTCACAAGCCTGGGCTGCAGGTCGAGGCTGGGGATCAGCTCCTGCAGCTCCTGCCATTCCTCGAGGCGTTGACGCGCCTCGTCCATGGCCTCTTTGACGGTCATGTTCACCCCTACCGGGGCGTTGGAGCGACCGGGGTGGAACTCGAAGCTGCCCCTGTCGGCGCCCAGCAGCTCGAAGCAGATCTCCTGGACTCTCTGGGCCACGTCACCGGTCACTGCTGCGGCCTGGTGCTCCGACTGGTCGGCACCCACGATCATCCCGTCGGCCAGGAACAGGTTGGCCGCGAACGAACGGCTGCGCACGTGGAGGCGCCCGGTCATCCCGCGCTCAGCCAAGAGCTCGAGGACCGCGCTGAAGTCGAGAACATCGAACGTACCCTGTAACGGCATCCCGACCCATTCTGCCAGCGCCGTCCGGGCACTGGCAGCTTTCAGCCCTCGAAGATGGCGGCTGTCACACCGAAGCCGCCGGCGAACGAGCTCACAGCCAGCGACAACAGTTGGTTGCCCACCCGCCACACGCAGGCATAACTCCCGGCTGGTGGGGTGCTGCACCCCCGGTACTGTGCCCCCCCGGGCGGGTAGGGATGGGCGAAGAGGGTGGCCAAGGCGGCAGGGCTGGCGTCGCTGGCTGCCAGGGCACGCTTGTGCGCGGCCCAGGCGTCGACCACGTAGTAGGCGGCCTGTGACGGAGTTGGCTGAGCGGCTGGAGGGTGCCAGGGGGCGGGCGTGGTCGTTGTCGCCGCACTGGTCGTTGTCGCCGCACTGGTCGTTGTCGCCCGGGTTGTGGTGGTGGTCGGGCGCGCTGCGGTGGTCGTCGCTCCGGTCGGGTGGGTCGTTGCACCCCTCCCGGGCGCGCCCGAGCTGGGGGGCCTGGTCGGGGCGGGCGAGGACGTCGCGCCCGGGCCCGCGCCGGTGGACGCGCTGGGGCCTCCGCACGCGCCGAGGGCCAGCGCCCCCAGGAGCACCAGGGCCCCGCTGCCCAGGGCCGCCCCAGCCGGTACCCGCCCCGCTCTCCTGGCCTGGTGCACACGGCCATGATGGCCGGTTCGGGGCGCCAATGGCGCGCCGGCCCGAGCCCAAGCAAGATAGGCAGGTGGCCACGACCCGCCTTGTCGCTGTCACGGGTGGGAGCGAGCCGCTGTTCGTGGTCCTGGTCGTGGTCCATGTGGTCAGTGCCCTCGCAGGTTTCGGCAGTATCGGCTTCGCTGGCACCTACGCCAGCAGGGCGGCCCACCTGCCCGGGGATGTCAGCCTTGATGACGCCGAAGTGGAGGAGCTCACCCGTTACTTCGACCGGCCGGCCCGTTTTTGGAAGGCGGTCCTGGTCGTGCCCGTCTTCGGCGTGCTCGCCCTCCTGGCCGACCCCCATGGCAAGGGCCTCGACCAGCTCTGGGTGGTCGGAGCCCTACTGGTGTGGGTTGCGGCCAGCGTGCTCGCTGCGGGCGTCGTGGCACCCGCCCTGCACCAGGTGCGCTCGCTCCTGGCCGAGGCGGCCGGAGCGTACCGTGCTGCGTCCAGCCCCTCGACTGCCTCCGCCGGCCCGGGGGTGCCGGGGCCCAGCACCGCTGGCGGTCCTGGTGAGCGCGTGCCCAAGGCCGGCCCGGTACTGCCCTGGCAGGGCGGGCTGAACCGGGCGGGGAGCCGGGCGAGCCGGGCTGCTGCAGCGTGTGACGTCCTTTTTTTCGTTGCCCTCGCCTTCATGGTGTGGCGGCCCTGAGGGCACCGGGCTGGTAGCCGGCCGGACCGCCTGGTGCCCCGGACCGGCGCCCGGCACTCCCCGGTGCGGTAACCCTATAGTTGGGCCCCGTAATATCGGGGCGGCAAAGAAATTCGTCCGGGCAAGTTGTTTGCATTTGCCCTCACCGAGGCTAGGCTCATGGCCTAATGGTCCTAATGGTGCCCGCTGCGGACGGGCGGCAGCGCAGGGTGGCGGGTGATGTCTCGATGAGGTTGGTGCGTCCCGAAGGACCTGTTGTGGACTGGGGTACCGGGGACGGGACATCTGGGCTGCGCCCGGCGGCCAGGAAGGGCAAGTTGCGGGGAGTGCCCGTCGCCGAGCTCCTGGCTGATTACCGGCTGGCCCTGGTGTCGCGCGCTCTCGATGACCGCGAAATCACCCTGCAAAAGCAGAGCCGCGGGTTCTTTCATATTTCCGGGGCAGGGCACGAGGCACTGGGCCTGGGAATTGCCCGGTCCCTGCAGGCGGGTAAGGACTGGTTCTTTCCCTATTACCGGGACCGTACGCTGGTACTGGCGCTGGGTGTGACGCCCACGGAGCTTCTGTTGCAGGCCGTCGGCGCAGCCAACGACCCTGCGTCGATGGGACGGCAGATGCCCGCGCACTACAGCTCCACCCTGCTCAACATCGTGACCCAGTCCAGCCCGACCGGGTCGCAGTGCATCCCCGCCGTCGGCTGCGCCGAGGCTGGTCGGTACATACTCGACCACGCCGGTCCGGGCCTGGGGGACTGCCACGCCCAGGCGGGCGAGCTCACCTACGTCTCGTTGGGGGAGGGTGCCACCTCGCAGGGCGAGTTCTGGGAGAGCCTCAACACGGCCTGCACCCTGAAGTTGCCCGTGCTGTACGTGGTGGCGGACAACGGTTACGCAATTTCCGTCCCTGCGCGCCAGCAGGCCCCGGCACCAGTCTCCGAGCTCGTGAAGGGTTTCGCCGGTCTTTCCGTGCTGCGCCTCGACGGCAGGGACTATTTCGAGGTCCGCAAGCGCATCCCCGGCCTCGTGGCCGGGCTGCGCCGGGGGGACGGCCCGGCACTGGTCCACGCCACGGTGACCAGGCCCTACTCGCATTCGTCGGCTGACAGCCAGAGCAAGTACCGGCCCCAGTCCGAGATCGATGACGAGATCTGGAACGACCCGATAACGCTGCTCGAACGCGCCATGCTCGAGGCTGGGGCCCTCGGGGAGGAGGACCTGGCGGTCATGCGGGACCAGGCGCGCCGCGAGGTGTCCGACGCAGCCAAGGCAGCGCTGGCCGCTCCCCGGCCCGACCCGGCCACGATCAGGCTCCACCTGCTCGAGCTGCCCGAGGTGCCCGAGCAGATGGCCACCGACGCGGCAGCCGAGGCGGCGCCTACGGACGACCGCCCGGTGGTCGCCCTCGGGGAGGCGGTCAGGTTGGCTCTGCACGAAGCCATGGAGGCCGACGTGAGAGTGAGGGTGTTCGGCGAGGACGTGGCCGACGCACCTCCCGAGCTGCTGGACCAATTGGAGGGCAAGGGAGGCGTTTTCGGTACCACGTTCGGCCTCCAGCGCCGCTTCGGCAGCGACCGTTGCTTCAACACGCCGCTCGCCGAGGCCAACATCATCGGCCGCGCTGTGGGCCAGGCGGCGCGGGGACTGAGGCCGGTACCGGAGATCCAGTTCTTCGATTACATCTGGACGGCCATGCAGCAGATCAAGAGCGAGGCTGCAACGGTCCGGTGGCGTTCGGGCGGGGTCTGGTCCTGCCCCATGGTGCTGCGGGTGGCGATAGGGGGTTACCTCGCCGGAGGTGCCAACTGGCACTCCCAGTCGGGCGTCTCCATCTTCGCCCACATCCCTGGGCTGGTGGTGGTGATGCCCTCCCGTGCCGTGGACGCCGTGGGCCTGCTGCGCACCGCCCTGTCAGGGGAGGACCCGGTGCTCTTCCTCGAGCACAAGCACCTCCTGCGCCAGCGCTACACCGAAGGGCGCTACCCGGCTGCCGGTTTTCGCGTGCCCTTTGGCCGGGGCCGGGTCGTGCGGCCGGGCAACGACCTGACGGTGGTGACCTACGGGGCCACGGTCGAGAGGTCAC
The DNA here is from genome assembly GCA_021850325.1 of Actinomycetes bacterium. Classification (GTDB taxonomy): domain Bacteria; phylum Actinomycetota; class Acidimicrobiia; order Acidimicrobiales; family Palsa-688; genus JAJZMF01. The sequence goes on from JAJZMF010000004.1 coordinate 217,530, forward strand.
TGCGGGCGGTCGAGGCGGCGGGGGTCGACGCCGAGGTGGTCGACCTGCGGTCAATAGCCCCCTGGGACAAGGACCTGGTGGCCGAGTCGGTGGCCCGCACGGGCCGGCTGCTCGTGGTGAGCGAGGACCACCTCACGTGTGGTTTCGGGGCCGAAGTGGCGGCGTGGACGGCCGAGAACTGCTTCGCCGACCTCGACGCACCGGTACGGCGCATCGGGGCGGCGGACACGCACCTGGCTTACGAGCCCACCCTGGAGCGGGCGACCCTGCCCCAGGTGGAGGACATCGCGCAGGCGGCGCAGGAGCTCGTCGGCTTCTGAGCTGCCCCCGCCGGGTAGCGCCCTGGGCCGTCAGCCCCCCGGGCCCGGCGCACCGTTCGTGAGCAGTTGGGCCCGGGCCGCCGCCGCCGTGATCACCCTGTGCACGAACGCCAGCTTTGATATGACAGCCGGAGGCAGTTCGAACGGGTAGAGGTCGTCCTTGCCCAGGGACCGGTTGAGCGCGTTGAGGGCCTGGGTCAGTGGTACCCAGTCGGCTATGACAGCGTCGAACCCCTCCAGTAGGGCGGTGTCCTCGCTGGGGGCGCTGGCCAGGGCCGGGTCCCGTCTTCCGGTGCGGTCGTCCACCGGCCCGCCCACCAGGACGCCGAAGGAGGCAGCGGTCTGGACGGCGTCCCAGATGTGCAGGTAGTGGGCGAAGGTCTCGGCCCAGTCCTCGAGGGGGTGCATGGAGGCGTAGGCGCTGACGTGGGAGCGGCCCCAGTCCCCGGCGGGGCCGTTGGCATAGTGGGTGTCGCGGGCGGCTGCGTAGTCGCGTTCGTAGTCCCCGAAGACCCGACGGGCCTCGTTCAGCAACCCTCCCCCGAGGCCTCCCGGCCAAGCAGGGGACAGGAGCCGGAACCAGTAGTAGTGGCCGATCTCGTGGCGGAAGTGGCCCAGGATGGTCCTGTACGGCTCTCCGAACTGTGCCTTGGTCTGTTCGCGAAAGACGTCGTCCGTCTCGTTCAGGTCGAGGGTGACGACCCCCTCGCAGTGGCCGGTGACCACCCGGCTCTCGCCGGCCAGGAGTGCGAACGACAGGGCGCGTTCGGAGGCCCCGGCACCCACGACCGGGAGGTGCAGCTGGAGGAGCTGGTAGATGAGCCGGCGCTTGGCCACTTCGGCCTTTGCGCACGCCGCCCGGTACTCGTGCTGGCCCAGAGGTGGCCGGCTGGCCGTGAGCGAGCAGGACAGACATGCCGTCCCGGCCTGTTCCGCCGGGACGAGCCAGTTGCACCCGAGCTCCCGGTAGAGCCGGCACCGAGCCATGGACGGGCCGCCCGTCCCGGTGCGGACCAGGTCGGCTCCTGAGCCCTCCAAGCTCTCCAGCGCTCCCGAGAGCGGGTCGAAACCGAGGGGACGACCACATCGCGCACATCCCGGGCTCTCGAAAGCGACCAGTTCGTGGCAGTGCCGGCAGGTGAACGCTCTCATCCAGGGCCTTTCGCGGATCCTAGCGCAAGGGCGCCCCAGGGCTGCCCGATAGGCATCCGGGGGCACCGTGTGCCCAGGGGCAGCTAGAGTCACCGAGGGGATGTTCCGCGCCCTCAGATCGCTCGTCGGCCTAGCAGCAGTGATCGTCGTCTCCGGTGCAGTACTGGCCGGCCTGCTCGTTGGTATCGCGTTCTCAGGCAACAGGCTGGTGCAGGGTGCTGCGACGTTGAGGGGCGTCCCCCTCGGCAACCTTGCGCTCCAGCCCCAGGTGCCGTCGGTGATCTACGCAGCCGACGGCTCAGTGATCGCCACCCTGCGCTCCTCCCTCAACCGCCAGCCGGTCCCGCTGGACCAGATATCGCCCATGCTCGTGCACGCCGTGCTCGACACCGAGGACCACGCCTTCTTCGTCCACGGCCCCTTGGACGTGAAGTCGACAGCCAGGGCGCTGCTCGCCGACATCAGTGCCGGCGCTGCCGTGCAGGGCGGTTCGACGATCGCCGAACAGCTGGTCAAGCAGGTCTACCTGACCGACCGCAAGACGCTCACCAGGAAGCTCCGGGAGGCCGTGCTGGCCGCCCGTTTGGAGGCGAAGTACACCAAGAAGCAGATCCTCGACGCGTACCTGAACACCGTCTACCTGGGCAATGGTGCCTACGGGGTAGAAGCGGCAGCCAAGGAGTACTTCGGTGAGCACGCCTCCCGGCTCGACGTCGCTCAGTCCGCGTTGCTGGCCGGGCTGATACAGGCTCCGAGCGGTTACGACCCGCTCCTCAACCCCGTCGGCGCCCGGCTGCGCCGGAGCGAGGTGCTCAGCCGGATGGTGGTGTACAAGAGCATCACCCCGGCACAGGCGGCTGCGGCCAATGCCACCCCTTTGCCCACCACGGTCCACGACGCTCCGGGTGTCGCGTACACGACCTACGGCTGGTACGTGCAGCAGGTGGTGAACGAGCTGCTCACCAACCCCGCCCTGGGGGCCACCCACGACGAGAGGGTCAGTGCCCTGTTCACCGGGGGATTGCGGATCTACACCAACGAAGTGCCTTCGCTGCAGGCCTACGCCCAGAAGGTCTCAGTGGCCGACATCCCGTCGGGCCTGGCCCATGTGGTCGCCGCCTTCGCGGTGGTCGACCCCCGCAACGGCAACGTGGAGGCCCTCATCGGGGGGCCCAACGGGACGACCGCGCAGTTCGACGACGCGGTCGAGGGGCAGCGCCAGCCGGGGTCGGGGTTCAAGTTGTTCACCCTCATCGGTGCCCTGGAGTCCGGCTACAACGTGAACGACTCCGTGCTCGCTGCCTCCCCGTGCGCCGTGCAGTTCCCAGGGGTGCCCGAACAGTACGGCTACAGCCCGGCGCACCCGATGCACAATGACCCGGGTGACCCCAACGGGGCCGTCACCATTGTCCAGGCCACGGCGCTGTCCATCAACTGTGCCTACCTGCGGCTGGCGCACGAGGTCACGCTGCCCAAGATCATCGATGTCGCCCACAGCATGGGCCTCACGGACTCGACGCTCAACCCCGCCAACCCCTCGCTGGTCATCGGGTCGGAGGCAGTGCGGCCCATCGAGATGGCCGCCGCCTATGCCACGGTGGCCGACGGAGGTATCTACCACACGCCGAGCTTCGTGAACCGGGTGGTCGACCGGACAGGCACGGTCATCTACAACGGGGAGCAGCCTGGGCGGCGGGTCTTCTCCCAGCAGGTGGCGTCCGAGGCGCTGGTGGCCCTCCAAGCCACGGTGCGTTACGGCACCGGCACCGCGGCCGCCCTCCCGAACGCAGACGTGGCAGGCAAGACGGGCACCACCGAGCACAGTGTCGACGCCTGGTTCAACGGCATCACGCCCGACCTGGCGTCCTCTGTCTGGATCGGCAACCCCAACGGTGAGGTCCCGATGTACCTGAACGGGGTCGAGGTCTTCGGTGCCAGCTACCCGACCCAGATCTGGCACGACGTGGCGGCATACGCCCTGTCCGGCACGCCCTACAGCTCGTTCCCGTCGCCCGTGCCGGCGCTGATGCCCCCGGTCCACTACATCGACTCCCTCTCCCTGCAGCGCGCCGACCTGCTCTCCCACGGCTACGCGCCGCCGGCGGCCACGACCACCACGTCCTCCACAACGACGTCCGCCACCACTGCACCCGCGGCAACCGCGCCCAGGAGCACGCGTCCAGCCGGCCCGGCTCCCAAACCGGCCACCGGCCCACCCTCGGTCCGCCCTGCGGCCGGGCACACGGCTGTCAACCCACCGGTCGCAACGAGCCCCGTGCCCACCACCCGTGCGCCCACCACCCGTGCGCCCACCACCCGTGCGCCCACCACCCGTGCGCCCACCACCCGTGCGCCCAGCACGAGCGCTCCGGTTGCGCCCCCAGCTGCGACGACGACCGGGACCACGCCGCCCTCCCTGGCTGCGACCACCGTTGCGGCATCGACAACCACCCCGGCTCCCGCCACCT
>JAJZMF010000023.1 GCA_021850325.1 Actinomycetes bacterium
TTCTGCCCGCCACCAGCATCTACACAAACCAGTGCGCCTCCACCCCCGAGCGCTCAACAGGTGTTCGAGCAGGTGCCCTTCCCTCAGCCCAGCGTGCGCACCGACCCCGGGACCATCGGAGTTGTCCAACTGCCCACCTGGTTCTGGGTAGGTGACAGTGCGACGTCCTCGGGGCTCACCGTGGGCCCACTGGGTGTGGGGGGCTACTCGGTCGTCCTCCATGTGCACCCCGTTGCCTATTACTGGTCGTTTGGTGACGGCACGGACGCCGTTAGCTATACAGGAGGCTCGGGCGGTGGCGCGGCCAGCGCTTCTGTCGTGCACACCTACCACCAACAAGGCACCTACGAGGTGGGATTGGGGATCGCCTGGGAGGGTTCGTACACGTTCACTGGTTACGGAGTGGACCAGACCGTCCCCCTGGGCCCTGTGCGCCAGCCGGCCGTCGTACGTAGCTACCGTGTCCAGGAGGTGAGGTCAGTCCTGGTCCAGGAAGGCGTTACCTAGCACTGGCGCCGTGGCGGGGCCGGTGGGGCGGTGCTGGTAGGTGTGCAAGGAGAGCTCTGCAGGTACGGTCGGCGCGCTCGGATGGTCGGAGGCTTGGCCCACAAGGGGCCCGAGGTCATCGGCCGCGCGTTGCGCCTTGGCCGATTTGTGGTTGCCCAGCTTCTTTTTCGGCTTGCCGCCCGCAGGCTTGGCCTTCTTCTTGTGGGGGGCACTACCGGCTGGCACCGGGGCCGCCGTGGCATCGACGTAAGCGGTGAGCGCCTGGTGGAGCATGGCGCCCTGCAGGGTGTAGATCACCCGGTTGGCTGAACGGCGCTCGCTCACCAGGCCGGAGGCTTTGAGGACGGTGAGATGGCGTGACACGGACGGGCCGGAGATCGGGAAGAGGGCAGCGATCTGCCCGGCCGAGAGCTCACCGTCGCTCAGGGCCACCAGGATGGTACGCCGGGTGGCGTCGGAGAGCGCCCGGAAAACAGCGGAGGAGCTCTCCGTCTCCTGCCACACAGCCATATGGCTATTTAGCCATCGCGCTACGCCGTCCGTCAAGGCCGCGCTGATGGACCAGGCGGGCCGTTGCTAGGGTGAGCGCGTGCCCAGGGGCCGAAGTCCCGTGCCCGTCAGGGCGCCCTTGTCGGCCGCACTGGCGGCTGTAGTTGCCGTTGGCACCGGGGTGGGTGCTGGCGGTGCGCCTCGGCTGCGGGCGGACGGGCGGCCCCGGCCGTCCTCGGGCGCCTTGGCCCGTCCGGGCGGGCTGCGGCCCTGCGGTTACCTCCGGGGCCGCCCACGCGTCGACCAGGTGCTCGTCATCTGGGAGGAGAACCACAGCTACAGCTCAGTTATAGGTAGCCCCGCCGCTCCTGAGATCAACCGCCTGGCCGCCCGGTGCGGGCTGGCCACGGGCTACGTTGCCCTGGACCACCCGTCCCTTCCCAATTACCTTCAGATGACGTCGGGAGCGCTGTACTCGCACAGCCCTTGGACCAGTGACTGCGGGCCCTCGGGGGCCTGCACCACCCGGGTCGCTTCGGTGTTCTCGGAGCTGGACCAGGCGCACAAGCAGTGGCGTTCCTACGCCGAGTCCATGGCGACCAACTGCGACCTGGTCACGGCAGGCACCTACGCGGCGCGCCACAACCCGGCCGTCTACTACACCTCGGTACGACGCAGGTGCCAACAGTGGGACCAGCCTCTGGGGACCTTGTCCGAGGGCCCGCTGAGCAGTGCCCTGGCCCATGGCCCCCGGGCCGCCCTGACCACCGTGAGCCCCAACGTCGAGGACGACATGCACGACGGGACGGTCAAGCAGGCGGACACGTGGTTGGCCGGCTGGGTGCCCCGCATCGTCGCCAGCCCCGCCTACCGCAGCGGGCACCTTGCGGTCCTCATCGTCTGGGACGAGGGCTTTGGTTCGGGCGACCAGCAGTCGTCGGCGCCGTTGGTGGTGATGTCGGCCTCCACCCCCGCCGGCACCCGCTCCGGGTTGGCCTTCAACGACTTCTCGGTGCTGCGGACCGTGAGCCAGTTGAGCGGCGTGCGCCCCCTCGGGTCAGCTGCCAGGGCCCCTTCCCTGGTCCGGCCGTTCCGCCTTTAGGACTGGGCGCTCGGCTCGCTGGCGCGACCTCCGAGGGCCGCTGCCGTGAGCGGCCCCGGGGCGCCGGTGCTCAGTGGGTTATGCGCAGCTCGGGTAGTTGCAGCCAGTCCTCGTCGTCGTTCACCAGTAGCGTGCACCGCCCGTGCGCTGCCAGCAGCTGGAGCGGGGTACGGCCGGCTTCCCAGCTGTTCAACCGCCGGGCCTGCCTGCGGGCGCAGCGTCGGCCGTGGCAGCGCCAGGTGAGGGAGATGTTCGTGGTCTCCACGCTGCGGCGTTGCCGTGTGAGGGGGTCGACGCGAAAGCCGCTGCCGCCTCGCAGGTACGCCAGCACCTCGTTGCCGAGCACGTAGACCGCCTCGACTTCCACGGCATGCAGCTCCAGGTACAGGTCCTGGGCCCTTGGGCGTGGGAAGTGGCGGGTGCCGCGGTGCCCGGTGAGGGCGGCAGGCGTCCTCTGTGGGGCCCGGGACCAGGGTGCGGTCACGGCGACGGCCACCCCGGCGCCAAAAGCACCCGCTGCCGCGGGGACCTGGTGGAGCCCGAACAACAGCCCGCCTGCCGCCAGGCAGAGCACGGGGGCGACGAGTGCCGCCCAGGCCACCCGGTCCGGGCCACGGTGGCGCCGGGGGTGCTCTCCGGCCAGGGTTGCCGCGGTGCGGGTGCGATGTCCCATCTGGATTGGCACATACCCAACAAGCCCCGACATCCCACTCTGGCGTAGCCCGGTTTGCCGGGCCCGCCCCGGCGCAGCTCCTGGGCGTGCTCAAGGGCCTGCGGTGCCTGTGGGCGGCGGCCGGACGGAAGCGGAGGGGTGGGGGCCTCAGAGGCCGAGAGCGGCGCTGCAGGCGGGCCAGGGTGACCACCCGGCTGAGGCCTCCAGGTGCTGAGCGGCGGCGTCCTGCTCCCAGTAGGGGGCGCTGGAGGGTACCCCCGGGTAGCCGAGCGCGTTCCAGGTCGCCCCGGAGAACTGGTAGGCGCCGTAGAAGCCGTTACCGGTGTTCTCCTGGTAGTTGTCGCCGGACTCGCAGGTCCTCAGCTCCAGCCACACGCCCCCGGCCGGGCCGGGGTGGCCGCCAGCCGAGCCGGCAGCGCTCGCCGGCGACGCCGGGGCGGTCGTCGTGCCCGGGGCGGTCGTCAGGGCGCCGAGGGCGCTCGGGCCGGCCGAGGTGGAGGTCGAGGCGGGTGCCGTGCCTGCGCCGGGGCCGGTCACGCCGGGGACGGTCGTCGTGGCACCAGGGGCGGTGGTGGGGGTGGCCACCGGGACCGCGGCGTCGGTGCTGGCCACCACGGTGCCGGGGCGGGCAGCCCCCGTCGTGCTTGCGGAGGGTGCAGGAGCGGTCGACGTGGGACCGTACACAGGAGCGCGGCCGTCTAGCTGAGCGGTCACCACCCGTACGAGACCGTTGGCCTGGGGTGGCCCCGCCTGTGCTGCCGCCCGGGCCCGGGCCTCGGCCGCGGCATGGGCCCTGGCTGCCGCCCGGGCTGCCTGTTCGGCCTGTGCTGCGGCTCGGGCTGCAGCGGCGGCGCGGGCTGCAGCTTGTGCCCGGGCCTGTGCTTGTGCCCGCGCCTGTGCCTGTGCCGCCGCTTGTGCGGCAGCCTGTGCTGCTGCCCGCGCCCGGGCTTCGGCTGCCGCCAAAGCTTCGGCCCGGGCAGTGGCCTGGGCCTGGAGGTCCACGACGTCGGCCTGGGCCTGGTCGAGGAGCTTCTGGAGGGCGCCGGCCTGCACCAGGGCCTGGGTGCGGAGCCTGGCTGCCAGGGCCGCTGCGTGCTCCGCCTGGCTCAGGCGGGTGCGGTAGACGGTGAGCTCAGCCGTGAGGGCGGTCCCCTGTCGGTCGAAGCGGGCGAGGAGGGCGGAGAGGTCGACCACCGCGAGGTCCTCGTACGCCACCTGGTCGGCCTGGGCCACGAAGCCGCCGCCGCTGCCTGCCGGCGTGGGCACGGCGCCGGTGTAGGAGAGCAGGGCCTGGCGCTGCACGAGGTCCCGGGTGCGGCCGTAGGCCCGTTGCAGCGAGCGCGTGCCCCGGGCCAGGGAGGCCACCTCGGGGCGGAGACGGGCCACGTGCGCCTGGTCGGCCAGGTAGCCCAGGGTGAGGGCATGCACCTGCTGGCCCTGGCGCACCTCGGCGGCGTACAGAGCTGTCGCCCGGGCCCGGGCTGACGGCAGGTTGTCGGCGGAGGCCTGCCGGTTCGCGAGCGCGCCGCACACACCTACCAAGGCCGCGAGGCAGGCGAGCGCCCCGACTAGGCGCCCAGCCCCCCGCAGCGCCCCAGCGGCCCCCATGGGCTGTCGGCACGCCACGACGAGCCAGACACTACCCGGCCGCAACCGTCCCGGCCAGAGCCAACTGTCCCCGCGGGTTGTGGCCGCCCTGTTGTGGCCGCCCTGCTCGGCCGGTGGCATGACGCCGGCGGCGGCCGGGGGGCGGGGACGTGGCCGTTGGCGCACCCGACCGGCGCGCCCTACCTGGTCAGGGCCCGGGCCAGCGCAGAGCCCGCCCTTTGTAGATGGCGTCGACGTAACGGGCGTCGATGATCGAGGCGAGGTTGACGCTGTGGCTTATCAGGTGGTAGCCGAGCAGCAGGTGGTACTCGGGTTGCCACTGGGCGACGTCCTCGTAGCCGAGCGGTCTCCCGGGGAGCAGGGTCGAGACGACCGAGCCTGATTCGACCTGCCAGCGTTGCAGGTTGAGCTGCTTGGGGTAGCCGGGCTGGTACTTGGCGGCGTCGTTGATGCACGTCGGGGCATGGGCCCGGCAGAACTGGAACGCCTTGAAGGTCGCCCGGAGGAAGTCCTCCAGCGCGCCGGGGTGGGCGCCGGCCCACTTGCGGTTGACGTCCAGGACGTTGAAGGCCCCTTTGAGGCCGAAGGCGCCCGGGTCCCACTGGCGGACCTTGTAGCCCTCGTCGCGCAACTGCAGCGGCTCGTTCGACTTGTACGCCGTCAGGGCCTGCACCTCGCCCCTGGGGAGGATCCGGGGGTCGTAGCCGACGGAGACCTCGTGCAGGGAGGAAATCTTCACCCCTGCCTTCTCGAGCATGGCCGTGATGATGGGCGGCATGGCGCCCTTGTAGCCGATCGTCTTGCCGTCGAGCTGGCGCAGGTTGGTGATGTCCGGCATGGTGAGCAGGGTGGAGGCGGTGGTGTTGCCGTAAGTGGCCACGGCGTCCACAGGGATGCTCGGAGACCCTGCGACATCGGTTATGGCGTCCGAGGGTGAACCGAGCTCCCCCAGGGTGGCCCGCCCCGTGGCCACCAGTTGGCCCGTCGCAGCCGGGTTCCCTGTGCCGGCGTCGATGGTGACGTTGAGGCACAGGTCGCTGTAGTAGCCCTGGGCCTTGGCTGCCACCGCGTCGAGGATGCCCACCGATGCCTGCCAGCCGAAGCCCGTCAGGTAGGTGACCTGCCCCGCCGCCCGGTTCCGCGCACAACGCGCCGCGCCGACCAGGCTGCTGTTGCCGGCGTGCACCCGCAGGGGCGGCAGCGGTGCCGCGGCTGCAGCTTGGACGGCACCCGGGCCGGCCAGCACGGCCGCTGTGAGCACGGTGGCGAAGCCACGGGCCCGTCTTTGTTGTTGCTTGGTGGTAGCCATGTCCCTGGCAGGCTAGCGGTCACCGGTCGCCGGCCGGCCAGCACCGCGCCCCGCGCCCCGCGGCCCCGCCTAGGGCCGTCCCGTGCCGGGGGCCCCTCTCAGCGGAAGCCGCGGCGTTTGAGCACCCACGCCTCCAGTCCCGCCACCAGCCCGGTCAACAGCAGCCCGAAGAAGGCGAGCACGGCGATCCCCGCCCACGCCAGGTTGAGCTGGGCATTGGCCGAGGCGGTGTTGATCCAGATACCCAGGCCCACGTTGGTCCCACCGAGCACCATCTCGGCCACGGCGGCGCCCACGAGTGACAGCGGGGCCGAGATGCGCGCCGCAGCGAACAGGTAGGGCAGGCTGGCCGGCAGCCTCAGGCGCCAGAGGGTCTCCCAGCGCGAGGCGTGCAGGGTCTGGAAGACCTCGAGAGCCCCCTGGTCGGCCGAGCCCAGGCCCACTATGGCGTTGATCAGCGACGGGAAGAAGGTGATCACCGCTGCCAGCACGACCCTGGGGGCCCGGCCCAGGCCGAAGGCGATGGACAGGGGAGGGGCGAAGGCGATGATGGGGCTCACGTTGAGCGCCACGGCGAGGGGCAGGACGGCCCGGGTGACAACCCTCGACTGGCTCATGGCGACGGCCAGGACGATGGCTACGACATAGCTGATGGCCAGGCCCGGGAGGGCCTCGGCCAGGGTGTCGCCCCCATTGGCGAAGAGGGCCACCGTGTGCCCGGCGAAGGCGGACCAGATGGCGCCGAGGGTCGGGATGATGGCCGTGGTGCTGGAGGCCACGAGCTGCCACGCACCGGCCACGGCGGCCAGTGCCAGCACCGTGGGCAGCCAGTTGGCCGGGCGCACCAGGCTCGCCAGGCGGGAGAGCGTAACGCCGGCCGTGGCTTGCCGGCCGCCTCCCGCAGGCAGGGCCGCCCTAGCCACCGGCGCCGAGGAAGGCCTGGCGGAGCTGCGCCCGCAGGCTCGAGGTGAGCTGGTAGAAGCGTTCGGAGTCCTCGATGCCCTCTGGACGCGGGCGCCCCAGGTCGACCTCCACCGGAGCCGACAAACGGCCCTGGCCGAGCACGGCCACACGGTCCGAGAGCAGGACGGCCTCGGCCACCGAATGGGTCACGAACACCACGGTGGGCCGGTCGGCCTGCCACAGTTCGAGCAGCAGGTGGGCCATGTGCTCACGTGTCATCTCGTCCAGGGCACCGAACGGCTCGTCCATCAGCAGGACCCGGGGCAGGAAGGCGAAGGCCCGGGCGATGGCCACCCGCTGGCGCATGCCGCCCGAGAGCTGGGAGGGGAGCATGTTGCGGGCATGGGTGAGGCCGACACGGGCCAGGATCTCCTCGGGGTCACGGGCCTCGCAGCGGGCGGCACGGTTGACCTGCAGGGGTAGGCGCACGTTCTCTGCCACCGTCCTCCAGGGCAGGAGGGCGGGGGACTGGGGGACCCAGCCCAGGTGCTTGGCCCGGCTCGCCTGGCGCGGGGGCTCACCGAAGATGGACACCCGGCCACCGTCCGGGGCGGCCAGGCCGGCCAGGATCCGCAAGAGGGTCGACTTGCCCGCCCCGCTCGGCCCGATGACCGTGAAGAAGCAGCCCCGGGGGATGCTCAGGTCGACATTGTCCAGTGCCGGCCAGCCCAGCGCCGCGAAGCGCTTGGTGACCCCCTCCAGCAGGATGTGGCCCTCGGGGCCGGGCGCGCTCCAGCCGGTCGGGCGTGCCGGGGGTTCAGCGCTCGGGGGGGCCATGGGTTGGGCCCAGGTTATTGGGCCCGGCTCCTGCTGCCCTCAGTGCAGCTGGTTGTACACCCCGTCAGCCCCTGCAGCCAGGGCCGTCACCACGAGGACCACCATCACGAGAGCGAAGATGAAGTCCGCCCTCTTGCTGACCAGGGCGTAGATCCCGAGCACCTGGGCCACGACCAGCAACCCGCCGGCGATGTAGAAGGGCGTCACCTGCCCCGTCCTGTGCCCCCGGTACGGGCCCGGCCCACCCTGGGAGCCGGCCCCTGGGAGCGGTCCGGGAGGCGCTCGAGCACGTTTGGCATCGAGGGAAGGCTAGCCGGGGAGGCAGGTGCCGGTCACGGAGGTCCCTGGGGACGCCTCCCCAGCCCGACGGGCCCCGCTGCCGCTCTACCCGGCCGTACCGTCGTAGGTGCCCGCCCCCCACGGGCCCGGGGCATGGGGGCCGTCGCCGTCACCGTTGGTGTCCGGGCTGCCCGGCAGGTCAGCCACCCTGGGCAGGACGATCTCGACCCGGGCGCCGCGCCCGGGGGCGTTGGTGACCTCTATGGAGCCTCCGTGGGCGCTGACCACGCGCTTGACGATGGCCAGGCCGAGCCCCGAGCCCGGCATGGAGCGGGCGCCCGGTGCACGGTAGAAGCGGTCGAAGATCCGGGGCAGGTCGGCAGCGTCTATCCCCGGCCCCTGGTCCGTCACCACCAGGTGCCATGCGTCGGTGGCGCTCAGGGTCACCGTTACCGTGCCACCAGGGGGGCTCCATTTGGCCGCGTTGTCCAGGACGTTCATGACGGCGCGCTCGAGCAGGGCGGGCTGGGCCCTGATCGCCCCCGGCTCGAGGGAGACCTCGAAGTTGACGGACATGGCCCGCCTCTGTGCCCTCTCTACAGCCCGGTTCACCACGGCCTGCAGTTCGAGCGGCTCGGGCTCGGCCTGTTGGCGTTCGTCCTCCCGGGCCAGGTCCACCAGGTCCCCCACGAGGTTGGTCAGCTCCTGCAACTGGGCCTCGATGTCGCCCAGCAGCTCGTCCCGGTCCGGCCCGGAGAGGTTCTTGGCCCGCATCAGCACCTCGATGTTGGTCCGGAGGCTGGTCAGCGGTGTACGAAGCTCGTGACCGGCGTCCGAGACCAGCTGGGCCTGCTGTTCGCGCGAGGCGCTCAGAGCGTCGAGCATGGCATTGAAGCTCCGGGCCAGGCGGGCCAGCTCGTCGTTGCCCGTGTCGTCGATGGTGGCGGTCAGGTCCTTGGTGTCGGCTACGTGCTCCGCCGCCAGGGTCAGGTCCTCGACCGGCCCCATGCTCGCCCTGCCCACGGCCCAGCCCAGGGCGGTGGCGAGGGCCACCCCTCCGATGGCGACCACCATAAGGAGCAGGCGCAGGAAGGCCAGGGTGCGCTGCAGCCCGTGGAGGGGGAAGCCGAGCTCCACCGCCAGCTCGTGCGGCACGACCCCGACCGTGGCCACCAGGTAGTCGTGGTGGTCGGTGCCCGTGACCGTCTCCTGGACGGGGGTGTACGAGGGCCCGGTCTCGAAGGCCTGCTTCACCTGCTGGTCGATGGGGAAGATGCGCGAGGGCAGGATGCCGGGCACGGGCCCGGAGCTGCGCACCGAGTACACCTGCGTGCCGTTGGGCGTGTTGGCGAGGACCTGCACCTCGTCGCCGGTCACCACCTGGAGGTTCACGAGCAGGTCGGCGTTGACCTGGCCCGTGAAGTTGTTGACCTGCACCGACCCGGGCACCTGGCTGATGCCGTTCAGGAGCGAGCTGCTTGCCTGCTGCTGCAGCTGGCGGCTCACCGCGAAGTAGGAGGCGGTGGCGGTCAGTGCGACCGCGATGCCCACGGCCAGGCCCACCAGGACGCTCACCCGGGTGCGGAAGGTGACCTGGCGCAACCAGGCCAGCGGGCGGGAGCGGGCAGCGCCCTCGGCCTCTTGGCCGAGGGCCATGTCCCCGGCCTCGGGCCGCCCGGCGCCGGCCTCCCCGTCGTCGCCGCCCCCCGGCACCTCCAGGTGGGTGAGCTCGGCGACGGCGGGCCACTCCCGGTCATCAGGAGGTGCCGGGGGCCAGACCGGTGCTGTGCCGCCCAGGGCGGGGGCGGGATGGTCGCTCATGGCGCCGTTGGGGCCTCCGGTCAACTCCGCATCTCAGCAGGCAGTCGCATCACGTAGCCGACACCTCGGACAGTGTGTATGAGGCGCGGCTCCCCATCGGTCTCCGTCTTGCGCCTGAGGTAACCGATGTAGACCTCCAGGCTGTTCGAGTTGAGGCCGAAGTCGTAGCCCCAGACACGGTCGAAGATGACCTCCCGGGGCAGCACCTGCCGGGGGTTGCGCAGGAAGAGCTCGAGCAGGAGGAACTCGGTCCTGGTCAGCTCGATCAGGCGCTGGCCCCGGCGCACCTCGCGTGTGCCCGGGTCCAGGGAGAGGTCGGCGAAGCGCAGGACCTCGCTCTCCGAGGTGGGCGAGCTGCGGCGCATCAGCGCCCGCAGGCGGGCGAGCAGCTCCTCCAGTGCGAAGGGCTTGACCAGGTAGTCGTCGGCACCGGCGTCCAGGCCGTCCACCCGCTCGGTCACCGAGGCCCGCGCCGTCAGCATCAGCACCGGGGTGCGGTCTCCCGCCGTCCGCATGCGCCGGCACATCTCCAGGCCGTCCAGGCGGGGCATGGCGATGTCGAGCACGATGGCGTCAGCCGGCCGCTCGGCGTGAGCCGCCAGCCCGGCCATGCCGTCCTCCGCCATCTCGACCGTGTAACCCTCGAAACGAAGAGCGCGCTCAAGGGCCTGGCGGACCGCGGGCTCGTCGTCTACGACCAGGACCCTCATCAGGCCTCCTCCATATCCAGTCTGCCTGGCGCGGGCGACAAGGCAGCAGACCGCCTCGGGGCACCCTGCGCCCCGGCGGGGCCCGGTGCCGGCCGGGAGCGCGCCCAGCCTCTCCGACACCCGAGGTTACCGGTGGGGCGGTAACTTGTCCGTGTGGCCCAGCACCTGGTGGAGCGACGCCTGACGGAGCTCTCCAAACGCCTGCGCCGGTCCCGGGAGGAGCTGGCGGTGGTCGAGGAGCAACTGCGGGCGCTCTCGGAGGCCGCCGACGAGGCCCGCATCCGTTCGCTCGTTTCGGAGACACCTTTGGCGGCGCGGGAGAGCCAGGAGGCCCAGCGCCATGCCGAGGCCATGGCGGGGGCGCGCAACAGCCTGGCCGCCCAGGTCAAGCGCATGGAGGCCGAGATGGACGAGCTCTTGGACAAGCTCCTGCCGGGCTGAGGCCGGCGTTTGCGCCGTCGGGCCCGCGCAGCACGGTGCAGGGGTGGTTGGCAGGGCCCGGGGCCCTGGGCCGGCGCGGTAGTGTTCGAGCGTAAGGCCACCGCGGGGTCGTAGCTCCCGGCCGGCGGGTGCCGGGCCTGGTCCGGGTACCTCGACGGCTGGCACCGTTCGTGGCACGGGACGAGAGGACGAGGTAACCCCTGGTGGGCGCACGTGTCGTGATAGCTGAAGATGAGGCCCTCATCCGTCTCGACCTTCGGGAGACCCTCGAAGAGGAGGGCTACGAGGTCGTAGGCGAGACGGGCCGGGGCGACGAGGTGGTCGACCTGGTGCGCAAGCACCGGCCCGACCTCGCCATCCTCGACATCAAGATGCCCGGCGAGGACGGCCTCAGCGCCGCGGCACGCATCACCGCCGAGCGGCTGGCCGCTGTGCTGGTGCTCACCGCCTTCTCCCAGCGCGAGCTCGTGGACCGTGCCCGTGAGGCGGGGGCGCTCGCCTACCTCGTCAAGCCCTTCCAGCGCAACGACCTCCTGCCCGCCATGGAGGTGGCCATGGGCAGGTTCGAGGAGATGCGAGCGCTGGAGCAGGAGAACAAGAGCCTCGAAGAGCGCCTGGCCACCCAGAAGCTGGTGGAGAGGGCGAAGGGCAGCCTCATGGACTCCATGGACATGAAGGAGACGGAAGCCTTCCGTTGGATCCAGAAGACGGCGATGGACCGTCGGAGCACCATGCGCGAGGTGGCCGAGCAGGTGCTCGGCGGGGCGATCAGGCCGGAGGCCTAGGGCGTCGCCCTGCCGGCCCCTGCTGGGCCGTCCCGGCCCAGCAGGCCGGGACGACGTTCAGACGACCAGTTCCTCGAGCGGGCCGGACGAGGCGCCCACAGGTACCGGGGGGGCTCCCTCGACATCGGCGTAGAAGAGCAACTGGGCGAAGGTGGCCCCGAGCACGAGGGTGCCACCGGAGGTCTCCAGCACAAGGCTGCCGTCCGGGCCCTGGGCACTGACGCGTGCCTCCCGACCGGGGATGAAGTTGTGCTCCTCGAGGTAGGCCATGGTGTCGGTGTCGAACTCGAGCAGCTCGGAGATGCGGGAGAGGCGCACCCGGTCACCGACCTTGGCGTCGGCGAGGACCTTGGTCGGCTCCACCTGGTAGCCCGAGCCGGGCACCAGGTTGCCGTGGGGGCAGGTGGCCGGGTTGCCCAGCACCTCCACCAGGCGCTGCTCGACCTCGTCGGAGATGACGTGCTCCCACCGGTCGGCTTCGGCGTGGACCTTGTGCCAGGGCAGGCCGATGATGTCGGTGAGGAGGCGTTCAGCCAGGCGGTGCTTGCGGATGACGCTCGTCGCCATGCTCCGGCCCTCTGACGTGAGGGTCAGGTTCCGGCCATGGACGTCGAGGTAGCCCGCCTCCTTGAGGCGGTGCACCATTTCGGACACGGTGGGAGCGGAATGGCCCACCCTTTCTGCCAGGCGGGCCTGGATTACCTGGTTGCCCTCTTCCTCGAGGTTGAAGATAGCCTCCAGGTACTGCTCATTGGGAGGGTGGGCGCCGGGGCGGTCACCATTGGTAGGCATGCCTGTGACCGTAGTGGTGGGCAGGCCCTACGGGTCATGGGCGTTGTGCTCGTTTAGGAGGGCCGAACGCCCCTATGCCGCCCACCTCAGTGGTGGCCCAAGGGTTGCCGGTGGGGCGGGCCTAGGGCAGGTGGGGCGTGGGCCCTGCCGCCCGCCGGTGGGGCGGTGGCAGACTCTACCGGGTGGCCCTTCTCATGCTCCTGGACGGCAATTCGCTCACCTACAGGGCCTTCTTCGCCCTGCCTTCGGACATGGCGACGGCTTCGGGGCAGGTGACCAATGCCGTCTACGGGTTCACCTCGATGCTGGTGAACCTCCTGAAGGACCACCACCCCGACATGCTCGTCGTGGCCTTCGACCGGCCGGAGCCCACCTTCCGCCACCACCTCGTGCCGGACTACAAGGCCACCCGGTCGGAAGTGCCCGACATCCTGCGCCAGCAGCTGGGCCTGGTGCGCCAGGTCGTCCAGGCCATGCGTGCACCGGTCGTGGAGATGCCCGGCTTCGAGGCCGACGACGTCCTGGCCACCCTGGCCACGGCGGCGGCCGCTGCGGGCGACGACGTCATCGTGGTCACCGGGGACCGGGACGCCTACCAGCTGGTGCAGGACCCCCACATAAGGGTGCTCTACAACCGCCGGGGGGTATCGGACTACGTCCTCTACGACGAGGCCGGTATCTTCGAGCGCACCGGCGTCACGCCCGCCCAGTACCCCGAGTTCGCCGCCCTGAGGGGTGACCCGTCCGACAACCTCCCCGGGGTACCCGGCGTGGGGGAGAAGACGGCAGCCAGGCTCATCGGCACCTACGGCTCGCTGGAAGGGGTGTACGCCCACCTGGACGAGCTGACGCCGCGCCTGCGGCAGTCCCTGAGCGAGGGCCAGGCCACGGTGAGGGCCAATGCCCTGGCCACTCCGCTGGTGAGAGACGTACCGGTGACGGTGGCCCGCGAGGACGCGGTCCTCGGGGGCTGGGACCTGGGAGAGCTGCGGCGGCTGTTCGACTTCCTGGAGTTCCGTGCCCTCTGGGACCGCTTCTTGGAGGCCAGCGGGGCCGGGAAGGGCCAGCTCCCGGGCCCGGTGCCTGCTCCGGGCCGGGAGCTGGAGGTCGCCCTGCACGAGGTGAGCGATGCCGGCGAGTGGGCGGGGCTGGCGGAGCGCTGGCTCTCCTCAGGCCGGCAGCTGAGCATGGCCGGTGCCTGGGAGGGTGCCGAAGGGCGTTCGCCCCTGGTCGGCTTGGCGTTCGCCGAGGTGCCCGAGCCGGGGCAGGCCGAGCCGGGGCAGGCCGAGCCGGCGTCGGCGCCGCCCGTGTGGTGGCTGCCCTGGGACCTGGGCCGCTTACCGGCCGCATCCGAGGCCCTGGCCCGCCTGCTCGGGACCGGCGGGGTGCCCGTCTCCGCTCACGACGCCAAGGCGCTGGTGCGCGCGCTGGCCATGGAGGGGGTCGACTTCGCCGGGGCCCAGCTCGACACGTCGGTGGCCGCCTACCTTGTCGACCCGGCGGGTGACAGGTACGTCCTCGAGGACCTGGCTGCCCGTTATGCGGGCGTGGCGCTCGCTGCCCCGGGGACAACGCCGAGCGGTCAGCTCGACCTGTCCGGGGCCGGCCCCGCCCCGGCGCTCACCGCCGGGCGGCGTGCCGCAGCCGTCGCCGCTCTGGTGGCCCCGCTGAGCGAGGCCCTGGCTTCGCGTGGCATGTCGCGGCTCTACGAGGAGGTGGAGCGGCCACTGGTGCGGGTGCTGGCCCGCATGGAGCTGGTCGGGGTCAGGGTCGACACGGAGGAGCTCCGGCGGCTCGGCCGCCAGTTGGCGGACGAGGCCAGGCGCCTGGAGGCGCGTGTACAGGAGCTGGCCGGCGTCAGCTTCCTCGTCAACTCCCCCCAGCAGCTGGGGGAGGTCCTCTACGGCAAGCTGGGCCTGACGCCGGCCAAGAAGACCAGGACCGGTCGCAACTCCACGGACAGCCAGACCCTGGAGAAGCTGCGCGACGAGCACCCTGTGGTGCCTGCCGTCCTGCGCTACCGGGAGGTCGAGAAGCTCCGTTCCACCTATACCGACGCCCTGCTGGCCGAGGTGGGCCCCGACGGCCGTGTCCACGCCACCTTCAACCAGACGGTCGCCCGTACGGGCAGGCTCTCCTCGGACGCCCCCAACCTGCACAACATCCCGGTGCGCACGGACGAGGGCCGCCAGCTGCGCCGGGTCTTCGTGCCCGAGCCGGGCACCAGCTTCCTCGTGGCGGACTACAACCAGATCGAGCTGAGGGTCATCGCCCACCTGTCGGGGGACCCGGGCCTGGTCGAGGCCTTCCGCACCGGAGCGGACATCCACGCCATGACCGCGGCCCGCATCTTCGGCGTGGCGCCGGGCGAGGTGACCACGGCGATGCGCTCCAAGGCCAAGATGGTCTCCTACGGGCTGGCCTATGGCATGGAGGCCTACGGCCTGGCCCAGCGCCTGGCCATCGGCCGGGACGAGGCTGCGCAGATCCTGAAGTCCTACTTCGAGAGCTTCCCCCGCGTCCGTTCCTACATGGACGCCGCGGTGGCGGAGGCCAGGGACAAGGGCTATACCGAGACCCTCTTCGGCCGCCGCCGCATAATCCCCGAGCTGTCCTCCAGCCAGTACAGCGTGCGCATGGCCGGCGAGCGCCAGGCGATGAACGCCGGGGTGCAGGGCCTGGCGGCGGACATCTTCAAGGTGGCCCTGGTGCGCCTGGACGAGGCCCTGGCCGGCAGGGCCATGCGCAGCCGGCTCGTGCTCCAGGTGCACGACGAGGTGCTCCTGGAGGTCCCGCCCGAGGAGCGGGAGGCCGCTACCGAGGTCACCCTGGCCGCCATGCGGGGGGCGGCCGAGCTGAGCGTGCCTCTCGAGGTCCACCTGTCATGGGGCGACAGCTGGGCCGAGGCCAAGGCCTGAACCTGCCTGCCCGGGCGGCTCAGGCCTCTCCCGGCACCCTGCCGACGTGGCCGCTGGCGATGTCGGCGGTGCTGGGCAGGTGCCTCCACGCGTAGCTGATGTAGGGGCCCGGGCTCTGCTGGGGTGCCTGGCCGAACAGCCACTCCAGCCACACGACCAGCTTGGCCTGGCCGTCGGGCGTCCAGTTGGGCACGCTGGGTGACTCCGGGGCGACTACGACCTCGCTCACCCCGAGCTGGTGCAGGTAGGCGGCGGCAGCCTGGCGGGTTGCCGCGGTCAGCGGGGGCATTGCCGCACCGGGCGTGCCGACGTTGAACATCATCGGGAGGGCCTTGGGGTTGGTGCTGCTCGAGCCGGTCATCCCGGCGTCACCGGGCATGACGAAGCAGAACCTCGCCTCGGCCTGCCAGCGCAGCTCGAGCTCGTTGTGGGTGGGCAGCAGCAACGCCACAGGCGGGTGGTGCCCATGGGCGCGCTGGCCGTTGGCCGGCAAGGGGCAGGAGAGGCCGGTGTCGAACGCCGCATAGAGGGGGCTGGAGCCCGCCGGGTAGGCCGTGATGGGGAAGAGGGCGGCGAGGCCGGTGCCCACCACCAGCCAGGAGCCCACCTTGGCCGGGCGGGCACGGCGGCCCAGGCGCCCGACCTCGGTCAGCCCCAGGGCCACCAGCCACCCCACCCCCAGGGTCATGATCGAGGCGAACCGGTCGGGCAGCAGGTTGTGGTAGGCGGGCAGGTGCGCCAAGAGGTCGCCGGGCAGGGGGACGCCCAGGCGGGTGCCCCCGACGTGCAGGTAGGGGCCCATCGAGAGCACCCCTGCACCGAGGGCGACGGCCAGGGCCACCCAGGTGACCTTCCTGCGACGGGCGACGTAGAGGGCGAACAGGAGGAACAGCACCAGGGGGATCCCGATATAGGCGCCCTGCTCGGACCCGTTGCCGGTGAAGTGGGAGCTGATGGCCAGCGCGGCGCGCGGCGCCAACTTGGTGATGTTGGTGGGTACGAAGAAGTTGAGCAGGTCGCTCACGTAGGCGTTCGCCGGGTGGGGGTCCTGGACGCGGTCCGGCCCGAGGTACTGCACGGCCAGGAAGGGTGCCGAGAGCACCCCGGCGGTGAGCGCAGCCACGGCACCCCCCCGCATGGCGTGGTGCAGCTTCTCATAGGCCACAGGGCGCGAGACGAGGTAGAGCACCGCCACGGCGACCAGGACGGTGGCCGCCTCCATGGCGAGCACCTCCTCCCCGGTCACCAGTTGGGCCCAGGCCAGGATCCCGAGGACGGCCCCTTCACGCCAGGCCCGGCCCTTCTGCAGGACGAGCAGCCGGTCCAGGGCGACGAGGAGCAGGGGGGCGCTGAAGGTCAGCGTCTGGGCCAGGTGCCCCACCGACTGGGCCACCATGTAGGGCGAGAAGCCGAAGACCAGGGCCCCGACCAGTGCCGGCACCGGTGATGCCCAGCGCCGGAACGCCCAGTGGGCGACGAGCACGTTTAGGGCCGGGGCCAGGGTTATGGCCACGTTGTAGCTGAACGCCGCGTCCCAGATGAGCGTGAGGGGTGACAGCACCAGGGCGGGCAGGAGCACGGAAGTGTTCCACATCAGGTTGATGCCGTTGGGGTAGTTGACGTAGTGGCTGACCAGAGGGTTCAGCCCGTGGCCCAGGGCATAGGGCACCCAGGAGAAGAACCAGGAGTACTCCTCCGCGTCACCGGCGCTGCCGACCTGGGTACTGAAGGGGTACTGCCACGCCGTGTGGAACAGGGCCAGGGCGCACCCCAGGCCCACCAGGCCGACGAGCAGCGCTTCCCACCACGGGCACCTGCCGCGCCGGGGCCGGCGGCGGCTGTGGGCCGGTGCGCGCCCGGCCTGCACCGCCGGCCGCGGGCGCCAGCCCACCAGCACCGGCGGTACCTCCAGGTGGGCCCCGTCGGCCGGCTCGACGAGCAGTCTCCCGGCGTCCTCGTCCTCCACCAGCACCGCGCCCGGGCCGGGGTCGCCCACCTCCACGGCCTCGCCGTCCCGGGCCCTGCTGTCTTCGGGCGCCGGCCCGGCCTCATCCGTGGGCACGTGCACCGGCCCTGCACCGCCCCCGTTGCCCTCCGCCGTGCCGGTCCCTTCACTGCGCCCGGCCTCCTCGGCGTAGCCGGCGTGAGGCCGGCCGAGCTGGGCCGTCACGGCCGTCGGGCCGGGGCCCGGGAGCGCCGGGCCTTCTCCGCGGCCGGCGGGCCCGTGGGCCGCCAGTGGCTGTTCGTCGGGCAAAGCGTTCGGTCAGTGCCTTCCCGGCAGGGCTCGGCGCCCTGGTCCCACATATGCCGAAAGCGGTCGGATGAGCGCGTTGTTGGCCTTCTGCTCCATGACGTGGGCCGTCCAGCCGGTCACCCGGCTGACCACGAATATGGGGGTGAAGGTGGGGGTGTCGAAGCCCATCAGGTGGTAGGCAGGCCCCGTCGGGTAGTCCAGGTTCGGGTAGAGGCCCTTGCGCTCGCGCATGGCCTGTTCCAGACGGTCGGCCACGGCGAGCAGGCGGCGCCCCTCCTCGGTGGATGCCGCCAGGGCCTCCAGGTACCGGCGCATGGTGGGGACCCGGCTGTCCCCGCTCTTGTAGACGCGGTGGCCGAAGCCCATGACCTTGGCACCGGCGGCGAGCTCCCGGTCCAGCCAGGGGCCGACCTCCTCCGGGCCGCCCAGGTTGTCGAAGAAGGCCATGACGGCCTCGTTGGCGCCGCCGTGGAGGGGCCCCTTCAGGGCACCGACCGCAGCCGTGACCGCCGAGTAGAGGTCGGAACCGGTCGAGGTCACCACCCGGGCCGCGAAGGTGGAGGCGTTGAAGCCGTGCTCGGCGTAGAGCACGAGCGATACCTCGAGAGCCTGGAGCACCTCGGCCGAGGGCATTTCGCCCTGGCACATGTGGAAGAAGTTCTCGGTGAAACCGAGCGACGGGTCGGGGGGGACGGGGGCCAGTCCCCGCCGGCGGCGCTGCTCGGCAGCGACCACTGTTGGGAGCTTGGCCCACAGGCTTATGGCACGGTGCCGGTCGGCCTCCGGGCCCTCGCCGGTCGTGGTGGCGTGCGCTCCCAACAGGCTCACCGCGGTCCGTACCACGTCCATGGGGTGGCAGCTGAGGGGCAGGGAGCGCAGGGCCTCGGCCACCGGCCGCGGGAGCTCCCTGGCTGAGCGCTCGGCGTTGGACAGCTCGGCCAGCTGCTCATGGCTCGGGAGCTCGCCTTGCCAGATCAGGTAGGCGACCTCCTCGAAACTGCGTGAGCCGGCAAGGTCGGGGACCGGGTAGCCCCGGTAGAGGAGCTGGCCGGAGGCCTCGTCCACCACTGACACCGAGGTGGTGTCAGCTACCACCCCGGCCAGCCCGCGCACGACCTCGGGCTTGCCGGCCTGTCTCTCGCCCATGCTCATTGCCCAGCCACCGTCCTGTCGAAGTCCGTGTAACCCTCGTAACCGAGCAGTTCGTAGAGCTCGGCCCGGGTCTGCATCTGAGGTACGAGGTCACGCTGGGAACCCTCCGAGGCGATGGCCTGGAGCCCTCTGGCGGCAGCTCCCATCGCCAGGCGCAGCAGCGTCACCGGGTAGATGGCGACGTTGAAGCCCAGGGCCTCCAAGACGTCCGCACCAAGCAGCTCAGTCTTGCCGAACTCGGTCATGTTGGCAAGAAGGGGGACGTCGGTGCTGCGCCTGAGCGCCTCCATCTCGGACGCCCCGCTCAGGGCTTCGGGGAAGACCAGGTCAGCTCCCGCGTCGACGTAGGCCCGGGTGCGGTCGATGGCGCCCTGGAGGCCCTCCACGGCGCGGGCGTCTGTGCGGGCGCAGATCACGAAGTCGCTGTCGCGCCGGGCTAGCACCGCGGCCCGGATGCGCCGGCACATCACCTCGACTGGCACCACCTCCTTGCCGTCCAGGTGCCCGCACCTCTTGGGGTTCACCTGGTCCTCCAGGTGGCAGCCGGCGGCCCCCGCGTCCTCCAGCACCTGCACCGTCCGAGCTGCGTTGAGCGGCTCCCCGAAGCCGGTGTCGGCGTCCACCAGCACGGGCAGGGCGCTCACCCGGGAGACCTCCCGGGCAGCCTCGGACACCTCGCTGAGAGTGGTGAGGCCTATGTCGGGCAGGCCGAGCGAGGCGGACACGACGGCCCCGGAAACGTAGACGCCCTCGAAGCCGGAGCGCTCGATGAGCATTGCCGACAGGGCATTGAAGGCACCGGGGAAGCGCAGGAGGCGGCCCGAGCGGAGCCCCTGGCGGAAGGCCCGGCGTCTCTCGGAAGGGCTGGAGCCGGTGTGGAAGCTCACCAGAGCCCCCGGCCGGCGTCCGCCACCGAGGCTGCCCCGGGTGCGGCGAAAGTCAGCTCCGCCACCTCGGGCCCGGTGAGCTCCCCGAGACGGGACGCCAGGTCGATGAAGCGCCGGCGCTCGGCCGGCTCGACGACCGGGCCCGCCAGGCGCTCGAACTTGGCCACGTAGTCCGCCCGCTGGAAGGGGCGGGCACCACGGGGGTGGGCGTCAGCCACCTCGACCTCGTCCACCACCAGCGCGCCGTCGGCCATCTCCACCTCCAGGCGGCCCCCGAAGGCCTCGCCGGCAAGGTAGCGCTCGGTCCAGGCCGGGCTCTCCTGGGTGCTCACCTTGTGCCATAGAGCGACCGTGGACGGCCGGGACGCCCGTTCGGGCAGGTAGGAGAGCTCGTGGTGCCACTCGCCGTCCTCCAGGGCCACCGCCAGTATGTAGGGCAGGGAGTGGTCCAGGGTCTCCCGGCTGGCTCCGGGGTCGAACTTCTGCGGGTCGCCCGAACCTGTGCCGATCACCGTGTGGGTGTGGTGGCTGGTGACCACCCTCACGGCCCTGATGTCCTCCAGCCGCCCCAAGCGGGCGCGTACCCTCCTGGCCAGGTCGATGAAGGCCTGGGCCTGGTACTCCGCCGAGTGCTCCTTGGTGTAGGTGCCGAGGATGGCCAGCTTCGGCTCCCCCGGGCCGGGCAGGGGGACCTCGTACTCGGCCTCGGGGCCGTCGAGCAACCAGGCGATGACACCGTCCTCGCCCTCGTAGATGGGGGCCGGTGACGTCTCGCCCCGCATGCAGCGGTCGACGGCCTCCACCGCAGCCTTCGCCGCGAAGGCAGGGGCGTACGCCTTCCAGGACGATATCTCGCCCTTGCGTGACTGGCGGGTGGCCGTCGTGGTGTGCAGCGCCTGGCCGATGGCGTGGTAGAGCGCGGTCGCCGGGAGCTCCAGCATGGCGCCGATGCCCGCCGCCACGGCGGGGCCGAGGTGGGCGACGTGGTCGATCTTGTGGGCGTGCAGGGAGATCCCCCGGCACAGGTCGACCTGCACCTCGTAGGCGGCAGCTATCCCTCTGACCAGCGCCCGGCCGTCGCAGCCCCGGTGCTGGGCGACGGCCAGGAGGGCGGGGATGTTGTCGCCGGGGTGGGACCACTCCCGGGCCAGGAAGGTGTCGTGGAAGTCGAGCTCGCGTACGGCCACCGAGTTGGCCCATGCCGCCCACTCGGGCGAGGTGCGCGTGCCCCGGCCGTCCCCCGTACCCGAGGTCGGCGGCTGGTGGTGCCATCCCCACACGCTCGCCCCCGGGGACGACAGGTGGGGGAGGGCCTGCGCCCTGGCGTTCACGACCGGGCGCCTGGCGAGGGAGGCCGCGGCCACGGCGGCGTCGTCGATGAGCCGGTTGGCGGCCATCTCGGCCACCTCCGCCGGCACCGGGACCGGGTCGAGGGCCATCGCTGCCAGCCTCCAGGCCAGTTCCTGCGGTCGGGGGAGCGCCTCGGTGCTGCGGTGCGTACGCACCTTGTAGGTGATCATGCTCGTACCTCCCGGCGCGGCCGTCGTCGGGCCCGATGGCCAGTTGTGCCTCTGTGCTTGCCGGTACACGCTAATGGTGGCCCGCCCGGGCTGCCGAGTGGTACAAACGCTTGGGTGCGGGTGTGGTCGGCGGGCCGGGCAACCCGAAGGCCGGGCCGGGCCGGTCCGGTCGTCGGGTTGGTGGCAGCTGTGGTGCTGCTGGCCTGGTCGTGCGTGCCTGCGGCGCCGGCCGGTGCTGCGACCGGCCCGGCCCCGGGCCGTGCCCCGGCCGCCCGGGCCCAGGCCGCCCCTGCCGGCGCCGCTACGTCCGCACTGAGGGCGGAACGGGTGGCCGGGCCCTACCACGACGGGGGGGTCCTGGCCTACGGCTCCGCCCGCTTCTACGGGAGCCCGGTGGGCCGGCCCCTGCGCTCGCCCGTCGTCGCCATGGCCGCCACTGCCGACGGTGCCGGGTACTGGCTGGCGACGGCCGACGGGGGTGTCCACGGCTTCGGCGACGCCCGCGTGTTCGGCGAGGCCGACGGCCGGCCCCTGGCCTCTCCCGTGGTGACCATGGCGGCGGCACCGGACGGGGCCGGCTACTGGCTGGTGTCGGCCGACGGGGCGGTCTACAGCTTCGGTGACGCCCGCTACTTCGGTGCGCCCGCCCACGTGCCGAGCCCGGTGGTCGGCTTCGCCCCGTACCCCGGCGGCCTCGGCTACTGGATGGTGACAAGCCACGGGGCGGTCTACAGCTTCGGCGCCGCCCGTTACCACGGTTCCCTGGGGGCGACGGACCTGCACAACATCCCGGTGGTCGCCATGGCCTCGTCCGCTGACGGCGGCGGGTACTGGTTGGTCCAGGGGGGCGGCGAGGTCCGGGCCTACGGGGACGCCCCCAGCCTGGGCAGCCTGCCCCGGGGCCAGCCCCCCGTGGACGCCATCGCGGTGACGCCCGGTGGGCGTGGCTACTGGCTCCTGTGCGGCAACGGGGAGGTCTTCAGCTTCGGCGACGCCCGCTACCACGGTGGCGACCAGGCGGCCCGGCCGCTGCCTGGCACCTCGGCTATCGTCGCCGGCCCTGGCGGCGACGGCTACTGGTTGCTGGTGCGCTCCGCCTTCGAGGTGGGCCTGGCCGCCCCGGCGCGTTCGGAGGGCGAGGGCATCGTGGCGGCTGCGCTCAGCCAGCAGGGCCCGAGCCCTGAGGGGGGCCGCTACTGCAACCCCTACGGGCCGTGCGAGGAGTGGTGCGCCCTGTTCGCGACCTGGGCCTGGGAGAGCGCCGGCGTGAGGGTGCCCCGGATGGCCTTTGTGGGGGACGTGTACCGCTGGGCCAGGGCCCATGCCCGGGTGATGGGGCGCTCGGCACGCCCGGCTCCGGGGGACCTGGTCTTCTACGGGACCGGGCCGGCCAGCGCCAGGACCTCGCCCCACATGGGCGTGGTGGCCCAGGTGTGGCCGGACGGCGAGGTCGACACCGTGGAGGGGGACGCCGGGCCTGGCCCGGGCGGGTGGACCGCTGTCCTGGTGAACGGCCCGTTCCTGCCCAGCCAGTCCTTTTTTGCCAACGGGGAGCCCATCTACGCCTTCGCTGCTCCTCCTCCTGCCGCATAGGCTCGGCTCATGGGACCAGCGATGAGCGAGGCAGACGAAGCGCGCCCTGGTGAGCCGGGAGCGGTGGAGCCGGCGCCGGGCGGTGGTGACGCGCCACTTCCCGCGGCCGGGCCCACCTGCAGTGACTGGGCGCGGTCGCAGGAACTGGCCCCCGTGGGCTCGGCCGGTCACTACCGGGGCTACGTCCTGGTTGAGCACCCACTGCCCTGGCCGGGCGAGGTGACCAAGGCGCCGGGACTGGCCGAGGTGGCTTCCCTCGCTGCGACGGCGGGGTTGCGGGCCCAGGCCGTGGTCGCCCCTGAGTGGCGGCCGCGTGGCGGCGAGGCGATGCCCCTGCGCCGGGTCGTGCTCTACCGGGGGGCGGAGCAGGGCTGGGCCACTCCCGGTGCTCGGGTGGAGCGCCAGGTGCCCGCCGGCTCGGTGGCGGAGGCCCTGGCCGAGATGCTGGCGGAGGGAGAGGGTGCACCGGGCACGGAGGGCCCACTGGTGGACGTACTGGTCTGCACCCACGGGAGCCGCGACCGCTGCTGTGGTGCCCGGGGGATGGGCCTGCTCCAGGCTCTGGGGGCGCCGGCGCCGGACGGCGCCCCGCAGTTCCGTCTGTGGCGGACCAGCCACACCGGAGGTCACCGTTTTGCGCCCACCGTCGTCGTCCTCCCCTCGGGCACCCTCTGGGCCTATGCCGACACGCACCTCGTGCGCCGGGTCGTGGCAGCTGCGCCCGGGCTGGCCGGCCCCCGGCCCGAGGCGTCGTCCGGTCCCGGCCCGGACGACGGCGAACTGTTGCGCCACTACCGGGGGTGCGCCCTGCTCGGGCCGCCACCGGCCCAGGCGTTGGAGGGTGCTGTGGCCGCCCGGACCGGCCTCGGCCTGTTGTCGGCCCGGCGCCGGGCGCTCGACCTGGGCGGCGACCTGTGGCGCCTGGAGACCCCGGAGGGGGCCTGGGAGGCCAGGGTGACGCCCGGTCGTCAGGTGCCCCAACCCGACTGCCAGGCGCTACCGGCGACGGCGACCAAGTGGAGCACCGAATGGGCTGTCCACGGCCTGCAGGAGGCCGGGCCGCTGGGCTGAGCCGGCTGTAGCGGGCTGCCCTGCCCGTCGGGGCGCCAAGTCCTCGGCGCCGCTCCGCCGAGGGCGCCGGGGGCCGGGCAAGCTACGCTCGACCACGTGCGCAAGGTGCTGGTAGCCAACCGGGGTGAGATCGCCATCAGGGCCCTGCGGGCCATCAATGAGCTCGGGTTCACCTCCGTGGCCGTCTTCCCCTACGAGGACCGCTACTCCCTGCACCGTCAAAAGGCGGACGAGAGCTACGAGATCGGCGAGCGGGGCCATCCCCTGCGGGCGTACCTGGACGTGGAGAGCATCGTTGCGACCGCGGTGCGCGCCGGGGCCGACGCGGTGTACCCGGGCTACGGGTTCCTGAGCGAGAACCCCGACCTGGCCCGGGCCTGTGCCGAGGCCGGCATCACCTTCGTCGGCCCACCGGCCGAGGTGCTGGCCCTGGCGGGCAACAAGGTGAGGGCAAAACAGGAGGCCCAGGCTGCAGGCATCCCGGTGCTGCGTAGCGCCGGGCCTCTCTCGGGCGTCGACGAGCTGGTGGCCGCAGGCGACGAGGTGGGTTTCCCCCTGTTCGTGAAGGCCACGGCGGGAGGCGGCGGCCGTGGGCTCCGCAGGGTCGAGCGAGCGGCGGACCTGCGCGCCTCGGTTGAAGCAGCGGTCCGGGAGGCCGAGACCGCCTTCGGCGACCCCACGGTCTTCCTCGAGGAAGCGGTGACGCACGCCCGTCATATCGAGGTGCAGGTGCTGGCCGACGCCCGGGGCGAGGTGGTCCACCTCTTCGAGAGGGACTGTTCGGTCCAGCGCCGCCACCAGAAGGTCGTCGAGATCGCCCCTGCCCCCAACCTGTCGGCCGAGGTGCGGGCGCGCCTGTGGCAGGACGCGGTCAGCTTTGCCCGGGCCGTGGGTTACCGCAATGCGGGCACGGTCGAGTTCCTGGTGGACCGGGACGGCCGGCACGTGTTCATCGAGATGAACCCTCGTATCCAGGTGGAGCACACCGTGACCGAGGAGGTCACCTCCGTGGACCTGGTACAGGCCCAGCTCCTGGTGGCGGCGGGGGCCACCCTCGCCGACCTCGGCTTGTCCCAGGGCACCATAGAGCTCAGGGGCGCGGCCCTGCAGTGCCGCATCACCTCCGAGGACCCCGCGCAGGGCTTCCGCCCCGACACCGGCCGGTTGACCGCCTACCGTTCACCCGGGGGCCACGGTGTGCGCCTGGACGGGAGCACCTACCTCGGGGCCGAGGTGTCGCCCCACTTCGACTCCCTGCTCGTCAAGCTCACCTGCCGGGGGAGGACGTTCCCCGAGGCGGTGGGCAGGGCCCGGCGCGCCCTGGCCGAGTTCAGGGTGAGAGGCGTCGCCACCAACATCCCGTTCCTGCAGAGCGTGCTCGAGGAGCCTGATTTCGTTGCCGGCCGCCTGGCCACGTCCTTCATCGACGAGAGGCCCAACCTGGTGACGCGGCCCAGCGGTGCAGACCGGGGGACGCGCCTTCTCACCTACGTCGCCGACATGACGGTCAACCGTCCCAATGGCCCGGCCCGCCCGGGCAACCCCGAAGCCGTGGAGAAGCTGCCGGCCGCTGCGCCCGGGCCGGCCCGGGCGCCGGAGGGGACGCGCCAGTTGCTCGAGCGCGAAGGCCCGCACGGGTTCGCCTCCTGGTTGCGCCAGCAGGTGCCGGTGCTGGTTACCGACACCACCCTGCGGGACGCCCACCAGTCCCTGCTGGCCACCCGCCTGCGTACGCGGGACATGCTCGCAGCAGCGCCGTACTTCGCCCGGCAGTTGCCCGGCCTGCTCTCCCTGGAGTGCTGGGGTGGAGCGACTTTTGACGTCTCGCTGCGCTTTTTGAAGGAAGACCCCTGGGAGAGGCTGGCCGCCCTGCGGGAGGCGGTGCCGAACCTGATGCTGCAGATGCTGGTGCGGGGGCGCAACACCGTCGGTTACACGCCCTACCCTGACGAGGTCGCGGTGGCGTTCGTGCACGAGGCCGCCCGTTCGGGTGTGGACCTGTTCCGCATCTTCGACTCCCTGAACGACGTCGACCAGATGGTCCCGGCCATCCGCGCCGTGCTGGAGACGGGCAAGCTGGCCGAGGGCGCGGTGTGCTACACAGGCGACCTGGCCGACCCTGCGGAGCGGCTCTACACCCTCGACTACTACCTGGCCAAGGCCGAGCAGTTGGTGAAGGCCGGCGTCCATGTGCTCTGCATAAAGGACATGGCCGGCCTACTGCGCGCCCCTGCGGCCCGCCGGCTGGTCACGGCCCTGAGGGCCAATTTCGACGTCCCGCTGCACCTGCACACCCACGACACGGCGGGGGGGCAACTGGCGACCTACCTGGCGGCCGTGGAGGCCGGTGTGGACGCCATCGACGGCGCCATAGGGCCCATGTCGGGCACCACGAGCCAGCCCTCGCTGGGGGCGATAGTGGCCGCCACCGACCATACCGAGCGCGAGACCGGGCTGTCGTTGGCGGCTATCGAAGCTTTCGAGCCCTACTGGGAAGCGGTGCGCCGGATGTACGCCCCCTTTGACATCGGCGTGCCTGCGCCCTCGACCCGGGTGTACCGCCACGAGATGCCGGGAGGCCAGATCTCCAACCTGCGCCAGCAGGCAATCGCCCTCGGGCTGGGGGAGCGCTGGGAGAAGGTGGAGGAGCTGTACGCGGAGTCCAACCGGATCCTGGGCAACATCGTCAAGGTGACGCCGAGCTCCAAGGTCGTCGGGGACCTGGCCCTGTACCTGTGCGGCGCCGATGCGGACGTGGCCGAGTTCGAGCGCGACCCGGCCGCCTTCGACCTTCCCGACAGTGTGGTCGGCTTCCTGGCCGGGGAGCTGGGCGTGCCCGCGGGCGGCTGGCCCGAGCCGTTCCGTACCCGGGCGCTCACGGGCAAGAAGATGCCCGAGCGCCAGCTGAGCCTGCCCGAGGAGGCGCGGGTCGTCCTGGAGGCGGGGGCACCCGAGCGCACCGAGGTACGCCGGGTGCTCAATGCCCTGTTGTTCCCCGGCCCCACACGGGACTTCGAGGAGGCCCAGCGCCAGTTCGGCGACCTGTCCGTGCTGCCCACGTCGGCCTTCTTCTACGGTCTCACGCCGGGCGAGGAGATCGTTGTCTCCCTGGGGGCCGGCCTGTCGCTCTACCTGGCCCTGGACGCCATCGGGGAAGCAGACGACCGTGGTTTCCGCACCGTCTTCTGCCGTATCAACGGCCAGCCCCGGACGGTGACGGTGCGCGACCGGTCCGTCAAGGAGGCCCGGCCCAGGGGCGAGCGGGCCCAGCCCGACAACCCGGCCCACGTGGCGGCCCCTTTCGCCGGGGCGGTCTCGCTGACCGTGTCCGTGGGGGACAAGGTCGAAGCCGGCCAGACGGTGGCGACCATCGAGGCCATGAAGATGGAAGCCGCTATCACGGCGTCGCTCGCGGGCACGGTGGAGCGCCTGGCCGTCCCCAGGCTGGCATCCGTGGAGGGCGGGGACCTGCTGCTCGTGGTCGGGCCCGGAGGCAACTGAGGTGCTCGTCGGGGTGGTGGCCGAGACCAAGCCGGCCGAACTGAGGGTGGCCCTGACGCCGGCCGGTACGGCCGAACTGGTTGGCGGTGGCCACCGGGTGATGGTGCAGCAGGGTGCCGGTGCAGGTTCGGGTTTCCCTGATGAAGCCTATGTTTCTGCAGGTGCCGTGGTCGTGCCGGGCGCTCGGCAGGTGTGGGACGAGGTGGACCTGCTGGTGAAGGTCAAGGAGCCCGTCGGCCCCGAGCTCGGGTACCTGCGGCCGGGTCTAGTGCTCTTCACCTACCTGCACCTGGCCGCCGCTCCCGAGCTGACGGCCGCGCTGGTGGGCTCGGGTGCCACGGGCGTCGCCTACGAGACCGTGGAGGACGCCTCGGGGCACCTGCCCCTGTTGGCCCCCATGAGCGAGATCGCCGGTCGACTGGCGGGCCAGGTGGTGGCGCACCACCTGACCTCGCCTGCCGGAGGCAGGGGCATCCTGGCCGGCGGCGCACCGGGAGTGGCCCCGGCGCGGGTGCTGGTCCTCGGTGGCGGGGTCGTCGGAGTGCACGCAGCACGCGTGGCCCGGGGCCTGGGGGCGGACGTGACGGTCCTGGAGCGTTCTGACGCCCGCCTGCGTTACCTGGACGAGCGCTTCGACGGTTCTGTCCGCTGCCTCATGTCCGACGCCCACAGCGTGCCCGAGCAGCTCGCCCTGAGCGACGCCGTCATAGGTGCCGTGCTGCTCCCGGGCGCGGCGGCGCCCAAGCTCGTGAGACGGTCCATGCTGGCGGGCATGCCCGAGCGGGCTGTGATCGTAGACGTGGCCATCGACCAGGGAGGCTGCGCGGAGACCTCTCGGCCCACCACGCACGACGAGCCCACTTTCGTGGTGGACGGGGTGGTCCATTACTGCGTCGCCAACATGCCCGGGGCCGTACCGGTCACCTCCACCCGCGCCCTGACCAACAGCACGCTGCCCTACCTGCACCGGCTGGCCGACACGGGCCTGGACGCCTACTGCGGTGCTGACCCGGGCTTTGCCCGGGGTGTCAACGTGCGTGGCCACCGGATCGTGCACCCGGCCGTGGCGGAGGCCTACGCGGCCCTGGAGAGCGGAAAAGACCGCAACCGCGGCACCGACGGCACAACGCGCTGAACGGGGCTTTCCGTATCGCGCGCTTGCTCAAGCAGGCCGTCACCGGGTGCCGATCGCCTGAGCAATGCTGTCGGAAGGACCATCCACGGTGCTGCGTGCTGCGATGTGGCGGGCTGGAGCGGCGCGGGCCGCCGGGCCGGGCGCCGTCCGGGGGGTGGCAGCCCCGGCCCTGGGCAGCGTGAGCCCCCTGCTGCCCGTGCGCCAGGGCGGTGCAGCTCCAGGGCCCGTCGAGCGGAGAGCGCGTGCCGAGCGCCGCTTGAGCAGCCTGCTGGCCGTGCTGTCGGACGGCGGTCTCGAGCGGCCCTCCCCGGCGCTCGAGGAGCCCGAGAGCGCCGGGAGGACGCCCAGGGCCCGGACGGCGGCCGTGAGCGGCCGCACCTGCCGTTCGGTGCGCCGGAACGTGGCGGTCGGAGGTCGCTACGGGGCGGCCATGGCCCGCCTGCTGGACCGGGTGTGCCCCGAAGAGGCCACCGTCCTGCACGACCTGGTGGTGCCGGGCACGTCGCTGCCGGTGGAGCACCTTGTGGTCGCCCCGCGGGGACTGGTGGTGGTGGGCCCCTGGCTGGTCCCTCCCGGTGCCGGGGACCGGGTGGAGGCCACGGTGGCCGCCCTGCAGTGCCATGCCGAGGTCACGACCGGGGTACCGGGCCGGTCCGAGGCGGTGCGGGCTGCCCTGCGCCGGGCGACGGGCCTGAGGGCCTGGCTGAGAGACAGCCACCCGGGCACGGTCGAGGTCATGGCGGCTGTCTGCTCGGCTCCGGCGCCCGCCGCCCCCCTTCCCCCGGCCGTGGTGGTGGACGGCCTGTGGTGCGGGCCGGTGGAGCGCCTGCCGGCCTGGCTCGGCGCCGGGGGCTCCCTCGGCTCGGCCGAGCGCGTACGTCTGGGGGCCCTGATGGTGCGGGAGCTGGCAGGCTGAGCATGCCGCCTGCAGGGCCGCACCCGGGGCCGGGGCGCCGCGCCGGCCGACCGGCAGCTGCGGTCGGGACGAGCCGGTTGCCCTGCATGTGCTCGGCGGCCCCGGATCGGTAATGCTAGAGGGGTGAGCCACACCGACCCCTCCACCAAGTCAAGCCCTGCGCACCGTTACCTCGATGACAACACCCGCCGCACGAAGGTGGTGGCAACGATCGGCCCGGCCTCCGACTCCCTCGAGACCCTGGCAGCGATGCAGGAGGCGGGCATGGACGTCGCCCGCCTGCCCCTGGCCCACGGCTCCATAGACGAGGCTGTCGCCCGGCTGCGCCGGGTGCGCCAGGCCGCGCCTGAGGTGGGCGTGCTGGTCGACCTGCCCGGGCCCAAGATCCGCACCACGCCCTTTCCCGAGGGTGGGGTGCTGCTGGTAGCAGGTGCAGATGTGGTGCTCAGCCCGCAGGGCCTGGCGGCCCGTAGCGACGCGTCGACCATAGGAGTCTCGGTACCGGAACTGGTGGAGACCCTGCACGAGGGTGACCGGGTGGCTCTCGGCGACGGAGGGGTTGCGCTCCTGGTGGAGTCCCGCGAGGGCTACTCGGTGCGCTGCCGCGTGGTGGCCGGGGGCAAGGTGCAGGGCCGGCCCGGGGTCACGGCGCCGGCTTCACGCCTCGCCCTGAAGACGCCCACGCCCGAGGACCTCCACCGCTTGGAGGTGCTGCTCGAAGAGGGCATCGAGAGCGTGGCCGTGTCCTTTGTCCGGACAGCAGCGGACCTCCACGAGGTCAAAGCCATGGCCGGCCGGGGCGTCCTGGTGTGCGCCAAGATGGAGACCCCCGAAGCCCTCGACGACATGGACAACATCCTCCAGGTTGCCGACACGGTGATGGTGGCCCGCGGTGACCTCGGCGTACGGGTGGCGTTGGAGGAGGTGCCCCACATCCAGAAGCGGCTCATCCGTTCCTGCATCGCCTGGGGGCGCCCGGTGATCACCGCGACCCAGATGCTGGAGTCGATGGTGAGCTCCCCGGTGCCTACCCGGGCCGAGGTGACAGACGTGGCCAACGCCGTGTTCGACGGCACCAGCGCCGTGATGCTCTCGGCGGAGTCGGCGGTGGGCGTCGACCCGGTCAACGCCGTGGCGACGATGGCCCGCATCGCGCGCCGGGCCGACCTGGACTTCGACAGCAGCCACTGGGGACGCAACCTGCCGGCGCAGAACTTCGCCGCCGAGACGGCCTTCGGGGCGCGCATCACGGCTGCCGTCGGTGCTGCGGCCTGGCGTGCGTCCGTCGAGGAGAGGGCGGCCGTGATCGTGGCCTGTACCAACACGGGTGCAACGGCGCGTGCGATCGCCCGCTACCGGCCCGCTGCCCCCATCGTTGCCGCCACGCCCTACGAGTACACGGCCCGCCAGTTGACCACCAGTTGGGGGGTGGACACCGTGCTGGTGCCCGAGGCGAAGAGCACGGACGAGGCGGTCAACCACGGCGTCGAGGCCGTGAGGGCAGCGGGTTACGCCAAGGCGGGGGACGTGGTCGTCGTTCTCGCCGGCTCGCTGCACGACCCGGAGCCGGTCACCGACACCCTGCGCCTGGTCCGCGTGTACTGAGCGGGCACCCTTCAGCGCCCCGTGCCGGCCCCGGCCGGCACGGGCTCGGGCAACCTCTTGTAGACCACGTAGTCCGCCGTCCGGGCCACGGCGCGGAACTGGTGGGAGATGCGGGCAAAAGTCGCCGTCCAGGGCGCGGAGCCCTGGTCGCAGCTCAAGCAGGCGGGCAGTACGAGGTACTGGACCCTGGAGGAGTACGGCCAGTCCGTCCCGTCGAAGCGGGGGTTGCCGTAGTAGACCTGGTGGAAGGGGTTGGGCCACATGTAGATGCTCACCCTGTGGTCGAGGGCCGGGACGAGCTCCTGCACGGCTGAAACCGATGCCGTGGGCGGGATCTGGCTTAGGAGCCGGTGGTCAGCGACCAGCCGGGGGGTGTTGTCGGCGGGGGCGAGGGCCGGCGCCCGGGAGAATGGCGCGGCACCCCAGAGCACACAGGACCACAGTGCCGAGGCGGCGACCATGACGGTGACGGCGAGCCTTCTCGGCCCGGTCCTCAATCGGGACACGGCATAGACGCTCCCGCAGGTGAGCACCGCTGCCAGGGGCATCGAGTAGTGGTAGAGGATCTGCTGTTGGTAGGCGTCGTTCGAGATGAGGTTCACCGCCAGCTGGAGCACCCCCACCGCGGCGATCTCGGGCGATGCCAGGAAGGCCAGGCCCGAGCTGGCCCCCATCTGCCACAGGTACCAGGGCCGGGGGGACGAGGTGAGGTAGTCGACCAGCCGGCCCGGCCTGTTGATAGTGGTGCTGAACAGTCCGCCGAAGCCCCCGAAGGGGATGCGGCCGCCGTGGGCACTGGCGTAGCCGATGAGGGTGGGCACCAGGAAGAGGTTGTCGAACCCGGCCACTGCGGCGGAAGCGACCAGGCCCACCGCACCGGCTCTGCGGTCCCGTCGGAGCAGCGCCCAGATGGCGAGAGGCGCCGTGTACAGGGCGGCGTCCTCCTTGCACATGAGGACCAGGGCGAGGCAGGCCAGGAAGAGACGGGGCCGCCAGCGGACAGCCCAGTAGATGGCCCAGGCCAACAGGAAGGTCTCGAAGGCCTCCACGTGGAACTGTTCGAGCGCCGTCTGCTGGAGCGCCGGGTTCAACAGGTAGGCCAGAGCGAACAGGGTGGCTAGGCTCCAGCGCTTCAGGAGGTGCTCGGCCAGCAGGTACACCGGCACGGCGGCGCCCGCCTGCAGCATCACCTGGACGACGAGCAGCGACGACGTGTGGGGGTACAGCCAGTACACCGGCAC
Source organism: Actinomycetes bacterium (assembly GCA_021850325.1). GTDB lineage: Bacteria > Actinomycetota > Acidimicrobiia > Acidimicrobiales > Palsa-688 > JAJZMF01. The sequence goes on from JAJZMF010000023.1 coordinate 32,050, forward strand.
CAGGGTCAGGTAGATGAAGGAGGGGTGGTCGCCGAAGAGGTTGCGGCCGGCCACGGTGAGGTAGGGGTCGTGGAACCGGCTGAGGAGCCATATCCCCTGGTCGGGCTCCGCCATGTCGTAGGCGGGCTGGCCGAAGGAGTGGAGCATGGCGACGGCGATGGTGCCGAAGTGGACCACGTACCACAGGGCCACAACGGCCAGGGGCAGGTGCACGGCCCAGGGCGCCCTGGCGCGCAGCGACCGGACGGCCCCGGCCAGCGCACCGGGCAAGCGGCGCCACCAGGTCAGCCGCCCGGCCCCGTGGAGCGGTGCGGGCAGGGCCTCGGGTGGTGGGCCGGCCGTGGTCGTCTCGCCGGCACTGGCCATGGACGGGGATGGTACCGGTGCGCCGCGGCGGGCACCACCCGCCGTCCCGGCGGGCACCACCCTCAGCGGGTCAGGCGCTCGGGAAGCCCGGACACTGCCCGGTACAGGCCGGGGGCTGCGGCGCTGAAGCGGCCCACCAGGCTCATCCAGGCCGGCACGACGACCTCGGGCCGCCGGTGCTCGATTGCGCCCACGATGGCGTCGACGGGCTTGGCCACCGACATGGGCGGGGGCCAGGACCGCTCGTAGGGACGGTTGCGCCGTGAGAAGAACGGCGTCTGCACGGCGGCCGGGCTGACCAGGGTCACCGTGGTGCCGGGCCACTCCGCTCTCAGGCTGTCGGCCAGGCCCTTCAGGCCGGCCTTGGTGGCTGCGTAGGCAGCCTCGTAGGGGACCCCCACCAGCCCGGCCACCGAGCCCACCAGGACCATCTGGCCCCCATGAGCCAGGTGGGGGGCCGAGACCCGCGCCAGTTGCATCGGCGCCCTCAGGTTGAGGTCCACGACGGCGTCGACCTCCTGAGCGGACATGGTGGCATAAGGGCCTGCCCAGCCCGCCCCGGCACAGGAGACGACGACGTCGAGGCCGCCCAGGGCGCCTACCGCTGCGCTCACCAGTTCGTCGACGAAGCCGGCCCTCCCGAGGTCCCCGGGCAGGGTGGCGACGGCCCCTGCCTGCTCGAGCGCAGCCAGGCTGCGCCGGTCGCGCCCGGTGCCGAAGAGCCGGGCCCCGGCAGGCACGAGCCTGGTTGCCAGAGCGGCGCCGATGCCGCTCGTCGCCCCGGTGAGCAGTACCCGGAGCCCGGCCAGGGGGCGGGTGCTAACGGGCGTTGACCAGAGCCCGTACGGACTGGCGCAGGCTCCTGGTGGTCGCCATGACCGCGCTCGGCTCGAAGCCGCAGTGGGCCATGCAGTTGTGGCAGCGGGGGTCGCGGCCGCGCCCGTACTTGGACCAGTCGGTGGTCTCGACCAGCTCCCGGTAGGTCTCGGTGTAGCCGTCGGCCAGCAGGTAGCAGGGCCTCTGCCAGCCGAAGACGGAGTAGCTGGGTATGCCCCAGGGAGTGCACTCGAACTCCACCTTGCCTTCGAGGAAGTCGAGGAAGAGCGGGCTGTGGTTGAGCCGCCAGTGCTGGCGCTTGCCCTCGAAGGCCTTGCGGAACAGCTCGGTGGACTCGTTGGTGCGCAGGAAGTTGACCTGGTTCGGGGCCTTTTCGTAGGCGTACCCGGGCGAGATCATCATGGTGTCGACCTCGAGCTCGTCGTTCAGGAAGTCCAGGACCTCCTGCACGGTGTGGGGCGAGTCGCTGTTGAAGAACGTGGTGTTCGTCGCCACGCGGAACCCGCGTGCCTTGGCCATGCGGATGGCCTCCACGGCCTTGTCGAATACACCGTCCCGGCTCACGGAGCTGTCGTGGCGCTCCTTCAGGCCGTCGATGTGCACCACCCAGCTGAAGGCCGGATGGGGCTTGAACAGGTCCAGTTTGCGCTCCAGCAGGATGGCGTTGGTGCACAGGTAGACGAAGCGCTTGCGCTCGAGCAGGGCCTCCACCATCTTGTCCATCTCGGGGTGCAGCAGCGGTTCGCCGCCCGCGATCGAGACCATGGGGGCACCGCTCTCCTCGATGGCGGCGACGGCCTGTTCGACCGAGAGCCGCTTGCGCAGCACCTCCGTCGGGTACTGGATCTTCCCGCAGCCGTTACAGGAGAGGTTGCAGGCAAAGAGCGGTTCGAGCTCGACGATAAGCGGGAACTTGTCCCGGCCGGCCAGCTTCTGACGGGCCACGTAGGTCCCGACCTTTATGCTCTGGCGTAGCGGTACTCCCATCAGCGGACCTCCACGGGTAGAGGGAACGTCACGTTCTCGATGCCTGTAGCCAGCTCGGACAGCTCCAGTGGGCCCAGGCTGCTGAGGCATGAAACGACTTCCTGGACGAGCTCCTCCGGCGTGCTGGCACCGGCAGTGATGCCCACAGTACGGGCGTCCTCGAGCCAAGCCAACCGGATATCGGCCGCCGTGTCGACAAGGTGGGCGGGCCGCCCCTGGCGACGTGCCACCTCGACCAGGCGGTTGCAGTTGGAGGAATTGGGTGAGCCCACCACGAGCACCAGGTCGCAGGCGGGCGCCATGGCGCGGACCGCCTCCTGGCGGTTCTGGCTGGCGTAGCAGATGTCAGAGGCGTTGGGGTGGACCAGGTCCTTGAACATGGCGTCGAGCTCGGCCAGGGTACCTGCCACCTCGTCCAGGGCCAGAGTGGTCTGGGTCACCACCGCCGTGGGGCGGTCGGTGTCGAGCTCGAGCGTACGTACGTCCTCCGGGCCTTCTACGAGGTGGGTGCCGGGCACGGTGCCGAGCGTGCCCTCCACCTCGTCGTGGCCTCGGTGGCCGACCAGCACGACCTGACGGCCGGCCGCCGCGTAACGCCGGGCTTCATGGTGGACCTTGGACACCAGCGGGCACGTGGCGTCGATGGCCCGCATCCCCCGCCGGGCTGCTTCCTCGTGGACCGCCGTCCCGACCCCGTGGGCCGAGAAGACCACGGTGGCGCCGTCGGGCGCCTCCTCCAGTTCTGTGATGAACACTGCGCCCGCCCGTTCCAGACGGCGCACCACCGAGGCGTTGTGAACGATCTGGCGGCGCACGTACACGGGGGGCCCGGAAAGCGCCAGGGCTCTCTCGACGGTCTCGATGGCCCTGTGCACACCGGCGCAGAACGACCGCGGTTCGGCCAGCAGGGCCTTCCGTGGGCCGGTGGCCCCGGCCCAGCGGGTGAGCGCCGGGGTGGCTGCCCGCAGCGAGGCGAGGGCCCGGCTGGCCCCCATGAGGCCGGCCGGGCTCAGCAGCTCCCGGGAGGCCGTGTCGGACACGGCGCGGACCACGGCCACGGGGCCGGTGGCCCGGGCCACGACGGCCGCGGACTCCATGTCGACCACGTCCGCAACCCGGGCGAGCTCACGGCGCTCGGCTCCGGTCACCAGGTGGTCGGTGCTGGCCACCGTCCCGCACCGGGCGCGCAGGCCCAGTGAGCGCAGCTCGGCCGCCAGCAGGGGGGCAGAGGCGAGCATGGCCACTTCGGAGCCGTCGGGGCGGACGACTTTCTGGGCCACCACCAGGTCGCCCACCTCCAGGTCGTCTGCCAGGCCGCCGCCCGCCCCCACCAGGGCGAGCGCCTCTCCCTCGGGCACCGGGCGCCGGGCCAGGAGGCGCTGCATCGCAGCGTCGGCCCGTGAGGGCCCCATACCGGTACGGGTGACCCGGGGGTGCGACGGGGCGCTTGCCAGGGCCATCGCCTCGAGACGCAGGGGGGCCAGCAGGAGCAGGGTCATGGTCCTGCCGGCCTCGGGCCGGTCCCGTAGGCGTAGCGGCCCAGGGCGGCAAGTGGGAAGACGTGGCGGTAGAGGTGGTAGTTGAGCGAGAAGTCCCAGGGGAACCCGGTGCCGGTGAACCACGGTTCGTCCCAGGTGCCGTCCTCGTCCTGGTGAGCCACCAGCCACTCCACGCCCCTCCGGGTGGCGGGGTGCTCTGCGTGACCTGCCGCCAGCAGCCCGATGAGCGCCCAGGCCGTCTGGGAGGCGGTGGTCTCGCCCCGGCCACGCCATTCGGGGGCGACGTAGGAACGGAGGTCCTCGCCCCAGCCGCCGTCCTCGTTCTGGTGGGCCAGCAGCCACTCCACGCCCCGCGCCACCGCAGGGTGGCCAGGGGTTGTGCCGGCGGCGACCAGTGCCGGTAGCACGGCCCCGGTCCCGTACACGTAGTTGACGCCCCAGCGGCCCCACCAGCTGCCGTCCGGCTCCTGGTTGCGCAGGAGCCAGTCCACCCCGCGGCGCATGGCATGCTCGGCCTCCGGCCCGAGCCCGGGCTCGCAGGCCAGCATCTCGACCACATGGGCGGTTACGTCAGCGGTCGGCGGGTCGATGACCTCGCCGAAGTCGAAGAAGGGCAGCCGTCTCGGCAGCGGGGAGGTGTTGTCGGCATCGAAGGCCCCCCAGCCCCCATCGCGCGACTGCATCCCGACCACCCAGTCGACGCCCCGCCGGCAGGCCCCGTCCGCCAGTGCCCCGTCTGCCAGCACCCCGTCCGCCAGCATCCCGTTGGCCAGTGCCCCAGGGGAGCTGGTTAGCACGGGCCGGCGGCGCAGCGCCAGTACCACCTCGGCCGTGTCATCGATGTCGGGGTAATTGACATTGGCGAACTCGAAGGCCCAACCTCCCGGTGCCAGGCCGGGGCGCTGCACGGCCCAGTCACCGACGGCCTTGACTTCCTGGTCCAGCAGCCAGCGCCGTGCCCGGTCGACCATCGGGTCGTCGAGGTCGGCACCCGCGTCGAGCAGGCCCACCAGCGCCAGCGCGGTGTCCCAGACGGGGGACTGGCACGCCTCTATCCGGCGGCCCTCTTCGTCCTCGATGGTGAAGGCGCCCATGCCCTTCAGGGCGGCGGCGATCACGGGGTGGTCGAGCGGGTAACCCTGGAGCACGAGGGCGATCGTCGAGTAGACCATGGGAGGCTGGATCCCGCCCCAGGAGCCGTCGGCTTCCTGCCTGGCCACGATCCAACGTTCGGCCTCCCGCAGGGCGGCGCTCCTGACCAGGGCCTTCAGCTTGTGCCCAGAGCGGTCGTAGCCGTGCAGGAGCTTGTCCCCCCATACCAGCGCCGTGCCGAGCAGGCCCAGTGGCCGGTGGGGGGCGGGCCGGCCCGAGCGCAGCTCGTCTATGCCGAACGGCAGCGGGCGCGATGGCCGGTGGTGGGAGATGACAGAAAGGGCCACGATCGTCTGGCGGGCCCAGCAGCCAAAAGACCAGATCGAAAAAGGCCAGCCGGACGGGAGGAAGATGAGCTCGGCCGGTACGGAGGGCAGGTCGTCCCAGTCCCAGCGCCCGACCATCGCCAACCAGACGTGGGTGAAGACGCGTGCCGCTTCCACCCCGCCGTGCTCCCGGGCCCAGGATGCCGCGGCGCGCATGTGGTCGTCGGTGGGGTCGTCACCGGCCAGCCGCAGCGCCACGTAGGCCTCGACCGTGGCCGAGAGCTCCCCCGGGCCTCCGTAGAACGTGGCCCACGCCCCGTTGGCCAGTTGCTGGGAGCGCAGCCGGCGGGCGGCGGCGGCCAGCACGGTCGGGTCAAGGATCCCGAGGAAGTGGCGCAGCAGCACGTCCTCGGCGTCCATGGTCACGTTGGTCTCCAGCTCGCCCTTCCAGTAGCCATCGGGGTGCTGCGCTCTGCGCAGGTGCTCGGTGGCCCTCGCCGCAGCTGCTGCAGCGGCCTTTGTGGTGGGGGTGGAGCGGACGAGCGGGGTGGCCGGGTCGTGCACCAGGACAGGGCCGTCGTGAAGCGAGAGGTCGTCGTGCTCGGAGCTCCCCGGGCGCCCCGGGGCGCCCGACACGAGCGTCACGACTCGCGCTCCACGACGTACACCGCCAGGTCGGCCAGGGCCCGGCGGGAGACGGGGCTGAGCCGGGCGCGCTCGAGAGAACCCAGGGCGGCATCGAGGTGGGCCTTGGCCCTGGCCGCCGTCCAGGCCCGGCCTCCGCAGGCCTCCACGAGCCAGGTCGCCCGGTCGACCTCGGCCTGGGACAGGGCCTGGCGGGCACCGGGCGCCCAGCTCGGCACACCGTGGCCGGGGCCGTCTTCGTGCGCCGCGGGGCGTGAGTGCCCGTTGCTGCTGGCCGCAGCAGGGACCACGGCCAGTTCGGTGGCGCCGTCCCCGGACTGCTCCACCGGCCCGTACAGGACCGCCTCCAGCTCGCGCGACTGGTCGTCCCCGGCGCCCAGGGCAGCCACTATCGGCATGGACTTCTTGCGTTGGCGGATGTCGTTGCCGGCCGGCTTGCCCGTCGTAGAGGGGTCACCCCAGATGCCGAGCAGGTCGTCCACGGCCTGGAAGGCGACGCCCAGGTGGCGACCGAAGTCCCGCAGCGCGTCCACCGTGGCTGCGGGGGCCCCGGCCAGGATGGCACCGATGGAGGCGGCGCAGCCGAGGAGGGCGCCGGTCTTGGCCGTCGACATCGCCATGCACTCCTCGACACTGACGTAGCGCCGGCTTTCGAAGGCCAGGTCGTCCGCCTGCCCGGCGATCATCTCAGCCGTGGCCGTGCCCAGCGCCGCGGCGGCGGCCGGCGCATTGGGGTTGGGCACCGAGAGCAACCAGTCCGTCGCCAGAGTGGACAGGGCATCGCCCGCCAGCAGCGCCATCGACGGGCCCCACAGCGTCCACACCGTGGGCCTGTGGCGGCGTTCGGTGTCCCCGTCCATCAGGTCGTCGTGCACCAGTGAGAAGTTGTGGACCATCTCGACCGCCGCACCCCCCGGCGCTCCCAGCTCGGGGGCGGCCCAGGCGGCCTCCGCCGACAACATGGCGAGCGCCGGGCGGATCCCTTTGCCACCCGGTGCCCCGGTCGGCCGGCCCGCGGCGTCGGCCCAGCCCAGGTGGTAGCTGACCACGTCCCGGATGCAGGGCACCAGCCGCCCCACGGCCTCGCGCATGAGCGGCTCGGTGATGTCCCGCGCCCTCTCCAGGACCTCGGCAACCGCGGTGGTGGGCTTCACTCGACCTCCTGAAATCTCAACGGCCCGGCGCTGACGGACAGCTCCGGGCCCAAGCCGGGCCCCGCCGTGCGGGTGGCCGCCAGGGCGGCACGCGCCGCGGCCACGCCGCTGCGTACGGCACCCTCCATCGTCGGTGGCCAGCCTGTCGCTGTCCACGCCCCGGCCAGCGCCAGCCCCCGCAGTGGGGAGCGGGCCGGGGCCCTCATCTTGGCACTGCCCGGCGCGGCCCTGAACGTCGCATGGTGCTCCCGGGTCACGAACGTCGAGAGCACCCCGGCTCCCGCCGAGGCAGGGAACATCGCCCTCAGGGCACTGAGCGCGTCCCGTCCGAGGTCCTCGGGGCGCCTGCCGATGTGCTCGTCGGCGCCGGAGACCGAGACCACCAGGTACTGGCCCCGCTCGGCACCCGACGACGCGGTCCTGTCGAAGACCCATTGGGCCAGGCCGTCGCCCGCCGCCAGCGGCAGGTCGGTGACCTTGCGGTCGAAGTGCACGTGGACGTTGAGGATGGGCGAGCTGCCCAACCGGGCCGGGTCTGCCTGCAGAGCGCCCGGCGGCAGCACCTCTTCGACGCAGTAGTGGGGCAGCGCCACCACCACGGCATCGGCCTCGACCTCGCCCCGGCCGGTGCGCACGACGTACCGGGGGCTGCCCGCGGTGGGCGGGCCGTCCACCGGCCCCAGGGGTGCGACCTGCTGGACGCCCTCGCCCGTGCGCACCGAGGCACCCGCCTGCTCGAGCGCGGCCCTGCCGCGCTCGCCGTGGAGACGGCCGAGAGGCAACCTGCTCCAGCCGATGTCACCGGCGGCGCTGTCGGTGAGGAGCCCCGTCTGGAACACCTTGGCCCCCATGGCCAGCGACGCCTCCGAGGCCGGGAGGTTGACCGTCGCCAGGCAGATCAGGTCCCAGAGGTGGGCGATGGCCGAGGGGCCCTGGTGGTGACGGCGGAGCCAGTGCTCGAAGGTCTCCGAGTCCAGGGCCGGGTCGTCCAGGTCGACCCGGGCCAGTGCCGCCGCGGCCACCCCGAGCCGGGCGCGTTCGGCCAGGGGCACCAGGCCGTATGTGAGCAGGCTGCGGCCGAGGTGGAGGGGGGCGGGGAGCCGGTCCCGGCGCAGGGTCGCCCGTCGCCCCCGGCGCAGCACGGTCACCTCCAAGCGCTCCTGCAGTTCGACGTCGCCTGCGGAGCCCACCCGGTCCAGGAACCCGCGGTAGGCGGTGCAGCAGCGCAGGAACACGTGCTGGCCGTTGTCCATCGTGAGGCCGTCGTGCGAGAAGGACCAGGTGAGCCCGCCCAGGTGGGCGCGCTTCTCGAGCAGGGTCACCCGGGCACCACCGTCGGCGCACGCCAGGCCGGCCGCCATACCGGCCAGGCCGCCCCCGACCACCACGACATGGGGGGCGGTGCTCAAGCCGCCACCCCTCGCGCCAGCGCCAGTACGGCCACTCTGGCCTTCTCCGTTGCGGGCAGTGCCACCCGTGTGCGCAGCGGCGCGTCCGGGCGGCTGCGCACCCGCTCCAGGAGCCGGCGGTAGATGCCGGCCATGGCTGCCGTGCACGCCCGGCTCCGCTGGTCGAGCAGCGAGAGCAGGGGCAGGCCCCGCTCGTACCACTCGGCGGCACGGGCGCTCTCGAAGCACACCAGGGCCATGAGGTCCTCCTGCCGGCCCTCCAGGTGCGGGCCGACGCCGAAGCGCTCCCTGTCCTCGCGGGGCAGGTAGACCCGCCCCATGACCTCCAGGTCCTCGCGTACGTCGCGCAGGATGTTGGTGAGCTGCAGTGCCACGCCCAGGGAGTCGGCCAGCGGCCTGGCCAGGGCGTCGTCGGTGCTGCCGTAGATGGCCAGCGAGAGGCGGCCGATGGAGCCGGCCACCCTCCGGCAGTACTCCACCAGCTCGTCGGCCGTGTCGTAGGAGCGCCCCTGCACGTCCCACTCGCAGCCCTCCACGAGCTCGAGGAGGGTGTCGACGTCGACCGGGAAGTGCCTCATCGTGTCGGCCAGCGCCGTGAGCACCGGGTCCCCGGGCGGCACCACGGCGCCGGGGCGGCCGTCCGCCACCTGGCGCAGCACCTCCAGGGAGGACCTGATGGCCTCCAGGCTGACCAGACGGCTGTCCGGCTCGTCCGGGCCATCCCTGCCCGGTGCTGCTCCGGCAGGCAGCGGCCCGGTGCCGGTGTCGTCGCCTGCGTCGTCTACCCGCCTGGCCATGGCGTACAGGGCGCACATGGCCGCCCTCTTCCGCTGGGGCAGGAGACGTATGCCGTAGTAGAAGTTGCGCGCCCGGGTGCGGGTGATCTCCTCGCAGTGCCGGTAGGCGAGAGAGATGGCCGCCTCGTTCAAGACAGGGCCCTCCCGCTCAGCACGAGACGGGCCAGGTGTGCCACCAGGCGCCTGGGGGCCGGCCGGGCCGTGTCGGCGTAGATGTCGAAGTCGACCCGGGCCAGTGCGTCCAGTGCGGCGTGGCCTCCGGCCACGAAACCGGCCACGGCTACCCTGAGGCGGCCGTGCAGGCTGGCCACGAGCGGGGTGCCCTCCTCCAACAGGAGCCGGGCCCGACCGCACTCGAAGGCCAGCAGTGCCCGGCACTGGGCAGAGGCGCCCCCGGGCGCCCCACGGCGGGAGCGCTGCACGTAGTCCGAGGGCGGTGGTACCAGTTCGTCCACGCTCACGCCGAAGCGCGCCATGTCGTCCTGTGGCAGGTACACCCGCCCGACTATCGCGTCCTCGGCGACGTCCTGCCAGTGCTCGACGAGCTGTAAGCCGGTGCAGATGGCATCGGACCAGGCCAGGCGCTGTGGCGTCGCCTGGGAGAAAATGGCGAGGACCATGCGCCCTACCGGGTTGGCGGAGAGGCGGCAGTAACCCGCCAGCTCCTCGTAGCTGGCGTAGCGGGTCACCACCTGGTCCTGGCGGTTGGCCTGCACCAGGTCGAAGAGGGGCCCGGTGGGCAGCCGGCGCCTCTTGGCCACCTCCGCCATGGCTGACACCAGGGGGTGCAGGCCGGGCCCAACTGGCGCCGTGGCCGGGGAGCCGAGCGCTGACGAGAGCTGGCGCTCCACCTCGCCCAGTGCGGCCAGGCGGTCCCCGGCGTAGTTGTCGCCCAGTTCGTCCACCAGGCGGGCCCACCCGTAGAGCGCCATAAGGTCTGCGCGCAACCGGGCCGGCAGGATGCGGGAGGCCACGGGGAAGTTCTCGCCGCGGGCCCGGCCTGTCACCATGTGCGCCGGAGGGAGGCTCACCGTGGCTTCCGGCGGCACCGGGACCGTCGCTGCCGTCATAGCTCCCTCCACAACTCGCTCTGGCAAGGCCGGCCAGCCGGAATGTGCAAGCTCGCTGACCCACGGGTCATCTTAGGCACGCACGGGCCGGTGGGCGCACAATTTGACCGGGCCTCCACCGCGCCCGGTGGTACTCGCCCTGGTGCCTGGGCCTTTCGGCCCATGCAACCGGCCCGTCGCCCGCCGTCAGCGGCACCCGGGCCACCCGGCGCGGGACGGTAGGTTCACCTCGTCGCTGACCTCAGCCGGGGGTGGCCCTGCCTGCCCACTCGGGCCCGACGGCCCAGTGAAGGACGGTGGAGAAGGCTGCTTCGATGACCCGCAGGCCTGCCGGCACGGGGTCGTCGGAGAGAGGGCTGCCGGCCGCTTCCGCCAGGGTCCGCAGGACCCGTGCGGCCAGCAGCTGGCTGGGCAGGTCCCCCCGCGCCGCCCTGGCGCCCAGTTCGAGGAGGATGGGCATGGCCCGGGCCACCAGGGCCCCGAACACCAGTGCCGCCTGAGCGGGGTCGCGGCCCAGGCCCTCGGGGCCTCCCAGGTCCGACACTGCGGTGGCGAAGCGTTGTGCCGTGTCCTCGCACAGGTTCTCGACCACCGCCGTGAACAGCGCCTCCTTGGAGCGGAAGTACCGGTAGACGCTGCCTTTGGCCACCCCGGCGGTGGCTGCTATCTCGCTCACGGTGACGGCCGCGTAGCCCCGGGGCTCCGAGAAGAGGGTGAACGCTGCGTCGACCAGGCGGGCCTGGGGCCCCTCGGCGCAGTCCCGGGCCGGCGGGGGCTCGCGTCCCTCCAGGATGGCGGGGAGGACGTCTCTGATCTCGGGCAGCGACAGCCCGTACTCCTCGCGCAGGACACGGATGTGCTGCAGCGCCTCGAGGTGGTGCTCGTCGTAGGCGAAGCGGCCGTGGCCGTCCCCGTTGCCCGGGCGGGTGGACGGCGGGAGCAGGCCGGCCCTGCGGTAGTGGTGGACCGTACTGGCGGGCACGCCGGAGCGCGCCACCAGTTCGCCCAGGGTGAGGCCCTGTCCATTGGCCATAGGCCAAGTTACGTCGATGTCAGAGCACTCTGCCCAGCAGCCAGCGCTTGAACCGGCCGTAGGGCGGGTACATGAGCGGGATCTCGCCCCGCGGTGGCTTGACGAGCACGGCCTTGTGGTGGCTGAACGTGTCGAAACCCGCCTTGCCATGGTAAGCCCCCGTGCCACTGGCACCCACCCCTCCAAAGGGGAGCTCGGGCACGGCGAGCTGGACGGCGCTGTGGTTCACGCTCACCGATCCGGACGAGGTCTGGTTGACGAAGCGGGCCATGGTGCCACGGTCCCGGCTGTAGAGGTAGAGGGCCAGTGGCTTTTCCCTGGTCGCCATGCGTACCAGCAGCTCGTCGAGGTCGTCGTAGGCCAGGACCGGCAGGAGCGGCCCGAAGATCTCCTCCTCCATCACGGCGTCGTCCCAGCTCACGCCGGCCAGGACCGTAGGGGGGACGTAGCGCTGGCTGGGGTCGGAGGCACCGCCCACGACGCTCTTGGCTTCGGTCCGCCACAGCAGGTCGGTCAGGCGCTGCACATGGCGGTCGTCCACCACCCGGGCGTAGTCGGGGCTGCGCCGGGGGTCCTCCCCGAAGGCATGGCGTACCTGGGCGGCCAGGGCGTCCAGGAGCTCGGCCTCCCGGTCGCGGTGCACGACCACGTAGTCGGGGGCCACACAGGTCTGGCCGGCGTTGAGGAACTTGGCCCACACGATGCGCCTGGCCGCGGTGGGGATGTCCGCTGTGGGGTCGACGACGGCCGGGTTCTTGCCCCCCAGCTCGAGCGTCACAGGGGTCAGGTGCTGGGCGGCGGCGGTCATCACGATCCGCCCGACGCGGGCACCCCCGGTGAAGAAGACGTGGTCCCAGCGCTGTGAGAGCAGGTGGCGCACGGTCTCGGGCCCACCCTCGACCACCCGCAGCGCGTCCGGCCCCAGGTAACGGGGGAGCGTCTCCGCTATCACCCGGGACGTGGCCGGGGCCAGCTCCGAGGGCTTGACGGCCACGGAGTTGCCTGCGGCGAGGGCGAAGGCGGCAGGTAGCAGCAGGCACCTCACCGGGTAGTTCCAGGGGCCGATGACCAGTACGGCGCCCAGTGGCTCGGGCACGGTGCGGGCCCGCCCTGGTTGGAGCGTCCAGGGGACGGCCCTCCGGGTGGGGGCCGTCCAACGCTCGAGGTGACGGTCGGCGTAGACCACGTCACGCCTTACTGCGGCGACGTCGGTCAACCAGCCCTCGATGTCAGGTTTGCCCATATCGGCGCCCATTGCCGAGGTCAGGGCGTCGGCTTGCTCCCGTAGGAACCGGGAGAGCTGGTGGAGCTGGTGGTGGCGCCAAGCGAGCGGCCGTGTCAGCCCGGAGGTGACGTTGCCTCGTAGTTCGCCGGCTAGTTGGTCGTGCACTGTGGACATCTTGCCCCTCGGGCTTTCGTGCCGGCGAGGTTGCGGGCCGTGCCGGCAGTGCGCATCGGGCGGGTCGCCCCGCCTGGCCTGGGGTGCCGACCAGGAGGGGCCCTGCGTCATGGTTAGGTGCGGATGCCCAGTTCCTCTATACGGTTGCGCATCGAGAGCTCGTCCCGTTCGAAGACCCTGGCCAGCGCCCTCACGTCCTCGGCGCGGATCGTGATCAGGCGCCCGTTGAAGTCGCCCCGCTGGATCTGGATCATGCCGATGTAGCGGCGCAGGACCTCGCGTTCGGGAGCGTCGAGCTGCTCCAGGCGGGACAGGTCGATCGTGATCGGCCCGCTGCCCGAGGGCAGGGAGGCCCGCGCTTCGGAGCCGAACTCGGGGTCGGGCGTGATCTTGGGCAGGAGCTGGTCGACCGGGACGCCGTAGAGGTGGGCCAGGCGCTGGAGGCGGAGGACGGAGATGATCCTCTCGCCCCGCTCGTAGGCGCCGAGGACCGACGCCTTGAACTCACGGTCGGACTGCTCCTCGACCGCCTGGAGGGACAGGCCCTGTTGGCGTCTGATGTTGCGGAGCCTTTCGCCTACGTGGCGGGCATAGGCGGGGGTCATCTCCTCAGTCATGGTCATTTATGTCTTCCCATGTGTTTTGAGCATCCTCCCAGTGAAGATCGTTGAGTGACAACACGAAGAGTAGCCAAAATTGGTCACGCTAAGTAGCAATCGTGGGGTAGGGGGCTGTGCCGGCCCGTGCCGAGGCGTTACCGGCGCTGGTCAGGCCTGCGGCAGCTCGGCCAGCACGACGAGGTGGCGCCCGGTCAGGGCCACCTCCGAACCGGGTGCGAGGGCTTGTGGGCGTTCCAGCGGGCGCAGGTCCGACGAATCGAGCAGTACCCGCCAAGGGCCTCCCCAGACCTGTTCGGGGAGCCGGAACGACAAAGGCTCGGACCAGGCGTTTATGGCCAGGTACACCGAACCCGGGTCCAGACGGCGGCCACGGTGGGCCCTGACGCCCGGCACCTTGCCGTTGAGGAGCATGGCAAGGGACTTGGCGTACCCGGCTGCCCAGTCCTCGCCGGACATGAGGCCTCCGTCGGGCCGGAACCAGACCACCTCGGACCCTGTCGGCCCGGGCTCAGCCTGGGGCTGGTCCTGGTAGAAGCGGCGCCGGTGCAGCACCGAGTGGCCCCGGCGCACCTGCACGAGGGCGCGGGCCCACTCGAGGAGGTCGGTGTCGGCGTTGTCCCAGTCGTACCAGGACAGTTCGTTGTCCTGGCAGTAGGCGTTGTTGTTGCCGACCTGCGACCTGCCGATCTCGTCGCCTCCGAGCAGCATGGGCACCCCGAGCGAGAGGACCAGCGTGGCGAGCATGTTCCTCACCTGGCGCCGCCGGAGGGCGAGGGTGCCCGGGTCGTCGGTCGGGCCCTCCTGGCCGCAGTTCCAGGAGCGGTTGTCGTTGTTGCCGTCGTGGTTGTCCTCGCCGTTGGCCTCGTTGTGCTTTGTGTTGTAGGAGACCAGGTCGGCGAGGGTGAACCCGTCATGGGCGGTGATGAAGTTGATGCTGGCCGACGGGCGTCGGCCCGTGGCCTCGTAGAGGTCGGCGCTCCCGGCCAGGCGGTGGGCCAGTTCTCCCACCCCGTTGGCCTGCTCGCGCCAGAAGTCGCGCACCGAGTCGCGGAAGCGCCCGTTCCACTCCGACCACAGCACGGGGAAGTTGCCCACCTGGTAGCCCCCGTCGCCGACGTCCCAGGGTTCGGCGATCAGCTTGACCTGGCTGATCACCGGGTCCTGGTGGACCAGGTCGAAGAACGCTGAAAGCTTGTCGACCGCATGGAACTGACGGGCCAGGCTGGCGGCGAGGTCGAAGCGGAAGCCGTCCACGTGCATCTCCAGCACCCAGTAGCGCAGGGAGTCCATGAGCAGCCCCAACATCTGGGGGTTGCTCACGTCCATCGTGTTGCCCGTGCCCGTGGTGTCGGTGTAGCGCCTTGGGTCGGCGGGGTCGAGCCGGTAGTAGCTGGGGTTGTCCAGGCCCCTGAAGCACAGGGTGGGCCCCGTGTGGTCCCCCTCTGCCGTGTGGTTGTAGACGACGTCCAGCACCACCTCGATGCCGGCCGCGTGCAGGGTGCGCACCATGGCCTTGAACTCGTTGACCACCCGGTGGCCCGGCCGCGCCGCGTAGCCCTGGTGGGGGGCGAAGAAGCCGATGGAGTTGTAACCCCAGTAGTTGCGCAGCCCCCGGTCTGCCAGCTGGTGCTCGTCCACGAAGTGGTGCACCGGCATGAGCTCGAGGGTGGTGATGCCCAGGCGCTGGTAGTGCTCGACCATGGCCGGGTGGGCCACCCCGCTGTAGGTCCCCCTCAGCGCTGGTGGGACCTCGGGGTGGCGCCAGGTCAGCCCTTTTACGTGTGTCTCGTAGACAACCGTGTCCGCCCATGACACCCGGGGGCGCCGGTCGTCCGCCCACTCGAAGGAGGTGTCGACCACCAGCGACTTGGGGACGAAGGGTGCCGAGTCCCTGTCATCGGGCAGGCTGTCGTCCCCCTCGCGGTAGCCGTAGACCTCGGGGCCCCATCTCAGCTCACCGGATATGGCCTTGGCGTACGGGTCGAGCAGGAGCTTGGCATGGTTGGCACGCAGCCCCCGGGCCGGGTCGTAGGGCCCGCGCACCCGGTAGCCGTAGAGCTGCCCGGGCTCGACTGTCTCCAGGTAGCCGTGCCAGACAAACGCCTCGACCTCGGGTAGCTCGTAGCGGGTCTCGTTGCCCTCGTTGTCGAACAGGCACAGCTCGACCGACTCGGCGGTGCGGGAGAACACGGCGAAGTTGGTCCCGTTGCCGTCCCAGGTCGCCCCCAGGGGGTACCACTCGCCGACGGCGATCTCCTCGGCTGTCGCCTCGGGCCCGGGCAGGCCTGGGCCGCCCGGGGTGCGCGTGAGAGTGATGGGGCCTTGGCTCGGTGGGCTGTCGGGCATTGCAGTTCAGGCTAGGTGCTGGTAGGGCGGCGCACCCTGCGTCCCCGACCGCCCGGCGCCGAGGGGGGTCATCCCCACCAGAACGCGGCAGCTATCACCGAATAGAGAGCGACCAGGGCCACCCCCTCGAGCCAGGAGTACTCGCCGTCGTAGACGACGAAGGCCACCACCACGACGGCCACGGCCAGGGCCACGACGAGCAGGGGAGGGAAGACCAGCGTGAGCTGGCCCTTGCCCAGTCCCGAGCTCACCACGACCAGCAGGGGGGTGAGGAACAGCGCAACCTGCAGGGCGCTGTTGAGGATGGTGGCGATGGCGAAGTCCGGCCGCGCCTTCCAGGCGAACTGGACCCCCACCGCGTGCTCCACGGCGTTGGAGGCGATGGCCACCACGACCAACCCGGTGAAGGTCTGTGAGATGCCGAGCGAACGCGTGGCCGGGGTGAGAGCGGAGACGAACCAGTCGGACACGAGGGCCGTGGCAACCCCTGAGGCGCCCAGCAGGGTGAGCGCCCGAGGGAGGCTGACGCCGGGACGGCCTGCTCCCGGGCGGGGCCGTTGCTCCTTGCCCGCCTCGGGGCCTCCCCGGAGCCAGAAGGGCACGCTGGCCAGGTAGACGACGAGGAGGACCACGGCGGCTATGTCGGACAGCGCCGCCGTGTGGTGGGCAGCGGGGACGGCCAGGCGGGAGGCAAGGGTGGGCACCACGAGGGCTGCCACCGCCAGCGACAAGAGGGTCACCAGCATGCGCGGGGCCTCGGGCTCGAACCTCTGGGTCCCGTGGCGTACCGCACCCAGGGCGAAGGCGACCCCGAGGACCAACAGCGCATTGCTCAGGACCGAGCCGACGAGCGCGGCTCTCACCACCTGGTCCAGGCCGGCCCGGAGGGCGAAGATCCCGACCAGGAGCTCGGGCAGGTTGCCCAGGCTCGACTGGAGCAGCCCGGTGGGGCCCGGGCCCCACCTCTGGCCCACCTGTTCCACTGCGTTGCCCACGACTGCGGCCAGGAAGGCGAGGGCAGCGCCCGAGACGACGAAGCGGGCCAGGTCCGGGGCGGAGAAGGCACTGAGGAGGGCCGCCAGCGCGCTCAGCCCTACCGCGCCGGCCAGCACGAAGGCCTGGGGCGCGCTCGGCGGCGTCGTGGCGGGGGGGCCGCCTCCGGAGGACGTGGTCATAGCGGGACGCCTCGACGCTATCCGGGGTACCGTCACGCTGTTAGAGTGTGGGTCCGGGCCAGCCGGGGCGGCGTGGCCGAGTGGTCCAGGCAAGGGCCTGCAAAGCCCTCTACAGCGGTTCGATTCCGCTCGCCGCCTCCAATCGTGGCCCCGTCCACCCCGGCGCAGGGACGGGGCGCCCGGCACCTTCCCGGTGGCCCTGTACGCGCAGTGCCGCCTGCGCAGTGCGGGCTGCGCAGTGCCGGCTGCGCGGTGCCGCCTGAGCAGGGGGAGGGGCGGTCAGACGGAGAGGAGCGCCGCTCCTACCAGCAGGGCGAGGAAGGCAGTGTCGCCCGCGTAGCTGCCCGTGACGCTCACCCTGCCCTCCCGGCTCACCAGGTCGAGCGCCAGGGGCCGTAAGCCGAGCGTCCCCCGCACGGAGGCCTTGCCCGGCCCCGGTGACGCGAATATCTCGAAGTCGGCGCCGCCCAGGTCCCCCCGGGCCACGATGGTGCCGGGTGCGGCACCTGTGCCGTCGCCCGTCACCGAGACGCCGGCGCGCAACGAGGCGCCGCAGAGCAGCCCTTCGACCGGGGCGCCGGCCAGCCGTGCCGTCTCCGGCCCGAAGAGGCCCTCCAACTTTATGGCGTCCCGGCCGAAATGGCCGTTGACCCGAGCGGACCGCACCACGGCTCCGGGCCCGCCCACGTACCAGGTGATGCTCGCCTCCCTGGCGCCGAAGCGGCCACGCGCCCAGCCGTGCGGTCCATCGAGGTCGCATTCGGCTTCCCAGACGTCATCGCCGACCCGTCCCGACAAAAGGCCTGTCGTCCGTTCGAAGAAGAGCTCCACCGGCTGTGGGCCCGGTGCCGGGGCGGTTGCGGGCAGGTCGGCCAGCACGCGGTGGTGCCCCGTCTCCGTGCCGCCCGTGGGCCCTGACCGGTCGGCCTCCTCTGACGGTGTGGTTGCCGGGCCGGTGCCCCCCGCCGGCGCCGTGGTGATCACCGTCCCGCAGCCACTGCAGAACACGACCTCGACCAGCAGGTGCTGGCGCCCGATACCGGACTGGGGGGCCACCCGGAGAGGCCGGTGCCGGGCCAGGTCGCCCAGGTCCCCGCCGCAGTGGCCGCAGCGGAG
The DNA here is from genome assembly GCA_021850325.1 of Actinomycetes bacterium. Classification (GTDB taxonomy): domain Bacteria; phylum Actinomycetota; class Acidimicrobiia; order Acidimicrobiales; family Palsa-688; genus JAJZMF01. Next base: position 49,921 of record JAJZMF010000023.1, read on the forward strand.
CCTGCGGACCGAGCCGGGTTGGGGTAGCGCTGGCGCCTCCGGGTCCTCGAGCATCCGCGCAATAGTTGCACGCCGGTTCCCCTGCGCCCTGCATTTAGCCGGCTCGTGCGCCCCCGGGGGCCAGCGCCTGTGCCGCCAGCGCAGTCCCGCCCCGGACCGGCGAGACCACCGGTCCCGAGGCGCCGTCGAGGACCTGCACCCGGGCCCCGAAGTACCGGTCGAGGTTCCCCGAGGTGAGCACCTGGCGGGCCGTGCCCCGGGCTGCGGCCCTCCCCTGGTGCAACAGCAGGAGCTCGTCGGCGTACTGGGCGGCCAGGCTCAGGTCGTGCACCGCCCAGAGCACGGTGAGCCCGCTCTCGTGGCGCAGTTCGTCGGTCAGTTCGAGGACGAGCTGGCTGTGCCCCAGGTCGAGCGAGGTGGTCGGTTCGTCCAAGAGCAGGACGGGCGCCTGTTGGGCCAGGGCGCGGGCCAGGACAGCCCGCTGCGCCTCGCCTCCCGAGAGCTGGGCCAGGGGCCGGTCGGTCAGCTCGGCCAGGCCCAGCCTCTCGACCAGCCGTGCTGTCACCGCCCGGTCCAGGGCGGTGTCAGGGCCCAGGTAGGAGTGGTGCGCGAACCGTCCCAACAGGACGTAGTCGGCCACGCGCATGGTCGGGGGGAGCGTGCTGCGTTGGGGGACGTAGGCCACGGCGAGGGCCCGCCGGCGGCCGTGGCGGCCGGCCCTCAGCACCTGGCCGTCCACCTCCACCCGCCCCCGGTGGGCGACGAGCCCGGCGACGGCCCGCAGCAGCGTGGACTTGCCTGCCCCGTTGGGGCCTATCAGGGCCAGCCAGCCGCCCGCTCCAACTTCGAAGCTGACCCCGGCCAGCGCCGTCCGCTCACCGAGGCGGACCTGGAGGCCCGAGACGCTGAGCACCTCAGCCCACCCTCTGGGACCGGCGGAGGACGACGAGGAAGAACGGGGCCCCCAGGAACGCGGTGACCACCCCCAGGGGGAGCACCTGGGGCGAGAGCACGCTGCGGGCCAGGACGTCGGCGAGCACCAGGAACCCTGCCCCGTAGAGCAGCGACAAGGGCACGATGCGCCGGTAGCTGGGGCCGGCGAGCAAGCGCACGGCGTGGGGCACGATGATGCCCACGAAGCCGATCAGCCCGCTGACGGCAACCGCGCCGGCTGTTCCCAGGGTGGCGGCGACGATGACCACGGCCCGCGCATGACGAACACTGAGCCCGACGCTGGCTGCCTCCTCCTCGCCCAGGCTCATGGTGTCGAGCAGCCGCCGGCCGGCCAGGAGCGTCCCGCACGACAGGCAGGCATAGGGGAGCAGGAGCAGGACCTGTGACCAGCCGGCGGTGGACACGCTGCCCAGGATCCAGGTGTAGATGACCTGCAGGTCGAGGCCGCTGTGCTGTTGTTGCAGGAACGTCTGGGCCGCCGTGAAGAAGGCCGCCACCGCCACCCCGGCCAGCAGGAGCGAGGCGTTCGAGCGGCCTTGGCGGGACCGGCTGAGCACGAAGGTGGCCGCCACTGCCAGGACGCCACCAACGAAGGCCGCAGCCGGCAGGAGGCTGAAGGGGGACGAGGTACCCGAGCCCGAGACGATGGCCACCGTGGCCCCGAGCCCCGCGCCCGACGCCACCCCGAGCAGGTACGGGTCCGCCAGCGGGTTCAGGAAGACACCCTGGTACGCCGCTCCCGAGACAGCCAGGACGGCGCCGACCAGGGCACCGAGGACAACCTCGGGCAGACGCAGCTGCCAGACGACCAGGGCATCTGTCGGGCTGAGCGGGGAGCGCACGTGCAGGAGCGGCACCTTGCTCAGCAGTTCGAGCGCCACTGCCGATGGCGACAGGCTGAGCGGGCCCGTCACCAGGCCGGTCCCCATGGCCACGAACAGGAAGCAGGTGGCTGCCACCAGATGGCGGTGGCCCAGGACGGTCGCCCGGAGGGGCGGGGCTGTGGCGGCGGGCGCGCGTGCCCCAGGCCCGGGGCCCGGTCCCGCTGGTGCCGCGGCAGGACCGGGTCGGTACGGGTGGGGCGAGGTGAGGGTCACGGTCGCAGCAGGTGGGCGACCAGGGTCGTGAACTGCTCCACCGTGTGGGGCCCCCATTGGGAGGCGAGGGAGTCGTTCACCCCGGTCACCCGGTGGTCGCGCACGGCTGTGAGGGCGGCGAAGCCGGGCCGGTGGGCGAAGGAGGCCGGGGTGACGGCGCAGCAGACGGTGTCGGCCAGCAGGACGTAGGTCGGGTTGGCGCCCAGGAGGAACTCGGCCGAGACCTGAGGGTAGGCGTTGCCGTGCCCGGCCGGGTCGGCCACGTCACGGAGCCCGAACGCAGCCATCTCGGCGCCCACGAAGGTGTGCGACGTTGCGGTGTAGTAGCTGGGGCTGAGCTCCAGGAAGTAGCTCCTGCCCCGGCCGGCGCCGGCAGCGTAGCGGACCTCGCCGGCCACGTAGGACCTGAGCGTCGCCACCGCCTGGCGGGCAGATGCCGCGTGGCCGGTAGCCGCCCCGAGCTCGTCCATCTGCTGGTATATCTGGGCCAGGTCGGCGGCTGGGGGCAGCACCAGGGTGGGCACGTGGAGCAGTTGCAGCTGCTTGAGCACGGTCCCGCTGGCATAGGCCATGACGACCAGGTCGGGGTGGAGGCGCAGGTAGCCCTCGGCGTCGGTCTCGCCCCCGGTGAACTTGGTCCTGGGTGCTCCGGGCGGCCAGGTCGAGTAGCGGTCCACACCGACCACCTGCTTGCCGGCGCCGATCACGTAGAGCATCTGGGTGGCGCTGGCCGACAGGCTGAGGATGCGGGTCGGCCGGGCCGGGGCCCCGACCTGCCCGCCCTGGCTGGGCACGGTCATCGGGAGGCTGTCCGAGCGAGGGCCGGGGCCATCGTAGGCCCGGGGGGTCGCAGCAGTTGCGGCGGCGGGCACGGTGAGAACCGTTGCGGCGGCACAGGCCACGCCGGTGAGGGTTGTGAGCAGGGTCTTCGTCAGTTGTCTCATGGCCGTCCTTCTCCGGGTCGAGGGTCTTCTCCGGCCTGGGTACAGGGCGTGCCCTGCGACCAGCGCGTTACCTCGACGTGCTTGGTCACTCCCCACTGGCCAGGCGACCTGGCTTGCCGGCCCGAGGCCGGACGACAGTTGCGGGACAGCACCGGCTTCTCACCGGATTTCGCTGTGCCAGCGGGTTGCTCGGGCCCGACTCTATGGCCCGCGGCGCCCGATGGCAACGACCGTGCCGGGAGGGCCGTCCCAGGGGCGGCCGCAGCCGAGCGGGCGCCGGGGTGCCGAGCTGACCGGGCAGCCTGGTCGCATGGGTCACACCGCGGGCCCGGCCGGCCGTCTGGCGAGCCGTCGCCGTTAGTCTCGGTCCCGACGTCATCGAGCGGCGCCCGACGTCATCGAGCAGCGACGGTACGGGTGTAGCCCGGCTGTGCACTGCCCGGTCGGGCAGCGCACAGGGCCACAGGAGGAGCATCTTGAGCCGGACCGAGAGGTTGTTCGCTGGTTTGGGCCGTTTCTCGGTCCGTTACCGCTGGTTGGTCATCGTGGCCTGGCTGGTGCTCGCCGTCGGTACCAGCTCGCTGCTGCCCTCGCTCGGCAGCGAGGTGAACAACGACAACTCCCAGTTCCTGCCGGCCAGCGCCCCGAGCAATGTGGCCGCCAAGCTCGCCGCGCCGCTGTTCGGCGGGGTGCTCGGCAGCAGCAGCACGGTGGACATCGTGGCCGTGACGGTGGGGCCAGGTGGGGCCGGCTCGTCCGGCGGGCCCCTCACCGCCGCCGACCTGGCCCAGGTCAACGCTCTGGCCGCTCAGGCGGCCCGGGCGCCGGGCGTGAGCGGCTCCCGGCTGGGAGGGTTCTCCCCGGACCGGGCGTCCGCTCAGGTGCTGGTCGACCTGAACGTGCCCCCCAGTGACATCGCGGCGCAGAAGCCGGTGGTGGGCCGACTGACCAGTGAGGTGGCCAAGTTCAACGCCTCGCCGCTGGCCTCCCGATTGGGCCTGCAGTTCCACCTGGCGGGCTCGGTGGCCACGAACGTGGCCAACCAGGCCGTCTCCAACAAAACGGGCAGCCAGGTCCAGGAGTTCTCGCTGCTCTTCATCATCGTGCTGCTCCTGGTCATCTTCCGTTCGCTGTTGGCGCCGCTCATCACCCTGGCTCCTGCCGGGTTCGCGCTGGTGGTCTCCATGAGCCTGATCGGGGAACTGGGTGCCCACGGGCTGAAGGTCTCCGAGATCACCCAGCTCCTGCTCATCGTGCTGATCCTGGGGGCAGGCACTGATTACGGGCTCTTCCTGGTCTTCAGGACGAGGGAGGAGCTGCGCTCGGGGCTGGGGCAGCGGGAGGCCGTGGCCCGGGCCATGGCCCGGGTGGGCGAGTCGATCACCGCCTCGGCCGCCACCGTGGTGTTCGCCCTGTTGAGCCTGCTGCTGGCAAGCTTCGGCCTCTACCACGACCTGGGCGTGCCCCTGGCCGTGGGCGTGGCGGTGATGCTGCTGGCCGGCCTCACCTTGCTGCCGGCCCTCCTGGCCGTGTTCGGACGCGCCGCCTTCTGGCCCTCCTTCGGGCCCCGCAGGGCATCCCGGGATGACGGCGCCGAGGGCCTGTGGGGCCGGGTGGCAGCCCGCTTCGTCGCCCGCCCTGCCCTCACGCTGGCCGGGGGAGTGGTGGTCTTCGTCGCCCTGGCCGCCGCCGCCCTCGGCTACCACTCCTCGGGTTTCGGGGGTGTCCTCAGTGCCCCCAAGGGATCGGACGAGGCAGCCGGCAACGCCGTGCTGGCCCGCCACTTCCCCTCGGCGAGCGCCAACCCGGCGAACCTGGTCTTCAGGTACCCCAAGCCCGTCTGGTCGGATGCGGGGCCTCTGCAGCAGGCGCAGGCCTCACTCGAGGGCTCCAAGCTCTTCGCCCAGTTGGTGAGCCCCCTCGACCCCAACGGGACGCCGCTCACCGCCTCCCAGCTCGAGTCCCTGCACAGGCGCCTGGGCGCACCGGCCGACATGAAGCTGCCCGAGCCCGCGTCGCTGGTGGCGAGCATCCCTCCCCAGGTCTACGTCGCCTACCGATCGGTCCTCCCCCTGGTCTCGGCCGACGGCCGGACGGTGCAGTTCGAGGCCGACCTGGTGGCCGGGCCGCAGAGCTCGAACGCAGCCCTGGACGCCACGCCGGCGGTCCGCCGGGCGGTGAGCGCGGCCGGCTCCGCTTCAGGGGCGCTGGCCAGCGGCGTGGCCGGTGAGGCGGCCGGGCTCTACGACGTGAGCAGCACCTCGGGCCACGACATGCTCTCGATCATCCCTGTCGCCATCCTGGCCATCGGGTTGCTGCTCGGCCTGCTCCTGCGGAGCGTGGTCGCACCCCTGTACCTGATCGTGAGCGTCGGCCTGTCCTACCTGGCCGCGCTCGGCCTGTCGACACTGGTGTTCATCGACCTCGGGGGCAACGGTGGGATCACCTTCATCCTCCCCTTCTTGATGTTCATCTTCCTGTTGGCGCTGGGGGAGGACTACAACATCCTGGTCATGACGCGCATCAGGGAGGAGGCCCACAACATGAGCCTCCCCCGGGCGGTGGTCAAGGCCGTCGGCCGTACCGGTGCGACTGTGACCTCGGCCGGTATGGTGCTGGCCGGCACGTTCGCGGTCCTCGCCTTCTCGGCGGGCAGCGGGCCCGGTTCCGGCCAGGTGCGCGACGTCGGCTTCGGCCTGGCCATCGGGGTCCTCATGGACACCTTCCTGGTGCGCACGCTCCTCGTGCCCTCGACCGTGGCCCTGCTCGGCCGTTGGAACTGGTGGCCTGGCCGGCTGTCCACCATCACCGACCACCACGCCCGGGGTCTCGTAGACCTCGGGCCGGAGGGCACCGAGGAGCCCGGCCTGGAGGAGGCGCGGCGCTGAACCGCCCGGCCGGCGCCCTCCGCCTGGGCCGGCGCTCACAGCGGTGCCCGGTGCGCTCCGTGGCCTCCCGGGCAGGGAGGCCGACGGTTGCGCACCACATGGGACGCTGGGAGACTGGGTGGTGCGGCTGGGCCGCGGACGGGCCCTGCGTGCCGGCCCGGCGGCCGCCCAGTGCCAACGTCCGAGGAGCCAGGGGGTCGACCACATGTGCGGGAAGCTGACCGGGAGGGCCGCGACGCGGCCTGGCGGGCTTGCCCAGGGCCAGGGGTGCCCCTGCCCCGGAACGGCCGGGCCGTGCTGAGCGAGGCGGGCAGGCGGGGCAGGGTGGTACTGGCGCCCACCGCGGAGGCCTTTGCCCGCGAGGCGGTCGAGGCCGGGGGCGGCACGGTGGTGGGGCCGGGCGAGGGGGCCGACTGCCTCGTCTGGCTGGGCAGACCGGCTGAGGTGGCCGCCGCCCTCGAGGCCGAGGACGCCCTCGAGTGGGTGCAGCTCCCCATGGCCGGGGTGGAGGGAGTAGCCGAAGCAGGGGTCTTCGACGACCCGCGCTGGTCCGGTCTGACCTGGACCTGTGCCAAGGGCTCCTTCGCCGAGCCCGTGGCGGAGCACGCCCTGGCGCTGGCACTGGCGGGCCTACGCCACCTGGCGCTGCGGGCGCGTGCCACCTCCTGGGGGGAGCAGGCAGGGACGACCCTCTACGACGCCCAGGTCACTGTGCTCGGAGGGGGCGGCATCGCCGCCTCGCTGCTCCAGTTGCTGGAGCCCTTCCGGGTGAGGGCCACCGTCGTGCGCCGTTCAGCCGAGCCCCTGGCCGGGGCGTGGAGGACGGTGACGCCGGAGCACCTCCACGAGGTGCTCCCCGGCTCCCGGTGCCTGTTCGTGGCGCTGGCCCTGCACCCCGGTACGGTCAAGGTCGTTGGCGAGCGCGAGCTCGAGCTGCTGGGCCCTGACGGATGGCTGGTGAACGTGGCCCGGGGGCGCCATGTGGACACGGAGGCCCTGGTGAAGGCGTTGCAGGAGGGCACGATCGGAGGGGCGGGCCTGGACGTGACCGACCCCGAACCCCTGCCTGCCGGGCACCCGCTCTGGTCGATGCCCAATTGCCTGGTGACACCGCACACCGCTGACACACCTGAGATGGTCCGGGCGTTGCTCGCCACCAGGGTGACCGAGAACGTGGCCCGCTGGCGGGAGGGCCGGCGACTGGTGGGCCTGGTGGACCCGGCCGCCGGCTACTGAACTGTGGGCTGGGAGCCTGCCTCGGCGAGGACCGGCCGTCCCGTCCCCGGCGCTCCCGAGGAGGCCCCGGTCGTGGCGGCCGGGGAGCTCGTACTGGGCGGGCTGCTGGCCGAGGGGGGCGAGGGCCGGGTTTTCGAGGTGGTGTCTGCGCCTCCTGGCCTCGGCGGCCCGGGCCCCGTGGTGTACAAGCAGCTGCGCTCACCGCGCCCTCTCGGGGAGCTGAGGGCCGTCGTCGCCGTGCCCGGGGCCGTCCGTGCGGCCCGGCCGGAGCTGGCGGAGAGGGTGAGGACCGGTTCCTCCTGGCCGCTGGCGGTGGTCGTGGACGAGGCGGCCCCGACCGCTAGCGTGGCGTCCTCGGCGGGCCGGGAAGGCCCGCTCGCCCTGGGGGCCCTGCTGCCACGCGCGCCCGAGCGCTTCCGCGTGCTGCACCGGGACGGTTCCGCCCGCTTGGCAGGCCTTTCGTACCTCGCCACTGACCCCGACCGGGTGGAGCTGGCCTACGGGGTCGACGTGCCCGCGCCGGGGGCCGCCGAGCGGGTGGCCATCGTGCTCAGCCTGGCGCTGCTGCTCGAGGCGCTCCAGGAGGCTCCCGGTGCGCCCCCTGTCGCCCATGGCGACCTGTCGGCCCGCAACGTGCTCTGGTCCTTGGCACCGGCGCCAGAGGTGTACGTGATCGACTGCGACGGGGCCGCTCCGGCCGGCGGGGCCGACCGGCCCCGGGTGACCACGCCCAACTGGGAGGACCCGGCTCTCCGCCCGGGTGGCCCGGTCAGCCTGGCGGCGGACCGCTACGCGCTGGGGCTCACCTTCCTGCGGGTCGTCGGAGCAGCCAACTTCCCGCTCCAGGGCCGTCAGCGCTCGGGCGCCCCGGTGGCCGTGGACCTGGAACTGCCCCGTACCTGGCGCCGCCTCCCCGACATGGCATGGCTGTGGAGGCTGTGCGAGCGCTCCCTGTCCGTGGTGGGTGCCGAGCACCGGCCGGCGCCCTCGGAGTGGGTGGCAGCACTCAGGGCGCTGCTGGCGGAACTGGGGCAACCGGTCAGCGGACAGGCCGCCGGTGCCGGGGCGACGGTGCCGGTGCTCGCAGGGGAGGCACCTCCCGATGTGGAGGTGCGCCCCGTGCTGAGGCACCGCGCCCCGTCCACCTGGCAGCTGGTCAGGCCCGAGAGGCAGACGGCGCCGGTTGGCGCCGGTGCCCACCAGGGTGCGCTGGCCGGGCTGGTAGGGCTCCCTGTGGGGGCCAACTGGCGCAGTGTGCTCCGGGCGGCGCTGGGCATCTGGGCCGGTGCTCACCGCTTGGCAGCACGTCTGCTGGCCCGTCCGGGACGCCGGCGCCACGGCGCCCGCCGCTTGGCCGGCCTCCTCGTGTTCGACCTCGCCGCCGGGTGCGTCGCCCTCTTCCTCACCGGCATGGTGGTGAGCCCCTGGATCGGGCTGTGACCGGCCGTGCTGGGGGATTTTGTCAGGGTTGCCTGCTCCGGTAGCCTCGGACGGGCGATGGCCAGCGAGCTTGTGGGCGCCGAAGAGCGCTATGCAGTGTTCCCCTTCTACCTCTGCCTGGATGTCTCCCAGTCGATGGCCGGTGAGCCGGTCTCGCAGGTCAATGCCGAGCTCCCCCTGGTGCTCCGGGCCATCGGACAGGACCCGGCCGTGGCCGAGGTGGTGCGTTTTGCGGTCGTGACCTTCTCCGACACGGCCCGTACCCTGCTCCCGCTGGCGGACCTGGCGCTGGTCGAGGCGATGCCCACGGTGGAGGTGGAGGGCCGCACCTCCTATGCCGCCGCCTTCGACCACCTGCGCCGGGTGATCGAGGCCGACTACCACGCCGGGCGCAGCGAGGGGGAGCGTTGGTACCGTCCGGCCGTCCTTTTCGTCTCCGACGGCCGGCCCACCGACCCGGACGAACGTTGGCGCCAGGCTCTGGCCCGCCTGGCCGACCCGACCTGGAAGCGGCGCCCCAACATCCTGGCCTTCGGCTTCGGGGAGGCCGTGCCCGAGGTGCTGGCCGAGGTGGCAGGGAACAAGCCCAACCGCGCCTTCGTGGCCACCCGGGACGCCCCGCCGTCCGCGGTGGTGCCCGAGCTGATGGCTGGGTTGGTCCAGTCCATCGTCAGCAGTTCGGCCAGCGCCTATTCGGGGTCGCCCCAGTTGGTGCCGCCCCAGCTGGCGAACATGCAGCCCATACCGGTGGACGAGCTGGGATGACCCCGGGGTGGGCCGGCCCCGCCTGGGGCCAGCCTTCCGCCGCCAGTGCCGCGCCCGTACCTCGTCGCCCCACCGTGGCGGCCGAGGACGCCGCCTACAGGGCGGAAGGTGGCATGTCCGCCGGACTGGTCGTCCTGGCCGCGAGCGTGGCCGGGGTCTCGCACCGTCTGGCGGAGCGGCGCAACGAGGACTCCTTCGCCTGGTCCTCGGCTGGGCCGGGGCGGCTGGCGGTAGCCGTGGCCGACGGTGTCAGCTCGGCCGGGCGGGGGGGTGAGGGCGCGGCCCTGGCTGTGCGCGCCGCCAGCCAGTGGACGGCCGCCCATGTCCCTCGGGTACCGGCGCACGGGGAGGCACGCGATGTGACCGGCTGCACCTCTGCCCTGGTGGCCGCGAACGAGCGCCTGCTCCTGGCTCAGCCGGGCAGGCCCGCAGGGCCCGGTTCCGAGCTTGCCACGACCCTGGTGGCCGGCTTGGTCGAGCAGGCCCCTGGTGGCCGGGCACGGGCCTGCTTGGCCAGGGTGGGGGACAGCACAGGCTTCGTGCTGTCGGCCGGGCGCACCTGGCGGGAGGTGTTCCTGCCCGGGGGCGACGACGGTCCCGCCACCGATGCGCTTCCCCACCCGGCTCTTGGGCTGGACGCGGACGTGGTCCAGGTGGTGGAGGTGGACCTCGAGCCGGGCGAGGCGCTGGTCCTGGTCACCGACGGGGTGGCCAACCCTCTGCGTGACGGCCCCTCGACGGTGGCCCCGGCACTGGGCGGGGTCGTGGCCGAGGCCGCGGTCGGACGGGTGTCACCGGTGGGGCTGCTGGCGGCGCTCGACTTCAGCCGCCGGGGGGCCCACGACGACCGCACCCTGCTGCTGGTCTCGTCCTGGCCCGAGCATGGGGCCTAGGTGCTCGGTCCCCATTGGTCCCCGCGGGGCACCGGGCCGGGCTCCTTCGTGCTCCCGCCCTCTTCCCCCGTATGGGCGTCACCGGCGTCACCGGCGCTGCGGGCCTGCCGGGGCCGGGTGACAGCGACGGCCGCGAGCTGGGCGGCGACCACGTGCTCGGCGAGCGGTTCGCCTACCAGCTCGTCCCCCGGCCTCGGCCGGCCTCTCAGCACCAGCACGGCGCTCGCTGCCAGGAACACGATGATGCTCGTCCAGTCGTTGAGGCGCAGTCCCAGGTACCGGTGAGCCGGGTCGATCCGCAGGTACTCGGTGAAGAAGCGCCCGAAGGTGTAGATGGCGACGTAGGCGGCGAAGAGGTAGCCCCGTCGGAGTCGGAGCCTCCTCTCGATGAGCAGCAGCAGGCCGAAGGTGGCGAGGTCCCAGATGCACTCGTATAGGAAGGTGGGCTGGAAGGTGCCGGGTAGGTAGTGCCCGGCGACGTAGGGCGTGCGGTACCTGACGGGGAAGATGTTGCCCAGTTCGGTCTGGTCGGTGATGCGGACCGCCCACGGGAGCTTGCTGGGCAGGCCGAAGAGCTCCTGGTTGAAGTAGTTCCCCCACCGCCCGACGGCCTGGGCGACGGCCAGGGTGGGGGCCACCACGTCGAGCAGGGGAGGCAGGGGGGCCGGCACCCGCCTCGCCCTCAGCCAGCCACCCAGTACGCCGCCGGCCACGCCACCCCAGATGCCCAGGCCGCCGTTCCACACAGCGAGGATCTCGAGCGGGTTGCCGCCCGTGTCCTGCTGCCAGCTGGTCGCCACCGAGTAGAGCCGGGCCCCGATGAGCCCGGCCACAACGGCCCAGATGGCTATGGGCACCATGGCGGAGGGCACTCCGCCCAGGCGTGCCCAGCGACGTTGGGCCAGGGCGGCGGCCAAGAGGACGCCGATGGCGATCAGCAGCCCGTAGAAGTGCAGCGCCACGGGGCCGATGTGGAGGCCGTTGACGGGTGGGCTCGGTATGTAACCGGTCACGAGCCGCACAACCTAGGCGAAGTGGGCGCCGCCGGGCCCGCATGGCCGGCGGGGCGCTGTAGAAAGACAAGGGTCATGTCGACGCTTGGAGGACCTCTGCGGGGTGTTGCAGGTTGACGGGGCGCCGTCAGGGGGCCGGAGGGGGCCGCTCCGTGAGCGGGGCCGGGCAGGCCGGGGGCGAGGGGAGCAAGGCTGCGCGGGCTCCCAAGCGTGCCACCTACAGGCTCCAGCTGCACGCCGGCTTCGGCTTCGACGACGTGGCCGACCTGGCCGGCTACCTTGCAGACCTCGGCGTGAGCCACGTCTACCTGTCGCCGGTGCTGCAGGCGGCCCGGGGTAGCACCCATGGTTACGACGTGGTCGACCCTTCGACGGTGAGCGAGGAGCTCGGCGGTGAGGAGGGCCACCACCGCCTGCAGGAGGCCCTGGGCCGGGCCGGCCTTGGCCAGGTGCTGGACATCGTCCCCAACCACATGGCGGTGTCCAGCTCGGACAACCGCTGGTGGTGGGACGTGCTGGAGAACGGGCCCTCGAGCGTCTACGCCGGGTACTTCGACGTCACCTGGGGGCCACCGGACCAGACCGGCCGGGAGTCGGGCAACGCCGTGCTGCTGCCCGTACTGGGCGACCACTATGGCCGCGAGCTGGAGGCGGGCCGGCTCAGGCTCCTGCACCGGCGGGGGACCTTCACGGTCGGCTACTTCGACCACGAGTTCCCCATCGCCCCCCGCAGCATGGACCAGCTGGTGGGGCGGGCGGCCCGACGCCTTACGCGCAGCTTCGACCCAGCGGCCCGGGCCGAACTGGAGAGCATCGGCACCGCTCTCGGCCGGCTTCCCCCTTCGTGGGCCACCGACCGGGCGAGCGTCAGGGAGCGCCACCGGGACAAGGAGGTCCTCCGGTCGCGACTGGCGGCCCTGTGCGACGAGCACCCCCAGGTGGAGGCGGCCCTGGACGCCGAAGCCGAGGCGGTGAGCACCAGTGCCGACGCCCTGGACGCGGTCCTCCAGCGCCAGAACTACAGGCTCGCCTTCTGGCGGACCGCCTCCGAGGAGGGCCAGTACCGCAGGTTCTTCGACATCAACGACCTGGCGGGGATCAGGGTGGAGGACCCGGCGGTCTTCGCCGACAGCCACCGGCGGGTCCTCGACTGGCTGAGCCGCGGGGTGATCGACGGGTTGCGGGTGGACCACGTCGACGGCCTGCGGGACCCGGCGGCCTACCTGGAGCGCCTGGAAGAGGCGGGCACCGGTGTCTGGGCGCTCGTGGAGAAGATCCTGGCCCCGGGCGAGCAACTGCCGGCCGGCTGGCCCGTGGCCGGGACGACGGGGTACGACTGGCTGAACGTGGCAGGGGGCGTCCTCGTGCACCCCGAGGGGGTGGAGGAGCTCCAGAAGGCGTTCGCCCGCTTCAGCGGCGATGAGGTGCCCTACGAGGAGGTGGTGTACCGCTGCAAGGCCGAAGTGCTGGACGGCTCCTTGGCGGCCGACCTCAACCGGTTGGCTGACCGGCTGGCGCGGGTGTGCGAGCGTCACCGTCGGCATTCGGACCACACCCGGCGGGAGCTGCGGGAGTGCCTGGCCGAGGTCGTGTCCGCCTACAGCGTCTACCGGACCTACTGCGCGCCGGGCCGGCCCGTGAGCGAGCAGGACGTGGCCGTCGTGCGCCGCGCCGTCCTGGAGGCCGGGCTGAGGCGGCCGGAGCTCGACGGGGAGCTGCTCGGCTTCGTGCGCGAACTGGCGCTGCTCGAGCTGCCCGGCGACGAGGAGGTCGAGATGGCCATGCACCTCCAGCAGCTGACCGGCCCGGTGATGGCCAAGGCGGTGGAGGACACGGCGTTCTACCGGTACATGCCCTTGCTGGCGCTCAACGAGGTGGGGGGCAATGCCGGGGGTACGGGGACCAGCCCGGCCGAGTTCCACGAATGGTGCCTGCGCACGCAGGCGGAGCACCCCTGCACCCTGCTTGCCACCTCGACCCATGACACGAAGCGCTCAGAGGACGTGCGCGCCCGGCTGTACGCCCTGTCGGAGCTCCCGGCCGAGTGGGCGGCCGAGGTGACGCGCTGGCAGCGGCTCAACCGGCGTCGGCGGGTGGCCGACCTGCCCGACCCGGCGACCGAGTGGATGATCTACCAGACGCTGGTCGGCGCCTGGCCCATCTCCGGCCCCCGGCTGGTCGGCTTCGTCCGCAAAGCCGTGCGGGAGGCCAAGCTGCAGACGAGCTGGGACCAGCCGAACCCGATCTACGAAGGCGCTGTGGAGCACTTCAGTGAGGCCCTCCTGCGCTCGCGCACCTTCCTGGCGGAGCTGGTCGCCCACGTGGCGTCGCTGCAGAGGCCGGGCTGGTCGAACTCCCTGGCCCTCAAGCTCCTGACCCTCACTGCGCCCGGGGTGCCCGACCTCTACCAGGGGAGCGAGCTCTGGGACCTCTCATTGGTGGACCCCGACAACCGTCGACCCGTGGGCTACGAGCGGCGGCGAGAGCTGCTGTCGCAGGCGGGCAGGGCCGAGCTCGGTGCCCTGTGGGCCAGAGGAGACGAGGAAGGGCTGGTCAAGCTGGCCGTTGTCCAGCGGGCACTGGCCGTGCGCCGGCGGGCCGGGCCGGCCTTCGGCGAGGGACCTGGGGGTGCCTACGAGCCGCTGGAGGCAGAGGGCCCGGCGGCGGAGCACTGCCTGGCCTTCGCCCGGGGCCGTTCCGTGGTCACCGTCGTCACCCGGCTGCCGGTCCTGCTCGGGCGACGGGGCGGCTGGCGGGGCACCAGGCTGCGCCTGCCTCCCGGGCACTGGCGCGATGTGCTGGGCGAGGGCCGGGCCCAGGGCGTGGTGGACCTGGGCGAGGTCCTGGGCACCTTCCCGGTGGCGCTGTTCGAGCGGGTGCCGGTCGGTCAGGGAGGCTGACGATGGCACGTTTCGAGGTTTGGGCGCCCGGCAAGGACCGGGTGGAGCTGGTACTGGAGGGCGGGGAGAGGCTGGCCATGGCGCCCTCGGAGCTCGGGTGGTGGACGCTCGAGGTGCCCGGGGCGGGGCCGGGCACCCGGTACCGCTTGTCGCCCGACGGCGGGCCGCCCCGGCCCGATCCTCGCTCCGCCTACCAGCCCGAGGGTGTCGACGGCCCCTCCGAGCTGGTTGACCACGCCTCGTTCAACTGGTCCGACGCCGCCTGGGAGGGCTTCGAACTGGGCCGGGCCGTGCTTTACGAGATGCATGTGGGGACCTTCAGCCCGGAGGGCACCTTCGACGGTGCGGTGGGCCGCCTGGGCCACCTCGTCGACCTCGGCGTGAACGCGGTCGAGCTGATGCCGGTCGCCGAGGCCAGCGGGGCGCGGGGCTGGGGCTACGACGGCGCGGACCTGTGGGCACCCCACCACTGTTACGGCGGCCCCGACGGCCTGAAGAGGCTGGTCGACGCCTGCCATGGGCACGGCTTGGCCGTGGTGCTGGACGTCGTCTACAACCACCTGGGCCCGGCGGGCAACTACCTGGCTGAGTTCGGCCCCTACTTCACGGACCGCTACCGCACCCCCTGGGGCACCGCGGTCAACATGGACGGCGCCGGGAGCTACGGGGTGCGCGACTTCGTGGTCGCCAACGCCCTCATGTGGTTGGGGGACTACCACCTGGACGGGCTCCGCCTGGACGCCGTGCACGCCATCTACGACGAGGGCGCCCTTCACGTGCTGGAGGAGCTCTCGCAGGCCGTGGACCTGCTCGCGCAGCGCCAGGGCCGGCACCTGTGGCTCATGGCCGAGAGCGACCGCAATGACCCCCGCCTGGTGCGCAGCCGCGCCGAGCACGGCTACGGCGTGCACGCGGCATGGGACGACGACCTCCACCATGCGCTGCACTGTGTGCTGACAGGGGAGGAGGGCGGGTACTACTCGGACTTCGGCCAGCTGGGGCAGCTGGCCAAGGCACTGAGCCAGGGCTACGTCTACGACGGGTCCTTCTCCCCCTTCCGCCAGCGGCGGCACGGGCGCCCCGCGGTGGGGCTCCCGGGACAGGCGTTCGTGGTGTGCATGCAGAACCACGACCAGGTGGGCAACCGGGCCTTCGGGGAGCGCATCTCGAGCCTGGTCGGCGCTGACCTGGCGGCTGTTGGTGCGGCGCTCTACCTGCTCTCGCCCTACGTGCCCCTCGTGTTCCAGGGTGAGGAGTGGGGCGCCTCCACGCCGTTCCAGTACTTCACCGACCATCGTGACCCCGACCTCGCCCGGGCGGTGAGCGAAGGGCGCCGTCGCGAACATGCGATGGAGGGCGCCGGGGATGTGCCCGACCCCCAGGACGAGGGCACGTTCCTGCGCTCACGGCTCGACTGGTCCGAGCCGCAGCGCGAGCCCCACCGGTGGTTGTTGGGCTGGTACAAACGGTTGCTGGAGCTGCGCCGGTCCGAGCCCGCGCTGGGGACCGGTCGGCCGGGGGACGTTGTCACGGCTCACGACGAGCAAGGGCGCTGGCTCAGCGTACGCCGGGGTGGGTTCAGCATCGTGGCCAACCTGGCCGAGGTGCGCCAGCCGGTCCCCCTGGGGGGAGGTGGTGCCGTGGTGGTGTCCTCCGCCCCGGGCGTGGTCGTCGAGATCGGGGCCTCCCGGTCGCCGGGCCCGCCGGGACATCAGCTGGGCAGGGGCAGCGCGGCAGCGGGCGGCCCGCCCCGGGCCTGGCTGCCTCCCCGTTCGGTGGCCGTGGTCGCCCACTGACCGGTCGCCGTCGGGCGGTCCGTGGGCCAGCTGCTAGTGTTGGGTCCTCTCGGGCGTATAGCTCAGCTGGTTAGAGCGCATGCATGACGCGCATGAGGTCGGGGGTTCGACTCCCTCTACGCCCACCGTCGGTGCCGAGCTGTCAGCGGAGGACGGCGATCTCGGAGCGGGAGCTGTCCACCGTGAAGGTCCCGTGCCCGCCGTCGACCGCCAGACCGCCCGATGCGCCGGCGGGCAGGGGCCAGTAGTGGAACCGGCCACCGGCAGTGCGCTCCCCCAGGGCCCCGTCGTTGCCGACGAACCAGACGTCGCCACTGCTCGAGACTGCTACCGCCGTGGCCGAGACGAACGACGAGAAGTGCGGGAGCGGGAGCTCGAACCGCTGGACCTGCCGGCCCTCCGGAGCGGCTCGGAGCAGCGCTGCCCCGTCTGCCACCCACAATGCCCCGCTCGGAGCGCAGGCCATCCCGCCTGGTGCATCACTGCCGTCGAGGTGGATCTGAGCGGTCACGCCGCTCGGGCCCAGGCGGTCCAGGAGGGAGGGGAGGGGGCCGCGGGACGTGAAGGCAGAGACCGCCGCCCACACGCCGCAGCGGGGGCCGCCGGCCAGCGACTGCGGCGCCTGGCCGGGAGGGAACGTCACGACGGTCCTGATGGCACCTGTCTTCGCCAGGGCCCGGTCGACCACCCAGCGCCCGCGCCCGTCGGTGCCTGTCACGTAGACAGAGCCCCCGCCGGGCCAGGCGATGTCGTCGGGCCCGGCGGTCCCGACGGTACGGTCGGGGTCCCCGATGTCGCGGACCTGGCCGGAGCCGGTGAGCACGTAGAGGTTGAGGCCGGCGCTCACCCATACGCTTCGGCCCGGGCCGGCCACCACTCCGCTCGGATAGGGGCCGACCTTGAAGGTCGTCATGGCCCCGGCCGGCGTCATCCGTACCACGGCGCCTGCGCCGAACTCGGTGAACCACAGGTCCCCATCGGGCGCCACGGCGATGTTGCCCGGCTCGGCGTGCCGGGCCGGGGTGGGGTAGACGACCACCGTGCCGCCGGGCGTGGCGCCTGCGCTACCGGCGGCGCCGGCCGGGCCGGTGGCCCCGGCAAGGAGCGCAGAGACGGTCGCGCCGAGCACCGGGAGGCGTCCCCGGTGCCTCCAGCGAGCCAGCGGGCGACGGCGCACCCCGGCCCGGTCTGCCGCCGCTGCAGGCAGAAGGGCCATGGGGCCGGCCACCGGTGCACCCCTGGGCATGGTCTACATCTTGCACCCGCCCGGCCGTCGTTGGCCGGACGTGGGAGCGTGCCAGGGGCGGGTGCGCCCCACGGCGGGCCGGCCGGCCATATGCTTGGGCGGACGGTCGACGGCTAATGGACATGGTCACCGAGACGCCCACCCCCGCCGCCGGCCCGGCCAGCCCGGGCGGGCCTGTCGGCGGCCCGGGCGGACCTTCCCGGGCGCGCTCCATCACCGCAGGTGTGCGGGCGGCCTGGGCGCGGTGGGCACGCCACTGGCGCAGGTCCTCACCGAGCGTCGGCCGGCCCTGGTCCGCCCCGCCGTGGCTGGCGAGCCTGCTGGTGGCCGGGCTGGTCACGGTGCTCAACTGGCCCCACTGGGGGAGCGTGCAGCCGGGCTTGGACATCTCCTGGCAGGCCGGCACGGCGTACGCCTTCGTGCACCACCTGCAATGGGGGCCGCAGCTCGACTTCACCTACGGGCCCTACGGATTTGCCGGCTTCCTCCTGCCCTTCTACCCCTCGACAGCCGCGGTCAGCTTCGGCTACCTGCTCGGCGTCACCTGGCTGCTGTCTGCGCTCGTCGTGACCGGGCTGCGCCGGTACTGGGGCCTCCCGGGTGCGGGCCTGGCCGCTTGGGCCCTGGTCGGGCTGACCTGGGCGGTGGGCCGGAGCGCCGACGTGGCACCTGCGGCCGGGCTCGGCTTGGGACTGCTGCTCGTCCGGGGGCAGGACCGGCCCCGGCGCCTGTGGCTGGCGGGGGTGCTGGGCGCCCTGGCCGGCTTCTCGGTGCTGGTCAAGCTCAGCGACGGTGTGGTGCTCGCGGCTGTGGGGGCCCTGGCGGTGCTGGGGTCCGAGCTGAGCTGGCGTGAGCGGGGCATGACCGCTGTGAGCCTGGTCATCGCGGCGGGGAGCACCTTCGTGGCTGCCTGGTGGGCCGCCGGCCAGTCCATCGGCCACCTGTGGTCCTTCGCCCGGGCATCGCTTTCGCTGACGCTCGGCTACAGCGCCAATATGGCAGGGCCGCTGGCGCGGCCCTCTGCCGCGTGGTGGGCCGTCGTGGTGGTCCTCGTCCTCGCAGGGCTGTCGGCGCTGGGCCTGACGCGGCAGGGCCGGCGGGCCAGGGTGGCCGGGGCCCTCATGGTGGGCGGGTGGTGCTGGGCGGTAGCCAAGGACGGCTTCGTGATGGGCAACCACTACCCGGGGTTCTTCCGCCTGGTGCTGGCGGTCACCGCCGTCGTGTCCCTGCTCGGCCCGCCCCGACGCGCGCTCGTGGGGGCCCTGGCGGTCGTGGCCGTGGTGGTGATGGCCATGACCCCGGTGCCGCGGCCCAACCCCGTGGGCAGCGCCCGGGCCTTCGCGGGTGAGCTCGTGGACCTGGCCTCTCCGAGCAGGTTCGCGTCCCTGCAGGCCCAGGCTCGTCGTAGGGTGCTGCGCGGGGAGGGGGTGGGCAGGCTGGCGGCGCTGCTGTCCGGTCACACCATGGCCGTCGAGCCCTGGGAGGACATCATTGCCTGGGCGCTCCCGGGTGCAAAATGGGACCCCGAACCCGTCCTGCAGTCCTACAGCGCCTTCACCTCCTACACCGACCGGTTGGACGCCGGGTTCCTGTCCTCGGGCGCAGCGCCCCAGCGGCTCCTGTACTGGCACCACCGGTTCGGTTTCGCCGGGCGGGACCCGGACATGGACCCACCCGCCACGACGGTGGCCGTCTACTGCCATTACGTCCAGTTGGCGGTGGCCGGTCGCTGGCAGGTCCTCCAGCGCGTGCCCGACCGCTGCGGGGCCCCCAGGACGCTAGCCCGCGTGCGCGTGCGCTTCGGCGTGCCGGTGCGGGCGCCCCGGGCCCGGGGCGGCCTGCTGCTGGCCAGCTTCGCCCTGGCGCCGACGCTGTTGGACCGGGCGGAGGCACTGGTGCTGCGCCCCCCTCTGACCTACCTCGTCACCTGGGGCCGGCGAGGCCCGGGGAGCGGGGGGACCGCTTACACCTTCGTCACGGGCACTGCGGCGGGCCCCCACGTGCTCGGGGCACCAGCCCAGCTCGGCTTCTCGCCCCACTTCACGCCGGCCACGGTGGGCTGGCTCGAACTGAAGGGTGACGGCTACGCCACCGGTCGGGGATGGGTGACCGTGACCTTCAGTACGCTCAGGATCGCCGCCCGCTGAACAGGTGCCTGGGCGCCCACCACTGGCTAGGGTGCTCTCCTGTGAGCGTGCCGAGTGGGCCCTGGGAATGCGCGTACGGGGAGAACGCCTGGCAGTCGCCGGCGCGGCTGGTGCACGAGGAGACCGGCGACCCACTGGCCCTGGGCCGCATGCAGCTGCTCGAGGGTTCGGCCCCCAGTTACAACAACCTGGTCGAGGTCGACCGCCAGCTCCAGACCATCACCCACGTCGCCGCCGCCTTCGAGCTGGCAGGAGGCGGGGTACCTGCCATCGCCATCGGCACCAAGCACGGCAACGCCTGTGGGGCCGCCGTCGCGGCCCTGGGGCGCCGGGCAGCGGAGCTCATGGTGAGCGGTGACAGGCGCGCCATCTTCGGAGGTTGTGTGATGCTCAGCTCCCCCGTGGACGAGGAGGTGGCACAGGCCCTGGTCAACCACGCCGCTGAGAGCCGGCGCCTGCTCGACACGGTGGCCGCCCCCTCCTTCACCGAGGCTGCGCTCGAGATCCTGGCCCGCAAGCAGGGCAAGTGCCGGGTCATGGCCAACCCGGCGCTCGGGCAGCTCGGGCGGGCGAGCATCGACACCGCACCACGTCGCCGCCAGGTGCGCGGTGGGTCCATGGAGCAGCCCAACTACACCTTCGTACTCGACCTTGCCGCCCCCGCCGTGCAGCGTTACGGCACCCTTACCCGCTCCCAGGAGCGTGACCTCCTGCTCGCCTGGGCGGTGGGGTCGACGAGCAACTCGAACACCATCACCCTGGTGAGGGACGGGCAGCTCCTCGGCAACGGGGTGGGCCAGCAGGACAGAGTGGGCGGGTGCGCCCTGGCCCTGCAGCGGGCGCGCGACGCGGGCCATGCGACCGAGGGCGCCGTGGCCTACAGCGACAGCTTCTTCCCCTTCCCCGACGCTGCCCAGCTCTTGGTGGACGCTGGGGTGAGCGCTGTCTTCTGCACCAGTGGATCTGTGCGTGACGAGCTCGTGCGAGAGACCTTCCTCACCGCCGGGGTCACCGTCGTGCAGATGCCCGACCGCGAGGCGCGGGGCTTCTTCGGGCACTGAAGGCCTGGCTGGCCTCTGGTACCGGGCAGCCGGCCGCCGGCGCCCGGGAGCGGCCGGTCAGGCGCGGGTGGTGCCGAGGTGAGCGGGGCCCATGAGGCGCCGGGCCGGCGAAGCGTCGTCGAAGCGCAGGTGCTTGACCAGGCGGACCACGGTGCCCCGCTCCGGCTCGGAACTGAAGCGCACCTGGTCCACGAGGGCGTGCATGAGCGCCAGGCCACGGCCGCGTTCCTCATCGGGCCCGGCCACCGCGTCGGAGAGCAGGACGTGGTCGAAGCCGCGGCCGATGTCGACCACCCGCAGTTCAGCGGTGCGGGGCCCCACGCTCACCACTACGTCGTAGGCGTCACCGGCCCCTGAGTGCTGGATGACATTGGCCGCTGCTTCGCTCACTGCCAGTTCGACGTCGGCCCGGTCCTCCTGCACGGCCCCCACCTCTTCGAGCACGTGGGCCACGAGGTGGCGGAGCACGCTCACCGAGAGGCTGTCCCTGGGCAGCTGCAACGACATGGCGACCCGGAAGCCGTCAGCTCGCGCCCCACCTGGCGGGGAGGCCGCCTCGGGCGGCCAGTCGTAGCGACGAGCCCAGGGCGAACCGCTCTGTGCGAAGGACACCACCGCCCGGCAGCGGGCGTCCCCATCGGCGATCGCTTCGTCCAGCACCACCTCCGCCGACCCACCGACCTGAGCCGCCAGGGTGCCCAGGAGCGCCGTGGTGAGGTTGCAAAGGCCGGGCTGGCCGCTTATGCCCCGGCCGAAGGGGCAGGAACGGTTCACCAGCGCCACTCGACCGTCGCCCGTCTGTACGGGGAAGAAGTCAGCACCTGCGTCGTTGTAGAACTCGGCAAACGCCATGGCAACGTCCCCTGCCGTGACGGGGCTGCTGCCATGGCGGCGCCGGTAGGTGGCCAGCGCACCCGCTGCTGCGCTGGCGCCGGCGCTCGCCGCCGCCTCGCTCGTCGTAGTCCCGGTTTCGGCGGCGCGCGCCAGGGTCGTTGCGACCGAGCCCATGAGCTGTGCCCCCCGCAGGTCCTCGGCACCGGGCACGCTGGGGACGCGTACCTCGGGCTCCGGGGGCCGGCTGACCGGGAGCTGAAGGGTCAGGTTCGGCCCTCCGGCGAAGAGGCTCGCCAGTTCGTCGGCCTGCTCGTCCACCGCCCAAACGCCTTCGGGGGACAGGGGAGCGGCGGGCAGTTGGAGGTAACGGGGTACGTGGCGGACGACGAGCACGGGCGAGACGTGCTCCCAGTCCAGGCTGGCCCAGACGGTGCCCGGTTGGGACGCCAGTGGCTCCAGTGCGGCCGCCACTAGGCGGCGCACCTCGGCGTCCACGGCACCTGGCCCGGCGCGCCGTACCAGGTGCTCGAGCACGAGCCTTGTCCCGTTGCCACCTGCCGCCGGGCCCCCGGCGGCGAAAAGCCAGTCCATCCAGCCAAACCGTCCCTGTCGTGTCCTGCCTGCTGCGCTGGGCGCGCCCGCGCTGCGGCGCGCTGCACCTTCCCCAGACATCCGTATCCAACTCCCGGGACCATTGAAACACGGACGCCCGGCCTCTCAGGGAGGCAGGTGGCCTCCGTCATCCGGACGGGCCGCGCCTGCCTCGTCGGTGGCTCCCCTGCGGCCCACCGGCTTGACAGTGTGCCTCGGCCAGGTGGCGAGGGAACGCTCGAGCGCCTCGACCAGGCGCTGGAAGCTGCGGTCCAGGTCCAGCGGGGCCCCGAAAGCGCCGGAGGCCTCCATCGTGGTGAAGCCGTGGAGGGCGGCCCTCACCGCCCGCACGGCATCGGAAGCGTCACGGCCGGTCAGGCCGTAACCTTCCAGGGCCGTGTAGGCGGTGCGCAGGACCGAACGGGCAGCGGCCGAACGTTCCGGGTCGGCCCAGCTCGGCGACTTCATGGCTGCTGCGTAGAGGCCCGGGTGGCGCTGCACGAACGACCGGTAGGCGCCGGCCAGTGAGCGCAGGGCGTCCGGGCCCGAACGGCCCTCGGTCGCGGCGGCCAGGCGCTCGGCGAAGGAACCCAGGGCGTAGACGGCGACATCGTGGCGCAGGCCCTCTATGGAGCCGATGTGCTTGTAGAGCCCGGGCATGCTGACTCCCAGCCGTTTGGCCACCACGGCCAGGGTGAGGTGCTCCCAGCCCACGTCGTCGGCCACCTGCGCGCCCTCCCGCACCACCGCCTGGTGGGTCAGAGGACTGCTAGGCACCCAAGCTCCGGGCCCGTGATGGGGCCGGCGCTGCCGGCAGTGCCAGGACGGGCCGGGCCGGGCGGCGGGCGGGATGGCGCCTTACGCCGCGATCGGGCATACATCCATGAGTAACACGTCCAGTGCTCGCTCTGGGTACCGGAGCGCGCGGAGCGGGGGACGGGGGCGCCTTGATGGCCTGCCCGGCCTCACGCCTTCCTGGGCAGCACCACCTGGAGGTGCAGCTCGGACAGCTGCTCGGGCGTGACCGGTGCCGGTGCCCCCATCAGCAGGTCCCTGGCGCTCTGGTTGAGAGGGAAGGCGATGACCTCGCGGATGTTGGGCTGGTCCTCGAGGACCATGAAGAAACGGTCGAAACCCGGGGCGATCCCAGCGTGGGGGGGAGGGCCGTAGCGGAAGGCGTTCCACAGAGCGGGGAACGAGCGCTCGATACGCTCCCGGCTGTAGCCGGCGATGGCGAAGGCCTTCTCCATCACCTCGGGCAGGTGGTTGCGGACCGCCCCCGAGGACAGCTCGACCCCGTTGCAGACCACGTCGTACTGGTAGGCGAGGATCTCACCGGGGCCCTTGGTCTCCAGGGCCTCCAGTCCACCCTGGGGCATGGAGAAGGGGTTGTGCGAGAAGTCCCACTGGCCGGTCTCCTCGTTGACCTCGTACATGGGGAAGTCGACCACCCAGCAGAAGGCCAGGAGGTCGGGGTCGGCCAGGCCGAGCTCACGTCCCAGGCCGGTCCGCACCTGGCCCAGTGCGGTGCTGGCCGCTCCGGCCGGGCCCACGCTGGTGAGCACGGCGTCGCCCGGCTGCGCACCGACAGCTGCGACCAGGGCACCCATCTCCTCGGTGGTGAGCTTGCGGGACAGCGGGCCCTTCCAGTCCGCTCCGTCCACCGGGAGCTGGAGCCAGCTGCCCGTGCAGCCGCCGCTGCGTGCGGCCTCCCCGAAGGTGTCGAACCAGCTGCGGGGGCGCTCGGCGGCACCCTGGGCGCGCAGGGCGCGCACGACATGGCCCCGGGCCGGGGCCTCGGCGAACATGGGGAGCTCTGTACGGCCCGACAGCTGCCCGGACACGTCGGTCACCTCCAGGCCGAAGCGGATGTCCGGTTTGTCGGTGCCGTAACGGGCCAGGGCGTCGGCGTACGACAGGCGGGGGAAGGGTGAAGGCGCCCGCTTGGTGGACAGCTCGGCCACGAGGCGGCCGAACAGCAGCTCCACCTCCCCGAACACGTCCTCCTGGGTGGCGAAGGCCATCTCCATGTCGATCTGGTAGAACTCGCCCGGGCTGCGGTCGGCCCGTGACGCCTCGTCGCGAAAGCAGGGAGCGATCTGGAAGTAGCGTTCCACGCCGCCCACCATGAGCAGCTGCTTGAACTGCTGGGGGGCCTGGGGCAGGGCGTAGAACTCGCCCGGGTAGATGCGGCTGGGCACCAGGTAGTCACGGGCGCCCTCGGGGGAGGACACGGTGAGCACGGGGGTCTGGACCTCGAGGAAGCCCCGCCCCGAGAGGTGCTCGCGCACGAGCTGGGCGAAGCGGGCGCGCTTGGCGAGCCGCTCGACCAGAGGGCCCCGCCGCATGTCCAGGTAGCGGTAGGTGAGACGGGCCTCCTCGCCCACATCGCTGTCGCGCTCCACTGAGAAGGGCAGCACCTCCGAGGAGGAGAGCACCTCCAGGCTGGCCACCTCCACCTCGACATCGCCCGTGGCAAGCTTCGCGTTGACGTTGGCCGGCGGTCGCCGGGCCACCTGGCCCGTTACGCTCACCGTGCTCTCGAGGCGCAGCCGGGCCATGGTGGAGAAGGCCTCCTGGTCCGGGTGGAGGACCAACTGGACGACCCGGTCGTCGTGGTGGCCACGCAGGTGCCCGCCGCCCCTGCCCGCCAGGTCGGCGTCCGGCCCGGCCGGGTCGCGCAGGTCGACGAAGAGCAGGCCGCCATGGTCCCGCTTGGCGGCCACCCAACCGGCCAGGCGTACCTGGGCGCCCACGTCGTCGGGACGCAGGTCGCCGCAACGGCGGTCCCGGTAACGGTTGGCTACGAAGGGCTCTGATCGGTCGGTGTCTGCCATGCCCGGTCGAGGTTACCCGCCCGGGCCGTCCCATAGGCTGTAGGCCAGGGCCGCAGGACAACCCGCAGCCGGCGGCCTGCCTCCGGGTCGTCGCGCCTTTGGGCCGTGCGGCCGCCGGGAGGCGGAGGCGCCCCAAGCGCCCGCACAGCCGTCGGGGGCTCAGAGGACAGGACGAGGAAGGGCTATGGCCAGATCGAAAAACAGCTTCGGCACACAGGGCACGCTCGAGGTCGGGGGACGGCGCTGGTCGGTGCACGACCTGAGGGCGTTGACGGACCAGGGTTTCGACGTGGAGCACCTGCCCTTCTCGCTGAAGGTGCTACTGGAGAACCTGTTGCGCCACGAAGACGGCCTGAACGTGACGGCTGAGAGCATCGGTGCCCTGGCCTCCTGGGCGAGCGCAACGAGCCAGGGTGGCCAGGCCGCCGAGAGGGCCCGGCGCTCGCAGGTCGCCTTCTCGCCCGCCCGCATCCTCATGCAGGACTTCACGGGGGTGCCCGTGGTGGCCGACCTCGCTGCCATGAGGGACGCCATGCGTGCCCTGGGGGGTGACGTCCAGGCGGTCCAGCCCCTCGTCCCGGCGGAGCTCGTCATCGACCACTCGGTGATCGCCGACGTGTCGGGGCGCCCGGATGCCTTCGCCCGTAACGCCGAGCTCGAGTTCCAGCGCAACGAGGAGCGGTACCGGTTCCTGCGCTGGGGCCAGCAGGCGTTCAGCACGCTCAAAGTGGTACCGCCCAACACCGGCATCTGCCACCAGGTCAACCTGGAGCACCTGGCCCGGGTGGTCTTCGGCATGGAGGGGGACGAGGCCTACCCGGACACGGTGCTCGGGACCGACTCGCACACGACCATGGTCAACGGGCTCTCCGTCCTCGGCTGGGGAGTGGGCGGTATCGAGGCCGAGGCGGCGATGCTGGGCGAGCCGGTGACCATGCTCATCCCGGAGGTGGTCGGCTTCAAGCTCACGGGTGAGCTGCCGAGGGGGGCGACGGCCACCGACCTGGTGCTCACCGTGACCGAGCTCCTGCGCAGGCACGGGGTCGTGGGCAAGTTCGTCGAGTTCTACGGCGAGGGCGTGCCCCGGGTGGCCCTGTACAACCGGGCCACCATCGGCAACATGTCGCCCGAGTACGGCTCGACGTGCGCCATCTTCCCCATCGACGACGAGACCCTGCGCTACATGCGGCTCACCGGTCGCTCCGCCGAGCACGTGGCACTGGTCGAGGCCTACGCCAAATCGCAGGGCCTGTGGTACGACCCCAGCACCGAGCCCGTGTTCTCGCAGTACGTGGAGCTCGACATGTCCACCGTGGAGCCGAGCATCGCCGGCCCCTCCCGGCCCCAGGACCGCGTGCCGCTGGCCCAGGCCAAGGTGGCCTTCGGCGGCGCCCTGTCCAAGGTGCTCTCCCAGGCTGCCACCGGCTCTGGCGGGGCACCCGGCGGGCCCCGGACGGCAACGGTGAGCGCACCGGAGGGCGAGGCCTACGAGGTCGGGGACGGCGCCGTGGTCATCGCCGCCATCACGAGCTGCACCAACACCTCCAACCCCGACGTGATGGTGGCCGCCGGCCTGCTGGCCAAGCACGCAGTCGAGCGGGGCCTGTCGGCCAAGCCCTGGGTGAAGACCTCGCTCGCCCCAGGCTCCAAGGTCGTCATGGACTACTACGAACGGGCGGGACTGGTGCCCTACCTGGAGAAGCTGGGCTTCTCGCTCGTGGGCTTCGGCTGCACGACCTGCATCGGCAACAGCGGCCCGCTGCTACCCGGCGTCTCCGAGGCTGTCTCGGGCGCAGGCCTGGCTGCGGTCTCCGTCCTGTCGGGGAACCGCAACTTCGAGGGCCGGATCAACCCCGACGTGCGCATGAACTACCTGGCCTCGCCCCCCCTGGTGGTGGCCTACGCCCTGGCCGGGACCATGGACGTCGACATCGCCAACGAGCCCCTCGGCACGGGCACCGACGGCCGGCCCGTCCACCTGGCCGACATCTGGCCCTCCCCCGAGGAGGTGGCGGAGGTCGTGGGCGGCTCCATCGAGGCGGGGATGTTCGAGAAGAGCTACCGACAGGTCTTCCAGGGCGACGAGCGCTGGGCGTCGCTGGAGGTGCCCGAGGGCGACAGCTACGAGTGGGGCAAACGTTCCACCTACGTGCGCCGGCCACCCTACTTCGACGGTATGCCCGAGGTGCCGGTGGCGCTGCGGGACGTCCGGGGGGCGCGGGCGCTGGCCAAGCTGGGCGACTCGGTGACAACGGACCACATCTCACCTGCGGGGAGCATCCGCAGGGACGGGCCGGCCGGCGCGCTGCTGGTCGACTACGGGGTCAGCCCGGCCGACTTCAACTCCTACGGTTCGCGTCGTGGCAACCACGAGGTGATGGTGCGGGGGACCTTCGCCAATGTGCGCCTGCGCAACCAGTTGGCCCCTGGCACCGAGGGGGGCGTCACGACCTACCTGCCCACGGGCGAGACGATGACGGTGTACGAGGCCTCGACCCGCTATGCGGCCGACCAGGTCCCCTTGGTGGTGCTGGCGGGCAAGGAGTACGGCTCCGGCTCCTCGCGTGACTGGGCGGCCAAGGGCACCGCGCTGCTCGGGGTGCGGGCCGTGCTGGCCGAGAGCTTCGAACGCATCCACCGTTCCAACCTGGTGGGCATGGGCATCCTGCCCCTGCAGTTCCTGCCCGGCGAGAGCGTCGCCTCCCTGGGCCTGAGCGGCCACGAGGTCTTCGACATCCTCGGGCTGGAGGCGGCAGGTGACGGGCCCC
Source organism: Actinomycetes bacterium (assembly GCA_021850325.1). Classification (GTDB taxonomy): domain Bacteria; phylum Actinomycetota; class Acidimicrobiia; order Acidimicrobiales; family Palsa-688; genus JAJZMF01. The sequence goes on from JAJZMF010000023.1 coordinate 77,331, forward strand.
TGCCCGAGCGCCTCAGCGTGCAGGCGGACGACAAGCGCTTCGAGGTGGTGCTGCGCATAGACACGCCCGTGGAGGCGGACTACTACAGGCACGGAGGCATCCTGCCCTACGTGCTGCGCAAGTTGGTCCACCGTTCGGCCTGAGGGAGCGGGAGCGGCGGGCGGGCGTGCCCAAGCGGCTCGGCCCGCCCGTCCTCCAGGTTCAGGCTTCTTCCTGGGGAGGGTGGATGTGGCTCTGGCTGGCCACGTGCCTGCGCACTATGTCCTCGAGCACGTCGAGCAGTGCCCGGGTGGGGGCGCTGGGACGGCCCCGCTTGCGCAGGGCGGTGCCCACGCGGCGCCTGGGCAGGCCGGCGACGCTCAGCGTGGTGTACGTGCTCGGCATGTCGGTCACCGTGGTGGCGGGTAGCAGCGACGGGCCGTAGCCCTGCAGTGTCAGGAAGGACAGGAGCCGCAGGCCGTCGATGTCGGCCCGCGAGCGCAGCGTGGTCCCGGCTCGGGTGGCCGCCTGGTCGAGCTCCTCGCGGAAGGCCGTATGGGGAGCGGGCAGGATCAGTTCGACTCCCTCGAGGTCCTTCAGGTGCAGCTCCCCCACTCGGGCCAAGGGGTGCTCGACCGGTAGCAGCAGGACTATGTCCTCGTCGAACAGGGGCCGGGTGCGCAGCTCGGGGTTGTTGAGGGGGATGTTCACCACCGCGCAGTCCAGGCCTCCGCTGGCCAGCAGAGCGCCGAGGGCCGAGGAGGTGGCCTCGGTGGTGACCAGGCGTACGCCGGGGTGGGCCACGGCCAGGCTGTCCAGCAGGAGCCCCACCAACCAGCGGGCCGTGGTGGAGATCATCCCCAGACGGACGGTGCCCAGGACGTGCTGGTGCAGCGCCGCCAGGTCGGCGGCCACGGCGTCCAGCTCGGCTTGGACGGCGCGGGCGCGGGCTTCCACCGCCCGGCCCTCCTCGGTCAGCTGGCCGGTCTGGCGGTCCACCAGCTCCGCGCCCAGCTCCCGCTCCAGCCGCTTGATGTGCCCGGACACGTTCGATTGGACGGTGTGGAGCGCCGCGGCCGCCCCCGAGAAGCTCCCGTGGTCGGCTATGGCGACCAGTGCGGCCAGCTGGCGCAGGTCCACGGGTCAATTATGCACTCGGGAGGCCCTCCCGGCCCCCGATGGGCGGACGGGTGCCGCCACCGCTGCCCGGGGCCTCAGGGGCGGGGCCTCAGGGGCGGGGCGGCCAGTGCCTTTCCTCGGCTGGTGACCGGCGGCGGGCACCGTCCTTGGGGGAGGGCCCCAGGGCCCAGGCTCTCCGCCAGGCTGCGGCCCGTGGCCCGGTGATGTCGGGGGTGGAACCCTTGGCTGCCCGCTGGCGGGCCGACCACCAGTCGGTCGCCGCCTCGTCGGCGAGCTGGGCCACGGCGCTCTCGAGCAGGCCGACCATCTCCCTAGCCGGCACTTCCCCGGGTGAGAGCGGGCGGCCGAAGGTCACCCTCGTCCGGCCCGTGTAGATGCGGCGGGCACCTCGGGGCCAGAGGCGCCCCGTCCCCTGGATGTGCACCGGCACCAACGGCCGCCCGGTACGGGTGGCGAGCCATGCGGCCCCGCCGGTGTGCTCTCGCGCCCAGCCGTCGTGGCTGCGCCCTCCCTCGGGGAAGATCATGAGGTTCCAGCCTTCCTCCACCAGTTGCTGGGCCTGGTAGGCGGAGCGCCGGTTCACCCGGGAGCGGTCCATGGGGACGGCGTTCAGGGCGAACGAGAAGTAGGCCGCCTTGAGCCGGGTGTCGAAGAAGTAGTCGGCGGCCGCCACGGCCACCAGGTTGTGGCGCCAGCGGTCGGGCAGGGCGCAGGTCAGGACGGGCAGGTCCAGGTGGCTGGCATGGTTGGCGGCGAAGATGACCGGCCCCTCGACGTTCTCGAACCTGTCCAGGCCCTCGACGTGGGGTCGTGCCACGGCGGCGACAAGGGGCCTGGTGACCAGTTCGGTGTAGGCCACCCGGGCCAGGCGGACCGGGTAGCGGCGCGCCCATGCGGTGTCGTAATCGATGCCCAGCGTGGGGCGGGGGGCCGGGCGCTCGACGGCGCTCGGCCAGTCCGGGGCCCCGATGGGGAACGGCGCCCGCAGGTGGCGTGACAGCCTCTCAGTGAACATTGGCCAGCATCACCGGAGGGCAGTGGAAGTAGGTGACCGAGGGGTCGCGCCCCACCTGGTCCTCGGCCATCTCCAGGGCGTCGGCCAGGGTCGAGGCAGGCTTGAAGCCCATCCGCCGCACGGCCCGCCGGTCGCCGCCGACGACGATGGTCCCGCCCGTGTACTCCAGGGCGTGCGCCCCCCAGTACCACATGTACAACGGGTGCACGCCGTGGTACGCGTAGCTGGTCCGGTAGAGGTGCCTGTACCACTCGTCGGTGGCGAAACGCTCCTCGTAGGTCTTCTCAATCTCGGCCGGGTCGGTGGTCGTCGCCAGCACCTCCTCGAAGAAGTCGATGTAGGAGGGGTGGTGCACCGGGTGGAAGGCCCAGGGGGTCGGATGGGAGAGGATGACCACCCCGCCCGGGCGCACCAGCGGCTTGCCGATGTACATGTTGAACCAGTAGCCCAGGCCCATGCACATCACGAGCAGGGGGTTCATTATCGAGTTGACGTTGTAGGGCCCGACGTGGGGCAGGCCGAAGATGACCACGTCGCTCTGGCCCTCCACGTCGACGACCTGCTGGCGGTGCAGCGTGGCCAGAGTGGCAGCGTGCACGGCCTCCACCTCGCCGGCCTGGACGCTGGTCATCTGGTGGGGAGCCTTGATGGAGTGGAAGAGGTTGCGCCGGGCGCTCGGCCCGAGCAGCGAGAGGGCCTGGCTGCTCGCCAGGTAGGCGGCCCGGTCCCGCACCCCCCACTCCCACTCCCTCTTCTGCAGGAAGGCCATGTTGGAGGGGAAGGCGTCGTTGTTCAGCGTGGTCTCGATCTGGAACACCTTCACGTGCTGGTTGAGCAGCCGGCCGATACGCCAGGCCGACGAGTGCAGCTCCGAGCGGGTGTGGTCCATGAGGGAGCGGCTGTGCTGGAGGGTGCGCACGTTGTGGTGGTGGCGCACGCTCTTGTAGCTCATCAGGCCGGTGGACGTCGACTTGTGCCCCCCGTCCATGGTCACCAGGTTGATGTTCACGTAGACCAGGAGGTCCGACTCGGCCACGCGCCGGTTGACCTCCACGTCCTCGCCGTGGTCGGTCCGGCCGATCTCCACCAGCCCCTCCGGGTCCTCGGCGTCGTGCTGGAGCAGGCAGCCGTTGGGGGCGAAGGCATCGAAGACACGGTCACCCAGGGCGTGGCGCAGCTCGGCGTCGGTCATCCGCCGGTGCAGGCCCAGCGCGGCGATCAGGACCACGTCGTCCACGCCCGCTGCGGCCGCCATCTCCAGCACTGCTTCGATGACCCTCTGGCGGTTGTCGGGCCGGCGCATGGGCGGGAGAGGCAGGGAAAGGTCGTCGAAGGCGATCGTCAGGCGCATGCCCGGGAAGAGCAGGTCGGGGAGGGGGGAGCTGTCCCCGAGAGGGGAGAGCAGGGCCCGCTGGACGGCGGCGTCCGGGTCGGCCAGGGGGGCCATCGGCTCGGGCGCGTACACGACACGGCTGCGCTGCGCGGGCAGCCGTTCCAGGCGGTAACCCTCCCCGTGCCACATGAGCACCGGGGGGGTCGACCGGTCCACTTCGAGCACGAACCCGGGACGGGGCATGGTCTACCTTTGCTTTCCTTCTAGATGGACGGCTTTTTTTCGGCCCGCATGTCGAAGGCCACTTTCACCGCGGCCCGCCGACCGGCTTCTGCGGCGTGGGAGATGGCATCAGCTGAGCGCTCCAGGGGGTAGGTGGCGGACAGCAGTCGCTCCAGCCCGAGCTCTCCTGCCATCTGGGCCGCCAGGTCGAAGCTGTGCCGGCCCCCGGCCAGTGGCTCGGGCCCGTAGGTGTAGCTGCCGGTCAGGCTGATCTCCCTCTGCCACAAAGGGGTCAGGTCGGCACGCGCCGGCCCCGGCATCCCCGCCAGCACCAGAGCCCCCCCGGGCGCGGTCACGGCCAGGGCATCGGCCAGGGAGACCGGGCTGCCGACGCAGTCGAACACCAGGGGTGCACCCCCGCTGAGCTGGCCGTTGTCGAGCACCCAGCCGCCGGAGGCCCGTCGCACGGCCCGTCTCAGCTCGCCCGGCCCCACGACCGACGTGGCCCCCAGCTGGTGGGCCAGGCTGCGTTGGTGGGGGTGCTTGGCCACTGCTATCAGCTGGCCGAGGCCGGGCCGGAACATGCGAAGGGCGGCGATGGTCAGCAGGCCCAGCGCTCCGGCTCCGATGACCACGGCCAGGGGTGACGCCGGGTCGGAGGGCGCCGAGGGTACCGGGGTAAGGGCGGCATGGACGGCGCAGGCGGCCGGCTCCACCAGGACTGCGGCCTCGTCGGCCAGGGCATCGGGGACGGTGTGCAGTTGGCTGGAGTGGGCGACCAGGGCCAGCGACCAACCGCCACCGGTGGTCTCGCAGAACCCGGTCTGCAGGCCGGGGGAGAGGTGGCCGGCGGTCAGGTTCAGGCAGTGCCGGCGCCTCCCCTGGGCGCAGGCCGGGCACATGGGCGAGATGCCCCGGGCTTCGCACCCGAGGACGGGCTCGACCACGACCCGGTGGCCGTCCTCGGTCGAGGCGACGATCTCGTGGCCGGGTACGAACGGGAAGCTGACGATGGGCTCGAACCAGCGCGAGGAGCGCCCGTCCACGGTGGCCAGGTCGCTCCCACAGATGCCGCTCAGGCGGGGGTAGATCCGCTGCCAGCCCGGCCCGGGCAGGGACGGCGGCTCGATGTCGGCCATGGTCAGCGGACCGTACCTGGCCCCGGCGCCGGCCCTGGCCCCAGAGGCCAGCCGGGCCGCGGCGAAGCGGGCCAGGGACCGCTGCACCTGTAGTGCCTTCATGGCAGGTCCCTGCGCCCCATGTCTGTTAGACCGTCGCGCCCCTGTTTTGGGCTCACTTCGGGGCCGAAGGGGAGCAGGGCCCGGCGGTAGCCACCGGCACGTGGCCAGTGCTCGACGTGCCAGCCCCTCTTGCGGGCGATGGCGGCCAGCTTGGTCTCGGGGTTGACAGCCACCGGGAAGCCCGCCGCCTCGAGCATGGGCAGGTCGCTCGTCGAGTCGGCGTAGGCCACGCACTCGGAGAGGGAGAGGCCGTGGGCGGCAGCGTACTGGGCCATGATCAACGCTCTGGCCTCGCCGGTGGGCGGTGCTTCCTCCAGCTCCCCCGAGAGCTCACCCCCGCGGGCCGAGGGCCGCATGCGGGCGCACACCACGTCGTCGAAGAGGGGCCGGAACGGCTCGATGACGAAGTCCAGGGCGCCCGTGATGAGCAGAGTGCGGTGCCCCAGCTCGCGGTGCCGGCGGACGCGGCGGACACCCGCCGGGAACGACTTGGCCAGTAGCAGGTTGCTCGCCAGCTCCCAGGAGTCCCGGCGCAGGCGCTCGAGGTCGGCGTCCTCGTAGCGCCGGTAGAACCAGCGCAGGAAGTCGCCCCGGTCCGCCATGTCCAGAGCCAGCATCCGGGGTGCCTCCAGGAGGGTGCGGGCCGTGAAACGCGCCCGCTCGCCCAGTTCCATCCGGCGGGTGGCCAGCCAGGCGTAGCTGTCGACGACGTTGGTCGCCACGAGGGTGTTCTCCAGGTCGAAGACGGCCAGCTGGCGATCGGGGGACAGCACTGCCTGGAGGGCACGCTCGCGCCGGCTGGGCGTCGGGCCCGCCGTCCCGGTGCGCCGGGCCCCGGCCAGGCGCACCCTGGCGTGGGAGACCACGGCGGGCAGGTATATCTCGTTGCAGAACTGGGGCCAGTTCACGACGGCGGGGTCCATGCAGAACTCTTCCCGCTCGTCGCTCGGCAACTGGGCGGCGAGGCCCAGGAGGCGGTCCACCGTGAAGACGGCTTCGGTCTCGGTGTAGGCGCCGTACAGCTCGACGTAGCCGAGGGCGCGCTCGGCCTCGTCCCGGCGCTCCTCCACCCGGGCCGCCACCTCGGCCCGGTCCCCCCTCAGCGGGAGGGCGTGCAGTGCCCTCTCGGCCCCCTCCAGCAGCCTGGTGGCCTGGCGCAGCTGGCGTTGCACGCGTCGTCGTCCGGGGAACGACCACTCGGGCACCTCGATGGGCTGGCCCTTGTCGTCGGCCAGGGGGTGCTCGGAGAACCAGTCGCGTACCAGCCCCACCAGCTCGCCGTAGCGCAGCGGGTTGCGCGCCCCCGATGCCGCGTGGACGACGTCGGGAGCCTCCAGGGGGCCCCGGGCGGCGACAGCCAGGATGGCCGCCACCACGAGGTCGACCGGTATGACGTCGATGACACCTTCGGGTATGCCCGGGAACTCCTTCAGGAGGCCCTTGGCGTAACTGATGATGACCGGGTCCGCCATACGGAAGCCCCTGATCCACCCCGGATGGGGCTCCGCCAGGGCGGCCTCGATTATCGACGGCCTGACCAGGGTGACAGGGAGGTCCTCCCGCACCTCCAGGAGCGCCCACTCGCCCAGCGCCTTTGAGTACGCATATGCGTCCGGCCACCCGAGGGCGTGGGCACGCGCCTTGCCCAGTTCCACCATCCGGTCGTCGGTCCACTCCTGGCGCAGCTTCTCTGTCTTCTCGGCCAGCAAGGGGCTCCCGGCGGCCCCCAGCTCAGCCCGGGCGCGGGCCCGCAGGGCGGCCAGCCGCTCCGGGGACCGGCTCGCCGCCTCGGCGTCCGAGCGCGCCCGACGGGCTGCCTCCACCTCGGCCCGCCAGGGCACGCGGGTCGAAAAGGGCGTCTCGGCCAGGGGTGCCTCCGGGGCGGGCCCACGGCGGCTGCCTGCCACGTAGGCGGTGGAGACCGCGACCAGATGGGGCTTGGTGCGGCCGGCGTGCAGGTCGTTCAGTGCCCTGGCCACGCGGGACGGCCCGAGCAGGTTCACCTCCACGGCGGCGTCGAGGGGGGAGTCGAAGCTCACCGTCGCCGCCGAGTGCACCACCGTGGTACAGCCCGCCAGGACCTCCCGGCCCTCCTCGTCGAGGCCGAGGCCGTCCTGTGTGACGTCCCCTGCCACCGGGATGATGCGCCGGCTGACCGTTCCGTCGAAGGCCGGCCCCAGCTCCCGGCGGAGGCGTGAGAAGCAGTCGTTGCGCAGTACGTCGCGCTCTACCCTGTCCTTGGCGCCCCGCCGGCCGGGCCGCACGATGAGAGCCACCTCGGTGCCGGGCAGGCACCGCAGCGCCCGCTCGACCAGAGCTGTCCCGAGGAAGCCGGTGGCACCGGTGATAGCTATCCGGCGTCCGCCGAGGGCTTCTCTGAGCATCCTTTTTGTCTACCACGCGGCGCCCGCCGTCCTGTTCGGAGGCCGGCCACAGGCACCCTGGTGGCGGCCCCGTGACCGGGCCGGTGCCGGCTACTTGTCGACGTTGGCCTTTGGCCGCGGTGGCGTGTAGCGGCGACTGGCCGAAGGGAGCGGGCGGCCGTTGGGCAGGGTCGCCACCGGCTCGGCCTTCTTGCCCCGGCCCCGCCGCTGGCCCTGGTCCGCCGGCCTGCCCTTGGCCCGGCCGCCACCGGCGCCGGTCGCCGCAGCAGCCGGCCTGTGCCGGGCCAGGTAGTCCTTTTGTTCCTTGTTCATCCGGAAGATGAGCATCCAAAGGACGTAACCCGCCGGCACGAGGAAGATCAACCACTGGTAGCCGTGGACCGAGCGCGGCAGAGGGGTGCCGATGCCCAATGCTGCCGTGAGCATGAACGCCACCCCGGTGACCATCCGGCGCTTCCAGTAGACCGAGACTGCAGCCCCCACGGCCAGTACCGCCAGCACCACTGCAGCTACGGGGTGCTGGACCGTGGCCTCGTAGGAGACGGTCTTGTGGTTGACCGTCCTGGTCAGGGTCTCCACGTCGGTGCTCAGGAAGGAGTAGACGGCCACCGCGACCAGGAAGGCGCTCACGTACAGGGCCCGCTCGGGCTCTGGCTTGCGCATGGTGCGCACGGCGGAGCGTGCCTCCCGGAACAGCGCTGCCCGGGTCTCACTGTCCTTGGCCCGCTGGCGCTTCTCCTCGGGGGTCAGCTTCGGCTTGCGCGCGAGGAGAGGCATGTCAGGTCTCCGCCGGGCCGGGCCGGCTGCCGCTGGTGCCGCCCCCGTCGTCGCCCGCCTGGTCACCGGACTGCTTGCCGAGCAGCCAGGGCCTCACCGTCACCGAGCTCTGGCGTGGCCCGAGCTGCTCCAACTGGGCCTCGACGGGGAGGTCCTTGGGAGGTTCCCCCGAGGTCTCCATGATGATCGCAGGCTGGTTGCGCTCGGGCTCGAACACCTGTTGCAGGCCCATGGCAAAGGCCGTGAGGACGGTCCCCGTGGCACTGCGCATACGCCAGCGCTCGGCACCGTCGGGCAGGCCTGTGCGCCGGGGCGCCTCCTTCTCCAGGAGCTCGTCGGTGCCCTCGGGAGCGGCCCGTCGGACGTGCCTGCGCCCCAGTGCATCGACCGTCTCCATGCTCTCGTCGTCCTCGTCGAGATCTTCGAGGAAGTCGTCGTCCGCCCACGCCTCGTCCTCGACCGGTGGAGCGGTGCCGCCTCCGGGCGCCGAGGTTGAGTTCGACAGGTTGTCCGGGCGTTCTGGGTCGGGCTGGGCCACCTCTCCAAGCTAGCGCCTGAGGCGGGCTAGCCGGTCTTCTCCCCGCCCGGAGCAGCTCGCCGCGATGACCATCGCCCGCCCTTTGGCACCGCGGTGGGGCCGGGTTTGCCGGCGGGCCTGCGGCCCGCCATGCTTGAGCCGTCACGTCGCGTCCCCGAAGCCTGCCTGGTCCGAGCGAAGCGGAGGGCACAGCCAAGATGAAGACGGCTCGATGGGCGGGCGTGGTAGCGGCCGGTGGCGCGCTCCTGAGCGCTTTCAGCCCTCTGGCCGGGGGCACCGCCCTGGCCGCCTCCCCGCCCGGGCCACGGCCCCAGGTGCTCTCGGTCGGCGTCTCGCCGGGCCGCCTCGGGGCGACCGGGGGGCCCTTCCGGGTGGACGCGCGGGCCACGGGTGCCAGTACCTGCCAGCTCCGGCTGGTCTCCAAGGAGCCCTTCGCCGTCGTCTACTCCCACAACGCCAGGAGCTGTGCATCGGGTCATTTTGCGGCCCGGGTCGTCGTGGGGGCCCCGCCCGCCCCCCGGGTGCGCGAGCTCCGCTTCGCCCTGGTGGCCCGCCGCGGCGCCCAGGTCTCCACCAGGCGCTTCTCGGTGGCCCTGGCCGCCTCCCCGCCGGGCCGGCCCTCGGTCCCGACGAGCCTGCCGGCCACCACGACGAGCCTGCCCGCCACCACGACGGTGCCCGTCCCGACGGCACTGCCGCCCGTACCAGCGCCTCCGTCCGTCACCCTGCCTCCGTCCACGAGCCTGCCCACCACGACGAGCCTGCCCGCCACGACGACCGTGCCCGTCACGACGACCGTGCCCGCCACGACGACCGTGCCCGCCACGACCACGACCACGACCCCCTTCGCACCCGTCCCTGCTCTGGCCAGCACCAGCTACAACTGGTCCGGTTATGCGATCGTCGGGCCTTCCTCGGGAGCCCTGACCGCCACCGCGGTGACGGGCACCTTCACCGTGCCCGGGCTGACCTACGCGGCCAGCTGCAACGACGTCATGTCCGTGTGGGACGGTGTGGACGGGGCCGGCAACGCCTACCTGGTGCAGGCCGGTATCGACCTGCAGGCAAGCCCGCCGTTCGGGGTGGCCGCGAGTTGCAGCTCCGGCAAGTTCTACGTCGTCCCCTGGTGGGAGGTCATCACCCCGGCCGACATGGCGCCGCAATCGTCCATCGCCAACTGGGACAACGGCGCTCCCGCGACCGTCAGCGTGGGGGACAGGGTCACGGTAACGGTCACGGAGGTGAAGGCGGGCTCGTGGGACATCGAACTGGAAGACGACACCACGGGCGGCGTGTTCGACTACTTCGACCAGTTCGGTGCCTACCTGGCCTATGCCGGCCCCGGGGGCTCGGTGGAATGGGTGGTCGAAGACTCGGACCAGCCGGCCAACCCGGCATGCACGTGGTCTCCTCCCCAGTCTGGCTTGGACCTCTGTCCCATGCCCGCGTACGGGCCGCCCGTCGACTTCAGTGGTCTCGGTTACTCGGCCAGGGGTACGGCAGGGCGGACCTACCAGATCTCCATGTCCGACCAGACGGGCAACATCGCGTCCGTGCCGGGAGCGCTGGGGCCGAACGGTTTCAGCGTCAGCTACACCGGGGCCGCCACCAACGCGCCGACCGGCCTCCCCAGGCTGAGCACGCTGAGCTCCGAGATGGCCCCGACGGGCGCCCCAGCCTCGCCGCCGGCCACGGGGCCTGGACGCTACGGCCCCGCCTTGGCCCGGCCGGCTTCGCCTCCCACCGGTACCGGGTAGCCCCGGGACGGCCGGGGCGTGCCGTCACGACCGAACCGGTCGGTGCGTCGACGGCGGCGGCCACCCGGGCGAGTTGTTCGAGGCCGAGCCTGCTCAGGTGGCGGAGCAGGGTGCGGCGTTGCAACACGTCCAGCTCGTGGCCGTCCACGACGAGTGCGCGTTCGATGCGGTGCAGGCCCGGCCACGGGCCCAGTGCCGGCTGCGCGGCGCTGACCAGGAGGGGAGGCCCGCCCGGCCCGAGGATTGCCTTGACACCGTCCAAGGGCCCGACCGCCTTCCGGCGGTCCCCCTCCCGGGGTACCGGACCGGCGGTCGGCCGGCACGGAGAGGAACGGCCCCACCAGCGCTCCTGGCACCGTCCGGGTGACGCCCACCGGGGCCAGGGCGGGGGTGCCTGCCCGCTGGTGGCCAGTGACCGAGAGCAGGACGAGCGGTGCCCGGTCGCCCGTCACCCACAGGCCCGAGGTGGCCTGGCCTCCCTGTGCGCCGACAGGGACCACGGGTCGACGGTCCGCGCCCGAACATGCCGGCCCGAGGCCTCCTGCCCCGAGCCAGGCGCCGCCCCGGCCCACCCACTCCATGGGCCCTGGCGACGAGGTAGCCTCCTCTGCGTGGACGGACCGCTGGTGTCCGCGTACGAGGAGGCCTCGGGCTTCCTGGTGGCTGCGGCGGGGCTGGTGCCCCAGGGTGCGTGGGGCCGGCCCGCACTGGGGGAGTGGACGGTGCGGGAGCTGGTCGGGCATGCCAACCGGGCGCACCTGTTGATCGAGGAGTACCTCCTGCGACCGGTCGCCGAGGAGCCCCCGGACGCTGTGTACTGGAGCCCGCAGAGCATCGCCGCCCGGGGGCGGGCCGCGGTGGTGCTCCTGGGCGACGACCCGCTTGGTGCGGTGCGTGCCGCCGGGGCGAGCGCCGTGCGCCGCGTTCGTTCGACCTCGGGGGACGCCTTCCTGGGCAGCCCGGCGCGGCACCAGACGCTCGCTGAGTACCTGCCGTCGCGGGTGGCCGAGCTGACGGTCCACACCCTGGACCTGGTCCGTGCCCTCGGGCTCGGCCTGGCAGCGCCCTCGGGCGCCCTTGCGGTGAGCCTGCAGGAGGTGATGGGGCGTGCCCTGTCCCGGGGCCAGGGAGAGCAGGTGCTCATGGCAGTGTGCGGGCGGGGCACCCTGCCGACAGGCTTCTCGGTCTACTAGCGGCTCGTCGCCGGTCTCCCGCCCCCTGCTCTCGACCGGAGCGCTCGCTTGATGACCGGTGCGCGGACCGACGGATGGACCTGGCTGACGCCTCGCCGGCGTTCCCGGGCGGCGCTGGTACGTCTCGCTCACCGGGGTGGCGGCCCGGTCCCACCACCAGCGCCGCAGCGCCAAGGGCCGGCACCCGTTGCCGGTGGGGCCGGCAGGGTTGTCCGCTCGCTCATCGTGCCTGCCGACACCGCTGGTGAACCCTACAAGTCCTGGGAGGAGATGAGACCTCTCCGCCAAAGCGAGCAAAAGCTGAGGCGGGCCAACAAGGCTCTTGCGAGGACCGGGCAAGGCTCAGCTGGCCGCGCCAAGGCAAGGGCCAAGCTGGCCCGCCTGCACTGGACGGCACGCATGCTCGGCGGCCTGCGCTCTCAGTCCCCTTTCGCGGCTCGTCATGCCAGGCGAGCACAATGTCCGACCCTCGACGGGCCGCCTCCCAGCCGGCGGTCCGGGCACGTAGACGGTCGCGATATGGGGCGCCTCCTCGGGGACGGCCCCACCTACCCATGAATGGTACGTTCCGATAGTTCTTAGTTGTACATTGATCACATGGACGTTGCTGTAAGTGACCTCAGAGCCCACTTGAGCGAGTGGCTGGGACGAGCCCGAGAAGGCGAAGAAGTCGTAGTCACTGACCGCGGCGTCCCGGTTGCTCGCCTGTTGGGTATCACTGCAGCCGCGACTCTGGAGCGCTTGGCCGCGGACGGAGTGATCGGCCGCCCCGAGCGCGCTCAGAGGACAACGGCGACCGGGCGTTCACGACCTCGTCCGCGGCATTCAGTGTCCGGTCTGGTGAGCGAACAGCGGCGCTGACGCGGTGCCACTTGTCTACTTCGACTCCAGCGCGTTGGTGAAGCTGCTCGTCGAGGAAGTCGGCAGCGGACTGGCGGCTGAACTGTGGGACGGTTGCGACGCCGCTCTTTCCAGCCGCCTCGCGTACCCCGAAGTCCGTGCCGCCCTGGCCGCGGCCGGTCGTAACCATGACCTCGATGAGGAAGGCCTGGCGGCAGCCGAAAAGGCCTGGGAGGAGTACTGGCCCACCGTACGGCCCGTCGAGCTGACGGCCGCCGTTGAGCGCCACGCCGGGCAACTCACCCGCCTGCATTCGCTGCGGGGAGCCGACGCCGTTCACCTTGCCAGCGCCCTGGCTATTGGTGAACCCGAGCTCGTGCTCGCAGCCTGGGACCGGCGACTTCATGCTGCTGCCCGAGCAGCCCACGTAAGCGTCGCACCTGCCGAACCCAGCCCTTAAGGGCAAGGGAGGCACCTTGGGGTGTCTCCCGGCCGGCGGTAGGTGGCACCCTGGCCGGAACGTCCTGGGCGGTAGGAGCTGAAGAGCTTCCAGTGCCCTTCAGAGACGACCTCAACGGCGCCATCGACCACTTTGACGGCTGTCTCATCGTCCAGTGCGTAGGTAGGCCCGGGTAGCCGTCCGGCCCACTTTTCTGCGTTCGCCACGTCCTGGTCATCGTCGTAATCAACATGCGGGATAATCGCAAAATCAACGAGCCCCACTCCCTTGGCCATGACCAAGGTCATCGTGAGCTCTCCCTCTGGCCCAGCGAACACGATGTCCTCGGATGACAGCCTCTCACCGCTGCAGTTTGGCGGAGCGAAATACGTCTCACCGAACATGGAGGACGTCGCCATGCTCCCGGCGCTCACCCCTACGTAGACCGTCTCTGGCCTCAAGCTCGCGAAGAGCTCAGCGAGCCCCGATTGTTTCATCCAGTAGGACAGGTACACGGGATCGCCACCCCAGACCAGGAGGGCGTCTGCCTCCTGCACCGTTGCCGCCCACACCGCTTTGTCGATGCTGGGCAGGGCGGTGAGCTCCAGCACTCCCAGCGACTTCCAGCCCAGCTCGCACAATGGGCTCTTGGCCTTTCCGGAGACCGCCTGGAACGCCTTGGCAGCACCATCGGGAAAGGGGTAGATCGCGGTCGGGACGAAGAGAGCGTTTGACTCGGCGATCGGCTTTCCCAGCAGGTCGACCAGCGTGTCGTGGATGCTGGGGTTGCTGATGCCTGCGGATGTGAGAAGGAGCTTCAGTGTGCCCCACCCCCTGTGGTCATCGCGCACACCCGCGTTCGTCGGCCATGTCTACTCCATCTCCGTTCCTGTGTCGGTCGTCAGGTGGACGGACGAGCCCATCAATGCTCATCGCGACGAAGCGCGCCCTGCCGATGAGCGTCGTGGCTGCGCATGACGAGGTCTCGGCGGCCTACAGAAAGATCCATCCCGAGCTACACCGTAACGTTGGGCGGTCGCCCACGCTCGACAGGGAGCATAGGACGGCATTATGGACGGCCGGCCCGATCGACAACGCCTACGAACCTGCCGCTCCGTACCACGCGCCGACGACGCTCTTGCTGGGCCC
>JAJZMF010000033.1 GCA_021850325.1 Actinomycetes bacterium
TGAGCGACCTGCTCCTCTTCGACGACGACGCTCCGGCCGCAGACGCAGGCACACTGGTGCAGAAGCTGCTCAGTGAACCCAAGCGGCAGCTCAGCCGGTGGGTGCGGGCCGACGGCCTAGTGGTGTGGGCGAGGGTGAGCGTAGCCGAGCTCCCTGGCCAGCCCCGGCGCTGCCTGGTCCAGGTCGACGATGTCACGGCCCAGAAGCTGGCCGAGGAGGACCTCGCGTTCCGGGCCATGCACGACCACCTCACTGCCCTGCCGAACCGGCACCTGGCCATGGACCACCTCCGCTTGGCACTGTGCCAGCTCTCCCGCACCCGGGGGACGGTGGCGGTGTTGTTCGTGGACCTCGACCTCTTCAAACGGGTCAATGACACCATGGGGCACGAGGTGGGCGACGAGGTGCTCCGCCAACTGGGCCGGCGCCTGGCGACCGAGGTGCGGGCACCGGACACGGCGGCACGTCTTGGAGGTGACGAGTTCCTCGTCGTGTGCTCGGTGGCCGCCGAGGAGGACGCCGGCAACATCGTGCAGCGTGTGCAACAGGCGGTCGGCAGGCCGGTCCACGTGGCCGGCAAGTCGTTCGAGCTGACCGCCAGCATCGGCGTGGCCGTCACAACCCGTGCCTCCTCCGACCCGGACGAACTGGTCCGCCAGGCCGACGCCGCCATGTACGAGGCCAAGCACGGCGGACGCCACCGCTGGCAGGTGTACAACGAGCGGCTCCACCACAGGGCCAGGGCGCGCCAGGCGGTGGAGCTCGACCTCCGCCGTGCGCTCAAGAAGGACCTGTTCAGGCTCCTCTACCAGCCGATCTTCGACCTCTCGGAGGGGCGGCTCGTAGGAGCCGAGGCGCTGCTGCGGATGGAGCAGATGGACGGGAAGCTGGTGTTCCCCGGTTCGTTCATCGGCGTCGCCGAAGACACCGACCTCATACGCCCCATAAGCGACTGGGTGCTGGACCGCGCCTGCGCCCAGATGGCGGAGTGGGGCGCGCCCTCCGGCTTCCATCTGGCCGTCAACCTGTCCGGGCGGGACCTCTCCGACCTGACCGTCACGAGCCGGGTGCTCGAGCGCGCCCAACGCCACGGGGTGACCCCTGACCAACTGGTCCTGGAGCTGACGGAGGGGGTGCTGATCGACGGCGACAAGGGGGTCGTGCGGGAGCTGGCCCGGCTCCGCGAGGCCGGGGCACGCCTCGCCATCGATGACTTCGGCACCGGCTACTGCTCGCTCACCTACCTCGAGCGCTTCCCCGTCGACACCGTCAAGATCGACCGCTCCTTCGTGGCCGGGCTGGGCTCCAACCTGCACGCCACGGCCATCGTGGAGGCCGTTGTCGCGCTCTCCAAGACCCTCAACCTCACCTGCGTCGCCGAGGGGATCGAGGAGCCGGCACAGGCTGCCACCCTGGCCGAGCTGGGCTGCCAGCTCGGCCAGGGCTTCTACTTCGGCGCCGCCATGCCCGCTGGGGAGCTGGCCAACCTGTTCACCGGCAAGGGCGCCGGGGACGGCCGGGGCGAGCTCGCCCTCGGCTGACCGAGGCACCCACCACCGGGAGCACCAGATGGCCCGTCGGTGGCGTCCCGACCCCCTCCTCCGCCCTCAAGGCCGCCCCCCTTCGCGCCCGCCGGCACGGCGGCGCCCCGAGGGAGAGCGGACCGAGGGCGTGCCGGCGGTGCCCGCTGCGTAAGCGACGGCCGCCGCCGCGGCAACGTCGGTGGGATAGGTACGTGATGCCCGGAGAAGGAACAGGGCGCTGGCGCTGAGGGGTAGGAGCATCACGAGGAACGTCAACTGCAGCCCCCTCTGGCCGCCGCCGAACAGCTCAGAGGTGGCGCCGAAGACCAAGGGGGCCATCGCCTGCGCCAGGGCCCGCAAGAGGGTGCGCACGCCCTCGGCCCGGCCCCACAGCGGCGCCGGCATGATGTCGAGGCGCGCCGCGTCAATAGGGGGGTTCTGGGCCTCCAGAGCAGCCGCGGCCAGGACCAGGTAGGGCAACGCCGTCAGAGTGCTTCGGGTCAGGATGGCCGGGACGAAGAGCAGAGGGGTGACGCATGCCGCTACGGCCGGGACGAGGACGCGCCCGTTCAGCCGGCCACGCCGTAGCAGGTGGTCCCCGAGAGGGCCGCCCACGAGCACTCCCACCACTGCGCCGGCGCCGATGGCGATCATCAACAAGTTGGCGAGGGCCTGGTTGACCTGGTACTGGCCGCGGACGAACTCGACCCCGAAGGTCTGGGCCCCGGCCAGGAAGTAGTACCCGCAGGCAGCCGAGACGATGAGAAGGACGTTGGTGCGCACCCGCAGCACGTAGCGGGTGGCCCCGGGGAGGCCCAGGCGCGACGGGTCGGCACGGGACAGGCGCAGGTCGGGCGCCACGCCGCGCTCGACCGACAACTGCTGGGCGTCGGTCGCGGGCAGAAGGGCACCGGCCTTGTCGGCTGCGCCGGCACCCGTGGGCCGGCCGTCCGGCGGGCCAAGGGCCGGGGCCGTCGGGAACGCGACCTCTCCACGCCGGGGTTCGGGCAGGTGGACGACCAGCCAGGCGATGCCAAAGGCCGGTAGGGCGAGCACCACGAAGGCGGCGCGCCACGACAGTGCGGCGACGTCACCGGTGATGGAGAAGCCCAGGCCGGCTCCGACAAGCTCGCCGATGGCGAGGAGGCTGTAGATCCGGCCCCGTTCACCTCCGGGGAAGTAGTCGCCCACCAGGGAGGCAACGGCCGGCCCAGCCGCGGCCATGACGAAGCCGAGCCCGAGCCGGGCCAGGAGGAGCTGGTCGAAGCCTGCTGCCGTCGCGCTCCAGAGCATCGCTCCACCCCACAGCACCACCGCACCGCCGAGCAGAGCCGTGCGGCGCACCTTGTCGGCCAGTGCCCCGAAGGGCACCGAAGCGGCAGCCCCGACGAGCGAGCTCAGGGAGACCAGGAGGCCGATGTCGGTGTTGTCTATGCCGAGCGAGCGACGCAAGGGGCCTGCCGACGCCCCCACCGTTGCGGCGTCAGCACTGGCGAGCGCGCCTACGGCTGCCAGGACGACGACCACGCGGGCACGTTCAGCACCTCCGAGGCGGCGTACCACCTCTTCCCGCCCCGACACCACCCAGTTGCGCCAGGTGGCGACATGGGCCCTGCGGAGCAGCGGGGCAGATGCCCGTGGCGAGGTCGACCGGCGAGTGACCACCACGACCATTGAAGGAGGGCCGTCGACGCCCACCAGGGGGCTAAGGTCACATCTCCCCCCGCGGCATGCCCGGCACTCCCCCCGGCGGGCCGTTGTGGGCCGTTCGTCCCTGACGGGTACAGATGCGGTGCCCGACACTGGTCACCGACGCCCTCGAAAGGCTCACCGCGATGCCCAACCACCGCCTCATCGAGATGCCACCGCCCCTGGCCGAGGCGATGGGCCCACATCACGCGCTCGCGGCCCACCAGGTCGTCCTCATCCTGGGCACCGACCTGACCGGCGGCCTCTCCACTCATGAGGCCCGGGCGCGCCTCGCCCGCTTCGGGCCCAACGAGCTCCCGCCCGCCTCGGTGGCGGGGCCCCTCGTCCGGCTGGCCCGTCAGGTGCACCACCCGCTCGTGTACGTGCTGCTCGCCGCCGGCGCGCTCACGATGGCCCTCGGGAACCACGTCGATGCCGCCGTGATCTTCGGCGTCGTCTTCGTGAACGCCGTGGTCGGCTTCGTCCAGGAGTCCAAGGCCGAGACGGCCCTCGAGGCCCTCCGCTCGCTGGTCCGCACGCAGGCCCGGGTGCGCCGCGATGGGCGGCAGCGGACCATCGCCTCAACAGAGCTCGTCCCCGGTGACGTCGTCCTCGTCGAAGCGGGCGACAAGGTGCCCGCCGACCTGCGCCTCTTGGAGGTGGGCGAGCTCCAGGTGGACGAGTCCGCCCTGACCGGGGAGTCAGTGCCGGTGCCCAAGGAAGAGGTGGTCCTGCCACCGACAACGCCGGTGACCGACCGCTCCAACATGGTGTACTCCAGCACCCTCGTCACCCATGGCCGTGGGACCGGTGTCGTGGTCGCCACCGGGGCCGAGACCGAGGTGGGAGAGATCCACCGCCTGGTCGGCTCCGCCGATGAGCTCGCAACACCCCTCACCCGCAAGCTGGCCGGCTTCAGCACGCTCCTGACGGTTGCCATCCTCGGGCTGGCGGCGTTGACCTTCACCGTGGGAGTGGCACGCGGCGAGAGCGTCGCCGACATGGTGAGCGCCGCCGTCGCACTGGCCGTGGGTGCCATCCCCGAAGGCCTGCCCGCGGCCATGACCATCACCCTGGCCATCGGGGTCAGCAGGATGGCCCGGCGTCGGGCCGTCGTGCGCCGCATGCCGGCGGTGGAGACCCTGGGCAGCACCACCGTGATCTGCTCGGACAAGACCGGCACCCTGACCGAGAACCAGATGACCGTCCAGGCGCTGTGGGCAGCCGGGCGTACGTACCATGTGACGGGCGCCGGGTACCGGGCGGACGGGACGGTGCTCGACGCCAGTGGCAGGCCCGTCGTCCTCGCGGACGACCAGGCCCTCGCCTGGGCCGTCACCGCCGCTGCCGCCTGCAACGACGCCCACCTCTCCACCGGCGGCGAGCACCTGGAGGTGAGCGGGGACCCCACCGAGACCGCGTTGCTCGTCCTCGCCGACAAGGCGGGCTTCGACCGCGGACGATGGGCCGTCCGCCACCCGCGGGAGACGACGGTGCCGTTCAGCTCCGAGCGCCAGTACATGGTGACCCTCCACCAGGAAGGTGACCACAAGCTCGTGCTCGTGAAGGGCGGCACCGAGCGGGTGCTCACCCTCTGCGGGGACCAGATGGGCCACGACGGGGCCACCCTCCCCCTGGACGGGGCTGAGGTCCTCCGCGAAGCCGATGCCCTGGCCGCTCAGGGCCTGCGGGTGCTGGCCATGGCCATGGCCACTGTGGGTGCCGGCTGGGGCGCCGACGTCGAGGACCTGACCGGGGCTCTCACCCTCACCGGGCTCGTAGCCATGGCTGACCCCGCCCGGCCCGAGGCGGTCGCTGCAGTACGGGCGTGCCACACTGCCGGGATCGAGGTGAAGATGATAACGGGGGACCACCCGACCACGGCCACGGCCATCGCGGACAAGATAGGCATTGGGCCACCGGGCGACGGCCGCCATGTGCTGACCGGCGCCAAGCTTGCCCAGCTGGGCCCCAGCGAGTACCCGGCCGCGGTCGAAGGAGCCTCCGTCTTTGCCAGGGTGACCCCGGAACAGAAGCTGCGCATCGTCCAGGGGCTCCAGGCCCGCGGCCACATCGTGGCCATGACCGGCGACGGCGTCAATGACGCGCCCGCCCTCCGTCAGGCGGACATCGGGGTGGCCATGGGCAAAGGCGGGACCGAGGTGGCCAAGGACGCAGCAGACATGGTCCTGACCGACGACGACTTCGCCACCATCGAAGCAGCGGTGGAGGAGGGGCGGGGGGTCTTCGACAACCTGACGAAGTTCATCGCCTGGACGCTGCCCACCAACGTCGGAGAGGGCCTCGTGGTACTGGTCGCCATCCTTCTGGGGGCGACGCTACCCCTCATGCCCGTCCAGATCCTGTGGGTCAACATGACGACCGCCGTCGCACTGGGCCTCATGCTCGCCTTCGAGCCCAAGGAAGCCGACATCATGCTCCGCCGTCCTCGCAACCCCCGTCAACCGCTGTTGACACGGCCTCTCGCCCTCCGGGTCATAGTGATGTCGGCGGTACTGGTAGGAGGCGCCATGTGGCTCTTCCAGTGGGAGCAGGCGGGAGGTGCCCCTGTCAACGAGGCACGGACGTCTGCCCTCAACTTCTTCGTCGCCACCGAAGCGTTCTATCTCGTCGCTTGCCGGTCCTCCACGCGGTCGGTCTGGCAGATCGGCTTGCTCTCCAACCCCTGGGCCTTGGGCGGCATCCTGGTGCAGGCCGTGGCCCAAGTGGCGATCACCTATTTCCCCGCCATGAACACGCTCTTCGGCACGGCACCGATCGGAGCGGGCGCGTGGTTGCGCCTCCTTCTCCTCGCAGCCGGAGGCTCCATGGTGGTAGCGGCCGACAAGTGGGCCCGGCGCGTGGCCGCAGCCAGGCACACACGACCCGCCACCTGAGCCCGACCGGCACAGGGCCCTATGGTCCACCTGATAGAGCCCCAGGGCCCCGTGCCCCGGTACCGCTGAGGCGCCAGGCTGGAGGCGGTGGAACGCTCGTCAGAACTCGGTGCGCTGCGCCGCCAGCTCGACCGGATCACCTCTCGGCGTCTCCAGGGCCAGCTTGACCTGGCCACGGCTGCACTGTACCGGGACCTCTGCGACCGTGAGCGCAGGCTGATCGCAACCTGCTGCACGGCCGGGGCCAGTACCGGCTAGAGGCCCTCGGGCGTTCTGCGGTCACCGGCCGAGGTGTCAACCAGCCGGCTGGCGGGTACGTCGCGGTGGAGCGGGTGGAGCACCGGCGCGTGGGCTGGCACCCGGCTAGGAGGAAAGTGAATTGGCTGCACTTCTCTTGTTCCTGTTGATCACGATCGTGCTGTTCGGCTTGGGGTTCACCTTGCACTGGCTGTGGATCGCTGCAGCTGTGGCGTTGATCTTCTGGCTGGCCGGCTTCGCCTTCCGTTCCGGAACGGGCGGGAGCAGCCGTTGGTACCACTGGTGAGGAGAAGGACGGTCCGGGGCGGCCCACATGGCACAAGGAGGACCGCCTGCAGGGCCTGTCAGGCA
Source organism: Actinomycetes bacterium (assembly GCA_021850325.1). GTDB lineage: Bacteria > Actinomycetota > Acidimicrobiia > Acidimicrobiales > Palsa-688 > JAJZMF01. The sequence continues at coordinate 6,719 of JAJZMF010000033.1, forward strand.
ACGCTGCAGTGAGCACAGTGGGCCGGCACGGGCAGGCACAATGGGCGGGTGCCGATCGGTCGGAGGTACTGGTCACCCGCTGCACCGCTGCTGGTGACCGGCGCTCTACTGGCTGGGCTGGCCGGTGCCGGGCCGGTGGGCACCGCCACCAGGTCACAAACAGGGCCGGCACAGGAGTGCGGCCCAACTGCGGCGCCCAGCCAGGCGCCGTGGCCACAGTTCGGAGGCGGCCGTGCTCGCTCGCAGAGCGCGACCGGGGCCAATGTGACCGCTCCGCTGCGACGCCGTTGGCTGAGCGGTGCCCTCGATGGCGCCATCTACGCCGAGCCTGTGGTCGCCGGTGGTTGCGCCTACGTCGCCACTGAGGACGACAGCGTCTACGCCTTCGCCCTCGCAACAGGAGCCATGGTCTGGCACACCCACGTCGCCAGCCCTGTGACCTCGGGGCTGGCCTGCGGGGGGGACATCAACCCGTCGGGGATCACAGGGGCACCGGTGCTCGACACCGCCCGGCACGAACTGTGGGCCGTCGTCCTCACGTCTGTCGCCGGAAGGCCACAGCACGAGGTCGTAGCCCTCGACACGCGGACAGGCCGCGTAGTACGCCGCCAACCGGTCGCCGTGCCGGGCACCGACCCCACCGCCGAGCAGCAGCGCTCGGCCCTGGCGTTCGCGGATGGCCGTGTCTACGTCGCCTTCGGCGGTCTCTATGGTGATTGCGGCAGCTACCGGGGCGCGATCGTGTCCGTCCCGGTGACGGCGGGCAGCGCATTGGCGTACTGGCGCACGCCCACCGCACGCGAGGGCGCCGTGTGGGAGGTCGGAGGGCCAGACCTGCTGCCCGATGGGAGGCTGCTCTTTGCGACGGGTAACAGCGCCGCCTCACCGGGTCAGCCCTTCGACGGAGGGGACGCAGTGATCGAACTGGCCCCGGACCTCCGGCAGGCTTCGTACTTTGCCCCCAGAGCATGGGCGCAGTGGAACGTCGCCGACCTGGACCTGGGCTCCACCGGGCCAGCCCTGCTGCCCGGGGGCTTGGCGTTCCAGGTCGGCAAGGCCGGTGAAGGGTTCCTCGTCAGCACAGCGCACCTCGGAGGGGTGGGCGGGCAATTGGCTTCCGTACCGGTCTGCCCGGGCCAGGGTGCCTATGGGGCCGACGCAGTGCGCGGCGGCACCGTCTACGTGCCGTGCACGGGAGGCGTCGTGGCACTCAGGGTGGCCGGCCGCTCGGCGACGGTGCTCTGGCGGTCGAGTGCCGGAGGTGCGGGGAGCATCCTGACCGCAGGCGGCAGAGTGTTCGAGGAGGAGCAGGACGGGCGCCTGGTAGCGCTCTCCTCGGCAAGCGGCCGGGTGCTCCAGAGCCTCTCCCTGTCCCCGCCGGTCACCCACTTCCCCTGGCTCGCGGCGGCCGGGGGGACGCTGCTCGTGGCCAACGGCACCCGCCTGGAGGCGCTGACAGGTATATAGCCATCGCACGCGCCCCTGGCGTCATGACACCGGTAGGTGGGCCCGCTCACCCGCACGTGCCGGCTCTGCGTGACTGCCACGTGGCGTACCCGAGCCGGTAGAGAACATGGGGGGCGAGCGGGTGCTCGCTGGGCAGCCGGGGGTGGACGAAGTCGTCCGATGGGTCATGCTCCATGCCAAGGCGCTCCATGACAGCCCGGGACCGGAGGTTGCCCTCCGCCGTGAACGACACCACCGCCTCGAGGCCATGGGCCCCAAAGCCGTGATCGAGGGCAGCCGTGGCAGCCTCGGTGGCATACCCGTGCCCCCACGCCGGCCGGGCCAGTCGCCACCCCACCTCGACGGCCGGCGTAAAATGGGCCTCGAACCCGGGGACGCTCAGGCCCGTGAACCCGATGAAGGCCCCGGTTGCCACGACCTCCACCGCCCACAGGCCGAACCCGTCACGAGCGAGAGCGGCGTCGGCCCGTTCCGCCAGCGCATCGCTCTCGGAGCGCGTCAGTGGCGATAGGAAGAAGCGCATGACCTCCGGGTCGGAGTTGAGGGCTGCGAACGGTTCGTCGTCTTCGGCCCGCCAACGTCGTAGGACAAGGCGCTCGGTCCTCAGCTGCGCCGCCAACCAGGCCCCCCCGTCTCTCCGCCCCTTGGCTGCTCAGTCAGCCGACAGGTCAGCCAGCGCACATCCCGGTTGGTGGCCTTCGGCCAGTACACCCCCACAGGACGGGCACACCTGAGCTGCCAGGCACGGCGGGTCACCGGCACAGTCCTGCTGGTCGTCCGGCCCCTGCCCTCCCGACCATTGGGCAACCCGCTCGGAAGGAGAGCCGGCGCTCTGGTCCATTTACCTGTGACCTCCTCGCTCTACGCCCGGACCGGCCACAACCCCGACCTGGCCCGGCACCACCGCAGACCTCATCTAGATCATCCCACCACGCGCCCGCGGCCGTAGCGCGAGAGCCACCACTGATGGGGACCGGACGACCATCGAAGCTCGGTCGAGGCAGCGCCCGTGACGGCCGTGGCGACGGGCCAGCGGCCTCGTCGAACGTAACGGGGTCCCGCACGGGCCCCGTCGGGATGCCGAACTGTTCATCTGCACCAGGCAGAGGTGCAGGACGGCCCGTGACCCGGCATCAGGCCGCTGAGCGCGCACGCCATCGGGCCGGCCTGCACGCCTGTGAGCGCAGTTCCCGCAAACTGACCGCGCACAACAAGGGCTTTGAGACCGCAGCGTGCCCCTCAACGAGCCGTCCGGCCCCATGCGTGACCGGGTGAGCCCCGGTGCGGCTGCCGGCTCGTCCCGACCCCCACCGGGCCACTAAGCAATCTCAGGTCGTGGCCGATAAGGTCGCGATGACACTCTGAGAGCTCGGCTCCGGGAGGGCGGGAATGGAGCAACGGGACACGCTCGACAGCGCTCTACGCGAAGCGTCCGGCCCGAAGTCCATGATGCGGCGTGTGGTGGACCAGGCGCTGGTGCTCATCCCCGGCGCAGAGGGAGCCGTGGTGGAGCTCGTGGACGGGCCCACGATGACCTACGTGTGCTGCGCCGGCAGCCTCAGCACGGCCGTCGGCCTCCAGCTCGACCTCGCGACGAGCCTGTCGGGCCAAGCGGTGCTGCGCTCGATGACGTTGCGCTGCGACGACGCAACGACGGACGAGCGCGTGGACCGGGCTGCCTGCATGAAGGTCGGGGCGATCTCGATGATATGTGTACCCCTCCTCTACCACGCGGCCCCCGTCGGCGTCCTGAAGGTGTCCTCCTCGCGCAAGTTCGCCTTCGATGACGATGACGTAGCCACGCTGGGTGCGCTCGCCACCTTCATCACGACCGCCATCACGACCGCCTCCGAGATGGCGCGAGCCACGGCGGACGTACTGGCGGCCCAGGACGGTGCCCCTCCATCCGCCGCCGGCACCGACCGGGTGGTCAAGACGTCCCGGTTCATGGCCAATGTGCTGGCGCCGGGGCTGTCAGAGGACGTGGATGCCCGTCGTCGGGTGGAGGACGTGCTGTCCCAGGACGATTTCGATATCGTCTTCCAGCCCGAGTTCGACCTGCAGGACTGGTCGTTGGCAGCCGTCGAAGCGCTCACCCGCTTTCGCCCCCGGCCCTACCGGCCCCCTGACGCCTGGTTCGCCGAGGCTGCCAGGGCGGGGCTCGGCCCCACCCTCGAGGTTGCCGCAGTGGCCAAAGCCATCGCACGGGCAGCGCTCCTCCCAGTGCCTTGCAGAGTTGCCGTCAACATCGGGCCCGAGGCCCTCCAGCACCCCGACAGCCTGGAGGTCCTGCGCTCGATCGACCCCAGGCGGCTCATCATCGAGCTGACCGAGCACGTCGAGGTGGACGATTACCCACTGCTCAGGAGGCTCCTCCACGCCCTCCGGAGCTGCGGCGCTGCCTTGGCCGTGGACGACACAGGGGCCGGCTTTGCCAGTCTCTCCCACATCGTGAAGCTGGCCCCCGACATCATCAAACTGGACATGGAGCTGGTGCGGGGTATCGACATCGACCCCGTCCGCCGCAGCCTCGCCACGGCAGTGGTCGCGTTCGCCGCGGACACGGGTGCCAGGGTCACGGCCGAGGGAGTGGAGACCGAGGCCGAGCTGCAAACCCTGCGCGTCCTCGGCACGAGTTACGGCCAGGGCTACCTGCTAGGGCGCCCGGGCCCTCCCGAAGCGGTACCGCTCCACTACGTCAGCGCCCTGACCCGCCCCGGGCTCGTGGAGTGACGACCAGCTCCGGGGCCTTCTCCCGGTGCGGGTACCGGGCGCCGGGCTGACCACGGCACGCCGGTGCCACCCAACAAGATCATTGGGTAGAGTGGGAGCGTGCCCAGGACAAGAGGCGGAGCCCGCTCGGCTGACAACGGTACGACGAGCGCTGCGGAGGCTGCTGAGCGCCCTCGGGAAGCAGCACAACGGACCGTACAGCACCCAGCCCGTCCGGTGGCCCCGCTGGCGGCCGGCACGGTCGTGCCGGTCAGCAGGGCCAACGTGGTGGGTACCACCCGGTCGTTCGCGCCCGGGCCAAAGAGGACGCGTGGCACCGACGTCGTGGTGCGCGAACGGGCGCCGGCCCGTGGCGGGACCGCCGTCGAAGCCGAGGCGCCGCCCGTCCCGGCCTGGGCGCCCGACGAGAGGGCCCGACGCCTGGTCAACCTGCTCGGCAACAACAACCTCGCCTCTCTGATGGGGGTCTCACCCAGCCAACCCAGCCGTTGGAAGAGCGGCGCCGAGGTCCCCGGGACGCTCGCCGCCCCGCTCCTGGTGGACCTGGACCACGTAGTTGCCCGGCTGCTCCTGGTATGGGACGAGAGCCTGGTCACCGACTGGCTCACGACCGCCAATTCGTTCCTGGAAGGTGCCCGGCCGATCGACGTCCTGGCCCGGCGGGGCTCGACCGAGGTGGTCGAGGCAATAGAGGCTGAAGCCGCCGGCGCCTACGCCTGAGCGACGGCACTGTGCTCCTCTACAGGGTCTTCCCTCACCTGCCAAGGGCCAAGCCGGGCGAGCCTGGCCACCCTCTCTACGTGCACCCGCTCCAGGGCAAGGGACGCTGGGACAACCCGGCTCTCTACCTCGCCCGGTACCTGGCAGCGAGTGCCGAGGCGGCGGTCGGCGAGGCCTTCGCCAACCTCAGCACCTGGTCCCCTGCCATGCTGGCTGCCCCCTTCCCTGCGGGCTCGGTGCGCCGGCTTGGGACCTACAGGATCGACGAGACCGCCAACCCCCTTTTGGACCTGGACGACGCGCAAGCTCTCCTGGACCGTCACCTGCGCCCCACTGACATCGTCGTGAGGAACCGGCCCCGCACTCAGAGCATTGCCGGAGCAGTGTTCGCCGAGGGGCATTGGGCCGGCATCTCCTGGTGGTCGTACCACCGTCCGCAATGGACGTTGCTGACCCTGTGGTCGACTGTCCACATTGCGGACGAAAGAGTGGAGGACATCGACGGCCACCCAGCCCTGACCGACGCCGCCAAGGTCCTTGCAAAGCACGTGGACTGGCGATAAAGGCCCGTTCCTGACCGTGCCGGTGCAACCGCCGCGAGGTCATGCGCAGCCCCGGTGCCCCCTTGTGGTCGCGTTGGGAGGGTGACGGGCGTGCTCGACCGGCACGGCAACACCCCCGCTGGACGGCAGGGACCTCACCACCGGGCCCCGTACCGCCTCCCCCTCCCCAACGTCTGACATGCTTACCGCGGTTGAGACGATCCAGCGCAGGGCTGCCAACTCGTGGGGAGAGGACGTCGACCGCTGGCGAGCAGCAGTGGTACGTGAACTGGGTGTTACCGACTGTAAACACAGGCTTATCGGGAACGCCACGTCGAAAACCTCGTCGTCCTCGGCTGCGGAATAGAAGTCGGTCCAAAACGTCTCCCTGGGGGCGGCGCCCACTTCCAGGCCCTGGTCCTGGATCCATTTCTCGATCGCTACGTAGACGTCACCGAGCTTGCCAGACTGCACGGTTCGCTTCGTGATGCGCACATACGCCTCCCGGTGTGCCGGGACCGAGCGGGTAGCCGAACTGTCCGGCGCGGTGACGCCTGCACGCAAGGTAGTGCAGCACTCGACCGGTGCCTCGCCGGCCTGCGCCCAGGTGCGGCGACCCAGCGTGCCAGTTTGTCGTAGACGGCAAGTACCGCCGGAGGCTCGAATTGTTCCTTGGTCACCGAGATAAACGCTTCCCGGTGCGCGGGCTCGAGCCGCCAGGCCAGTTCGGCCGGGTCTTCTGGCGGATGGCCGACCGGAACGCACACTTCAACCGGACCGTCGCTGTCAGCGGTGACCATGCCATGAAAGATGACGAAACGTTCGCCCGCTACGCCGCCGCACCGCAGAGCATGCGCTGTTAGTTAGTCGGGCGGCGGCTTGCGGGTGCCAGGTCAGCTGACCGATGAAGACGTGCCGCTGCTCGGTAAGCACCGTCTGCTCCGGGACCTCACGTTCCAGGACCGGCAGCTCCGAGGCGGGCATCTCCGGTCCGGCTACTCCTCTCCTGAGCAGGTTGCCACCTGCCGTTGGGTGGCAACCCGAGCCTCCACCGAGGCCCAGTACGAGTCGATGAGATGAGCGGCGTCGGCAGGGGGCGCGGACACCACCTTGCCGACCTCGGGTAGGGGCATGTCCAGCAGGCGCAGGAGGACGATCAGACGCGTGAAGAGCTGGCTCTCGTGGTACCGGCGGTAGCCGTTGTCCTGATCGACGGCTACAGGTCGAAGCAACCCAATGCGCTCGTACAACCGGAGGGCCTTTAGCGAGAGTCGGGACCGGTGCGAGAACTCCCCGATCGTCATCTGCGCTGCCGGGCCCTCCACGGGACAGGTCTACCGCACCGGGGACACCACGTCGAACACCCCCTGGGAGCCCTGAGGCCGGCGGGGATGGCCCGCAGGGTTGGAGCATCACCACGACGGGCCCGACGAGCGCCGATCTCCCAACGATCGGGCCCCCGGTGCTGCCGGCTACGGTCGGGCCGAGGGTGGCCTGTCGCCACCCCCACGCGTCGGCCCCCGGGCAGCCCGGGCGAGCCCGGCTCGCACCTTGGGCGAGAGGCCCGAGACGACCAGGTCGTATGAGTCTTCGACCATGCTCTCCACCATGTCCGCAGGCAAAGGACTGTCCAGATGCACTGTGACCCAGTGCTGCTTGTTCATGTGGTAACCCGGCGTGATACCGGGGTAGTCCCGGACCAGGGACCGGGCCAGTTCGGGGTCCACCTTGAGGTTGACGCGGGCCGGTCCCCCCATCGAGATCAGCGCAAAGATCTTCCCGCCCACCTTGTAGACAAGCGTGCCCTCGCCGAAGGGATGGGCCGCCTCGGCACCGGGCAGAGCCTCGCACCTCGCTATCAGCCGTGCCCGGGCGCCACCTTGCCGGCCATCGCCATCCCCGGCCCTGCTCAAGACCCCCACCTGGCAGGGCCCGGCCAGGATGCCCGGGGGGCCGCACATGCCGCCAATGGGCCCACTGGCGGGCGCCCCGCCCGGTAGGCACTAACGATGTCCATACCAGCCTCCACTGCCTCTGCGACTTGACGGCCTGCTCCATGTCATACCCTTACGGGAGGCCTCCGCGCCAGGTAGGCCGCACCCGGGAGCGCCCCCGCCACCGGCCGAGTGCCGAACGGGGGGTACGGCGGGTCGGGCGCTACCACAGAGGGGTGCCGGCCGGCCCCGGCCGACTGGGCGAACCAACCAAGCGCCAGTGCATCAGGTCGGGCGATCATGGACCGTTGGTTCGCCAACTCAGAGGCCCTCGGTCCGGCTCAGGCCGCCGCACTTCCCATGGCGCTCTCGACGGCCTATTGGCACCTGGCCCGCCTCGGTCTCGACCGGGGGAAGGGCGTCCTCGTCCGCGGTACCGGAACCACTGTCGGGTCCGCCGCAGTGCAGATCACGCTGGTCCGCGGCATGCAGGTGCTCGCCACCGCACCTGTCAGCGGCGCGCTACCAGCGATCATCCAAATCGCCGGCGGTGACCCGAAGCGGGTTCTCACCATCTCTGACCTTTCTGCCGCACTGGAACCCTCGGCGGACATGCCCACGGCAAGCTTGTCCTGCTACCCACCGACGGCTGAGCAGCTGACCGGACCGGGCCCTGCGGACGAAGGCTGCAGCTCTCGTCGCCAACATCGCCGGAGGACACACCAGCCAAGAGGTTGCCGTCGAGATCCGTGATCAGGGCAGCCGCATGGGCATGCACAGGGCACGCCTGTGCAACGCTTCGCCCGGCTGAGGCCTCGGTAGCAAACACGCCACGAGGCGTGAGGAACGCCCGTACGTGGTGGCGGGGGTTCAGGACCAGCACGCACCTTCGGGCCTCAGGCCCATCGAAGGCGCTGCTCCCATGGCTTGCCCACGCAGCCGCTTGGGCGCTGCCCCGATCCATGGCCGTGACCGCCGATGTCGGAGAAGTCCTATCCCCATGAGAGGTATCCCACCGACACCGTCACCCCACGCGCGGAAGCACCTCGAAGAAGCCGCCGTCGGGTGACCTGACGACGTCGAAATGTCGGCGGTCCAGGGTGGCGATCGTGCGCGTCCGGTACCGCTCAGCCAAGACCACGAGCGATGCATCCGCCACGCCGATCGCCTCGTCACGGTAGCTGGCGATGACCTCACGGGCGCGACGGAGCCCCTCGTCGTCGAACTCAGCCAAGTCCCATGCCCCGCCAGCGAGTTCGTCGAGCACAGCCAGCTCGTCGTCCACCCCGTGCCGGGTGGCGACAAGGTAGTCGAGCTCGGCCACAACGTACGGCGAGACGACCAGGACATCGGCTACGGCCAGCAAGTCCGACACAGCCTCGTGGTCGGGCTCGGAAGCGTCGAAGAACGCCAGCAGGACGCTGGTGTCGACGATGACGGGAGACACCCCTCAGCGCTCCCCGAAGCCGGCGAGCAGCTCCTCGGCCTGGCGGGCGATCGGCTTCCCGCTCGAGTACAGAGCGCCACGTGGCCGCGGGCGCACGCCACCTACAGACTTACGGATCGACTCGCGGATGACCTCCGCCTCGGATATCCCGCGCGCCGATGCAGCTCGTTTGATTGCCGCCTTCAAGTCCTCCGGCAGGTACAGCGTCGTCTTCTCCACGAACGTATGGTACCACCGGTGGTGCTAGCGGATCACTCGACTGCTGCACCTGAGGCGCCACTCGAGGTGAGCGACAGTCTCTTGTCCAAGCACATGAGCCACTTGGAGGAAGCCGGCTACGTCCAAGTCATCAAGGGCTACCACGGGAAACGCCCCCGGACCTGGTACTCCCTGTCCGGCACCGGCCGGCAGGCGTTCGACAACCTGGGCTTAAAGGGCCTCGCTCTCCCGTTGAGCTAGACCGGCATAGGGCCCTCGGCCGGTGCCGGCCCGGCGACCTCCGACCTACAGGGTCGGCGCTCTGGCCAGCTGAGCTACGGGGGCAGCCGCCACGCAGAGTGGCGGTACGACTGGGACTATCGGCACGAAAGACGCACGCGGTGCCAGCAGGCCTCAACCAAGACGGCGCAACGCCCGATGGTCCGGCCATGGCCCGTCCGTGGAGGGACCGCAACCGGGACATCTCCCGGCTGACAACGGCTCTATTGCGCCTGACCGACCTGGCGGTCCTGGTCGTTGACCGGGACCTGGAGGTCCAGTGGGCGTCGGAGGGGGCCAAGCACCTGTTGCCGGCGACGGCCGGCCTCCTGCCCTCCCTGGTCGACCCCGAGTACGCCCCGATCGTGGCGTCATTGATCGACCGGGCCGTCCGGGCCGGAGGGCAAGCCGTACAGGCCGTGTGTGCCGTCCCAGTCGAAGGCACCGGGCCGCGGCGTCTCGAACTGGTCGCCAGGGACCTACGCCAGGACCCCGACGTGGCCGGCATAACCGTGACCATGCTCGACGTCACTGGCTGGGTCGAGCGCGAGACCTCCTACCGGGCCCACCTGCACCTGGACCCGCTCACCGGTCTGGGCAACCGAGCCAGCCTCCTGGAGGACCTGGTGCGGGCGGTCAGCGCCTCGGAGGCGACCGGTCCCCGGGCAGCTGTGCTCATGGTGGACATCGACTCGTTCAAGCATGTCAACGACCGCTACGGCCACGAGTTCGGCGACCGTCTCCTGCGGGCGGTGGGCGCGAGGTTGACCGAGGTCGTGGGCGGACGGGGCTCGGTCTACCGACTGGGGGGCGACGAGTTCGTCGTCCTGCTCGACAAGGCGAGCGAGGACGAGGCCGTCGCGCTGGCAGAAGCGGCCGTGAGAGCAGTGGCCCTGCCTATCGCTCTGCCCGAACGCCCACCGGAGCTGTCGCCAACAGGGCCCGACGAAGAGCAGAGGGTCTCTGTCAGCATCGGCGTCGCCATGTTCGATGCCGCCCGGGGCACAGGGGTGGCACCGGGGCAGGCCGCCAACGCGATGTTGCGTGATGCCGACACGGCCATGTACCGCTGCAAGGCAGCGGGAAGGAGCCGCGCCGAGCTGTTCCGGCCCGAGCTGCGGGACTGGGCCCTTATGAGGAAGGCGGACGCCGAGACCCTGGCCAACCAGGTGCAGCAGCTAAAGGATGAGAACCGGGCGCTTGCAGAGGCTGCCACCACCGACCCCCGGACCGGTTTGGCCAACACGGCCATGTTCGATGCGGACCACGAGCAGATGTACGCCCGACTGGCTCGCTCGGGCGAGCCCTACTCGGTACTGCTGGTCGACATCGACCATTTCCACGACTACAACACCGCCTACGGTTACCTGCGCGGCAACGACGCCCTCGCCCGGGTGGCTGCTGCCTTGGCCTCTGCGGTGCGCCAAGGGGACCGGGCCTACCGTTATGGAGGAGAGGAGTTCACTGCACTGCTGCCCGGCACCCACCTGGAGGGTGCCAGGGCTGTCGCCGAACGGGTGCGTCTCGATGTCGAAGCGCTCGGCCTGGAGCACCCGACGAACCCGGGGGGCAACGTGACCGTGACCATCGGCGTGCTCGAAGCCCTCCAGCGCCATGCCAAGGTGACCGAGGTGTTCGAGTCGGTGAACGCCCTCCTGCTCAAGGGCAAGGATGCCGGGCGCAACCGGGTGATCGCGCCCGAGGAGGAGCCTTAACGGTGGGTGCGGGGAGAGCCGAACTCCCACGCCGAAGCGCCGGCTCCTGAAGCCCGTGTGAATACCACTTCCACCACGCACCCTGGGTGGCCGTTGCGGGCCCGACCCCGCGACCTCTGACGTGTCGTGCCACCTCGTCGGTCCCGGCCGCCGGAAAGGTCGGCGACATGGAACTGGGCGCTCGTGAGAAGGGGCCGTTCACGACCACTTGGCAGCGTCGCAGCCCAGACCTGGTACAGACGAGAGGCGACGACTGACTCGGTCAAGCAGTCCACGGCACAACCGGTGACCTCTATCGCCGCCCTCTACGGGTCATCCGTGGGGGTCGAAGCCAGCCGCGTGGAATGCCACCAGCGCGCTCTCGAGGCATGTTCGCCCGGAGCAAGAGCTCAGCGCGCTACAGCCCCACCAACCAACTGGGCTGGTCGACGCTCTTCGGACCTCGCTACCCGCCGAAAGTTGCGAAGGTCCAGTGAGACTCCTATACAGGGGCCTTCTACGACGGTCATCACAAGTTCGACCAGGCGATGCAGCGCGACGCCTTCAGCTGGCTCGGTGAGCGCCTGGGTTGAAACCGCTGCTCCGCTGCACTGCGCCAGTCCCGCGCCGCCCATGCAGGGGCTCACGGGGCGGCCGGTCCGTCTAGTTCGGAGGCCGTCAGGCGACAGGAACCGCCGGCCCATTGGGCTCGGCGGCTCCTGTTGGGAGATCGGGGGGAATAGTGCCCCCGGGTAGCTCACAAGTGGCCCAAGCAGCTCCCTCCGTCGGCATTGCTGACCGTCCCATCTGGGCATGTGGTGTTGCCCCAGACGACACCGCCGAGGGTTGTGCCCTTCAGGTTGGCGCCGGTCAAGTTTGCACCGCTCAGGTTGGCACCTCTCAGGTTGGCACCTCTCAGGTTGCTCTTCGTGATGCTCGCACCGCTCAGGTCGGCACCGCTCAGGTTGCTCTTCGTGATGCTCGCACCGCTCAGGTCGGCACCGCTCAGGTTGGCACCTCTCAGGTTGCTCTTCGTGATGCTCGCACGACTCAGATTTGCATCGGTGAAATTGACCCCGCGCACGAAGTTGCTCTTGCTCAGGTCGGCGCCGACAAGATCGGTCCCCGAGAAGTCGGCGCCTCTGAAGTTGCTGGCGGTAAGGCTGGCCCCGGCCAGATCCTCGTCCACGAAGTACCCACCGGAAAACCGGGCGTGGCTCAAATCGTACGCCCCACTGGTCAAGGTGGGATAGCCGGTCAGGTCGGAGTTGACGTACTGGGTGAAGGTAGCGCTGGTGCTCCCGTTGAAGTCCCCGTCGCCGGCGTAGGAGGCAGTGACCGAGTGGGGGCCCACTGCCAGACTGCTCGTCGCCAAGGAAGCCTCACCGCTACCCAGTGGGGCCGTGCCGAGGCTTCTGCCACCGTCGTAGAAAGTGACGGTGCCCGTCGGCGTCCCCGCTCCCGGCGCGAGCGCTCTGGCGGTTGCGGTGAGGACCAAGGCCTGTCCGACCATCACGGGCCCAGGCGAGGCGGCCAGCGTGACCGTGCCTGCCTTGCCCACGGTCTGGCTGAGAGCCGAGCCGGTCCTGCTTCCGGTGAAATTCGGGTCACCCCCGTACGTGGCGGTGACGCTGTGGCTGCCGACCGCAAGGGCGGCCGTGGTGCATGAAGCCGTCGCATTGGCGGAGCCGACGGGCTGGGCGCTGCAGCCGGCTATGGCACCGGGCCCGTCCTCGAACTCCACCTTCCCGCTGGGGCTCCCGCTGCCGGGGCTCTGGACCGAGACCTTGGCGGTGAAGGTCACCGTCTGTCCCCAGACCGAGGCGCCCGGTCGCGAGCTGAGGGAGATAACGGTATGCGCCTTGTTTACCGCCAGCTGGCCGTCTGGGCCGTAGCTGATGGTGTAGTTGGCGGCGCTGGCCCCCGCGCAGGTGATGGTGTAGGTGCCGGCGGGCGCAGTAGCCGGGTCAACGGCTTTGCCGAGGCGGAAGGCCTGGCAGGAAAGGCCGCTCACTACGCTGGCGGTGTCGCCGTCCACGAAGCCGTGATAGGTGACGCCGAGCGTAGGAACCGGCCCCCCGTACGTCATCACCTCGTTCGCGGGGCTTATCGTCAGCAGGGCCGGCTCGACCGTGAACGATACAGTCACCTCGGATGCCGGCGCGTAGGTCGTGGTACCTGCCTGGTCGGCCGCGAGGGTGCATGTCCCAGCGCCGAGGACGCTCACCTCGGCCCTCGTCGTTGCCGGGGCTCCGACCGGCGCCGCGCTCTGGGCCCCACCCACGCTGCAGACAGCCGGTGTGGCCGAGCCGATGACCACCGGTTGGCCCGAGGCCCCCCCGCTCGCCGAGATCGGCGCCGGGGCGTAGCCGTAGCGGTGCGCCGGGGGCGAAGAGAACTGGATGACCTGCGGCTTCGCCGTGACCGTCTCCACAACGGTCTTGGTAAACGACGCCCCGGACTGGTCCGACACCGTGATCGTGGCGTAGTAGATCCCCGCCGCGTTGTACGTGTGCGAGTCGGAGAGCGCTATCCGGGTGTTGGCGGCGTCGGGCGTCAGCGTGAGGGGCGTGGAGTTGTCGAGCAGGCCGACGACCTCGCCGGGCACGGCGGAACCGTGGCCGCATTGCCCACCTCCGGGTGGACTGACCAGGCCACCGCCACAGAAGGCAGTGTCCACGGTGCTGCCGTCACCCCAGTCGACGTACACGTTGTCGATGTCGGCCGTGCCGGCGTGGGTGATGGTGCCAGCGAGGTTGGTGGTGGTACCGACTGGCACGGTCCGGGCGGCGCACCCGGTGGCTGGGCACCCGGGGGCAACCGCCATCTCGGGCTGCACGTACGGCACCGTGACGCTGAAGGTGAATTGCGCCTGCTGCCCGTTCAGGGTGTCGGTCGCGGTCAAGATGACCGAGTAGGTCCCGCTGGTCGGGAAAGTGTGGTACGCCGTGCCGGTGCTGGTAACCGGTGCCGCGTAGCTCGGCCCCGTGTTGACCTGGAGACAGCCCAGGTTGCAGGGGGGATTTTGGAACTGCCACGTGTAGGTCATGGGGTCGGGCTGCCCCTGCCCGTTGTCGAAGGCGCTCAGCGGCCCGAAGGTGTTGGCGTAGAAGGTGGACTCGCCACCCTCGGGCGCGACCTGCCAGATCGGGGAACCAGTCGGGTTGTCGCCCGACTCGTGCCCCGAGTTCGTCCCGGTCGATGGGGCCTGTACCGTGGCCGAGTAGTCGTTGCCGTCGCTGCTCACGTACTCGATGGAGGAGCTGGCCCAGCAGATGCCCGTCGAGAAGCACGCCGAGGGGTCGAGTGCCTTGTTCGTGCCCGTCGTCGCGTTGTAGCCGACGAACTCATATCCGGTGCTCGGGCTCCCTTCTAGCCACGCGAGCTGCTCCTGCCCGCTCCAGTTGGTATAGGTGAGGCTCAGTGCCTGCGCCGCGGCTCCTCCGTTCGTCTGGGTGATGAACCAGTTGCCGCTGAGGCGTGCCGTGGTGGTGGTCCCGGTCACCGTGCCCTTCAAGCTGATCGACGGCGTGGTGCTGGTGCCGGTAGAACCGCTTTGATGGACGACGAACTGTGGGTCGCTGCCGGTGGCGGCTGGGATGGCCGTGGGGTTCAGGCAGCTGCCCAGGGCTTGCCCAAACGAAGGGTTGATTGTGTTGTCACAGGTAGTGTCGATGGGAACCGGGAGGGTCGCACCCACGAAGAGCTGGTAAAGCGTGGCTTGGCCGCTCGACGTGGTCGCCAGCGCCGCCACGTCGGGAGGCGTCGCCTCAGCGCTCGTGATGAGCGTGGCGAGCTGGCCCGGCAGCGCGGCGGCGGTGAACACGTTGATCCCTTGGATGATCGCGGCTTCGACGGCAGCGAGCACGACTGTGATCGTGGCGGCGCTCGAGATACCGCCCAACAGGTCGAACGCGTCGGCTGCGTCGGCTGCGTCGGCTGCGTCGGCGAGATCAGTCGCAGTCTGGTCGGCGGTGAGGTTGGACACGAAGTTGGAGGGTGACGACGACGTCGGCTTCAAGACGGAAGCCGCGTCCATATTGTCGAGCGCCGCGTTGCGGGCGGCGTTGATGGCCGCCTGGCTGCCGACCGCAGCACCGGCAACGATCGATCCCGCGACCAAGCCGAAGGCCGAGCCGATGCCGTAGCCGGCTGAAGCCGTGAGGTACCCCCCGCTGTTGAGCAAGGCGTAGTTGGCGTCGGCCTCGCCGAAATCAGTGAACTGCGCGTAACTGGGACTGGGAGGGACGAAGCCCAAGGGGGGCGGCTGGCCGTTGCAGACAGCGGCGCTCGACGGGCTCGTGTAGTCGGACTGGTACGGCGCCGGCGCCTGGTAGATGCAGTACCCGCTGTTAGCCTGGACCGAGAAGGGGCTGCGGGAGACCGGGTACCCAGGCGTGGAGAAGAACGCCTGGAGCGCGCTCTCGCTGGGGTTGGTTTGCAGCAGTGCCTGGTAGGCGCTCTCCTCCAAGCCCGCCCACTTCACGTACTCCAGCCCGGCGTCCTGGGCCGCGGTGACCGCCTGGCGTTGAGCGACCGTGGTCAGCCAGTCGACGGCGTTCTGCTGGTCGGTGGAGCGGGACGCAGGGCTCGTGTTGACCGCCTCGGTCAGCAGCGTGTACAGCTCGGCCTCGGCATCGCTGCGCCCCCAGCTGAGCACGGCGTCGGCCCCTGTTGATGGAAGGCCGTGAGCGCTGATCACGTTGTTCACCGCCTGGTCCTCCATCGCCTGCAGGGACGTGGCCTGGGCCGGGGTGGCAGCGTCGGCCCCCGTGAGCTCGAGGAGGTCGGGGGGCAGGCACGAAGGGGTGAAGTCTGCTGTGTTGGGCAGCGAACAGCTATTGGTGATGACCTGGGCGACGGCAGTTGCCGGTGGGACAGCGCCTGCGACCGCTGCCAGCACCACGCCGACAAGACCCAGGCGCGACGAGAGACGGCACTCACGCCTATCTGCGCGCGTACGGAGCAAGCGGCCTGCCACAGGGCCGTCCTTCATCTGTGAGACCTTTGTTCTCTCTCGTAGTTTCCTGAGCATCGGGGTTCGTCACGTCCTTCCGGTGGTGGTGGGGCTCGTGCGGAGGAGAGCTGGCCGTGCCCGCCGTGTGCTCGTACCTGCGCTCACACCTCGGTCAGCCGTTCGCCGGCGCTTTCAGCTTCGGCCCCAGGGCACGCCATGACCAGGGAAGACGCCCGGAATTCCCGGGAGTTGCGGGCACGTTCCGGGTCGACTTCCGGGCCACCGGGCGGTCGTTACGATGGTGGTCGGCGAACAAGGAGAGACGACGATGTGCACAGGGGGCGGCGGCCATGTCGGCGAAGGGCCAAGCCTCGCGGCCATGCTGCGCTCGTACCGTGAGCAGCGCGGGCTGACCCAAGAGGAGGTCGCCGCGCGCGCCCTCGGGGGCCTGAGCGTGGAGACGGTCAGCAACATCGAGCGCGGCCGTACGAGGCCACGGCGGCACACCCTCGACCAACTGGTCGCGGCCTTGGAGCTTGGCCCCGAAGAGCGCAACGCCTTGAGAGCGGCCCTCTTGCAGCCCGGTCACCCATCCCCGCACGACCCCGGGCGGGACGCTTGGCGAGCCTCGGTGCTGCCGCTGAGCACCACCCAGCTGGTAGGCCGGGAACAGGCCGAAGTGGAGGTGCTGGCCCTGCTCGGGCCCGAGACCTCAAGGCTGCTCACTCTGACCGGGCCAGGCGGGGTGGGCAAGACCGCTCTTGCGCTCCGCGTCGCAGACCTGGCGGCTGGCCAGTACAGTGACGGCGTCGTCTTCGTGGACCTCTCGCCGACTGATGACCCCGACCTGGTCCCGAGCGCCATCGCCGGCGCCCTGGGGCTGCGCGAGGAGGGGACCAAGCCACTAGTGGAGACGTTGGTCGCCCACCTCAAGGCCCGGCGGTCACTTCTGGTCGTCGACAACTTCGAGCAGGTGCTCGGTGCCGCAGGGACACTCGGGCGCCTCGTCGCGGCCTGTCCGGGGCTCGAGGTGATGGTGACAAGCCGCACACCACTACGGCTGCTCTGCGAACAAATCTACCCAGTTGCACCCCTGGCGTTACCATCGCCCGGCGAAGTGCTCGCGCCCGAAACCCTCGGTCGTGTCGCTGCGGTGGCGCTGTTCGTGCAGCGCGCACAGGCGCGGCGTCCCGATTTTGCCCTCACGGTGGCCAACGCCGCCGCAGTCTCGTCCCTGTGCGCCCGCCTCGACGGCCTGCCTTTAGCCATCGAGCTCGCTGCCGCCAGGGTGGCGCTGTTCGGCCCAGCTGCCCTGCTGGCCCGCGTGAGCGCTTCGCTCAGCGTGCTCAGCGAGGGCCCGCGCGACCTGCCGCAGCGCCAGCGCACCATGCGAGAGGTCCTCGCCTGGAGCTATGGCCTGCTGGATGAAAGCGCCCAAGCCGTCTTTCGGCGTCTGGCAGTCTTTGCCGGCTACCTGACTTTGGCGGCCGTCGCGCAGGTGTGCGTGCCCGATGCCCGCACAGACGCTCTCGCCACGGCAGCACCTCAACTGACCGAGCTGCTCGACGTGCTGAGCGAGCTCGTGGACGTGAACCTGCTCCAGGTGGCTGAGCCTGTACTCCCCGGCGCCAGTGGCGAGGACGAGCTCCGCTTTCGCCAACTGGAGACGGTTTGTGCCTATGCGACGGAGAAGCTGGACGAGAGCGGCGAGGGACCGGAGGTCCGGCACAGGCATGCCGATTACTACCTTTCCCTCGCACTGAGGTCTGAGCGCTCGCCGGGAGCCACCGATGAGCAGGCCTGGCTCGCCAGGCTGGAAGCGGACCATGCCAACCTTCGCGCGGCCCTGGCATGGGCACGGGACACGGGACAGGTAACCTCCGGTCTGCGGATCTCGGGGGCACTCTGGCCCTTCTGGCAGCGCCACGGCCACCTCAACGAGGGCCGGCGCTGGTTGGACGCCTTCCTGGACGCTCCCGGTGCCGAGGAAGCGCCCCCGCCGGTCCTGGCCGAAGCGCTGAGCGGTGCCGCCTGGCTCGCGCACGACCAAGACGACTACGGCGCAGCCGAGGCGCGCTTCGTGGAGGGTCTGCCCCTGTACCGCTCGCTCGGCCTTACGGACAGGGTCGCGGGAGTGCTGGCTCACCGGGCGGTAATGGCCCGAGGACAGGGCCGTTACGACGAGGCGCTGGCGCTTGCCGAAGAGGGTCTGACCCTTGCCCGCAGCTGTGGCAATTTGGCCGCCATTGCTTTTGCTGTCTTCCGGATGGGCGTCGTGACTCGCGAGCGGGGCGAGTTCGACAGGTCGCGGGACGCCTACGAAGAGGCCTTGCAGCGCTACCGCGGCCTGGGCGACCGAAGTGGAGCCGCGTTCGCCCTCCTCGGCTTGGGCGACATCGCGCGCGATCAGGGTGACCTCGCCCTGCTCGAGGGCTACTGCCAGCAGAGCCTGGCCGAGGCCCGCGAGCTCGGGCGGCCCTGGGGCATCGGCTTCTCGCTCAACAACCTGGCCCTGGCGGCAGCATCGCGGGGCGACTTCGAGCGGGCGCGGGCGCTCCAGGCCGAGGCGTTGGCGCTGTTCGAGGAGACTGGGATCCGAGGCGGGGTCCTCGAACTGGTGGTCGCGTCCGCGCAGGTATCGGCCGACGAAGCGGACAGCGCCACGGCGCGGTCTCGGCTGCGCCAAGGTTTGCAGCTGGGTTGGCCCGCCGGCCCCCTCTGGCTGGTGGCGACGGCGCTCGAAGAGACGGCCAGGGTGTTGATGGCCGACGGGCGGCCGCAGGGGTCGGCACTCCTCTCCGCGTCGGCGCAGACCTGGCGTGGCCAAATGGGTGCGCCAGTCCCCCCCTATCGCTGGGCCACGCTCGATGCCACGGTTGCGAGAGGGCAACAGGAGCTGGGCGAAGAGGCCTACGCGGCCACTTGGAAGCAGGGTCGTGAGCTGAACCCGGAACAAGCGGTCACCGCAGCGCTCGGATATCTGGCCACACCCGAGGTGGTCCAGTGAAGCGCCCTGGGACTGGGCCTAAATCGGTGAGGCCGCTGTCCATCTGCCCAGCCAGTACCGACACCCTGGTCAACTGCCTGAGTCCGCGCGACCGGCCCCCGTGGGCTACAGCGAGGCGGAAGCTGCGCTCACCGCGTTCGGAAAGTGCTCGAGCGAGGAGCGCTGGCCCCAGGCGGTGCGCGGGACGGCGGGACCGTCGCAACCGCCTGACCACCAGCACAGCCCGATCGTCGTCCAGGTCGATCAGGTACGCCTACGCCTGCTGGGCCGACGACTGCGTCAGCCACCGGCCGGCGACAGCAGGTGGCTCATCCACCAGGAACAGCGAGACGAGCCCCGGCTCCAAGAACCGAAGCGCCCCTCTCGCGCGTCCAGGCGAGCCGAAGGGTCGTTGGAGACGTCAGGCGGCCGGGCGGGATCCGCGCCCGTCGTTGCAGAGATCCGAACACGTTGCCAACCTCTCTCTCCGGTTTTTGGGTTCGTCGGCCGATCGTCCTTACCCAAAGTGCACGGGTTCTTCTGCTGGCGTGTTCTCTACAGAGCGATCGCCCAGGCATTTATGCCACGGTGTCGCTGCGTCCACCCGCCAGACCGGCGCGAACATGGCGAAGCATGTCGCGAAGGCCCTGTGGGTCGTTGCCGACATCGCTCAAGACGACCGAACCAGCACCCGCATGGTAGAGCTGGCGGACCTTCGAAGCGCATGTGCGCGGGTCGCCGGTTGTGGCCAGCTCGTCGATCCACTCGTCAGGCACCCGTTCGGCACGCTCTGCCTGGGAACCTGAAGAAGCAACCAGGCGTGCGACCGGTCCTTCCAGACCGACTGCCTCGAGGTGCGCCCGGGCCCAGGGCGCGGCCCGCTCGGCCGCAACGATGGGCCGCAGACGCGCCCGGGCTTCGGGCCCGTCCGGGCCGGTACCGACAGGGCTGCAAGCGACGAGGTACGGCCTGCCAGGCCGACCAGCCGCTTCCCAAGCTTCGCTTACGGTTGCCCAGGCATGCGCGACATAGGCGGGCGTGGAAGGCCAGGCCAGTACCACCCCGTCGGCCTGGCGGCCGGCGAGCGCGAGCGACTTCAGGCCGCGCACGCCCGCCAGCAAGGGCGGTGGCGTCGCAGGCGGGTGGTCGAGACGTACGTTCTCGAGGCGCACATAGTCACCCCGCATGGTGACTTCTCGTCCCCGCAGGAGGGCGTGGACTGCCTGGAGGCTCTCGCCTAAGGCCGCGAGGGGAGAACGTGGGGCCAGGCCGACTTGGCGCATCCAGGCCGAGATGCCGTGCCCGAGACCGGCGGTCAGCCGGCCTGGGTACATCCCCGCGAGTGCCCCGATCTCCATGGCAGTGAATGCGGCGTTGCGGGCCATGGCCGGGACACTGGTCGTGCGCTCGGGCGGGAGCGAGGTTGCCGTTGATGCCTCCTGGGACGGCCCTCCGCTGTCGATGGTGCTCAACCCGGGCTTTGTCAGCGAGGCCCTTGGCGTAAACGGTAGGCCCCGACGTCGTCGTGGAGGCCAGCGAAGCGCTTCGGCCGCTCGTGCTGCGCTCCGCCGACACCGGCACCCTGACTGTCCTCACCATGCCGGTCCGGCACAGGTCGTGAAGCCCCCGGCAGCTGGCGCAGGCCAGCACCCCCGCCCGCCGCGCCCGGCGGGGGTGCTGCGAGACAGGAATTTCCGGCTCTACTGGGCAGGCCAGACGCTCTCGGGAGCGGGGAACGCCGTGTCCTCGGTCGCCCTCGTCTTCGCCGTCCTGGCCCTCACCCACGCGGCGTCGAGCCTCGGGCTGGTACTACTGGCCTCGCAGCTGCCCGTCATCGTCTTCACCCTGCTCGGGGGCGTCGCCGGCGACCGCTACTCGCGCCGGGTCATCATGGTCATCACCGACGCCGGCCGGGCGGTGCTCCAAGCCGTAACGGCGGCCCTCCTCCTCACCGGTCACGCCAGCGTGGCCGGCCTCGGGCTGCTGCAAGCGGGCGCCGGCTTGGGCTCGGCCCTCTTCGGCCCAGCGGCCAGCGGTTTGGTGGCCG
>JAJZMF010000008.1 GCA_021850325.1 Actinomycetes bacterium
GCATGGCATGCAAGAGGTTCGTGGGTTCGATTCCCATCGCCTCCACTCTCGGGCCCTCTGGTCCCGCCCTGGCCCAGAGGGGTGGTACGGGTGCCCCGTGACCCCGGTGGTGCGGCGCCTCCGCCCCGGTCACCCACAGCCGATGTCCGCCAAGCGTTGGCTGAGCCAGCTGTTCCCGCGGACGCTCACCTCTGCGCTGGCACCGGTTGACCCCACCCCTCGGGATCAGGACGGGCCACCCGCTCCTTGCGGTCCTGGCACATTGCGTGGCGAGCGTGGGACGGGCCACAGAGGGGGATGGGCAGGTCCATGTCGCTCGGTCAGGTCCAGCGCGTCCTGGGGGGCGACGGTGCTCCTTCCCGGGCGCACCGGCTGACCGGCGAGGGCGTAGACCTCGTTACCGTCGACCGTCTCGCGTTCGAGCAGGAGGGCGACGAGCCGTTCGTAGACGTCCCGGTGGCGCTCCAGCGTATCGGTGGCACGCCGTTCGGCCTCCTTGACCAGGCGGGCGACCTCGTCGTCCATCGCCGCCTGTGTCTGCTCGGCGAAGGGACGGCTCGACAGGGCGGCCCCCCCTCCGCCCAGGAAGACCGACCCGCCAGCGGGGTAGCCAACAGGCCCGAGCCGGGGCGACAGGCCGAACTCGCGCACCATCTTGGTGGCCAGCTCTGTGGCTCGCGCCAGGTCGTTGGCGGCACCGGTCGAGGCTTGGCCGAGGAGGACCACCTCGCCGGCGCGTCCGCCGAGCATGACGGTCAGCATGTCGTAGAGGTGGTCCTCGCCGTACATGTGCCGTTCCACGGCAGGCAGTTGCTCGGTGGCGCCGAGCGCCTGTCCCGCCGGCAGGATCGTCACCTTGGCGACGGGGTCAGCAGTGGTGGAGTAGACGGCGGCGAGGGCATGGCCGGCTTCATGGACGGCAACGGCCCGTTTCTCCTCGGGTAGCAGGACGTTGGAGCCCTCACGCCGCCCGAGGATGATGCGGTCGCGGGCGTCGGTGAAGTCGTCCTGGCCGAGGACGTCCCGCCCGGCCCGGACGGCGTTGATGGCGGCTTCGTTCGCGAGGTTGGCGAGATCCGCACCGGAGAAGCCGGGGGTACCGCGCGCCACGATGTCGAGGTCCACTTCGTGATCGAGCGTCTTGCCGCGGCAGTGCACGTCGAGGATGGCCCGCCGCTCCCCTAGGTTCGGGAGGGGTATCGTCACCTGGCGGTCGAAGCGCCCGGGCCGGAGGAGGGCGGGGTCGAGGACCTCGGGCCGGTTGGTGGCGGCGAGGACGACGATCCCGGTTGCCGGTTCGAAACCGTCCATCTCCGACAGGAGCTGGTTGAGGGTCTGTTCCCGTTCGTCGTTGGCCACCATCGCGCCCGTCCCTGAGCGGCGCTGGCCTATGGCGTCGATCTCGTCCACGAACACGATCGTCGGTGCCCGTTTCCTGGCCTCGGCGAAGAGGTCGCGCACGCGGGCGGCACCGACACCGACGAACATCTCGACGAAGCTGGAACCGGTCACGGAGAAGAACGGGACTCCCGCTTCCCCGGCCACCGCACGGGCCAGCAGGGTCTTGCCCGTCCCCGGCGGGCCCACCATGAGCACGCCCCGCGGCGCCTTTGCCCCGGCGCGCGCGTACCGCTCGGCTTGCCCCAGGAAGTCCACGACCTCGCGGATCTCGAGCTTCACACCGTCGTAGCCTGCGACGTCGGCGAAGGTGGTCGCGGGTCTCTCGGCGTCGAACACCTTGGCCCGGGAGCGCCCGACACCGAGCACGCCCTGCAGCCTCCCGGTGCTCCCTCTCGACATCCGTGACCACAGGAACCCGATGAAGACCACCGGGAGGAGCAGGAGCAGCCACGAGAGCACCTGGGCCCCGAAGGGGACGCCGGGAACGGTCGCAGTGATCTCGACGTGGGCCGCCTCCAGCTTGGTGAGGAGCTCCTGGCCTGCCTGCTCGGGCACAACAGCCGAATAGGTCCGCCCGTCCGACAGTACGCCGTTCACCTGTCCGTTGCTGCCGATGGTCACCGTCCGTATGTCCTTGGCAGCGACGCGGGCGAGGAACTGGGAGTAGTTCAGCGTTTCGTGCGGGCCCGGGGAGGTGGCGGGCAACAGCAGGTAGAGGACGGCGAAGACAGCGGCAGCCAGTAGCCACAGGTAATGGCGCCAGCGCGGCCCGGGGCCGGCCCGGGCGCTCTCGTCCCTCGCGGGCGGTCCACCGGTAGGCCGGGTCATGGCAGCACCCGGACGCGCAGAGCACCAGGGTCGTACAGCGGCCCAACAGGCTCTCGTGCAGCCATCGCGCACCTCCTGCCCGGCTCAGGCTGGGCTGCGTGCCCCGCTTCCGATAGGGCCGGAGTGCTCTATCCCCGTCGTGGACGGGTGCCTACTGTGCCGGGCCCCGGGCCTTGCCGTACCGCCGCAGCACCTGGTTGCCAGCCTCACCACTGCAGCGTCGCCCGGTCGTCCCTTGGAGCCGACGTCTCCGATGACCACCCGGGTCGTCCTCTCGATCATCACCCAGACGCCGAATGCCTCCGCCTCAGGGGACACGGGCGGCCGCAGGCGGAGCAGCCCGACGAGGTTCGGCTCCGGCCACGCCACGGCCAGTGCCGCGCCCAGGACGGCAGCTGCCCCGTCCCTGTCCTCAGCCAGCAGGGCAGCTGCCTTTGCAGGCAGGGGCTTGAGCTCGAGACGGTCGGTGGTCACTCTCGGCACATGACGACGGTACCGTCGTCCGCCGGACGTCGGGGTCGGCGAAGCCGGTTCCGGGCCTGTCGAGCTTGCCCATCGGGTCGGTTCGGCCGGCCCCCTTCGCGCCCGGGCACCGTCCCGCCGCGCTTGCAACGCTGCTGCCCGAGCCGCCGGTGGACCAGGAGGGCACCCACCTTGACCGACATCCAAGACACCTTCGACCTCGCCACATCCGCCTTCGTCGACGCGGTGGCCGGCATCGGTGAGGGGGACTGGCACGAGCCGGCCCTGGGGGAGTGGGACGTCCGTTCGCTTCGGGTTGGTCGCCCCGTATTCCATCCCGGACAGGGCCACCGCCCGGTCCATGGGCAAAAAGGAGGCCTTGCGGACGTCCAGGCGGCGCTCCTCGGGTTGTTGCAGTTGCCAGGGGCGGGGAGCTCCAATGTACTGGCGCAGAGCTTCGGTCACGTTGGGGGGGTGTCCCCATGTTCTTGTCAAGTCGGACCGAGGTCGGTTCCCTTATGGAAGGCGTTCGCGATGAGGACCGGGACTTCGTCCTGGACGGCGTAGTCGGCCGCCAGTGTCACGTCGTCGGGGTAGCCGGCGTCGGTGAGCTCCCGGCCGGACGAGCACGAGCGGATGGCTTCCAGGACTTGGTGACTGTGAGCCGTCCAAGCGGCGCGGGCCGTGGACGCCTCGGGAGAGCAGACAGTGTCAGTGCCCATGGCGGCGATGACCGCTCCGGCTCCGAGAAGGTCCTCGAGCGCCGGCCGTAGTCCACCGTCCGGCCAGCGTTCCCCGGCTGCAATGACGGCGACTGGCCGCTCGGGTTGGCCGAAGCCGTGCGAGGTCAGCCACCGGCCAACAGCGACGGCGTTGCGCAGGGAGCCGGCGATGACGGTGCCGGTGACGGCGGCTGCGGCTATGGCCGACCCGTTCGGAGATGGCAGTACGAGACGGTCCGTGAAAGGGGCCGCGAGTAGGTGCGCGGGTGACAGCGACCAGGGGTGAGAGATGTCAACTTCCCGTCGCCTGACCGCGCAGGCTGCTTGGTTAGCCGCCGCGAAGGCTTCAACGTCCGGTGAGGGCCAAGGGTGCGGGTAGACCGTCATGCCGCGTCCCACTGCGATCGTGACGGCCGTGGAGAACGACAGCACGTCCACTACCACCGTCACCCCTGAGGGCTCGGTTAGCGCCGCTGCACCCTGGCGCCCCCACTCGAAACGGGCCCCGAACCCACGTTGGGCGAACACATCAGCGCGTCCCGTCAAATCAGGTGTCGGCGATGATGAGCGCGTCGCGCTTGTCTGTCTTGGCCTCTCCCGGGTACAAGTCGGCGGCCCGGCGCATGACCAGGCCTGGGACGTACGCCACCGGCACTTGTTGGCTGCGGGCGACCGCAAGTGCGGGCTGTGCGATCGAGCCCGGCTGGTCGACCACCAGGCCCGGGGTGCCGTGCTTGGAGGCCCGGCCCAAGAGGGCTTCCAGGGCAGCCTGGTCGTTCACTACCGAGCGGGCGAAGAGCCGCTCACCGGCGTCGTCGAGCACCTCGGCAAAAGGCTCTTCCCTGCCGACGTCCAAGCCCAACCATACGTCCACTTGCTCCGGCGTAGCCAACCCTCGAGCCTCCTTGTCGTCATCTTTGACCAGTTCGGGATGGCCGTCCATGGTGCGCTCGCCGTCATCCACCTTACGGACCAGCGATCAAGCCGCATGTCCCCATCAGAGGTCCACGCACCGACCGTGCCGGCGGCAACACCCCCCAGGCCATGAACAACTGCAGGGGGTAGTGAGCCATACCGGCACTGCCGGATCTCCCGGGCCCAAGTACTGCTGGCTCAGGCCCGGTGAAGATGGCAAGGGGGGCGAGGTGGCCGAGTGCGGCTCGCCCTACCTCTACACGGTCCGGCTCACGATGTGAGGGGTGGGTGAACGGGCGAATGGCGGATGAGGCCGTAGCAGCCGGCCCTTGGAGCCGGTGCCCCCGACCGGGCGCTCGGGCCACGGCCACAGGACGGGCGCCCGAGGTGGCGGGTCGCTCACCCGGCCTGCCCGTGGTGCTCCGACTCCAGGGCCACGTGGCCGGCTTCGAGGCGCTTGCGGAACGCGCTGACCATGTGCTCGGTCAGTTCCTCCACCGAGGTGTCGGCCACCTTGACGTCCATGCTCACCCGTCCCTGCTGGATGACGTTCAGCCGGTCGCACAGGGAGAAGAGATGGGCGTAGTTGTGGTCGATAACGATCATCGAGACCCCACGTCGGGCCAGGTCCTTGACCAGGTCCATGATGAGGGCCGATTCCTTGGCGCCCATGGCGGCCAGGGGCTCGTCCAGGAGGAGGATCTTGGCGTTGCCCCGTGTGGCCCGAGCCACCGCGATGGCCTGGCGCTGGCCACCGGAGAGCAGCTCCACTTCGGCGTCGATGTTGGGGATGTTGACGTTGATGTTCTCCAGGTACTGTCGGGCGCGGGCACGCATCTGGCGCCTCGAGAGCACGCCCAGGCGCCCCATGGTGGTGATCTCGCGGTTGAGGAAGAGGTTCTCGTAGACCGTCAGCTGGGGGACCAGGGCGAGGTCCTGGTAGACGGTGTCTATCCCGTGCGCCCGGGCGTCCTCCACCGAGTGGAAGTTGACCTCCCTGCCCTCGAGCAGGATGCGCCCCGTGTCCGGGCGTTGGAAGCCGCAGATGATCTTGACCAGGGTGCTCTTGCCGGCTCCGTTGTCGCCGACCAGGCCGAGCACCTCGCCCCTCCCCAGCTCCAGGTCGACCCTCTCGAGGGCGGTCACGGCGCCGAAGTGCTTGGAGACGGCTTCCACCTTGAGGATCACGTCCCGCTGGGCTTGGGCGACGGGTTCGTTGACGGGCAGTGCGCTCATTTGCGGAACCTCGCGGCCAGCTGGCCGAGCTGGACGTTGGCGGCCATGGCGATCAGGATGATGACGCCCTCGAAGAAGTAGAACCACTGGGCGTTGACGCCGATGATGTTCAACCCGTCCTCCAGGATGCCGAGGAAGACGGCGCCGATGATGGTGCCGAGCACGGTCGCCCGGCCACCCGTGAGAGCGGTGCCACCGATGACGGCGGCCACGATGGGTGTGAGCACTATGTCCAGGCCTGTGTTGCCGGGGTTCATGCTGCCGATGCGTACCGCGTCCAGGATGCCCGCCCAGGCCGAGACGAAGGCGATGATCACGAAGCACCAGACCTTGACCCTGTTCACCGGTATGCCGGCCTCGGCTGCGGCCAGGTAGTTGCCACCGGTGGCCGTCGTGTGCACGCCGAAGCGCGTCCGCTTGAGCAGGAACCAGATGGCCAGTGTCAGCAGCAGGCCCCAGAGGATGGTCGACCAGCTGCCGATACCAAAGATCGTCCCGAAGGTGCCGGTCGTCCCCGGCATGTTGACCTGCTGGTAGTTGGACTGGACCAGCACGTAGCCGAAGAAGACGTACAGGGTGCCCAGGGTGACGATGAGCGAGGGCACGCCCAGGCGCACGGTGAAGAGCCCGTTCAGCAGGCCGATGAGCGCCGAGAGGACCATGGCGATAATTATCGCCACGCCCACCGGCAGGCCCGCCGTCCAGAACCAGTACACGAACCAGGGGGCTGTCAGGTACACCTGCCCTGCCGATAGGTCGATCTCGGCCAGGACGAGCATGAGCACCTCACCGGTGCCGATCACCATGATGGGGGCGACGTACTGCACCAGGACGATGATGTTCGCCGTGGAGTAGAAGGACGACGCCCGGAGCGAGAAGTAGATGATCGCCCCGATGGTGACCACGATGACGGTGATCTCCCGGCGGGCGATCGCCGTTTGGAGCAAGGAGACGGGCGTGAGCCCCCGCCCCGTCTTTGCAGACGGGGCGGGGGCCGTAGGAGCGCCGTGCCTGGCGCCGGCCGAGGCCGAAGCCAGTGTTCCGCCGCTATCGACCATTTACCGGGGCTCCTCTGCCTAACCGATCTTCTTGGGCGGGGCGAAGGCCGTCTCGGCCGAGCCTGAGCCCTCGAAGCGGGTCTTGTGCTGCAGGTAGGCGCCGACCGTGGCCTTGGTCACGTAGCCGAGGCCGGTGTCGGTGTCGCAGGGCTTCATGAGGCCGGCAGAGATGTTGTACAGGAACAGCTGCACCGTGGGGATGAAGCCCTGCAGGTAGGCCTGCTGGTCTATGGAGAAGAGCAGCCCTCCCGACTGGACCTGCTGGAGCACCGGTATACCCACGTCCCAGCCCGAGCCACCCACCTTGCCCTGCAGGTGGTGCTTCTGGATGGTCGTGGCGACCGCGATCGAGTCGCCCGAGTCCACGGTGTACATGAACTTGACGTTCTTGTGCCCGAGGTACCAGGCCTCCACGGCCGCCAGTTCGGCCGTCTGGGCGGCGCCACCGGCCACCTCCACGGTCTGGTAACCGGCTTTCTGGAAGATGGGTTTTGCGCCGTCGATACGGGGCTGGATGTTGCCGCTGCCCGGCGTGGCGATGATCATGCCAACAAGGTCGCCCTTGTGGACCAGGCCGCTGTTGACGATCCGCTCTGCCGCTGCCGCACCGGCTGTGACGTTGTTCTGGCCGATGTAGGCCATCCGGTTGTTGGGCTCGTCGGCGTTGTAGGAGACGACGGGTATGCCCTTGGACAGCGCGTTGTTGGTCGGCGTGTTGAAGGCCACCGGGTCGATCAGTGCCACGGCGATGCCCTGGACACTGGCCGCGATCGCGGTGTCCATGGCCGTGACCATCTCGGACACGATCGAGTTCTGTGAGCCTGTCCACTGCGGCGTCGGTATGCCCAGCAACCGGGCGGCGTCCTGGATGCCGTAGATGGTGGCGGTGAAGAACGTGTTCGTGGTCACGTGGTTGACGAAGGTGAAACGGTACTTCGGGTGGCTGGCGAACAGCGGGTTGTTGCTGTCGTGGAAAGTCTGCGCTGCCGCGCCACGTTCGGTCAGCACGTCGGTGAACGTGCCGAGGAAGGGCACCGAAGCGGCCGCCATCCCGACGTTGCGCAGGAAGCGGCGTCTCGAGGCGTCGTACTTCTTGGGGTCGACCTCGAACTGCCCTTTAGGCATCAATTACCCCTTTCCCCCAGGACCGTCGTGGATATCACCACGGTCTGTGAAAGGCCGGGGCTCCGACCGGGCAAGCCCGTGGACGGAGCGCGGCTATGTCGGGTCAGACGTTAGCGCTAACATCGGGGTGGGACAAGAGCCCCATGGGCCATTTCTGCCGGTGGGAGCACCGTGAAGGCGCTGGTGGTGGCGCCCGTTCGAGCGGGGACAACGCGGTGGCTGCCATGAGGAGCAGGTAAGGTTGCCCGTGAGGTAGGCACACGGCTCCTCCTGGGCGACCGGGCGCGCCGGCGCCGCGGCCCTTGGAGGTGACCCTGACGTGACAGCCAGACTGTGCCTGGGGCAGCTTGCCCAGCTACCCGCAGGCCTGCGACCGGTGCCCTCCCCCGGGGACGTCTCGGTCGGGGTCGTCCACCTGGGCATAGGCGCCTTCCACCGGGCGCACCAGGCCGTCTACACACAGAAGGCGATGGGGGCGGACGGCACGAGCGGCTGGGGTGTGTGCGGGGTGACCCAGAGGAGCCGGTCGGTGGTCGAACTGCTGGCACCTCAGGACTGCCTCTATTCGGTGCTGGTGCCGGGCGACGACGCCAGCCCGGTGACCGTGGTGGGGTCGGTCCGGGAGGTGCTGTTCGCGCAGGACGGCCCCGAGGAGGTCGTCGACAGGCTGGCTCGCCCGGCCACGAAGGTGATCAGCCTGACCGTGAGCGAGAAGGGCTACCGGTTCAACCCGGCCACGCGGCGGTTGTCGACCGACGACCCCGACCTGGTGGCCGACGCCCAGGGCAGGCCGCCGGTCACTGTCATCGGGCAGCTGGTCGCCGGGCTGCAGGCGCGCCGCAGGCAAGGGGGGCCGCCGGTGACGGTGCTCTGCTGCGACAACATGACCTCCAACGGGACCACCCTGGACCAGTTGGTGCACGACTACTGCAACCTGGTCGCTCCGGCGGAGGCGGACGCGCTGGTCTCGTGGATGGAGACGCACGTGACCTTCCCCAACACGATGGTCGACCGGATCGTGCCCGCCACCACCGACCAGGACCTGGCCACGGCGGCAGCCCTCCTCGGGATGGAGGACCGTGCCGTGGTGGTGACCGAGCCGTTCTCGCAGTGGGTGGTCGAGGACCGCTTTGCCGGGCCCCGGCCGGCCTGGGACAAGGTGGGCGTGGAACTGGTCCGCGACGTCGCCCCGTACGAGGAGGTCAAGCTCCGCCTGCTCAACGGGAGCCATTCGGCGCTGGCGTACCTGGGTGCTCTGGCGGGCTACGACCTCGTTTCGCAGGCCGTGGGGGACCAGGCCCTGGCCGCGTACGTGCGTGCCCTGATGGACACCGACGTCACACCCACTTTGGCGCCCCCGTCCGGTTTCGACCTGGAGGGTTACAAGGACGCGCTCATGGCCCGCTTCGCCAACCCGGCGCTGCGGCACCGCACCCAGCAGATCGCCATGGACGGTAGCCAGAAGCTGCCCTACCGCCTGCTCAACCCGGTGCGCGAGCGCCTCGCCGTCGGCGCTGAGCCGCACCATGCGAGCCTGGCGGTGGCCGCCTGGATGCGCTACGTGTCGGTGGCCCGGGCCGATGACGGCAGGCAGCTCGAGGTCAAGGACCCGCTGCTCGGGCAGCTGCGGGCCGCCCTGGCCGGCAGGTCGGCGCCGAGCGAGGTGGCCGACGCTCTCCTGGGGGTGCGTGCCGTGTTCCCGGCCGACGTGGCCGAGCACCCGGTCTTCCGGCGGCTGGTCGTCGAGGCGCTGGGGGTGCTGTCCGAGCACGGTGCGGTGGGGGCCCTCGCCGCCTACGGGCCGGCCTGAGCAGGGTGCCGGGGCCCGGTCCTCAGCCGACCTTGAGCGCTCTCACCCGGAACACGGCCCCGGCACGCGACCTCTCCACCGCCTCGAGCTGGAAGCCGGCCGCCGAAAGGTAGGGACGCGGGTCGCGGCAGAGGCTCTCCCCCTGAGCCCGCACGGACCAGGGCTCGAGGACGCGCTGCAGTGCCCGGAGCACGGGGTTGCTCGACGGCCCGTGCTCGACCATCAACAGTGCGCCGCCCGGGCGCAGGAGGCGGTGGGCCTCGCGACAGGCGGCGACCGGGTCCTCGGCGCAGCACAGGGTGTACGTGGACACGATGGTGTCGAAGGAACCGTCGGCATGGTCCAGGGCCTGGAAGTCGGCCCGGCGGACCTCCGCCCGGTCCTCCAGGCCGAGCGCCTCGATGCGTGACCGTGCCTGTTCGAGCATCCGTTCCGAGAGGTCGACGCCGAGCACCGTGGCTGACTCGGGATAGAAGGGCAGGTTGAGGCCGGTGCCCACACCGAGCTCCAGGACCGCGCCCCGGGCCCGGCCGGCGGCCCAGGGCCTGTGGTGCCCGAGCAGCAGGGCTTCGACCCGGGCTATCGCCCGGTCGTAGACGGCAGCAAGCCTGTCGTAGTGCCTCTGGACCAGCTCGGTCCTGGTCCCCACGTTCACCGGCACGGCTGCCTGCCCCGGCACCCGGTCAAAGCCCGGGCGAGGAGGCGGCGTCGGCGGCGTTCGGCGAGCTGCGGCATGCCTGCGCATCGTAACGCCGGTCACGGCACCGGGGCCGGGCGGGCCGGTGGCACCGGCCGGTGCCCACCCCCTGTTCACAGAGCCGACCAGCCCCCGTCCGAGGCAATGGTCTGCCCGGTCACCCAAGCCGCCCCGTCCCCGGCCAGCCAGGCGACGAGCTCGGCCGTGTCGGCCGGTGTCGACCATCGCCCGCCGGGGGAACGCCGGCGTACCTCGGCCAGCATGCCTGGGCTCGCATAGCCGGTGTCATTGGGGCCCGGGTCCACGCAGTTGACGGTGATGCCCCGGGGTACCAGGTGCACCGCCAGGGACCGCGTGAGCTCGTGCAGGGCGGCCTTGGTGGCGATGTAGGGGAGCTCGTCGGGCATGGCGCCGTGGTACTGGCCCGAGGTGAACAGCAGCACCCGCCCTCCGGGCCGGGAGGCCCGGTGAGCGGAGGCGAAGGCCCGGACGAGCAGGAGGGTGGCCCTGACGTTGACGGCGTGGCAGCGGTCGAGCTCCTCGGCAGTCAGCTCTTCGAGACCCTGTGAGCTGCTCCGGGCGTGGTTGGCCACCACGATGTCCAGTTGGCCGAAGGTCTCTCTGGTGGCAGCCACCAGCTCCTCGGGGGCGCCGGGCACGGCCAGGTCGGCGGAGATGTGCGCGGCGGCAGCCCCGGTCGAGCGCACCTCATCCAGGATGGCCTCGGGCCCCCCCGGGTCGGCGCCCCAGGGCTGCTCGGCATCGTGGGGCGCCCAGGAGTGGACCATGACTGCTGCGCCGTCGGCGGCCAGGCGCCGGGCGATGGCAGCGCCAATGGCGGCCCGCCGGCTGGCGCCGGTCACGAGAGCGACCCGCCCGGCCAGGGGGCGTGTGGGATCTGTCATGGCGACGGGTTAGCACAGCCGGTACCGCCGTCGCCGTACAGGCCCGCCGACCCGGCTTGCCTGCCGGCGCCGGACGGGCTGCAATGGCACGGTCGAGATCGGGGAGGAGGGGCGTGGTGGGGGACATGTGGTCTCCGGCTGAGTACCTGAGCTACGCCGACGAACGGGAGCGGCCCTTCTGGGATCTCGTCGCCCGGGTGCATGCGCCCCATGCCCGTCACGTGGTGGACCTCGGGTGCGGCCCGGGGACAGCGACCGCCCGGCTGCTCGGCCACTGGCCGCAGGCCACAGTGCTCGGCATCGACAGCTCCCCGGCCATGCTCCAACAGGCAGGGGCCCGGGCTGTGCCGGGCAGGCTGCGCTTCGAACTGGCCGACATGGCCCTGTGGCGGCCGGTCCCGGGCAGTTTGGACGTGGTCCTGTCCAACGCCGCCCTGCACTGGGTGCCCGGGCACGCCGAGCTGCTCGGCCAGTGGCTGGCCGGGCTGCGGCCCGGCGGTGTCCTGGCGTTCCAGGTGCCGGGGAACTTCTCGGCACCGAGCCACGTCCTGCTCCGGGAGCTCGTGGCCTCCCCCCGGTGGCGGAGCAGCCTGAGCGGGGCCGGCGACGCGCCGGGGGCGTACAGCCCAGCCGAGTACCACCGTTGGCTGACCGGGCTCGGTGCCGTGGCCGAGGTCTGGGAGACCACCTATTACCACGCGCTCACCGGCCCCGACCCGGTGGCTCACTGGCTCCAAGGCAGCGCGCTCCGCCCGTACCTGTCCCTGCTCCAGCCCGACGACGCTGCCGAGCTCCTGGACAGCTATGCCGCCGCGGTACGGGAGGCCTACCCTCCCGGCCCGGACGGCACCACCCTCTTCCCCTTCCGGCGCGTCTTCGTGGTGGCCAACGTCGGCCGGGCGGGCTGAACGCTGCCTACGGCCCGCTCAGTGGGTGACGTAGGCCCGGTGCTTGGCCGAGGCCGCGACCACCGCCCAGACCATCGAGGCAGGCCACACGAAGACCAGGACGAAGCCCAGCGTGGGCACGACGCCGGCTGCAGCGACCAGCACCAGGAAAACCCCGCCGGCCAGGCTGGCGTACATGAGGCCGAGGGGGCCGAACAGGAACGCCAACAACAGGGCCAGGGGAACTGACTTGTCGTTCATGGCTCCTCCTTCCAGGCTCCGAGGTTGCCTCCGCCCGGTGCTCTCCACCAGGGCCGGACGTCCCCCGGAGGCGGTCCTTGGCCCTTTGTGGAGGGTTGCGCCGCCAGCAGGGACGAGCCGGCGGGCGGGGTGGTACGGTCGCGTCAGCTGCCGGTGACGACGAGGAGGCGCTGTGGGGTCAGGGGCGGGACTGGTCAGCGACCTGGACCACGCGCAGGCGGCCCGCCTGGCCCAGGAGGCAGGCCGGCTGCTGATGGAGCTGCGTGGGCACATCGGCACCGACATGTCGCCCGAGGACGCCAAGGCCCAGGGGGACCGCCGCTCGCACGAGATGCTGGCCCGGGCCATCGCCGAGCTGTACCCCGCCGACGGCTTCCTCTCCGAGGAAGGCGCCGACAGCGCCCGGCGCCTCGGGTGCCGGCGGGTGTGGGTGGTCGACCCTCTCGACGGCACCCGTGAGTTCGGCGAACCTGGCCGCGAGGACTGGGCCGTCCACGTGGCCCTGTGCATCGACGGACGCGCCGTGGTCGGGGCGGTGGCGCTCCCCGCCCGGGACATGGTCCTTTCGACGCAGGCCCCGCCGGCCCCACCGGCTGCGGCCGGCCAGGCCCTGCGTGTCCTGGTGAGCCGGACGCGTCCCCCGGCTCTTGCCGGGCGCCTGGCCGAGCTGCTCGGTGGCGTCACGGTGCCCATGGGGTCTGCGGGTGCCAAGGCCATGGCCGTGGTGCTCGGGGAGGCGGACGTTTACGTCCATGCGGGTGGCCAGTACGAATGGGACTCGGCGGCGCCGGTGGCTGTGGCCGCCAGCGCCGGCCTGCACGTGTCGAGGGTGGACGGCTCGGACCTCGTCTACAACCGGCCGGACCCGTGGCTCCCCGATGTCCTGGTCTGCCGGGCGGAGATCGCGCGCGAGGTGCTTGGCGCCCTCGCCAGGGCCGCCGAGGGCGGCTAGCGGAGCAGGTGCAGGTGCAGGTGCAGGTGCGGGCCCGGTCGGTGAAGTCGCCCGCCACCGCTCGGCCGCTCGGCCGGCCATGACCTCCCTGAGCGCCGTGCCCGGTGGTGGGCCGGGCGCCGACCTGGAGCGCTTCGTGCAGGCTCAGGACGCCGGGGGCGCCTTCGACCGCGCTCTGAGGGAGCTGGCATCGGGGCGCAAGGTATCGCACTGGATGTGGTTCGTCTTCCCCCAGGTGCAAGGGTTGGGAGCGAGCGAGATGTCGCGCCGCTACGCCATATCGGGCCTGGCAGAAGCCCGGGCCTACCTCGCCCATCCCGTCCTCGGGCCCCGCCTCGAGCGCTGCGCCCGGGTGCTCCTCGGCCTGGGGGCCGTGGACGCGGAGCTGGTGCTCGGGGCCACAGACGCCCTGAAGCTCCGGTCGAGCATGACGCTGTTCGCACTGGCCGCCGGTGGCCCGTCGCCCTATGGCGACGTGCTTGGCCGATATTTCGACGGCCACCCTGACGAGCTCACGGCGCGTCTCTTGACGGCGTCGGGCCCGGGCCCCGGCCCCCTGTCCGTCGGCCGCAGCGGGGATTGAGGGAGGCCGAAAAAAAAAGCGCACGCGTGCTTGCCAAAGCACTGTAGGGGGTAGGAAGATGTCAACCACTATGGCGGTCCTATGCAACCGGTCGGGCGGCAATGCCGGAGGCCTTGCGTCACTGCGCAGGCAAGGTTCAGCACAATGTGCAGCATGGCGGTGACGGAGGAGCACCAGGTCGGGCGTCTGCCCGGCCCGCTCATGCCGATCGGGCAGCTTGCGCGCCGGACGGGCGTGCCGGTGACAGTGCTGCGCACCTGGGAGGAGCGTTACGGCCTGCCCAGGCCCAAGCGGACACCCAGCGGCCAGCGCCGTTACGACGATGCCGATGTCGAGCTGCTCGGCCAGGTGTCCAGGCTCCGCGCACGTGGCATGTCGCTGGTGGCTGCCATGGCCTACGTCAAGGGCCAGCCGGCGGCCCTCGAGCAGTCGGTCTTCGCGTCCCTGAGGCGCAGGCACCCCGACCTCGACGCCCATGTGCTCGCCAAGCCCACCCTGCTCGCGCTGTGCCGTGCCATGGAGGACGAGTGCTGCGCCCGGGCTGAGCAGCCGTTGCTGCTGGCCGGGTTCCAAAGGGCCCGCTTCTACCGGGCGTCCCAGTCGCGCTGGGCCGAGATGGCCCGGACGGCCCAGCTGGCCGTGGTGTTCGCTGACTTTGCCATCAGCTCATGGGGCCCACCCGGCCCCGCCGAGGTGGCACTGCCCGGGGACTCACCCATGCTGCGGGAATGGTTCCTCGTGTGCGACGGCCTCGAGTACCAGGCCTGCCTGGCCGGCTGGGAGCTCGCACCCGTGCCCGGGCCGGGCCCGGGACGGCGCTTCGAGGTCGTGTGGTCCGTGGACCCCCAGGTGGTGAGGGACGCCGCCCGGGTGGCGGTCGCCATTGCCCTGCGCCAGTTGCCCGAGCTGCAGGGCCCGGTGGACACTGCCCTCGCTCAGCCGGCGCCGCCCGCCTCGCCCGACCTGCAGCGGGCCAGCGGCGTGATGCAGCGCTCGTTGCGTTACCTGGGCCCGGGCAGCGGGGGCACCTGACACAGGGGCCTGCCGGTGGCCCCCCGGCCCGGGCGCTTCCCCGGCGACAGCCATGGGCATTGCGCCACCGGGCTGTGGGCGGGCACTACCCTATGGGCATCGGAGCTCGTCGAGCCACGCCCGCCCGGGCCTTGGGTGCCCTCTCGATGGTCCTGCTCGGGACGGTGCTCGCCTCGTGTGGAGGTGGGGGCGGGGCTCCAGCCGGCACCAGCAGCACCGGGCCCACCACGAGCACCGGGGCCACCACGAGCACCGGGGCGCACCGCAGCTCCACCTCCAGGACGACCGCTGCCCCGGTGGCCACGTCCGTTGGGGGCAGGACGACCACGACTGCCACCAGGGCTACGACGAGCGCCCCGGGCCCGGGGAGCACAGCCTCGGTGCCGGCCGGCACCAGGACCGTGCTCTCACCGATCGGGCTGAACGTGCGCTCGGGGCCGTCCAGGTCGGCGGCCCCCATTGGGATCGCCGCCCAGGGCACCGTGCTGTCGGTGCTCGGGCACACCGCAGCGGGCGGGGGCTGGTACAAGGTGAGGGGGGCGACGTCCACCGGCTGGATAAGCGACAGTTCGGTCTTCAGCGCTCCCGGCCGCTTCGCGGCCTACGCGTCGGCGTCCTTCGACGTGCTGTACCCGGCCGGGTGGTCGGAGGCGGGCACACCGGGCCGGGGGGTCACCTTCCAGGCACCTTCCACCCCCGACAAGGTGGTGGTGACCGTCTCGCCCAGCGTCTCGTCCCTCCCGCTCACGGCCCAGGGGGCCGGTACCGCCCTGACCGGTGTGTCGGAGGTGCTCGCCTGCGGCGTCACCACCCGGCTCTCCACCTTCAGCGCTCCCGGTCCCCTGAAGGTGCTCGCGGAGATGGCCATCGCGGTGGGGCCCCACCGGGCCTTGGGCCTGGAGGCCCACCTTGTCAGCTCGGCCGGGCTGAGCACGGTGCTGGAGATGGTGCACTCGCTCTCGTTCCCCGCACCTGCCTGTGTGGGTGGCCCGAAGGCCACCAAGCCGACGGCGGCCCCAACCTCGCCGTCCGGGCACCGGGCCACGACCACCGCAGCGCCGGTGCCGTCGACGGCACCCCGGAGCGGTGCGAGCACCGCCTCGACGACCACGCCGACCTCGAAGACCGTCAAGGGCAGGGCCACCTCGACCACCTGAAGCAGGCCCGGCTTGTTCCGGCCTGTGCTTGAACTGCTGTCGGAGCAGGCGCTCCTCAGAGGGAGAAGTACCAGACCTGTGTGCTGGCGATGGCGCTGCGGAAGCCCCCGGAGGCCGAGGTGAGGGCCTGCAGGCTCACGACCAGGTCGTTCAGGAAAGAGCCCGAGGGGCACGTGAACGAGACGGTGTAAGTGCCGGGCGGTTGCCGGCCCGGCTGTGCCGTGAGGACGACCTGCGCGATCGTCGCGCCGTTGTCCTGCACCCGCAGGTCGTAGGCGCCCACCAGGGGAGCGCCCCCGTAAGCGGCCAGGGGGTCTGCTTGCCAACTGACGGGCAGGCTGGCACCCTGGCCCACTTGGCAGAGCCCGTAGGCGGGGGTGGTCATCCCGGCAGGCGTCGGCAGTTGGGCGGAGGCCAGGTCGCCGAGGGCGCCCGCCCCGGTACCGGTGAACTGCCCCCAGGCGGGAGCAGCCAGGCCGAGCACCAGGGCGCTGGCCAGGGCGAGAGCCGGTAGGGCGCGCAGCGAGCACAGGCGGCCGCCCCGGCCCGGCGCCTGCCGCCCCGCTGAGCCGCGGCGGGCGGGCGCGCTCGGGAGCACTGTCGTCGGCGTGCTGGTCATCGTGCTCTCTGGTCGCGTCGCGTTCTTCCGGTATTTCTCTTCTGGTAAGGGATCGGCCTCCCGGGGCCCGGAGTTGAGCCTCGCGTGCGCCCGGGTGCCGGAGGTGGTCGTGGCCGCCTTCCCCGACCGGCGCGGTAGTCCGCGCCCGGTCACTTTTGGACAGCTATGATCCTGGCCAAAAGGGGAGGTGGCCTGAATGGCAGCAACGCCGACGACAGCCAAAGGCTTTATCGGCTCTCTGTTCGACTTCAGCTTTTCCAGTCTCATCACGACACGGGTCATCAAGGTCGTCTACGTCATAGCCACGGTCCTCATCAGCCTCGTCGCCGTGGCCTACTTCATCGGAGGGCTGGCTGCCCTGGGGTCGGGTAGCGCAGCCGTCGGACTGGGCCTCGTCGTGGGGGCGCCACTCGGGTGGCTCCTGTACATGATCGTCGCCCGCTTGTCGCTGGAGCTGGCGATAGTGATCTTCCGGATAGGTGACGACGTCCGCCGGATGGCCGACGCGGCGGCCGGGCCGGCGGGCCATGCGGCCGGTTACCCGCCCAGCGTCCCCGGTTACGGCCCACCTGTCGGCGGTTATGGGCCACCTCCGGGTGGTTACCAGCCCCCTCCGACCGGAGGCTACCCTCCGCCGCCGGTTGGCTGAACGGGAGCGCCAAGCTCTCGCCCTCCGCGGGTCGCAAGGGCCCGGTGAAGTGGTGCGTGGTCTCCCGGGGCGCTCTCCACGCCGCGACAGCGTTGTCGGGCGAGCCCCGGCCCTGGTACTTGCGGCCTGTCCGGTGGTGCTGCCCATCGGGAGGGCCACCAGCTCGGCGTGCCTGTGCGCTGGCGCCGTTGGCGTCAACCGGGTGGGCGCGCCGCCGGCGCTGGCGCGTTGACGCCTTGTCCGGGGGTGTTGCGCGTGAAGCCGCCGGTCCGATGTCATCGTTGTCAGTGCATGGCGGGTCGGAGAGGACCGCCCGGCCTTTTGGGTGACGGGCCAGTGGGCTGGTGACGGTAGCTCCTCTGGCACCGCTCTGGCCGGGGACCGAGCAGGCCTGTCCGGTGCCCCTTGGTGGCCGCCGGGGCCTGCCTGTCCGACCATGGGGCAGCTCGCTCCGCGCCGGTGCAACTCTGGCGCAACGCCATCGCCCTTCCGCCCCTCTCGCAGGCGTCGCGCCCGGCCAGCCGGAGGCGAGCCCGACCGTCGGGCCGGCTGGCGAGCCCGCAGCATGGTCCGGTCCCTGGGGCAGGGGCCCGTCCGCTCCGGGCCGCCTATGCACCTGGCTGTCGGCGGCGCCCGGCCGTCGGGACTTCCTGGCCTCGGGGCGGCCCGGGCTGCCCCGGGCGGAGAGGGCGGCCAAGCCCGGCCGCGCTCGCTCGGGGGACCGGCACGGGGCGCAGGGGAGGCCTTGGCACGGGCTCTGGTGCCGGGTGGGGGCCCGAGGTTGGCCACCCGGCCTAGCAACGGTCCGGCGCGCGTGTTACATTGTTCTCCGAGAGGGCAGCTGGACAAGTGTTTCGGACGATGACCCTCCGGCTCGTTGGAGCCAGGCCGTGGCCCTCCAAAGGGGCTAATAAGGCCAAGAAAGGAGGGAGATCGTTATGGCAACCGGCACCGTGAAATGGTTTAACGGCGAGAAGGGTTTTGGTTTCATCACCCAGGACGCCGGCGGCCCCGATGTGTTCGTGCACTTTAGTGCGATAGTCGGGGAGGGCTACCGTAACCTTGACGAAGGCCAGAAGGTCGACTACGAGACCAGCCAGGGCCCGAAGGGCCTGCAGGCCGTAAATGTCCGCGCCATCTGATCACCAGTAGTTACCTTGGCCGGAAAAAGAGCTACGTGCCTGGAGACTAGGCAGCAGTGGCCTTCAAGGCACGGGCACCGGGGCTAGCTCCGGTGCCCGTAGGTACGCAGTGCACCAAAGCGGCAAGCCGGTGGGTCGAGCCTGTTGCGGACCGAGGTCCGAGGGCCGGGCGGTGACCCCAGGGCAGGCCCGGGCGCCCGACGGGCACCCCCTCCGAGCTTCAGCTGGCGCTCCTTCCCCGCGTGGAGCGCTTCAGCCACGGTAGGGCTCTACCCGAAAGCCCTGTGCCTGGAGTGCAGGTACTGCGGCATCGCGGTGCTCGGGGCCGCGCGTTTCGAGTGTCAGCAGGACCTCCGCCTCATTGACCCCGACGTTCGCCCCCGAGCGCCTGTGCTCGACCGTCAGCAGGTTGAGGCCCAATTGGCTCACCGAGGTGGTCAGGGAGGCCAACGCCCCCGGCTTGTCGGCCAGGACCACCCTGAGCGTGACGTAGCGCCCGGCAGCCGTGAGCCCGTGCTCGACGAGGCGGGTGAGCAGCAAAGGGTCGACGTTGCCCCCCGAGAGGACGAGCACGACAGGCCCGGTCCCGGGCACCAGGCCGGCCAGCAGGGCGGCCAGGGAGGCGGCGCCGGCCGGCTCGACCACCCACTTGCAGCGTTCGAGCAGGAGCAGCACAGCCTGGCTGATGCGCTCCTCGTCCACGGCCACGACATCGTCCGCCAACTGGCGGGCGTGGGCCAGGGTGAGCTCGGAGACGCGGCGTACGGCGATCCCGTCCGCCATGGTGTCCGCAGACGGTAGTTCCACCACCCGGCCAGCGGCCAGGGCGGCGATGAGAGGGGCGGCTCCGGCCGCCTCGACCCCCAGCACCCGGGCAGGGCTGGACCATCCCCGGAGCCCGGCAGCCACGCCGGCCAGCAGGCCACCGCCTCCGACCGGGACGACCACCACCTCGGCTCCCGGGACCTCCCGGGCCAGCTCGGCGCCCACGGTGCCCTGGCCGGCGATCACCAGCGGGTCGTCGAAAGGGGGCACGTAGCACGCCCCGGTGCTCGACGCGTGCTCGCGTGCGGCGGTGATGGCGTCGTCCACGCTCCCCGGGCTGAAGCGCACCTCTGCGCCGTAGCCCCGGGTCGCCTCCACCTTGGGGAGGGAGGCGCCAACCGGCATGAACACGGTGGAACGCAGCCCGCACAGGGTGGCGGCGAGAGCGACCCCTTGGGCGTGGTTGCCGGCGGAGGCCGCCACGACCTCGGTCGCCCCGCCGTTCAATGCCACGTCGGCGACCTTGTTGTAGGCACCCCGCAGCTTGAAAGACCCGGTCCTTTGGAAGTGCTCGGGCTTGACGTGCACCTCGCGCCCCGCCAGCTTGGACAGGGCACCCGAGAGCAGGGCCGGCGTGGGGCGCAGCACCGGGCCGAGCCGTTCAGCGGCACGGCTGATGGCCTCGGCGCCTACCAGGTCCACGTCTTGCCAACTGAGCTCACGCCCCCAGCTTGTGGGACGCCCCGCCCGGCGTCAAGGCTGGCAGCGTGGAGACCGCTGTGCTCGGGAGCGAAGACGGGTTGTACCGGTGCCCCTGGGGCGTGTCCCCGCCCGAGTAC
This sequence comes from Actinomycetes bacterium, assembly GCA_021850325.1. Classification (GTDB taxonomy): domain Bacteria; phylum Actinomycetota; class Acidimicrobiia; order Acidimicrobiales; family Palsa-688; genus JAJZMF01. The sequence continues at coordinate 20,046 of JAJZMF010000008.1, forward strand.
CGCCACTACCACGACGCCGAGTGGGGCCGCCCCGTGGCCGACGAGCGGGCGGTCTTCGAGAAGCTCTGCCTGGAGGGCTTCCAGGCCGGCCTTTCCTGGCTCACGGTCCTGCGCAAACGGGAAGCCTTCAGGAGCGCCTTTGCCGGCTTCGAGCCGGCAGTTGTGGCGCTCTTCGGTGCCGGGGACGTGGCGCGGTTGCTCCAGGACGCCTCCATCATCCGCCACAGGGGCAAGGTGGAGGCCGTGATAGCCAACGCCAGGGCGTTCCTGCGGCTGCAGGCCGATGGCACGAGCCTGGCGGGCGTCCTCTGGTCCTACGAGGACGAAGCGGTCGCCCAAGGGGCCCGGGGGCGGGCGGGACAGGTCCCGCAGGGGCTGGACGAGGTGCCTGCACACGTACCGGCAGCAGTTGCCCTGTCCAGGTGGCTGCGCAGGGCCGGCTTCCGCTACGTGGGGCCGACGACGGTGTACTCGGCCATGCAGGCGCTGGGAGTGGTCGACGACCACCTGGCGGGGTGTTCTGCCCGGTCGAGGGCGGAGGCCGAGCGTGCCTGCTTCGCACGCCCCGGGCTGCAGCTTCAGGACCGGTGACCGGCCGGGTGCGCCGGGCCCTGCTCCAGTGGCGTGTGGGCCGCCGGGGCGGGGGCCTCGAGCGGCAGCAGGGCGGTTTGCACCTCATGCACCCACCGGGCGGGCCGCCAGTGCGCCGTGGCGGGGTCTGACGACAGCCGGAGCTCCAAGGGGATGAGCACCTCGTCCTGCAGGTGCCCCAGGTCACCGTCCGGACCGAGCGCGCCCAGGACCTCGGCGGACAGGTAGGACCGGGCCTGGCGCCACACGTCGGCCTGGGCGGGCCGGGCGTGGCTGTCGGCTTCGATCGCTGCCCGCTCGCCGTGCGCCAGCAGGTTCGTCCACGCCCAGGTGGGCACGCGCCGACCACGTCTCTCGATGACCTCGGCCAAGCGGCCCCGTATGAAGGCGTCGATGTCGGGGACCACCTCGGCCGCTGCGGTGCGGGCGAGCCTCCTGACGGCGACGGACCTGCTCAGCGCCTTGGCCTTGGGCCAGCCCAACTTCCACATGCGTAGTCACCGTCCTTCCGGTTCACCTGCTCACCACCCGAGGCTACGGTAGGCCTAACAACTCGGCCCCGGGCCCAAGGTCCTGACGGGCATGGCCGGGGGTCACCGCCGGGCGGGCAGGTAGGCGGCGCCCGGGTACGGCCGGGAGGCTGGACCTCCGGCACCTATCGGCAAGTCATGGAGACGGCATACCCACCTCCTTCGTCACCCGGCACAGCAACCCGCCTTGCGGAGGGAAAGCCGGCTCGCCGAGCGGCCTGCGGTACCCGGGCTCCTGCCCCCAGATCCTACTCCGGCTGGGCCGGGACGTCCCGCAAATCGGCCAAACCTGGGCCGGTCGGTACCGCCCGGGAGCCTTTCGCGGTACCGCGGGGCCGGCAGCGTGGGCCGGACCGCTACGCCGGCGCCTCATTGGGCAAGGGCCCCTCCAGGGGAAGGCCGTCGCGCAGCACGATGCTGTTGGTCCGGAGGGCGGGGACGCGCCGGCCAGGCAGCAGGACGCCCGTCAGGTTGAGGGGGTCGGTGGCCGAGAGGCGGACGATCTCGCCTCCGGCCTTGGCCTGTCTCACCCGGCTCAGCTCCTCGACCGCCTCGGGTAGGGCGTACTGCTCGCCTGCGAAGCCGTTCACGAAGCGGCCACCGTGCACCGTCCCCCGGGCCTCGAAGCGGCGCAGGGCCCATAGCACCTCCCTCCAGGGCACGCTCAGGTCCTCCTGGTGGACCAGGTCCCAGAACACGACGCCCCAGCGGGCAAGGAGCTGGTTGGCGACAAGCTCAGCGAGCTCGTCCACAGGCAGGAGGGCACCCGTGCCGGAGGGTGGTGCGAGGAGCGACCAGCGGCCCTCGCCGGCCGGGCGCAGGGTGCGCCGGCTTCCCAGAGGCCGGCCGGGAGCGCGGCCTCGCTCGGCGCCGCGGTGCCTGGCCCACCCGGTGCGGCCCGAGAAGAGCGACCGGACGGCGCCGAAGCCGTCGGAGGTGACCAGCCCCCGGGCCACCAGGTCCCAGAGGCCCTCATCGACCTCGGAGGGGAGCCGGCCGGTAGCCGAGGCGAGGTCGGAGGCGAACATGGCACCCCGGGCGCCCAGGACCTCGAAGACCTCCCGGCCAGGTCCGTGCTCAGGGGGCTCCGGTGCAGTGCCCGACCGTTTGGCGCTCATCAGCCAGTCGAGGTCCTGGCGGAGGAAGAAGGTCACCGGCGTGGCCCGCGAAGGCGTGGCGGTGCCCCGGCGGCCGGCCGGGCCGGTCTCGGCCGGCCTCGGGGACAGGCGTCCCCAGCCCACCTGGCCGGCCAGGCAGAGGTCCTCCAACCAGCGCCGCTGGTAGGACTCCACCCTTTGGGACAGCACGGGGTCGTCCCAGGCCCCGGCGGCCAGCTCCCAACCCTGGAGCTGTCCCACGACGGCCAGTGTGCCTGCCCGGCCCTGGAGCTGCGAGCCGGGAGCCACGTGCTGCCACCGGAGGAGGAACCGCATGAGCTCTCGTGCGCTCACCGGTTGGGCCTGCCGGCGCAGGTGCTCCCGGCTGTAACGGTGGGCGCGGGCGAGGAGATGGCGGGCGCACCACTGAGGGCCCGCCCCCACGCCGGGGTCGAACTGCCCCTGGAATGCGAACCCCTCAGCCTCGAGCCTGGCCAACCCGATGGCGACGGTGGAGGCGCGGACGCACAGTTCGTCGGCCAGATGGTCAACGGTCACGGCGCCCGAGAGCCCCAGGTGGCCCCTCAGGGCAGCCGTCACGACCTCGTCCAGCACGGGTGCCGGCACGCCGGCCGGTCCTCTCGGGACGAGCCGGTGGCCGGGCTCGAAGACCACGCCGGGCAGGAGCACCTCGGCCTGCTCCCGACGTTCGGTGGCGCAAGCGGCTGGGCCGTCCCCTCCTCCGGGGGCCACGGCCTGGACGGCACGCCCGTGGGCGACGAGGTCGGCCAGCCAGGGGGCCCATTGGGGGCGTACCTTCAGCACCACGCAGGAGAGCAGGAGCTCGTGCAGCTCGTCCGGGCTGCGGGGGGCCGGCGCGACCTCGTCCCGGGCCCTGTGCAGCGCCTCGGGGCTGAGGGCCAGGTCCTGGGCCTGCACCGGGAGCCCGCGGCGGACCTGGACCTGGCGGGAGCGCCTCTCCTCCAGGGGGGCATCGTCGAGGTAGGTGTAGGGCTTGGAGCCGAGTATCTCGTGAGCCAGCACCGAGGGCTCCACGGAGTCGACGAAATGCGCCCGCACCCGGCCCGAGCGCAGTCCCTCGACCAGCTCCACCAGCCCGTCGAGGTCCATCGCCTCGTGCAGGCAGTCCTCCACCACCTGGCGCACCAGGACGTGGTCGGGCAGGGTGACGGGACCGGGAGGGGTGTTCTCCTGACAGGCGGCCAGGGCCGGGAAGATGGCGGCCATCAGGTCGTCGGCTTCCATGCGCTGCACTGGGAGAGGGTTCTTCCGTCCCCCCCTGAAGCGCAGGATGGCCAGTGCCCGGCTCAGGTCCCAGCGCCAGCGGGAGGCGAACATGGGCGACGTGAGCACAGCCTGCTCCAGCACGGAACGCACTGTGCCCGGGTGGAGCAGCTGCGGTGCGGACGACAGGGGGAAGCTGTGCTGTGGCCCGAGGGAGAGCAGCACAGCATCGTCGCTCGCTGCGGCCTGCAGCTCGAAGTCGAAGGTCACGCAGAAGCGCTTGCGCAGGGCCAGGCCGAGGGCGCGGTTGACCCTGCCCCCGAAGGGGGAGTGCACGACGAGCTGCATCCCTCCCGCCTCGTCGAAGAAACGCTCGAACACGAGCTGCTCCCCGGTGGGCAGCCGGCCGAGCTGGGCCAGCCCGGTCGCCAGGTAGCGCACCACCTGGTCGGCTGCTGCGGGGGACAGGCCGCAGTCCGCGGCCAGTCGCCCTGCCGCCTGGCCCAGCCCGTCCGAGCCCAGCCAGGCGGCAACGTCCGAGCGAAGCCGTGACACCTCCTCGGAGAGCTCGACGGTGCGGCTCGGCGCCTCGCCCACCCAGAACGGCACGGTCGGAGGCGCGCCCTGGGCGTCGAGCACCCGCACCTCCCCGGCGCCGACCCGTTTGACCCGCCAGGAGTGGGTACCCAACAAGAAGACGTCCCCCACCGACGACTCGATGGCGAAGTCCTCGTTGACCGTGCCGACGAACAGCTCGTCCGGCTCGGCCACGACGCGGTAGTCGCCCAGTTCGGGGATGGCGCCCCCGCTCGTGAGCGCGGCAAGGCGGGCACCCCGGCGGGGGCGCAGCACGCCGTTCACCCGGTCGCGGTGCAGGAACGCCATCCGGTGGCCGTGCCCGGTCGCTATCCCCTCCGAGGCGAGGGCCACCACGGCGTCGAAGTCGTCCCGGCTCAGGCCGGCATAGGGCCCGGCCTGGCTGTACAGCTCGAACAGCTCGTCCTCGGCCTGCTCCTCGACCGCTGCCACCTCGGCCACGACCTGCTGGGCCAGCACGTCCAGGGGGGCGACGGGGGCTACCACCCTGTCCAGGCGGCCTCTGTGAACGGCCCGCAGGAGGGCGGCGCACTCTACGAGCTCGTCCCTTGTCGTCGGGTAGAGGGCCCCCTCGGGCACCCCGTGCCGGGAGTGGTTGGAACGGCCCACCCTCTGGAGGAAGGTCGAGATCGACCTGGGCGAGCCCACCTGGCAGGCCAGGTCGACAGGCCCCACATCGATACCGAGCTCGAGGGACGCCGTGGCGACAAGCGCCCGCAGCTCGCCGGCCCGCAGACGGGCCTCTGTCCGCTTGCGGCGCTCCGCCGAGAGGCTCCCGTGGTGAGCTGCCACCTGGTCCGGCCCGAGCACCTCGCCCAACAGGTGGGCAAGCCGCTCGGAGAGACGCCTGGTGTTGACGAACACGAGAGTGGTCCGGTGCCCGCGGACGCGGGCCGCGATCATCTGGACCAGCTCGTCCAGCTGTTCCTGGGAGAGCACAGCCGCCAGTTCCTGCTCGGGGACCTCGATGCTGAGCCGCATGTCGCGCCGGTGGCCGCAGTCGACCACCTCGACCCGGCGTCGGGGCCCCCGTCCGGTCCCGGAGCGGGGGGGTGGGCTGGGCCGGCAGGCCTGCTCCCCCGTGACGTGGACCTCCGCTCCCGACCCGGCCAGTAGCGAGGCGGTCAGCTCGATGGGCCTCTGGGTCGCAGACAGGCCCACCCTCTGGGGCCGTGGCCCCAACTGGGCGTGGTCGAGCCGCTCCAGGCTCAGGGCAAGGTGCGATCCGCGCTTGTCGCGGGCCAGGGCGTGGATCTCGTCCACGATGACCGTCCGGGCCCGGCTGAGCGTGCGCCTGCTGCGGTCTGCGGTCAGGTAGAGGTAGAGGCTCTCGGGAGTGGTGACCAGGATGGTGGGAGGGCCCTTGACCATGGCGGCGCGGGCCGCGGACGGCGTGTCGCCCGTCCGGACCGCCACCGTCACCGGGGCGACCGGCAGGCCGAGACGCTCCGCTACCTGGGCGATCTCCGCCAGCGGGCGCTCGAGGTTGTGGTGGACGTCCACGGCCAGCGCCTTCAGCGGTGAGACGTACACCACCCTGGTGCCACCGCCCACGTCCTCCCCGGCCTGGTGGGCCAGGTACGCCTCGTTGATGGCCATGAGGAACCCGGCCAGGGTCTTGCCCGAACCGGTTGGAGCCGCTACCAGGACGTCCGTACCCGCCCTCACCAGGGGCCAGCCGAGGGCCTGGGGCTCGGTCGGGCCCTGTGGGAACCGCTCGGCGAACCAGGTGGCGATGGCCGGGTGCAGGTCCACGGAGGCAGGCAGGGTAGGGGCGCCGACTTCCATAGGCACATCTAACACCGCCCCGCCGTCCAACACGCCGGCACATCGCGCTCGTCCGTCCGAGCGGGCGGGCGGGCGGGCGTGCGGGCCGGGCCGGCACGCCGGGGGCCCCGGGGGAGGCGGCGGCCCCGGGGGAGGCGGCGGCCCGCAGCCCGGGGCCCCGCAGCGCTACGATGGGGGTGAGCGAGCCGGCCGGGTGGTCGCGGCCGGGTGCACCCCAGGGTGCGTACCCGGTCGAGGAAGGTCGGGGCTCCGTAGGGCAGGATGCTGGCTAACGGCCAGTCGGGGCGACCCGCAGGAAAGTGCCACAGAGAACAGACCGCCGATGGGCAGTTCCGCTGCCACAGGTGAGGGTGAAACGGTGCGGTAAGAGCGCACCAGCACCCGGGGTGACCCGGGTGGCTCGGTAAACCCCATCCGGAGCAAGGTCGTATCGGGGGCGGCTGGCCCGGCCCATGCCCCCGGGTGGACCGCTTAGATGGATGACCACCCATCCGGCAACCGGCAACGGCCCGGTGGACAGAACCCCGCCTACAGGCCGGCTCGCTCGCTCGCAACTACCGCTCGCGGCCCACCTGGGCCTACCCGGTCGCCGGCCTGTAGTTTGACGGCGTGGCAGTGGTCCACTTCCCAGTGACCGAGGCACCCTCCCTGCCTGCGGTGTGCGCAAAGACAGGAGAGCCGGCGGCCGAGCTGGTCGAGGTCCAGGCCTACCGCCGCCCGGCGATGCCGCTCCTGCTCGGCTGGCTCTGGGCCGCCGGCCTGTACCCGCTCGGGCGCCGGACGGGCCGTACCAGCCTGAAGCTCCCGTTCCGCCCCGAGGTGGCAGACGGCTACCGACGGTGGCGCTGGGTGGTGACCGTGGTGATGGCGGTGGGGGCGGGACTGGTGGTCGGCGGCAGCTGGGCCTTCGCGCCGCTCGTGCCCGTGGGCAGCGGGCTGGCCTGTCTGGCGGCACTGGGCTGGTACCTCGACCTCCTGGCCCACACCTGTGGTGTGTACCTCTCGGGGGACGGCTCAGAGGTCACGGTCACCCGGTGCCATCCCGGCTTCCGCCAGGCGGTGGAGCGTTCGCTCGAGGCGACGGGCCAGGGACGGGCCTCGACGCCCCGCCCGTGAGCAACCGGGCGCGCTCAGCTCCAGCCAACCCGGTCCTGCTGGCCCTGGTCGGCTCGGCGTGCATCTCCTCGTCCGCCGTGCTGGTGAGCCTGGCCGACCAGCCTCCGGGCACCACGGGCTTCTACCGCTGTGCCCTGGCCCTGCCCGGGCTGGCCCTGCTGAGCGGCGCCGAAGGCCGCCGCCTGGGCCGGCGGAGCCCCAACAGGCGGGTGGCAGCGGCACTGGCAGGGGCCTTCCTCGGTTTCGACCTCGTCCTGTGGGCGCACGCCATCTACGACGTCGGAGCGGGAGTGGCAACGGTCCTCGGGAACCTGCAGGTGGTCTTCGTGGCTGCGCTGGCCTGGCTGGTGATGCGGGAGCGGCCGGGGCGCAACTTCGTGCTCGCCCTGCCCGTGGTGGTGGGGGGCGTGGTCCTGGTCTCGGGCCTGGGCGCGCCCAGCCCGGCCGGCACGCACCCACTGGCCGGCGCTCTGTACGGGGTGGCTACCTCGATCAGCTACTCCGTCTTCCTGCTGCTGCTGCGCCGGGCGGCGAGCGGCCTGGCCCATGTGGCCGGGCCCATGCTGGACGCCACCGCCGGTGCCGCTGCGGCCGCACTGGTGCTCGGCCTCGCCCTCGGTGAGATGCGGTTCGGGGCCCCGCTGGCCGCTCTGGGCTGGCTGGCCACGCTGAGCCTGGTGAGCCAGACGGTGGGCTGGCTCTTCATCACGTCCGCCCTGCCCAGGTTGCCTGCCGCCGTGTCGGCCCTGCTCCTGCTCATCCAGCCTGCCGGATCGCTCGTGCTGGCTGCTGCCGTGCTCGGCCAGCGTCCCAGCGGCCTGCAGGTGCTCGGTGCCGTCCTGGTCTGTTCCGGGGTGGCGGTGGCCGCGCTCCGCACCTCGGGAAGGCAGCGCCCGGTGCCCGCGGCAGCCCGCCCGGGGGGCGACCTGGGCACGGTCCCCTCCCTGCTCGGCGAGGAGGCGGCAGGTTGAGACGCCGGCGGGGGCCGGCCGGCCAGGGAGCTACCGGCCCCGCGCTTGGCGCTGCCCGGTCTCAGTCCCCGGCCATGGCGTCCAGTTGCGCCAGCTCCTCGGCGGTCAGCTCGAAGTCGCCGATGTCGAAGTTCTGCTCGATGCGGTCGTTGTGGGCGGACTTGGGGATGACGACGAAACCCTTGTCCACGTGCCAGCGGAGCACCACCTGGGCGGGAGCCTTGGAGCGGGCACGGGCCACCTCGGCCAACGCCGGGTGGTCCAGGTTGCAACGCCGCAGCGGGCTGTAGCCCTCCAGGAGGACTCGGCGCTCGGCCAGCGCAGCGGCGGTAGCCGGGTCGTAGAGGCTCGGGCTCCAGCGGATCTGGTTGACCGACGGAGCCTCGCCGGTCGCTGCCACCAGCTCGTCGACCTGGGCGATGGAGTAGTTGCTCACCCCGATGGAGCGGGTCTTGCCTGCGTCGCGTGCTGCAATGAACTGCGCCCAGGTCTCCGGGCGCGCCTCACCGTTGGGCGGCCAGTGGACCAGCCACAGGTCGACGTGGTCCAGCCCGAGCAGGCGAAGGCTCTGGTCGATCGTCTCGGTCTCCCGTCCCGCGTTCTCGGGCGGGCACTTGGTGGTTATGAAGACATCGGCCCGGTCCACCCCGCTGTCGCGCAGAGCTGCTCCCACCTGGGCCTCGTTGCCGTAGCCGGTGGCGGTGTCGATGTGGCGGTAGCCAGTCTCCAGGGCGTGCAGGGTGGCCCGGTAGGCCTCGTCGCCCTCCAGTTGCCACGTGCCAAAACCGATGACCGGTATGGAGCTGCCGTCCCTCAGGGGGAGCGCATGTCTCCCCAGATCGTTCCCCACTTGTCAGCCCTTCCTGTCAGGGCCTGCCGGTCGCCGGTGACCCAGCGCTGCGAGGGCGCGTGGCCGGCACCGCTGGCCTATGGTCCGTCGGGCCAAGTTAGCCCGGGCCGGCCCGGTCTGCGCCGCCGGTGCGCCCGGAGCGGCCCCGGGGGCGGTCGCCGGCGAGCGCCGCGCAGGCAGGTTCAGTCAGCACCACAGGTGGTCGAGGTCGACCGCCACCCGGTGCCCGGGCTCCGTCGTGACAGCCCCGGGCCCCAGCGGCCCCCGGCCTGTTTCGTGCACCTCGAACAGGCGGCGCACGTCGTCGGTGAGGAAGCGGCTCTCCGGGGCGAACCCGTGCCTGTCGTCCAGCGCCCTGCGGTGGTAGTGCATGCGCAGCGGGGTGTAGAGGTAGAGGCGGTCCCGGGCACGGGTCACGGCCACGTAGAGCAGGCGCTGCTCCTCCTCGACGCCCTCGGCGCTGCCGAGGGCCATGTCGATGGGCATGAAGCCGTCCACCATGTGGGGGACGTGGACGGTGCCCCACTCGAGGCCCTTGGCCGAATGGATGGTGGAGATGACGACGTAGTCCTCGTCCAGCACGGGGGGCCCGGCGAGGTCGCCCGTGCTCTCGGGCGGGTCGAGGGCCAGCTCTGCCAGCCAGGACCGCAGGTCGGTCGCGGTGCGGGCGGAGCCGGCGAGGCGCTGCAGGTCCTTGGTACGCGTGGGCTGGCCCGGGTAGCGCAGGGCTATGAGGGGGGCGAGGGTGGCCACGAGGGCTTCGGCGGCAGGTCCGGGGGCAGCGCAGGTGCGGGCCTGTGCGAGCAGGGCCAGGGTGCTGGAGAGGGGGCCACGCACCGGCGGGTCTGCCGAAGCCACCATGGACGGCCAATCCTCCAGGGCGTCGGTGGCGGCCATGGCGTGGGCTACCAGGCGGCGTGCCCTTGTCGGACCGACGCCGTCGTGAAGACGGAGGAGCCGGTACCACGAGAGCTCGTCATGGGGGTTGGAGAGCAGGCGACCGGCAGCGATGAAGTCCTTGACGTGGGCGGTCTCCAGGAAGCGCAGGCCACCGTACTTGCGGTACGGGACCCCTCGGGCGGACAGCTCGAGCTCGATGAGGTCGCTGTGGTGGGAGGCACGCACCAGTACGGCCTGGTCGTTCAGGCGCTCGCCGGCCTCGTGGGCGGCCAGCACGTTGTCGACGAGGGCACGGGCCTCGGCGACGGCGTCGGCACAGCGCACCAGCAACGGGCGTTGCCCGGGCCCCCGGTCCGCGTACAGGGTGACGCTCGCGGCCGCCTCGCCCGGTCGCAGTGCATTGGCCACGTCGAGGACCTGCTGGCGGGAACGGAAGTTGCGCTCGAGACGCAGGGCCAGCGCCCCGGGGAAGCCGAGGACCGCCTCCCGCAGGTGCCTGGCGCTCGCCCCTCGGAAGCCGTAGACGGCCTGGGCCTCGTCGCCCACCACGGTCAGCCCCCGGCCCCGGGGTGCCAGCCGGCAGACGATCTCCGCCTGGAGCGGGTTGAGGTCCTGGTACTCGTCGACGAGCACGTGCTCGTAGGCCTCACTGAGGTGACGGCCCACCGCCGGGTCGCCCAGGAGGGCGTCCCAGTACAACAGCAGGTCGTCGTAGTCGAGCAGCCCCTGAGCGCGTTTGCGGGCTGTGTAGGCCCGGAAGAGCTCGCCGACCGCCTCCTGGTGGGGCCGGCACCAGGGGTAGTCGCCGGCCAGCACATCGCTCAGGGGGCGCCTGGTGTTGACGCAGCGCGAGTAGACCTCGACCAGGGTCGCCGACCGGGGCGCTCTGGTCCGGGTACCGGACAGCTCGAAGTCGGCCCGCATGATCTCCATGAGGTCCGCCCCCTCGCCCGGGGTGAGCACCCCGAAGCCCTTGGGGAGCCCGAGCACCTCGGAATGGGCGGACACAATACGGTGGGCCACGGCGTGGAAGGTGCCTCCGAAGGGCCGTCGGCGACCGTCGAGGCCTGCCAGTTGGCTGGCCCGCCACAGCATCTCCTCCGCGGCGCGGCGGGTGAAGGTGAGCAGGAGGACACGTTCGGGCGGGACGCCCCGGCTGAGCAGATGGGCGACCCTGGCCACCAGGGCGCGGGTCTTGCCCGTCCCCGCTCCCGCCAGCACGACCAAGGGCCCGTCGCCGTGCGCCGCCACTGCGGCCTGGGCGTCGTCCAGCCCGTCTGCCCACACGCCCCCGGTCCGGGCGCCGTCGCTCGGGGCGCCGTCGCTCGGGGCGCCGCAAGTCGGGCCGGAAGGGCCCGGCAGTGAGGCGGGTGCCAGGGAGGCGAACATACGTACGACACTATGCCACGTAGCCGCCGGGGCCGCGCCGGCTACTCCCGGGGCGCCAACCCGTACATGAGGAGGTCCACCAGGCCGGCGACGTAACGCTCGCGTTGCTCGGGGTCAGCCAGGTCTATGCCGTGCAACCGACGCAGCCCCTCGGCCGAGCTCGCCAGTGACCCCAGGCCCAGGCTGACCAGGGCGACGAAGACCTCCACGTCCACCTCTCTGGCCGCTCCGAGCTGCACAGCGGCCCGCACCAGCGCCCGGCCCCGCTCGATCAGGGGCTCGGCCTGCTCAACCAGGTACTGCAGGCGCTCGGGTGCGTCCGGCCCCGACCCGTTGGACATGGCGGCAGTGAGGTGGGGGAAGCGTGCTGCGTCCTCGATCTGGCGGCGCAGGTGCCCGGCCAGCAGCCCGCCCTGGCCGGGAGGCTCACCCTGGCCGGGCGGCTCACCCCCACCGGCCCCGGCTCCCGGTGCGGGGTCGAGCCGGCTGCCCACCGTGCCCACGGCGGTGTCGACGCACGCCCGCCACAGGGCGTCCTTGGTGGCGAAGTGGCGTTGCAGGGTGGGGAGCGAGATCTGGAGCTCGCGCGCCACCTTGCGCAGCGACAGCCCGGTGGCCCCATTGGCCTGTACCGCCCGCAGGGCCACCTCGACGATGGCTTCCCGGGTGACAACGGGGCCCTCGCCGTGGCGGGGCCTACCTCTGCGGCGCGTTGGTGCAGGCGGGGGCGCCGGGGCGCGCCCACCTGGGGGGGCCGGCTGCCCGTCGCCCTCGGGTGCTGCCATGCAGCGTTCGGGGCCACCCCCGTCCTGGCCCTTTTGCGCCATGAGGAACAAAGCCTAGCACCAGGTATTAGGTCAACTGACTCTTTGTGTGTTAGCCTTTCCCCATGGGAACCTACGGGGCAGGGCGGGACAGTGGCCCGGGCCGGGCGGGAGGCAGGGCTACGGTGCCCGGGCGGGGCCGCCTGGCAGCGGTCGGGACGGCGAGCGCCGGTCACCCCTGGCGCGTCTTCGCGGCTTGGGCAGTGGTCCTCGTGGCGGTGCTGGGGCTCAGCCGCGCCGCAGGTGGCGCCTACAGCGACAACGTCAACCTCGGGAACACGGGGCCCAACACGGGCCTGCAACTGCTCAAAGCGAACGACAGGGCGGCCTCGGGCTACACGGGCACGGTGGTGCTCCGGTCCTCGTCGGCACCGCTCACGTCGGCCCGTACGGCCATCGACCAGGCTCTGGCCAACCTCGGGCACCTGTCCCACGTGATCGCGGTCACCAACCCGCTGAGCCCGCAGCACCCCACAGTCTCGGCCGACGGCAGGACGGGCTACATCAACGTCCACACCGACGTGCTCCCAAAGACGTTGGGCAGTGGCTTCGAGGCCCAGTTGCGGGTGGCTGACCGCCCGCTGGTCTCGGCGGGCCTCGAAGTCCAGTACGGGGGCCAGTTCGACCAGTTGTTCCGGCCCAAGGCAACCGATGCCCGCTCCGAACTGATCGGCTTCATCGTCGCCGCAGTCGTCCTGCTGGTCGGTTTCGGCAGCGTGGCCGGCGCGCTGTTGCCCCTGGTCACAGCGCTGTTCGCCGTCCTGGTCGGGCTGAACCTGCTCGGGATCTTCTCGTCTCTGGCGACGTTCGGCACGGCTTCACCCACGCTGGCGCTGATGATCGGCCTCGGGGTGGGGATCGACTACGCCGTCTTCCTCACGACCCGGTTCCGCCAGCAGGTCGCGGACGGGGTGCCCCCGCTCGAGGCCGCCGCCGTGTGCGCCTCCACGAGCGGGCGGGCGGTCCTGGTCGCCGGCGGCACCGTCTCGGTCGCCATGCTGGGCTTGTTCGTCTCGGGTATCAGCTTCATCGGCATGCTCGGGCTGGCCGCCGTCTTCGGGGTGGTCACGGCGGTTGCCGGGGCGCTGACCCTGGTGCCGGCGGCGCTGGGCCTGCTCGGCCGCCAGGTGGACAGGCTGCACATCGGCCGCACCGTGGCCGAATCGGGTGAGGACGGCGACGGCTGGCACCGCTATGCGGCCGTGGTGGGCCGGCACCCCTGGGCCTTCCTGGCGGCGGGCCTCGTCCTGCTCGGCACGCTCGCAGTGCCCCTCCTCTCGATCCGGCTGGGACACGTCGACGACGGGGCGGATCCCGCCAGCTACACCGACAAGCAGGCCTACGACCTCATGGCCCGGGGGTTCGGGGCCGGGGCGAACGGGCCCTTCACGGTCGTGGTGGAGCTGCCGCCCGGCACGCCACCCGCCACCGCCGGCCAGCTCGGCGCCCGCACGGAAGAGGCGCTGGCCTCGGTCCCCGACGTGGCCCGGGTCAGCCCCTTCAGCCCGACCGCCAACGGCAAGCTGCTCGTAGGGACGGTGGTGCCGGCCAGTTCTCCCCAGCAGGCGGCGACCACGACCCTGTACAACCGCCTGGTCGGCACCTCGGTGCCCGCAGCGCTGAGAGGCAGCGGGGCCAAGGGGTACGTCAGTGGGGCAACGGCCAGCCAGATCGAGTTCACGTCCATGCTGACCGGCAAGCTGCCCGTGATCATCCTCGTGGTGGTGGCGACGGCGTTCGCCCTCATCCTCGTCGCCTTCCGCAGCCTCCTGCTCGCAGTCAAGGCGGCCCTGCTCAACCTGGTGAGCATCTCAGCCGCCTACGGGGTGATCGTGGCCGTGTTCCAGTGGGGCTGGGGGAGGAGCCTGCTCGGGGTGAGCGAGAACGTCCCCATCGAGTCCTATGTGCCCGTGCTCATGTTCGCCATCGTGTTCGGCCTGTCCATGGACTACGAGATCTTCCTACTGACCCGGGTCAAGGAGAACTGGGACGCCACCAGGGACCACCGCCTGTCGGTGGCCCGGGGGCTCTCGTCCACCGGGCGGGTGATCACCTGCGCCGCTCTCATCATGGCCAGCGTCTTCATCGCCTTCGTGGGTTCCACCCAGGTTGTGATCAAGATGCTGGCGGTCGGGCTGGCCAGCAGCGTCGTGCTCGACGCCACGGTCGTCCGGCTGCTCCTCGTCCCTGCGGTCATGTACCTGCTCGGGCCGTCCAGCTGGTGGCTGCCCAGGTGGTTGGACCGCCTGCTGCCCAGGCTGGAGATCGAGGCCGAGGTGCCGAGCAGTGAGGCCGAGAGCCCTCAACTGGTGGGCTGACCGCCGGCTCGGCCCTGGGAGCGGCCGGCTCAGTCCTGGTTGGGCAGGGCCTGGCCGTCGGGGCCGGAGCGGGGCCCGGGCTGGGGGTCAGCCGCTTCCCGGGAAGGTAGGGGGGACCTGGCTGCCCGGTCGCTCAGGCGCGGCAGCCTGAGCTGGCCGACCGTCGAGGCGGAAGCCGTCAGCCAGGCCTCGCACTCGTGCGCCGGGAGGGGGCGGGCCAGGAAGAAGCCTTGGGCGGCATCGCAGCCGAGGGCGGCCAGCTGCTGCAGGGTCCTCTGGTCCTCGACACCCTCGGCCGTGACCGTTCGGCCAAGGTTGCGGGCCAGCTCGATGGTGGAGCGGACGATGGCCTCGTCCCCCTTGTTGTGGGTCATCTCCTTCACGAAGGACTTGTCGATCTTCAGCTCGTGGAAGGGTAGGTCCTTCAGCCGCTTGAGCTGGGAGAAGCCGGTGCCGTAGTCGTCGATGGAGAGGTTGACGCCCAGGGCCCGCAGCTCGTTCAACAGGCGCTCGGAGCCCTGGGGGTCCGAGGTGGCCCAGGACTCGGTCAGCTCCAGGGTGAGGGCGCTCGAGTCCACCCCGGACCGCTGGAGGACGACGTGGAGCCTTCGGGCCACGTCGGTGCTCATGAGGCTGCGGGCGGAGAGGTTCACCCGCACCCTCAACCCGGGGACGATCGAGCGCCACGACCTGGCCTGGTCCAGCGCTGTCGACATCACCCACCAGGTGAGCTCGTCGATCATGCCCCCGCTCTCGGCGACAGGGACGAACTCGTTGGGGGATATGGGCCCGAACTGGTCGTGGTTCCAGCGCAGTAGCGCTTCACAGCTCACCACGGACCCGGTTGCCAGCTCGACCACGGGTTGGTACCAGACGTCCAGGTCGTCGTTCTTCATGGCCCGTCTGAGCTCGGTGGCCAGGCGTAGCCGGCGGAGCGTGGAGCGGTCCTCCGAGCGGTCGTAGAAGCGGGCTCCGCCACCCGCCCGCTTTGCCGCGTACATGGCGATGTCGGCGTGGCGCAGCAGGCCGGCCGAGTCGGAGCCGTGCACGGGGTACACGGCCACCCCCAGGCTGGCCCGGACGTCCAGCAGGAGGCCGTCGACGGCCAACGGCTGGCCGATCTGGTTGACGACTTCCTCGGCGATGGCGTTTATGGCGTCATCGGTCGTGGCGTCGGGCACGAGCACGGCGAACTCGTCACCTCCGAGCCGGCACACCACGCAGTCCCGGTCGACCAGAGGGGCCAACCTTCCTGCCACCTCGGCCAGGATGGCGTCGCCGGTGTGGTGGCCCAGGGTGTCGTTGACCTCCTTGAAGCCGTCCAGGTCCACCAGCATGACGGCTACCCGACGGCCGTCGGAGGCGTTGGCCAGGGCCCGGTCCAGGCGCTCGGAGAACACAGCCCGGTTGGGCAGGCCGGTCAGCGCATCGTGCTCCGCCTGGTACTGGCGGACCTCCGCCTCGTGGCGGAGCTGCTCCAAGAGGTTGCTGCTGCGCAGGGCAACCCCTGCATTGGCGGTCAGGGCCTCGAAGAAGCGCAGGTCCGAGACCTTGAAGCCCTCGTGCACGAACGCCCTGTCGGCCACCAGGAGGTAGCCGGCAGTTGGAGCGTCACGCTGGAGCGGGGCCACCAGCGCATCGCTGAAGCCCCGGGCCGCCAGGGCCTCGAAGAGGGGGAGCGGGGCGCCGTCGCGCTTGGCCGCAGTGAACAGGTAGGAGCCGGCGGCGATCACCAGCCGGTCGAAGTCGCTGAGGGGCCTGGAGTTGTCCACCTCGGGTGGCTCTTCGCCGCTCAGGCTGCAGTGGAAGACCGGCCCGTCGGCACTCCCCGGCGGCACCACCACCAGTTCGGCCTGCTTGGCCATGAGCAGGGTGCGTGCCTCGAACAGGACCGTGCCGACCACGTCGCGGCCCTCGACCAGCGAGCCCAGGTGCCGCGTGAACTCGTAGAGCTTCTCCAGGTTGGCGTACCGCTGGCCGGAGACCATCGTCCCCCGGAACGCCAGGTTGACCCCACCGGCCAAGAGGACGAACAGCAGTACGTTCCATGGGTCGAGCCGGACCAGTTCGACAGCCACGAGGCCCCCGACACTGCACACCAGGGCGCCGGTGCCCCCCTGGAGCAACAGGGCCCGCATGGGTGGCCTCTGCCAACGCCTGTCCAGCGCCTTGCGCCCTGCTATGGCGAGCACGAGGTCGATGGCGTTCAGGAGGGCGACGGCACCGATGCTGACTGCCCAGGCCGTGGGCGAGGCCAGAGAGGAGTGGTGGAGCAGCGAGGTGTACAGGACTAGGGCCGCCGTGTAGCCGCCCATGTACGAGACCCAGTTGACGATGCTCTTGGCGACCGCCAGGCGTCTCCAGGCACTGGCCAGGCCGTAACCGACCGCCACCGCCAGGAGGCCCAGCCAGGGGGTGAGGAAGGCCATGCCCAACAGGGCCGGTATCTCGGTCAGGGCCACGGAGATGCTCGAGCGGCGGTTGCGCACAGGAACGGGCTGGAGGAAGGCCGCCCATACGCCGAGCGCCACCACGACCGCCAGGGCGGGGTAGTTGCCGCCTACGGGGCGCCGCCCAGACAGGGCCAGGAGGTAGCCCAGCGCAACTCCGCCCGTCACGGCGAGGGTGAACAGGGCCAGGCGCGCATACGAGATGATGCGCTCGACGTGCGCCTTCAGTGGGTGCTCTGTTCGTAGAGACATTGCCCGGCTCCAGGTCGGGTGGCCGTTCGGTGGCGGGGTGGCCACCTACGACTGTACGCCGTCCAGGGGCTCCGCGCCCGGATCCCGGTGCCATGACCAGCGCCGCCACGGCCCGCAATTTGTCAGCCGCTACGCCAACGGTGCGCCCGCCCGGGCAATTTGTGCGCGCGCGGCGCGACTGCCGGCGACGCGCACGGGCGCGAACCGACGCCGGTACCAGTGGTGCGCGGCGCCAATTTGGTGTAACTTGTCACCAGGTTGCCACTGGCACCGGTCCTCCAGGGCCCGGTCCTCCAAGGGCGCCTCTGACCTGCCAACATGTAGCTCCCCGAGCGTGAGGGGGCCACCAATATCGAGGAGGCACCGGCGTGCGCGGTTTCATGGTTGATTGAGCGTCCCGTTACCAAGCTCTTTTTGTCACTGGTTTGTGGCCAATTAATACTTGCGCGCGCCTGATCTCCCTCGAGGAGGCCCTCGGGTAATTGCAGCCTTGTAATTAGCTGCGTTGCCGGGGCCTTCTGGGCAGCGGTCACGGTTCAGGCCACCGCGGCGGCGGCTACAACGGCGCCCGCTACCCGGGCCACGTCGTCTTCGCTGCATATGTACGGCGGCATCGTGTAGACGAGGTCCCGGAAGGGCCGCAGCCATGTGCCGTGGCGCAGTGCGGCACCCGTGGCTGCAGCCATGTCGACATCGTGGTCGAGCTGGACCACCCCGATGGCGCCGAGGGCCCTTACGTCCCGCACGCCGGGCAGGTCCGATGCCGGTGCCAGGCCCTGGGCGAGGCCCTCTTCTATCGACCGCACCCGGTCCTGCCAGGTGCCGTCGAGGAGCAGGCCCGTGGAGGCCAGGGCGGCGGCACAGGCCAGAGGGTTGGCCATGAAGGTCGGGCCGTGCATCAGGCAGCCGGCCTCACCATGGGAGACCGCCCCTGACACCTCTTGCGTGCAGAGCATGGCGGCCATCGTCATATAGCCCCCGGTCAGTGCTTTGCCGACGCACATGATGTCCGGCCGCGCCCGGGGTGCCCGCTCGCAGGCGAACATGGTGCCGGTGCGGCCGAAGCCGGTGGCGATCTCGTCGAAGACGAGGAGCAACCCGTGCTCGTCCGCCACGTCGCGCATGACCTGCAGGCACTCCGGTTCGTAGAACCACATCCCACCCGCTCCCTGCACGACGGGTTCGGCCACCAGCGCAGCGAGCTCGTCGCTGTGCCTGTTGACCAGTGCCCGGAGGGCCTCGGCCCAGCCGGGGTCGAGCAGTCCGGGGCGAGGGGGCCGGGGGGCGAAGACCTGAGCGGGCAGGGCGCCCCTGAAGAGGTGGTGCATACCCCCCACGGGGTCGCACACCGACATGGCCCCCAGGGTGTCGCCGTGGTAGCCCCCTTCGAGCGCCAGGAAGCGGGTGCGACCAGGCCGCCCCGCGCTGTGCTGGTACTGCACGGCCGTCTTGAGCGCCACCTCCACCGCGACCGAGCCGGAGTCGGCGAAGAAGACCTGGGTCAGGCCCGCAGGGGCGAGCTCCGCGAGGCGCCGAGCCAACTGGACGGCCGGCGCATGGGTGAGCCCCCCGAACATGACATGGGACACCTGTCCGATCTGTTCCGCCAGAGCGGCGTCGATGACGGGCTGCCGGTAGCCCCAGATCGCCGACCACCACGAGCTCATGCCGTCCACCACTTCCCGCCCGTCGGCCAGGCGGAGCCTGGCCCCCGAGGCCGAGACAACGGGCAGGGGAGGGTTGGCCGGGGGCAGGGCGGCATAGGGGTGCCAGACGTGGGCACGGTCGTAGGCCAGCAGAGCGGGCCAGTCCAGGTCTTCGGCCATCGGGACGACAATGCCAGAACCTTGCTGCCCGGGACCGGCGCCGGGACAGGGCACCGGCGCCGGGCGGGAGCCCGCGGGCCCCCCAGGGGGGACAAGGGGACCCTGGTGGCGGGGGGCTAGTCCAGCCAGGGGGGGGACCGGAGAGCCACCTCCCACCACCGGTCCCGAGACTACCAAGGGCCATTTGACACGGCGTTGACCACGGGTTACGAACCCGTGAACGCTTGGCGACAGTTCGGGGGCGCCCGTCAACGGTGCTGGTGAGGGCGCTGCTCCGACCGGGGCGTTGTGGTGGACGTCACGGGGCTACCCTGCTTGGGTGCTCACGGTTTCGGTGGTGCAGGACGTGACCGACGACGTGGTCCATGCCGTCCAGAGGCTGGTCCGCCAGCTGTCGACCTCGGCAGCGGTGCCCACGGACGCCCAGGTGGCGGAGATCATCAGGTCCCCTGCCACCACCCTGGTGGTGGCTCGCGACGACGAGGTGGGGACCGGGCCGGCAGATGGGCTGTCGGCAAGGGGGCCGGAAGGCCCGGTGGTGGGCATGGTCACGCTTGTGGCCTTCCGCATCCCGACCGGGGTCAGAGCCTGGGTGGAGGATGTAGTGGTAGACGATGCCGCCCGGCGCAGAGGAGTGGGCGAGGCACTGGTCCGGGCCGCCGTCGAGGTGGCGACGACCCGGGGGGCGCGCACGGTCGACCTCACCTCCAGGCCGAGCCGCCGGGAGGCCAACCGGCTCTACGAGCGGGCCGGCTTCGAGGCGCGGGAGACCAACGTCTACAGGTACACCGGCCACTGACTCCCTGCAGGGTGCGCCTGCAGGGGGGGTGGTGCGGCTCGCTCAGTAGGCCCGGGCCACCACCGCAACGAGCTCGTTCAGGTCCTGGTCGGCGGCGGGCAGGGAGCCGTCGGGCCTCTGCAGCAGGCGGACCGTGACCCCCATTGCGTTGAGGCGGGCCTCGCCGTCCATGCCGTCGGCCCGGGTTGCCAGCACGCTCCCGGGGATGCGGGCGAAGCCCGACAGGGTGGCCTCCTGGCACTCCTCGACCGAGGAGCATTCGACGGTGCCTGCGCCCAGGCGCCGGCGGGCCTCTTCGAGGAGGCTCCCCTGAGCCTCGTCGAGGGCCTTGCGGACCTCGGCCACCGCACGGTCCAGGCCGACGGGGACCTTGGTGCCGCTGTCCCTCCGGCACAGGACCACGCTGCCTTCGGCCAGGTCACGTGGCCCCACCTCGAGGCGCACCGGGGCCCCTTTGAGCTCCCAGCCCACCACGCGGCGGCCGAACGAGCTGTCCGTGCGTACGTCCAGTTCGGCCCTCACCCCGGCCTCACGCAGCGCCGCCACCACTGCAGCGGCAGCTTCGGCCGTGCCGCCTTCGGCCTTGACCACCAGGACCACGACCTGCACGGGGGCCAGCCGGGGTGGTACCCGCAACCCGTGGTCGTCGCCGTGGGCCATTATCAGTGCCCCCATCAGGCGGGTCGATGCCCCCCAGGAGGTGAGCCAGGCGTGGCGCTGCTGGCCCTCCTCGTCCAGGAACCCGATCCCGAAGGCCCGCGAAAAGCCCTGGCCGAGCTCGTGGCTGGTGCCCATCTGCAGCGCTTTGCCGTCCCGCATCATGCCTTCGGTGGCCCAGGTCGTCGTGGCCCCGGCGAAGCGCTCCTTGTCCGTCTTGCGGCCCACCAGCACGGGCACGGCGAGCACGTTCACCATGAAGTCCTCGTAGACATCCCGCAGGATGCGGAGGGAGTACAGGTGAGCGTCCTGTTCGCTGGCGTGGGCCGTATGGCCCTCCTGCCAGAGGAACTCCGTCGTGCGCAGGAAGAGGCGGGGGCGCAGTTCCCAGCGCACGACGTTGGCCCACTGGTTGAGGGCCAGGGGCAGGTCGCGGTAGCTCTGCACCCACTTGGCCAGGTAGGAACCGATGATCGTCTCGCTGGTGGGCCGGACCACGACCGGCTCCTCCAGCTTCTTGCCGCCCCCGTGGGTCACTACGGCCAGCTCAGGGCTGAAGCCCTCGACGTGCTCGGCTTCGCGACGGAAGTAGCTCTCGGGGATGAAGAGAGGGAAGTAGGCGTTCTGGGCGCCGGCCGCCTTGATCCGGGTATCGAGCTCGGCCTGCACCCGTTCCCAGATGGCGTAGCCGTAGGGACGGATGACCATGCTGCCCCGCACCGGGCCGCCTTCGGCCAGTTCGGCCTTGGCCACCACGTCCTGGTACCACTGGGGGAAGTCTTGTGCCTGAGGGGTCAGAACGTCGGGCTTGGCCATGGAACGCCGATGCTAGCCCCGGCTCCTCGTGACCTCTGGTGGGCGCCGCGGGTCATGGCGGCACGGGTCATGGTGGTACGGGCCCCGCTTCGAGGACAGCGCTCCGCAGCTGGGCGTAGCACTCGGCGATCACCGTCGGGAGCGGCACATCGTCCGGGCCCGACAGCCACTGCTCCAGCGCCACGTGCCAGAGGGCGACGGCGGTCTCGGCGAGCACGGCTGCCTCCGATGGGGGGATGCCGCGCCGGTTGAAGCCGTCGCGCACTGCCGCAGTGAGGTCGGCCCGCTTCCGGGCGTCGCGCTCGCGAAGCTGCTCGTCCGCCAGGACGAGGCGGCGGACAGGTGCCACCTCTTGTCGGCGACCGGCGAAGCGTTCGGCGGCCACCCGTGAGAGCCCGTCGACGATCAGCCGCATGGGTGCTACGCCGGCCGGAGCGGACGCGAGGTAGTCCCGGGCGAGCTGGGGGATCTCGTCGCCGGCGAAGATCACCTCCCGCTTGTCGGCAAAGTAACGGAAGAAGGTACGGGTCGTCAGCCCCGCCCGGGCAGCGATCTCGGGCACGGTGGTGGCAGCGAACCCCTGGGTGGCGAACAGCTCCAACGCCGCCCGTTCCAGTCGTCCTCTTGCATCGGGCGCCCAGCGAGCCATCCCTGGAGCCTAGTCATGATGACACTCCATGTCATGGAGTGCTACAGTCATGTCATGGAGTGTCGTCAGCGGAGGAGGGCCCGGGGCACCCGCTCGTGCCGGTGGGCCGGGACGCCGGGCGGTTGCCCCCCGCGGGCGCACCCCGAGAGCGAGGAGATCGGTGATGCAGCACGGCAATGAAGCGTTGTGGCTACCGCGGCCCGGCGGAAGGCCCCGCCCGGGGCCGGCGCCCTACACGGCCCCCGCTGCCGGTGAGCTCGTCGTCCGGGCCCGCGCCGTGGCCGTCAACCCGGTAGACGCCATCCCCGGCATCGCCCGCCGGGTGGTGACGCCGTGGCTGACCTACCCGGCGGTGCTCGGCTCGGACGTCGCCGGGGAGGTGGTCGAGGTCGGGGACGGGGTGACGCGTTTCCGGCCCGGGGACCGGGCCCTCGGCCATGCCATCGGCCAGGAACGGTCCCGGGACCGCGCCGCCGAAGGCGCCTTCCAGCGGTACGTGGTCCTAGTCGAGCACATGGCGAGCCGGGTGCCCGACGGCCTCGGCTACGAGCACGGCGCCGTCCTGCCCCTCGGGCTCTCGACGGCGGCGGCCGGGTTGTTCGAGGCCGACCAGCTGGCGCTGGCCCTGCCCAGCCTCGACGCGCCCGACCGGGCCGCCTCGGTCGTCGTGTGGGGGGCTTCGACCAGCGTGGGCAGCAATGCCGTGCAGCTGGCCCGCTGCGCCGGCTACGACGTGATCGGGACGGCGTCGCCGAGGAACTTCGAATACGTGCGCCGTCTCGGGGCACGCGAGGTCTTCGACTACCACGAGCGGGACGTCGGGGGCCGGGTCGTCGACGCCCTGCGAGGCCGAGAGCTCGCCGGCATCCTGGCCATCGGCAGGGGCTCGCTCCCGCGGGCGGTGTCGGTCGCCCGGCGGTGCGAGGGCAGCCGCCGGGTGGCCTCGGCCTACCCGACACCGGTGACCACCGCCCGCGCCGCTCTGGCCCGTCGCCGCGGTGTGCAGGTGTCGGCGATCTGGGGTGGTACGCCGAGCGAGAGCCCGGTCGGGCCGGCGCTCTACGGCGCGTTCCTCGGCGAGGCGCTCGACGCCGGTCGCTACCTGGCGGCTCCGCATCCCGAGGTGGTGGGCTCTGACCTCTCCGCCATCCCCGAGGCGTTGAGCCGGCTGCGCCGGGGTGTGTCGGCGACCAAGCTCGTGGTCACCCTCCCTGCAGGGTGACGCCACACCTGGAAGCTGAGAAACCCCTGAGCACCTCGGCGTGCCTGGCCAGGCCCGGCCCCGCCGTTACAATGTGATGGAATGCCCACGACCCCTGAGCTCGGCGCGTCGCCGGGAGGACGGCTCTCGGCGCTGGAGCGGTTGCGCCGGGCCCCGGCTGTTGACCGCTTCCTGCGGCGGCCCCTCATGGCCCGCCTGCTCTCACCGGCACGGGGCACGGGCTCGGTGCACAAGTTCATCCGTTACTCCATGGTCTCGGCTGTGGCCATTGTCATCAGCCAGGTGGTCATCCTGGTGTGCGCCTGGGTGTTCGGCTTCTCGGGGGTGGTGGCCAATGCGGTCGGCGCCGCTGCCTCCACACCCGCTTCCTACGAGCTCAACCGCAAGTGGGCCTGGGGCAAGCACGGCAAGAGCCACATGTGGCGCGAGGTGGTGCCCTTCTGGGCGCTGACCGTCGCCGGCTTCCTCGCCTCCACCGTCACCGTGGGCCTGGCCGACAGCTTCGCCAAGCACCATTCGGTGACCGGCCTGGCCCGGGCACTGGTCATCATGGGCGCGTCGCTCTTCGCCTACGGCGTGATCTGGATCGCCAAGTTCGTCATCTTCAACCGGTTGGTGTTCGTGAACCGAGCCGGCAGCGACGAGCAGGACCTGGAGGGCGCGGGCGCACTGGGCGACCTGGCCCGCACGGGTGCCGAGGAGCATGCCCCCGCCTCGGCGTTCGCCCCGCCGCCCCGGTCGCCGCTGACTGCCGGCGCCGTGGACGGGCGCCCGTCGGGGATCTGACAGGCTTGGGGCCCGCCCCGCCCAGCCCCGCCCGGCGGGGGAGCGCCGGGACGGCCCGGGACGCCCAGCCCCCTGCGTGGGTGGCTGCCGCCGCTGAGGCCAAGGGCTTCATGCCCCCGGCGGAGGGCATGGCCTTGCACCTCGCCGCCCTCGAGGTCCTGGGCAGGCTCGGGGGGCCCGTGCTGGAGGTGGGCACCTACTGCGGCAAGTCGGCCATCTACCTCGGCGCCGCCGCTGCCCTCGGTGGCAGCGTGCTCTACAGCGTGGACCACCACCGGGGTTCGGAGGAGCTCCAGGCGGGGTGGCCGGACCACGACCCGGAGGTGGTCGACCCTCTCACCGGCCTCGTCGACACCCTCCCCTTCGCCCGTCGTGCCATCGCCGGGGCGGGCCTGGAGGAACATGTCGTCCTGGTGGTGGGGAGCTCGGCGACGGTGGCCGGCCACTGGGCCGGGGCGTTGTCCATGCTGTTCATCGACGGGGGCCATGGTGCCCGGGTGGCCGAGGCCGACTTCGCCGGTTGGGTGCCCAAGGTGGCCCTGGGCGGTGCCCTCGCCGTCCACGACGTGTTCGCCGACCCGAGCGAGGGAGGCCAGGTGCCCTACGAGCTCTACACGGCGGTACTGCGCAGCGGTGAGTTCGAGGAGGTTGGGCGCGAGGGGTCCCTGCGCCTGGCCCGCCGGGTGGTGCCCGGGGACGGGGCCGCGAAGGTCTGGGTTTGACCGGGGGCAGCGGGGCGGCAACGCTGTTCGCACCATGCCTGACCTGTCGCCGCCCGAGGTCGTCCCGGGCACAGGGGCGCCGCTGAGCCCGTCCGGGCCGCCGGCCGACCGGGAAAGGCTGAGGGTGGCCCTGATGGTCTACCGGGGCAACCCGCGCAGCGGCGGCCAGGGCGTCTACACCAGGTTCCTCTCCCGGGAGCTGGCACGCCTGGGCCACGACGTCACGGTCCTGGCCGGCCAGCCCTGGCCGGTGCTGGACCAAGACGCCGGCGTGCGGCTGGTCAAGCTGCCCAGCCTCGACCTGTACCGCCAACCGGACCCCTTCCGGGTGCCCCGGCCTGCCGAGCTCCGCGACGGTTACGACCTGGTCGAGCTCATGACCATGATGACGGGCGGGTTCCCCGAGCCGCGCACGTTCAGCCTCCGTGCCCGTCGCTGGCTGCAGGCCCACCGGGCCGACTTCGACCTGGTCCACGACAACCAGTCGTTCGGCACCGGCCTGCTGGGGATGATGGCCGACGGCTGGCCGGTGGTGGGCACCTGTCACCACCCGGTGACCGTCGACCGGCTCGTCGACATGGCCCACGCCGAGAGCGTCTACCGGCGTCTCTCGCTGCGGCGCTGGTACGGCTTCGTG
This sequence comes from Actinomycetes bacterium, assembly GCA_021850325.1. Taxonomy (GTDB): domain Bacteria; phylum Actinomycetota; class Acidimicrobiia; order Acidimicrobiales; family Palsa-688; genus JAJZMF01. The sequence goes on from JAJZMF010000008.1 coordinate 45,078, forward strand.
CGCATGCAGAACGCGGTGGCCCGACGGTTGCCCCGCATCCTCACCGTGTCGGGCTCCTCACGCCGGGACATCGTCGAGCAGATGGGGGTGGACGGGTCGCGGGTGGCCGTGGTGCCCATCGGGGCGGACACGGACCTGTTCCGGCCCCTGGCGGCCGGCGGGCGGGGGCGCGTGCCGGGCCGGGTGATGACGACGGCCAGCGCCGACGTGCCCCTCAAGGGGCTCTCCTACCTCCTGGAGGCGGTGGCCAAGCTGCGTACCGAGCAGCCCGAGGCCCACCTGGTCGTGGTGGGGGAGATGCGCGCCGGCAGCGCGGCGGCGCAGACGATCGAGAGGCTGGGCCTGGAGGGTGCCGTCACCTTCCGCCCCGGGGTCAGCGACGCCGAACTGGTCGAGCTGTACTCGCAGGCCCGTGTGGCCGTCGTGCCCTCCCTCTATGAGGGCTTCTCCCTGCCCGCGGTGGAGGCCATGGCCTGTGAGGTGCCTGTGGTGGCGTCCCTGGGCGGTGCCCTGCCCGAGGTGCTCGGGCGGGACGGCGAGAGCGGGAGGCTGGTGCCCCCGGCCGACCCCGGTGCCCTGGCCCACGCCATCGGTGAGATCCTGGCCGGGTGGGGCACAGGTGGGCCGGAGCGGATGGGCCGGGCCGGCCGTGCCCGGGTGCTCAGCCGGTTCACCTGGCAACGGTGCGCCCAGGGTGCGGTCGAACAGTACCGCCAGGTGCTCGGCGAGCACGCGGCTCAGCGGAGGCCGGCCGGTTGCTGACCCTGCGCTACGAGGTGCTGGACGTGCGGCCCGGCCAGAGGCTCCTCGACTTCGGCTGTGGCCGGGGCCGTCACGCCCTGGAGGCGCTGCGGCGGGGCGCCGCAGTGACGGCGCTGGACGCCGACCGGGCCGAACTGGTGGAGGCGGCGGGCTGGCTGGTGGCGATGATGGCCGAGGACAAGCAGACGGCTGACCACGGTGGCCAGGGCCACGCGGTCCAGGCCGACGGGAGCGCGCTCCCCTTCGCCGACGGCATGTTCGAGAGGGTCGTTGCGGCCGAGGTGCTGGAGCACGTCGGAGACGACGCAGCTGTGATGTCAGAGCTGGCCCGGGTGCTGGCTCCCGGCGGACGGGTGGCGGTCACCGTGCCCAGGTGGTTCCCCGAGAGGGTCAACTGGGCGCTGTCGGAGGAGTACCACAACACCCCCGGAGGCCACGTCCGTATCTACCGGCGGCACCAGTTGCACCGGCTGTTGCGCCGGGCGGGCCTGACGCCCTACGCCTCCCACCACGCCCATGCGCTGCACAGCCCGTACTGGTGGCTCAAGTGCGCGGTGGGGGTCAAACGGGACGACCACCCCTTGGTGCGGGCCTACCACCGCCTGCTGGTATGGGACATGACGGCCGCGAACCCGCTCACCCGCTGGACCGAGGGGGCGCTCAACCCCCTGGTGGGCAAGAGCCTCGTCGTCTACGCCCGCAAGCCGTGAGCCCGCTCAGCCCCACCCAGGTGGGCGCCACCGCCTCGTGGCTGGCGTCGCAGCAACTGGCCAACGGCATGGTCCCCTGGTACGCGGGCGGCCATGCCGATCCCTGGAACCACACCGAAGCGGCCATGGCGATGGCGGCAGGAGGGGAATGGCAGGCTGCGGTCAAGGCCTTCGAGTGGCTTGCCGTGAACCAGCTACCGGACGGGAGCTGGTGCACGTTCTACCTCCCCGACGGGGTGGTGGAGCCCCGCCGGGACCCCAATGTGTGCGCCTACGTGGCGACCGGTGCCTGGTGGTGCTCCCGGCTACCCGACGGCCCGGGCGACGCCCTCCTCGAGGACATGTGGCCGGCGGTGGACAGGGCCCTCAACTGGTGCGTGCGCCAGCAGCGGCCAGGGGGTGAGCTGCCCTGGTCGGTTGCCCCGGACGGCACGCCGGGCCTGTTCTCGCTCCTCGCCGCGTGCTCCTCGGCCCAGCAGTCCCTGTACAACGGAGCGCGTATGGCTGCCCGCCTGGGGCGGGAGAGGCCGGGTTGGGTACGGGCCGCCGACGCCTTGGCCGCAGTGGTAGGCGACAGCCTCACGCCAGCGGGCAGGGCTGGCCGCACGGAAGGGACGGGCACCTTCGCGCCCAAGGACCGCTGGGCAATGGACTGGTACTACCCGGTGCTCACCGGGGCGGCCACTGGTCGGGCCGCCACGGAGCGGATGGTGTCGCGCTGGGAGGAGTTCGTCGAGCCCGAGCTCGGCACCCGCTGTGTGGCCGACCGGGCGTGGGTGACCGCGGCGGAAACGGCCGAGTGCGCCATGGCCGCAGGTCGGGCCGGCATGGCGGAGGAAGCGGCCCGGCTGCTGGAGTGGACCGGCCACCTCCGCAACGACGACGGGGCCTACTGGACGGGCTGTGCCCACCCCCAGTGCGTCCGCTACCCCGGAGGCCAGCTGAGCACGTACTCGGCGGCAGCCGTGGTGATCGCGGACCACGTACTGGCCAGGCGGAGCCCGGCGGCCGAGGTGTTCGCCCCCTCCGGGGACGAGCAGGCCCCGTAGGGCCCCGGGGCAGCAGGGGCGGACCGGGACCGCCGGGAGGGGCTCAGGCTCGGGTGGCGTGGGCGTGGACCGTGCGGGCGGCTTCGCGCCCGGCGGCGATGTTGGCCGGTACGCCGACCCGGCCGAAGCTGGCCCCGGCCACGGCCACCATGGGAGCCGTACGGGCCAGGGCTTCCCGCAGGCCGGACATGGCGGAGAGGTGGCCCACTGCGTACTGGGGGAGGGCGGAGGGCCAGCGGCTCACCCTGGTGCCACCGGGGAGCGGGACGGGTGCCAGGTGCCGGTCGATGCCCGAGCGCAGTGGCCCCGGGGGGAGGACGGCGCCCAGCTCGGCACAGCACCTGCCGGCGAGCACCTCGTCGTCCATGTCGGCCCAGCGCTCGTCACCGAGCTTGCCCACGGACACCCTCACCACCGTCGTACCTGGAGCGGACCAGTGCGGCCACTTGTTGGTGCCGAAGGAGCAGGCGGTCATGAGCATGTCGCTCCCGGGTGCGACCAGCAGGCCGCTCAGGTCGGCAGGCAGGTCCCAGGTCCCCTGGGCGAAGGCCAGGGTCACGATGGCGACCGACGAGAACCGGGTGGCGGCCAGGTGGCGCAGCCCCTGCTCGCCAGGCACGACAGATCCCAGGAGCTGTGCCGCCCCGGGGGCCGGGACGGCGGCCACGGCGACGTCGAACCAGGTCCGCCCGGCCCCGGTCACGACGTCGACGCCGGTGCCGCTGACCTCCAGCGCGTTGACGGCCTCCCCGACCAGCCGGGCACCCTTGTCCCCGACCAGGCGGTCCACCAGCGTCGAGGGCAGGGAGCCCAGGCCGGTGAGCAGGCCCTGGAAGGCCGCCTCCCCGGTGCCGGGCGTGCGCGCTGCCGGTGTACGCGGTCCCGGCCGGGCCGGTCCCGGCGCTGCCCTGCCGGAGGAGCGCAGGGCCAGCAGCAGGCTGCGGCCCTGCCCGGCGGCGCGGAGCAGCTGGGGGGCGACCGTGGCCGCGCTCAGGCCCCGAGTGGTGCCGGCGTAGATGCTCCCCACCAGGGGCTCGATCAGCTTGTCGGCCACTTCGGGGCCGAAGCGCCCTGCTACCAGGTCGAACACACTGGCGTCATCCTGGACCGGCCGGTGCGGGAGCACCAGGTCCCCCAGGGCCCGCAGCAGGCCCGGTACCGACACGATCCCCGAGCGGGCCAGCGGCAGCAGTCGCGCCGGAGCACCCAGGACGAGCCCTTCGGGCAGCGGGCGCAGGCGGCCCCCGCTCCAGAGCAGGGCCCGGGAGGCGGCGGGGGCGACCAACCGGTCGCCGAGCCCGAGCTCACGGCACAGGCCCACTCCCTCGGGCACCCGGGCCAGCAGCGCGTCGGGCCCCTCGTCCACCGGCCGGCCGAGGAAGTCGGTGGTGAGCAGCTTGCCGCCCGGCCGGCCGGGCTCGAAGACGGTGACCTCGGCCCCCAGGCAGGCCAGTTCCCAGGCGGCGGAGAGGCCGGCGATACCCCCGCCGACGACGGCCGCCCTCAACGGGCCGTGGCCTCGTGGACCAGCTCCACCAGGCGTTCGAGCTGGACCGGGTCGGTCTCGGGCAGGACACCATGGCCGAGGTTGAACACATGGCCGGTGGCCGGGGCGCTCGCCAGTACGGCCCGGGCCGAGCGCTCGAGCACGGGCCAGGGCGCCAGGCAGCTGGCGGGGTCCAGGTTGCCCTGGAGCGCCTTGCCCGGGCCCACCCGTGCCCCGGCAACGTCGAGGGGGACACGCCAGTCCACGCCCACCACGTCGGCACCGGCCCGGGCGAACGTGCCGAGGAGCTCCCCGGTGTTGACGCCGAACACGATGCGTGGCACGCCGAGGTCGCCCAGGCCCTCCAGGACCCGGGCCAGCGCCGGCAGGACCGAGGACCTGTAGTCCCCGGGCGAGAGGGCACCCCCCCAGCTCTCGAAGACCTGTACCGCCGCGGCGCCCGCGCCGACCTGGGCGCGCAGGCTGGCCAGGGTGATGGTCGCCAGCCGGTCCATGAGGGCGGCCCAGAGATCGGGCTCGGACCACATAAGGGCCTTGGTCCTGGTGTGGGCCTGGGACGGCCTGCCCTCCACCAGGTAGCTGGCCAGGGTGAACGGCCCTCCGGCGAAGCCGATCAGAGGGACCGCCAGTTCCCGGGCCAGGATGCGCACCGTCTCCTCGACGTAGGGCGTCGGTTCGGGCCGGAGCCGGTCCAGGTCCCTGGCCGCCCGGAAGGGCTGCTCCACGACAGGGCCGGTCCCGGGGGCGACGTCGACACCGAAGCCCGTGACCGGTACGACGATGTCCGAGAAGAGCACCGCCGCATCGACCCCGTACCGGCGTACCGGCTGCAGGGTGAGCTCGGCCGCCAGCTCGGGTTGGCGGATGGCCTCCAGGATGCTCCCGCTGCCCCGCTTGGCCCGGTACTCGGGCAGGGACCTGCCCGCCTGGCGCATGAACCAGACGGGCGTGTAGGGCACCGGCTGGCCCGTGCAGGCGGCCAGGAACGGGGGGGGCGTCTGGGTCACCGGGCCAAGCTAGCCCCTGCCGCCTTGCGAGCCGGCCGGCCGCCGAGCAAAGTGGTCAGCTCGGGCACTTGCATGGCTCACCCAGACCTCCCTGCTGAGCAGTCGTTCCTGGACGAGGCGTACCAGCGCCTGGAGGTGCTGCGCGCCGACGCCCAGGCTCAGCTGAAGGAGGCCTTCATCGAGCGGGGCGGGACGTTCCAGTCCTACACCGAGCGGGACATCAGGGTCCGCAACAGCCTGAGCCGTCTGGAGAAGCTGGAGCTGGGCCGGGAGGCGCTGGTGTTCGGCCGCCTGGACCGTCTGGTGGGTGGCGGCGACGGGGAGCCAGGGCCGGGCCCGGTGGGCGAGGAGAGCTACCACATAGGGCGCCTCGCCATCTCGGACGCCCAGCACGAGCCCCTGGTGGTGGACTGGCGGGCCCCGGTGGCCGAACCCTTCTACCGGGCTACGGGGGCCCACCCCATGGGCCTGCGCCTGCGCCGGCACTTCCTCTCGGAGGGCCGGCACCTGGTCGACCTCGAGGACGAGCTCTTCACCCCTGAGGGCTCGGACGGTTCGGTACGCGCCACCGGCCTGAGCGGGCCCGGAGTGCTCATGGCGGCTCTGGCCCGCGCCCACACGGGCCGTATGCGCGACATCGTGGCCACCGTCCAGGCCGAACAGGACGAGATCATCAGGGCGCCCCTGCCCGGCGCCCTCGTGGTCCAGGGCGGCCCGGGCACGGGCAAGACGGCCGTGGCGCTGCACCGGGCGGCCTACCTGCTCTACACCCACCGCTTCCCCCTGGAGGGGCAGGGGGTGCTGGTGGTGGGCCCGAACCCGACCTTCCTGCGCTACATCGACCAGGTCCTGCCCTCGCTCGGTGAGACGGGCGTCGAGATGTCCACGGCCAACGGCCTCTACCGGCGTGCCCGGGCCAGCGGGGCCGAGCCCGAGGCCGTTGCCCGCCTCAAGGGGGACCCCCGGATGGCCCAACTGCTCCGCCGGGCGGTCCGCCAACGCCAGCGGCCCTTGCGCCGGAGGGTGGACGTCCCCTACGGGAGGCTGACGCTGAGCGTTACACCGGAAGCGAGCGAGGAGCTGGTCGCATCGGCCAGGCGGCGCGCTGGCACCCACAACGCCCGGCGCAGGGCCCTGGAGGCCCAGCTCTGGCGCCACCTGGCGGCCGAGGTGGACCGCCTGGAGCAGCGGGCCGCCGGCTCCTCTCTCCCCGGTGCGCCCGGGCGCCCCGGTGACGGGCGGACGGGGGGGCCGGGCGGAGCCGGGCCGGGCGGAGCCGGGCCGGTCGAGCTGGCGGCCAGCCTGCGCCGCCGCCCCGAGGTGTCCGAGATGCTGGAGCGGATGTGGCCCCGGCTGAGCGCCGAGGAGCTGTTGCACGACTTCCTCGGTGCACCGGCCCTGGTCGAAGCGGCGGCCCGGGGCCTGTTGAGCCCGGCCGAGGCGTCACTGCTGCACCGGCCCCGGAGCGCGACGGCGGAAGACGTGGCCTGGACGTCGGCGGACATCGCGCTCCTGGACGAGGCGAGCGCGCTGCTCGGGCCGACGCGGCGCTCGGACCGGGAGGTGGACGGCGTGCGCACCTACGGTCACATCGTGGTGGACGAGGCCCAGGACCTGACGCCCATGCAGCTGCGCATGGTGGGGAGGCGGTCCCTCTCCGGCTCCATGACCCTGGTCGGCGACATCGCCCAGGCCACGGGGGCCTGGGCCCCTGCGTCGTGGCGGGATGTGGTCGGCCACCTCCCGGTGAGGGGCAACTGGCGCCAGGTCGGCCTGTCGGTGAGCTACCGGGCCCCGGCCGAGGTGATGAGGGTGGCCGCACGGGTGCTCTCGGTTGCGCTCCCCGGGACCCTGCCACCCGAGCCGGTGCGCGACACGGGTGAAGCACCCGTCGTGGTGGAGGCAGGCCCGGGTGGGCTGGAGGAGGCTGTCGTGGCGGCCGTGGCCACTGAGGTGGCGGCGGTGGCCGCCGTAGGGAGGGGCGAGGACGGCAGCGTCGGGGTCCTCGTCCCCGAGCCCGCGCTGGAGGGGGTCTCCGCGGCGCTGAGGGCCAGTGGCACGGCGGTGGGCATGGTGGGCGCCGGTGCGCTCGACACGCAGGTCAGCGTGCTCGCCCTCCAGGACGCCAAGGGCCTGGAGTTCGACTCGGTGGTGGTGGTCGAGCCGGCGGCCGTCCTGGCCACGGCCCAGGGCGCCCGTGCCCTCTATGTGGCCCTGACCCGCTGCACGCGCCGGCTGAGCATCGTGCACCAGCAGCGGCTCCCCCAAGTGCTCGCTTCGGCCCTGGAGACGGGCGGCGGCGAGGCGCCCCTGGAGGCGGAGCGGCCCTAGAAGAAGTCGGGCATCCAGGGCAGCGGCCCGGAGAAGACCCGGCTCAGGGCATCTGCGAGACCGCCCGAGGGCGCCAGTGCACCCAGTGCCACAAGGTCCTGGACCGTCGCCATCCCGGAGAAGGCAGCGGAGAGCAGGCCGACGGGCAGGGCCGGCTCACCCGTGCCCGGCCCAGCCGGCTGCTGGGCAGCCGGTACGACCTGCGCCCTGCCCTCGGCCACCGTGACGTGCCACGGCCCGGCGTTCTCGGGGAACACGGGGTCGGCCACCTCCAGTACGAGCTCGGTGGGACGCCCGTCGGGGGGGCGGGGGTAACCCCGCTGGGCCAGGGCGCCCGGCACGTCGAGCATGCGGCCCATCCAGCGGCGCAGGTCGGCACCGAGCGACATGCCGTTGGTCGACATGGCGAAGGCCGCCGGCCCTCCCGAGGGAGGGCCGAACCAGGAGAGCTGGCGGGCTGCAGTGGTAAAGCGCCCGAAGTAGGCCAGCAGCGAGCCCAGGGCGGCGGGCGTGAGAGCCACCAGGTGCTTGCACTGCAGGGTGTAGTCGCCGAACCCCTGGGCCTCGGTGGTGAAGTAGCTGGCGTAGCCCTCCACGCCCCTCTCTCCTGGTACGACCACGGTGCGCTGGTGCACGCCCTCGCCCCGGTGGGCCAGGACGTGCTGGGCCCAGCGGGCGGGATCCGCAGGTCGCAGGGGACCGTTGTGTCCGGCGGCCCACTCGGCGTGGCAGGCGACCACCGCCGGCAGGTCCGACGGCGTCATCTCGCGTGGCCACTCAACCCCGGCCGGCTTGGGCGGCAGGTCGGCCAGCGGGGCCCACAGGCGCGGCCTGAGCCCGCAGTACTCGTAACCGAGGCTGCGGTACAGGCCGGAGTTGGCCGGGTACAGGGCGCTCAGGAGGCGTCCCCGGGCCCGCTCACGTGCCAGCAGGGCACGCATCAGGGAGCCGGCTACGCCCCGGCCCCGGTGCTCGGGGAGGACGGCCACCGAGGCCACGCCGGCACAGGGCATCGCGCTCCCGCCGAACCACTGGTCGAAGTCGATCACGGTGGCGGTGGCCACCACCTCGTCGCCCTCGTAGGCGCACATCTTGCCCAGCAGGCCGACTTCGGCCTCGGGCACCTCGGTGTTGAACGCCAGGCTCTCCACCCGGGCGATCCCGGCGCTCTCCCCCGCCCGGGGGGACCTGATCTCGGCCACGGTCCGGCAAACTAGCCGTTGGGCGGTGCCCGCCGCAGCCCGTGCGCGCCGGTCACCGCCGGCGGCGCCTCAGCGCGGGGTGCTGCTCCCCGAGGTCCGCTCACCCCGGCGCTCCCGGTTGGCCAAGGACGCCTGGTAACCGTCCACCAACCGGCCCACCGTGCTCACGGCGAGCCAGGCCAGCACGACGGCGCCGGCAAGTTGCTCCCCGGCCGTGGTGGCCTGTGCCGTACCCGCAGCGACGCCGGCCAGGGTGGGCGCGGAGAGCACCAGGGCCAGCAGGATGAACAGGGCCGGTCGCATGCTCTTGCGTTTCACGCGGGCCTCACGGTTGCAGCCGGGAGCACAGGGCGCTGGCCCACAGAGCGGGGGTGGCGGCCTGGCCGTCGACCAGCCCCACGGGGAAGGGCAGGCCCAGTGCCGCCCCGGGAGTCGTCGTGCCCTCCAGGTCGACCAGCGCCAGGCTGTCCAGGCCGCCGAGCGATGAGGACCAAGCCGTCACGTCCTCCACCTTGGTGCAGGCATCGGCCACCCCCCAGCACACGACGGGCTGCAGTGCCCGGAGCACGGCGGCTGCCCACTGGTTGCCGGACGGCCGGACCGGGGACTCGATAGCCACCACCGCGGGATGGGAGCGCCAGCGCCAGGCGAGCCTCAGCTCGTCGGCTGCCGCCGGGCTGGTGATCACCGCTTCCCTCTGCTGCCTGACATCGCGTTGGGTCGCCAGGGCGACCCTCCCGGCCGGGACGCCCATCTGCTCGGCCAGCAACCGGGCCACAGCCGCCACCTTGCGTTTGGGGCCGACCACTGCCACCACGCTCGTCGGCTGGGTGGGCAGTGGGAGCGGGGGAGGCAACAGGTGCTCGAGCGCCCTTCGCAGTGCAAGCTCGGCCTGTCCGGCGCTGACCGTGGTGCCCACCAGTGAGCACAGGACCTCAGGCAGCCCGGTCGCCCGGAGGCCTTCCCCGGGGGGGACGGCCAGGGTGTGGACCGGCTCGGGGGCGTCCGCAGGGGGGGCGAGCGCCGGCACCTGCACCTGCGCCGGCACCTGCACCGGGCCTTCCAGCGGCGCCGGGGCGGCCCCGGACGGCGCGCCGGCAGTCCCACCCAGTTCGGCCAGCAACCGTGGGGTGTGGTTGACCTCGGTCCCGGGCCCGTAGGTGGGCGCCGCCAGCGGTAGGACGCCCTCGGTAGGGGGCAGGAGCCCGGACCGTCGCGCGATCTCCTCGAGCACCTCGGCGAAGTCCGCGCCCGGGTTGGCAGCCGGGCCCGTGGCCCTCACCGGTGCCGGGGCCGCAGCGGGCGGCACTGCCACCGGGGCCTCCGGCCCGGAGCTGAGCCGGAAGTGGGACTGCTCGGAGTTCAGTTCCTCCGCCAGGTCGAGGACCGAGGAGGGCCCGTTGTCGGCCATCTCGGTGAGCAGCCGAGTGAGAGCATCGTCATGACCTTCAGGCAGGCCACCGGTACCGCCTCCCGACCTGGCCAACCCGTCCAGGGGACCGCCGCTGCCGGGCCGTGTGGTGCCGACGTCCCGGCCACCGCGCCACAGCGCGCCCAGGGCAGCCGCGGGACGGAGCGCCGCTACGGCCGGGACGGCCGTGATGCCACCCTCGCCCCGTAGTCCGTCCGGCCCGGTCGGCGTCCCTGGACCGGGCCCCGGGCCTGGGTCCACCTCTATCTCGACGTGCTCACGTGAGAAGAAGCCGGCGACACCGCCCCGCCTCACCTTCGTGGCGCCGACCAGACGAGGGTTGGGCCCCAGGGCCTCACGCGCCGCCTGGACCGCTTCCTCGATGGTGCTGCCTTCAAACCGACGCGTGCTCAAGGTTCACCACTCCGCGGGTCTCGAGGCGGAGCTGGGGCCCCAGCTCCGCGTAGGAAAGGACAGGCAACCTGGGCGACGCCACCCGGACCAGTTTGCGTAGGGCGGGCCGGAGGGGGGCCGCGCAGACCAGCACCGGCATCTCGCCGTCGCCTTCTGCCTCACGGGCACGCTGGGCGACGGCCAGCGTCAGCGCCTCGGCCTTGTCGGGTGCCAGGGCCAGGAAGGACCCGTTGTCCCCGCCCCGCAGCATCTCGCTCAGCTGTTGTTCGAGGAGGGGGTCGATGGTTATGACCGGCAGGTGGCCGTCGGTGGCCAGGTTGGCCGAGAGCACGGGCCCGAGCGCCTGCCGGCACCCCTCGACCAGGGCCTCGGGGTCCCGGGTGGTCCGCACCTTCTCGGTGATGACCTCGAAGATCTTGGACAGGTTCCGCACCGAGACGCCCTCTTCGAGCAGGTCGCGCAGCACCCGGTGCACCTCGGCCAGGGTGACCTGGGCCGAACCGAGCTCCTCCACCACGGTCGGGTCGCTCCGCTTGGCTATCTCCACCAGGTCCTTGGTCGACTGGCGCGACAGGAGCTTGCCCGAGCTCTGCTTGACCACCTCCGCCAGGTGGGTGGTGATCACCGACGCCGGGTCGACCACGGTGGCGCCCATCCGCTCCGCCTGGGCGCGCGCCGACAGGGGCGCCCACTTGGCGTCCAGGCCGAAGACGGGCTCCTTGGTCGGGGTGCCGGGCAGGGCCGCCAGCATGTCGCCGATGGCGAGCACGTGGCCCGGCAGTGCCGTGCCCCGTGCCACCTCGGCGCCGTACACCCGGATGGTGTAGGTGTTCGCCGGCAGGTCGATGTTGTCCCGGGTGCGGACCAGAGGCAGCACCACGCCCATCTCCAGGGCGACCTTGCGCCGGAGGGCCTTGACCCGGTCGAGCAGGTCGCCTCCACGGGAGGGGTCCACCAGCTCGACCATGTTGTAGGCCACCTCGAGCTCCAAGGGCTCGACCTTCATGTCCCGGGCCAGCCCCTCGGGGGAGTCCGGCGCCGGCGCCGGCGGCGCCTCATCTGCCTTGGGAGCCTCCTCGGCCCCGGTGCCTTCCTTGGGGAGGCGCCCGGAGAGCAACCAGACGCCGGTGCCCACGGCGAGGAAGGGCAGCTTGGGGAGGCCGGGGACGAGGGCCAGCAGGGCCACTCCGCCCGCCGCGATGCGGACGGACCGGCGCTGGTTGAGCAGCTGGAGCATCAGGTCGGAGCCGAGGTCGGACTCCGTGCCTGCCCGGGTGACGATGATGCCGGTCGAGAGCGAGATGAGCAGGGCCGGGAGCTGAGAGGCCAGGCCATCGCCGACCGAGAGCAGGCTGTAGGTGTTTATGGCGGTACTGAAGCTGTCGCCGTCCTGGAGCACGCCGATGGCCAGCCCGCCCACCAGGTTGATGGCCATGATCACGATGGCGGCGATCGCATCGCCTCGTACGAACTTGGAGGCACCGTCCATCGCCCCGTAGAAGTCGGCCTCGGCGGCGACCTCCCGCCGACGCCGGCGGGCCTCGTCCTTGTCGATCAGGCCGCTGTTGAGGTCGGCGTCGATGGCCATCTGCTTGCCCGGCATGGCGTCCAGGGTGAAGCGGGCCGCCACCTCGGCCACCCGGCCGGCGCCGTTGGTGATCACCACGAACTGGATGACGATGATGATGAGGAACACCACGAGGCCTACGACCACGGACCCGCCGATGACGAAGTGGCCGAAGGAGGCCACGACGTTGCCTGCCTTGCCGTGGAGCAGGACCTGGCGGGTGACGCTGACGTTGAGGGCCAGGCGGTACATGGTGGCCATGAGCAGCAGGGACGGGAAGACCGAGAAGTCGAGGGCGTCCTTCACGAACATCGCCGTGAGCAGGATGATCACCGATGCCACCAGGTTGAGGGTGATGAGCAGGTCGATGACCGTGGTGGGCAGGGGCACCACCAGCATGACCACGACGCACACCATGGCGGTGGGCACGCCAACCAAAGACAGGCGGTTGCGCAACTAGGAGCTCTCCCTGGCCCCGCTGGCGGGGCCGTTCGTTTACGGCGGTTTGGCCCTGCTCCCTGGGCCGGCGCGTTGCGTCCGTGCTGATCGGCTCCCCTCTGATCGGCAGGCTGTCACCGGGGCTTAGCTCAGGGCCGCGGGTTGCGGGCCGGGGCGCGGCACGGGACGCTGACGGGGCGGGCACCTCCCGGGACGGCCCGGGCGTGTCAGCGGCCGGTCGCCGGGCCCACGAGCAGGCCCCTTTCGGCCACGATCCGTTCGGCCGTACTGGCGGGGATGAGGGAGGAGGAGGGACGGTGGGGTGCCCCGTCGATCCGCACCGTGCGCCCGGAGGCTCGGAGCCCGTAGATGAAGGTGAGCAGACGGGCCACCGCCTCGTACAGCTCCGTCGGCACCTCGTGCTCGAGCTCGCAGGCGGCGTAGAGGGCACGGGCCAGGGGTGGGTCCTCCACGACCGGGACGCCCTTGGCCTCCGCCTCCTCTCTTATGCGCATTGCGAGCAGGTCCGCCCCCTTGGCCACCACCCGGGGTGCGCCCCGGCCCCTCACGTAGCTCACGGCCACGGCGAAGTGGGTGGGGTTGACCACTACGGCGTCGGCGGCGGAGACGGCGGCCATCATGCGGTTCCGTGAGACCTGGCGCTGGCGGCGGCGGACGGCGCCCTTGGTGAAGGGGTTGCCCTCGCTCGACTTGTGCTCCTCCTTGAGCTCCTCGCGTGACATCTTCAGCTGGGAGGAGACCTTACGGAACTGGACTATGTAGTCCAGGGCGGCCAGGACCAGGCCGATCTCGGCCACCTCCCTGGTCAGGCCCAGGGCCCGGCCGCCCACTGCCGACGCCACGGTCTCGGTCGAGGCCGGCCCGCTGCCGGCGAGCACGGGCAGCAGGGCGTGGACCGTCTGCCACACGACGAGCGAGAGGAGCGCCACCCGGATGAGCTGTTTGCTCACCTCCCACAGCGAACGGGGCGAGAGGATCCGCTGCAGGCCGGCCTTGGGGCTCAGCCGCCCGAAGGAGGGCTTCAGGGGATGGAAGGTGATGAGGCCCCGGGTCTGGGCCAGGTTGACCACGATGGCGACGCCGGTGATGGCCAGCAGCACCGGGGCGAGGGCGTAGAGGCCCCCCAGTAGCGCCTGGGAGGTGAAGGCCATGTCGCCGTTGACGTTCGGCGTGGCCATGATGTCGGGGAGGCGCGCCCAGAGCTTCTCCATGAGGACGTAGGTGGCCGAGATGGCGTCGGGTACGAGGTAGCTGCCGACCAGCACCACCAGCCAGGTGACCACTTCGGGGGTCCGGGCCACGTTGCCCTGCTTGCGCGCCTCTTTCTTGCGCCTGGCGGTCGGCTTCTCGGTGCGTGAGTGCTTGTCCCCGGGCACAGGTGCTCCTGGTCCTCAGGGGTGGACGCCGAGGATGCCGAGGCTGTCGGTGACCGCCCGGTCGACCAGGGTGTTGACTGCCCCCGGCAGGAGGGGCAGGCCGATCGCCACAACGGTGAGGGCGAGCGCGATGTTGACGCCGAAGCCGAGCGACATGGCGTTGAGCTGGGGCGCGCTCCGGGTGAGCAGGCCCAGGGCCACATAGGCCAGGAACATGCAGCCGAGGACGGGAGCCGCGATCTCCAGGGAAGCGGCGAAGAAGTAGCCGACCTCGCTCACCAGTGCCGCCGGGACGAGGTCCACGCTGTGGGCGGACAGGCCCACGGCCTGGAAGGAGGTGAGGAAGCCCTTGACCACGACCAGGTCGCCTCCGGTGGCGAACAGGAGCGTTGTGAGCACCAGGTTGTAGACGTTGGCAGTCACCGGGTTCGGGGTACCGCTGATGGGGTCGAACACCTCGGCCGCCGAGAGGCCGCTGGTCATGTCGGTGAGGCTCCCGGCTGCGCTGAGCACGCCGAACAGCAGGTAGGCCATGAAGCCCATGAGGGTGCCGATCGCCGCCTGGACCACCAGGCCGGTGATGAAAGCGGCAGTGCTGAGCGAGCTGACGGTGGTGGCGAAGCTGCCCTGCTGACCGGGGTGGGCGGAGGTGACCTGGGAGGTGACGGCAAGGGACAGGGCGGCAGCCAGCCCGGTGCGCACCAGGAGCGGTACGGCTCCGGAGGAGAACGGCGGGCAGAAGGCCAACCAGGCGCTCGCCCGGACCATGGCGAACATGAAGACGAAGAAGCTGCCAGCGGCCAGTTGGAGCGTCACGGCCCGCCCTTCAGCTCACCAACTGGGGGACGAGCTGGAACAGCTGGTTTGTGAAGCCGACCAGCGTGCTGAGCATCCAGTGCCCGGCCAGGACGATGGCCAGGGCGACCCCGGCCATCTTCGGTACGAAGGTGAGCGTCGCCTCCTGGATGGAGGTGATCGACTGGATGAGCGACACGGCCAGGCCTATGGCGAGAGCGGTCAGCAGCATGGGCGCGACGAGCTCGCCGGTGATCAGGAACATCCTGACGACTATCTCGATGACGGTGGTGTCGTTCACGGGGGTCTCCTGTGTGCCGGGGGGGGTGTCAGTGGAAGCTGGCCAGCAACGACTGGACGACCAGGGCCCAACCATCGACCAGGACGAAGAGCAGGAGCTTGAACGGCAGGGACACGAGGGTGGGCGGGAGCATCATCATGCCGAGCGACATGAGCGTCGAGCTCACCACCAGGTCGATCACGAGGAAGGGTATGAACACGACGAAGCCGATGATGAACGCCGTGCGCATCTCGGAGAGGGCGAAGGCCGGCACCACGGCGGCCATGGGCAGTTGCGCGGGGCTCTTGGGCTTGGGCCCCGTTTCGAACAGGGCCAGGTCGTCGGCCTTGGTCTGGCGCAGCATCCAGTCCTTTATCGGCGCCTGGGCGTCGGTGTAGGCCTGCTGGGCCGTGATCTTGCCCGCCATGTAGGGCTGGACGGCGTCCTTGTTCACCTGGCTGATGACGGGGGACATGATGAACAGCGACAGGAAGAGGGCCAGGCCCGCCAGTAGCTGGTTGGGAGGCACATTGGACAGCCCCAGGGCCTGCCTGGTGAGCGAGAGCACGATGATGATGCGGGTGAAGCTGGTCAGCAGGATGAGGAGAGAGGGGGCGACCGCCAGCAGGGTGAGGGCGATCATGATGGTGATGCTCTGACTGGGCTTGTTGAGCGCACCGCCCAGGCTCACCGAGATGGTCCCGCCCGAGGCTGACGGGGAGCCGGGCGCGGTGGGAGAGGCGGGCTGTACCGGCGGGGCGGCGGTCACCGGGACGCCCGGAGTGCTGTTGGGTGTGCCGGTGGGCACGAACGTCCCGCCGGGGACGGTCGTCGTGGCCGCCGGTACCGTGGTGGCCGCCGACGGGCCGGGCTGGGCCCTACGGGTGGGCCTTGGGGCGGCCTTCGGAGCGGTGGTCTTCGGTGCGTTCGGGGCAGCCACCACCGCCAAGGCCGTAGTGGTGGTGGCCGCGGTCGTGGTCGTGCTCGTGGCGACTGTCGTTGCCACCGTCGTCGTTGCCACCGTCGTGGCTGCCGTCGTCGTGGCTGCCGGGGCTGTTGCTGCCGGGGCTGTTGCTGCCGTCGTCGTGGCTGCCGGGGCTGTTGCTGCCGGGGCTGTTGAAGTGGCAGCTGTGGTCACGCTGGCAGCCGCTGGCGCCAAGCTCGTGGTGGCCGGCGGCCCTGGGGCGGCGTAGGCACTGCGGGCCCCTGCCAGGCTGAGCAGCGCCGCCAGGGCGAGCACGCCGACCAGCAGGCCAGCGATCGGCCCAGCTGTCCTGGGCGGTCGTTCGGTGATGTTGTGCACGGCGCTCCGGTCGGGGCGAGCGCGGGTTCAGCGCCTTACGGTGCGCTCCCGCAGCGAATCAAGGACCAGCTTCCATGCGTTATCGGGGTGCTCGCCCACGATGGGCGGCCTCCCGGCAGAGGCCGGCGTCCGGCCGGCCAGATCTTGCTCTCCGGCCCCGACGAGCGACAGGTCGCCCAGGGCCAGGCCTTCGAACCGAGCCAGGTCGGCCGTCCCACTGGTGCCGTGGCCGGCGACGGCGAGCCGGGGCCCGTCCGCAGCCAGGTCGACGGCCGCCGGGCCGAGGCCCGCCAGGTCGGCTACAGGGCCCTCGGCTGGCAGTTCGGTGAGCAGGTTGACCGAATGCTCGGTGACGCCGAGCAGGTAGCGGCCGGTGGCCGACTCGACCACGGCCAGCCATGCCCCCTTGGCCAGCTGACGGCGGTAGACAATGCCCACCGGGGGGACGGGTCGTGACCGGCGGGCCTTGCCGGTCCCGAGCGGCCCGAGGAGGCCGCCCGGAGCGGCACCCTGGCGCCCCCGGCCACGAGGGCTGCGAGACGCCTGGTAGGCGAGCGGCCCGACGGATCCCTGGCGGTGGCGGACGAACCTGGCCGCCAGCCACATCACGGCCATCACCACGGCCATGGAGAGGACGAGGCGGACGAAGAGGTTGAGCATGGCCCTCAGTCGCCCGTGAGCAGTTCGGTGACGCGCACGGCGAAGGAGTCGTCTACGACCACCACTTCGCCCCGGGCGATGAGGGTGCCCTGGACCAGGATGTCGACCGGCTGGGTCACGACCCTGTCCAGTTGCACGACGGCCCCGTTGTGGATGTCGAGGAGGTCCTTGATGGCGATCTTGGTCCGGCCCAGCTCCACGGTCACCGTCATCTCGACCTCGCCCAGGGCGGCGATCGACCGCCGGGCGCTCAGGGTGCCCGGAGAGGGGTCGAGGTGTGGGAGCTCGGCCGCGGCGTCGCTGGCCGGCAGGACGAGGACCACCAGGGCGACCTCGGCGCCGTCCGAGACCAAGGGGACGGCGATGGCCTGTTCCCCGGGGCGTGCCTGGGTGAGGGCGGACGGCGAGATGGCGGCGGCGTTGCCCGCCCGGTCGGCCCCACACGCGGCAGCCAGGGCGTTCACGGCACCGGCCAGCGCCTCTGCCAGGTCTGCGGCGCTGGGCTCGGCCGTGCCGGGGGCAACGACCAGGCTGAGGTCGCCGCAGGGGCCGGCCGGCCCGAGCAGCGGGGCGGTCCAGGCTCGGGCGTCCCGCTCCAGTACCGGCGAGCCGGCTGGCGCTCCGTCGGCCCAGATGTCGTAGCCGGGACCGGGCTCAGCGCTCAGGCCCAGGGCTGTGGCCAGCAACGCGGCCGATTCGGCAGCGGCCGGCCCGATGATGGCCAGGTCGGTGTCGACGCTCAAGGTTCAGCTCCTTTGGTGCCAGGGGGGCCCACGACGGCGAAGGCCTTCTGTGCCCCCCGGCGCCCGGCCAGCACGGCCAGGAAGGGCAGGTCTCCGACGTACAGGGTGAGAGGCAGGTCCACGGGGTGGTCGAGGCGGAGGACCTGGCCCGGGGCCAGGTCGACCACGCGGTGCGAAGGTACGGCGGTGTCGTTGAAGCGGACGGTGGCTTCGACGGCGCAATCGCCCAGACGGCCCGTGCTGGCCAGGGAGGTCGCCGCAGCGGAGGTGCCCGAAAAGGCCTCCAGGCTTGCGAGCAGGGGCTCAGCCGGCACTGCCACCCGCAGGTGGCCAACGGCGCTGTTCATGGTGACGTCGAACTCGAAGGCGATCAGGAGGCTGCGGGCGGCCGAGGCCCGGATCAGCTCGAGCCGGCTCTCCTGGCGGGCCGTGGTGGGCTCGGTGCGCACCACGAGGGCGAGGGACTCGGCCAGGTCGGTCGAAGCCCTCTGGTGGACCTCGCCGACAAGTGTCAGCTCGACCTCGGTCAAGGGATCGGTGCGCTCCTGGGCGATGCCGGCCCCTCCCATCAGCTTCTCCACGATGGCCGTGGCGAGCGGGACGTCCATAACGACCAGGCCCGTGCCCTCCATCGGGGGTACGTGCAGGCGGGCAGCGCAGTAGGGCTCCGGCAGGGCGGCCAGGAGGTCGTCCCAGGACCATTGCTGGACCGGGGAGGTGGTTATCTCGACCTCGGCGCCCACGTACCCGGACAGGTCGGCGGCGAAGAGGCGACAGAAGTTCTGGCCCACCAGGGCCAGGACCTGCTCGTGCTCGTCCTTCAGCGTGGTGGCAGGCCTGACCCGGAACGGGCGCAGCGGCTTGGGGCGGCCACCGCGCCCGAGAGGGACGACCGTCTCCCTGGCCTCGTGCGCGCTCATCTGGTTCTCAGATCGGCGCGCCGCGACGCGACCTGAGCATCACTGTGAGTGGGGTTACAGGCAGGACCGCCCACCAGGAGCGTCCTGGCGGGGGAGAGCGCCCTACTGCATGACGAACTGCTCGAAGTAGACGGCCTGCACCAGGCCCGGCCACCTGGCGTCCATGGCCCGGATGATGTCGGCCTTGAGGCGGGCGGGGCCACCGGGCAGGAGGAGCTCGGCCTCGGTCATGCCCTGCGCCTGGGTGTTGAGGATGTCGAGCACGATGGCCTGGTCCTTGGTGAGGATGGTCTGGCTCTGGCCCGGGTTGACCTGGACGCCCACCGTGTACTGCAGGTAGTGGCCGTCGCGCAGGTTGACAGTGAGCGAGCTCTCGTCGACGATCGGCCCGCCCACGGTCGTGGTCGGGGTGCCCGGCGCGGCGGCGGCCTTCTTCTTGGTGAGCGTCATGTAGCCGTAGCCGGCGATGGCCACCACCACCACCATTGCCACGACGAGGAGCATCTTCTTGCTCTTTTTCTTGCCCCCCTCGGCCTCTTCCTCTGAGCTCTTCTTCTTGTCCTTGGCCATGGTCCTACCTCACGGTGCGATGGTGCTTGTGCTGGCGGTGGTGGAGAACACGACGATGGCGACCCGCCGGTTCACGGCCCGGTCAGCGGGGGTGCTGTTGGGGACGAGGGGTCGCGTATCGGAGTTGCCCGTGGCCTGGAGGCGGGCGGGGTTGACGGAGTGGGCGATCAGGTACTCGACGACCGACACCGCCCGAGCTGCCGAGAGGGCCCAGTTGTCCTTGTAGGGGCCACCGATTATGGGCTGGTTGTCGGTGTTGCCCTCCACGTCGACCTGGTTGGGCAGGGAGGCAAGGACCGGGGCCACGGCGTTCAGGATGGCCAGGCCGGCGGGTTGGAGCTGCGCCGAGTCCACCGGGAAGAGGATCTTGTCGGTCATGATGCTCACCACCAGGCCCTGGTGGTTCATGGTGAAGCGCACGTCGTTGGCCAGGCCGGCCTTGTTGAGGGCAGCCTGGATCTGTGCCGCTGCGTTGAGCAGGGCGTTGTGCTCCTTGGTGGCGGCGCTCGACCCGCCCGAGGACGTCCCGCTGCTCGTGCCCTGCTGGCCGTTGGCCGTCTTGGTGAGCTGGCTCGCGCCGGCCAGGGAGTTGGCCGACGCCATGTTGAGGCGGGCGAACGGGTTGGTCTCGGTGAGGGCGATCGCCGAGGGCTGGGAGAGCACCCCGGGCCCGCCGGGTGGGGTCTGGGTCTGCGTGCTCGACAAGAAGTGGAAGCTGTCCTTGAAGGCGTTGAACTTGCGGATGTCGGTCTGGCCCAGCGCGAACAGCACGATGAAGAGCACCATGAGCAGCGTGATCATGTCGGAGTAGGTGAGGAGCCAGCGTTCCGAGCTGGGCCCCTCCTCTCCGTGGCCTTCGTCGTGGCGCTTGCGGGACTGGGCCATGCTCAGGCCGCCTTCTTGGCCGTTTCCTTGGCGCCCTTGGCGGCTTCCTGCTCCTTGGGCGAGAGGTAGGAGAGGAGGCGCTGCTCTACCACGCGCGGGTTGGCGCCCGACTGTATGGCCAGGACGCCTTCGACGAGCAGCTCCATCCGGCGGACCTCGATCTCGCTGGTGCGCTTCAGGCGGTTGGATATGGGCAGCCAGAACAGGTTGGCCTGCATGACGCCCCACAAGGTCGCCGTGAACGAAGCGGCGATCATCGGCCCCAGGGTGGAGGGCGTCGACAGGTTCTGCAGCACGTGCAGAAGGCCCATGACGGTGCCCATGATGCCCATGGTCGGTGCGAAGCCTGCCATGTCAGCAAAGAACTTCGCCCCCGCCCGGTGGCGGCCCTTCATCGCGTCCAGGTCGAGCTCCAAGATGTCCCGGATCTCCTCGGGGTCGGCCCCGTCCACCGCCATCTCGATGCCCTTGCGCAAGAAGGCGTCGTCTATCTGACGGGCCTCCTCCTCCAGGGCCAGCAGGCCCTGCCTCCTCGCCTTCTCGGCGAAGGAGACCACCACGCCCACCGACGCATCGGGCGCGGTGACCTTGGTGGTGAGGGCGCTCTTCATGATGGCGGGCAGGTTCTTGGCGTCGCTCATCAGCATCCCGGCCATGGCGGCACCGACGGTGCCGCCGAAGGTCAGGAGGATGGAGGAGGGAGCCAGCAGGCCGGCCGGGTTGCCCCCGTCCATGACCATGGACACCATGAGGGCAACCAGTGACAGGCCGATGCCTGCAAGGCTCGCCGGGTCCATCCTCAGCTCTCCGCAGGGTCAGGTAGCGCCCGTAGCGTGGCTCGGGGCTGGCCTGCGCTCTCTTCCAACTCCTTCGCCGCGACAAGCACGGACGCCCGGTAGAGCCGGACGCGTTCGATGACCTCCGCTACGGTTTCGACGACGAGGTACTTGGTGCCGTCCACCAGCGTCAGCACCGTGTCCGGTGTGGATTCAGCTCGCTCGATGAGGTCCGCGTTGACCGCGATCTGCGGACCGTTGAGCCTGGTAAGTAGGATCATGTGCCCCGCTCCGTCGGGCTGGTGGTATGCGCCTGAGCGCCCGGCCAATCCGTTGGCCGGCATGTGTCTGATCGTCGCTGGGACGTCTGGTCTGAACGCAACCGGGGAAAGCCGCTGGTACGGGCACGATGGTGGCGCAATTGTGCCGGCCTGCCACGAAAGCGGGGAAAGTGGGGTAACTGGCGCACACGCCGGTGGTAGAGCCCTCCTGGCGCGCCGGTGCCCCGCCGGGAGGAGCCCGACGGGGCACGTGGGAGCCGCGACCGGCCCACGGCGGGGGGAGCGGCGGTCGGTCGGGGACGACGGGTATCAGGGCGTCGGCTTGAGGTTGATGATGTCCTGGAGCAGGGCGTCGGAGGTTGTGATCACGCTGCCGTTGGCCTGGAAGCCTCTTTCGGCCTCGATCATGTGGGTCATCTCCGAGGCCAGGTTGACGTTCGAGCCCTCCAGGGCCCCGGCCTGGATGCTGCCCCGGCTGCCGTTGCTCGGTGGCCCTACCTGGGCCAGCCCGGAGTTGGCGGTAGCAGTGAAGGACGTGTTGCCGGCGCGCAGGAGGCCGTTGGGGTTGGAGAAGCTGGCCAGGGCTATCTGGCCCAGGTTCATCGTCTGGCCGTTGGTGAACACCCCCTGTATGGTCCCGTCGCTGCCGATGCTGTAGCTCTGGAGGCTGCCCGGAGCGTTGCCGTTCTGGTTCACCGGGGAGACGGACTCCTGGCTGGCGTTGGCTGTGACCGTCGGCATGTCGAGGGTGAAGCTGGCTGTGGCGCTACCCGAGGCCGAGCCCTGGGTCTCATCGGGTACGGAGAGGTTGAGCCCGGTGGTGGACGTACTGGTCTTGCCCGACGTGTCGGTGTAGCCCACCAGGTTGCCGCTCGAGTCGAAGAACAGCGTGGCGGGTTTGGAGTTCGTGTAGTCGGGGCTGGCCCCCGGCTGGGTGAGGGCGCCGTAGACGTTCCAGGCCGTCACCGCTCCCTTGGGTGCCCCCGAGGGCAGTGTGGTCTGCTGCTCGAAGGTGAGGTCCAGGGACTGCTGGGTGCCATTGGCGGCGTAGACCGTCACCGAGGTGGAGGCACCGACGGGGGGAGTGGTCGAGCTCGTCGAACCGGACCCCGGTGCCCCGGTGGGTGGTGTCCACCCGGGCTGGGCGGCCAGGTTGCCGCCCAGGGTCACCGACGTGGTCTGCACGGCTGCCACCTGCTGGCTGGTGGGGATGCTGACTGGCCCCAGTGGCCCGCTGGTGTTGATGGCGCCCTGGGCGTTGGCCTGCCAGCCCTGGATGAGGTAGCCGCTCGGGGTCACCAGGTTGCCGTTGCCGTCCAACTGCAGGGAGCCGGCCCTGGTGTAGTAGGTCTGGTTGCCGTCCTTGGCGACGAAGAACCCGTTGCCCTGGATGGCGAGGTCGAGCGGGTTGCCAGTCTGCTCCGTCGTGCCCTGGGTGAAGTTGGCCAGGACCGCGGCCACCTTGACGCCCAAGCCGACCTGGGTCGGGTTGACGCCGCCTGTACCGTTGCCGGGGGCGGTGGCGCCGGCGATGGTCTGGCTGAGCAGGTCCTCAAAGACGACCTGGTTGCTCTTGTAGCCGGTGGTGTTGATGTTGGCGATGTCGTTACCAATGGAGTCGATGTACTCCTGGTTGGCGTCGATGCCCGAGACGCCGCTGTAGAGCGAGCGAAGCAATTGAGTGCCCTCCTTGGGGGGTGGTCGGTCCCTCTCAGGCCGACGCGCTGGTGGTGGCGGGGTTGGCGGTGCTGGTGTTCGAGGTGCCGGTGCCGGTCGTGCCCGTGCCGGTCGTGCCCGTGCCGGTCGTGCCCGTGCCGGTCGTGCCCGTGCCGGTCGTGCCCGTGCCGGTCGTGCCCGTGCCGGTGCTCGAGGTGCTCGTGCCGGTGCTCGAGGTGCTCGTGCCGGTGGTACCGGCAGGTGCCGTGGCAGTTGGGGCGGGTGTGGTCGGTGTGCCGGTGCTGCCAGGGACAGCCGAGGTGGTGCCGGAAGAACCTGTGCCGGCCGAGGTGGGGGCCGTGCCCGCCGCGGTGGCCGTGGGGGTAGTGGCCGTGGGGGTAGTGGCAGTTGTAGTGCCCGCGCCGGCGGTGCTGCCCGTCGTCGGGTTTGAGGCTGAGCCGACCGGCACGCCGGTGGAGGTGCTGCTGCCGATGGAGGTGACAGCGGACATGGCAAGCGAGGAGGTCCCCACCTGGAGGACAGGCCCGTTGCTCGTGAGCTGTACCCCGGTCACCTTGCCGCTCACCGGACTGCCCGACAGGTCGGTCCCGTTGACGGTCTGCCCCAGCATGGCGGTGGCGGTCTGAGCCTGCTGGGCGCTCACCAGGCTTGCCAGGGAGGTCTGCATGGACCCCAGTTGCTGTACTTCCTCGAAGGCCGCCGTCTGGGAGAGGAACTGTGTGGAGTTGACGGGGTTGTTGGGGTCCTGGTACTGCATCTGGGCCACGAGCAACTGGAGGAACGTGTCGGCGTTGACGCCGTTCAGGCCCAGGCCGGAGCCGGCCTGGCTGGTCGAACTGCCCGAGGCACTGACCGTACTGCCCGGGGGCAGGGTTGCCGTGGGCAGCTGCGGGGTGGTGGTCGTCGTAGTGGGGGGGATGATGCTCATTTCACAACCTCACGTCGAGGAGGGCGTCACTGCCGCCTGCGTGGACCAGCTGCGGTCGCTCGGTGCCCACCTGGGGCAGGTCTGTCACGGCGGTGGAGGCCGCCGCCCAAGGCGCTCTGTAGGGGTGCGGGGTGTCGGGGGGGGCCTGGCCGGTACCGTTGCCTCCCCCGGTGCTGACGTCGAACGTGCCGGTGTTGAAGCCGGCGGTGCTGAGCTGCTGGCGCAGTTGGCCCAGGTTCTGCCGTAGCAGGTCGCCCGTCGCTCCACCCTCGGCGTGCATCGACAGGTTGACCGTGCCCGACTCCAGGCGGAGAGCGATGTGGACGACGCCCAGTTCGGCCGGCTGGAGCCGGATGTTGACCTGGTAGTTGCCGTCCGATTGGCGCGCCGCAGGTAGTACGACGCTGGCCAGCTGTTCGGCAACCGGCATGGGCCGGGTGGGTGCGGCCGGCGCGATGGGGCTTGTCGGCACCGCGGGCCGGGTGGTGGGCCCGGGGGACGTTGCCACCACTGCTCCGAGGGGTAGCTGGGAGGGGTTGTGCGTGGCCGTCCCGCCGGCTGTCCCGGTTGTGCTCCCTGGTGCCTGGGCACCGGTAGCGGCACCTGCCGCTCCCTGGTGCAAGGGGGCCGGCGTGGACGACCTGGTTGCCCCGCTTGCCTGGTCGGCTTGCGCGAGCACCCGGACCGGGGCGCCTTCGCCGGCCCGGAGGGCCTGGCCTGTTTGGGCGGCCTTGCCGGGGCCCTGGGCACCGGCGAGCGCGTCCGCTCCGGCCTGCACCTTGGCCACTGCGGCGCTCACTGCGGTGCCGGTGGCCTGGGCTGCCGTACCGACCGGGTGCGCAGAGGCCGGGGAACCCGTCACGCCGGGCCCTGATGTACCGGGCAGTGGGGCCAGGTTGGGCCCGGACGAGCGCCCTCCATCGGGGCGGGCCCCCTTGGCGCCAGCGGGCTTGGCGAGCCTGGCCGCGGCGCCGCCGGAGGCAGCTGCAAGGGCACCGACGGCAGCGGCCGCTGTGGCGGCAGCTCCGGCTCCCGTCGCAACGGGACCGTTCGCCGGAGCGCTGGGGCCGAGGCGGCCATTTGCCGCCGGGCCCGGACCGGTGGAGGGCCGGGGAGCGGCCTGTCCAGCTGGCGTGCCCGGCGCAGCCCGGTTGGCACCGGTCCCTGCTCCCGGGCCGGCGCCAGATGTCGTGAAGGTGGCACCTGCCAGCTGGGGGCCACCCGGGAGCGGTGCCTGTCCGTTGCCCGGCACGGCCGCCATCGCGGTACCTCCGCCTCCTGGCCCGGCCGGCTGCCCGCTGGTGGCACCGGGCTGCGCCGGTGCCTGGTGGCCGGTGACGGTCCCCTGGGGGCCTGTCGTCGGGCCGGTGGGCACGGCGAGAGGAGCACCGGCGGCGCCTGTCCCGGCGGTGGACGGCGGCGTGCCCGTGCTGCCCCCATTTGTGCCCGTGCCCTGGCGGCCCGGGGCTGTGGCTGCGCTGCCCCCGGGCCCGGTGGCCGTCTGGGCCGCGGACGTCCCGGTAGCCGGTGCCTGGTCTGTGGTCCCGGTCGGTGACGACCCGCCCCCGGCCGTCCCCGCCTTGGCTGTGCCGGCCGCTGGGGCGCCGGTCGTGCCCACGGCCTGTACAGCGGGCTTGGCGGACTGGCCTGGGCCGGGGCCCGCCCCACCCGGCGCCGGGGTAGGCGTCGCGCTCAGGACGGCCATGACCCCGGCAAAGGTGTCGCTGGCCTGACTGGGGGAGTGCTCGGCGGTCTGGTCCTGCTGGGGCGAGCCGCTGCTCACAGGGGCTACTACGCTCATTGGCCCTCCATTCCGGCCTGAGCCAGCACTTTGGCGACATAGGCCTGGGTCTCCGGGTAGGGGGGGATGCCTCCGTACTGGTCAACTGCCCCGGGCCCGGCGTTGTAGGCGGCCAGCGCCAGTGACCAGGTCCCGTACTTCTGGTGGAAGCCGGCCAGCAGTTGGGCGGCAGCCGGGATGGCCTGTGCCGGGTTGTAGGCGTTGACGCCGTAGGAGGCGGCCGTCGCCGGCATCAGCTCCATGATCCCCATGGCGCCCGCCCCGCTGCCCACGTTGGGCTGGAAGCCGGACTCGGCCCAGGCCACGGAGGACAGGAGGGAGGCAGGGACGCCGGAGGCGTTCGCCGCCTGCTGGAACGTCCCGACGAGGTAAGCGGGGGTACCGGCGATCACGCTGCCCGTGCCGGCCCCCGCGGTTACGAGCTCAGGGCCGGCGAAGGTGGTAGGGGTGGCGAGCCCGGTGACGCGGCGGATCTCGCTCGGTGCCCCCACGGGGCCGACCTGAACGGCTGCCCCGGTGTGGGGCGCGTCCACCATCTCGCCGTTGCCGATGTAAATGCCCACATGCCCGGGAGAGCTTGCCGTGCCGTCCGTGCCGGGGTAGAAGACGAGGTCGCCGGGCTGGGCAGCAGCCAGGCCGGCCACCGGCGTGCCCACGAGCGCCTGTTGCTGGGACGTGCGGGGCAGCTGGACCCCGAGCTTGGCGTACACGTCCTGCACCAGGCCCGAGCAGTCCACCCCCACGGCCGGGTTGGTGCCACCCCACTGGTAGGGGACGCCGAGGTACTTCATGGCTTCGGCCACCGCCTGCTGGCCCAGGCTGCCTGTCGAGGTGGAGCCGGCCGGCGCCCCGGTCGGGGTGGGCGCATTGACGCTCCCAGCCGAAGAGGTGGGGGCCGGCCCGCTGGGGCCCACACCCCCCAGGTAACCGCCTGCGGCGCCCGGGGGGACAGGAGCGCCCTCGCCGAAGGCATAGCCGTAGGTAGGGCCTGCCGAGCTCCCGGGCACTGCGGGACCGCCGCCCTGGCCACCTGTGGTGGCCGGGCCCGGCCCGAGCTGGGACAACTGGTCGAGGACGGCCCCGAACTGGTCTTGTCCCCCGGCCAGGCCGAGAGCCCCGAGCTGCTGGCGGATCTGGCCAACGGTGGCCAGGGTGGAGGAGAGACCCTGCACGAACGTCATGTCAGTACCCCCCACTGGCCTTGCGCCGCAGGGCATGCCGGGCGACGACCAGCTCGTCCACCACGGTCGCCTCCTCTCGCTGCGCGTCCAATCGGTGCTCCTGGCGCCGGCGCTCGTCGAGGTGCTCGAGGACCGACACGGCCTTGGCTGCCTCGAGGTACCTGGCCATGGCCTCGTCCACGGCAGCCCGGGCCGCAGCCAGGGCCAGACGGGCGTCGGTCAGGGATCCCGCGGCCAGGCCGGCCTGTTGGCGGCCGGCCAGGAAGTCGGCGTCATTGCCCCCGCGCACCTGCTCGTAGTGCTCGAGGCTGGCTTTGGCCACCAGTTGAGCCGCATCGGCGGCCAGGTTGGCCTTTTGGAGCTCGGACCGGGCCACGTCCTGCTGCAACTGGCGTGCTCTGAGCGCGGCGGCCAGTGGGAACGAGTACTTCTTCACGGCGCCACCAGGGTGGCCAGGGCGGCCTGGGACTGGGCCAGGGGGGCGACGGTGGCGGCGTCCTGGCGGAGGAAGAGATCTATGGCTGCCCGCAACTGCACGGCCCTGTCCACCACGGGGTTGGCCCCCTTGGCATAGGCGCCGATCTCGATGAGGTCCCGGGCTTCGCGGTAGGCGGCCATCAGGCGGCGCAGTTCGTTCGCCTGGGCCATCTGCTCCGGGGTGGTCACCCGGGGGGCGACCCGGGACACCGATTCCAGCACGTCGATGCTCGGGAAATGCCCTGAGGTGGCGAGCTTGCGCGAGAGCACGATGTGGCCGTCCAGGATGGACCGCGCGGCGTCCCCGATGGGCTCGTTCATGTCGTCGCCCTCGACGAGCACCGTGTAGAGGCCGGTGATGCTCCCCTGCTCGGCCGTCCCGGCCCGTTCGAGCAGGCGGGGCAGGAGGGCGAAGACCGAGGGCGGGTAACCCCGGGTGGCGGGGGGTTCGCCCGCCGCCAGGCCTACTTCGCGTTGCGCCATGCAGTAGCGGGTGAGGCTGTCCATCATGAGCACGACGTGACGGCCCGTGCCCCGGAACCATTCCGCCACCCGGGTGGCGGTCTGGGCGGCCTGGAGCCGCATGAGCGCCGGTTCGTCGGAGGTGGCGACGACCACCACGGAGCGGGCCAGGCCCTCTGCGCCCAGGTCGTGCTCGATCATCTCCCGCACCTCCCGGCCCCGCTCGCCCACGAGGGCGATCACCGAGAGGTCGGCTTCGGTGCCCCGGGCGATCATGGAGAGCAGGCTCGACTTGCCCACGCCCGAACCGGCGAAGATGCCCATGCGCTGGCCCCGGCCGCAGGGCAGCATGGTGTCGAGGGCCCGGACCCCGAGCGCCACCTGGGTGTCGACCATGGCCCGGCGCAGCGGGTGGGGTGGTGTGCCCCCGGTGCGCACATGTGGGAGGTGGCCCAGGGCCGGCCCTCCGTCGATCGGGCGCCCGAGGGCGTCGAGCACCCGGCCCTTCAGTTCCTCGCCCACCGGGATGCTGAGGCCCCCGGGCAAGGCCTCGGCCCGGGCACCGGCCCGTACCCCGGCCAGCTCCCCGAGGGGCATACAGACCAGCCCGGAGTCGTCGATGGCCACCACCTCGGCCACGAGCCGGGCCCCGTCCGAGCGCTCGAGTGCCACGGCCTCACCGATCGCTGCGTCCACTCCGTCAACGGTCACGCTCATCCCGACCACGGCCCGCACGCGGCCCCATGTGGCCGGGCGGACGGCCGCCCTGGCTGCTTCCAGCCGGTGCGAGAGCAACGCGGCGCTCAAAGGACCGTCTCCGCACGCCGGGGGCGGGTGCCGTCGGCGGGGCCGACCTCCCGGTCGTCCTCCGGAGCGCCCACGAAGGCCAGGCGCGCCCGGGCCAGGGCTTGCTCCACCCGGGCGTCCACGAACCTGGCACCGGAACTGACCGTGCAACCGCCCGGCCCCACCGAGGGGTCAGCGACGATGTCGACCTGCTGGCCCCTGCGCCCGAGGCTGTCGGCGGCGTCCCGTACGAAGCCTTCGTCGGCGGGGTTGACGCGTACCGTCACCGGCCCGGTGGGCAGGTCGGCAAGGACCGAGCGTGCAACTGCCGCCGCGTGGCCGGGGGAGGTGCGCAGTTCGTGGGCGACGATGGCCTGGGCCAGGTCGAAGGCGGCGGACAGGAGCTGGTCCGTGAGGGCGACGTCACGGGGCCCGAAGCGGCTGAGGTACTCCTCGGAGGCGCTGGAGAGCTGGCCCAGGAGGGCGCTGGCCCGGGCCTGGGTGGACGCCCAGGCCGTCTTGTGGGCAGCCAGTTCGGCTGCCCGCTCGGCCTGCGCCTGGCGCGCCCCTTCGGCGTAGCCGGCCATGTAGCCCCGCTTGAAGCCGTGGTCGTAGCGCTCCTGCGGGGTGCTCAGCTCGGGGAGGACGGCAGCCATGTCGAGGTGGGACGGGAGGGCTGTCGTATGGGTGTCCGAGGCCGGCGCACGCTCACTCGATATAGTCATCGGTGCTCCTGGTGAGGACGATCGAGCCTTCCTGCTCGAGCTGGCGGACGGTACGTACGATCTCCTTGCGGGCTTTTTCGACGTCGCTCAGGCGCTGGGGGCCGAGCAGCTCCATCTCTTCCCGCAGGTTCTCCGACGCCCGTTCGGACAGGTTGACGTAGATGCGGTCCCTGACCGCCTCGCTGGTGCCCTTGAGGGCGAGCGCCAGCTCCTTGGTGTCGACCTGGCGCAAGAGCAGCTGGAGCGCCTTGTCCTCCAGCTTCACCAGGTCCTCGATGGTGAAGAGCCGTTGCCGGATGTCCTGGGCCAGGTGGGGGTCGACCTCGTCGATGCGGCCCAGGATGATCCGTTCCGTCTCGGCGTCCGCACGGGCCAGTATCTCGACCAGGGGCTTGACCGGGTCGCTGTCGGCCCGGAGGCGCTGGCTGGTGGCGGCGGAGAGGATCCGGCGCTCCAGGCCGTTCTCGACCGCCCGCAGGGTCTCCGGGCTGGGCGGGCTGAGGGTGGCCAGCCTGTAGGCGATGTCCCCCCGTACCTCCTCGGGCAGCTCGCGCAACATGGCCAGGGCGCGCTCGGGGGGCAACTTGGACAGCACCAGGGCGATGGTCTGGGGGTGCTCCCGGCTGAGGACCGACGCGGCCACGGTGGAGTCGAGGGCGGTCAGCGCCCGGAAGTGCTGCCCCATCTGGGTGCCGCCGATCCGGGACATGAGGGCCTCGGCCTTGGCAGTGCTGCCAAGGGCCTCGGAGAGCAGGCCCTTGGCAACCTCCACGCCACCCACAGGTGTGTGGAACTGGCGCTGGGCCTGGGTGATGAACTCCTTCATCACCTGGTTGACCAGTGGTTCCTCGACGGGGCCCATGTTGGCGATCTCGGCCACCACCCGCTCGACCTCGGTCTCGGTCAGGGCCTGGAGGACGCGTGCTGCCCGCTCCTGGCCCAGGGAGACCAGGAGCAGGGCGGCCTTGCGGGCGCCGGTCAGCTGGAGGGCTTCAGGCATGCAGGGGCCCTGTCTGGGTGCCCGGGCGCACCGTCGGGACGCCGGCCCGGGCCATGGGGCGGACCATCACTTCTCGCTCCGTCACTTCTCGCTCGGTGAGGTTTCCAACCATGCCCTCAGCATCTCGGCGATGCGCTCGGGCTCACGTTCGATCATCTCGCCCAGCTGGCTGACTTCCGCCTGCAGGGCACTGGACTGGGGCGTGAGGGTCGCCATCTCGGGGAGGGCAGCCTGCGCCGGCAGGGCCATCGTCTCGTCATCGTCCTCCCCGGCCTCCAGCTCCAGGGGCTGGTAGCCGGCAGGCAGGGCCATGGGCACCCTCGTGGTCTTGGTTATACGCCGGATGGCGAAGAGCAGCAGGGCCAGCACGACCAGGACGATGGCGCCGGTGCGGGCCTCGCCCATGAGGGCGGCCTGGCTGTTGGCACTGGCGGCGGCCTTGAGCTGCTGGGCCTGGAGCTTGGCCAGGGACTGGTTGAAGGGCACGAACGCCACCTGGATGCTGTCGCCCCGGGAGGGTTGCAGCCCGGCAGCAGCCGAGACCAGCTGCTTGATGGTCTGCAGCTTGACACCCTTGACGGAGCTGTTCACGACAACGGCCACCGACAGGCGCACCAGGGTGCCCGGCGCCGACTGGACGGTCTTGGTGACCTCGCTCACCACGTTCTGCTGGGACTTGCCGACCTGTGTGTACGTCGGCACCGTGGTCGTGGTCACTGCTGGTGCCTTGCCTCCCCCCGCCTTCTTCGCCTTGCCTCCGGGCACCGTCGTGACGGTGGTACCGGCCGGGGTGGTGGTGGCACCGAGGATGCCGCCGGCGGCCTGGCTGGCAGCGGGCCCGACGTAGGTCTGCCCGGAGCTGGCCTGCTGGACCGGTATCGGGCCCTGGTTGTTGGGGTTGTAGATGTTGCTCGTGATGTTGGTCTGGCTGAAGTCGAGCTGCGCACTGGTGTGCACGACGGCGTTGCCCGGGCCGAGGACGGTGGCGAGCATGGCCTGGAGGGAGGTGTCCAGGCTCTGCTCGTAGGCCTGGGCCTGCTGCTGCTCCATCGTCCCGGCGGCCACGTTGCCCGCCGCGGTGCCGGGTGCGTTGAGCACATTGCCGTTCTGGTCCACAACGGTGACGTTGTCGGGGCTCAGGCCCTGGATGCTGGAGGCCACGAGATGGACGATGGCTTGCACCTGCTCGGCTGTGAGGGTGACACCGGGCTGCAGGGAGACGAGCACGGAGGCCGACGGCTGACCGGCACTGGTGGCGAAGAGGCTCTGCTGGGGGATGACGACGTTGACGATGGCCGTGCTCACCCCGGTAATGGACTCGATGGTCTTTTGCAGCTGGTCCGAGACGGCCTGCTGGTACTCGACCTGCTGCTGGAACTGCGACGTGGTCACGCCGGCATTGTCAAGCAGGCTGTAACCCTGGGAGCCGGACGACGGCAGGCCGGCGGCTGCCATGTCCAGCCGCTGCTGGTAGACATCGGACTGGGGCACCAGGATCTGTGCCCCTCCCTCGCCCAGTTGGTAGGGGATCTTGTTGGTGGTGAGCTTCTGGGTTATTGACGCGGCGTCGGCAGAGCTCAGGTTGGAGAAGAGCGGTACGTAGGTGGGCTTGCCGGCCCATGACATGAAGAGGTAACCGCCGATCACCACGCCCAGGACCGCCAGGGCGAGCATTGTCTTCTGGCCGCTGGAGAAGCCGGCCGTGGTCTCCCGGGCCCGGTCCCGCAACCGGGTGACCAGGCCGCCGGGGGGCATGCCCGGGTTGGGGCCGCCCTGCAGAGGTGCTGTCACAGCTGCATCCCCATGATCTGCTGGAAGGCCTGCAGAGCGTTGTTACGTACGGCGGAGGTGAGCTGGGTCTGGACGTTGGCCTGCTCGGCGGCGACCATGTAGTCGGCCACATTGGTGAGGGTGCCCGTGGCGGCCTGGGTGGCCAGGCTGTCAGCGTTGGCCTGTGTGGCCTGCAGGTTGTCGATGGCCGAGCCGAGGAGGCCCGAGAAGCCACCCGAGCCCGAGGGAGCGGCGCCCGTCGCCGTGGTCGGGGCGGTGGCTGCCGTGGCCTGCGAGGTGGACGAGATGCCCGACGTGACGGCCGGCCCGGTGAGCGGGGTGGCGGTGCCGATGGGGAGGATGCTCATGCCTTGAGCCCCAGCGCGGCCTGGTAGGCGCCCTCGGCCTGGCTGATCACAGCCAGGTTGGCCTGGTAGCCGCGTTCGGCGAGGAGCATGCTGGTCATCTGCTGGCCCAGGTCGACGTTCGCGGCGCGCACCATGCCCTGCTTGTCCGCCAGGGGGTTGGTCGGGTCGTAGACGGCGACGCCCTGGGGGCTCCCCAGAGCGATGCCCACCACGGCAGTGCCCGAGCCGATGGCCTGCGTGGCTGCGGCCCCCGGGCCGGTGGCCACGGACTGGGTGGGCACGGAGGTGGCCACCACATAGCGTGCCTGGTAAGCGCCCTGGGACGTCGACGTGACGTCGTTCATGTTGGCGATGTTGTCCGAGATGGCGTTCATCCAGGTCTGGGACACGTCCACGCCGCTCAGGGCGCTGCTGATCGGGTCGAAGAGGCCCATCGTCTGTCCCCGGACGTCCTCAGCCGGCGCTCGGGCCCATGATGGCGACCGAGAGCAACTGGAACTTGGCGTTGAGGGCGTCGACCATGGTCTGGTACTGCATGGCCGCCTTCTGCTCGGTGACTATCTGGCTCGTGAGGTTGACGTTGTTGCCCGTCTGGTCAGCCGGCGCCGTGGAGGTGGTGGTGCTGACCTGCATGGCGGCGGGGTCGCCGTTGGATATGGCGGCGGCCAGGCTGGGCTCGAAGCTCACCTGCTGGGCCTTGTAGCCCGGCGTGTTGACGTTGGCGACGTTGTTGGCGACCGCCTGCTGCTGCGCCCACAGGCCCTGGAGGGCCTGGTAGGCGGCCGAGGCGGCTATGTCGCCGAACATGCCCGGGGACGCGCTCACCGCGTGCCTCCCTGGGCCAGCATGGTCTCAGGACGGTGACTGACCGGTACAGGCGCAAGCCTGCCGACGCGCAACACGTACACCTGGAACCTCCGAAGAAGTCTGGTTGCCAGTCCCTGGCGTACGGGGCGTTTGCTTCCCTGCTCCCCGGATGGTGATCGGCAGCCGGTCGGGCC
The DNA here is from genome assembly GCA_021850325.1 of Actinomycetes bacterium. Lineage (GTDB taxonomy): Bacteria > Actinomycetota > Acidimicrobiia > Acidimicrobiales > Palsa-688 > JAJZMF01. The sequence goes on from JAJZMF010000008.1 coordinate 78,262, forward strand.
ACCTGAGGCTCACCGGGCCACTCTGAGCGTCCGGATGCGCGATTTTCGGTCGGCCCGGGGGCGTTGCCCCGGGAGAGGCGAGAGCCGAGGTTGCTGCGGCCTTTCAGCCTTGGTAGTCGACCGTCGAAGCGGCAGGGCCCGCCCGGCGTGCCGCACGCACGGTGGCGATACGCCCGGCCAGCTCCCAACGCCGGCGGTTGAGCTCGTCCAGCATCTCCTGGACCTGTTCGCACAGCAACGCGGCCCGTGGGAGGTAACGGGCGGGCAGGGGGTGAGCGCCGAGCTCGTCGGGGGCCGTGCCGAGGAGGGCCAGCACGTCGGCAGGCACGGGCATGCTCACCGGTACCTGCCGCAGCGCCGCGTACTGTGCGGCGACCCTGCGCTCCAGGGCTTCGAGCCGCAACCGGGCCTCCTCCTCCCAGTCGCCACCCTCGCCCGGCGCAGAAGCAGTCAACGACTGGTCGGGGGCGGTGGTGGCCATGCTGCTCACCGGGTCACGCGCTGGCGGCCACGCGGGCCGCCTTGTCCGCGAGCACCTGCTCGGCCGCCACGTGCCAGGCCTCCTGTAGCGGTTCCAGGAGCCTGCGGGCGTCGGCGAGGGCCCCGGCGTCCTTGTTCACGTTGCCGCGCACGAGGAGCTTGTATACGTAGTCGTAGATGGCGAGCAGCGTCGGCCCACCCGACCACAGCTCGGGCTTGAGCGTCCCCGCCAGCTCGAGCACGATGTCCTGGGCCTGGAGCAGCCTCTCGTTGAGGGTGTAGAAGTCGTTCCGGACGAGCGCGTCCTGTGCCACGGCGATGTTGTTGACCAGGCCGTCGTAGAGCATGGTGAGAAGGCGTTCCGGTGGTGCCCCGGCGACGGTGTTGGTGAGGTAGGCACTGCGGGCGCGTGAGCTGGGCATTGCTGAGGTCTCCTGGATGGGGGATCTAGCCGCCGGATGACGACGACGAGCCGACGGAGGACGTGTTGAAGTAGGAACCGAGCTGGGACTGGGTGGCCTTGAGGGTGGCCAGGGAGGTCTCCATGGCCGTGTACTCGGCCTGCAACTGTTGCTGCTGCTCCTGGAGGACAGGGTTCCAGTTGGAGATCTGCGTGTTGAGCGAGCTGATCTGTGCCTTTTCGCCGCTCACCGCGTTCACGAGGGCCCCACTGGCCGGGTTGGCGGCGGCAAAGGCGGCGTTGGCCAGGGCCTGGGCGATGCCCGGCTGGTAGTCGACGGTGCTGGTGACGCTGCCACCCGCGGCAGCCAGCTGGGCGGTGCTCGTGCTGGCCAGCACGAGCAAGCCGGCCTCACCCGTCCCGGGTGCTCCCTGGAGCAGCTGACCGATGCCCTTGGCCGGCTGACCGTTGATGGTGCCCTGGGCGTCGGTCCCGGTGAAGCTCAGGGGCGCCCCGGCTGTCGTCGCCAGACCTGTGGTGCCGGAGCCCGCGGCCGTGGAGCTGACCGAGAAGCTGGCGTTCGAACCATAGGCCATGCTGTTGAGCACCAGGGCGCCGTTGACCACCGAGGCGTTGACCCCGACATTGCCGGTTGCCAGGGCGTGGTTGAGCCCAGCTGCCACAGAGCTGAGGGTTTCGCCAGCCGTGGTGGTGTACTGGGCGCTCCCCCCGGCGGCGCTGATGGTGAGGGTCTCGGGCGTGCTCACTACGCCGCCGCTCGAGGTGGTCCCCGTGTCGGTGGCCTGGGTGGCGGCTGCAGTTTGCACCACCTGGTACTGACCGGGAGCAGTGGCGTCGGTGGACTCGTAGAAAGACATCAGGGGGTTGGAGCTGTTGCCCCCGGAGGTGAACGTGTTCGCCACCTGGGTGGGGTTGGCGTCGTAGGCGGCGGTGAAGGCTGCCGAGTTGAAGCTGAGGGTGCCGTCCTGGTTCATGGTGATCCCCACCAGACCGGCCGAGCCCGTGGACTGGACGCCTGCCTGGCTGCTCACTGCCGAGAGGACCGAGTTGAGAATGTTCTCGGCGATGGGGTCCCCGAGCAGGGGACCTGCGTTGCCGGCGCCCCCACCGGTGCCAGGGGTGTAGGCCATGGAGGCGTTGAGGTCGGTGATCAGCTGGTTGGCGGCTGTCACCAGGCTCTGAACGGTTGAGGCCATGGTCTGGCCGTCGGGTTGGAGCGTGACCGTGGTCGGCTGGCCCGATGCCTGCAGCAGGTTTATGGTCACGCCGGGCATGAGCCCGGTGACCGTATTGGAGTTGTTGGTCACGGTGAAGGCACCGGGCCCGTTGCCCACCGTGATCTGCGCGTCCTGGGCCTGGGTCACCGTGGTCAGGGCCCCCAGGCCCGAGAAGGCATTGGTGGCGACGTTGACCGTGTTGGAGGCGCCGGTGGTCGTGGACTGGAGCGACAGGCGGTACTGGTTGGCGCCTGTGCTCACTGCAGCGGCTGAGATGCCTATCCCGGAGGAGTTGATGGCCTGGACCACGGACTGCAGGCTGCCGTTACCGGTGTTGACCTCGGCTGCGGTCATGGTCCCCGCGGAGAGCGGGCCGGTGAAGGTGGCGCTGACCGACGAACCGCTGGGCCCGTTGAGGGCCACGGCGGTGCCCGGCGAGAACTGGTCCAGCGTGTTGCTGACACCGTCCACGGTGACCACGCCGTCCGTGCCGGTGGCGGTGGCGCTCGGGACTGTGCCGAAGCCGAGAGCCGACGCCGCGGTCCCACCTGTCACCTGGAGGGTGTTGGCGCTGCCCTGCGCCGTGGTGGCAAGAGCCAGGTCCCCGTTCGTACCCACCGTTGCGGTCAATTGGCCACCGGACGCAGCCTGGACGGCTGATGCCAGTTGGCCGGCGCTGTAGGTGCCGGCGGCGATGGTGAGGCTCTGAGCCGTCCCGTTGAGGTTGTAGGTGAGGGTGTCGTTGGACCCGGCCGTGATGGTGGTCGACGAGGCGGGCGCCGAGCCGGCCGTGACGGTGGCCCCGGCCGAGGCCTGTGTCACCGCGATGGTGTGGTTGCCCACGGCCAGGTTCGAGGAGGCCAATGTGCCGACGCCGATAGCGCCACCGCCCACCGCTACGAGCAGGGGACCGCTGGTGACCTGGGAGGACTGGGAGCTGACGCTACCGGCCGAGATGAGCGAGTTGGCCTGGGCCAGAGCGTCCACGCTGAAGGTGAGCGACCCTCCGATCGCTCCGGCGCCTACGCTCGCACTGGCATCGGCGCTGGAGGAGTTGGCGAACCAGGCCTGCCAGCCCTGGGTGCTGGAGAGGGTGTCGGAGACCGACTGGAGCGTGGCGGTGTCGGTGGTCAGGACGTTGTAGCTGCCCAGCATCAATGAGGCTTGGTTGAGCTGGGTCTGGAGCTGCTGCTGGGGCTGGGCGGCCAGGGCCATGAGCTCAGCCACGATCTGGGAGGTGTTGATGCCGGAAGTGAGACCGGAGATGGTGACCGGGGGCGCGGTCGCGCTACCCGTGTAGCTGGAGCCCGTCCCCATGAGGGCCGAGAGCGTCTGTGCTGTGTTGAGGTAGCCGAACTGCTGGAGAGTGCTGTTGGCGTTGTTGACCGACACTGGCTCTGACCTCCTTTGGTGCTCCTTGGCGCTGGTGGCCCTTCCCTGGCGGAGCGGCGCCGGGAGGCCAAGGACGACCGGTCGGCAACCGACCGGTCGCTACCCTGGCTTACCTGCTACCTGGCACCGGGGCGCTCAGGCTAGGGGAGGAGCTTCATCACCATCTGGGGTATCTGGTTGGCCTGGGCCAGCATCGAGACGCCGGCCTGCACCAGCACCTGGTCCTGGGTGAACTTGACCATCTGGGACGCCATGTTGGTGTCCTGGATGGCTGCGTTCGACGCAGTCAGGTTCTGGATCATCACGCTCTCGTTGTTGGTGATGTGCTGGAGCTCGTTCTGGTATGCGCCTAGCGTGCCCCGGATACCCGAGACGGTCGTGATGGCGCTGTTGATGCTCGTGATGGCATTGGAGGCCGTCACCGAGAAGTTGACCGTGTTGAGGCTGGCACCGTTGCCGTAGTCGGCGGTGGCGGTGAAGCTCGTTGCCGACAGTGGCCCGCTCAGGTTGACAGCGAACGTGGTGCCACCACTGCCGATGTTGAGAGTGCCGCCGGCGGTGTCCTGCGCAGAGGAGACGACGACCGACCCGGTGTAGGTCCCGTTCGCGATCGAGAAGCTGCTCGTGCCCCCGAACGTCCCAGCGGTGAGACCGAGGGACGCGAGGTTGGCCGCAGCCCCGGTGATGACGATGCTGCCGGCAGCGCCCCCGGTGGCGTCGGTTATCCCGAACGTCGTCGCCGAGCTGGCGAGGGTCACGGCCGTGCCGAGGGCTGTGCTCACAGCACCCGCGATGGTGGTGGCGTTGACGGCGCCGGCATTGATCGTGACCGTCACGGCAGTCCCGCCGTTCACGGCGACGTCGAACGTGAGCGAGCTTGCAGCCGTGAAGGAGTTCACCGTGCCCGATATCACGCCTGCCGTGGACAGGTTGCTCACCTGGACGCCATAGGTGCTGCCGACGGGCAGTCCGGCGGCCGTGATGCTGCCGATACCACTGCCACTGGCGCCGGCGAGCGACGTGTCGACCAGGCCCAGGTTGGCCAGGTTGATGGCCGTGACAGAGAAGGCTACCTGGCTGTAGCTGGTGTTGTCGGCCCCGACCTGGAAGGCGTAGCCGACCGTGGAGGCGGTACCGTTGACGAGAAGCTGGTTGTTGCCGTAGACGGTGGTCTGGGCAATGTTGACCAGCGACTGCAGTGACTGCGAGACCTCCGCTTGGGCTGCCTGCTGGGCGGTGGTGTCGGTGGCGCTGGTGTTGGCTGACTCGACCGCCAGGGTGTTGATGCGCTGCAGGATGGCACCGACCTCGTTCAGGGCGCCGTCAGCCGTCTGGACAACGTTGATGGCGCTCTGGGTGTTGGCCTGAGCCTGCTGGAAACCGCCGATCTGGGCTTGGAGGTGCTGGCTGATCACCAAGCCGGACGCGTTGTCGGCCGCCTTGTTGATCTGGTAGCCCGAGGACAGTTTCTGCAGGCTGCTCTGCATGTTCGCCTCGTTGATCGACAAGCTGTTCGAGGCGGTCTGTGCCATGACGTTGGATACGATGTCGAGACCCATTGTTCCTCCATGAGGTCAGAGAGCGCCCGTCCTTGGGTGCCCCATTGTCTGGGCCCGCAGTGCTGCGGACCTGCTACCGATCGGCTGGCCCCGCTACCATCTGAGGCATATGCGGGAACGGACCGGAGCTTGCGCGTTCTTCAGGGCTTCCTCGCGTCAGGTCGGGGACGCCCACGCTCAGCCGAGCGGCCGCAACGCAGGACACCCGCTGCTCGAGAGACCCGGTGGGACCTGCGCCCGGTGCACCCGCAGAACACAGCGCCGCCGCGAAGCGGTCGCACAGAGGTGGGTCCAGGAGGGCGATCTCCCGGAGGACCTCGGGGATCTGTGCCAGGTGCAGCCCGGGGGCGAGGGCCAGGGCGAGCACCTCTCCGCGTGAGTCGCCGAAGGCGGCGTGAGCGGTGACGGCGGCTCGGATGCGTGCGCTGACGTCAAGCACGTCGACGTTCGCCTGAGCCACCAGAGGGCATGGTTGGTCCATGCCGATGGCGCGCAGGCGTGCCGACCATTCCAGGGCCCGGTCGGTGCGCGTGTAGGGGGCGAAGCGAATAGCGGCCGCCAGGATCTGGGGCCGGGGCCCGAAGCGACGGAACAGCGCTTCGGCCATGGGCTCGGCTACTGCCGGTGGGACGAGGATCAGTGCCGCCGCGAGCCGTTCGAGGCGGCTCTCGGGCAGCACGGCCAAGAGGGACTCCGGGGAGCGGCCTGTTGCGGCCAGGACCTTGAGAGCGGCGCTGAGGTTGGGTACCTCGGGGGCGTCCTCGACCAGGCCGATCAGCTCGTCCGCAGCATCTGTCATCCGGCCGGCGTCGCAGAAGGTGCCGGCCCTTTCCGCCCTGAGCAGGGACCTCGGGAACGCGAAGCCGTCCTCGTTGGTCAGCTCGGCGACCTGGTCGTACTTCTCGGCTGCCTCTTGGCTCCGGCCCAAGCGACGAAGCGCCATGCCCTGGAGGTAGCGAGCCAGGTCCTTGGTGGCCGACACCTGCTCCAGTCGTTGCGCCAACTCCAGCGCCTTGTCGAGCTCCCCGGTCTGGAGGGCGTTCTGAGAACCGAACATGAGCGCAGCGCGTAGGGTGACTCCCCCGGACGCCGCCGCCACGCCTTCGTCGAGGTAGGCCTGCGCTTCGGTGAAACGGCCGAGAGCAGCCAGAGCCCGTCCCATGTTCAGCTCGGCGACGCCCTCTTGACCTTTCATCCCTGTGTCACGCCCCAGCGCGGCCTCGGCCAAGCGCAAGTTGCGGACCAGCTTGTCGCGCCCCACCACGATGTCGTTGCGATAGCCGATGTGGTGGAGGCGTGCGCCCTTGAGCGGGGCGACCTGTACGGAGCCGTCGAGGCCGGGCCGCAGTTCCACCTGCTCATGGATGGAGCCGTACCAGCGGCACCGGCTCCTGCGGAAGATGCGGAGCGCCCGGTGGACGTTGATGTTGACGTCGTCTGGGTCGTCCCCCAGGTTGAATATCTCTACGGCCAGAGCGTCGGTCCCGGGGTGTGTGGCGAGCGCACCTCGTAGCTGGGGTATGTTCGGACAGACGAAGCGCTCGTCTGCGTCGATCCAAAGCACCCATTCGCCATGGCACTCTGCGAGGGCGGCGTTACGGGCCCTGGAGAAATCGTCATCCCAGTAGCCTTCGTAGACTTGCGCCCCGGCCCGCCTGCAGATATCGAGCGTGCCGTCGGTGGAACCGGTGTCATAGACAACCACCTCGTCGACCAGGCGGTGAAGCGACTCGAAGCACTCGGGGAGGACGCTCTCCTCGTCTTTGACGATGAGGCAGGCACTGAGGAGAGGGGCGCCACTGCCACCTTTGTCGGTGACATCTGTTCGGAAGAGGGTTGCGTTCCCCAGTAATTCCGAGCTGGCCGGCACCTTGGGCCGTGCCCCGGTGCGGGCACTGTTCACTTTGTTACTCACGTTACCCCCGGTACGGAACGTCCTCGACAGGAGCTGAGGAGCGGAGCAAGGTAGGGCCCGTCAAGGAGAACGATCGTCCACAAGTGCAGCAACCTGAGCAAGGGCACGGGCATTGCCCGTCCGCCTTGTCAGTCTTGTGCCGGGTTCAACGCCCATCGTCTTCAGGTGTTGCTGACGGCAGCATTCACGCCCGCGCCGCAGCGAGCCCCTGCCTTCGGCTGTTGCCAGAGCCAGACCGCCGGCCTGATGGTGACCTATCGGCCTTGGCCCAACGACAGCCAGTGGCCCCGCTCAGGATGGGCTCAGAGGAGCCTGAGAGCCAGTTCCGTTGGCGTGCCAGCGCCATTGGAGTCATGGAACCGGGCTGCGCGGAGCAGGGAGGCGTGGCCCTTCTCCGCTCGGAGCGCCTGGTCCGATGCAGCCAAGGTCATTGCCTGGACGAGGTCGTCGTGGTCCACCTCCTGCCAACGGCTCTCCCGGAAGAGGGGAACGTCCCAAGAAGCCAAGCACGGCACGCTACTGCTCCTGACGAGGTATGCGTTGTCCTCGGCGCAGAAGTCCATGTGACCGCCAGCGCCGGTACATATGGGTGGCACTCCGAGTGCCATTGCGCCCAGGAACGTCAGGCCGAAGCCTTCCCCTCGAGTGGGCAGGACGAAAGCGTCGGACGACGCCACGAGCGTGCGCAGTTCGTCACCCGCGAGTGGTCGAGCCACTAGCTCGGTCGTCGACTGGACCGCTCGGGCGCCGTTGCTGCCGAGGAGCGCATCTGCCCATGACCAGAAGTCGCCTTCTGCAATGCCGGAGGCGTTCAACCGAAAGTGAGCGTCTATCCCGTCGGCTGCCAGTGATGCCATAGCCCGGAGGAGAGCTTCTGGGTTCTTACGTGGTTCGAACTTGAAGACGGAGCTGAAGACCATGTGCGACCCGCGATCGGCGAGCGGTAGGGTGCGGGAGTGAGGCCACCACTCCTGTGGCAAGGTCAGCGGGACCACCCGCAGCTTCTCTCCCGGTACTCCGCCCGCACTAGCGGCCTCGGCTGTGTAACGGGACACAGCCCAGACCTCGTCGGCGGTGGACAGTGCAGAGACCAGGTAGGCGGGTAGGGGAAAGGCCTCGAAAGCCAGACGCACGACCCGCTTGGAGCCGTTGACGCGCGGGAGGACATCGGGGAGCCACGATATCGGGACATCGACGATCACCAGGTCACCGCTGACGTTCTGCGCCTGGTTGAAGGCAATGACACCCGTGGTAGGGTGTGGTGCTGTCGCTGTGACATCCAGGCGCACCAGGTCGACGTTGTGCGCTGCCATGAGGTGCTCGTTGAGCAATCGGTGGCTGCAGCTCCCTATGACGTTGTCGTTACTGAAAGAACCTATATGGACGACCGTGGCCTTCGTGGTGGCGGACCGCACCGCTGCAGGCGACTTCTGCGGTGCGGACCGGAGGCGGCCAACGGCCAAGACGTCCAAGGGGGCTACCGGAGAAAGGCTGCGGCAGCCGCCGTTCAAAGGTGTGAAGCCGGCGCTCTCGAGCATGCCCTTCAAGAGGGGGAGGGGATAGGGGCGAACATGTGTGGGGTCAAGCCAGAAGTCGCCCTTGGCGACGACGTCAAGAGAGAAGTCAGGCGTCTGCACGACAATGACGCCTTTGTCGTTGAGGTGCGAGGAGCACCAACGAAGAAGCTCCAGCGCCCGTTCGGGCGGCATGTGCTCGATGATGTGACCGAGGAAGATCCCGTCGGACTGTGGCAAGTCAAGACCGTACAGGCCCTCCGGCAGCCAGGCTTGGAGGGCCGGCAACCCTGCCTCACGGAGCTTCTTCACGCGCTCCGGGTCAGCTTCTACCCCTAGGACTGCCTTACCCTGCGCATGGAGGACCCGCATCATGGAGCCCAAGCCGCAACCCAGGTCGAGGACGCTATTGCAGGTAGTGAAGTACGGGGCGATCGCCCCGGCGATGCGTAGGTTGGTGTCGTCGTCGCCCTCGTGGCCGTGGATGGCAGCCAGGCTTGTGCCCATCTGCCCTGAAGCAGCTGCGATATCCATGCGCCAGATTGCTCCCGACCACAGATCGGGCGTCTGAGGGCGGGTCAGGATCTCCAGCGCTACAGTCAGTTGGTTGGTGTTGCCGAGGTGAGCCCCGCTCGCTGCGACGAGGCGGGCCGCGCTGGCGTGGTCCCCGAGGTCCCGGAGGGCCGAGGCGGCCTCAAGGGCAGCACTGGGATCAGACGTGCTCAAGACTCGCGCGATGTCGTCCGTGAGCTGGCTGAAGCGGTCCCGCACGCGATGTCCCTTTATGAGGGCCTCTACGGCGTCAAGTGCGCTTGATGCGACGCGCGCCCAGGTGAACTGCTTGGAGCGTTCCCACGCAGCGTGACGGGTTGCGTGGATATCGCTCGTCCCTGCTGCGAAGCCGCTCAAGATGTTGGCCAGGTCTTGGGCTCTCGGCACCCGTACGTAGGGGTAGTCGACCGTCATCAGGTCCCCTACGAAGGGGGAGTCGCCCACCGCAACATCGGACGGGATGTGGAACGCCTCCCCGGGGCCGCAGAAGTCGGCAGTGGCGCCGCCCTCGGTCAGGACCACCGGCGTTCCGAGGGCCATCGCCTCGAGGACGGGTAGGCCGAAGCCTTCGCTGCGGTACGGGTGAACGAGTACGTCGGCCTGCCGTACCAGGTCCGCCAGTGCAGCACGCGGCATGTGGTCGCGACGGACAGTGGTCACGGCGGCGACCCGGGGAGCCTTTGAGAGGGACATGTCGACCAGTGACTGATTGCGGTAGTAGGAGCCGAAGCCGGTCTCTTTGATCGTGAGGCGCGTGCGCTCCAGGAGGCTCGTTGGGAGGGTGCCCAATGCGTCCACCAGGATGTCCACGCCCTTGCGGTAGATGCCCCCTCCCAGGAATAGGATGGACAAGGGGTCATCGCGGGTTCGTCGGACGGGGGCGAGCTCAGGGTCGCAGAGGTCATTGCCCGCGGGTACCACCCAGACTTTGTCAGGGTCTACGCCGCTCTGGATGTAGCCAGCCTTGACGTAGGAGGAGTACGCCCAGATCGCGTCGACGGCCTCGATGCCCGGCAACCAGGAAAGCGGGATACTGCCGAACTCCCATGGCTGGATGACGACGAGGCGTGCGCCGTCGGCTGGACGAGACCAGATGGGCGGCCATATTTGGCGGATTCGCACATCGGCGTGGGCCCCGCCGTCCGTGATGGGTGGGCGATCGGTCCCAAAGGCGGCCTCAACTTGGTGCCTGCAGTCTTGGATGGACTGGTCCCAGGGGGCGATCGACACGTTCACGCCCAAGCGGTGCATTGCCACCGCCAGGTTGATGTTGACGATCCCGTAGCTGCCGTCGAGCTTGGTGGCCCCCTCGATCGTGATGTGCAATGCCGTTCCTCCTGTGGTCGGGCAATGGTGGCGGGAGGCGTGTTGGGGACTAGATCGTCCCGTGGCGGCTGGTCCTTAGGGCAGAGGCCGCCCGCGCATGCAGCACTGTGGAGGTCGGGCAGGGTTCAGGCGCATGGGGGCTGTGAGGAGAGATGGAAAGGCCGTTGGCGCTCGCGCCGAGACCAGAGACCAGCCGGCGAGATCGTGCGGATGCGGCCGCGAAGGCGTCGGGTGCCCAGGCCGAGATGCCGCCCGGTCTCAGGCCAGGGCGGCCTCTGGCTGGCGGGCCAGGGCGGCCAGCGAGCCCGCCTCGGGGGAGAGCCGGCGCCGGTAGTCGTCGTGGGCAGCCACGGCTGCGTAGTAGGAGCAGCGGCGCTTGG
>JAJZMF010000027.1:0-138206 GCA_021850325.1 Actinomycetes bacterium
CACGTACCCGCAAGCCTTCTCTCACCGTTCCTCCTGGCCTCGTGGTCGTCGGACCAGACAAGCCTGTCAGCGCGCGGGCGGCCCCAGGTGGATGCTCAGGGGCGAACGTTGCCGGAAGGGGCACTAGCAAGTCATCGGTGACGCCCCTCCGCCCAAGCGGTTCAATCGAGCGGCTCATACTCCCCACATCCCCCTCCCGAGAGGTGTACCCCATTATGATGCCCTTCACATCTGGATGGTACCTTTGGCCGGTCCGGGGCGCCTAAGACAAGCAGGCAGATCTGCCCGGTGTCAATGGCCATCAAGATCTCCCCAGTGGCGGCCATGAGCTTTCCCCAGCGACGGCCACGGTCCTGTCCCCAAGGAGGGCCAGACGGCCTCCCCGGGGACGGACAGGCTCGCGCCCCGGGGTCTGCCGCCGTTCCTGTCCTGTGCCGGGCCAGGGGCACCACTCCCTTGTCGGCCATCGCATCGGCCAGGCGCACCGGCTGGCCCTCACTGAGCACCACGTGGGCGTGGTGCAACAAGCGGTCGACCAAGGCGGCCGTTCTCTTGTGGTCATGACAGAAAGCCCTGGTAGATCGGCACGCTCGGTGTCGTGGACGTAGCTGACACAACGTACCCTCATGCCCGGCTAGCTCACCGCCGGGCCGAGCGAGCTCTTCTCTGGCGATCCAGTTCCTTCATCAGGAACCAGTAGAACGATCGCCTCTTTGTCAAGGTGGGCCCCGCAGAGGTGCCGGTTGCACACCCCCGCGCCCGCCGTCCCCCGATGCAGCGTGAACAGCTCGTGAAATGGGCAGCCCACCGCGCCCTCCCGCCTGGGCCCGGCTTTAGGATCGCCGGCCATGAGAGACCACATCGACCCCGAGGTGCGCCGCCGGGCCATGCGCGCCGCGCTGGGCCAGGAGGGCTTCGACCTGCTGCTGACGGGGGGCACGGTGGTCGACGTGGCCACCGGGGAGCTGCGCCCGGCAGACGTCGGCGTGGTCGGCCCTCTGGTCGCCAGCGTCCACCCTGCAGGCCAGCGCGTCGATGCTGCTCGGGTTGTCGACTGCAGCGGCGCGTACATCGCGCCAGGCCTCATCGACATGCACGTGCATTTTGAGAGCTCGATGCTCACGCCCGCCGCCTACGCCGCCGCCGTGGCGCCAAGGGGGACCACGACGGTCTTCTGCGACCCGCACGAGCTGGCCAACGTGGCCGGCCTGGAGGGCGTGCGCTATGCCGTACAGGCCAGCCGGGGCCTGCCTGTGAGGTTCATCGTGCAGGCGCCGTCGTGCGTGCCGCCCCAGCCCGGCCTGGAACTGTCGGGCTATGACCTCGGCTCGGCCGAGGTGGCGGAGATGCTCTCGTGGCCCGAGGTGGGCGGCCTGGCCGAGGTCATGGACATGCTCGGGGTGCTGGGTTCGGCCCCCCGCATGGTGGACGTGGTATCGGCCGGCCTGGACAGCGGCAAGCTGGTATCGGGGCACGCCAGTGGCCTGGGGCCGGCCGAGCTGGCCGGGTACCTGTGCGCAGGCATCGACTCGGACCACGAGGTCTTCGCCCCCGGTGACGTGATGGCCCGCCTGCGGGCGGGGATGACGGTCGAGTTGCGGGGCATGCTCGACCACCTGCTCCCCGAGGTGGTCACCCAGCTCGCGGCCCTACCCGAACTGCCCGTCCACCTGGTGCTGTGCACGGACGACCTGTTCGCCGACACCCTGCTGCGCGAGGGCGGGGTCGACCACCTGGTGCGCAGGCTGGTGGCCTATGGCATGCCCCCGGTTCGGGCGGTCAGGGCCGCCACCTACCATGCCGCGTACCGCCTCGGCCGAGCCGACCTCGGTCTGGTGGCGGCGGGGCGCCTGGCTGACCTCGTCGTGCTGGACGACCTGGCCGGCTTCAACGTGCGCCAGGTCTACTCGGGCGGCGCGCTGGTGGCCGAGGGGGGCGAGCTCGTGGCCGTGCCCCAGGCGCCGCCTGCCGTGGCGCCCCGGCACACGGTGCGCCTCAACACCCTGTCGACCAGCGACTTCGTCCTGCGCCTGCCCGCGGCAACGGGCCAGACGGGCTCCCGGGCGCGCCTGCGCAGCGTGCACGGGGTCGTGGCCACCACCTGGGCCGAGGCCGAGGTGGACGTGCGTGATGGCGCCGTGGTCTTGCCCGAGGGCCACCTGCTCCAAGCGGTGGTGCACCGCCACGGCCGCACCGAGCCGGTGGTGCACCTGGCGCTCGTGAGCGGTTGGGGCGGCCCGTGGACCGGTGCCATTGCCACCACCGTCTCGCACGACACCCACAACCTGGTCGTGTTCGGGCGGGACGCCGCCGATATGGCCGTGGCCGCCAACGCGGTCATCGAGAGCCAGGGGGGTGTAGCCGTGGCCGCGGGCGGGGCCGTGCTCGCCCACCTGGCCCTGCCCATCGCCGGCATCCTCTCGGACCTCCCGGCGCCCGAAGTGGCAGCCAAGCAGCGGGAGCTGCTCCAGGCCGCCCTCAGCGTCGGCCTACCCCGGGGGGCGCTCACCCAGCCCCTGCTGCAGGTCTTCGCAGCGACCCTCGCCTGCCTGCCCGGACCCCACGTCACCGACCTGGGCCTGGTGGACGGCTCAACCGGGGAGCTGGTGGGCAGCCCGCTGATCGCCCTGTCGGCCCCGTAGGCGCCCCGGCATGGGGCGGGGCCCCGGCAGCCGGCCCCGGCAGGGCCGCAGGGCTCGTACCCCCGGGCCGGGGCTTGCTGTAGGTGCAGGCCAGTGCGGGCCTGGGACTGCTCACGTGGTGCCGAAGCGGCGTAGCACGGGTGCTTCCACCAAGCCGACGGCGGCGTACACTGCCGCCGAGACCACAGTGGTCAGCACCACGCCCGACCACAGCAAGGCGAACTCCGAGCCGGTGCCGGCCTCGAGCATCAGGTAGCCGAGGCCCTGCCCGGTCGAGAGCCACTCGGCCAGGACGGCGCCGAGCATGGCCCCCGGCGCGGCGATGCGGGCCGAGCTGAACAGGCTGGGCAGGGCGCTCGGCACGCGGAGCTTCCACAGGGTGGCCCACGACGAGGCCCCGTAAGCCCGCATGACGAGGAGGGGGCCGGCGGCGGGGGAGCGCAGCCCGCCGACCACGTTGACCAGGGTGGGGAAGAACGTCACGATGCCGGCGATAGCGGTCACGCTCAGCAGCCCCCGCCCGAGGGCCAGTGTGATGAGAGGGGTCATCGCCACGAGGGGCACGGACCTCAGGACCAGGGCCACGGGCATGAACGTCGACTCGACGGCGCGCCAGCTGACCACGGCCATGGCGGCGCCCACGGCGAGCACCGTGCCCGCCAGGTAGCCGAGCGACGCATCGCGCAGGGTGGTCGCCAGCGCGGCCCACAGCTGGGAACGGTTGGCGCCGGCTCCCGGCCCCTGGGCCACGAAGTCCCAGACGTCGACCGGTCCCTTGGCAAAATAAGGGTTGAGGCCCAGGACCTTTATGAACCCGGCCCATACGACCACCGCCGCCGCCAGTGACAGCGCCAGGAGCGAGACCGAGCGCAGGGCCCGCCACGCCAGCCCCCCGAACCCTGGGCCACTCGTCCCCGAGCCGGGGCTTGCCGTGCCCGGTTGGGAGCCGGCCGCCACTGCCCATGGCGTGGCCCACCTGGCGACCCGACCGGTGAGGCTGTAGCCGGCTCCGGCCACCGCGGCGGCAAAAAGGGCCAGGGCCCACACCCGCGTGACCTCCAGGGACTGCTCGGCGTTGATCATGGCCACACCGATGCCGCTGTTACCTCCGAGGTACTCGCCGATGATGGCGCCGAGCAGGGCAGCCGGGGCCGCCACCTGGAGGGCGGCGAACAGGCTCGGCAGGGAGGACCGCAGGCGCACCTTGGTGAGCGCCGCCCAGGCGGAGCCGCCGTAGGCGTGGACCATGTCCAAAGCGGTGGGGTCCGCCGAGCGCAACCCTGCCGTCATCCCCACCAGCGTGGTGAAGAACACGCTCAGTGCGGCTAGGACCACCTTGGGCTGGTCGCCGTTGAGCACGATGTTGAGGATGGGGGCGATGGCGATGATGGGCATGCAGTAGCTGGCGATGGCCAGCCGTAGCAGCGCCGCCTCGGCGACCCTGCTGGCCGTGAACACCAGGGCGACGACCACTGCGGCCAGGTTGCCCCACAGCCAGCCCTGGGCCGCCTCGGACAAGGTGACCCCGGCGTTCTGCCACAGCAGGCTACGGTCGTGCCACAGCCCGCCGAGCACCCCGACCGGGGTGGGCATTATGTGCCGGCCGGCGAACACGTAGGCGGCCAGCGCCTCCCAGGCCAGCAGCAGCCCCGCCGCCCCGGCGGCACTGCCGAGCCAGCCATGAGCCCTCCCTTGCCCGTCGGCGCGACCTTGGGCCGTCCCGGCCAGGCCGGCGGGAGCCAAGAGCCCGCTCAAGCCGGCGCACCCGGCAGGCCGGCCAGCTGCTCGTCGAGACGGTCGAGCTCCGCCTCGAGCTCGGCCCGCAACGCCGCCCGCTCCGGGCCGCCCAACCAGGCCGCCTCCACCCCTGTGAGGACCAGCCGCCTCACCTCTTGGGGGCCGGCGCCCATGGCCGGGCACATACGGGCGTACTCCTCGCCGATGTCGGTGGCGAACATGGTGGGGTCGTCGGAGTTGAGCGTCACCCGCAGCCCCGCCTCCACCATGGCCCTTATGGGGTGGGCGGACAGCTCAGGCCAGCCGTAGACGACCGAAGTAGAGGTGGGGCAGCAGGTGAAGAACACGCCCTCATCGCGGCAGCGCGCCACAGCGGCAGGCGACGCGAGCACGTGGTAGCCGTGGTCCACCCGCTCACAGCCGAGCTCGTCCAAACAGGTCAGCACGTTGGCGGCCGGGCCGTCCTCGGCAGCGTGGCTCGTGAGGCGCAGGCCTCCTCGTCGGGCGCGGGCGAAAGCATCCTTGAACTTCTCCGGCGGGTCGGGTGCCTCGGCACCGTCCATGCCGAGGCCGATGACCTCGGGCGCCCGGCATGCCAGGACCTCGTCCACCATGGCCAGGGCGGTCTGCGGGTCGTCCTGGCGGTAGATGTCGGCGATGAGCCGGCACTGCACGCCGTAGTCCGCCTCGGCCGCCCGGATCCCCTCGACCAGGCCTTCGACACAGGTGGCCATGGGCACGCCGCGCCGGGTGTGCAGGGTGGGGTTGAAGAACATCTCCCGGTAGCGCAGGTTGCCCAGCTCGGCCCCGTCGGCCAGGGACTCGTAGGCCGTGCGGGCGAAGTCCTCGCGGTCGATGAGGGTGGACGAGACAAGAGCGAATATCTCGAGGAACTGGTAGATGGTCCCGTAGTCGTAGAGCCTGCCCACGTCCTCGGTGGGGAGCCGGGTGCCGTGCTTGCGCGCCAGCTCGGCAAAGGTCGACGCCCGGACGGTCCCTTCGAAGTGGCAGTGCAGCTCGACCTTGGGGACACGCCGCAGGTACTGGTCGAAGCTGGTGATGGGCCCGGTGATCACGCTTGGTTCGAGCCCTTGTAGATCTCCTGCAGGATCTCGTTGGTGAAGTAGGAAGGCTTGCTCTTGATACCCACCAGCGACAGGGTCCTGATGTTGGCGGCCACGTCGGCAGGGCTCATCCAGAACAGGCCGTGCCGGGCGGTGGTCCCGGTCTGGAACAGCTTCTGGTAGGCGCCCAGCTCCTCCTGCTGGGTACGCACGTCCAGGCCGTCTGACTTGCCGTA
The DNA here is from genome assembly GCA_021850325.1 of Actinomycetes bacterium. Taxonomy (GTDB): domain Bacteria; phylum Actinomycetota; class Acidimicrobiia; order Acidimicrobiales; family Palsa-688; genus JAJZMF01. The sequence continues at coordinate 5,680 of JAJZMF010000027.1, forward strand.
GACGTCGACGGTGAGGTGGGCGGCCAGCGTGGGGTCCAGGAACGCCTTCTGCCAGCCCTGGATCTCACCCTTCATCAGGGCCACCACCTTGGCGCGCTCGGAGGGGTTGTCCAGGCTCGAGGCGGACGCCAGGTAGGTCCCGCTGTAGAGGCGGTAGCCGTAGTCGTACAGGAGCCAGCTCTTGGTGGCCACGCCCTTGGCTGCCAGCAGGAACGGCTCGTTGGTGATGAACGCGTACCACCCGTCCACCGTCCCCGCCGCCAGGGGCGACGGGTCGAACTGTACCGGCACGATATCGACCTTGGCCTCGGGGATGCCCTGCAGCTCGAGGAAGGCCCTGAACGAAAGCAGGTTCCCGGCCTGCACACCGATCTTCTTGCCGATCATGTCCTTCGGGCCGTTGATGGGCCGCTTGGCGAGCGACATGATGGCTTGGGGCGCCTTTTGCATCTGGGCCCCGATGATCTTCAGGTCGGCACCGTTGTTGATGGCCGCCGAGGTCAGGTCCGGCCCGCTTATGCCCACCAGGGCCTTGCCCGAGACCACGATGGGCTCCACCGAGGTGTTGGGCCCGCCGGGCAGCAGGGTGACCGACAGGCCCGCCCGTTGGTAGTACCCGGACGACCTGGCGATGTAGCTCCCGGCGAACTCGATGTCGTCGATCCAATCGAGCTGCAGGCTGGCTGCCCCCAGGGACCGGGCCGCCGGGTGAAGTGACGCTGCCGCGGCACGCCCGGAGCCGAGCAGGCCCTCCCACGCCCCGGCCCCCGAGGTGGCCAGCACGGCCACCCCGGCGCTACGGCGCAGGGCCTGTGACAAAAAGGTACGGCGGTCGGTGTACTGTGGGCTCACGGGCGTTTTCCTTTGCTGTGTGGGCGACGTCATCGCGCCGCGTTCTTGACGAAGTCTTCGTTCTCCCAGCGCACCGGCTTTCGCCCGCCGAACCAGGAGCCCCTTATATGGCGACGCCGCGCGGCCGAACTGGTCGCCACGGCAGCCGAGTGCCACAGGTAGCAGTCGTGGAAGAGCACGTCGCCCCTCTCGGCATAGAGCGCGACCTCCCCGGGGACCTTCTCGAAGCGCAGGGGCATGGGCGCCGGCGGGGCGGCAGCGGTGTGACCTCCTGTCGGGCGGGACCCCGCGGGGACCACGGCGCCGTTGACGTTCTCGTAGGGTGCCGGCGTGGCCCACAGGTGGCTGCCGGGTACCACCCGCAAGAAACCGTTGTCGGGGCTTGTGGCGTCCAGGTGCACCGTAACTGCGGTGGCCGGCCACAGGTCCAGGTGGGGCGCCGACTGCCAGTCGCTGTGCCAGCCGATACGCCTGTACCCGCTGTCGGGCCCGGGCCGGGCGTCCTGGTACACGAAGCCGGAGTCGCTGTCCTCTGCGGACCAGCACCCCGGCCCGAGCCACCCCCGCACCAGTTCGGCCACGGGAGGGCTGTGCAGCAGGTGCCGGGCCGTGGGCGACAGTTCGGTGATGTGCTGGACGTAGTTCGGCTGCCCGGTCGGGGGCCGGCCTTTCTCCTCGTTGAACCTGTCGGTGCCGTAACGGGCGTCGAGCCGGCCGTCGGCCAGCCGGCGCTGAGCCGAGCTGCACTCCTCGGACAGCGCATCAGCCGTCGCGCCTTCGACAGCGCCGCTCAGCACGGCAAACCCGTGGTGGCGGTAAAAGGCCGTCAGGGCGGTGAGCTCGTCGGGGCGGAAGGCCCAGGGAGTTGCCCCGAGGCCGCTGGTCTGGGTCGTCGGCACACGGAGATGGTAAATAGGTAATTGTTGCGGGGGTGTTTCGGTCTGTGACGCCGCTGTTACGGGCCGGTTAAGACTGCGTGCCGGCTCGGCCGAGGGCAGGCAATAGGCCGGGATCCGGGCGCGGCCGCCGGGCGCGCTCGGTACCATTCGGCCCATGTCTTTGACCTACGAGCACTCAGAGAGGGCACTGCTGGCTGGTACCGCGGCACTGGCGTCTGGCTACCCGGCGGGCGCAGGAGGCATATCGGTCCAGGGGTTGTCCAAGCAGTTCCGTATCCGCCGCTCCACCGTGCAAGCCCTCGACGGGGTCGACCTGGAGGCGCCGCGGGGCTCGTTCGTGGCCCTGCTCGGCCCCTCTGGGTGCGGCAAGTCAACAGTGCTGCGGGTGCTCGCCGACCTGGAGCAGCCGAGCGCGGGCACCGTGCTGGTCCACGGCGAGGCCCCCCACGCCGTGCGCAGCGCCCACCGCCTCGGCATTGCGTTCCAGGACGCCGCCCTGCTGCCATGGCGCTCGGTGGTGGCCAATATCCGCCTACCCCTCGAGATGGGCGGACGGCAGGTCTCGCCCGGGGCCATCGCCGACCTGGTGGACCTGGTCGGCCTCAAGGGTTTCGAGCAGGCGCGGCCGGCGCAGCTGTCAGGAGGGATGCGCCAGAGGGTGGCGATAGCGCGGGCCCTGGTCATGGGCCCTGAGGTGCTGCTGTTGGACGAGCCCTTTGGTGCCCTCGACGAGATGACCCGCCAGCGGCTCAACATCGAGCTGCTACGCATATGGGCCGAACGCGCCCCCACCACTTTGCTTGTGACCCACTCCATCAGCGAGGCCGTCTTCCTGGCCGACATGGTCGCGGTGATGTCCCCCCGGCCGGGGCGCATGCGCGCCCTGGTCGAGGTGGGCCTGCCCCGGCCCCGCTCGCCCGAGATCATGAGGTCGCCGAGCTTCCACGCCATCTGCGACCATCTGAGCGAGGTGCTGTTCGGGGACGGTCTGCCTCCCTCGGGCGACGACCAGTCCACGGGGACATGAACGGGCTGGGCCGGCGCACCCCCGTGTTCTCGTTACGTCATAGCTCCACCACCGGGTCGGGCCGGTGGCAACAAATTGCTGCTTGAGCCCCGCCAGCAGCGTTGCCCGGTGCCGGCGCTCCCGTTGGGCCCGCTGGCGCGAACGGCTCTGGCGGTGCCGGCGGTAGTAGCGGGGGCCCGGGCCACCGTAGACCTCACGTCCCCCGTGCCATCAGTACGAGGTCGCGGGCAGCTCACCCCCTCGGACGATCTTCAGACCTGCTGACGTCCCGAGCAGCGCCGCGCCGGCAGCGAGCAGGGCCCTGGCCTGGGCCTCCGAGGTGATCCCGCCCGACGCCTTCACGGCGACAGATGGCGGGACATGGGCCCGGAGCCAGCCCACGTCTTCGGGCGTGGCCACACCTACAGCCCCCGACGACGCGTTCTTCACGAACTTCGCCCCGGCTTGGACGGCTGCGTCGGTCGCGAGCGTGCGTTCTGCGGGCGTGAGGAGGGGCAGTTCCAACATCACCTTGACCGGTACCCCCCCTGCTGCCGCTATCACCTGGCCGAGGTCGTCGGTGAAGCGCTGAGCTTCGCCCGAGCGCAACCAGCCGATCTGGACACCCAGGTCGACCTCCTGGGCGCCCGCATCGACGACGGAGCGCATCTCGGCAACGCGGCCCGTTGTGGTCATGCAGCCGTAGGGGAAGTCGACTGCCGTTGCAACCTTGATGTCGGTCCCGGCAAGCAGTTTGCGCATCTCAGGCACCCAGGCGGCGCCCACCATCGCCGCGTCGAAGCCGAACTCCACGCACTCGGCTGCGTGCTTGTCGATCTGGGCCCGGTCTACGCCGGGGGCGATCAATGTGTGCTGGATGAAGCGCGCCAAGTCCCTAGATCCCGAGTCGCTCACGGCTCGCACCTCCTGTCCTCTCGTCACCTAGCAATCGCATTACGGTGCCCACGAAACCTTCGCGGTCGATCTCCTCAACCACCGAAGCGTTGGGCTCGCGGCCGAGCACCCCCCAGTCGAACACCGAGTAACCAAGGGTCATCTCGCCGCTCGTCTCGACATCGACGAAGTACCGGCTGGTGCGCCTCACCAGGCTCGGCTCGAGGAGGGTTAGCGCTGTCAGCAGGTCGGGATGGGTCGAACCCGGGATGCCCGCAGTGCGGTCGAACTCGAGCGTCGGGGCATTTACGATCCCGAAGAAGTGGGACAGGCTCGTGCCCAGCTCAGCTATGCGCTCCAGTTCGGCGTCGCTGAAGACCGCCTGGCGGAGCGTGAGGCCCCAGTCGACGATCGTCAGGTTGAACCCTGCGTGCACCACCGCGCGTGCTGCCTCGGGGTCCGCGTAGAAGTTGTACTCGGCAGCCGGGGTGATGTTCCCCCTGAAGTTGTTGGAACCCCCCATCACATAGAGCTCACGCACCTTCTGGGGCAGTTCACGGTCGAGGATGAGCGCTGCGGCCACGTTTGTCAGCGGGCCGATGCAGACCAGGTCGAGCTCCTGGGCGTGCTCGTCGGCAAGGCGGAGAAGTGCCTGGACGGCGTGCTCGCGCTCGGGCCGCTGGCTGGGCTTCGGCCAACTGTGCCCGCCCTTGCCGTCGCCGTGCACGTTCTCGGCTGATGTCCAGCCGCGCATGAGGGACTCCCTGCAGCCAGGGTAGACGGGGACCTCCCCGCCTCTCCCGCTCTGCTCGATCGTGATGAGCGCGTTCTCCAGTTGCTGTTCGAAGTTCACGTTGCCGGCCACCACCGTCACGGCTTTGAGGTCAGCAGCAGGATGGAGCAGGCACGCGAGCATGGCGAAACAGTCGTCAGCTGCCGTGTCCGTGTCGAGCACCATGGGGTGCCTGGTGCCGCTCGGGACAGGGGCGCTCACGACCGCACCTCCAGCGCGGCAGGCAGCTCCGGCTCCCGCAGCTGCCGGCGATTGGGCAGGGAGGGCAGGACCCCTGCGACCGAGACACAGTGCGCCGCGGCGACGCTGGCAAAGCGGGCGGCCTCGACAAGAGTGGCCCCCTCCCCTACGGCAACCCCCAGAGCCGCCGTAAAAGTGTCGCCGGCACCGGTCGAGTCCACGACCTCGCGCACCGGGCACGCCTCTACATGCGTGACGGCCCCGTCCGAGGCCACGAACGCCCCGTGGGGACCTGCCGTCACCACTACCGACCGCCCCGTGGCGGCAAGGCTCGAGGCCAGCTCGGCCGGTCCGGCCTCCTCCCCTCGGCCGAGGAGCGACCGGGCCTCGGTGACATTGGGGGTGATGATGTCAGCGAGGGCCAGCAGCTCGGCGAGCTCCTCCGCGGTCGCATCAGGGACGGGTGCTGGGTTGAGGATGGAGCGGACGCCCTCGCTGGCCGCGAGCTCGAGGGCCCGTCGGGCCGCTGGGAGCGGGATCTCCAGTTGCACGAGCAGCACATCGCTGCCCGCCACGTCGCAAGGCTCGATGTGCTCGGGCGCGAGGCCGGCCAGCGCCCCCGGCGCGACAACGATCCGGTTGTCGCCTCCCTGCTCGACCAGGACCGCGCCGGTCATCGTCGGCTCCCCGCTCCTTACCACAACGCGGGCCTCGACCCCCTCCTCCTGCCAGAGCTGGTTGGCTTTGTCGGCGAACGCGTCATCTCCGAGGGCGGTGCGCAAACGCACCTCGGCACCGAGACGGGCCGCGGCGACTGATTGGTTCGAGCCCTTGCCCCCGTGCTCAACGCGGTGGTAACGGCACAGGACCGTCTCACCCGCTGCCGGGAACCGTTGCAGCCCGAACGTGAGGCCCACCCCGTAGCTTCCCACCACGCTCACCTTGGGCGCCATGATGTCCTCTCGAGCCCGGGCCGGGGCCCGAGCCGAGGCAAACAGTCCGGTACCATGTCCAACTCCTTTCAGGTCCTTATGTAAGGGACGCCGTCCGCTTGTGGAGCGCGGACACGACCGACGAAGCCGGACACCGCCACTATGGTGACGAGGTACGGTACGGCGAGGAAGAGATCGTAGGGCACGGAAAGGCCCAGAGCCTGCAGGATGCTCTGCAGAGCTTCGAAGGCACCGAAGAGCAGAGAGGCGACAAGCACGCCCCTCGGCCGCCAGTTGCCGAAGATCACTGCGGCAAGAGCTATGTAGCCGACGCCGGCGGTCATGTCGGATGAGAAGTTATCCACCTGGGTGAGGACGAAGGCCCCACCCAGCCCGCATGCGACGCCGCTTGCCGCTACCGCCAGGTAACGGATGCGGTACACGCTGAGGCCCGCGGCATCAGCAGCCTCGGGGCGCTCTCCTGCGGCCAGGACATGCAGTCCCGCCCTGGTCCGGAACAGCCAGAACCCCACCCCCGGTACAGCCAGCAACGCCAGGTACGTCAGGGGGGATTGCTCGAACAGCGACGGCCCCAGCACCGGGATACGGTCGAGCAGCGGGACGTTGAGCTGTCCGATGCCAGGCACGGGCGGGGTACCGGAGTAGCCGTAGATCGCCTGGTAGAGGAAGTCGGTCAGGCCGGAAGCGAGCAGGTTGACAGCCATGCCGGCGATCACCTGGTTGGCGCCGGCGTGCACGGCCAGCCAGGCGAGGATGAGTGCGCTGAGCACAGCCAGCACCACCGCCAGGGCGAGACCACCGACCACGCTGCCCGTCGCTCCGGCTCCGGCGAAGTAGCCGAACGCCCCGATGAGGAGCATCCCTTCGAGGGCGATGTTGAGCACACCGGAGCGCTCGGAGATCACGCCGCCCAGACCGCCGAACAGGATCGGCGTCGAGAGCTCGAGCGTGGCCGTGATGCCACTGGTCACGACAAGCTCGGCGCTCATCTCGCCTCCGCTCCTCGCGGTGCGGTGCGGCGGCGCGCCCTCAGGTAGCGGACCAGCACCGGCATGCCGACGACGGTCCCGATCATGATCGCCTCCAGCAGCACGACGAAGGGGCCGGAGACCCCGGCCGCGGACTGCATGTTGGTTGACCCTGCGGCAAGGGCACCGAGAAGGGTGCTGGCGAGGAGGATACCCCCGGGGCCGTTGTTGCCGAGCAGGGCAACAACGATTGCCGTGTACCCGACCTGGAGGGACATGTCCTGGGGCACCGAACCCAGAACGCCGGCCACTTCGAGCATCCCGCCGAGCCCGGCCAGGGCCCCGCTGAGCGCCAGCACGGACACCCCCACCCGCCGGACAGAGAAGCCGGCGGCGGTAGCGGCGTCGGGGTTGAGGCCCACCATGCGAAGCCGGAAGCCGTAGCCCGTCCTGAAGAGCAACAGCCAGACGAGCGGCACGAGCACGAGGGCGACGATGATCGCTGCCGTGAGCTGAGTGTTGCCAACCAGTGTTGGGAACATTGCCTGACCGCTGAGCTGAGGCGTCTGGTTGATCGCCCCCGGCGCCTTGGCGGGCCCGGTGACCGCGTAGTCGATCAGGTTGGTGGCCACGTACGTGAGCATCAGAGTGGTGATCACCTCGTTCGCGCCCGTGTAAGCCTTGAGCACTCCGGCCACGCTGGCCCAGACGGCACCGGCAGCGAGCGCTGCCGCCGCCATCGCGACGAGCTCGAGCCCCGGCCCCAGGCGGGTGTAGCCACCGACCACCGCCGCCGCGAGGGCACCTACGCCGAGCTGCCCGCCGGCACCGATGTTGAACACCCCGGCACGGAAGGAGATGCCCACGGCCAGCGAAGCGACCAGTAGCGGCGCAGCCTGCACAGCAGTGCTGGCCAGGCTCTGGGCGCTCCCGAGGGACCCGCTGACGAGGGCGGCGTAGGCCGACTGCGGGTTGATCCCGTTGGCGGCCAGCGCCACTGCGCCGAGGGCGAAGGCGACGAGGACGGCGAGGACGCTCTCACCTAGCTGCTGGCTGCTCGGAGCGACCAGGACCGCGCGGGCGCGGTGCGAGAACTGACCGAGCACCGTGACGTCAGCACCCCTGCCGGCCGGGGGCGTGAGCTTGCCGGGCCCCGGCTCGAGGCCGTCGCCGCTCGGCTCGACAAGCCCCAGGTCCTGCCCACTGCTCATGCCGCAACCCCTGCCATCAGCCGCCCGATCTGTTCGCGGTCGTCCGGGCCTACCGGCTGGCTGACCCGGCCCTCGTAGAGGACATAGACCCGGTCAGCGAGCTGGCAGATCTCGTCGAGGTCGGCCGAGATAAGGAGCACCGCACCTCCGCGCTCTCGCAGTTCGATGAGCGCCTTGTGCACGCTTGCCGTAGCCCCCACGTCGAGGCCACGAGTCGGCTGCGCGGCGACGACGACCCGGGGACCGGCGCCCAGCTCGCGAGCCACGATGACCTTCTGCTGGTTGCCACCCGAGAGCTCTGCCAGCTTCTGGTCGATGCTGCCGCAACGGATGTCGTAGTTCTTCACGAGCTGCTCGGCCCGCCTCCGGGCTGCTCGCACGTCGAGCAGGCCATGCCGGGCGAACCCCAGCTCCGCCAGGTCGAACAGCACGAGGTTCTCCCACACGCTCGCCTGCGCGACCATGCCGTCGTGGTGGCGCTCGCTCGGGATACGCACCAGCCCACGCCGGCGGATCGCTGCCGGCGAAGCCCGCTCGAGCCGCTCGCCCGCAAGCGTGAAGGTGCCCCCTTCCAGCGACCGGGTACCGACAAGTGCCTCCTCCAACGCGACCTGGCCGTTCCCGTCGACACCGGCGATCCCGACGATCTCACCGCTGAGCACGGAGAGGCTCACGTCCCTCAGGCCCGGTTCACCGCGTGAACGCGCGCCTCCAAGGGAGAGCACCGGCTCGCTGCTCGCAGGCCGCCGGCTCGGGCTCGGGGCCTCGACTGGTTCGCCGACCATCAGGGCGGCAAGCTCACCGAGCGGCGCCGACGGGGGGCGCTCTGCAACCAGACGGCCGTTCCTCAATATCAGTACACGGTCGGCGACTTCGCTCACCTCGTGCAGCTTGTGGCTGATGAAGACGACCGACTTGCCACCCGCCGCCATCTCCCGGACGACCCGGAACAGGCCCTCCGTCTCGGCCGGAGTGAGCACAGCCGTTGGTTCGTCGAGGATCAGGACCTCGACGCCTCGGTAGAGCGCACGCACGATCTCGACGCGTTGCTGCTCGCCGACGGCGAGGTCCTCGACACGCCGGTCTCCGGCGACGGCGAGCCCGACCTCTGCCGCGAAGGCCTCGACGCGTCGTGCCATGGCGCGGCGGTCGAGGACCGCTCCACCCTCTTCGAAACCGAGGACCACGTTCTCGGCAACACTAAGGCGCGGTATGAGCATGAAGTGCTGGTGGACCATGCCGATACCACGCCTGATGGCGTCCCTGGGGCTGCCGAGCACGACACGCTCCCCGTCTTTGACGATGCTCCCTCCGTCGGGGCGGGTAACACCCGACGCAATTCTCATCAGAGTCGTCTTGCCGGCACCGTTCTCGCCGAGGAGCGCCACGACCTCACCGGCGCGGACCGTCAGGCTGACATCCGCGCAGGCGTGGGTGTTCGGCGGGAAGAACTTGTCGATGTGGATGAGTTGCAGCTCTTGCACCGCTCTTCTCCTTGGTCATGCCGGTGCCCCCGGCTGGGCGAGCTCCCGCCCGGCCGGGGGCAGCACAACGGCCATCGAGGGCAGACCGTCCCTTGTGCGGGCTCAGCGACCGTTCGGGTACTTGGGCTTGACGGGTACGACGATCTTGCCTGTCGAGATCGCCTTCATCGCAGCTGCGAGCTTCTTCTTCACCTGTGCCGGCACGGCGCTCGCCAGCCCGTGGAAGGGAGCGAGGCCCACACCGTGGTTTGCAAGGTCGTAGGTGTGGGTCCCCGACTTCCAGCTCCCGTGGACGTACTGGCTTATATTGTCCTCGGCCACGGTGCTCAGCTCTTTGATCACGCTCGTGACCACGGTCTTCGGTGCAAGGTAGTTCTGGTCTGCATCGACACCGATGGCCCACACGTGGGCAGCCTGGGCTGCATCGATCCCACCTATGCCCGACGCACCGGCAGCGGTGTACACGACATCGGCCCCTGCAGCGATCTCAGCCTGGCCGGCGGCCTTACCGGCCTGCTCGTTGGTGAACGACCCCGTCCACTCGACCTTGATATGCGTGCCGGGGTACTCGGCGAGGGCACCGGCCTCATAGCCGGCAAGGAAGGCCTGCAATGTGGACTCGTCGACCCCTCCCACAAAGCCGATGGTGTGCGTCTTGCTGATACCGGCAGCGACGATACCGCCCAGGTAGGAGCTCTCCTGCGCGTCGAAGACATCGCCAGCGACGTTCTTGAGCGGCGGCGAGTAGGAGTAGTCGAGAATGACGAAGTCGACATGGGGGAACCGCTTGGACACCGCCTGCAGCGCATCGCCCATGGAGAACCCGGAAAGTATCACGAGGCCGCTCTGCTGGGCGGCAGTGGTGATGTTCTGGACGTACTGCGACGGGTCCTGCGTCTGGATCACATGATAAGGGATGTGGTTGGCGATTGCCCCGGCCTTTACCCCCAGATATGTGTACTGGTTGTAACCATGGTCGTTCAGACCGCCGACATCGGACACATAGGTGACCGACTTGGTCGTGCCGTGCACCACCTCGGCTCGGCCCGCGTTCCGCGGGGACGCGCCCGATGCCGGCGCCGAGAGCGCCAGGCTCACGACGCCGGCGCTCAGCACCGCGGCGCTCGCCGCACGCACCCGCCGACCGTTCGGCTTCCCGGACATCTTTGACAATTGCATGTCTAAACACCTTTCCCTTGGGGTTTGTGCTTCGGTCTTTCCTTGGTGCCCTGGACCTTCTCTGCCCGCTCCGGCATCAACGGCGGAGGACCGTACTGAGCCGGAGGCGGTCACCTCGCGCCCAGCTGTCGGAGCACTCGACGGGCTTCGAGCTGGAGTCGTACGAGACCTGCTCGATGTGCAGCAGCGGTACGGTAGGCGGCGCCGCGATCTCGGCTGCCACCGTGGCATCCGCAATTGCGGCAAAAGTACGGCGGCCCCAGCTGATCCCGACACCGAAGTCGTCGAGCGAGCCGAAGAGGGTCTTCGTCCTGAAGTCCACGTCGAGCAGGCCTGGACAAGTGGCGAGCGCGACCCGGTTCTCGACGAGCACGTGCGGTTCGCCGTCCACCACAAAACGACGCTTGAGCCTGAACACCTCGCGCCGGCGCCCCATTCGCAACAAGCGGCGCAACCCGGGGCTGGCGGGAACGACGTCCTGTTCGACCACCTCGACGTGGTACGGCTGTTTGAGCTCCATGAGGACCTCGGAGATCGTTACCAACCGGGCCAGCGAGAGCTCCTCCTCACCGCTCGACACGAACGTCCCGCGCCCGTGCAGGCGCGTGAGGAGGCCCTCGTCCACGAGACGCTGGACGGCGGCACGCAATGTGCCGCGACTGACCCCAAGCTCAGTGGCAAGCTCTGGTTCCGAGCTGAGCCGCGTGCCCGCCCTCAGGTGCCCGCCGACGATCTGCTCGCGCAGTACCTCGGCTACCTGGTCGGACAGCAGACGCGGCCGGTCGCGACTGATTGTGGGAGGAGTAGACATCTTTAGACATCCATAGACGTATTTGGATATCTTCCTACCACGGGTTCGGAGTACCAGTCAAGGATGGATCCCCGCCCCTACGGGGCGGCCCGGGCCGTGACGAACGCGCTCACCCCGGGCCACCTGCCCGGCTCCTGAGCAGCGAGGAGCTGTCCTTGTCCCACCGGCTGGTCGGCGAGCGGCCTTGGCGCGTGCCGGCGTGCCGGCAAGGCCGAGCGCCTGCCGAAGCGGCACGCGGCGCACGTACCTCCACCTGGGTGAGGACCTGCACTGCGCGTCCCACTTCGAGCTAGCGGTGCGTTTACCGCCATTGACGAGGACAGGGCACGTGAGGACTCTGTCGAGGGCCCGCACAATGCTGTTCCCGCCGGCATGCCGGACATCGCTGGGGAGCGTGCCTGATATCGCCGACGACCGCGCGGTGAGGCGTGCGACCTGGCCACAGCCCGCCGGTGCACTCCCACCAGCGTGCCCCCCGGGGACCGCGCTGCCCGCCGCGCCACCTCTCACCCGACACCCGCTGACGGCAGCCCCCGCCTGAACCGCACGGGCCGGGCCCCGGCGCTGCCAGGCAGAGGCCGCCATTGGTCACAAGGCACCATCGTGCCCGCCCGGGACATCACCCACGCGCCACCTGGCCCGGCACGTGCCCGTCACCAGCTCGCTGGCGGCCCGACGAGCGCGCGCATGAGCACAGCCTGCTGCGTCGAGCCACGACCCCGTCCGAGCCTGCCCGGGTGGCGGCGCACCAGTTCCGACGCCCCACCGGAGGGACCGGTCACTGCCCTTGTGCGTCATCCTCCGGCGCGCCGGACCTCGAGGTCCAGGTCGGTGTCGGTGTCGGTGTCGGTGTCGGTGTCGGTGTCGGTGTCGGTGTCGGTGTCGGTGTCGGTGTCGGTGTCGGTGTCGGTGGCCACATGGCCCACGTCGGGCCCAAGTCCCGTCCCCGAGCATCACGGGGCTCCACCGGTCGGACCGGTTGCACCACCCGTCGCACCTACAACCGGGACGGACCTGCGGCGTTCCGGCTCCTGCGGCACTTGGGCGGACCGATAGGTACATGGACGGAGGCCGACGTCTGTGGCACCGGCCCCTGGGGCACCCGCCGCGCCGCACGGCATGCGGCCCACGCATGTCTTCCCGCGAGGGTGGCTTGACACCTAGTGCGTAAACTGGTTTACTACTGCGTAGGTAAACGCGTTTACCTACGCAGTAAGGGGGCACGGAGGGGGACCAGGGAGCAATGGCTGCCTGAACAGCTGTCAGCAGCCTGCCCGACCGCTACCACTCCTGGGCGCGTCGACAAGAAGAAGGTGACCGTGCAATGAAGGGTAAGATCTCAGCCAGGGACGTCCCAGCCACACATTCCGGCAAACGGCAGCTGGTGGCTGCCATCGGAGCGTCGGTGACCACGCTCGCAGCCCTGTGCAGCGCTGCGTTCGCAGGAGCGCCGGCAGCCTCGGCTGCGGCAGCTCACCAACCAGGCATCACCTACGGCGGGACGCTGACGGCGGCCACCAACGGCTCCGGGCCGTGGAGCCCCGTGTTCAACCCCTTCTCGCCCAGCTACAACTACGCCTTCGGGTTCGGTGCCGTCTACGAGCCGCTCTACCAGTACAACGCCACCACTCACAAGAACACACCCTGGCTTGCGACGGCGTACCGATGGGGTGACAAGGGTAAGGTCATCGAGTTCCAGATCCGCAAAGGCGTCACGTGGTCGAACGGGAAGCCTCTCACGCCCGGCGACGTCGCCTTCACGTACGAGCTCTACAACAGGATCCAGAAGGAGAACGGCGGTACCACCGGCCTGGTGTCGGCCCAGGTACGAGGCGACTGGGTCGTGCTCACCTACAGCACCTCGCAGTACGTCAACTTCTACACCATCGCCATGAACGTCGCCATTGTGCCGCCGTTCACTTTTGCCCACGTTGCTGACCCGCTCAAGTTCGAGGACTCCCATCCCATCGGCACCGGGCCGTTCGTTCTGTCCTCGTTCAACACCGAGTACATCATCTACAAGAAGAACCCTCACTACTGGCAGAAGGGCAAGCCTTACATCAACGAGGTCGAGGACATCTCCGCTAGTGGCAATGCCACCATGGAGGCCCTGCTGATCTCACACCGTACCGACTACTCCGGCGTCTTCACATCGGATATCTTCAAGACCTTCGTGGACCGGAACCCATCGCGCAACATCGTCTACACACCGCCTGACGGTACGGTGAGCCTGGCTCTGAACCTCACGAACCCGATGTTCCAGGACCTCGCGCTCCGACGAGCTATCAACCTCGCCGTGAACCGCAAGACATTGGACATGATCGGTGAGTCCGGTGCGGAGCCGCCGGCCAGCCAGAGCGGGCTTGCCGGGGCAGCTACCACGCCCTATGTCCTGAAGCAGTACAGAGCACCTGTGGGGCCCGACATCCCAGCGGCCACGGCTGACCTCACGAAAGCCGGCTACAAGCTGCAGGGTGGCAAGCTGTTCGCCCCTGGGAGCAGTTCGCAGGTGGCTTTCTCGCTGAGCTTTCCCAGCAGCTACTCCGACTGGTTGACCGACTGTTCCATTATCGAGCAGAACCTCTCGCAGATCGGCATAGCCGTTACGTGCAACGGCTTGTCCTACCAGGAGTGGAGCACCGACTACCTCGACAGCAACTTCCAAGCCACCTTCGACACCCAGGTCGGGCCTCTGCCCTACAACGAGTACGACCAGGTCTTCGGCGTGCCGGCGGGAGGCCTCCCTGCCATTGGCAAACCCAACAACTACACCAACGTCGAGCACTACGACAATCCCGCAGCAGTTGCCGCGTTGGCGAAGCTCGAGGTCACGAACCCCGCCAACATCGTCGCCCAGCGGCAGCAGGTGACGCTCCTGCAGAGGATCTACACCCGGGACCTCCCGGTTATCCCACTGTTCGACAGCACCTACCACGAGGACTTCGTCAACGGGCCGCTCTACGGGTGGCCGTCATACAAGAACCCCTATATGTGCACCTTCTGCAACGCCTACCAGGAGCAGATCCTCCTGGGAGCACACGAGCGCTGAACGCGGACTGTCCGGGGAGCGCAGGGGGACGGTGGCTTTGGCCGCCAACGGTCCTCCCCCTTCCCTCCCCGGGCGCTGTAGGTTCTAGCTCCGGAGGGCAGAAGTGCTAGTGATCCTCAAAAAGCGGTTACCCCTCTACGTTCTCACCGCCTGGTTGGCCATCACGGTGAACTTCGTGGTACCGAGGTTGATGCCGGGCAACCCGGCCGAACTGCTCCTGTCGAGGCTGCAGGCACAGGGCACGGTACCTCTGGCCAACCTGACCGCCATCGAAGCGGAGTTCGGGCTCTCGAGCCACGCGAGCTGGTGGTCGCAGTACTGGGACTACCTGGTGCACCTGGCCCATCTGCAGCTGGGGCTGTCGGTCACGTACTTCCCCGAGCCGGTCACGCAGGTGATAGCCAACACGTTGCCGTACACACTGGTGCTCGTCACCCTGGCAACCCTGCTCAGTTGGGTGATAGGGATCGTCCTGGGAGTTCTCGTGGGATGGCGCCGGGGTTCCCGCCTCGACAGCATCCTGATCCCCACGAGCACCTTCTTCTCGGCGGTGCCGTTCTTCCTGGTCGGCCTCTTCCTCGTATGGACCCTCGGAGTGGGCCTGGGATGGTTACCGATCAACGGAGCCTTTGGAGCCGGGACCAACCCGGGCCTGAACGGCCCGTTCCTGTGGAGCTGGCTCCGGCACGCAGCCCTCCCCCTTCTCACGATAGTGGCAAGCTCGTTCGTGAGCCACATGCTGCACATGCGCAATATGATGGTGACGACACTCGGCGAGGACTACGTCCGCTTGGCGGTGGCGAAGGGCTTACGCGAACGGCGGATCAAGTACAGCTACGCAGGCCGCAACGCCGTACTACCCAGCATCGCCTCCTTCGCCATCTCTCTCGGCTTCGTGGTGGGAGGCTCCGTGCTGGTCGAAACGGTCTTCTCCTATCCCGGTATCGGCTTCGCTCTCTACCAGGCCGTCAACAACGAGGATTATGCCCTGATGCAGGGCATCTTTCTGATCATCGCCCTCGCTGTGCTCGTTGCCAACCTTCTAGCCGACGTGCTGTACGCCGTACTCGACCCCCGCTCACGACAGCAGTTGAGCTCATGAGCAGCGTCCCCCTGCCCGTGCCGCTGGAGCAGGCTCCACCGACCGGCACACGCGCCCTGGAGCGGGTCAAGACGTCCGTGAAGCGCTACGGCTCGCCCAAAGTGGTCGCCGGTCTCGGGGTACTCCTCCTGTTCGCCCTGATGGGCTCGATCGGGCCCCTCGTGCTGTCCCGCAACCCCATCACCCCTACAGGCGTCTCACTGCAGCCGCCGTCGTGGGGCCATTGGCTCGGCACCACCCTCCAGGGCCAGGACGTCTTCACCCAACTGGTGGACGGGACGGGTAGTTCGCTGGAGATCGGCTTCATCGCCGGAGGCCTCGCCACCGCCGTATCGGTGGTGATCGGCTTGGTGGCCGGCTATCTGCGGGGCCTCGGGGGCGAGATCTTCTCAGCCCTCAGCAACGTCTTTTTGGTCATACCGTCGTTGCCCCTCATAATCGTTCTGGCCGGGTACCTTCCGAAGTCTGGGTTCCTGTCGATCACGGTCGTCATAGCCGTCACTTCGTGGGCGGGCGGGGCGCGGCTCATCCGGTCTCAGACCCTCGCCATGGTCCAACGGGACTATGTTCAGTCCGCGAAGGCGATCGGGGAGCCCAGGCGCAGGATCCTGTTCGGCGAGGTGCTACCGAACCTCCTGACGATCGTCATGTCGACGCTCCTCTTTGCCGTGATCGGGGCGATCGCTGCTGAAGCCGGTCTCGCGTTCCTGGGCCTTGGCAACGTGGACCAGGTGAGCTGGGGCTACATGATCAACCTGGCAGAAGCCAACGACTCGCTGCTGGCCGGGGCGTGGTGGTGGTGGCTGCCGCCGGCGCTCTGCTACGCGCTCGTCGGCGCAGCGCTGGCCCTCATGAACTTCGGCATTGACGAGGTTGGGAACCCTCGCCTCAGGATGGCGCGCCTTGCCGCCCGGAGGCCTGCCCTCGGGCCCGTGCCAGCCCGCTCGGCACAGAGGACCGAGGCAGCCGAAGACGTCCTGTTGGAAGTGCAAAAGCTCAACGTCGGCTACTTGACGCCATCGGGCACAGTCACGGCCGTGGAGGACGTCGACCTGGTGCTACGCCGGGCTCAGGTGCTCGGGATCGCTGGCGAAAGTGGGAGCGGCAAGTCCACCCTCGCGAACGCCCTGACCCGCCTGGTCGTGCCGCCAGGAGTGGTCCTGAGCGGCTCCGTCCGCTACCACCCGAAGACGGGCCCGGGCGTGGACCTCCTCTCGCTCCCGCCCGAGGACCTGCGCCGGCTGCGCTGGGAGCAGATGGCCGTCGTCTTCCAGAGCGCCATGAACGCCCTCAACCCGGTGCTCACCATCGACGCCCAGATGCGCGACGCCATAAGCGCCCACCGGCCAGGGACGGCCAGGAACCAGGCGCGTGCGCGCGTCGCCGAGATGCTCAGGCTCGTCGGTGTCCCAGAGCGACGAGCGAGCAGCTTCCCGCACGAGCTGTCAGGGGGCATGCGCCAGAGAGTGTCGATCGCCATGGCGCTCCTACTCGAACCGGAGCTTGTGGTGTTCGACGAGCCCACCACCGGTCTCGACGTCGTTGTACAGAGAGCCATCCTGGGACGACTGCTCTCCCTGCGTGAGAAGCTCGGCTTCTCCGTCATCTTCATCACCCATGACCTGTCGCTCCTCCTGGAGATGTGTGACACGGTTGCCGTGATGTACGCGGGCAGGGTCGTGGAAGTGGCGCCAACGGAGTCTCTGTACACCGGCCCGCTCCACCCCTACAGCAGGCGCTTACGCGATGCTTTCCCGCCCATCGAGGGCGCCCGGCAGCGTCTGACCGGCATCCCCGGCTCACCGCCCGACCCCGCTCAGCCCGTCGCGGGTTGCCCCTTCCACCCACGTTGCGACAGGTCTTTCGACCCTTGCCCGCAGGTGCTTCCGGACCTGCTGGTGGTCGATGGGCACCGCGTACGTTGCCACCTCTACGACGGTTCGCTCGCCCCGCCCCCGGAGGCCGGACCAGCCCCGGTCACCTTCCTCCAGCCGCCAGCGGCCTCCGCCGCGCCTGCCGGGCCCAGCCCGAAGATGGACCTCCGCACCGAGGTTCCCGAAGGTGCGGCAGTCCTGGAGTGCCGGGACCTCACCTTGCGCTACCGGCTTCAGGGCGACAGGCACCGGGTCGTGCATGCCGTCGAGAGCGTGTCGCTGGCACTGGTCCCGGGCCAGGTGTCAGCCATCGTGGGGGAGAGCGGCTCTGGTAAGTCGAGCCTGCTGCGCGCCCTGGCCTTGCTTGTGGAACGCACTTCGGGGGATATCCTGATGGCCGGGAGGTCGGTGCCGCACCACAAGCAGCAGCGGGCGGCCTACCGCTCAGCCGTCCAGTTGGTCTTCCAGGACCCGTTCGCGTCCATGAACGGGGTACGCACTATCGGCCACCATCTGCAGCGGCCCCTGCGCATCCATGGAGGCATCTCCAACCGCCGCGAGCTCGAGGTCGCAACCTCCCGGCTACTCGAGCGAGTGAGCCTCACGCCGCCCGCACGCTTCGCGTCCAGGTACCCCCACGAGCTGTCAGGAGGGCAACGGCAGAGGGTCATGATCGCCCGCGCCCTGGCAGTGGGCCCATCGGTGCTGCTTGCCGACGAGCCGGTTTCGATGCTCGACGTGTCCATCCAGGTGGACGTCCTCAACCTTCTGGCCGACCTGGTCAGAGAGGAGGGCCTCGCCCTGCTCTATGTCACCCACAACATTGCCAGTGCCCGCTACATTGCAGACACCATCAGCGTCATGTACGCCGGCAGCATCGTTGAATCCGGTCCTTCCGAGCAGTTGACCGGCCACCCCAACCACCCCTACACACGACTGCTGCTCGCTTCGACGCCCCGGCCGAGCGCCCGGCTCAGTGGTGGTGGGGCCCCAAGCCCTGGCAGCCAGCCCGGTGACAGCGGGGAACCTCCGGATCTTGCCGCCCCACCGACCGGCTGCCGGTTCCACCCACGTTGCCCCTACGTCATGGAGATCTGTCGGCACAGCGAGCCGCCGTTCGAAGACGTGGGGGCCGCCACCCGGTCGGCCTGCTGGTTGAACGCGACCAGCACCCACGGGCCGCAGCCCGATATGGGTCAGCAGCTTCGGGCGTAGCGAACCAGCCGCCCGTCGATCTCGGTCCGGCCAGCCGCCCGCTCGACCCGCGCTCCAGGCGGGGTGTGCACCAGCACTGCGGAAGTCCCTGGCTCGATGGGCACCCGGAGGGCACCTTGGGCTTCCCGAGCAAGTATGTTGTCAGACACGGGGTCGTAGAGGTCCGCCGTGTCCTCTAACGAGAGCTCGACCACCGTCCGGGGCCCGGGGTTGTAGTACAGATAGGTCGGGTGGGCCGGTCGGGCGAAGAAGTCCAGCGAGTTCAGATCAGCGCGCATGAGACCGGCCTCGTCCAACCCTGAGGTTGTCGCCGCCAGTATGCCCACCCAGCTCGACCCGTAAAGTCCGAGGTTGATGGCTCCCTCGGCCAGGCCCCACTGCTTCCCGTACCGTTCGGGGTCCCCGGTGGCGCAGGGCCTTCTACCAGCCTCGGTCTTGCGGATACCTTCATAGGCGATCACGTGCTCCGGGCGCGAAACGAACCTGTCCCCATAGAACTGCTGAGTGGGCGCCATCTGGTCCGCGTAGAAGAACCGTGAGGCGTTGGAGCCGTTGTAGAGCCACCTGCCCACGACGTCCTTGAGCTCCGTCCGGTACTTGACGGCGGGGGCCAGGAAGGCCGTGGCGAAGCTGTTCATGGCGAAGCCGTAGCCGCCGCCGTCGGTCCTGCTACCGATAAGCCCGTGGACGTCGTGGTCACCCCATCGTGCCGTCAGAGTGCCCCACCCAGGCCGGGCTTGCGAGCCCGCCACCAGCCAGCCGAGGTACTTGTCCACGTCGTAGGTGGTACCGAGCTCGGCGTTCATCCTGGATGCCACATAAGGCAGCATTACGGGCAGCACCTCGTAGAACAGGTTGCCGCCCGCGCCCTCGAGGTACGCCATCGCTCTTCTCGCCAGTTCCAGGTGCCTGCGTTCGCCCGACCTGGCATACGCCCACAACCCGATCACAGCGGCGCCGGCGGCGCCTTCGCCCCCTTCGTTCACGTCCTCCGAGTTCCAGCACGTCCTCATCGCCCGGAAGTCGAAGCCAGTCCCGTTGAAGTCCGCAGCTTCACCGCCGAGGGCGCTGCTCATCTCGTGGAAGCGGTCCGCGATCGTGCCCAGCGACGCCATCAGTGCCGCGCGGCCCGGGTAGAGAGCTCCCAGCATAAAGAAGAGCACGTTGGGGATGGTCGCGTACCAGTAGCTGTCCCCACCGTTCCGGGCCGTGGCACGGGCCACATCGGGCGCAGGCATGTTGAGAGCCACGCCGAGGTCGGGCCGGAAGAAGGTGGAGAGCATCCCGACGTAGTCCCGGCCACCCTGGTTGGACTTGTCGATGCCCACAAGTGTGGCACCCACCACGGAGGCGACCTGGTTCACAGCCTCTTGGAGACCATCTGTCCCCAGCCGGCTGTCACCCAGGTACGACGGCAACTTGTATGTGGGCGAGGCCGAGTTGTAGTGCGTCCGGTCGTCCAGGATCGTGGTGTAACTCCCCGGCGACGACCAGTCGTACACGAACGTGTCGTACTCGACGGCTCGGTGCCGCCAATCGAAGGGCGCCAACGGCACAGGTGAAGACGGGAAGGTCGATGCGGAGAGGACCACCGGAGCAGCGCCCGTCGTACGTCAGGTGTGCTGGAGCCGGGCGACGCCGATCGCGCTGTCGGCCATGCCGTAGAAGACGAACGTGCTGCCTTCGATGGTTTCTATCGCCGTAGGGAACACTACGTTCGGGACCGTGCCCTCGAGCTCCTCGGCGACCTCAGGTTCCAGGAGCGGGCCCGATGTGCGGGCGATAACACGGCTCGGGTCCTCGTGGTCGAGCAGCATTGCGCCGGCGCAATAGCGTACGTTGCCCTGCGGGCCCTCACCCCGGGTGGCACCGGTGCCGGCGAGGGTCACCCCGTGGTGAACGAGCAACCATCCCTCCGGCACACGGAGCGGCGGCGTGCCGGCACCGATCTTCAGCGACTCGAACGCGAACTCGGGCTGCGCCACCGGCTTGTGCCCCCTCAGGTGGGCCAGCCGGGACAGGTCGGCCTCCACTTCGGCGGCCGGAGCGTAGGAGATCCAGATGCCCGGCCGGTCGTCGCCCAGTGACGGGGGCACGAAGCCCTCCCCTCCCCCGAAAACCGAACGGACGTCCCACACGGGGCGGTGCAGGAGCGCATAGCTCGGGCGTCCGTCGGGGCCGCGCACCGGCTCAGGGAACACGACCACGTCCTTGTTGTCGAACACGTTCAAGTCCAGCGCCATAGAACTGTCGTACTCAAAATGGACGGGCCCCAGCCGCTGCCAGTCGCGCAGGTCGCTCGACGCCGCAAGCGCCGCCCGAGGGCCGAGGGGCCCGTAGGCAACGTAGGCCATGATGTACCGGCTCAGGTTCTCCACCCAGGTCACTCTGGGGTCCTCGACGCCGGCGTGGTCCGGCGCCTTTTCCCAGTGCGCATCCGGCTCCAGTACCACGCTCTCACGAGCAGCAGCAACCGGCTCGCCGTTGTCGACTATCAGCTTCGCCAGACCTATGCGGGACTCGTTCCCCGGTGCCACCAGCCGGGGAAGCAGGTACGGTGTGCCGTCTCGTCCCCGAGCGCTGGCGGGATTGAGCACACCCTCTCTCTCCAGCTCTGACTCAGGGTCTTTCCGCATTATGACGCCGAGGCGTGCCAGGTTGTACGGCACGGCCGGCAGGGCCCCTGCCTGCACGATGTGATCCCTTCGTTATTGGTTGGAGACGCCACCCTGGCCGTTGGCATGCTTCGGGACCGCATGGGAGCTCCTCCGCACGACGAGGCCACTTTGCAACATGACCTGGCCCTGGGTACCCCTACCGTCTATTGCGTCGAGCAGGGTAAGGGCCGCGAGCTTGCCCCAGTCGCGGGTGTCCGTGGCCACGGAACTGAGCGGAGGGGCAACGTGGGCCGCCATCGGGATGTTGTCGAACCCGACGACGGCCAGATCCCGTGGCACTCGCAGGCCGCGTGACATGGCGGCAGCCATCCCGGCAATGGCCATCAGGTCGTTGTCATAGAAGATGGCGTCGGGAGGCTCCGGCGAGTCGAGCAGAGCCCGGGTCGCCTTTGCACCACCCTCGGGTGTGAAGTCGGCAATGCCCTCTGCGCAGTAGCTCTTCCCAGCCTTCCTCAGTGCGGCCCGCCACCCCAGTTGGCGGTTGTGCGTGTGGATGTAGCCAGGAGCCCCGGTCACGTGAGCGATCCTCTGCCGACCGGAAGCAAGCAGGTGCTCCGTAGCCAGCTCGGCGCCCTTGCGGTCGTCGATGCCGACCGCGGGGATCGGGCACGAAGGACCGGGAGCACCAAGGGCGACAGCGGGGACCTGCAGATCAGCCAACAGAGCGAAACGCGACTCGCGTGTCCTGACGTCGCTCAGCAGGAAACCGTCCACCCGGCCCTCACTGGCGAGCCTACGGTAGGTGGGCTCCTCGAGCTCGTCTGTCACGATCGACAGGACGAGGGTGTAGTTGCGCACGGAGATGGCAGCCTCCACCCCAGCCAGGAAGCTCGGAAAAAACGGGTCCTCCGTCAGGACGTCGGGGTCACGGCGCATAACCCACCCGATGGCGTAAGCGCGTGCCGCCGAAAGCGACCGGGCTCTGATGTTCGGCACATAGCCGAGCTCCTCAGCCGCCGCTCGCACCCTGGCGATCGTCTCCCGGCCGATCCGCCCGCCATCCGGGCTCAGGGCACGCGACGCGGCCCCCTTGGAGACCCCAGCCAACTGCGCTACGTCGTTGATGGTGGCACGTCTTGTTGCAGTCTGCTCCTTTTGTCTGCGTTGTCGCGGCATGCTTTCCATCTGTTGCCGCCGGCACCCGGCCCGGCGCTCCCTCGGGCTAGTAAACCAGTTTACTAATGTCGTGTCAAGGCTCTGCCCCGTACACGACGGCGCCCCCCGTCCACGAACATCCTCGCCCCGGTTGGGAAGTCGAGCTGCACGACCTCGTCTTTGATGGCCGTCCGCGCCCGGTACCGGCCACCGGCCCAGCCGCCCCCCAAAGGTTGGCGCTTTGCTGCCGGCTGCGCGCCGCAGGCTGCCGAGCACGTGGGAGGCCCGCTGACATCAGGCACCGTGACGCGACCGGAGCGGCTTCCCCGCGTGGTGCGGCCATGGCCCGGGTGGCCGAGCCCCCCGCATCCCGAAGGACGTCGCCTTTCGGTGGCGGTGCTGAGGTCCCCTCTCCGGCCTGGCCCGACCGGACAAGCCCCCACATCTCCCGGCGCCCCCACCGGGGCAGTCCAGGAAATCTCTCCCCACCTGGTTGGCCAGGCCCTCCGCATGCCGAACACTACGGGGTGCTCATCACGCGCACCGAGCCAGCAGGGACCGCCCCCGTGATCATGCGCCGCGGCACCACGATCACGTCCCAGCACCTGCTCGACCGGGTCCCTGCGCTCGTGTCCTACTGGGGCACCGACTGCAGGAACGTCCTGGCCAACGCCGCTTACCAGGGCCTCTTCGGCGTGGCGGACCAGGACATCGAGGGTATGCACCTGGCCGAGCTGCTCGGCTGGGAGGCCTACCGGCGCACCCTTCCCTACATACGCGGGGTCCTGGCCGGGAAGGACCAGTGCTTCGAGGAAACCCGGCCGGGCCCCGACGGGCACCTCCACCACTTCGAGGTCACCTACCTGCCCGACATCGTCGAGGGGACCACGGTCGGCTTCTACGTCCTGGGTGTGGACGTCACGGCGCGGGTGGCGGCCCAGCGTGACGCCCGGCGCAGCCTGGAGCTGCACCGGGCCATAGCCCGCAGCATGCCGGGCTCGTTCGTGCTGCTCTTCGACGCCGAGCTGCGCTACCTGGTGGCCGACGGGCCGGGCCTGGCCGCCTTCGGCCTGAGGGGCCCCGACCTGGAGGGCCGCCTCATGCCCGAGGTCCTGCCCGAGCGGGCAGGTGCGCTCGAGCCCCTCTACCGGGCCGCGCTGCGTGGTGAGCAGCACAAATGGGACCGCGTGGTGAACGGCCGTGTAATCGAGATGGCCGTCGGGCCCGTCCGCGACGACGACGGAGCGGCCTTCGCCGGCTTGGTCGTAGGCACGGACGTGACCGCCGCCCGCCGCCGCAGGGAGACCGACCGGGCCCTGCACATGATCGCCCGGTCCACGGCCCACGGGGCGAGCACAGCAAAGGTGGCGGCGGAGGTCGCCCGGGCCCTGCTGTCGCTCCTCGGGGCGGCTCATGCCTCGGTGAGCAGGTTCGCCGACGACGGCCTGGAGATCCTTGCCGTCGAGCCGCCCCTGGAGGGCCTACCGGGCCGCCTGCCCACCGGGACCGGTCCCTACGGCACGGCCGCCGAGCAGGTGGCCGAGGACGGCGAGGCTCACTACGTCCACTACGGCCCCTCCGGCCAGAGCCTGTCCGGCCTGCTCCATGAAGCGGGCATAGCGGCCGGTGCCGCAGCCCCCATCTGGGTCAATGGGCGCCTCTGGGGTGCGGCCGGGGTGGGCCTGTCCGAGGCCGCGGGGGACCCGGAGGAGGTCCTCGAGCGCCTGCGCGAGTTCGCCGCCGCCGTGGCCACCAGCATCTCCAGCTCGGCGGCCTGGGACGCCCTGAGGGCCCTCGCCGGTACCGACCCCCTCACCTGCCTGCCCAACCGGCGCACCTTCGAGGAACGGTTGGACCAGGCGGTCAACGCTGCCCAGCGCCAGGGCCACGGTGTGGGCCTGGTGATGGTCGACCTGGACAAGTTCAAGGCTCTCAACGACACGCACGGCCATCCCGAGGGCGACAAGGTGCTGGCTGCACTGGCCAACCGCATGGCGTCAGCTGTGCGCTCGGACGAACTGCTGGCCCGCCTGGGGGGCGACGAGTTCGCCCTCCTGCTGCCCCGGGCGGGGGCCGAACAGGCCAGGGCTGCGGCTCGCCGCCTGCGCTCCGCCGTGTCCCAGAGCCCGATCGAGGGCCAGCGCGTGACCATCACGACCGGCGTGGCCAGCCTCCGGGGTGTCTCGGCCAGCCGTGCCGACCTCCTCGCGCTGGCCGATGCCGACCTCTACCGGGCCAAGCCGGGCTCCGACGCCCGGGTTCTCGGCTGAGGGCCCGGGCGGCCGCCCTAGTATCTCTGCGATGGCTCTCTATGAGTACGTGTGCACGACCTGTGGAGCCCCCTTCGAGGTGCGCCGGGCAATGACCGAACCCGAGGGCCCCGTGAGCTGCCCCGGTGGCCACGCCACCACCAAACGCAAGCTGTCCAGTTTCGCCTCGCTCGGCGCCCCCACCGCCCAGCTGGCTCCGGTCGGGCCCGTGGCGAGCGGCGGCGGGTGCTGCGGGGGCGGCTGCGGCTGCGGCCGCGGCCGCTGACCCGGAGGAGCCGCGGGCCCGTGCCCGGGCTCCCCAACCGGCCCGCCCGGTCGGGCTGTCGGGACCGGTGCGCACCTTTGGCCTCCCTGGTATCCTGACCTGAGCTACTGAACCGGTTCACCAGGCCGGCGCTCACCGGGGTGGGCCGGGCCGGGTCACCCAGGGGAGGACGACGATTGCGCTACGGGCACTTCGACGACGACCGGCGTGAGTACGTCATAGAGGAGCCGGCCACACCCCTGCCCTGGGTCAACTACCTGGGCACGGAGTCGTTCTTCGGCATCGTGTCCAACACGGCCGGCGGTTACTGCTTCTACCGCGATGCCCGCATGCGCCGGCTCACCCGGTACCGCTACAACAACGCCCCCCTGGACGTCGGTGGCCGCTACCTCTACCTGCGCGACGAAGCGGACGGGGACTACTGGTCCCCCTCCTGGCAGCCGGTGCAGAAGGACCTGGACGCCTACGAGTGCCGCCACGGGTTGTCCTACACGTCCATCTCCTCGACCTACCGCCAGGTGGCCGCCAAGACCACCTACTTCGTGCCCCTGGGCCAGGACCTGGAGGTATGGCTCCTGCAGGTGCGCAACGAGCGCGACGAGCGACTGGAGCTGTCCGTCTTCTCCTCGGTCGAGTTCGCCCTCTGGGACGCCCAGGACGACGCGACGAACTTCCAGCGCAACTTCTCCACCGGCCAGGTCGAGGTGGAGGGCAGCGTCATCTACCACAAGACCGAGTACCGGGAGCGCCGCAACCACTTCGCCTACTTCGCCTGCTCGGAGCCCCTGGCCGGCTTCGACACCCAGCGCGACGCCTTCCTCGGCCCCTACCGGGGCTTCGACCGCCCCCTGGTCGTCGAACAGGGCCGCTCCGGTGGTTCCCTCGCCCACGGGTGGGCGCCCCACGGCTCGCACCACGTGCGCCTCTCCCTGGCCCCGGGAGAGGAACGCCAGGTGGTCTTCCTGCTCGGCTACTGGGAGAACCCCGAGGACGCCAAGTTCGACCCGCCCGACAGCCAGGTCGTCAACAAGTCCCTGGTCCGCCCCGTGATCGGCCACTGGCTACAGCCGGCCAACGTGGGTGCGGGCCTGGCCGACCTGCGCCGCTACTGGGACGGCCTGCTCGCCTCCCTCCAGGTCGCCACCCCCGACCCCGACACCGACCGGATGGTCAACATCTGGAACGCCTACCAGTGCCTTGTCACCTTCAACATGAGCCGGTCCGCCTCGTCCTTCGAATCGGGCATCGGCCGGGGCATGGGCTTCCGGGACTCCAACCAGGACCTGCTGGGGTTCGTCCACATGGTGCCCGGACGCGCCCGCCAGCGGATCGTGGACATCGCCTCCACCCAACTACCTTCGGGTGCCGCCTACCACCAGTACCAACCGCTCACCAAGCGGGGCAACGACGACGTCGGCTCCGGGTTCAACGACGACCCCCTGTGGCTGGTGCTCGGGGCGGCCGCCTACCTGAAGGAGACGGGCGACTCCTCACTGCTCGTCGAACCGGTCCCCTACGACAGCGCCCCCGGCACCGAGGTGCCCTTCTACGAGCACCTGCGGCGCAGCGTCGCCTTCACCCTGGAGAACCTCGGGCCCCACGGCCTCCCCCTCATCGGCCGGGCCGACTGGAACGACTGCCTCAACCTCAACTGCTTCTCCACCACCCCCGGCGAGAGCTTCCAGGTCACCGAGAACCGCTCGGGCGGCGTGGCCGAGTCGGTCTTCATCGCCGGCCTCTTCGCCCTGGCAGCCCAGGAGATGGCGGACATCGTCGGCGCCCTGGGCCAGGGCTGGGGGCAGCCGGGCGAGGCGGAGGGGTACCGGGCCCAGGCCCGCTCCATGCTCGCCACGCTGGCTGAGCACGGCTGGGACGGTGACTGGTGGCGCCGGGCCTACGACTACTTCGGCCATCCCGTCGGGTCCTCGCAGAACGCCGAAGGGCGCATCTTCATCGAGCCCCAGGGGATCTGCATCATGGGCGGGGCAGGCCTGGCCGACGGCACCGCCCGTCGCGCCCTGGACAGCGTGCGCGAGCACCTGGCCACCCCCCACGGCATCACCCTGCAGCAGCCCGCCTACTCCCGCTACTACCCCGAGCTGGGGGAGATCTCCTCCTACCCGCCCGGCTACAAGGAGAACGCCGGCATCTTCTGCCACACCAACCCGTGGGTGATGATCGCCGAAGCCCAGCTGGGCGACGGGGACGCCGCCTTCGACTACTACCGGCGCCTCAACCCCTCGGCCCGCGAGGCCATCAGCGATGTCCATCGCTGCGAGCCCTACGTCTACGCCCAGATGATCGCCGGACGGGACGCCCCCACCCACGGCGAGGCCAAGAACTCGTGGCTCACCGGGACGGCGGCCTGGAACTTCGTGGCCATCACCCAGTGGATCCTCGGCGTGCGGCCCGAGCACTCGGGCCTGCGCGTGGACCCGGTGGTGCCGGCATCCTGGGCCGGCTTCAGCCTCGAGCGGCGCTGGCGGGGCTCGACCTACCGGGTGCGGGTCTCCAACCCCGGTGGGCGGGGCGGGCGGGTGTCCCGGCTGGTGGTCGACGGCCACCCCCTGGAGGGCAACCTGGTGCCTGTCGCCCCCCCTGGTACGACGGTCGAAGTGGAGGCGGTCCTCGGCGCCGGCTGAGGACCGCGCACCGCCCGCCACCAGGAGCGACGAACGCCACTGGGCCTTGTTGTGCCCCGGCGGGGCGCGCGGGATTAGCGTATGCCCCGATGCATTGCATGGTCAGCAGTTACAGACGCGTATGACAGCGACGACCGCCTCCCCAGAGCAGCAGGAGCAGGGCTGGCGTTCCGGCCCCCGGGCGGCCATCCAGGCCCGCACCCTACGTAAGGACCGATGGTGGGCGGAACCCACGATCACCGGCGTCGTGCTCGTGAGCTTCATCGCCTACTCGACATGGGCCGCCTTCAAGAACGCGGACTACTACGCCCACCCGTACCTTTCACCCTTCTACTCCCCCTGCCTGGCCACCATCTGCGAGTCGGCCCGGGCGGGCAGCCAGGTGGTGCACGCTCCGACCGTGGGCCTCTTCGGCCCCTGGTGGGTGATCTCCCCGGCCATCATCGTGCTGATCGTGCCGCTCGGGTTCCGGATGAGCTGCTACTACTACCGCAAGGCCTACTACCGGGCCCTGTGGCAGTCGCCGCCCGCCTGCGCCGTGGCCGAGCCCCACAAGCGCTACCGGGGCGAGAGCCGCTTCCCGCTCATCCTCCACAACGCCCACCGCTACTTCTTCTACCTGGGCCTGCTGTTCAACGGCATCCTGACCTGGGACGCCATCGAGGGCTTCCACTTCAGCAACGGCTGGGGGATGGGCTTCGGGTCCCTGATGCTGACCGTCAACGCCATCCTGCTGTGGACCTATTCGCTGTCCTGCCACTCCTGCCGTCACATCGTCGGCGGCCGGCTCAAGCACTTCTCCCGCCACCCCCTGCGCTTCAAGGCCTGGGGCTTCGTTTCCAAGCTCAACGCCCACCACATGCGCTTCGCCTGGGTGAGCCTGATCTTCGTGGCGCTCACCGACCTGTACGTCCGCCTGGTCGCCAGTGGGTGGGTCCACGACCCGAGGTTCTTCTGATGCCTTCCGAGGAGACTTTCGAGCACCACGACTACGACGTCGTGGTCGTGGGAGCCGGCGGGGCAGGCCTGCGGGCCGCCATCGCGGCCTACGAGGCGGGCGCCCGCACGGCGCTGATCTGCCGCAGCCTGCTGGGCAAGGCCCACACCGTCATGGCCGAGGGTGGCATCGCAGCCGCCCTGGGCAACCTGTGGCCCGAGGACAACTGGCAGGTCCACTTCCGCGACACCATGCGGGGCGGCAAGCTGCTCAACCACTGGCGCATGGCCGAACTGCACGCCAAGGAGGCCCCCGAGCGGGTGTACGAGCTCGAACAATGGGGCGCCCTGTTCGACCGGACCCCGGCGGGCAAGATCAGCCAGCGTGACTTCGGCGGCCACCGCTACGCCCGGCTGGCCCACGTGGGCGACCGTACCGGCCTGGAGATGATCCGCGCCCTGCAGCAACGGGCGGTGTCCATCGGCATCGACGTCTTCATGGAGCTCACCGTCACGGACCTGCTGAAGGACGGGGAGCGCATCTCGGGCCTGCTCGCCTACTGGCGGGAGTCCGGCCGCTTCGTGGTCTTCCAGGCCCCCGCCGTCGTGCTCGCCACAGGCGGCATCGGCAAGTCCTGGAAGGTCACCTCCAACTCCTGGGAGTGCACCGGGGACGGCCACGCCATGGCCATGAGGGCCGGGGCGACGCTGGTCAACATGGAGTTCGTCCAGTTCCACCCCACCGGCATGGTCTGGCCGCTGTCGGTGCGCGGGCTGCTGGTCACCGAGTCCGTGCGGGGCGACGGCGGGGTCCTGCGCAACTCGGAGAACAAGCGCTTCATGTTCGACTACATACCGGAGTTCTTCAAAGCGGAGACGGCCGACAACATAGAGGAGGCCGACCGCTGGTACGAGGACAAGCGCAACAACCGCCGGCCACCTGAGCTGCTGCCCAGGGACGAGGTGGCCCGGGCCATCAACTCCGAGATCAAGGCCGGCCGGGGCTCGCCCCACGGAGGCGTCTTCCTGGACATCGCCAGCCGGCGTACCCCCGAGTTCATCCAGCGGCGCCTGCCCTCCATGTACCACCAGTTCAAGGAGCTGGCCGACGTGGACATCACCAAGGAGCCCATGGAGATCGGGCCCACCTGCCACTACGCCATGGGCGGGGTCGAGGTGGACCCCGACACCCAGGCGTCGCGGGTGCCCGGCCTGTACGCCGCCGGCGAGGTCGCAGGCGGCATGCACGGGGCCAACCGCCTGGGGGGCAACTCCCTGTCGGACCTCATCGTCTTCGGCAAGCGGGCCGGCGAGTACGCCGCCGCCTACGCCAAGGGCCTGGGCACCGACCGGCCCCAGGTCGCCACCTCCGACGTGACCCAGGCCACCCAGGACGCCCTGGCACCCTTCCGCGGCGAAGCGGAGGAGAACCCCTACGCCCTGCACCAGGAACTACAGGAGACCATGCAGTCCCTGGTGGGCATCATCAGGGTGGAGGACGAGCTGAGGCAGGCCCTGGAGAACATCGCCGCACTGCGCGAAAGGGCCACCCGGTTGACCGTGGAGGGCAACCGCCAGTACAACCCGGGCTGGCACCTGGCCCTCGACCTGCGCAACATGCTCCTGGTCTCCGAGGCCGTCGCCACGGCGGCCCTGGAGCGACAGGAGAGCCGGGGCGGCCACACCCGTGACGACTTCCCGACGACCGATCCCTACTGGGCCAAGCACAACGTCGTGCTGGCCCTCAAGCAGGAGGGCCGGCAGGCGCCCGAACTGGAGATGAAGCGCCAGGCCCTGCCCGAGCCCCCGCCTGAGCTGGCAGAGCTGCTGGAGGACGCACATTGAGCTACGACCTGAAACTCCGGATCTGGCGGGGGGACGCCAACGGCGGCCAGTTGCGCGACTACGTCGTCCAGGCCGAGGAGGGCCAGGTGGTCCTGGACGCCGTCCACCGCACCCAGGCCACCCAGGCCAACGACCTGGCCGTGCGCTGGAACTGCAAGGCGGGCAAGTGCGGCTCCTGCTCGGCCGAGGTCAACGGCATGCCGCGCCTCATGTGCATGACCCGCCTGTCCACCTTCGAGCCCGGCGAGACCATCACCATCACCCCCCTGCGCACCTTCCCCGTGATCCGGGACCTGGTCACCGACGTGTCCTTCAACTACGAGCGGGCGCGGCAGGTCCCTCCCTTCACCCCGACGGCCAAGCAGCCCAAGGCGCCCTTCACGATGTTCCAGGCCGACGTCGAGCGCTCGCAGGAGTTCCGTAAGTGCATCGAGTGCTGGCTGTGCCAGAACACCTGCCACGTGGTCCGCGACCACGAGGAGAACAAGGCCGCCTTCGCCGGCCCCCGCTTCTTCATCCGCTACGCGGAGCTGGACATGCACCCCAACGACGCACTGGACCGCAAGGACTACGTCCAGGACGAGCAGGGCCTCGGCTACTGCAACATCACCAAGTGCTGCACCGAGGTCTGCCCCGAGCACATCAAGATCACGGACAACGCCATCATCCCCATGAAGGAGAGGGTGGCCGACGTCAAGTACGACCCGCTGGTCCGCTTCCTCGGGCGACGGAGCCGTAGGAACGGCCCCGAGTCCCTGAAGGACTGGGCGCCGGGCGCCCACCATCACGCCTGAGCCGACGCTCGGCCTGCCCTAGCGCCCCCGTCCGGTCCCCGGGCGGGGGCGTTCCTTTTCCGGCCCCGGGGAGGCCTCCGGCCAGGGACCGGGGCCTCCTTCTCTCCGGCTGCTGCCGCGGCCCGGCCCCGCCTGCCTGCGGACTGCCCTGGAGCTTGCTCGGTCTTGCTCCAGCGTGTCCCTGCCCGGGCTCTGGCCGGCCCAGAACAGAAAACCTGAGTGCATGACCATCATGTTTGTTGGGAATAGCTATACTGTCTTTGGACGTTCCAACGTACGGACGTTACGTACCGGCACGACCAACAGAGAGGAGCACGACCATGCTGACCCGTTTCGACCCTTTCACCGACTTCGACCGCCTCAGCAGTGAGCTGTTCGGAGCCTTGAACCGCAGGACGACGAGCATGCCGCTGGACGCCTACCGCCATGAGGACACCTGGGTGGTCAGGGTTGACATGCCCGGCGTCGACCCGGCATCGATAGACCTGACGGTCGACCGCAACGTGCTGCGCATCGAGGCCTCCCGCGACTGGAAGCCCGAGGAGGGCGACCTGGTCCTGGTGGCCGAGCGCACCCGGGGCACCTTTGCCCGCCAGCTGCTGCTCAGCGAGGACATCGACAGCGGCGCCATCAAGGCCGACTACCACGACGGCGTGCTGACCGTCGTGCTCCCGGTGGCCGAGGCTGCCAAGCCCAGGAAGGTCTCCATCGCCACCGGCGGCAGCCCTCGTGCCGTGGAGGCTCAGGCCACCGAGCACGAGGGTGCCCACCACGAGGCAGCCTGACCTGACGGGCGGCCGGCCCGCTCGAGCTCTGCCGAGCAGGTGGGCCCGGTCCGCGGAGCGGCCCGGCCGGTCGGACCGGCCTTGGCTGCGCCCGGGCCGGGCCCGCTAGCGTTGGGCACGCATGCCAACCATCGCTCAGGTGACGGACGAAATCCTGGTCTTGGCCGCTTCCTACGACGGCAGCTCGATGGACGCCGACCGCTTGGCCGAAGTCCTGTGCACCAAGGCTGACAAGACCGAGCTGGAGGCCGCCCGCCAGCAGCTGCTGGAGCGTATCTACAGCCGCTCGGACGACTACGCCGCGACCCGCGCCCTGCAGCTCGTCAACCGGGCGCTGGCCAGAGCCGGTTGGCACGACCCCTACAACTGGAAGCACCGCCGCAAGCCCTGAGGAGTGGGCCTGCGGCCTACCTACCAGGTCGGAGCGGGCGTCGTCCCTTCGAACTCCTGGAGCACGACCCCGCGGCCGATGAGCTCGGCCAGGAAGCCGGCCGGGTCACCCACCAGCTCGGCCAGGCCCCCCGCCGTCGGCTCGAGCCTTCCCTGGGCCGCCCACGCGGCCGTGGTCGCCGCCACCGTGCCCGCCAGCACGGCCGGGCGACCGGCCGCACCGAGGATCAATGCCTCGGCCAGGCCCCCGCTCTCGCCTCTGGCCTCCAACCTGACCGCACCCAGTGCCCCCTCGGGGTGCGGGCGGCGCAGCATGGGCAGCCAGGAGGTCATCCGGTCCCTCCTCGAAGCCGCAGCGCGTGTGGTCACCGTCTGCAGGCCGGGGAAGGCTCGTCCGAGCAACAGGGGGTCGGGCCGGCTCACCCGGTAGCAGTCGGCGCCGCCCACGTCCGCCGGGAACCACACCAGCTCCCGGCCCGAGCCCGGAGGGCGCCTGGTCCAGGCACCTCGTCGGCGCTCCTCAGCCGGCTCACGCAGGGCAGCGTGGCGACGACGGGCGCACGCAGGGCCACCGGTACCGAGGGTGGCCACGTGCAGCTCGTCCACCCTGCCCATGCGGCGCACCAGCCAGGCCCCCATCAGGCACGACAGGCCAGGGGCCATGCCTGCTCCCACCGCCATCGCCACACCGGCCCTGTTCGCCCCTTCCGCCAACCCGAGGAGGCTGCGCACCTCAGCCGGGTCGTCGTTTACCGAGACCACAGCCACGCCGGCGGCCAGTGCCGCCGAGGCCCAGTGGCGGCCCGGGGCCGGCGTAGCCAGGAGCACGACACCGGCCCTGCTCAGGCAGGCCTCGAAGCGGGAGTGGGTGAGCCTCTCGGCCCGCACCGCTCCCGGCTCGCCCAGGAGCTCGAGAGAGCCCGACAGGCGTTCCGGCCGCCGGGACAGCACCGTCAAGCCCGTGAAACCGTAGGCGGACACGAGCAGGCGGGCACTGCGGGCCCCCACGGCCCCCAGCCCGACCACGACTGCTTCCAAGGTCGGCCTAGGCCCCTGTCGGCTCCGCGGCCCGTCCCTCGGGGGGCGGTGCAGCCAGGTCCTGCACGCTGAGCTGGCGCCACCCTCCCCGGTGGGAAGGGGTGCCGCCGGTCCCCCGCAACCGGACGAACAAAGCCACGAGGCCGGTGAAGCCCACCGCCACCAGTGCCCGGCCCACCAGGGCCAAGGGGCTCCTGCGCCCGCTGGCACCTTCCGAGCCGGCCATGCTCAGACCCTAGCCCACTACCATGTCCAGGCATGCCTGCAGCCGCCCCGGGCATTGCCGACCTCAGCCCCCAGGCTGCTGGCGTACTGCCCAGCCAGATGATCACCGAGGCCGTGGGGGCGGGCTGGGTGCTGGCCGGGGACGAGGGTGTGCCCGTGACCAACGTCCAGCCGGCCAGCCTCGACCTGCGCCTGGCGGACCGGGCCTACCGCGTCCGCTGCAGCTTCCTGCCCGGGGACGCCCGGGTGCAGGACAAGGTCCGCCAGTACGTGGTCGACGAGCTGGACCTGCGAGGTGACGGGGCTGTCCTGGAGACGGGCCGGGCCTACCTGGTGCCCCTCATGGAGTCCCTGGCCCTGCCCCCGGGCGTGCGGGCGCGGGCCAACCCCAAGAGCTCGACCGGGCGTCTCGACGTCTTCACCCGGGTCATAAGCGACCACAGCGGCCGCTTCGACGAGGTGGCAGAGGGTTACAGGGGCCCTCTGTACGTGGAGATCGTGCCCCTGTCCTTCGCCGTACGGGCCAGGCAGGGCCTGGCCCTCAACCAGCTGCGCCTCGTGGTGGGCCGGGCGGTGCGCCTCTCCGACGAGGAGCTGCGGGAGGAGCACGCCCGGGGCCCTCTCCTCTACGTCGACGACCGCCCGGTCGCCGGGCAGGACCTGATCACCTCCGACGGGCTCTTCCTCAGCGTCGACCTGCGCGGTGAGCGGGGCAGCCACGTCGGCTACCGGGCCAAGGAGCACACCCTGGCCATCGACATGGGGTCGCTGCGCTCGCACCGTCCCGAGGCCTACTGGGACCCCGTACCCGTGGAGGAGGAAGGGCGGGTGCTGCTCGGGCCGGAACGCTTCTACCTCCTGCTCTCCAGGGAGGCGGTGCGCGTCCCACCCCACCTGGCCTGCGAGATGACCGCCTACGACCCCACCAGCGGCGAGCTGCGGACCCACTACGCCGGCTTCTTCGACCCCGGTTTTGGCTACGACCCCTCGGGTGAGCTGAAGGGCTCCCGCGCCGCCCTCGAGGTCCGTGCCCATGACGTGCCGTTCATGATCGAGCACGGCCAACCCGTGTGCAAGCTCACCTTCGAGCGTATGGTCAGCCCGCCGGCCAAGCTCTACGGCCAGGGGATCGGGTCCAACTACCAGGGCCAGATGGGGACCCTGGGCAAGCACTTCGCGCCTGCGGGCTGAGGGCGCCCGGGCACGCGGCCCAACCTCAGGCCGGGCGCACGGGCTGGCTCCGGTGGCCCTGAGCCAGCTCAGAAGGGACTTCCGGCCCTGACCACCGGGCGACCGCGGATTGCACAATCGGCTGGTGGCACACACCGACGGCCGTTACATGACCGAGGCTCCGGAGCGTCCCCGGGCCAGCGGGGCGCTGCAGGCGCCAGGGCCACGGGGGGACCGGTTCGATGACGCCCCGCTGCTCGTCTTCTGGGAGACGACCAAGGCCTGCGACCTTGCCTGCCGGCACTGCCGGGCCGAGGCCTCCCCCACGCCCTGTGCCGGCGAGCTGACCACAGACGAGGGCAGGCGCCTGGTACGCCAGCTCAGCCACTTCATGCGGCCACCCGTCCTGGTGCTCACCGGGGGCGACGTCATGGCCAGGGCTGACGTTCCCTCGCTGGTGGGGACCGCCCATCAGGCCGGCCTTCCCGTGGCGATAGCGCCCAGTGTCACCAGCCGCCTGACCGACGAAGCCCTGGACGACCTGGCCGCTCTCGGGGCACGCAGCGTTTCGGTGAGCCTCGACGGTGCCCGGGCCGGCACCCACGAGGGCGTCAGGGGCGTGCCCGGGCACTTCGAGGCCACGCTCGAGGCCATGGCCCGCCTGACCGCTCACGGCTTCCGCCTCCAGGTGAACACCGCGGTGATGGCGGCCAACGCCGAGGAGCTGGCCGACATCGCCGGCCTGGTGGTGGGCGCCGGCGCAACGTCGTGGGAGCTGTTCTTCCTCGTACAGGTGGGCCGGGGCACGACCGAAGCCGCCCTGTCCCCCGAGGCCAACGAGGACGTGGCCCACTTCCTGTGGGAGGCGTCGTCCTACGGGGTCGTGGTCCGCACCGTGGAGGGGCCATGGGCCCGCCGGGTGGCACGCTGGCGCCGTGAGGACCAGGTCCTGCCCGGCGAACAGACCGCCCGGCGTTACGGGCTCGGGGCCCTCTACTCGCAGCTCTCGGACCGCCTGGCGGAGGTCCTGGGGGCGCCCCGCACGCCGGCCCGGCTCGCCACGAGCGGCACCCGGGACGGCAACGGCACCCTCTTCGTGGGCTTCGACGGGACGCTCCAGCCGGCCGGCTTCCTGCCCCTGGCCCTGGGCAACGTCAAGCGCGACAGCGCGGTGGACGTCTACCGTCACCACCCGCTCCTCCTCGACCTGCGTCATGGCCGTTTCCACGGTCGCTGTGGTCGGTGCAGCTACTCCGACATCTGCGGCGGCTCCCGGGCACGGGCCTTCGCCGCCTCCGGCGACCCCCTGGGCGAGGACCCGGCCTGCGCCTACCAGCCCGCCTGAGCTGTCGTCGGGGCCCGTCCGGCCCCTTCCCCCCCGGACAGGGTGACGGTACCGGCGGCCCGGTCGTGCCTGGGACCTAGGATCGTGCCGCAATGGCGAGGCGGTCGACGTCGACTTCGGCCTTCGGGGTCTCCAAGCGGGAGAGCCATGACGCCAGCGGCTTCTACCGCCGTTTCACCCCTCCCGAGCTGTCCTCGGGATCGGAGGTGGCCGGGCACCGGGCCATCGACAAGCTGATCGTGGGTGACGCCCGCACCATGGACGAGGTCCCCGGCTCCTCGGTCGCCCTGGTGGTCACCTCACCGCCGTACTTCGCCGGCAAGGAGTACGAGGCGGCGCTCGGGCAGGGTGGCGTCCCGGCCACCTACCTCGAGTACCTCGGGCTCCTGCGTGACGTGTTCGGAGAGTGCGCGAAGAAGCTGGAACCGGGCGGCCGCATAGCGGTCAATGTGGCCAACCTCGGCCGGCGGCCGTACCGCTCGCTCTCAGCCGACGTGATCGGCATCCTGCAGGACGACCTGCGCCTGCTGCTCCGGGGCGAGATCATCTGGGTGAAGCAGCGGGGCTCGTCGGGATCGTGCGCCTGGGGGAGCTTCCAGCGCCCGGCCAACCCGGTGCTGAGGGACCTCACCGAACGGGTCATCGTGGCCAGCAAGGGCCGGTTCGACCGCGCGCTCACGGCCAGGGAGAGGGCGGCCCGCCGGCTCCCGTCCGAGTCGTCGATGACCCGGGACGACTTCATGGAGAACACGCTGGACCTCTGGGAGATCCCCGCCGAGAGCGCCACGAGGGTCGGTCACCCCGCGCCGTTCCCGGTCGAGCTCCCGGCCCGCCTGATCGAGCTGTACACCTACCGGGGAGACCTCGTGCTCGACCCGTTCGCCGGGGCTGGGACCACCGCGGTGGCAGCGGTGCGTACCGGCAGGCACTATGTCGGCTACGACCTGGACCAGTCGTACGTGGGCCTGGCTGAGGCAAGGGTGGACGAGGAGCGCCGGCGGCAGGCTCTAGGACCGGCCTCGCCCATGGCGGTGAGCCTGCCCGCGGCACCATCGCCCGCAAGCCCGGGCGAAGGCCCCTGGTCGCGCGCCGTGCGGGAGGGGCGAGCTGCCAGGGAGGTCGCCCGTTGCCTCATAGGGGAGGCAGGCTTCACCGCCCTCCGGGAGGACCAACGCCAGCCGGGCGGCGTCGTGGTCGACTACACCGCCCGGGACAGCCGGGGAGGCATGTGGTCCTTCGACGTGGCAGGCAGCTTGACCAGCTATCGCGCCGGGCTCAAGCGTACCGGTGCCCTGTGGAAGGCGCTGGGCAAGGCTGCCGTCCTCCACGAGGTCGGCGGCAGCCCGCTCGTCCTGCTCACCGCAGGCCTCCCCTCCCGTGGCGCCGGAGCGGAGGCCCTCGAGCGGGTGGTCGGGCCGGGCAAGCCCGTGCACGCCGTCATCGACCTGCTGGAGCCGGAAGGCCTGACGCGCCTCGCTGCCCTCTACGAAGCCGGTCGGCCCGGCTGACCCACCGGCGGGCAGCGTGGCACCGGCCCTCACCCACGGGCGCGACATCTTGCGGCGCCCGCCCGGGCCCGGGGCGGCTCAGGCCCCTATGGCGGACAGCCAGGGGATGCTGAGCTGGTGGGTCGTGCGGGCGAGCGCCCTGAGCATGTTCGTGTAGGCGAGCGCGGCGGCGGTGGGGCTCGGCCCGTCCTGTGCCATCACGCCGAAGATCTGCACGCTGCGGTGGTAGCGGCGCATGGCGTACCGGGTCAGCGCAGCCCATTCCGCCGCCTGGACGGGGAAGTAGACCTGGGGCATCGGGATGTCGGGGCGGAAGCCGTAGGCAACCTGCAGCAACTGGTCCTCGGTCCAATAGTGGGGCTCGGCAGACCCGTCGTCGACCAGGGCCGGCTGGGTACCCCCGACGGCTGCCGCATAGCCGGCCAGTACGTCGTAGGTGTTGGTGAAGCCGGGGTCGAACGCCGGCTCGGCGTCGTCTGCCGCCACCACCTGCACAAGGTCCGAGTAGCCGCGCTTGTAGCGCAGGGCCGCCGACCATGCGCCCACCTGCTCCACCGTCGCAGCCAGGGCCTCCCCCCAGCTGAAGTAACTGGTGGGCTCGTCCCGGCAACCGCAGATCCCAACCCCACAGGGCGCCAGGTAGGTGCACGAATTGTTGGTGCCGATCGCCACGTACAAGGTGGTGCCCGGCGGGGCCTTGCGGTAGTAGGCGAGTATGTAGGACTCGACACCGCGGGCCACCCAGGCAAAGGGCAGGAAGCGGCTCGTGAAGCTCATGGTCCCGTCCACCAGGCCGGCCGACGCCGGGCGGCCGAAGTCCAGCACCACCAGTCCCTGCGCAGCGGCTCGGCCCGCTCGGCCGCCCTGGCTGTAGAGCCTCAGAGGGTTGGCGTTGTTCTCGTAGTAGGACCTTGTGGTGGCCGGCGTGTAATAGGAGGCCAGCCGCCCGGCCACAACCGGTGGCCGCGGCAGCCAGGGTGCCGAGGCGGCCAGGAGGACCACGGTGAGCACCAGCGGGGCCACGAGCCTGGCCGGCGACCTCCGTCGCAGCCCGGGACGCCGGCGGTCGTACCATGCCCGGGCGGCCCGGCGCAGCACCATGGTGCACGATCTTCGCGCCTCTCGGCGGGCGGTGAGCGGCTGCACCGTGCGTCCCTGTCCCACCACCGCTCGTGGGCCCGGCGCCCGCCTCCGGACGGTCCCCCCCACCGGCCGCACAGCTCAGGCGATCAGGCGGCCCACCTGTTGCTCGGTGACGGCCCACAGACGGGCCGGGGCGTCGCCCCGGGCCCCACGGGGGATGGAGCGGGCACGGCAGTCGGCGAAGTAGCCCCCGCTCAGGCCGCGCACCTTGGGGCTGTCAGCCAGCCAGAGCAGCGTCTCGGCGCCCTTCTCGGGGGAGCGGGCGAACGGCTTGAGCGCCACCATGGACGAACGCGCCAGACGGCCGTTGGACATGTTGAAGTTGGTGGCCACCAGACCGGGGTGGAAACAAAATGCTTCCACCCCCGAGCCGTCCAGCCGTCGTGCAAGTTCGACGGTGAAGGCCACGTTGGCCAGCTTGCTCTGGCCGTAGCGACGGAACCCCTGCCAGACCGAGCCCCGCTGGCCCCAACCGCGGGCCTCGAGGTCGTCAAAGGGCAGCTGGGCGAGCAGGCCGGCATCGGAACTGGTCGTGATGACACGTGCCGGGGCACTGGCCCGCAGGCGCTCGAGCAGGAGGTCGGTGAGCAGCCAGGGTGCCACGTGGTTGAGCGCCCAGGTCGCCTCCAGGCCGTCCGCAGTGACGTGCCTGCGGCTGTACACGGCGCCCGCATTGTTGACCAGGACGTGCAGGGCCGGGAGCCTCCTTCGCACCTCGTCCGCCAACTGACGGACCTCGGCCTGCACGCTCAGGTCCGCCAGGAACAGCTCGACCCTCGGCTGCTCGCCGGCCGACGCAGCGGCCTGCCGCACGGCTGCTGCCGCCGCCTCGCCCCGGGCCCTGTCCCTGGCCACCAGGGCCACGTGTGCTCCCCGGCCGGCCATGGCCTTGGCCGCCGCAAGCCCTATGCCGCTCGTTGCACCGGTCAACAGGACCTGTTTGCCGGGCAAACCGCTCCAGGTCGACTCGTGGTCCACGGACGCCTCCCCGGCCCGGCTGGGTGCAGGGCCACAGGCGCACTCTAGGCCAGCCCCGCCACCAGGTGCGGCCGGGTGGGCCCGGGCCGGCTGGGCCCCGGCGACCAGCCGGTGAGCAGGGGAACAGGCACGGGCGGCACGCCCGGAGGTTTCCCGGGCCTCCCCTCCGGGTACCACGAAGTCCCGTACCTGTTGGCAGACATCGGGGAGCCGCACCGGGCGGGTGACATCCGCCGGACGTGCACCGGTTGCCGGAGCGCCGACGTGACCCCGCCCCCCCAATGGGCCTGGGGGAGCACGCGCCCCGGCGCCGGTCCGGCCCACCCCGCAGAGCACAGGAGGAAGCAATTGAGACCACAACGTCTGTTGAGCCGACGTCCCAGCGCCAGGTCAGTCCTGGCCGCTCTCTCGGTCGTGGCCACCGGGGCCGCCGTCCTGGCCCCGGCGTCCGCCGCAAGTGCCGACACGAGCACCAGTTCGACGACCACCACGACCGCGCCGACCACGACCACCGTCCCGGTGCCAGGAGCCAACTGCTCAGCCTCGCTCAGCGGCCAGGCGCTGGCGCGCAACGGTTGGGTCGCCAGCAGCAACGCTCCCTCGACCTCCTCGGGGGTCGCACCCTACGCGCTGGACGGCAACCAGAAGACGCGCTTCACCACCCACGGGCCCCAGAAGGCCGGCCTTTACTTCCAAGTCGACCTGGGGAGCCCGAAGACCTTCGACGAGGTGTCGATGGCCAGCCCGGGCTCTCCCACCGACTTCGCCCGGGCCTATGACGTCGAGGTGTCCAACGACGGCAAGAACTGGTCGGCGGTGGCCGCCTGCAGCGGCAAGGGCACCCCTGAGGTCGTCAGCTTCCCGGCTCACACCGCCCGTTACGTGCGGGTGGTGCTGACTGCTCAGACGACCAACTACTGGTGGTCGATCGACGAGTTCAACCTGTACGCCCAACCGGCGCCGGTGACCACGACCACGGTGGCGGCCGAGCACACCACGACCACCCTCCAGGCCTCGACGGGGCAGGTGCAGGTCGGCCAGCCGGTCACCTACACCGCGACCGTGGGCCCGCACCCCTCGGGCGGCACGGTGAGCTTCTTCGCCAACGGCACCGCCCTGTCCGGTTGCAACCTCGTACCGGTCGACCCGGCCACCGGCCAGGCCACCTGTCAGGCGGCCGCCCCGGCCGCCGGGAACTTCGCCGTACAGGCCTTCTACTCGGGCAGTGGGCGGTTCGACCCCTCGACCTCGCCTCTGCTCACCGAGCAGACCGCCCCACCACCCGCCGGCTACTGGTTGGCCACGGACAGCGGGCAGATCTTCGGCCTGGGCGGGGCCTCCAGCTTCGGCAGCGTGGGCACTTCGGCGGCCACCGGCCCCGTGGTGGGGATCGCGGCCACGCCGGACGGCCGCGGCTATTGGGTGGTCACCCGCAATGGCAACGTCAACGCCCTCGGTGACGCCAAGTTCTACGGCGACCTGCCCGGCCTCGGCCTCCACGTCAGGGACATCGTGGCCATCGCCCCGACAGCCGACGGCAAGGGCTACTACCTGGTGGGAGCCGACGGCGGGTTCTTCACCTTCGGGGACGCCAGGTTCCACGGGTCGCTCCCCGGTGACCACATCCATGCCCACGACGTCGTAGGCATGGTCGCCTCCCCCTCGGGCTCCGGCTACCTACTGGTCGGGGCGGACGGCGGCGTGTTCACCTTCGGCACCACGCACTTCTACGGCTCGCTGCCCGGCCTGGGCAAGCACGTGCACGACATCCGGGCCATCCTGAGCGCCCCCGGCGGGACCGGTTACATCCTCGTGGGCGGTGACGGCGGCGCCTTCAGCTTCGGCCACGGGGCACGCTTCCACGGTTCGCTCCCCGGCGAGGGGGTGCGCGTCTCCGACGTCGTGGGGATCGCCCTCACCCCCGACGGCGGCGGCTACTACATGGCCGCCACCGACGGGCGGGTGTTCGCCTTCGGCGACGCCCGGTCCTACCCCCGCCCGGCCGGCTTGACCACGAACCTGACCGTGGCCGCGATAGCCGGGACCTGACCCCGCAAGGGGTGGCTCCCAGCGGGCCGGGCCGGTCGGCCCGGCCCGCCGGCGCGATCAGAAGTTGGCCGGCACCGAGCACTGACCTTCACGCAACGGGGCCTGGTTCGGTTGCCCGGCGTCGGTGGGGGGCGGGACGTTGCCCACGCACACCAGGGGGCCCGCGATGACATTGCCTGCGATCTCCGTCGGCGGCAGGGCGCCGCCCTGCTCGACCGGGCCGAGCCCGGAATTGTCGTAGACGAGCACGGGGCCGCCCACGGTGGTCCCGGCCAGCTCGGTCCCGGCGGTGTCGCCGACAAGCAGCACAGTCCCGGCCACGGTGCTCGGGCCGCACCCGTTGGCGGGGCCGCCAGCGGTGTAGACGAAGCCGGTGCTGCCCAGCGATGCCAGGCTGCCGCCCACGTGCGCACCACAGAGGCGAAGCCCCTTGGCACCGTAGGCGACCACGTCACCCGCCACCCGGCCGGCGTCCACTTCGAGAGCGCCGCCGGGTGCCACGACCACGGGGCCGAGCACGCTACCGGTGACCTCCACCGATTGACCGGCCAGGACCACGAGCGGCCCCAGGTGCAGACCGGTCACGGTGCCGGTGAAGCCGACCGTGTCACCGGCCGTCCCCGAACTGGCGGAGTAGTCGGAGCTCCCCGCGTAACCGGCGGACAGGGCCTGGGCCCCACCGGGCAGCGCCCGGGCCGTGAACGTTGCCGTCGCCGTGCCGGAGGTGGTTGCGACGAGGGGTGCACTGCCCAGGACCGCAGAGCCATCGGAGAACGTCACCGTCCCCGTCGGGGTACCCGACCCGGGCGGCAACACGCTGACCGTCGCCTGCAGGTCCACGGCGGCACCGAACAGCGATGAGGCGGGAGCGCTGAGCACGGTCTGGGTGGCAGCCCGGTCGACGTGGCTTGCCACGGGGCCCGAACCACTGGCCAGGTAGGTCCCTGGTGAACCGGCGTAAGCCGCCGAGTACTGGTAGGTGCCTGCCCCAGGCCCGCTCAGCGCGCACTGTGCCACCCCGGAGACGAGCGGCTGCTGCTGGCAGCCCGCAACCGGTGTGCCGTCGGCGCTGAAGGCCACCGGGCCCGTCGCCTCCGGCGGGCTGACGGTGGCGGAGAGGGTGATGGCCTGTCCGCTGACGGACGGGTCGGGGCTGACCGTGAGGACGGTGCTGGTGGCGTCCACGACGTCCACGGGGAGCGCCGCCGAGCTGGCCTCGTAGTAGGGGCTCGTGGCGTCGTAGCTCGTGCCCCCGGGCAACTGGACGGTGCCCCCGAAGCGCGCCACCACCTGGTAGCCCGTGCCGACGTCGCCCGCCGGCAGGCTCAGGGCGCCGGCCAGGGCCACACCGGCAGCATCGGTGGACGTGACGTCGGCCGCCACCACCGACCCGTCAGGCGACAGGACCTGGAACACGACAGGCTCGGAGGCCAACGCTGCCCCACCCGAGGAGAGGGCGGCGCTGAACCCGCCGGCCTGGCCGGAGGTCAACTGGTCGCTCGCCGTGCCGGTGAGCACGAGCTGCGTGGGGGCAGCCTGCACCTGGAAGCTGCCCTGGGCGCTGGCCGGGCTGTTGCCCGGGCTGCCCAGGTAGGACGCCGTCAGGCTGTACTGACCGGGGAGCTCGGTGAGGGGGAGGTCGGCGACGGCTGTACCCGCGCTGTCCGTCGTCCCGGCAACCGTCGTGCCGCCCAGGCCGAAGAGCACGGTCTGGCCCGCCACCGTGGCCCCCGGGTTCGCCGGGGCCGCCGACAGCGTGGCGCTCACGCCGGCCGTACCGCCGTAGGTGCCACCGGTGGCCCCACCCAGCTGCAATGTGAAGGCATTGGCTGTCAGCGCCTCCGACGACTGCAGGCCGGGGGTGAACGACGGGGTGAAGAGGTAGCCGTTGTTGTTGTCCATGCTCACCTCGCCCACGCCGTTGACCGCCTGCACGAGGAAGCGGGCGTCCACCGCCGGCGACCCCTGCAGCGCAGCATTGGCGTCGGTGAAGGTGCCCGTCCACTGGGTGGAGTCGGTGGCGCTCTGGGTGAGCTCGACCGACTGCCACTGGCCGTGGAGCGGCCCGGACGAGGTCCCCGTGTAGGTGGCCCAGACACCCTGGGTGCCGGCCGACGGGTCCCCGGTCACGGTCGCGGTGACGGTGACCTGGTCCCCACTGACCGTGCTCGTCACCGAGGAGATCGTCGGCGGGCCGGCCAGGGCCGGGGTGTTCGGGCCATAGGACTGGGTGTTGTTGCTGTAGTAGAGGCGGAGCTGGAGGTCGCCGTAGGACCGCATGGTGGCGGTCCCGCTGCTGGCGGGGCTCGAGCGGTACTGCACACCGGTCACCGCGAGCTGGGTGTCACCGCCCCCGAGGAGGGTGCCGAAGTAGTTGGGGCCCCACGTCCTCTGAGGGAAGAACACCGGCGAAGCAAAAGGCACCACACCGGGGTTGCCGGTCTCGGTGGCCGGGTCACCGGTGAGCGGGCTGGTGCCCGCCGTGTCGGAGTAGCTCCCCGCCCACAGGCCGACCCCCCGCAGGGTCTCGCCACTGACGTTGACGTTCTCGGTCTGCACGGGCAGGACCGGCCCTCCGGGGTCGGCCACCACCCCCTGGGGACCGGAGTCGTAGGTGTAGGTGCTGGACGAACCGGCCGGCGTCACGGTGCGAGGGACCAGGGCCGGGTGCACGTCGAGGAGGGCGGACTCCAGGCCCAGGGTGCCACCGGGCGTCCCGCTCGGTGCCGGCACGGGCGTCACGGAGCTTGCCGCCGTGCCCGGCGCCGGCTGCTGGTCGGGCTCCTGGAGCCCGAGCATGGGCAACCCGTAGAGGGTGATCTCGAGCAGGGCCTTCTCCTCCAGCCCGTTCACCT
Source organism: Actinomycetes bacterium (assembly GCA_021850325.1). Taxonomy (GTDB): domain Bacteria; phylum Actinomycetota; class Acidimicrobiia; order Acidimicrobiales; family Palsa-688; genus JAJZMF01. Next base: position 50,161 of record JAJZMF010000027.1, read on the forward strand.
GGTCGAGGCTGGACAGGTACTGCTGCTTGGCCGCCAGTAGGGCGGTGCCCACGGCCACGGGGGCGGAACCGTTGCCGTAGCCGAGCTGCTGGGCCAGGTCGACGTAGATCTGGTCGCTGTAGGCGACGTAGTTGGTGTCGCCGTACTGGTAGCCGGTCCCGGCGATGAGCGTCGCTCCGGCCTCGGTGAAGGCCTGCGGCCAGGCCAGTGGGTCGGTGACGCCGGGGATGGCGGCAGCCGGGTCGATCCCGTAGCCCGCGTGGCAGCCGGCCCCGATGACCAGGGAGCCCTGCAGGGAGCTGCCCACCTGTTGTTGGAACTGGTTGGTGGTCAACGTGGTGGTCTCGTCGGCGGCCAGCAGGTTGTTGGCGCTGAAGTGGCCGGCCAGGAAGACCAGGTCATGGTGGCTGGCGAACAGTGAACCGGCGAAGTCGGTGGCGCTCCAGGAGCTGGAGGGGGCGGCCCCGTCGGGGGCGATGAGGGTGTCGTTGGTGGCACCGCTGCCCAGGCCCGCTGCGAAGGCTCTTTCCACCGCGTTGGCAGGGGGGGCCATGAAGTCGTAACCCGTGACCAACGAGGAGGTCGGCGTCGGCATCCTGCCGCCCTCGTTGAGGAACTGCTGGATGGTCGCCGCTATGTCGCTCGGCGTCTGGACCAACCGGCCCACCGCCGCCGTCGGCAGGGGCACCGTCGTGCCCTGGAGCGTTATCTGGCTGGCCGCGCCGTACTGGTCATCGCTCAGGTAGTAGTTGTCGGCCAGGGCGGCGCCGGCCGGGGAGGTCGTTAGCAGAGGCGGTACGTAGCCGGACTCCGGGGCCAGTCCGGCGGTGTCCGGGTAACGGAAGAAGGGGACGACGCTGTCGTCGCCCACGATGACGACGTACTTCAGGTTGTCGGTGCTCGTGCGGTAGCTGTTGACGATGTCCTGGACCGCGCCGGCCACGAAGTTCTCGGCATAGGGGCAGCCGGGGTACTGCTGTGCCTGGCTCACCAGCTGGTCCACCCGCTGGCTCTGGCTGAGGTCGACGACCACGCCGTTGGTGGCCGACGCGAGCGCCTGCAGGTCGGGGTAGAGGCTCCCCCCGGGCGCCGCCTGCGGCATCAACTGCGAGTTGTCGACGATGACGGTCTGGTAGGCCGGCCCCCCGGCCCCACTGATCGTGCCGGAGCTGCTGAAGGTGCTGAGGGTGACCCCCTGGCAAGGACCTCCCGTGGTCCGCACACTGAGGGTGAAGGGCTGGAAGGGGGCGAAGGCGCCGTTGTTGCCCGACACCCGTACGTAGAAGTAGCCGCTGTTGTCCCATGTGTCGGCGTTGACCGACTTGTCGACGGCACCCGGCACGGTCGAGACGGCCAACAGGCTGTCCAGCTGCGCCACTGAGTACGCGCTGGAGAAGGCCGACGGGCTGAAGGCGCTGGGCGAGAACGCACTGGGGGAGAAGGCGCTGGGCGAGAAGGCCGACGGGCTGAAGGCGCTGGGCGAGAACGCACTGGGGGAGAAGGCGCTGGGCGAGAAGGCCGACGGGCTGAAGGCGCTGGGCGAGAACGCGCTGGGGGAGAAGGCCGACGGGCTGTAGGCGCTGCCCGGGGTCTGGGCGCTGAGAGCGGCCAGGTTGAGCGGGGAGGACTGCTCGGCCTGGTAGGCCTGGCCGATATCGGAGAACACGGCCACCTGGTAGTCGGCGGGGACATTGGCCAGGCTCACGTCGACCTGCTGGCCCGGGCTCACCGGGAAGCGGTACCACGATGCGTTCCCCTGGAAGTCGATGGTCCCCTGGGTGCCGGCGCCCGTGGTGGTGGCGGTCCCTGTGAGGTCCTGGGCCGTGAGCCAGCTGGTGTTCGGCACCAGGGCCGCCTCGGGTACCAGCGACACGGCGTCGATGAAACCGCCGGCACTGTCCTGGAGGTTGGGGTCGGTGGAGGCGAACTGGAGCACGGTGCTGTCGGCGGTAGCCGTGACGGCATAGCGGGCGACCACCCAGTTGGCCCCGCCCTGGAGGCCACTGCCCGGTTGGGCGCTGCCGACCACGTAGCTGCCGCCCCACTGCACGGAGATGGTGTTGTTGGACGGCGGGGTGTTGGGCCGGGCCCGGTAGGCGAAGGACAGCACGTACTGCTCGCCGGGCACCGTGGCCACCGTCTGGGTGACCCCTCCCACGCAGTTGGGCTCCAGCTCGTCGTACTGGTTGCCGTCATAAGGCGTGACCTTCACGATGGCCTGCTGCTGGAGCTCGATACCGCACCCGTTGATGGCCGTCCACCCCGGGATGGTGGCCAGTGCGGGAGGCGAGATTGGGGCGTTGACGAACTGAGCCGGGCCGTTCAGCACCTCTTCGGGCGGGGGTGTGCTGGCCACGTAGATCTGGAAGCCGTAGGGGCTCGTCACCACCGGCTGCTCGAACGACCCGTTCGTCACCAACTGGTTGCCGGCCACGGTCACGGGGACGACCGCCGAGGGCGGGCTCTCGACGCCTGCCACGTCCTGTACGGCTGTGAGCTGGTGGGGCCCGGACAGAAGGTCCACGGCGACGCTCCAGTCGCCCGAGGTAGCAGCCGTGGCGGCGCCCACCGTCACCCCACCGTCCATGACCCCTACTTGCGCTCCCGGGTCGGCCGTGCCGCTGACCACCACGGTGGGGGTGGGCTGGGCCAGCCCCGCGGGGCTGGTTATGACCGGGGCGGCGGGGGCGCTCTGGGCCAGCGCCGCAGGCGCTGAGGCGTCCAGCAGCACACCGAGCATGCCGGCGACGGCCACCAGGGCTGCAGCCATGGGTGTGGCCCGGCGGAGTGCCTGGGCCGGGGTGTACCGTCTGGTTCGGGGCACGTGCATGGTCACTCTGCTCCTTCGTCTCGGGTCACCCGCTGATGGGCCTGGCGGGGCCGGTGTGGTCTCGGCACAGGGCCAGCGCCAGCTCCCGGGCATCGCCCAGGCTGAGGCGACGGCCGAGGTCCGTCTGGTTGACAAGGTCGTCGCCCAGGTGCTCGGCCACCACGGCCAGCCTCTGGTCGAGCTGTTGCTGCAGGGCGGGCACCCGGGGGGAGCCGGTCTCCTCCCGGACCGCTTCCGCCGCTCCGACCAGCCGGGCTGCTCCGCGGGGGGCAAGGGCGGCCACGAGCATGGCGATGTCCTCGAGGAGCAGGCACTGCGCCCATTTGTCGCCCGCTGCTGCATAGGCGGCAAGCGCTTGCTCGTAGTTGCGCCCGGCCGCTCCCGGCTCCCCCATCTCCCTCATGGTGTTGCCCAGGTTGTGGCGGGCGATTGCCACCATCCAGGAGTCGCCCACGGCCTGCTCGACCTGCAGCGCCTCCTCCAGGTGGGCGCGCGACCCGGCGAAGTCGCCCTCCAGGAAGGCGACCATGCCCAGGTTGTTCTCGGAGACCCCCGTGCCCCAACGGTCCCCCAGGGCACGGCGTACCGCCAGGGCCTGCTCGTTGAGGTCCCTGGCCCGGGCGTAGTCCTGCTCGTACTCGGCCACGATGGCGAGGTTGCTCAGCACCGATGCCTCGGCGGCCCGGTCGCCCAGCGCCCTGCGTATGCCCAGGCTGGCCTCGTAGTGCTCACGGGCCGCCGCATAGTCGCCTCTCTGCGCCGCGATGGTCCCGCACAGGTGGGCCACCCGCCCCAGCGTCGCCCCGTCACCCAGTGCCTCCAGCTCCGGGCGCGCCAGGCCGAGCTCGGCACGGGCCCGCTCGAGGTCCCCCTGCTTCTGCACGGGGGCAGCCCTGGCCGTGCGGGCACGTGCCGCGCCCAGCCGGTCCCCACGGCGCGCCGCAAGCTCCAGGGCTTCGCCGAAGACGGACTCGGCCTCCACAAAATCACCCTTGAGCTCGAGGACACCCCCCAGCTCCATCAGGACCTCCTGGCGGGGCTCCTCCTCGAGCAGGGGGGCGGCCCTCCGGAAGTAGTCGACGGCGACGTCGTTGGCGTAACGGCCCCGCGCCGACCTGGCAGCGGCCAGCAGGTAGTGGAGCTTCTTGGCCTGGTCGGCGCTGAGCCAGAAGTGGTGGGCCAGCAGGTCCAGGGCTTCGAGCCCGGAGGCCTCGAGCCAGTTGCCCACCCGGCCGTGCAGGTCCGTGCGCATGGCGAGCGGGATGCTCTCGTAGGCGACGTCGCGGATCACGGCATGCCTGAACGAGTACCGGCCCCTTCCGGCCCCCAACTGCGCCACGAGGTTCTCGTTGCACAACTGGCCCAGGTGGGCGTCCACCTCCGCTTCCCCGCCCAGGTCCGGGTGTGCACCCCGCAGGACCGGGGTGGCAAAGTCACGCCCCACCACGCTGGCGACCTTGAGCGTGGCCCGGGGCCTCTCCCCGACGGCGTCCATGCGGGACAGCACGAGCGACGCCAGGCTCATGGGGAGCTCCAGACGGGCCACCGCGGCCTCGTCCTCCGGGCTCACCCCTTTGGTGTGCAGGTAACTGACCAGCTCCTCCAGGTAGAAGGCGTTGCCCTCGGCCCGCTCGACCAGACGGTCGACGAGGCGGTCCGGGAGCGGTGCCGCCCCCCCGTACAGTGAGCGCCAACGCCCGGCCACCAACCGCCCGGCGCTCACCCGGTCCAGCCCTCCGAGCTCGAGCACCCTCGTGTACGGCAGGGCCGGGGCCACGAAGTCCCCGGGCCGGTAGGTGAGCACGACCAGTACCGCGCTGGCCCCGATGGCAGCACAGATCACCCCGAGCAGGTCCTCGGACAGCGTGCCCAGCCAGTGGCAGTCCTCGATGACCAGGACGAGGGGCCCTTGGCCGGCCCGGAGCACGAGGTAACGGGCGAGCAGTGACTCGAGCGAGGCCTTGCGCAACTTGGCGTCGAAGCTGCGGGTGAGGGGGTTGTCCTCCAGGGTGGCACCGGTGACGGCTCCCAGGAGGGGGAGCCGCTCGACCAGTTCGGGGCCTGCCGCAGCCAGGGCCCGGCGCAGCGCCGGCTCGACGGGGCCGTCCTCGGGCACGTCGAGGAGCTCCCTCCAGATGCCCCTCCAAGCCAGGTAACCGGCGCCACCCCCGACAGCCGGCGCCGCCCCTGAGTGGACGGCCAGGCCGTGGCGCGTGGCCTCGGCCGCCAGTTCCTCGACCAGGCGGGACTTGCCCATGCCCGCTTCGGCGACCAGGGCCACGACGCCGCCCCGGCCGGCGCGGGCCTCATCGGCCAGCCCCACCAGCAGGCCCAGCTCCTCCTCCCGGCCGACCAGCGGCTCGTGCGACCGGCGCCGGCGGGCCAACCCGGCACCGGGGCGGCCGACCAGGCGCTGGACGGCTACCGTCCCGGCCTTGCCCTTGACCCTCAGCTCGCCCCTGGGCTCGAACACGAAGCTGGCCCCCGCCTCCTCTGCCAGCCCGGCCTCCACGTAGGCCTCCTGTGGGGGGGCTGCCACCATGAGCCGGGCCGCCAGGTTCACAGCGTCCCCCAGGCAGCAGAAGGTGCGGCGGTGCCGGTGCCCGCTGGCCCCACTGCGCAACCATCCCCGGGCCAGCCCGACGCTGAGGCCGCTCACCTCCGTACGGCTTGCCAGCCCCAGGACGTCCAGGGCCGCCGCACAGGCCCGGGCGCCGTCGTCCTCGTGCGCCCGGGGGGAACCGAACACGGCGTACAGGTAAGCGCCCTTGTCCCCCAGCGTCAGTTGGAGGAGGCTCCCGCCGTAGCCGTGGACGACCCTCTGCACCTGGCGCACGAAGCGGTCCAGGCGCTCGTGGGCGTCCGGCTCGTTGTCGTAGTCGGTCCCCCCGAAGCGCACGAACATGGGCACTGCCGGCCTCAGCTCGGCCAGGAAGAGGCCCTGGCCCGCAGCCAGCTGCTCGTAGACCGCAGGCAGCAACCACTGACGGGTCACCTCCTCGGGCAGGGGCGGCAGCTCAGCGGTGTGCAGTACGACCGGTGCCGGGGCCCGGACCGTTGCCGGGGACACCACACCCACCGTGCCCTGGCCCTCACCCCTCAGCTCGACCAGCTGGGCCCGCCCCTGCAGGCGGCTCGCGGTCTGCCCGTCGAGGACCACCTCGCCCACCCTCGCCGCCTGCTCGGTGGCGGCAAGCCTGTCGACCACCGCGCCCGCCAGAACGTCGATCAACTGGACATCGGGGTCCCCGACCACGAAACGGCGCGCCGGGCCGGTCACCACCGCCACCTTCATGCCCAGGCGGACCGTCGTACCCCCCGGGGTGGTGGCCTCGGCCACGCCGGCCATGGCGTCCTGCATGGCCAGCCCGCAGGCAACCCCGTAGCTGCCGTCGTCGCCGTCCAGCCAGCAGGTGACGGCGTCACCGCTGAAGTAGACCACGCTGCCCCCGTAGCGGTGCAGCTCTCCCAGCACGGCATCGAACACACGGTCCAGCACGGCCGTGAGCTGCTCCGCGCCCAGCTGTGCGCCGAGCTCGCGCACCAGCGCCTCGGTGAGCGGCGTGAACCCCGAGATGTCGGCCATCAGCGCCGTGCCCGAGACCCGGTCGGCCATGGGCCTGCCCAGGGCCAGGGCACGCCTGCGGTCGCCGGCTATGAAGGCCTCGGTGCCGGTCAGCCCCACGCTCCGGGTCGTTGCGGTCACGCCTCGGCCGCTCCCGGCACGGCGGGCCCGGCGCTCAGGTAGCTGGGTGTGCGGGCCAGACGGGCCTGTGCCCCTTCGAGCAGGGACGACGAGGCCTCCCCGGACGCCAGGGCGGCCATGAAGGAGCCGCCGTCGATGCGCAACAGACGTCCCGGCGCAGTGGCGGAGACCGTGGCTGTGCGCGGGATACGCCGCATGAGGCCTATCTCCCCGAAGTAGTCGCCCGGCCCGAGGGAGGTCAGCTCCCTCTCCCGCCCGGTCCCCTCATGCGAGCTCACCCTCATCGCCCCCGCCTCTACCAGGTAGAGGGCGTCCGCCTCGTCACCCTCGCGGACCACGTCCTGGCCCGCTGCCACATCGACCACTGTCGCGTCCCGGGCCAGCCTCTCGAGCACCGGGCGGGAGGAGCTGGCCAGGATGGCGGCTCGCTGCAGCAGGGCGAGGCGGGGCTCGACCAGGGCCAGCTCGGCCTGGTTGGCCTGGTCCATGCGGGCCAGGGCGGGCCACCCGAGCAGGCAGAGCAGCGGCACCAGCCCCCCGGTAAGGGCCATGGTCACGTTCAGGTCCGTAGCGCCGAGCAGCAACGGGGTCAGCACCGCGCCAAGGGTGATGGCCACCAGGACGAACGTGAAGAACGCCCCGAAGACCCGGGCCAGCTTGTCCTTGGGCAACGAGCGCTGGAGGGCCGTCATGGCGAGCACGTCGACCACGAGCGTCCCCCCACCCCGGACCACCTCCACCACGAAGGCGACGACCGGGTTGGCCACCACCAGCAGGATGAGGGTGGGAAGGCAGAAGACAGCCATGGCGGTGATGATCGAAGGCCCGAGACGGGCTCGGGCCGAAATGGGCTTGACCAGCGGGGCCGCCAACAGCCCTCCCACGCCGAGGCCGGCCAGCAGGTAGCTGTACCCGTTGGGCCCGGTCCCCAGCTTCTGCTCGGATATGACCACGAACAGCACCGTGTCCACTCCGTAGACGAAGCTCGCCACGACGCTGTAGGAGGAGAGCACGACCGCCGTAGGGGAGCCGAGGATGGCCTGGGCACCGACCAGCATCTGGCGCAAAGGGCCCCGGGCCCCTCCGGCCGTGACGTCGACAGGTACGCTCCGGGCCGAGATCCTGGACACGACCAGAGCTGAGAACAGGTAGCTCACGGCGTTGGCGGCAAAGGTCAGGGGCGTGTCCCCGAGCAGCAGGAGGACGGCGCCCAGTCCCGGGCCTACCACCACGGCGAGGTTGCCCACCGTGTTGGACAGGGTGTTGGCAGCCGCCAGCTCGTCCTCGGGCACGAGCTCCGGGGTCACGGCGGCAACCGCAGGCTGGTAGATCACGCCCAACAGGGAGTTGCCCGCGCCCAGGGCGATGGCGACGATCGGCGCACCGTGGCCCAGCGCCACCAGGGTGAGCGCGGCCATGAGCAGTGTGGACGCACCGTCCAGCGCCACCATCAACCGGACCCGCTCGAAACGCTCGGCCAGGACGCCCCCGTACGAGCCGAAGAGCGTCGAAGGCACGAAGCGCCCCACGGTAACGGCGCCGACCCAGCCCGCCGAGTGCGTCTGGTTGTAGACGTACACGGCGAGGCCGACGTTGTAGGCCCACGACCCGGCGACCGACACCGAGTAACCGGTCATCATCAGCCGGAAGTCGCGGTGGCCCAAAGGGGACAACAGGCCGCGACGACGCCCGGCGGCTGTGGCCTCAGCCACGGGGCACCCCCCCAGGGCCCCAACCCCGAGCCGGGTACGAGGGCCCCACATGAGAAGGACCGCAAGGGAAGCGGCTAGTTGTCATCCCTCCCCCCTCCTTGGGCGCAGATAATAGCCTTAGGCCTTCCGAGGGCACCTGGTGTGGCCAACCTTCCGGGCAGGACGCGGCACTTGGGCGCACTGTGCGTTGCCCGGGCAACGCTGGGCGTTATTCGGCTGACGCTGCCCGGTCGGTGCTCCCCCGCCTGCCCCTGTAAGGTCGCACGTCGTAAGAGCACCAGACGGGCCGACGGCCCAACACGCAGGAGGCGCCCCGGCGCCCCTGTCCCGTGCGGGCGGGCCAGGGGGTTGGCGCTCCGTCGCTCTCGGCACGGCCCTCGGCCTGCCCTTCTTGTTCCTCGTGGCGTTCGTCGGCTTCCCCCTCCTGGAGGAGGTGGGGGGTAGTTTTGCCACCTGGTACCAGCTCGAGCCCGACGGCTTTGCCGGGTTTGGCAACTACACGAGGCTCTTCGCCGACGTCATGGTCCCGGTCTCGGCCCTGCACACGGTGGCCTACCTGGTGCTCACGGTCCCGGCCGAGGTTGCCCTGGGGTTGGTCGCAGCATGGGCGACGCTGCGGGTAAAGGTGGGCCGCGGCCTGCTGACGGTGGTCTTCCTGCTCCCCCTGGCTGTCCCCTGGACGGTTGCCGGCCAGGTCTTCCTGGGCTGGTTCAACGTCAACGGGGTCGCCGACCGGCTGGGCCACGACCTGCTCGGCCTGCCCCCGGGGCTGCTGTGGCTCTACCACCCACGGCTGGCCTTCGGTGCCGTCGTGGCCCTGGCCATCTGGAAGGGAGCCCCCTGGTGCTACCTCCTCCTGCTCGGCGCCCTGAGCAACTGCCCCGAGGACGTGATCGAGGCTGCCCGGGTGGACGGCGCACGCGGCTTCACGCTCTGGGCCCGGGTCGTGCTGCCATCGGTCCGGCCCATGCTTGCCTTCGTCGTGGCCCTGCGCCTGCTGGCCGAGGCCCAGGCCTACCAACCGGTCGCCCTGCTCACCAACGGTGGGCCGAGCTTCCCGGGAGGGACCTCGCTGATCGGCTTCTACGCCAACAAGCTGGCCTTCGGCTACTACAACTTCGGTGAGGCCTCGGCGATGGGAGCGCTCATCGGGGTGGGCCTGGTGATGGTGGCCTTTGCGGGCTACCGTGCCGCCTACCCACGTGAGGGGCGCCGGTCACGCCTGCGGCACCTGGTGGGCAGCCTGGCCCGCTCGGGCCGACGGGCCACCCGGCCGGCCCGGGGCGCACCGGGGCCGGCCGGGTGGGTCGCCCCGGCCCACAGCGCCGTGCACCCGAGGAGGAGCCTGGGCACCTCGGTGCGCTGGGCTGCGCATCGGCGCCGGCTGCTCCTGGCCCTGATGGCCCTCCTCGTCCTGGCGCCCTTTGCAGGGGAGGCCCCGGGCTGGCCGGGTACCCACGTGCTCTCGGGCACCAACTGGCCCCTGGTGGAGAGCGGCCTGTGGAACTCCCTCCTCCTCAGCGCAGTCACCGTCGTCGGCACTTTGGCCCTCGCCGTCCCGGCCACCTACCTGTTGGCCTACGGGCGTTCCCGCCTACGGGGCCCTCTGTTCCTGTTCGTGCTGTTCACCCTCGCCGTCCCCGGCGTCATCTTCATCTACCCCCAGTACGAGGAGATCGTCCGTCTGGGGCTGGTCAACACCCGGGCCGGGATGGCCGTGCTGTACGTGACAGCCAACCTCCCGCTAGCCGTCTTCTTCCTGAGGCCGGCGTTCGCCGCCGTCCCCCGCAGCCTCTTCGACGCCATGCGCGTGGACGGTGCCTCCAACTTCACGATCGTGGTGAGACTGGTGCTCCGGCACGCGGCCAGCACGCTCGTGGCCGTCTCCGTGCTGACCCTGGTCTGGGTCTGGGGCGAGTACCAGGTGGCCCAGGCCGTCCTCAGCCCCTCCAACCAGGCCGCCAACACCCTGCCCCTGGACATCTTCAACGGCACCGTGGGCAACCCGCTCGGGCCCTACCTCCTCTCGCTCGGTCCACCCCTGCTCCTCTTCTTCGCCACCCAGCGGGTGTTCCGCAAGGGCCTGGTCAGCAGCGAGCTGCTCTGACCCACACCGGGCCACCTCCAGGCCCGGCCCGTAACCGGTGCCCCCGAGCAGGCGGACGGTCGGGCCCGCCCTGAGCGCAGAATGGCAGCATGGACCGCAAGGGCCCCGATCGCACGGGCCGCTCGACCCCTCCCGCTGGGTGGGCGGGAGCACCCCGGCGCGGCGGTACCAGGGCCGGTACCCGCCCACGGCGCCTGGCCGGCGCGGTCCTCTTGCTGCCTGCGGCGCTGCTGCTCAGCCGGTGCGGGACGACGGGTGGCAACGGGGCCGCCCCGGGTGGCAGCGCCCTCGCGGAGTGCCGCTCGGCCGTCATGGTCGCGGCGCTGCAGCGCAGCTACGGCCCCCGGGTGCGGATCCTCTACAACGGCCATCTGGCCTGCGCCGGCAACCTGGCCGAGATCTCGGTGATGATCGCCAACCTGGAGTCGGCAAGGCCCGGCTACACCGGGCCGGTCGGCTCACCGCACGGGGCGTTGATGGAGTACTCGCACGGTGCCTGGCACGAGGTGGACCTGTCCAGGCCCAACCCCTATTGCACGCCTGACGGGCGCCAGACCACGGCCGTGCCGAAGGCCCTCGGGACGGTGTGCGGCATCCAGTGAACAGGCCGGGCCCACCCGGCCTGGTGGGAGGACGGGTGCCGGCCCGGGCCCGTGGTGTGCCTAGCTAGGAGCCCACCAGCCCGTGCTTGTGCGCGTAGAGGGTGGCTTGGGCACGGTCACGGCTCCGGGTCTTGGCGAAGATCCTGTTGATGTGGGTCTTCACGGTGGTCTCGGCAACGTAGAGGTGGGAGGCGATCTCGCTGTTGGACAGGCCCTGGGCGATCAGCGACAGGACCTCCGCCTCCCGTTCGGTCAGGCCGTCGGGGAGCTCGCGGCCAACCGCGCCGGGGCGCGTCGCTCCGGCAGCGGCGCGGACCAGGGTGGCCTGCACCGCCCGGTCGAGCAGTGCCTGGCCGGCCACTGCAGCTTCCAGGGCGCGGCGGATGTCGTCGCGGGTCGAGTCCTTGGTGAGATAGCCGGAAGCGCCTGCGCTCATGGCCGCAATGACCGACCCGTCATCGGCGTAGGTGGTGAGGACCACGACATGGGCCCCGGGGTGACGGGCCCGGATCGATGCGGTGGCGGCCACACCGTCCATGACCGGCATCCTGAGGTCCATGAGCACCACGTCGGGACCGAGAAGCTCGACCATGGCCACAGCCTCCTCGCCGTCCGCCGCCAGGCCGACCACCTCCACTCCGGCCAGCGCGCCGACGATCGTTGCCAGGCCCTCACGGACCACCCGTTGGTCGTCGGCGATCAGCACCCTCACGCCGGTACCTCCGCGTAGACCCTCCAACCATTGCCGGTCGGCCCCGCCTCGACGCGCCCCCCGAGCAGGAGGACCCGTTCTTTGATCCCCTGTACCCCGTAACCACCACCGCTTGCGGAGAGCGGTGCGGTGCCCACCTCGGGCACGGGCCCGCAGCGCTCGTCGACGACCGCCAGGGCAACGGAGCCGTCGGTGAACTCCAGGTTCATCCATGCTGCAGCACCGGGAGCGTGCTTGACCACGTTGGTCAGTGCCTCCTGGGCCACCCGGTAGAGGGCAAGGCCGACGTCGGGACCGACCTGCCTGGGCCGCCCGTCCACCGCCAACGTCGCACCCCGGTCCCTGGCGAGCGCAGCCAGTGCCGTCTCCAGCGAAGGCGAGTCCTCCCGCAGTGCCCGCACCGCCCCGCGGGCCTCGTCGAGGCCGTCCCTCACCAACCGCTTGACCATGTCCAGCTGCTCGCGTGCGTCGCCCCCCGTGGCCACCACGGTGTCGAGCACCTCCAACTGGAGGGAAAGGGCCGACAGGGTGTGGGCGAGGACGTCGTGCAGCTCGCGGGCGAGATGGTTACGGCCGGCGAGGAGCTCGGCGCGCGCCTTCTCGGCATCGGCGCGGGCTTCGCTGACCTGGACCTCCACCTCCCGGGCCGCCGCCTGGACGGACTGGCGCCGGCTGAACCCCATCGCCCCACCCGCCAGTACGGCCGCGGCGGCCGCCCCCAGGTACGCGTCCGGACGGCCCGTCAGCGCCGAGGCGACCGCCACCGCCGCCGGGCCGCTGAGCGCCACCCACACGGCCGACCGCGGCTCCCAGGCCACCGTCGCCCCCAGCGCCGCCACGCCCACGAAAACCAGCCCGAGCGGGGAGAAAACAGTGAGGGCACCGCCGGCGAGGCCGAAGGTGACGGTGCAGACAGCCGAAACCGCGGGGACGTCGCGGCCCCGGCTCACCAACCAGCCGGCCCATCCGGCAGTGGAGGCGACCAGGAGCGCCAGCACCACCAGGTGGTGGCCGGCAAGGCCCGGCTGGGCCTGGGTGGACACGCCGTAGACGAGCGCGCCCAGCGACGCCACATTGAGCCCCAGCGCCAAGGGATGGCGCACACCCGTCGCAGGATCGGTCAGCGCGGTCACCAAAGCCAATCATGCCTGCTGGCCGCCGGCAGCGGCGGGTGCCAGCACATAGCCCCGGTAGGCCACCACGCCGGTGCGGACAAGGGCCTCGCCGATGGCCATCAGCACCAGCGCCGCCGTCCATGCCGCAGTGGAGGTTATGGAATGGGAGGCAGAGAAGCTGGCGATGTGGCTTGCACCACCATGGGTGGCGTAGAGCTGGAAGGCGAACCGGGCCCCCACCCCGACGACCCAGAAGGTGGCAGCGGCCGTGCCCGCCCTGGACAACGGGTGCCCGTCGGGGCCCGTTGTGACCTTGGTGTAGGCACCGGCCAGTGCGCCGAGGGCAACGCCCGCACCCAGGCAGAGGGCCACGAGGAGCAGGTCGTTGCCGGCCGTGGGCACACCCCTCAGGTAGGTCACCGCCGCCCAAGCGCACAGGGCCACCGGGAGGAGCAGGAGCCGCAGGCTGAGCCGGCGGTCCCGGACCTGCAGGAACACGATGCCGATGAGCGCCAGGTCGATGGTCCAGTCCGTCGTGGTCATAGGCTCATCGTCCGGCCGCCGGGCCGTCGTGTCGTCAGCTCACGGGTGGGTTGCGGGTGTAGCAGGCGGGTGGAGACGTCCACCCGGGCCGGGCGTCACAGCCGGCCCGGCGCCCTGGGGCCGCCCGCCTCCGGTCGGCAGCCCCTGCAACGCGACGCGCTCTTCGCCCGCGTACAACTTGAAACGGCCCGGCCGGAGGAACCCGACCAGGGTCAGGCCGAACTCCCGGGCCAGGTCCACCGCGAGGCTGCTCGGCGCGGAGACCGAGCACAGCGCCGCCGCGCCGGCCGACACGGCCTTCTGTACGAGCTCGAAGCTGGCGCGCCCGCTCACCACCAGCACGTGGCCCTCCAGAGGGAGCCTGCCCTGCATGAGCGCCCAGCCGACCACTTTGTCCATGGCGTTGTGCCGCCCGACGTCCTCCCGGGAGGCCACCAACCGGCCCTCCGAGGTGAACAGCCCGGTTGCATGGAGGCCCCCGGTGCTGTCGAAGAGCCGCTGGGCGCTCCTCAGCTGGCCGGGGAGCGAACGCAGTACCTCAGGCCTGAGCTCGGGGCCGGGGGCGGGAGGGCCCAACCCCCGCCCCCGCAGCGCGTCGAGGCTGGCCTTGCCGCACACACCACAGGCGCTCGTAATGGAGAAGTGCCGCTCCAGCAGGGCCAGGTCCTGCGTCCTCGCACCCCGGACCTCGACATTGACGATGTTGTAGCGCTGTTGTTCGCCCACTCCGGGGTCGGTGCAGTAGCTGACCGCCCTCAACTGGCTGCGCTCCCGGATGATGCCCTCGCTGTAGAGGAAGCCCGCTGCCAGTTCGAAGTCGGCCCCGGGGGTGCGCATGGTCACCGCAACCGGGGCCCGCCGCTCGCCCGTCACGAGGCGGATCTCCATCGGTTCCTCGGTCGCCAAGGTGTCCTCGCCACGATGGACAGCCTCGTCGAGCACCTCCCAGGCCGCGGTGCGCACCGTCGGCCCCGGGCGCACGGGGCCCACTCCTAGGCCCTCCCCGGCCCCGGCCCGGTGCTTGCCGGCACAACATCGATGAAGACGGCCGTCGTGTAGTCGGGGATCCCCGAGCCGCTCGAGCGGCGGTGGGCCCCCAGGAGCACGTTCCCCTCCGGCCAGTGCACCTGCACGGTGCCCCGGGCGACGGGTGCCAACTGGGCCTCACCTTCGAGCGAGCCGTGCTCGTTGCGCAGGACGAGACGGCTCCCCGGCGCAGCTCCCAGGGCAGCGGCGTCCAGGTGGTTGAGCATCACAGAGGACCGGGTGGCACCGGTGTGGCCGTCCCTGTCGCCCTGCACCATGCTGTTGAACTGTTTGCCCCTCCTGGCGGCAACCAGGAAAGCTCCCTCCGGCACGGCCTGCTCGGGCACGTCCACCACGGCGAAACGGGCGCGCCCGTCCGGCGTCGGGAACTTCCACCCTGCGCACAGGGTGGCCCCTCCGTACTGGAACTGGTCGCCCTCCCGCTCCAAGGTGCCCATGAGCTCGTAGTTGGGCACCACCCGGGCGATCTCGCGGCGGATGGCGGCGGTGCCGTCGAAGGCGAGGTGGGGAGCCCTGTCCGGACGGGCCAATGAAGCGAGAGCGGCGAAGACCTCCCACTCGGCCCTGGCTTCTCCGATCCGGGGACCGGGGACCTCGGGGCTGAAGATGACCCGGCGCTCGGTCGACGTCTGGGTTACCCCACCTCTCATCTCGTAACGCGTCTGGACCGGCAGCAGTACGACCGTCCCTGCTCCGGGCACCAGCATCTGGGAGGAGGGGACGATGTCCAGGTGCACCCGCAACGGCAGCCGGCCGAGGGCCTCCCGGACGTACGCGGGGTCCGGGAGCACCTCGAGGAAGTTGCCTCCCGAGGCGACGAGAGCGTCCAGGCGCCCCTCGTGCGCCGCGTCGACCATCTCGGGCGCCGTGAGCCCGGGGGACGCAGGGACCGGGAAGCCCCACAGTTCGCTGAGGTGCGCTGCGTTGGCCTCATCGACCGCCACGCCACCGGGGAAGGCGGTGGCATAGGCGCCCATCTCCGCCCCTCCCTGTACCCCGGAGTGCCCGCGGACAGGCATGAGCCCGCAGTGCGGCCGGCCCACGAACCCCCGGGCCAGGCCGAGGTTGACCACCGCCCGTACCGCATCCTCGCCATGGCTGGTCTGGGTGACCCCCATGCTCCACACGAGCACCCCGGTGCGGGCCCGGCCGAGCATCCGCCCGAGTGCCTGCATCTCCTGGCGGTTGGAACCGGAAGCCGCCTCGAGCGCCTCCCAGCCCTGGTCGGCCAGGCTCCGCGCCAGCTCGTCAAAGCCGGTGGTGTGGCCGTCCACGAACTCGCGGTCCACCCAGCCTTCGGAGATCATGTGCTTGAGCACCCCGTTGAGGAAGGCGATATCACCGCCCACCTTCACCTCGAAGAACCGGTCGGTCACCTTGGTCCCGAACACGGCGCTCTCCAGGTTCGACGGCACCCAGTACCGCTCCATAGCGGGCTCCCGGTAGGTGTTGACCACCGCCACCTGGGTGCCCGCCTTGCGGGCGTGGTACAGGTACTTCATCATGACCGGCTGGTTCTGGGCCACGTTGGAGCCGATGAAGACCACCAGGTCCGTACCGATCAGGTCGGTGTAGGAACAGGTGGTGGCGGCCACACCGAGCGCTCCCTTGAGCGCCAGGGTGCTGGGGGCGTGGCACAGCCGCGCCGCGCTGTCGACCGAGTTCGTGCCCAGGGCGCGTGCCGCCTTCTGTGCCACGTAGTAGTTCTCGTTCGGCTCGCCCCGGCTGGTCAGGTAGAAGGCCAGGCGCTCCGGCGGGGACGCGGCCAGGCGGGAAGCCACCAGTCCGAGCGCCTCGTCCCAACTGGTCCGCCTGAAGCCGGCTTCACCCTGCTGGCGGACCATGGGGAAGGGGAGACGGCCCAACTTGTGCAGCTGGCGTGGTGGCATACCCTCGAGCCGGGAGACGTCCTCCAGCAGCGAGGTGTCCATCGCCGGCGCCGTGTTGAGCCTCAGCAGGCGGAGCCTGACGTTGCACAGGTGGACCTGGTCCAGGGTCCAGTCCTGCATACCCGTGGTACCGAGGGCGCACCCGTCGCAGGTGCCATGGTTGAGGATCCGCCACGCGTAGGCCAGGTTGTCCCGGTTGTCGACCAGAGCGTCCAGGATCGACTGGAGGTTGTTGGGCCGCGCCTGGCCCAAACCGAACGGTTTGAGCGATACCCAGTGGGCGGGGTCCAGTCGCTTCTCACGCCGCTTCGCCATGGAGGCCCCTCAGTCTGCCGGTCCGGGCATGGCCAGGCGCCGGGCGACAGCCAGGGCTTCGCCCGCAGGACGGCCGGCACGCGCCGCCACCCAGCAGCAGATGGGCGCAGCCATCCTCTCCGAGGCATTGGCGGCCACCGACGCCAGCGACAGCACGTCGGCCCGCTCCTGCTCCGACGGGGCGTCGACGCCCAATGCTGCGGAGAACTCCTCTATCCAGGTCGTGGCGTCCACGACCCCGATGCTACAGCGGGCCCCCCCGCTCAGGGACGGCCCGGACGGCCCAGCGCCTCCACCGTCCCGGGCACCCGAGCCCAACGTCGGTCACCGGTACAACCGACATCGGGCACGGGAACCGCTGGCCTGGCAGGATCGCAATGTGTTCCCACCGATCGAACCGTACGACTGCGGCCACCTCGACGTCGGTGACGGCCAGTCCGTCTACTGGGAGGCCGTCGGCACGCCGGGCGGGATCCCCGCCGTGTGGCTGCACGGCGGCCCCGGCTCCCCTCCCAACGCCGGCACCCGTCGCAGCTTCGACCCGGCCCGCTGGAACGCTGTGTTCTTCGACCAGCGAGGCTGTGGGCGCAGTCGCCCGCTGGTGTCCGAGCCCGGTGCCGACCTCACAACGAACACCACCGACCACCTCGTCCGCGACATCGAGCGGCTACGGGTGCACCTGGGCATCGACCGCTGGGTGGTCGTGGGCGGGTCATGGGGGGTGACCCTCGCCCTGGTCTACGCCGAGCGCCACCCCGGACAGGTGCTGGGGCTCGTCCTCGGGGCCGTGACCTCCGGCCGGCTGCGGGAGACGCAATGGGTCACGCGCGACATGGGCCGGTTGTTCCCCCGGGAGTGGGACGAGTTCGTCGGGTTCCTGCCCGAGGACGAGCGGGGGGGCGACCTGGCCGCCGCTTACGCCCGTCGGTTGGCGTCCCCTGACCCGGCGGTGCAGGAGGAGGCCGCCCTACGGTGGTGCACCTGGGAGGACACCCACATGTCCCTGGCTCCGGGCGCCGGGCCCCGCCTACAGCTGCGCGACCCGCAGTGGCGGTTGGTCTTCGCCCGGCTGGTCACCCACTACTGGGGCCACGGGTGCTTCCTGCCCGACGGCGAGGTGCTGGCCAACGTCCACCGCATCGCGCAGCTGCCCGCCGTGCTCGTGCATGGGCGCCACGACGTCTCCGGGCCCCTCGACACCGCATGGGAGCTGCACAAGCGCTGGCCTGCCAGCCGGCTCGTCATCGTGGACGACGCCGGCCACTTCGGCGGCAGCATGAACGACGAGCTCGACGCCGCCATCGCAGACATGGCCGACCTGGTCCGTTTACCCTGACCACGGGTCGGTAGCAGGCCCTCCGCGGCGAGCGGCTCACCGGAGGGTGGCCCGACGGCCCGCCTGGTCGAGATGACGGTCTCCTTGGCCCACTACCTACTGGCACCAGGTAGAGGAGCGGGCACGGTGGGCGCGGTCTCCCGCGCCGGCCCGGGAACCCCGAGTATGCAGGCGGTGACCCGTTCGGCGAGGGGGGTCAGCTCCGGCAGGTCGGCGAACGCCTCGGTGACCATGCTGACGGGCAGGGGTTCGCGCCGGAGGGTAGGCGTGATGTCGGACAGGAGGACATAGGGCCTGCGGTGCTGGCGGCGGCGGTGCGCGTCGAGGGTGGGAGCGACGAGGGTGAGCCAACGTTCGGCTACCAGGTACGGGTCGACCGCGGTGTCAGCGCCCCGGGGCTGGGCCAGGTCTGCGAGGCTGTGAAGTACCCGTGCGCCGTGCTCGTCGGCGGCCTGGCGGGCGGCCAGGGCCCACGACTGCAGCACTGTCCGCATCTGCTGCAGGGCACGCTGCATCCGCTGGGGTAAGGCGCGGAACTCTTGACGCGAGGCTGCTTCGAGGGCTCGCTCGAGCAGGTCGGCTGCGTCGGGGTCGAAGGTGGCACCGGGCGGGCCCGACGACAGCTCATGGCGGAGGCGGGCGCAGATGGAGCCGAGGTCGCCGGCGGTGTGCTGCAGGTGAGGCCCGTCGAGGAAGTGCCAGCGAGGGGCGCCGTCAGAGCTGCCGGCCACGGCAAGGAAGGCCCACGGCTGGTGGGTGCGAAGGAGGCTGACGCGGGCAATGACCCGGTGGGGGGTCTGGCGCAGACGTTCGTAGACCTCGGGCGCGAGGAGCGGGTCGTTGCCCCCGACGAGCCTACGGACAGGGTCGAGGGCGTCGCGGATGCCGTCCCACTGCTCGGCGCCGGGCTGCTCGGCCTCGGCGATCTTGTCCTCCACGTTCACGATCCGCTCGGCATCGGTTTCGCCGGTGAGGTCGGGGATAGGCAGGTTGGAGCCGAGCAGCCGGGCGTTCTCGTCGGAGCGCTGGGCCAGGAGCTCGTTGGCGCGGGTGGCGAAGGCGGGCCCGTCCTTGGGCCAGAGCACTTCGATCCGGTCGTGCGGGCTGTCCATGCGGTCGACCCGCCCCACGCGCTGCTCGGCCACCCGTAGAGTGGTGGGCAGGTCCAGGTGGACCACCGCGGCGGCGCCTTGGAGGTTGAGGCCTTCGTTCAGGGCATCGGAGCACAGCGCGACGGCCTGTCCGGTGGCGGTCCGGCGGAACATCGTCTCGACGCGCTGCCTGCCGGCCTGGTCGCTGCCCGTGGCCACCACCGGGTCGAGCCCCCGCTCATGCAGGTGGCCGGCCAGCGCCGCCAGCGTGATGGGGTGCTGGTCGAAGGCGAGGACCCGTTCTCGCCGGGTTGCCAGGTCAATGATCACCGCTGCCTTGGCCCTCTCCCGAGCTGGGGAGATCCCCGAGACCAGTTCGAGGATGGCGCGGTAACGGCTCTGTTCGGCGTGGCATTCCTCCGCCCATCGCCCGGGGTCGGTGAGCCAGTCCGGGGCGGGGCAGGCGATGTCCATCTCCGGTGGCCCCTGGGTGGCGAGCTCGTCCAGCCTGGCGATGACGTTGCCGGTTGGTGCGGGCTTGGCCTTCCCGCCGAGCCCGTAGCGGCCGACGGCGGCGGCGGTGCCCTCGAGGTGCTCGACGAGGGCGGCACGAGAGGAACGCAGGGCGGCCAGGACCTGGTGGAGGGCGAGGCCGTGGGTGGAGCGCAGGCGGAACGCCAGCCAGCGTTCGTCGCTGTACTCGGAGCGGAGCGCAAGCGGCACGCTGACCCGCCTCTCGAGGCGGGCAATACCCGAGAGGCCGGCAGCCGCTTGGCGGACAAGGGTGGCAGCCTCCTCGTCGCCGGCGGTCTCGCCGGTCGGATAGGTACGGGCGTCGTGGGCGGGGTAGCGGCAGACGCGGCCGCTCTCGGGGTGGGTGTAGGAGCCGGGGTCGCGCTCCACCAGGTCGTTCAGCTGGCTCTTGGTCCGCCGCACGGTGAACCGGGCTATCTCGGTTCGGAGAACGTCGAGTTGCTGGCCGGACAGGACCTGGTCGGAGCCACGACGGGCGGCCAGTTGGGAGAGGGTGGCCAGGGTGGAGTCGTCGAAGTTGTCGGCCCCGAGGAGGCTCACGAGGGCAAGGAGGTCGCCGGGCCCGCGGTTGATGGGGGTGGCAGTGAAGAGCAGTACGTGGTCGGCCCGGCTGCGGCGCAGCTGCTGTGTGCGGTTTGCCTCCCGGTTCAAGAAGTTGTGGGCCTCGTCGACGGCGAGGATCTGGGCTCTGGCGACGGCCTCCTCTTCCATCCTGGGCCCGTCCGCTCGGGTGCGGCTCAACATCCCGTGTGAGGCGATGTCGAGGCTGAGGCCGCAGGCGAACGCCTCCCGCTTCCAGGTGGCGGTGATGGCCGGCGGTGACACCAGGACGCACAGGTCCCGCCGTACACGGCCGCTCGACCACAGTCGGTCCCGTAGAGCTCTGACCAGATGGGCGCCCATCCGGGTCTTGCCCGAGCCGGTGGCGTCCGCGACCAGAACGCTGCCCACGTCCTTGGTGACCCAGAGAGCCTGGGCGATCCCGGCCCGCTGCGACGGCCAGAGCGCCCCCGCCTCGGTGGGCAGGGCCCCCAGGTAGCGCTCGGCCCATTCTCCCTCCAGCAGCTCGGCACATGCCCGGGCCAGTGCCTCGCGCCAGCCGACCACCTGAAGAAGACCTTCGAGCAGCTCCCGTAGCTCGGCCGTCCAGTCGGTGGCAGCGGACCACAGGTTCTCGGCGATGCCCACCAGCTCGTCATAGCGGTGGCGGTCGCGCTCGGCTTCGAAGCGGGCGTTGACCTCCACCTGGTCGGAAAGGCCCGCTGCCGTGAAGTTGCTGGACCCAAGTGTGGCGGCGTTGGCGCCGACGTAGATCTTGGCGTGGAGACGGCTTGTGCCGTGGAGGAAACGGGCGCTGAGCTGCCCGCGGTCGATGGCCTCCAGGACCTGGACTATGCGAGCCGAGTGTTGGAGCGAGATGCCTCGTTCCTCCAACCAGTACCGCTGGACCTCCTCGGTGAAGCCCGCCGTCGTCGACGAGAAGTCCCGTCTGGCGGTCGGGTAGGGCTCGCCACCCAGGAGCACCCGCACCGTGGCGGCCTCGTTCGACGGCCTGCAGCTCGCCCACTCGGAGACGAAGTCGATCAGCTGGGCGACAGAGGCGTACCCGGCGACGATCATCGGCTGACCGGACTCGAGGAGGTCGTGCCAGACGACGGGACGGACCTTGGCGCTGGCTCGGTTGACCGGGAAGCGGCCGGGGCTCGGCCACCGGTACGCGTCGAGGCGGTGGGCGACGTCGCCTGCGGGATCTACGGAGAAGAGGTCTGCCTCAGCAGCCATCGGACCGGACCTCGCTCGGCGCGCCATTGCCAATGTTGTAGTCGGTGGAGCAGGCACAGGTGCGCAATGGACGCCACCCTCAGGGCGGGCTCCAACGCCGCAGCGACCACTGCTATGCCCCGGCGGGCTCCTCCGAGCTGTTCGGGCTTCGCCGCGAGCAGGTCGAGGCCGCGTTGGCGTACTACGCCGAGTTCACCGACGAGATCGGTGCGCAGGTCGAGGCGAACCGACGGGCTGTAGACGAGGCGGAGGCCCTCTGGCACCGCCAGCAGGCGCTGCTGGCAGGGTGAAGCTCCTGCTCGACGCGCACCACTCCCCCCCTCGCCGCCGAGAGACGTCCTGGCTGAGCTGCTAGCCGAGCTACGTGCCGAACATGGCCCCGCACCTGACGGTCAGATCGAGGAGGTCGGTCGATCGTGGCGAGCCCCGCGACGTCACCAAGTCCGTCCCGGCGTAGCGGACCTCCTCGTACTAGACACCGAAGGGCTGGCCAAGGCGGCGGGACCGAGCGCGCGCTGCGGCCCGACGGGTCGGCCCTCCCGTTTGCACCGTCGCTCAGGTCGGTGGCGGGCCCTCGTCGCCCGGTTGTCCCGCCTCGTCGTCCGGCCCTTCGTCAATGTCAAAACCCTCGCCCGCAAGGGCGCGTTGGCGCAGCTCGGGCTCCAGGTCGTCGCCGGCGGCCAGGAGCCGGGGCAGCAGGGCACGTTCCCGGGTCAGGGCGCGAAAGCAGAGGCCGATGTCGACATCGTGGTCAGGCCGATGGACAAGCTCGATGGTGTCGCCCTCCTGCACCTCTCCCGGCACCACCACGCGCAGGTAGGCCCCCGGGCGTGCTCGGGCCGTGAACGCCTTCAGCCACCCCCGCTCGCGCATCCAGACGGCAAAAGTGGCACAGGGTATGCGCGGGGTGGTGACAGCCAGGACCACCTGCTCCCCCACTCTCCAACGCTCCCCGAGGCGGGCCGATGTTACGTCGAGCCCGACGGTGGTGAGGTTCTCGCCAAAGCTGCCGTTGGGCACGGGGCGACCAAGACGGCCCTGCCACCAGTCGAGGTCCTCCCGGGCCACGGCGTACAGCGCCTGCCCGGGGCCACCGTGGTTGGGGGTGTCGCAGATGTGGTCGCCGTCCAGCCCGCTGCGCCCGGCGCTGGGCTCCGCCACCCGCACTGCTCCCGCAACGGGCCGCTTGTCGATCCCGCTCCAGCCCGACTTTGCCCGCACCGGCCTCGGGGCCCCGACATTGACCGAGCTCAAGTAGGCGTGCTGGGACATCTCATCGGACCTCCTGGTGGCGAGGGACATCATGCAGCGCCGCCCTGATCGCGGCCTTCACCGACGAGGTGCCGGCGAAGGCGTCAAACGACGTGTTCGTCCACCCCGGTGGGTGCAGGGGTGGCTGGGCAATGATACGCGGGGAGCGCCCCCGGTGGGCCTGAGCCGCGTGGACCAGGAACGGGTGGCAAAGGTACACGTCGCCGGGCCGTCCGGTGGCCAGCGCCACGGGGTGGTCGGCCGTCGCCTCGGCCGCGCGCTGCGAGGCGGCCAGCATGCTCAGCCCGTCTTCGCCATGGGGGGCGAGGATCCGGGCCACGTCGTGGTGGGGCCCGACGCGTAGCCGGGTCGGAGCGTCCTGCGCCGTGACATCGGTCAGGAGGAACAACATGAGCAGCGCCCGGCCCCTCGTGTTGACATTGGCTCGCCGCTGGAAGGCGTCGTGGCGTCGTGCCGGGAAGCTCGAGTCGATGTGCCACCCGTCGTCCCCCGGCGGCTGTTCGCTCGGGAACCGCACGACGAAGCTCCCTAAGTTTAGTTCAAGCAATTGAGTCGTGTACCGCTCCATCGGCCGCAACGTGACGGCCGGCAGGCAGGCCCGCAGCGACCGGGGGCTGCGCCCAAAGTGGCAGAGTGGGTGCATGGCACCTACCCGTCCCGTCAACCTGTACTCGGCTCTGGCCGGCTTCAGCGAGACTTACAGCCCTCGCATCGTCGGGCGCATGAACGATTACGACGTCAAGATCGCCCATGCCCTGGGCGAGCACGTGCGCCACACGCACGACGACACCGACGAGTTCTTCCTCGTGCTCGAGGGCGAGTTCGACATCACGCTGTACCAGGGGGACGGGAGCAACGAGACCGTTGCGCTACGGGCAGGCGATGTCTTCGTCGTGCCGAGGGGCCTCGCGCACAAGCCGTCGTCGAACGGTGGGTCCGTCCTCATGTTCGAGCGCGCTGGGACATCCTCGACGGGAGACCATCACGACGGTCCCGTCCCGGGGCACGTCGACAGCACGACCGGGCACGGCTTGGCCTGAGGCGCCACAGGGCCTGCTGCATGACATTTGTCATCGGCAATTCCTGACCGATCTCACTGGCGTGCCGGCGCCGGCCAGGCCATCGTATTGAGCCATGGCAAGCACCATGCACGGCCCGCCCGGCATCCTCGTGACCGGGCTGCACAAGTCGTACGGGCCGGTCGAGGCCGTCAGGGGCGTCGACCTCCGCATCGACCCGGGCGAGACAGTTGCCCTGCTCGGCCCAAACGGTGCGGGCAAGTCGACGACAATCGACATAGTGCTCGGCCTGGCACAGCCGGACGCCGGGCAGGTCAGCGTGTTCGGCACGACCCCGGCCGGCGCGGTGTCGGCAGGCAGGACCGGCGGGATGCTCCAGACGGGCTCGCTCATAGAGGGCCTCTCGGTACGAGAGCTCGTGACCATGGTGGCCTCGCTTTACCCGCACCCCCTCGACGTGGAGCAGGTCCTAGAGACTACGGGCGCCGAGAGTTTTGCAGACCAGAGGACGACGAAGCTCTCGGGAGGCCAGGTGCAGCGTGTTCGCTTCGCACTGGCGCTGGTGGGCAACCCTGACCTGCTCGTGCTGGACGAGCCGACCGCTGCCCTCGATGTCGAGGGCCGCCATGACTTCTGGCGCTCGATGCGCGATATCGCGCGCAACGGCAAGACGGTTGTCTTCGCCACCCACTATCTCGAGGAGGCCGACGCATACGCTGACCGCATAGTCCTCATGGCCCGGGGCCGCGTCGTAGCCGACGGCCCGGCAACGCAAATAAAGGCCCGAGCCGGTGGCCGCACGGTACGCGCGACACTCCCCCACGCCGACCTCGGAGCCCTGAGGGCCCTGCCCGGCGTCACCAGTGCGGACCTCCGTGGTGAGGCCGTCGTGCTGGCCTGCAGCGATTCCGACAGCGCGTTGTGGGCGCTGCACAGCGCCTTCCCCAACGCACACGACATCGAAGTCCGTGGCGCGGGGCTCGAAGACGCGTTCCTCGAGCTCGTCGCCGGCGACCAGAGCGAGGTTGCGGCACCATGAACCACACCACCTACCTGCGCTACGAACTGGTCCGCACCTTCCGCAACCGCCGGTTCCTCTTCTTCTCGCTCGGCTTCCCACTCTTGATGTTCCTGCTGATCGCCGGCGCAAACGAGTCCAGGAGGCTGGACGGAATACCGTTCCCGCTCTACTACATGACCGGGATGGTCTCGTGGGGGGCGATGATCGCCATAATCTCCTCGGGCACCCGCATCTCGGCCGAGCGCCAGATCGGTTGGGCCCGCCAGCTCAGGATCACACCGCTCAGCACGCGGACCTACTTCCGGTCCAAGGTGGTAGGCGGCTATGTCATGGCACTGCTGACGATCGCCGTCCTCTACGTCGCCGGCTCGATGCTCTCTGTCCACCTCGCCGCCAAGCAGTGGGCCCTCATGACGCTGCTTCTCCTGGTCGGCCTGGTGCCCTTCGCCGTCCTCGGGATCATGCTCGGGCACCTGCTCAAACCTGACTCCCTCGGCCCGGCCGTCGGCGGGGTGACCTCCCTTTTCGCCCTGCTGGGAGGAGCATGGGGGCCGCTGTCCACGAGCACGGCCTTCGTCGATATCGTCAAGTGCATCCCGTCCTACTGGTTGGTCCAGTCGGGCAAGGTCGCCCTCGGCGGCCCGGGCTGGCCCCCGCTCCAGGCATGGGTCGTCCTGGCGGCTTGGACGGCCGCCCTCGCCTGGCTGGCCGTGGTCGCCTTCAGGCGTGACACGGCACGGCTCACCTAGCCGGCCCGGGCGGACAACCTCGGCCGTGGGCCCGGACATTTCGGCGGCCCTTCCCAGGCAACAGGGCTCCCGTACGAGTGCGCCTGGACGGTCATGGCGACACGGAGAGCTAGCCTCAAGCGACATGGCTACCTGCTCAGCATCGGCTGGGCCGAACGACGCGGCCTGGGTCGCAGACCAGCGCAAGTGGGCGCACGGATGGCGCGGGGTCGTG
Source organism: Actinomycetes bacterium (assembly GCA_021850325.1). GTDB lineage: Bacteria > Actinomycetota > Acidimicrobiia > Acidimicrobiales > Palsa-688 > JAJZMF01. The sequence continues at coordinate 75,757 of JAJZMF010000027.1, forward strand.
TTCCCCGTCGTCTTCCTGGCATGGTTGGTCGAGCCGGCGGCTGCCATCCCGGCAGACGTGCACAGCCCGGCGGCGCGTGCCGCCGGTTTCGCTGTCCTCGCCGCCTTCTGTGCCTGCTACATAGCGATGCTCGCCCGCCGGCGCAGCACTCGCTCGGCCCATCTTTGGCTGCTGGCAACCTCGATCGCCCTCACCCTGGCCGAGCTGCCGTTCGCACACGCCGACGCCATGGTCATGGGCGTCTTCGTGTGTGCCGCCGCCCTGATCCGCTATGCCGAGAAGGGAGCGTTCCTGGTCGTTTTCTTCACGGCGCTGACGGTGTTGCTGCCCCCCTCGGTGCCCTCGTGGCACGATGGCTTCGGCACGTGCCTGCAAAACGGGACCATATTCGCCATCCCCCTCACCGGGCTGGCGATGTTCGGCTTCGGTCGGCTCCTGCGCGGCAACATCCTGCTCGCCGAGGCCAGGACCGAGCTGGCCCGCCTGGCAGCCGAGAACGAGCGAAGCCGGATAGCGCGAGACCTGCACGACCTCCTCGGCCACTCGCTGACGACCATCGCCGTAAAGGCCACCCTGGCCGACAGGCTGAGCGGCCCGGACCCCGCGGGCGCCGCCAACGAGATCCGCGAGGTGGCGGCATTGAGCCGGCGCGCCCTGGCCGACGTACGTGCCGCTGTGTCCAACTACCGGGAGGTGACGCTGGCCGGCGAGCTCGCCACGGGACGCGAGCTCCTGCGGGCGGCAGGCATCGTCGGGGAGCTCCCGCCGTCCGTCGACGTGGCAGACAACGCCAGGCAGGAGCTGTTCGGCTGGGTGGTCCGGGAGGGCCTGACGAACGTCGTGCGGCATTCTCATGCCCGCACCTGCCGGGTCCGGATCTCCGCCGACGCCATCGAGATCGTCGACGACGGTACCGGAGGTGCGGCCGGCTGCGGCAACGGTCTAACGGGCCTGCGCGACCGCGTCGCCGACCTGGGCGGAGCCATAGAGGCCGGGCCGGTCGAGCCGCGCGGATGGCGCCTGGCTGTGAACCTTCGAGCGGCGCAATGACCATACGCTTGCTCCTTGCCGACGACCAGGAGCTCATACGCTCGGCGCTGGAGCGCTTGCTCGACATGGAGGAGGACTTCTCCGTGGTCGCCTCCGTGGGCAGGGGCGACGAGGTGGCGGATGCCGCCCGGCGCACCCAACCCGACGTCGCGTTGCTGGACGTCGAGATGCCCGGCCTCGACGGTCTGGCGGCGGCAGCCCTACTGGCCCAACACGCCCCGGGCTGCCGTACCCTCATCCTCACGACGTTCGGGCGACCGGGCTACCTGCGCCGGGCGATCGAGTCGGGAGCCGCCGGCTTCGTGGTGAAGGACTCGCCGGTCGACGACCTGGCTGTGGCGATCCGCCGGGTGGCGGCCGGCGAGCGGGTCATAGACCCGGCCCTGGCGGCGGCGACTATTGCCCACGGCCGGTCCCCTCTCACCCAGCGCGAGCGTGACGTACTGGTGGCAGCCCGGTCGGGCACCACGGTGGCCGACATGGCCGGCCGGCTGTTCCTCTCGGAGGGCACGGTACGCAACCACCTTTCGGCCGTCATCGCCAAGACGGGGGCGAAGAACCGCTTCGACGCGCTGCGCATCGCCGAGGAGCGGGGTTGGCTCTGAAGAGGCTCCGCTCCTCAGGCCCGTACGCCTCCCACGGCCTCGTAGGCGCCAGGCGACCGCGCCGAGCATCAAGGCGACGACAGCGAGGGCTGCCAGCAGCAGTGCATTGGTCCCACCCGTACCGCCGCCGGCTGTCGGCACGGCCGCCGCGACCGGGGGCAGTTGCCGCTCGTACATGTCCACCAGCTCGGGACGGGTGGCGGCCAACCAGGACAGGTAGTGCTCCCTGACCCAGGACGGCGAACATCCTCACGACGGTCGACGCGCTGTGAGCCTGCGCCCACTGGTCGACGAGGCGCTGGACGTCGGCGCGGGTCAGCCGGGCGACGCGGACGGCGCCGACCACACCGAGGACGTGGTTGTCGAAGCTGCCACGGTCGCGCTCGCGGCTGGACTGCCGCTTCGTGGGGTTGGACGACAGCTACCGCTCGGCCAGCTCCGCGAACGTGGTCTTGCCCGCGTTCGGGTCGACCCAGGCGCCCCGGGTGATCTCCGCCTCCGAGCGTGAGAGCCACGCCAGGGCGTCGGCCTCGGTGGGGAAGGTGTCCGGCGCCACAGGACGGATCTCGCCATGCAGGTACCGGGGCTGGTAGCGGCCCCAGGGGAGCTTCCTCACGCTCCCGAAGCGAGGTCGCCGTGTCGCCGGCACGGCCAGATGGTACTGCTGCTTTGGGCACGGATTGGGTACGTGGTGGGCGCGCCGACTGGTTCGGGATCGGTCTACTTGCCGCCTCCACCACCCTGACGAGGGACTTTGTGGGTGGGGCTAGGTGGAATCGAACCACCGACCTCAGCATTATCAGTGCTGCGCTCTAACCGGCTGAGCTATAGCCCCTGGACCGTCCGGCCCACTGGCTGGGCCGAGCTAACAGGTTACACGACGGGCCTCTCAGGCATCCTTGTCACTGATGGTATAGACCTGCACGCCGCCGACCAGGTCGCTGATCAGGTTGTAGAGCACGGCTGCCAGCACGTTCAACAGGACCCCCACCAGACAGAACAGGGCTCCGATGGCACCACCCCACTCCAGGGCGACGAGGGGGTGGAGCTTGAAGGTGGTGAGGGCGAAGAGGGAGCGGACCAGCTTGTCGGCGTTGTTGATGACCCCGAAGGCAGCAGCCACGTTCCAGATGACCGCACCGGCCACGAGCAGGACGACCAGGGCGCAGAAGTAGAAGACCAGGGAGACCTTCAGCACACTGAGCACGTCCAGGCGACGGACGACCCGGCGGTGCTGGACGTCGCGGACCACCCGTGCCGGCCGCTTGGGGCCGGGCCGGGCCGGGCCTCGGGGAGCAGGTGGGCCGCCGCGGTTGGTGACCTGTGTGGGCGGTCCTCCCCGGGTCACACCCCGTGGCAACTGGCTACCAGGGGCTCTCGGTGGGCCGGGCGGCCGGGCCCCGGGTTGGGCCCCGGTCGGCGCACCCCTCCCCCCCGGGGGGTAGAAAGGCCCGCTCGGTTGCCCTGCGTAGCGGGGCATGGCTGACGTCGCCTTGTCCCAGCCGGGGGGCACGCCCTGGTCGGGCTCGCCACCGGCCGGTAGCGGTCGACGGGCTCCCGGTCGACCGCGCTGTCCGTGTAAGGGGTCAGCCATCGCTCTCGTCGTCCACGGCTAGCACGGGCGCCACCGACGCTACCTCCTGACCGGCGTCCACGCTCACCACCCTGACCCCGGTGGCGTCACGGCCCTGGCTCGAGATGTCGCGGGCAGCCAGCCTGACCACCACCCCGGAGGAGGAGATGACCAGGATCTCGTCCTCCAGGCCGACGGTGAAGGCGGCAACCACGCCACCCCGCTTGGAGGTGAGCCTGATACCCCGTACCCCTTGGCCACCCCTGCCCTGACGGTTGAAGTGGTGCAGCTGGGTCCGCTTGCCGTAGCCGGCGGTGGTCACCATGAGGATGCTGGTCTCGTCCCGGGCTATGTCGGCCGCCACCACGCAGTCGTCACCCTTGAGAGCCATGCCCCGTACCCCCGCCGCGTCCCGGCCCATGGGCCGGACGTCCTCCTCTGAGAAACGGATGGTCTGGCCGGCTTGGCTCACCATGAAGATGTCGTCCTGGCCTGTCGTGACCACCACCGCCACCAGCTCGTCCCCCTCCCTCAGGTTGAGGGCGATGAGGCCGTCACGGCGGCTGCGGTCGTACTCGGCGAAGGCGGTCTTCTTGACCTGGCCCAGCTTGGTGGCGAAGAAGAGGTACCTGTCCGAGCTGAACTCACGGGTGTCGATCAGGGCTTGCACCCGCTCGCCCGGTGCCAGGGGCAACAGGTTGACGATCGCCGTACCCCGCGCCGTCCGCTCCTGCAGGGGGACCTCGTAGGCCCTCAGCCGGTACACGCGGCCCAGGTTGGAGAAGAACAGCAGGTAGGCGTGGGCTGTGGTGTGGATGACCTTGGAGACGATGTCCGCCTCCCGCAGGTTGGTGCCCCGTACGCCCCGCGTGCCCCGGCCCTGGGTCCTATAGGTCGAGGCGGGTACGGCCTTTATGTAGCCGGCCCGGGTCATGGTGACCACCAGCTCGCCGTCCTCGATCAGGTCCTCGACCGACATCTCGCCCGGGTCGATGGTCACCTCGGCCAGGCGGGGGGTGGCGTACCTGGAGCGCACCTCGGCCATTTCGGCCTTGATCACGCCGCGCAGCCGTCCCTCGTCGGCGAGGACCGCCTCCAGTTCGGCGATCGTCTGGCGCAGCTTGGCCATCTCCTCTTCCAGGTCGGCCCGGCCCAGTCGTGTCAACCGGGCCAGCTGCATGTCCAGGATGTGCTCCGCCTGCACCTCGCTGAACTCGAAGGGGGCGCTCATCAACCGGTCCCTGGCCTCGGCGCGGCTCTCCGAGGCCCGGATGGCGTCGATGATGGCGTCGATCATGTCGAGGGCCTTGATGAGGCCCTCGACGATGTGCGCCCGGGCCCGGGCCCGGCGCAGGCGGTACTGCGAACGCCTGGTGACGACGTCCACCTGGTGGGCTATGTAGGCCTCGAGCGCGCTGCGCAGGTTGAGCGTCCTGGGGCCCCCGTTTACCAGGGCCACCATGTTGACGGCGAAACTGGTCTGCAGAGGGGTCAACTTGTAGAGGTTGTTCAGCACGACGTTGGCGTTGGCGTCGCGCTTGAGCGGTATGACGATCTTGGTCTCCAGGCCGGCCGAGAGGTCCTGGATGTCACGTATGCCCTCGAGCTCACGGCTGTTCACCAGCTCGGCGATGCGCTCCTGGATCGAGTGGGAACTGGCCTGGTAGGGCAGTTCGGTGATGACGATCTGGGAGCCGTTGCGGGTCTCCTCGATCGTGGCCCGGGCCCGCATACGCACCGATCCCCGCCCGGTCCGGTAGGCCTCGATGATGCCCTGGCGGCCCAGGATGAGCCCTCCGGTCGGGAAGTCCGGGCCCTTGACGAAGCGCATGAGGTCGTCCGGCGTGGCGTCCGGGTTGTCGATCAGGTACGTGGTGGCGTCGATCACCTCCCCCAGGTTGTGGGGAGGGATGTTGGTGGCCATTCCGACGGCGATGCCCTGGCTCCCGTTGACGAGCAGGTTCGGGAAGCGGGACGGCAGGACACTGGGCTCGTCCTCGTCGTTGAGGTAGTTGCGGCCCATGTCGACCGTCTCCTCGTCGATGCCCTCCAGCATGTGCACCGACAGGTTCGACAGGCGGCACTCGGTGTAGCGGGCGGCAGCGGCCGGGAAGTCGGGGGCGCCGTAGTTGCCGTGGAAGTCGACCAACGGGTCGCGCAGGCTGAAGGGCTGGGCCATGCGTACCAGGGCGTCGTAGATGGCCATGTCCCCGTGTGGGTGGAAGCGGGCCATCGTCTCGCCCGTGACCTTGGCGCACTTGACGTGCGGCCTGTCGGGCCGGTAGCCCTGGATGTGCATGGTGTAGAGGATCCGCCGGTGGACGGGCTTCAGGCCGTCACGGGCGTCGGGCAGCGCCCTCTGCACGATGACCGACATGGCGTACTCCAGGAAGGAGCGCTCCATCTCGACATTGATCTCGACCGGCTCCACACCGGTGACAGCGCCTCCGTCGGCTCCCTCCTGGGGGCCGTCCCCGTCAGTGGGGCCCATGGTGTCAGCCATCAGACGTCCAGGAACCTGATCTCGGTCGCGTTGTCGACGATGAACTGCTTGCGCTGCTCCACGTCGTCACCCATGAGCACACTGCAGGCCTGGTCGGCCAGCGCGGCAGCTTCGATCTCCACCCTGAGCAGGGTCCGCGATCCCGGGGCCATGGTCGTCGGGCCGAGCTCGGTGTGGTCCATCTCGCCCAGGCCCTTGAGCCGGTTGAACTCGGCCTTGTGGTTGGGGCGCTCCGCCAGGAACCGTTGGCGTGCGCTCTCGTCCTTCAGGTACACCTTGTCCCTGCCCACCGTCGTCGAGAAGAGCGGCGGCTGTGCACAGTAGACGTAGCCCTCCTCCACCAACGGCGTCATCTGGCGGAAGAAGAAGGTGAGCAGCAGGGTGCGTATGTGGCTGCCGTCCACATCGGCGTCCGCCAGGATGATGACCTTGTGGTAACGGGCCTTGGAGACGTCGAAGTCCTCCCCCACGCCGGCTCCTATGGCAGCCACCAGCGCCTGGATCTCGTTGTTCTTCAGCATCTTGTCGACCCTGGCCCGCTCGACGTTGAGGATCTTGCCCCTGATCGGGAGTATGGCCTGGTTCTCCGGGTTGCGTGCCCGGACCGCCGACCCGCCGGCGGAGTCCCCCTCCACGATGAAGAGCTCTGCCTGCCTCGGGTCGCGCACACGGCAGTCCGTGAGCTTGCCCGGCATCCCTGCGCCCTCCAAGGGGGACTTGCGGCGCGTCGCCTCCCGGGCGTCGCGTGCCGCCACCCGGGCCCGCGACGCCTGCACGGCCTTGGCCACGACCAGGCGGCCCTCGGCCGGGTTCTCCTCGAGCCATTCGGCCAACTTCTCGTTGGTGGCCCGCTCGACCAGTGAACGCATGGCGGTGTTGCCCAGTTTTGCCTTGGTCTGGCCCTCGAACTGGGGCTCACGCAGCTTCACCGCCACGATGGCGCACATACCCTCGCGGATGTCCTCACCCAGGAGGTTGTCGTCCTTGTCCTTCAACAGGCCCCGGGCGCGGGCGTACTTGTTGACGACGTTGGTCAGGCCCTTCTTGAGCCCCTCGACGTGTGTGCCACCCTCGATGGTGGCAATGCCGTTGGCGTACCCGTAGAGGCCCTCGTTGTACCCGGTGTTCCACTGCATGGCGACCTCGACCTCGTCGTCCTCCTCGGGGACCTTGAAGTAGGCGACCTTCTTGAACAAGGGGTCCTTGGTCGCGTTGAGGTGCTTTACGAAGTCGATGATGCCGCCCTGGTAGCAGTAGCTCGTCGGCGCAGGGGCACCGTCCCTCTCGTCTGTGAAGTCGATCTGCAGGCCGGCGTTCAAAAAGGCGTACATCTGCAGCCTTTCCAGCACGGTCTGGGCACGGAAGCTCACCTCTTCGAAGATGGACGCGTCCGGCCAGAAGGCCACGGAAGTGCCGCGCCTGCCACCCGGTGCCTCTCCGACAACCTCGAGCTTGCCCGTCGGGTGCCCGCCATCGACGAACTCCATCCGGTGCCGCTGGCCGTCCCGGTCGACCTCGACCACCAGGCGGGTGGAGAGCGCGTTCACCACTGAGACCCCGACCCCGTGCAGGCCACCCGAGACCTTGTAGCCGCGGCCTCCGAACTTGCCCCCACCGTGGAGCTTGGTCAGTGCGATCTCGACGCCCGACAGGTCGTACTGGGGGTTGATGTCGGTAGGGATGCCGCGACCGTCGTCCACCACACGGCAGCCGCCGTCGGCCAGGAGGGTCACCCCGATCCTGGTGCAGTGGCCCGCCATGGCCTCGTCAACGGAGTTGTCCACCACCTCCCAGATGAGGTGATGGAGCCCGGTCGGGCCGGTGGAGCCGATGTACATGCCCGGGCGTTTGCGCACCGGGTCGAGGCCCTCCAGCACGGACATATCCCGGGCCGAGTACCTCCCCTCAACGGTGCTCACCTGCTCACCTGCTCCTCTTCGACCTTGCTCATTTGGTCAGCCTTCACTTCGTGCTCTGGTCTGGGGGCGCGACGTGCAGCATTGAACGCGCTGGACGACCTTGCGACGGCCCGGGGCGGCGAGGCTGTCGTGGAAAGCCGCACCTACCTCGGCTTTATCCTACCAGCCCTGGTCTGAACGGGGGTTTACCTGGAGCACGATGGAACCGACCCCGGGCACCACCGAGCTCGCCCGCTTGACCAGGTCGGCCGAGAGGATCCTGAGCTCGGCCGCCCACGCGTTGTGGTCGACGACCACAGTGAGCACTCCCTCGCGGAGCTTGACCGGCCGGCAGTGGTCAGCCACATGGCCTCCCACCAGGCTCGGCCAGTGTGAGCGCAGTGAGGCGATCTCCACTGCACCCTCGGCGCCCAGCTGCCGCGCCACCTCAGGAAGTGAGCTGGTCAGCGAACGCGGCCCTGGCGGAGGCCTGTGCCTCCAATCGTGCTCGTCACCCCGAAGCTCACGCGCAGACCGCCCACCACCTACAGGCATCGGTGGCCACGCTACAGGGGCGCACCGACCGCTGCCTCCCTCAGAGCTGGGTGAGGGTGCCGGCCGAGACCCGGTAGCAGCGCGCCACAGGCAGCTCGCCCGGTACGGCCCCGGCCGTGGTGAGCAGGGCCTGTCCAGGGGGCAGGCAATGGGCGAGGGCGGCACAACGCCCCGGGTCCAGCTCGGAGAAGATGTCGTCGAGCAGGAGCACCGGGCTCGAGCCCTGGCGGGCGGTCACCAAGGCGTGCCCGCCCAGACGGATGGCAAGGGCGAGACTGCGTTGTTCACCCTGAGAGGACTGGCCCCTGGACGTGAGGCCGTTGACGGTGGCGACAAGGTCGTCGCGGTGGGGACCGGCACTTGTCACCGCCCTGCGCAGGTCCTCGGAGCGTGCCCTGGCGACCGCCTCGGCCAGCGGCCCCTGCCAGCTGCGTTCGTAGCGGAGCCTGACCACCTGGCGGCCTGCCTCGGACGGAGCGGCGGACAATGCCTTGTACGCCGCAGCAACCTCCGGTTGCAGCGCCTCGACCAGCTCCTCCCTGGCCTGGGCCACCAGCTCACCCGTCTGTGCCAGTTTGGCGTCCCACACATCGAGCGTCTCTGCCATCCCCGCCCGGAGCAGGCCCCCTGAGCTGCGGAGCAGCGCGTTGCGCTGCCTGAGGACCCGTTCCAGCTCGGCCAACAGTGCCGAGTTGCGGGGGTGCAGCGCCGCCAACAGGTCGTCCAGGTAGTCCCGCCTACCCCCGGGCCCTCCTTTTACCACCTCGATGTCGTCGGGCGTGAAAACGGTCGAGGACACCGCGCTGAGCAGGTCGCTGCTGCGCCTCAGCGGCTGGCGGTTCAGCCTCACCCGGTCCCGGCCGGCCGGGTTGAGCTCGACCTCGACGAGCACCCGACGGCCCTCGCGGGACACCTCTGCTCGCAGCACAGCCTGTTCGGAACCCTGCCGGACGAGGGCAGCGGCCCCGGTACCGCGGAAGCTGCGCAGCGTGGTCACGTAGCCAACAGCCTCCAGGACGTTCGTCTTGCCGGCTCCGTTGTCACCTCGGAGCAGGGTCACACCCTCGGGTGAGGGCTCGAAGACCGCCTCCTCGTAGTTACGGAAGCGAACCAGCTCGAGATGGTCTACATGCACTCATGCCACCCGCACCGGCATGAGCAGGTAGACGTAGTCGGAGCTCTCGGTCGGCTTGAGCGTGGCAGGCTTCAGGGAGTCGGTGGTCTCCAGGAGGACCTCTTCGCCCGGTACTGCGTCCACACCATCTGCCAGGTACGCAGGGTTGAACGCGATCGTCATCTCCGCTCCCTCGTACTTGGCGTCCACCTCTTCCACAGCCTGGCCCCAGTCGTTGGTGATCACGCTCAACTGGACCGAACCCGACTTCAGGAGCATCCGCACCGGCGTGGTGGCATCACGGGCCACCAGTCTCACCCGGCGCACGGCATCAAGGAGGGCCTCCCGGCCTATCACGAGCCGGTTGGGGTAGTTGAACGGGATCAGCTGCCGGTAGGGCGGGAACTCGCCCTCGATCAGGCGCGTGGACAGCTGTACCCGACCCGTGCTGAAGCGCACCTCGTGCGTGCCCAGGCGGATCTCGACCGCTTCAGCCTCCCCGCCGAGGAGGCGCTGCAGTTCGCCCAGGGCCCTGGAGGGGACCAGCACCTTCTGGCCCTCGGCAAGTACACCGTGGGCACCAGGGAGGTCGCGGACCGCCAGACGGTAGGAGTCCGTGGCGACCAGGCGTATGCCCTCGGCTTCCGCTGCCATGAGCACACCGGTGAGGACGGGCCGGGTGTCCTCCGATGAGGCGGCCCTCACCACCTGGCGCAGAGCCTCCGCCAAACCGGCCGTGGAAAGTGAGACCGTGGGCCCACTCGGCGCGCTCAGGTGGGGGAAGTCCACCACGTGGTACGGCCGGAGGACGAACTGGGAGCGCCCGGCGGAGACCTGCAGCTCCTCCTCGTCCCCTTCGAGCTGCACAGCACCTGGGCCCAGGGCACGGACGATGTCGGTGAGCAGGCGGCCAGGGGCCACCACCACGCCGTCGGCCGTACCGGCCACGGTCACCTCGGTCGAGATGGTCAGGTCCTGGTCGGTGCCTGTCACCTCCAGCGTGTCCCCGTTCAGGACGAGCCTGGTGCCGGCAGGCCCCCCACTGCCTGCCGAACGGCCCGACCCGGCGCGGCCAGCGGTGGCCAGAGCGTCAAGGAGGCTGTCGCGCTCACATCGAAGCTTCACTTTTCCAGTGCCCCTCTACTATGAGATTTAAAGATCCAAGGCTGTAGCTGTAGTGGTGTGGATTGTGCATGGCGGCCCTTCAGGGCAGGTCGGAGCATGTGCGGTTGTCCGGGCCCGTGTGGACGCACCGGCCGGCCGGTTGGGCCGACAGGGTGCCCGGTGTGGACAAAGGGCCTCCGGGCCCCCAGAACTACATCGCCCCGGCACAGGATCTCCAGAGAGGCCACGGCCCGCTCACCCGTTGGACTTGATCTTGTGGATCAGCTCTGTGACCTGCTCGTAGACCTGGCGCTTCTCCCCCATCATGCGGGCGACCTTCTTCTGGGCGTGCATGACAGTGGTGTGGTCGCGGTCGCCGAACTCCCTGGCTATGGCAGGGAAGCTGTAGTCGGTGAGCTCTCTGAACAGGTACATAGCCGTCTGGCGCGCCGCGACGAGAGGCCGGCGGCGGCTCGGTCCGCAGATCTCCTCCACGCTCAGGTCGAAGGCGTCCGCGGTGGCCTCCAGGATCTGCTTGGCGGTCACCTGGCGGGGAGCACTGGCGGCTATGACGTCCGACAGCACTTCCTCTGCCAACTGGGTGGTCACCTTGACCCGGTGGATGCTGGCGAAGGCGGAGAGCCTGATCAACGCCCCTTCGAGCTCCCTGATGTTGTCCTTGACGTGCGTGGCGATGAGCTCGAGCACGTCCTCCGGTACGTTGACCCGCTCACCCTCCGACTTCTGGCGCAGGATGGCCAGGCGCGTCTCCAGTTCAGGTGGCTGGATGTCGGTTATGAGGCCGGACTCGAAACGGCTGCGGAGCCGGTCCTCGAGGGTCGCGATCGCACGCGGGTGACGGTCGGAGGATATTACGATCTGCTTCTCGGCTTCATAGAAGGAATTGAAGGTGTAGAAGAACTCCTCCTGGGTCTCCTTCTTGCCTTCGAGGAGCTGGATATCGTCCACCAGTAGCACGTCGTAGGCACGGTAACGGCGCTTGAACGCTGTTTGCCCGTGCGTACGTATCGACTCGATGAACTCGTTGAGAAAGGTCTCCGTCGACACATAACTGACGTTGAGGCTGGAGAAGTTCTCGAGGACGTAGTGGCCGATGGCGTGGAGGATGTGGGTCTTGCCCAGGCCGGAGGCCCCGTATATGAACAACGGGTTGTACGCCTTGGCCGGCTCCTCTGCCACCCTCTGGGCGGCGGCCTGGGCAAAACGGTTGGAGGCCCCGATGACGAAGGCCTCGAAGGTGTAGCGCGGGTTGAGGTTGCCCCGTTGCCGGGCGCCGTCGCGGGCGGGTGAGGCCGGGGAGCCGGGGGCCACGTTGTCGGGGCCAGGGCCGCTGGCGGTGGGTGCAGGGACGGGCACGACCTCGGGTGCCTCGCCGGCGCCGGCCCCACCGGGGCTGTACCCGGCTGTCTCGGTGACAACGAGCTCGACCTCGGGTGAGGGGGTTGAGGTCGCCTCGGCGAGCACCTGTTCGATGAGAGGTTGGAACCTGGTCAGGACGAGCTCGCGTACGAAGGAGCTGGGCGCCGCCAGGACGAAGGTGGACCCTCTCACCTCCACGGGGACCAACGGGGCCAACCAGGCGTTCCAGGTGGGCTCGGGAACCTGCCGGCGTAGGACCGTGGCACACTCGGCCCACACTTCACCCAGGTCGTTCATGTTCCAGTCACGGCCGTCAGCCACGTCAAGCCCACAATCCCTTGTTGACAACTTGTGGAGATCGAAGCACGCCCCGCACCGGGCACCATGTCCTGCGCCCGTCGGGCCGGGGGGAAGAGCCGGTCTCGCAAACTGGGTTCTACCTCTAGTCCTACGGCGTCCACAGGCGCTGTAGGCAGATGAGGCTAGCACCTCGGTGCCTCGCCGGCGATGGCCGGTACCCGGCTCGAGGAGCCCGGCCGACCCGAACAGACGTTCGCTACAATGGCACGTGTGAGGTTCGCGGAGGCCCTCCTGTCCCCAGGGTTGAGGCGGTCGTCCACGACAAATCAACACGTTGTCCCCTGGAGCCTCACAGGTCCTGCACGCGAAGGTGGGACGCCGTGGCGAGAGCGATAACAGACATACGCGACCTGCCGGGCCCCGTCCGTTCCCGCCTGGACCGCACCCCGCCCCACGACCTCCAAGCGGAGGAGTCGTTGCTCGGGGCGATGCTGCTGTCGCGCGATGCCATCTCCTCGGCCGTGGAGCTGTGCAAGGCGGACGACTTCTACCGGCCGTCGCACGGGCACATCTTCGAGGCCATCTGCTCTCTGTACGCCCAGGGTGAACCTGCCGACCCCGTCACGGTGGCGGACGAGCTCAAGCGTGCCGACCTGTTGGACAGCGCGGGAGGTACGGGCAACCTGGTCGCTCTCCAAGCGAACACGCCGGCCATTGCCAACGCCGGTCGCTACGCCCGCATCGTCCAGGAGCACGCCCTGTTGCGGCGTCTCATCGGTGTGGCGAGCGAGATAGCCGAGATGGGCTACTCGTTGCCGGACGACGTGGTGGCCACGCTGGACAAAGCCGAGGCGATGGTGTTCGACGTCGCCGAGCGCCGGGTCACGGACACCCTGAAGCCGCTGCGGGAACTGCTGGCAGCAAGCCTCGACCACCTGGAGGCCCTGTACAACCGCGGGGACGCGATAACCGGCGTGCCGACTGGCTACACGGACCTGGACGAGCAGTTGTCGGGCCTCCAGCCGAGCGCTTTGGTGATCGTTGGAGCCAGGCCATCCATGGGCAAGACAGCTTTTGCTCTCGGCATGGCTGCGCACGCTTCGATCGAAAAGCGCCTGCCGGTGCTGCTGTTCTCGTTGGAGATGAGCCATCTCGAACTGACCCAGAGGCTCCTGTGCTCTGAAGCACGCGTGGACTCGACCCGCATGCGCAACGGCAAGCTGCACGAGTCCGACTGGCCCAAGGTCGTCAACGCGATAGGCAAGCTCGGCGAGGCGCCCCTGTTCATAGACGACAACCCCAACCTCACAGTGATGGAGATACGGGCCAAGGCACGGCGTCTGAAGAGCCGAGAGGGCTTGAGCTTGATAATCGTCGACTACCTCCAGCTCATGTCGGGGCACGGGAGCTCGGAGAACCGCCAGGTGGAGGTCTCGGAGATCAGCCGAGGGCTCAAGATCCTGGCCCGTGAGCTGTCAGTCCCCGTTGTCGCTCTCTCCCAGTTGTCACGCAGCCTGGAGGCCCGTGCCGACAAGCGCCCGGTCCTTGCCGACCTGCGTGAGTCCGGGAGCCTGGAGCAGGACGCCGACGTGGTGATGTTCATCTACCGCGACGAGGTCTACAACAAGGACTCGGCGGACAAGGGCACGGCAGAGATAATCGTCGCCAAGCACCGCAACGGGCCGACCGGTACGGCGCAGCTCGCCTTCTTGGACCACTTCACCCGCTTCGCCAACATGGCGCGCGTCTGATCTGCCTCACAAAACAAACGACCGGGCCTGCACAGCCCGGTCGTTTGTCGGTTGTACGCGGTTGGCCCTGCTGTCAGGCTGCCTTGCTCAGGCCCTAACGACCTCTACCGTCACCGGGAACTCCACCTCGGAGTGCAGCCGCGCCGGCACCTGGTGGGACCCCAGGGACTTGATCGGCTCGGGCATCTGGAGACGGAAACGGTCGATGTGCAGGCCGGCCTGCTCGGCGATGGCGTCGGCGATGTTCGCCGTCGTCACCGACCCGAACAGCTTGCCCTCCGGCCCGGCACGCATCGGGATGCGGATGACCTGTTGCACGAGGCGCCGGGCGATCGTCTCGGCCTCCTGGCGGTCGTGGGCGTCCTTGACCTCCCGGGCGCGGCGCATGTTGGCTGCCTGGTCCGTGATGCCACTCGTGGCCAGGATGGCGTGGCCCTTGGGGAGGAGGTAGTTGCGGGCGAAGCCGTCCGCAACCTCGCACACGTCCCCCCGTTTGCCAAGCTTGGGCACGTCGGAGCGCAGTACGACCTGCATCAGGCCTCCACCTCCTCGAGCTCGGGCTCGGCGTCACCCTCGTAGCCCGGGGCCTCCTCGACGTTCGCCTGCTCCTCGGTGCCGGCACTTTCACGGCCGGGCTGGGGACGGGCCCTGCCCGGGCCTCGTTCACTGGCCGTGCGCTGCACGTAGGGCAGGAGCGCCAGCTCACGGGCGGTCTTGATGGCGACCTGGACGTCACGCTGGTGCTGGGTGCAGTTGCCGGTGACACGGCGGGAACGGATCTTGCCCCTCTCGCTCATGAACCTGCGCAGCAACCCGACGTCCTTGTAGTCCACCCACTCGGCGTGCTCCTTGCAGAAGACGCACACCTTCTTCTTCCCCCGCGGCCGCGTCTCCTTGGGCGCCCGTTTGGGGTTGCGGTCCCTGTCGTTTGTCCTAGCCATGGGTGTTAGAAGGGCTCCTCGTCATCGTGGCTTGCGCCGTAGCTCGCCGGTGCAGGCTCGGCGGCCGGGCGCTGGTACGTGTGCTCGTGCATGCCGTGGCTCTCCCCGTTGTTGTCGGGGCTGCGGCGCTCGTTGCGGGTCACCTGGACAGTTGCCCAGCGCAGGCTGGGGGCGATCTCCTCGGCCGTTATCTCGACCTTGGACCGCTTGTCCCCATCAGGGGTCTCCCAGGAGCGCTGGTCCAGCCGCCCTGTGACCACGACGCGGGTGCCCCGGGCGAGGGACGTGGCGGCGTTCTCGGCCAGGGTGCCCCAGCAGACGACGTCGAAGAAGGAGGTCGACTCCCTGCGCTCCTGGCTCTGGCGGTCCGTCCAGGTCCGGTTCACGGCAATGCCGAACGTGGCCGTTGCCTGGCCGCTCGGAGTAAAACGCAGTTCGGGCTCACGGGTCAGGTTGCCGACGATGCTCACAGAATTGTCTTGCGCCATTTCACGCTCCGTTCGTACTGGCGGCCACTGCAGGAGTGCTCTCGGAGGACGCCGCCGGACGGGAACGGCCGGCTGCCCGGTCGGGCAGCCTCACGACCTTGTGCCTCAGTACGTCGTCTGCCAGGCCGAGCTGGCGGTCGAGGTCCTTCAGCGCAGCGGGCTCGCCGTTGGCCTCGATGACCACGTAGTAGCCCTCGTTCCGGTGCTTGACCGGGTAGGCCAGGCGCCGCTTACCCCAATTGTCTGCTTTGACAGACTTGGCACCGGCAGCGGAGAGCTGCTTGGTGTAGCGGTCCACCAGGCCCCGGACGGCATCGTCCTCCAGGCCGGCGTCGAAAATGACCATGACTTCATAGGGCCGCATGAGGCGGCTCACCTACCTTTCCCTGTGGGCCGAGCTACCGGCCTGGCCGGCAGCTGGGGCTCCGGTGGTCCGGAGCAGGGCCTGTTCGGTTGTAGCGCATGCCATGGTAGCCGACGCCTGCGATCGTGCCATCGGCAGCCACGTTGCCACGGGGCAGTGACGCTGAAACGGTCGCCGCGCCGGCTCAGGCCTGGTAGGACTCCGCGACGTCGGGGAACCGGTGGGCGCGGACGTCGGCGGCCCAGCTGGCGACAGCACTGGTCGCCTGGGCCTCGAGGTCGGCGTAGCGCCGTACGAAGCGGGGCACCCGTGGCCCCGACAACCCGACGAGGTCGTGGAAGACCAGGACCTGGCCGTCGCAACCCGCTCCGGCGCCGATGCCGATGGTCGGGACCGGGACCACTTGGGTGACCTCTGCCGCCAGCGGCGCGGGGACGCCTTCGAGGACCAGCGAGAAGCACCCGGCGTCGGTGACAGCGACGGCGTCGTCGACCAGGGCCCGGGCCTGGTCGGGCATGCGGCCCTGGACCCGGTAGCCGCCCATGGCGTGCACTGACTGCGGGGTGAGGCCGAGGTGCCCCATGACCGGGATCTCGGCGTCGAGGAGGGCGGTCAGCACTGCCAGGCGCTTGGCCCCCCCTTCGAGCTTCACCGCGCTCGCGCCAGCCCGCACCAGCCGGGCCGCGCTGCGGACGGCTTCTGCCCAGCCCTGGTGGTAGGTGGTCCAGGGCAGGTCGGCCACGACCAGGTGCCCGGGAGCACCCCTGGACACAGCCGCGGTGGCCCGCTCCATGTCCTCGAGGGTCACGTGCAGGGTGTCGGGGTAGCCGAGCACCACCATGCCCAGGGAGTCGCCCACCAGGACCATGTCGACGCCGGCGGCGGCTGCTACGCGGGCGCTGGGTGCGTCGTAGGCCGTGACCATGACAAGAGGCTCGGCCCCTTTGCGGTCCTGGACCGCAGGCACAGTGAGTGCACGCGTCGTTGTGCCCATCCAGGTTCACCTCCCCGGGGCCCAGGGCCCGGACGGCTACCGGCCCGAGAAGATGCTACCGGGGGCCGGCGCTGCTCCGGCCCGGGGCTCAGGGCCGGTCGCCACCAGGGGTTTCCGTGGGCCCCGCTTCCCCAGCCGCAGCCTCCTGGCCCACCGAGGCCTTGGACCTGGGCCGGCCCGAGGGCCGGGGGGTGAGCGAGAAGACCTGAGCCAGGTGGTTCCAGTTGCAGGCAGGGCAGACCTCGATGACGTAGCAGGCCAGGTCCTTGCCCAACGAGGAGAGCTTGGCCAGCTCCTTCTTGTTGGCCACACAGCGCCCTGAGGCCGGCAGCCGCGGCCCGAACACGTAGGAGACCAGCTTGATGGTGCTCTCCTCACATATGGGGCACTCCTCGTCGACCGGCTCACCGGCGTCGCTGGCCGCCCTCAGCAGCTCGGGCTGGGCGTCGCAGACGTCCAGCCGGGAGAGGTGGCCCTTGCGGTACTCGGACACCACAAGGTTGCGGGCGAGGCGGTAGTCGACGTTGCTCAGGACCTTGAAGCCGGAGCCGCGTGACATGGCTGCCTTGGGCAGGGAGCTCATGACCATGTCGGCACCACGTCGCTCAGCGTACCTGTCCCGGCTGTCATGGCGCCCCGGCGGGCCATCACCCCGGAGGTTTGTGAAAGTGCTCTTCGATGTAACGGATCGATACATCTGGTCGCTATGGTGGTGGACGTGCTGGAGATGGCCGTGCTCGGGTTGCTGAAGGAGCAGGACATGCACGGTTATGAGCTCAAGAAGCGGCTCTCGGACGTGTTCGGCGTCTCCACCGCCGTTTCGTTCGGGTCGCTGTACCCGGCACTGGCCCGTCTGGAGGCGGCGGGCGCGGTACGGGTGCTGGTCGCCGACGACGAGGTTGGCACCTCCCCCGTGGCCGACCGGCACGAGAGCCGCCGGCGCAAGGTCTACGGGATCACACCGGCCGGGTCGGCCATGTTCGAGGAGCTTCTCAACTCCAACCAGGGAGCGGGTGAGGACGAGCGCGTGTTCAACCTCCGCCTGGCCTTTGCCCGCTACCTTCCGGTGGAGGGTCGCCTCAGGCTCCTCGAGAGGCGCCGGGCCGTGCTCGGCGAGAGGCTCGCCCAGCTGGCTGCCCGTGCCCGTGCCCGGCGTGAGGACCGCTACATGAGGGTCCTCGTGGAGCGCCAGCGTGACGCCCTGTCGCGGGACATGAGCTGGCTCGACCGGCTGATCGACGAGGAGCGCGGAGCCGGGGGGGCACCGGGGCTGGGGCAGGTGCCGCAGCCTGCGGCCGGGCCCTTGCGGCTCGTCCCCCTGGCCAGCGCCTCGCAGCTCCAGCGCGCGGTCCGCCGGGGGCCAGGCGTCGACGCCCCCACCGGCTGAACCGGACAGCCCTTGCCCGGGCAGGCTGCCCGGGGGAAAGTTGAGGAACGAACCACATGGCAAAGGTACGACTGGCTATTGCCGGCGTCGGGAACTGCGCCAGCTCCCTGGTGCAGGGCTTGGAGTACTACCGGGGCGCGAGCCCTGACGAGCACGTCCCCGGCCTGATGCACGTGGTGCTCGGTGGCTACCACGTGCACGACGTGGAGGTGGTAGCCGCGTTCGACGTGGACGCCACCAAGGTGGGCCAGGACCTGGGCAAGGCCATCTGGGCGGGGCACAACAACACGGTCCGCTTCGCCCAGGTGGGCGAGCTGGGCGTGCAGGTGCTGCGGGGGCCGACGCTGGACGGCCTGGGCAAGTACTACCGGGAGACGGTCCAGGAGTCCCCGGCGCCGGCGGTGGACGTGGCCCAGGTGCTGCGCGACACCGGCGCGGACGTGCTCGTCTCCTACCTACCGGTGGGCTCCGAGCTCGCCCAGAAGGCGTACGCCCAGGCCTGCCTGGACGCCCACGTCGGCTTCGTCAACGCCATACCGGTCTTCATCGCCAGCGACCCCGAATGGGCTGAGCGCTTCAGGCGGGCCGGGGTGCCGATAATCGGGGACGACATCAAGAGCCAGTTGGGCGCCACCATCGCCCACCGCGTACTGGCGCGGCTCTTCGAGGACCGGGGGCTGGTACTGGACCGCACCTACCAGCTGAACTTCGGTGGGAACATGGACTTCAAGAACATGCTCGAGCGCGAACGGCTCGAGTCGAAGAAGATCTCCAAGACCCAAGCCGTCACCAGCCAGGTGGAGAGGGGGATCTCGGCACGGGACGTGCACGTCGGCCCTTCCGACCACGTCGACTGGTTGGAGGACCGCAAGTGGGCCTACATCAGGCTGGAGGGCCGCAACTTCGGTGATGTGCCCCTCAGCATCGAGCTCAAGCTGGAGGTGTGGGACTCGCCCAATTCGGCCGGCGTGGTCATAGATGCCGTCCGCTGTGCCAAGCTGGCCAGGGACAGGGGCATCGGTGGCCCGCTGCTCGGGCCGTCGGCGTACTTCATGAAGTCGCCGCCCGTCCAGTACCACGACGACGTGGCGCGTGAGATGGTGGACGAGTTCGCCCGCCCACCCCTCGACTGAGGAGGAGCAGCCAGTGGGACATGGCACTGTCGCCAGCATCGGGGAGGCGCTCGAGCTCCTCGGGGCGTCCGAGGACGAGCTGAGCCCGGCGGAGGTGCGCAGCCTGGACGAGCAGGGCTTCGTCGTCTTCCCGTCCCTGCTGGCAGACAGCGTCGTCGAGGGGTTGCGCCGCCGCTTCGAGGAGCTGGTCGCGAGCGAGGGTGCGCGGGCAGGCAAGGAGGTCGACACGAAGGAGGTCGGTGTGCGCCGCCTTGCCGACCTTGTCAACAAGGGCGAGGTGTTCGCCGTCTGTTACAGCCATCCCAAGGTCCTCTCGGCCATCGCCCACGTCTTCGGTCGGCGCGAGTTCAAGCTCTCCTCGCTGAACGGCCGGGACGCCGCTCCTGGCACCGGCGCCCAGCCGCTGCACGAAGACTGGAACGACTACAAGCAGGACGGCTCGTTCCGTGAGGCGGGCGACCCGTTCTACGTGGTCAACAGCCTGTGGATGCTCGACGAGTTCAGTGCGGACAATGGGGCGACACGAGTGGTGCCCGGCACCCACAGGATGCGGGCACCCCGCTTCCACCTGCCGAGCCCGCTCGCCGAGCACCCCGAGGAGGTCAAGGTCACGGGGCCGCCGGGCACCGTCGTGGTCTTCAACAGCCATCTCTGGCACGGGGGGACGAACAACACGTCGGGGCGGGTGCGCCGGGCCCTTCACTCGTACTTCGTGGTGCGCGACTTCGAGCAGCAGCTCGACCAGCGTGCCTATGTCACCAGGGAGACCTATGAGCGCCTGTCACCGGCCCAGCGGTACCTGCTGGACGTCGAAGGCGCCTACGCGGCCCCCTGACAGGCGGCGGCGCGTCAGGGCACCCGTCCCCTAGGCCCCGGCCGCCGGTTCCTGCTGGCCAGCCCACCACTGGTCAAGCAGGGCGAGTGCCTCGTCCTCGCTGTGCGGCCCGTGCTCGAGGCGCTCCTCCAGCAGGTAGGCGAGGGCGCGGCCCACCACCGGCCCGGGTGCCAGACCGAGGTGGTCCATCACCTGGCGACCGTCCAGGTCGGGCCTTATGGCCGCCAGCTCCTCCTTTTCGCGCAGCTCGGCGATCCTGCGCTCGAGCTCGTCCATGCGCTCCGAGAGAGCCCTGGCCTTGGCTGCGTTACGCGTGGTGCAGTCGCACCTGGTCAGCTCGTTGAGGTCCTCCAGCAGGTCGCCCACGTCCCGCACGTAGCGGCGCACCGCACTGTCGGTCCAACCCATGCCGTAGGTGTGGAAGCGCAGGTGGAGCTCGACCAGCTTGCCCACCTTGTCGATGTCCTCGGCCGAGTAGCGCAGGGCCCGCATGCGGTCACGGGTCATGCGGGCCCCCACCAGCTCATGGTGGTGGAAGCTGACCATGCCCCCCGGCCCGAACGACCTCGTCTTGGGTTTGCCCACGTCATGGAAGAGGGCAGCCAGGCGGATAGTGCGCTCCGGTCGGGTGCGCTGCACCACGGCGATGGTGTGGGCCAGGACGTCCTTGTGCCGGTGCACAGGGTCCTGTTCGAGGGCGAGCGCGGGGAGCTCGGGCAGGAACTCCTCGGCCAGGCCGGTCTTCACCAGGAACCAGAGCCCCGGGGCGGGGTCCGGGACGACGAGCAGCTTGTCGAGCTCGTCGCGCACCCTCTCGTCGGAGACGATGTCCAGCCGGCTGCGCAACCGGGTCACGGCTGACACCAGGCCGGGTTCGGGCTGGAGGTTGTAACCCGCGATGAAGCGCGCCGCGCGCAGCATGCGCAGGGGGTCGTCGGTGAAGGAGGTCTCGGGTGAAAGGGGTGTCCGCAAGGTGGAGCTGGCCAGGTCGGCCACACCGTTGAACGGGTCGACCAGGCGCAGGTCGGGCAGCGAGAGGGCCATGGCATTGACGGTGAAGTCCCGCCGCGACAGGTCCGCCTCCAGGGCGTTCGAGAACACGACCTCCGGCTTGCGGGACGCCGGCTCGTACTGCTCGGCCCGGTGGGTGGTCACCTCTATGCGCCGGCCGGCACGGATGGCTGCGATGGTGCCGAAGCGCTTCCCCTGCAGCCAGATGCTGTCTGCCCAACCCAGCAGGACCCGTTCGGTCTGGTCGGGCAGGGCGTCCGTGGTGAAGTCCAGGTCGCTCTCGGGGCCCAGGCGGTCCAACAGGGCATCCCGCACGACACCTCCCACCAGGTACAGGTGCGCCCCGGCCGCCTCGAACAGGCGCGCCAGGTCGATGACCGGGTCTAGGACGGGCCGGAGCCTTTCAGGTACCACAGCACGAGCCTACGGAGCACCCGCCGCGCTCCGTGGTGTTTTACACCGAAGGCAACAGGCCCGCGGTCTGCAGGGCGACACGGAAGTCGTGGGGGTTGGTCGCGGCCTGGAGCGCCGCCCGCAGCGATATCTCGCCCGCCTTGAACAGGCTGAACAGGCTCTGGTCGAAGGTGACCATGCCGTGGTACTCGCCGTCGGCGATGACGTCCTCGATGGTCTCACCCGAGCCACTGTTGGGGTCGAGGATGCGGTCGGCGATGCGGCCCGTCATGACCATCGCCTCCACCGCTACGCACCGCCCCACGCCGTCCGCCCTCGCCACCAGGCGCTGGCTGACGACGCCGCGCAGGACGGCGGCCAGGCTGATCCTCACCTGCCGTTGCTGGAAGGGCGGGAAGAAGTCCACGATCCGGTTTATGGTCTCGGTGGCGTTCGTCGTGTGCAGCGTCGACAGCACCAGGTGGCCGGTCTCGCCGGCGGACAGGGCGGCCTGGATGGTCTCGGGGTCGCGCATCTCACCGATCAGGATCACGTCGGGGTCCTGGCGCAGCACGCGGCGCATGGCCTGGCCCCAGTCCTTGGTGTCGGTGCCGATCTCCCGTTGGCTGATGATCGACATCTTGTCCCGGTGCAGGACCTCGATCGGGTCCTCGATGGTGATGATGTTGGCCGCCCGGTTGTTGTTGATGTGGTCGATCATGGCGGCCAGGGTGGTCGTCTTGCCCGAACCGGTGGGACCGGTCACCAGCACCAGGCCCCGCTGTTCGTCGGCCAGCCGGGTGACCACGGGCGGGAGGCCGAGGTCGGTCGCCGACAGGGCGCTGGGCAGCACCCGGCGCAGGACCAGGCCGGCCGTGCCGCGCTGGCGGAAGGCGTTGGCCCGGAAGCGGCCGAGGCCGCTGAGCGAGAGCGAGAAGTCCGCCTCACCGGTGGAGCGGAACTCCTCCAGGCGCTCGGGTGGGAGCACCACCTGGACCAGTTCCTCACACTCTTCGGGCCCGACGGCAGGGAACGGGGTCATGCGGAGGTCGCCGTTGACCCGCACGCGGGGGGCCGAGCCCACTTTGATGTGGAGGTCGGAGGCACCCTGTTCCACAACGTGGCGCAGCACAGCAGGAAGGTCGATCACCACGAGCGGTATCGGCAGCTTCGGGGCCCGGGCTGAGCACTGTTTCACGGCCCGGTCGCCGCCAGGGGGTGACGACCGGGTACCGGGGTGCCCGCCCGGGTGGCACCGGGGCCGGCCTACGGCCGCAGAGCGGCCCGCGCCCCGACGGGGCTAGGGTTGCTTGTGCTGCAACCGGGGTCCCGACATGCCTGCTCACGGCAACCTCATCCGCTGGGGTGACCAGTCCGCGCGGGTGGCACCGTGGAGGGCGGACAGCTCTGCTGCCCTGCTGGTGCCGGTGCCGGGCGGTGCGCCTCCCTCGGCGGAGTTCGTGCGTCGTTGCCTGCGGCTCCTGGCGAGGCAGGGTTACGACAAGGTGGTGACCGGGGCGCTGGCGCCTGACGAACAAGCGGGGTTCCTGGAGGCGGGGTTCGAGGTGCGCGAGCGCCTGCACCTCCTCATCCTGGACAGCGGGACGCCCCTGCCCGAGGTACCTCCCGGGCCGGCACTGCACCGCCCCTGGGGCAGGCGCCGTGACGGCGCGCTCGAGGTTGACGCGGCCGCCTTCTCGCCCTTCTGGCGGCTGGACAGCACCGGGTTGCAGGAGGCGCTCGAGGCCACGGCGAGGCACCGCTTCCGTGTCGTGACGGACGGCGGCGGGCGTGTCGTGGGCTACGCCATCTGCGGCGCTTCCGGAGGCCGTGGCTTCGTGCAGAGGCTCGCCGTGGCACCGGCCCACCAGGGCCGCGGCCTGGGCCGCCGCCTGTTGCTGGACGGGCTCCACTGGCTCAGGTCGGTGGGAGCCAGCCTGGTGGCAGTGAACACCCAGCAGGGCAACGCCCCCGCTCTGGCCCTGTACCGGGGGGTCGGTTTCCGCGACGACCCCGATGGGCTGTGCGTCCTCTCGGCCCGGGCCGAGGTGCCCGAGAGGCAGGCGGGGCAGTGACCGACCGCGGGCGCACGCTCCTGCAGCGCGCCGCTGCCCTGGTGGGGGCGGTCCTCGCCTCGGCCGCACTCGTCCCACAAGGCACGGCGGGCGCTCTCACCCCTCGGGCCGGCGTGGCTCCTCGGGCTGGTGCGGCCTTGCACGCGGACCAGAGGCTGCGCCTCCACCAAGCCCGGGCCGCGGCGCCCGCCTCTGCCGTCCTCAAGGGCCCGGACAGCCTCCGGTTGCTGGGCCAGACCTACACCCTCAGGCCGGGCGACACCACCTTCCACCTCCGTCTGCAGGTCAGCGCGGGGTCGCCGGCAACAGAAGCCCTCGGCTTCAACGCCTACGGGCCACTGATCGCGCGCTCCCAGTTCCAGGCCGCCCGGGACGGCCAGGCGCTGACCCCGTTCTTCTACCAGCTCCCCGTCCCCGTCCCGCTGAAGAGCCTCCACCGGGACCCGGCGGGCGGGGTGGACCTGGGGATCCCGGTCAACACCGCGGGCGGCCTGCCCATCACCGCGACCGGCGTGTACCCGGTACAGGTCTTCCTCGAGCTCGACGGGGTACGGGTCGGTTCGCCCCTGACGACGTTCCTGGTGTACGCGGGCTCGGATGCAGCCGACCTGCGCAGGCTGAGGGTCGCCGTGGTGGTGGGCGGCGGCCCGGGCACGGCTCCCGGGCCCCGTTCGCCGGTGGGGGCCGGCTCCCAGGCAGCCACGGTTTCCGTCCTGCAGCGCGACGCCGGGGTCATCGGGTCAGCAGCGACGGCCAGGCACCCGGTGCCGCTCACCCTGGCCCTGGCTCCTTCCACGGTGAGCGCGATGAACAGTGGGCCCCCGGCTGAACGCCAGGCCGTGGCCGACCTGCGCTCCGCCGCCGCCAACGGCGACCAGGTGCTGCCGGCGACCGAGGTGCCCGTGGACGTCCCCGCCGTCGTGGCTGCCGGTCTGTCCGGGGACCTGCAGGCACTGGTGGCCGAGGGCCAGAAGACGCTCCAGGCCGTCCTCGGCGTGACGCCGCCCACCAGTACATGGGCCTTCTCCTCCTACCTGTCCCCGGCGTCGGCGCGGGTGCTGGCCGCCCAGGGTGCCCAACAGCTGGTGGTCCCGGACGGCAACCTCGCCCAGCTGCCCCCTGCGTACCTCACCCGCACCTTCGCCCAGCCCGCCCAGCTGCAGGCAGATGGCGCCCGGCTGAGCGTGATCGGAGCCGACGGCGAGCTGGCAGCCCAACTGGCCAAGGCCGGCTCCTCCCCGGGCCAGGCGGTCCTTGTCACCGACCAGCTGCTGGCCGAACTGGCGATGATCGACCTGGAGCGGGCGAGCGACCTGCGCGGTGTTGTGCTGATGGCGCCGGCCGGCACCGTCCCGGGCCCGACCGTCCTGTCGACGCTGGTCGCCGGTCTCGAGGGCAACCCCCTGCTCAAGGCGGTGACCCTGGACAGCGAGTTCGACTCCGTCCCCCTGGCCACCCAGGGCAGCGCCCCGATGGTACGCCGTCTGGCCGGCTGGCGTGGCCCGACGCCCCTGGCCGGCGTGGCCGGCCTGGCGGGCGCCGAACGGGAGGTGAGGGCGGACCGGGCGGTCTTCGGCTCCGCGCCGGGCGCGGTGACCTCCTACTCACAGAGGCTCCTCGACGCTCTCTCCTCTGACCTCTCCCCCGCTCAGCGACAGGCCGAGATAGCGTCCGTGCGGGCCGGGGCCCGGGCCCAGCTGGAGAGGGTGCGCCTGCCGACCCCGCTCGCGATCACCATCACGTCCCTCAACGCACAGCTGCCCCTGACCTTGTTCTCGACGGCCAACGTTCCCGCCCGCGTGGACCTGGTCCTGTCCAGCGAGCAGCTCTCCTTCGTGCCCAGGAGGTTCCCCCAGGGCTCCTGCGCGCCTACGGCCCCGGGCACCGAGGTCTGCCAGCTCACCCTGAGCCACCCCGCCACCGTCCTGCAGGTCCCCATCTCCGTCCGCACCCCGGGGGTGTTCCAGTTGGCGATGGAGCTGCAGACCGTGGACGGGGCTACGGTGCTCGACACGAGCACCCAGACGGTGCGCTCCACCGCCGTCCCCAACGTCGGCCTGGTGATCATCGTGGTTGCCGCCCTCTTCCTGGGCGTCTGGTGGGTACGCAACGCGCGCCACGGCCGGCGGGCCCGCCAGCTGGTGCCCCGGCCCGTTTACGAGGGTGAGTACGACGGCGAGTACGACCCCGAGGAGGCCTACGACGCCGGGGAAGCGGGCCCGGTCGACAGCGCCGACCTTGACGACACCCTGCCTGCGACGGGCAGCCCGGGCACCGGGGGCCCCGATTGAACCGGCCCGGCCAGCAGGGCGGCAACGGGGCCCCGAGAGGTGACCGGCAGCCGGGCAGGGAGGGCCCGGGTACCCCGCCGCGCCGCCTCCCCCCTCCGCCAGCCGGCCGGTTGCGCTTCCCGGCACCCCCGGGTGGGACGGCGCACGGTGGCGCGGTGCCACCCCCTCCACCTCCTCCCATGAAGCGTCGGCCCTCGGCCTCGGTGGCCAACCCTGCCAACCGGGCAGTGCGCGTCTCGCCCACGCTCACCGTGCTCGCCCCCTGGAGCAGCCCTTCGGCAGCCGAGGCGGCCCGCACAGGGGGGCCACCCCCGGTCACAACAGGTGCGTCCGGGGCGCCCTCCTCCGCCCGGAGCGCCGCTGTCATGGCGGTCGGGACCGGGCTTTCCCGCCTGAGCGGCTTTGCACGGGTCGTCGCCATCGGCTGGGTCCTGGGCCAGCACGCCCTCTCCGACGCCTACAACCAGGCGAACACCATCCCCAACACCATCTACGACCTCCTCCTCGGCGGTGTGCTCTCCGCCACCCTGCTCCCGGTGCTCATGCAGTCGCTCAACCGGCCCCGAGATGCCGAGGACGAAGACGCGGTGCCGGCGGTGGTGTCCTTCCTCACCGTGGCGCTCGTGGTGGCCACGGTCCTGTTCTGGCTGCTCGCGCCCTACATCGTCGACTTCTTCCTGGCGCTGGCCAATGGCACCCGGGGAAGCCAGGAGAGGGCGTTGGCCACCACCTGGCTCCGGCTCTTCACGCCCCAGCTCCTCTTCATCGGGCTGACCACGGTGGCCAACGCCCTGCTCAACGCCCGCCGGCGATTCATGGCGGCCTCGTTCAGCCCAGTGCTCGCCAATGTGGTGACCATTGCCGCACTGGTACTGGCCGACCGCATGGTCAAGGCCCACTCGCTGCAGGCCTACAGCCAGGACCGGGCTGCGGTCGTGGTCCTGGGTGTGGGCACCACGGCCGGCTACCTGGTCCAGTTGTTGGCCCAGGTCCCGTCCCTGGTCAAGGCCAGGGTCCCGGTCCGCCCGGTATGGAAGCCGCACCACCCTGCCCTGGTGGCGATCGGCCGCCTCTCGGGGTGGACGGTGGGGGCCGTGCTGGCCAACCAGGCCTCCCTGGCGCTGGTGTCGGTGCTGGCCAACCGTCACAGCGGCAGCTACTCGTCTTTTACCTACGCCTACTACTTCATGCTCCTGCCGTACTCCGTGATCGCGGTCTCCATCGCCTTCGCCGTAGCACCCGAGCTGGCCGAGCGGTGGTCGCTCGGGGACAGGGACGGTTTTGCCCTGCGGGCCACCAGGGCACTGCGCCAGACGGTGGCCCTCGTGGTGCCGGCCGGCGTAGGGCTGGCTGTCATCGGCCAGCCCGTCATGGTCCTCGCCATGGCCCACGGCAACCTGCCGACCTCGGCGGCGCGCTCCACCGGGGTGCTGCTCAGCATCTTCGCCCTGGGCCTCCCCGGTCTCAGCTCCTACCTGCTGCTGATGCGGGCGTTCCAGTCCCAACAGGACACCCGGTCCATGTTCGGGCTCTACCTGGTGGAGAACGCCATGACCGTCGTGGCTGCACTGGTCCTGTACCCCCCTCTGGGCGTGGTGGGCCTCACCATTGCCTGGATAGCCCCGTACAGCCTCTGCCTGCCCCTGGTCTGGCAACGCCTACGGCGTTCGGCCGACCTCGTGGTGCCGCCGCTGTGGTGGAGGAAGGTGGGCGTCGCCACCGTGAGCATGGCCCTGGTCGAGGTGGTCATGGACCACTTCGTGCCTGCTCCGGCGAGCTTCCTCGGAGGCGTTGTCAAATTGGCGGTGGTCGTGGCCGCCGCCGGCCCGACCTACCTGCTGATGGCCCGGCGGCTCAACCTCACCGAGCTGGACCGGCTGTTGCCGGGCAGGTTCCCCCGCCGGGCCGGGGCCCGGTAATAAGCTCCTGCGGCGTCTGTGCCCGTTCTGTCCCCCCAGGGAGCACCGTGCCTGTCCGAGTAGTGAGCGACACCGCATGCGACATCCCTCAGCCTGTAGTGGACCAGCTCGGGGTGGCCCTGGTCCCCCTTCACGTCCGTTTCGGCTCCACCGAGCTGGTGGACCGGGTCGAGCTCTCGGCGGCCGAGTACTGGGCCCGGGCTGCCACCCTGAGCGACCTGCCGACCACTGCCGCCCCCTCGCCGCTGGCGTTCTCGCAGGCCTTCGAGCGGCTGGCCGCAGAGGGTGCGGACAGCATCGTCTGCGTGACCTTGTCCTCACGGATGTCGGCCACCTGGGAGTCCGCCACCCAGGCCGCCCGTCAGGGCGCCCAGGGGGTGCCGGTGGAGGTGGTCGACTCCCTGAGCGTGAGCATGGGCGAGGGGATGGTCGTGCTGGCGGCCGCAGAGGCCGCTGTCGCAGGTGCCGGTGCCGCCGAGGTGGTCGCCGCAGCCCGGTCGGCCTTGCAGCGGGTGTCGGTGTTCGGTGCCATCGACACGCTCGAGAACCTGCGCAAGGGCGGGAGGATAGGCGGTGCCCGCGCCGTCCTGGGCTCGCTCCTGTCGATCAAGCCCGTGGTCGAGGTGCGCAACGGCCAGGTGGAAGAGGAGTCCCGGCAGCGCACGCGGGCCAAGTCGCTCCAGTACCTGGCGGCCAAGGTACGCGAGGCCGGCCCTCTGGAGCGGCTGGCGTTGATGAACGGCAACGCGCCCGACTTCCAGGTCCTGGTGGACATGTTGGCCGGCGTCGAGGTGGCCCGGCCCATGGTGCTGAGCGAGCTCGGGCCCGTTGTCGCCGCCCACGCCGGCCTGGGTGCGGTAGGCGCAGCCTGGGCCCGCGCCGCCGGCTGAGCGAGCCAGCCCGGTAGGCGTCCTGCGCCCGGGAGGGACGGGACAGCCTGTAGCCTGTCGCCTGGTGGCAGGTCTAGCACCCGAAGTGCCACGAGCCCTGGCTGGTCGCTACCGGCTGGTCCGGTTGCTGGCCCGCGGTGGCATGGCCGAGGTCTGGGAAGGCCAGGACGACGTGCTCAGCCGGCCCGTGGCGGTCAAGATGCTCCTGCCCCACCTGGCTGCGGACCCCGCACTGCGTGAGCGCTTCCGCCGGGAGGCTGTGACGGCGGCCCGTCTGGTGCACCCGGGCATCGTGGCCATATTCGATGCCGGTGTCGACGTCCTGAGCGACCACGGTGCAGGCCCGGGCACGGTGCTGTCGACCGGTTGGCCGCGGGAGGACGTCGTCCGGGCCCCCGTCGCTTGGCCCGAGCAGGCGAGCACGGCGTTCATCGTGATGGAGCTGGTGGCCGGTGAGACCCTGAAGGAGCTGATGGCGCGAGCCGGGCCCCTGCCCGCGGAACTGGCGGTGGCGATCGCCCTGCAGGTGACCGACGCCTTGGCCCATGCCCACGCCCACGGGTTGGTCCACCGGGACGTCAAGCCGGCCAACGTCCTGCTGAGCGACGAGGGCCCGGGCCTGGTCCGGGTGAAGGTGGCCGACTTCGGCATCGCCCTGGCGACGGCCTCCAGCAACGACCTGACCGCCAGCGGGGCACTTCTGGGGACGCCCAAGTACATCTCCCCCGAGCAGGTGGAGGGCCGCGAACCCGACGCCCGTGCCGACCTGTACTCGCTCGGCGTCGTGATGTACGAGATGCTGGCGGGCCACGTGCCCTTCCGGGCCAGCACCGACATGGCCACCGCGCTGGCGCACGTCCAGCAGCCGGTGCCGGACCTGGGGCAGGAGAGGCCCGACGTGCCAGCCCCGGTCGTGGAGGTCGTGGCCTCGTTGCTGGCCAAGGACCCGGACCAGCGTGCCCGTTCGGCCCCCGAGCTGGCGCGGGCGCTCACCTCGGCCCGTCGCAGCATGGGGGCCCCACCCCCCGGCCCCGGCGGGCAGTTGCAGCTGGGGGAGGCTGCTCCGCCTCCCGGGGCCCGTGCCCAGCAGCAGCCGGGCGACGCTGCCGTCGACGACACCCTGAGCGGGGTCGACGAGCCGGGACGGGCGGGGGCCGACGGCACGGCCATGTTCGAGCGCCCGCCGGACGGTGGGCACCGACCGATGCGCACGAGCCGGTCGGTCAGCGCAGTGGTGGCTGCGCTGCTCATTGCCGGGACCGGGGTCGCCGTGGCCCTCGTGGAGGTGGGCCCGGGCCCGGCTGGACATGGCCGAGCGGGGACAGGCTCATCTGGGCAGACAGCCGGCCCGGGCCCGTCGACGGCGGGGAGCCAATTGACCATCACCAGCGCCCATGAGCTGACCCTGGCCCAGAGGGGCCTGTCCCCCACCGACCACCTGGCGACCCTCCCCAACATCTACTCCGCCCATCCCTCGGGGGTCTGGACCAGCTACATCTACAAAGGCCCGAACTTCGGTGGTTACGACGGCCTGGGGATCGTGCTGCAGGTGGGCCGCCCCGGGCCCCTCCACCACCTCTCGGTCACCACCACCATGTCGGGCTGGACGGCCGAGGCCTATGTCAGCAACAACGACCCGCCGACCCTGGCCGGCTGGGGTGCCCCGGTGTCCAGGCAGAACGACATCCACGGGAGCACCACGTTCCCCCTGGGCGGGCGCCGAGGTGCCTGGGTCCTCCTGTGGATGGTCGACCCTGGCCGGGCCCGCGAGGCCGAGATCACCAGGGTCTCGCTGAGCTGACCGCCCTGCCCGGGCGGCCGGCTCGGCCCGGGCACATTGCTGGGTCGGAGGCCCACCGGGCTAGTGTTCCCCTATGGACGGTTCTGAGGCTACCGCCTCTCAGGCGACCGGAGCCGGGTCGGTCGGGGCACAAGCAAGCCCCGGTGCCGCCGCAGTGGAGGGCCAGGGTGCTCCGCCGGCCTGGGCGGGCGAGCTGGCTGACCGTCTGACCGACACGGTCGCCCGGGTCAAGGCCCGGACCACGGTCAAGGTGGTCACGGCGCTGCGGGCCGTGGTCTACGGGTCCGTCGTGCTCGTGGCCATGGTGACGGCAGCCATCCTGGGCACCATCGGGGTGGTGCGCATCTGGGACGCCTACGTCCCCATCAGCCCTCTGGGGCGCAGGGTGTGGCTCGGTTACGTCGTGGTCGGAGGGCTCTTCTTCCTGGGCGGAGCCCTCGTCATGTCGCGTCGACGGGCCAGCCGGCACAGCTGAGCAGCACCGGCCCGGAATACGGCCCGGCCCCGGCGAGGTTGACTTACGGCGTAAGGAGCGAAAGTGGAACTGAACAACATGAACGACGTCGTGGTTATCGGATCTGGGCCGGCCGGCTTGACGGCGGCCCTGTACACGGCCCGGGCCAACCTTTCTCCTCTGGTGCTCGAGGGTGAGCCTTCCTCCACCTCCGACCAGCCAGGTGGCCAGCTGATGCTCACCACCGAGGTGGAGAACTTCCCAGGGTTCCCTGACGGGGTGCTCGGGCCTGTCCTCATGGAGCAGATGCGTGCCCAGGCCGAGCGCTTCGGTGCCCGCCTCTTCGGGGCCAAGGCGACAAGGGTCAAGTTCCAGAGCGGCGGCCCGCACACCGTTTGGTACCGGGATCCCTCAACGGGGGACGAGGCTCAGGTTGAGGCCCGGGCCGTCATCGTGGCCATGGGAGCCCGCTCGCTGATGCTGGGCCTGCCCCGTGAGCACGAGCTGCTGGGCCACGGGCTGTCGACCTGCGCCACATGTGACGGGTTCTTTTTCCGGGGCCAGCACATAGCCGTGGTCGGAGGTGGCGACTCCGCCGTGGAGGAGGCCACCTTCCTCACAAAGTTCGCCGAGACCGTCACCATCGTGCACCGCCGGGGTGAGCTGAGGGCGTCCAAGATCATGCAGGACAGGGCCCTCAAGAACCCCAAGATCCGCTTTGCCTGGGACAGTGTCGCCACGGAGCTGGTGGGCCAGTCCAAGGTGGAGGGGCTCAAGCTGCGCAATGTCAAGGACGGCTCCGAGACCGTGCTGCCCGTCACCGGCGTGTTCGTGGCCATCGGCCACTCTCCCAACACCGACGTGGTGCGGGGTGAGCTCGAGCTCGACCCCGACGGGTACGTGGTCACCAGCGACGGCACCACCGCCACCAGCGTCGACGGGGTGTTCGCTGCCGGAGATATCGCGGACCGCCGTTACCGTCAGGCTGTCACGGCCGCCGGGAGCGGCTGCGCAGCTGCGATCGACGTGGAGCGGTGGCTCGAGTCGCACTCCGCCCACTAGGCCCGAGGGGCGCGGTCCCTCGGACGGCTCGGGGAGCACCGGGGCGATGGCGGCTGCATCTTGCGGGAGGGACAGGACGGCCGGCGGCCGGGCCTGCTTGCGTGGTGTTCGTACCGACCCGGGCAGGAGCCTGTCCTGCCGCGGCTGAGAAAGGACAGGACTGTGTCCAAACTTACCCATGACCTGACCGATGCCACCTTCGACGAGGAGGTGGGAGCGGCCGAGCAGCCCGTACTGGTGGACTTCTGGGCTGAGTGGTGCGGGCCGTGCAAGCTCATCGAGCCCGTGCTGGAGGAGATCGCAGAGGAGAACGAGGGCCGTCTGCGCATCAGCAGGCTGAACGTCGATGACAACCTCGAGGTCGTGCGCCGCTACGACGTCATGAGCATCCCGACGCTGATCCTGTTCAAGGACGGTGAGCCCCAGCTACGCCTGGTCGGGGCCAAGGGCAAGGCTCAACTGCTGCAGGAGATCAACAGGCACCTTTGAACCCGCGTCCATGTGCACGACCACACTTTCCACAGGTATGTGCACAGATGTGGATGAGGTGAAGGTCGGGCCCTTCTGAACTAGCGGTTCAGGCTTTTGTGAGCCCGAGGAGGCCGGCTCGAGGGCCGGCCTCCTCTTTTGCCTGCTCAACCCGGCGCGCAAGGCCGCTCCCGGAGGGAGGCTCAAGCCTAAAGCCGGTCCATGTAACTACATGGACGTGATCAGGGTTCCTCGGGTTCGGTCATGGCCTTGTAGATACGCTCCAGGTCCTCGAGGGTGGCGAACTCGATCACGACCCGTCCCCGGTTGGGCCCCATGTCCACCCGCACCCGGGTGCTCAGGTGGTCTGCCAACAGCTCTTCGAGCTCCAGGATGCCAGGTGGCCGAAGCCTGCTCTTGTCGTCATGCCCGGGTGAGCGGCCAGGTTCGTCGCTCATCTGGTTGCGCTGGCGGACTGCTTCCTCCACCGCCCTCACCGACATCTGTTCGTTGGCCGCCTTGCGGGCAAGGGCCTCCTGGTAGGCCCGGTCCGGCGTGCCGAGCAGTGCTCGGGCGTGGCCGGCACTGAGACGGCCCTCGGCTACGAGACGTTGGACCGAGGGTGGCAACTGGAACAGGCGCAGGGCATTGGTAATGGTGGCCCGGCTCTTGCCCAGGCGAGCCGCGACCTGCTCGTGGGTGAGGGAGAAGTCCTCGATCAGCTGCTGGTAGCCGGCGGCCTCCTCCAGCGGGTTGAGCTCGGCCCGATTGAGGTTCTCCACCAGAGCCTGCTCCAGGCTCTCGCTGTCGCTGGCGGAACGCACGATCGCCGGCACGGTGGCCAACCCGGCCCTCCGGGCCGCCCGCCACCTCCGCTCGCCGGCTATCAGCTCGTACTCCTCGGGCCCCACCTGCCGGACCAGGACCGGTTGCAGGATGCCCATCTCCCGGACCGACGCCGTCAGCGATGCCAGTGCCTCTTCGTCGAAGTGGGTGCGGGGTTGGAGCTTGTTCGGCCGCACAGCATTGACGGCGATGTCCACCAGGGAGCCTCTGTCCTTGAGGACGTCTGTCGGTATGAGTGCCCCGAGGCCCTTACCCAACCCGCTGCGGCGCACCGCCGCTCACCTCCCGCGCCAGCTCCCGGTAGGCCGTTGCCCCCCGGGAGGAAGAGTCGAAGACAATGATCGGCTGCCCGTAGGAGGGCGCCTCGGACAACCGCACCGTCCGGGGGACGATGCTGCGACAGACCCGGGCACCAAAGTGCCCTCGGACCTCCGCCACCACCTGCTCTGCCAGCCGCGTCCGGGCGTCGAACATGGTCATGATGATGGTGCTCACGGCCAGGTCCGGGTTCAGGTTGGCCCGCACCCGCTGGATGTTGTTGAGCAGCTGGCCCAACCCCTCCAGGGCGTAGTACTCGCATTGGATGGGCACTGCGACCTCGGTGGCAGCGGCGAGGGCGTTCACAGTCAGGAGGCCCAGCGACGGTGGGCAGTCGATGAGGACGAAATCGAAGTCGTCGAGGACGTTGCTCACAGCCTTCTTGAGGCGCAGCTCACGGCTGAACGCCGGCACGAGCTCGATCTCCGCGCCGGCCAGGTCGATGGTCGCCGGCACCACGAAGAGGTTGCGGACATTGGTGGGCTCGATGCAGTCCTCGATGGGGACATCGTGGAGGATGACGTCGTAGACCGAGGACTCGAGGTTCCGGGCGTTCACCCCCAGGCCGGTGGTGGCGTTGCCCTGGGGGTCGAGGTCGATGACCAGGACGCGGTACCCGAGCTCAGCCAGTGAGGCGCCGAGGTTGACCGCCGTCGTCGTCTTGCCCACGCCGCCCTTCTGGTTGGCGATAGCCAGCACTCTGGGCAGGGGTGGCTTGTCGGTCGAGCCAGGGCCGAGGCCGATAGCTGTCTCCAGCTCTCTTGCTGTTTCCCTCAGGTGATCGAAACCGCCCGCTTCCGCCTCGTCGGCATGTCGCGCCTGAGCTCCGGCGTCTACTGCTCCGCCGGGCCCCGTGGCGTGACCGACGCCCCCACCGGCGCCCGGTTGTTCGACAAGGGTCGGTACCAGCTCGTCCTCGGCGCTTGAACCCTCGACGTTCGTCTCGTGCTCAGCGTCGTTCATTTCGCCCTTCATCATCCCGCGCATGCCGGCAACTGGCAAGCACACGGATGATCGATGTTCCACGTGGAACGTAGGTGGCGCACCCCTCCTTCGTGACTGACCGGGCCCGCAGTCGGGCTCGCGGCTGGGCTTGGTCGGCGCAGTGGGCACGGGCGCTGCCCGGCTCCCGCTGCCCGGCCCCGCCGCTCGGCCCGCACGACAGCAGCTCGGTTACCCCGAGCTTTCGAGGGCCTGCCCCGGTTGCTGTTCCTCCGGTGCCCAGGGCCGGCGTCTCCGGTGTGGGGGACGGGAAGGCCCGGGACGCCGGGCCAGCGGTGGTGGGAGGACTGCTCGGCGGTGATGGCACGTCGCCGGCCCGCTACCTGGAGCTGTCCTCGGTACGCACGCTGGCGGTGAGCTGTCGGTGTACAACCTGACGTGTCGTTTCGCCCACGACCTCATGTGCCGGTGCCGCGTACGACCCCATGTGCCGGTCGGCTCCCGGTGGTCCACCAGCTGATCGCGGGTTGACGGACACCATGTTGTGCTCCGAGGAGGAGTGCATGGACCTGCGCGCCTATTGGTCGCAGAAGGCGGTCGGCGCAACGTGGGCGCACAGCGCCCGAGAAGCCGGGTGCGACTGGCGCACGGCCCGCAAGTACCTGTCAGAGCGGCGCCGTCGACGCCGCCCAACGCGACGGGCCGGCCGAGGCCAGCC
The DNA here is from genome assembly GCA_021850325.1 of Actinomycetes bacterium. Lineage (GTDB taxonomy): Bacteria > Actinomycetota > Acidimicrobiia > Acidimicrobiales > Palsa-688 > JAJZMF01. The sequence continues at coordinate 110,920 of JAJZMF010000027.1, forward strand.
CGGGTCATCGACGCCTTCGTCCCGACGATCGACGCGCGGTTCACGGCCGAGCCGCGCCTTCGGGCGTCGGTCATCCATGAGCGCCTGGTGCCGCTCGGGTTCACCGGCACCTACCAGCGGGTGAAGCTCAATGTCGCCGAGGCGAGGGACGCACCTCGCCGCCCCCGGTCGAGCTGCACCGGCGCCTCGACGCCCTGCCCGGGGCCCAGGCCCAGGTGGAGCGGGGGACGAAGGGGTGATCACGGCCGGCGGCGGCCCCGTCCATGTCTACAGCTTCCACATGATGCTCTCGTGGGGCCGTGACCCGTTCACGTGCTTTGTGACCGCCCAGGACATGACCAGCTTGTGGGACTGTCGCCGGAGGGCGTCCGCCCACATCGGCGGAGTGCCGGGCTCGGTCCTCTATGACCGGGCCAAGACCGCGGCTAAGCGCCACGTGGGACGGGGCGAGCTGGTGGCGCTGCACCCAGAGGCGATCGTCTTCGCCGCCCACTACGGCTTCTCCATCACCGTGGCCACCCCGAGGCGTCACCAGTCCAAGGGCCGGGCCCTGCACCAGGTGGTGATCGTGCGCGAGCACGCGCTGGTCGGACGGTCCTTCACCACAGGGGTGGAGATGGACCGGGCGTTCATGGACTGGGTGCCGGTCTGCCGGGCCCAGGTGCACCGCACCCACGGCGAGGTGATCGCGGCCCGGGCCGCCATCGAGCACCAGGCCTGCAGCCCCTGCCAGAGCAGCCCTACATCGTCTGTGAGCGACACCTGCGCTCGGTTGGGAAGGACTGCCTGTTCAGCTCGAGTCGGCGCTCTACTCGGTCCCCTGGTGCAAGGTCTGCCGGCGCATGCGCGTCGAGCTGCGGATGACGCCGGGCACGGTGCCCATCTTCATCCTGGGACCAGCGCCCGAGCTCTTGTTCCTACGTCCGGGCCATCGAGCCCGGCACCTGGGTGGTGGGCCCCGAGCACTGGAAGGGCCTTCCCGGTCCCCATGAGCTCACCGCGTGTGAGCTGGACGTGCCCGAGATCCCGGGCGAGGACCTGATGGCGGCGCGCACCAAGAAGGCCCTGGTGGCCGTGGCCCGTCGGGACCTCGCCACCTGCGACGCGGTGGGGCGCAGCGCATGAGCGAGCTCGTGACCACCCGCATCAAGGACGCGGCCACCCGGCTGCACCTCACCCACCTGGGGGACAACGTCGAGTCGCTCGTGGCAAGGGCCGAGGCGACCACCATGGGCTATCTCGACTTCTTGGACCTGGTGCTCGAGGAGGAGACCGGGGTGAAGGAGGGCCGGCGGTTGGTGAACGCCCTCTCGACGAGTTCGACTTCAGCTTCCAGCCCGACCTCGACGCCAGAAAGGTCCGCGATATCGCCACCTTTGCCTTCGTCCAGTCCCGTTCCAACGTGGCCCTCCTGGGACCACCGGGGGTGGACAAGACCATGCTGGCCGTCAGCCTGGCTGTGGCCGCCTGCCGGGTGGGGTTCTCCATCTACTTCCCCACCCTCGAAGACATGGTGGCCAACTTGAAGGAGGCCGAGGCCACCGGACGCTTCCAGAAGAATCTGCAGACCTACTTGAAGCCATCGGTCCTGGTCATCGACGAGGTGGGCTACCTGTCGCTCGCGCGCGCCGAGGCCAGCATGGTCTTCCAGCTGGTCACCGGCACTACGAGCGGGGCTCGATCGTGCTCACCTCCAACAAGGCCTTCAGTGAGTGGGGCCAGGTCCTCAGCGCAGACGTCTTGGCCGCCGCCATCTTGGACCGGTTGCTGCACCACTCTGACGTGGTCGTGCCGCCTACGGCCACGTCTCCAGCCCTGGGCAGCCGTCGGGTGCCGCTGGTTCTCCCGGTCCCCAGGGACCGGTACCTGGACGGTGCGGAGCCGGAAGGTCACCGCGCACCCGAGGGCAAGCTCTAAGGACGAGGCATCGGCTCGCGCCACGGGCTACGGACCGGCCCGGGTACCGCGACCGTCCGGGTGGCCGTGGCTTCACGCCCGCTGAGCACACGGCCAAGAAGGGCGCCTGGGCCCAGCCAGCGACGTTGGCTGGCCAGGTCCGGGGCGGGCCCTGGCAACACGGGCCTAGCTCCCGGCGCAAGACCATCCCCCGGGCCCGGGCAGTCAGGGCTCTCCCGACCTGGCCTCTTCGTCGCTGGCTGTCTGGCCTCGGCAGGTGCTCCCTGTTGGTGATGCCGGCGGCTTGGCTTAGCCGGCTGTGCGGGACAAGTGGCTGCGGCTAGCGGCATTGCCCGGCGCCCCCCTGCCGCTGCGTTGGCCCGGTCCGGACGAGCCCGTCCTCCCAGGCGTGGAGCGGAGGTGCCCCGCCTGGCGTTGACCGGGACGTTGTGGTCAGTGGTGGTCGGGCATTTGAGCAGAGCTGGTCGCGTCGAGGCCCTGGCGCCCCTCGGAACGCGGCCGGTCAAGGCCCGCTAGGGGAAAGGGGTGCCAGGTGTTGCACCCCGGCCTGGAGCGGCTGTTGGGCGCGGTCGATGGCCGCCTCAGGTCCATATCAGCTTCTTGGCTCATCGCCGACCGCGGGCGAGGCGCCAAGGGACCGAGCTCGTGGCCGTGGACCGTTGAGCCGGCATCGTGCACAGCGGCGCCAGGCGATCGCCGAGCGCCGGGGAGCCGGCCCCGGGGCCACTCCCCTCCGACCCTGGCCAGGTCGAGGTCGAACTGACCCTGACCGCCGGTCAGCGGGGATGGTCGCCTCCTACCGCCACCCGGTCATCGCCGCCGTCGTCAGGAGAGGCAGCGAACGGGCCGGTTCTCCGCGTGCCATCGTGCCCCCGTCGCCCTCGGCTCTGCAGGTCCCGGGGCAGGCCACCAGGCCCCGGGCCGCTGATCAGTGACCGATCGCGGTGAGCCGTGAGGGCCGACCAAGGGTGCTCGAGCATGTTCCACGTGGAACATCCGGCCCGTGGCACCTCGGTTGGTGGGGCGTCTGGCCGGCAGGCTGGCGCGGCGCCCTCCCCGCCTAGGCACCAGCACTTCCAAGACGACGCCCCCGGACTGGTGCTGGGAAGAGGCCGGCGCTCAGAAGAGAGGTCGTTTGCCCGGCGTGCCGGTACGGCGCGGGTAGCGGTCGCTGGGCAGGGTTACCTGGTCCATGTAGGCGACGGTGGTGGGCCCGGCAGAGGTTGCGACGACCTCCGTGCCCCCCAGGACGAGGCCGAGAGCCTGAAGGCCTCCGGGGGCCCACCGGGTCGTGGGCGCTCGGGTGCCTGGGGGCTCTGCCACGACCAGCCTGCCGCCCAGAGCCAGTAGGGGGGCGGCGCATTCCGCCGTTACCGCGGGGGCCCCGAAGCTCCGGGCTGTGACCAGGTCCTGAGTGTGGCGCAGGCCGGTCCGTCCGACGGCCTCGGCACGTTCGCAGAGCACCCGTGCCCGCCCTGCCAGGCCCAGCCCGTCCAGCACCGCGGCCAGCCACGTGCTCCGGCGCTGGTTGCTGTCAACGAGCACCCACGACGATGCCGGCCACAGGAGAGCCAGGGGCAGGGCCGGCACACCACCACCGCTACCCAGGTCCAGCGCCGCCGTGGGGGCGGGGGAGCAGCAGCCCAAGGCCAGGCTGCGGGCAACGTGGCCCTCAACTGGCCCCGGGCCAAGGAACCCGTAGCTCCTGGCCTGCTCCAGCACCTCGAAGAGGTCCCTCAGTACCGAGGGGGGCAGCTCCAGGTAGGCCTGGCCGCACCTGGCCCAGGTCCCGGGCCGGTCAGGGCCGGCTGCCGCGCTCTCCTCGCTCATGCCAGGCGAGGGACCGCTCTGCACCGGTGGCTGCTCCTGGGGTGCACCCCGGGTATGGGGAGCGGGATCTCAGGCGGTGGGCTCGGTGGCCGACGACGGGACCAGCACGACCCGCCGGTAGGGCTCCTCGCCTTCGGAGACGCTCACGACACCCTCTATGCCGGTCACGGCGTCGTGGACGACCTTGCGGTCGGCTGAGAGCATCGGCTCCAGGGCCCGCCGCTGGTTGGAGGTGACGACCTCGGCGGCGACCTGACGGGCGAACCGGGCCAGCGCCTCCTGGCGCTTCTTCCGGTACCCGTTGATGTCAACGACCACCCGGTTGTCGCCCTGGGCTGCTTGGCGCTGGAGGACGGTCCGGGTGATCTCCTGCAGTGCCAGCAGGGTCGCTCCCTTGGGGCCGATGAGCGCACCCAGGTCTTCCCCTGTGATCAGCACCTCGACCGTGCCGTCTCCCTGGCTGCTGGTTATCTTTGCCTCGGCGCCCATCTCCTGCAGAAGCCCTCGCAGGAACTCCTCGGCCAGCCGGGCCTGCTCCTCGCCGGTTACGGTGCTCACCTGGCTGAAGTTAGTTCCTTCGCCGTCGGATGTCTCGCTGCCCCCGCCGCCTGCCTCTCCGGAGGGCCCGGTACGCCTACGGCGCCGGTTCGGTTTGACTGCCGTGGCGGTCCCGGTCTCTGCCCCGCCCTGAGGGCGTGCCTCTCGAGCGGTGGTCGCCGCCGGCACCTCGGTCCCCGTGCCGGCGGTCCTGGCCGGCCGGGGTTCTGCCGCCTCGCCGGGCCGAGCCTCACCGGCATGCCCGCGTCTGCGGTCACGCCGCTCGCCCTTGGAACGCGGGTAGCGGGGCTTGACCCGGGCCCGGACCCTGGCTTCCTCTTTGAGGCGGCCGAAGAGGCCGATCTTGGGCTCTGAGAGGATCTCAACCTCGGCGTCGGAGCTGTCCACGCCAAGTTGCTCGAGGGCGGACCTGGTCGCCTCCTCCACGGTGCGGCCCGTCGTCTCGACCCATTCCATTGGTTATCTCCCCCTGCGTCTGCGGTTGCGGTTCCTCTGTGCGCCTGGTTGCGCTCCCGCTGGGTTGCGGGGTTGGCTCTTGGCGGTTGGCCGGTTCGCGGCCTGGCGGTCGCGCAGCACCGGCAGGGGCGCGGCTCCCTTGCCGGCTGGACGGTCACCGCCGGTCGGTGCCAGGGCCTTCTGCCGGGTGGGAGCCTTGTCGTCGAAGTGGGCCTCGATGAACTCGAGGTCCTTCGCGTCCTTGGCCACCAGAGCCTTCACCTGCGGGTCGTAGCGGTACATCATCCACTGCTGGCCCACCCGGAACAGGGCCGAGACGGCGTAGTAGAGCACGAGACCGGACGGCAGGCGGATACAGATCAGGCCGAACACGACGGGGAAGAACCGCATCCAACGCATCTGCGGGTTGGACTGCTGGCTCTGGCGCACCATCGGGTTCAGGTTGGTGATCTGGATCTGCTGGTAGTAGTTGGCCGAGATCATCACCAGGAGCAGGAACAGGGCCCCAAAGACCTGACCTGCGCCGAAGTGCTTGGTGATCACGGTCCAGGGGCTGGCGCCGAGGTCGAGGCCCAGGGAGTGGATGGTGGCGCCCGTGCCGGGCTTGGCGCTGTGGACCAGCGCCTTGTACATGGCCGTCTTGTGGTTGAGGTAGAGCGGCACGGCCGCACAGGCCCGGGCCGCTCCGGTGCCGGTGCAGGTGACGTGGGTCAGGCCGTCGATCACGCGGTAGAGCACGTAGAACAGGGGCAGCGGTATGAGGGTGGGGATGCAGCTACCGAACGGGCTGACCCCCTCCTCCTTGTACAGCTCCGTCATGGCCTGGTTGAGCGCCAGGCGGTCGTTCTTGTGCTGCTGTTGAAGCTGCTTCAGCTTGGGCTGCAGCCTCTGCATGGCAAGCATGGAGCGGGTGGACTTGAGGGTGAGCGGGACCACGAGGGCCATGAAGGTGAGGCCCAACATGATTATGGCGAAGGCGTAATTGGGGACGAGGGAGTAAAAAGCGGCCAGTACCCAGCCGACGAGATCGCTGAGCGCGGTCATGGACGCTTCTCCTTGTCCGATGGGCCCGGGACTGCCTCCGGGACCGGGTCGTAGCCGAAGGGGCCGCCCGGGCGGCACCGCCCGAGACGCCTGAGGGCGAGGCCGGTCCCCCTCCATGCGCCGTGGGCCTCGAGCGCCTCCAGGGTGTACTGGGCGCACGAAGGGGTGAACCGGCAGGCCGGGCTGCGGTGGGCGCTGTAGCCCCGGTAGATGCGCACGAGCAGGATCATGACCCGTGCCACCACCGAGGGGCGCGTCACCGGCATGTCGTCGGGCGTCTGGAGGCCCGACGTCTGGAGGCCCGGTGGCTGCCCGGTCATACCGGACCGGCGGTTTGACGTGCGAAGCGGGAGGTGGCGTGCCGAAGGTGTACTGCCAGCTCCTCGAACTCGAGGTTCGCGGCCTCCGGGCGCGCTCTCACCAGGTAGGTGCCGCACGGCAGGTCCAGGCGCAGGCGTACGAGCTCCTTGAGCCTTCGCCGCAACCGGTTGCGGACCACTGCGTTGCCCACTCTCTTCCCTATGGCGAAGGCGAAGGCGGCTGGACAGGGTGCGGGTACGAACGAGACGCTGATCGGCCCTGACCGGCCGGTGCGGGCGCCCCGCATCTGCTGGAGAGAAGCGCGTCGAGGTGCCTTCCACCTCAAGCTGCCAGGTCTTGCCGGCCCTTCAGGCGCCGCGCTTTGAGGACAGCCCGGCCGGCACGAGTGGCCATGCGATGGCGGAAGCCGTGCCGCTTGGCGCGCCGCCGGTTGTTTGGCTGGAAGGGTCGTTTCACTGGTTGCCTCCTGGTAGGGCCAACGCCGCCCAGCCCGGGGCGCCGCCTGAGGCCTGCTCACCACCTGGGCCGGGAGGCCCGAGGCGGCCCGTGAACGGACCGGCACGCGTCAGCCAAGGCCGGGCTACGGCCTGCGCCTCCAGCGTAGAGGACAGAGCGCCCCTGTCGCCAGGAGAGCGCAGGCAGGCTACGCCGGCGGGGCCGGAGACCAAAGCCCGTCGACCGGGGTAGCTTCGGGGGGTGGCCGACGCAGTGAGACCGCGCCCGGCGGAAGGTGCCCGCCCGGGCCCGGGGCGACCAAGGTCGGGGGCCCCTTGGCACCGGCGATTGCTCCTCATGGGCTCGACCGGGGGCTGGCCGGGCTCGCCGCCTCCCTGGCCCCCGTCGGGTGACTGGCCGACAGGTGGCGGCGGAGGCCCGGCCTGGCCGCCATTGCCCGAGGACCGGAGCGAACCGGTCTGGCCCGGCCAGCCCCCTGCGGGCCCGGAGCCGACGGCGGGCGGCGCCCGGGTGCCGGCCAGGGCCGCCTGGTGGGGCCTGGCGGGCGCCGCAGTCGGCCTGGTGCTGGCAACACTGCTCCAGGGCATCGGGCTGGCGGCCACGGGCCAACGCTCGGTGACCCCGTCGAACACGGCCTTGCTCACCGTCCTGGGCGAGGTGGGGCTGTGGGCCGCCATGCTCGGCACCGCCGTGTTCGTGTCGCGTCGGTACGGGTCGCGCAGCCTGCAGCGGGACTTCGGCCTGGGGATCAGGCCGGCCGACATCGGCTGGGGCGCCCTGGCCATGGTCGGAGGCTTCGTGGCCAGCAGCGTGGTCGTTGCCGCCTTTGCCCACACCCGCTTTGCCGGGAGCAACTCCCAGATCGTCACCGGGCAGAAGGGCCACGAGCTCGGCCTGGTCGTGGTGGGCCTCGTCGTGGCGGTGGGGGCGCCCTTCTTCGAGGAGCTGTTCTTCCGCGGTTTCCTGCGGACGGCCTTCGAGGCCCGGCTGGGAGGCCATGGGGCGGTGTGGGCACAGGCCGGCTTCTTCGCCCTGGCCCACCTGGGGGAGGCGGGCGGTTGGGGCAACGTCTCGGTGGTCAGCGCTCTGTTCCTGCTCGGCGTGGTCCTCGGCTACACGGCGAAGCTCACCGGCCGGCTGGGCGCGGGTATGGTTGCCCACGGCATGTTCAACCTGGTCGCGGTGGTGACAACGGTCCTATGAACGGTCCTATGAGCAGCAGCGAAAGTGCCAAGGAACAGGTGGTGCGGTCGTCGGCCGAGATGCACCCCAGCACGGAGCACCATCACCGCAACGTCCAGGGCGGTGCGGTGCGGGCTGCGGTGTTCGGGGTGAGCGACGGCCTGGTGACGAACATCTCGTTGATCCTGGGCGTGGCGGGGGCTCAGGCAGGTGCGGGGTACGTGCGCCTGGCGGGGCTGGCAGGCCTGATGGCCGGAGCGTTCTCCATGGCGGCCGGCGAGTACGTCTCGATGTCGGCTCAGAGGGAGCTGCTCCAAAGGGAGCTGGAGATCGAGCGCCGGGCCCTCCACCAGGACCCGGAGGCCGAACTGGAGGAGCTCACGGACGTGTACGAGAGGCGGGGACTGAGCACGGAGGCGGCCTCGTACCTGGCACAGACGATGATGCGCACCCCCGAGCTGGCCCTCGAGACCCACGCACGCGAGGAGATAGGGATCGACCCGTCGGCCATCGCCTCGCCCTACCCGGCGGCCGTCTCCTCGTTCCTCAGCTTCGGTGTCGGGGCGCTCATACCGCTCCTACCCTGGTTGTTCCTCCGGGGCGGTGGGGCCGTCATGGCCTCCATCATCCTGACCGTCGTTGCCTCGCTGGTGATCGGGGCCCTGGTGGGCCAGGCCACCGGGCGCTCCGTCTGGCGTAGCGCTGTCCGCCAGTTGGCCGTAAGTATGCTCGCTGCTGTTGTCACCTACCTGGTCGGGAGGCTCGTCGGAGTCGGTGTGCACTGAGCCCGTCCCGGGCCCGTCCCGGGCTGCGGGCGCCGCGCGCCGACCTGCGCCCTGTCCGGTGAGCCCGTGGTGCTGACGGGTCTCCCCTTGCCCCGGAGCGCACCCTCCGGGCAGGGCGGTGCGGTTGTAGACCGGGGCGTCCTCTACCACCTGCTCACCTGGGCCGGGGTCTCACCGGCCACCGCCAACACGGTGGGGGGCCTGCTGACCGAGCCCCTGGTGGCCGTGGGCGTGCTCCTCGTCGCCTGGCTCATCGCCCGGTTCGAAAGGCGCCTTTCCAGGCGCATCGTCGCCTCGCTCCGCCTGGTGTCGCCCCTGGTCCGCAGCACCCCACGGGGTGGTGACCGGGTCAGGACCATCACGGGAGCCGTCGACGCCCTGTTCAGGGTGGTGATCTGGGTGACCGCCCTGCTGGTGGTCATGGGCCAGCTCAACGTCCACCTGACCCCCTTCGTGGCTACGGCCACCATCATCGGTGCCGCGCTGGGCTTCGGTGCGCAGACCCTGGTGAAGGACTTCCTGTCCGGCATCCTCATCATCGCCGAAGACCAGTACGGGGTGGGCGACACGATCGAGGTCAACTCACTGGTGGCGACCGTGGAGAACGTGACGCTGCGGGTCACCCGCCTGCGGGCCCTGGACGGGGTCGTGTGGTACGTGCCCAATGGGGACATCCGCACCGTCGGCAACCACTCGGAAGGTACCAGTCAGGCCGTGATCGACCTCCAACTGCCTTCCGGCAGCGACCTGCGCCAGGCCGGGCGCCTGGCCGAGGAGGAGGGGGCTGCCATGGCCGCCGACCCGGACTGGGCCCAGGAACTGCTTTCCCCCCCGGTGTTCTCCGGTGCCCAAGCCGAGGACGCCGGCACCGTGACCATCCGGGTGCTGGCGCGCACTCCTCCCGGGCACCACTTCCGCGTGGCCCGGGAACTGCGTCTGCGCATCCTCGACCGGCTGGTCAGGGAGGGCGTGGCCTGGGCCCCGGGCCCGGGAGCCACCGCCCCGGGTGCCGGCAATGCAGATGGCGGTGCCGGGGGCGGCGCCCTGTCCGAGGACGGCTGAGACGTCGGCACGGCAGGTGGTGGTCGTCGGGGCGGTACGTACCGCTTACGGCCGCCGTGGTGGTGCCCTGGCCGCCTGGCACCCTCTCGACCTGTCCGCCGAGGTGCTGGCCGCCCTTCTCGAGCGTTCGGGTGCCCGGCCGGAGGACGTCGGTGCCCTGTGGTGGGGCTGTGCCTCTCAGGTGGGTGCGCAGTCGGGCAACCTGGGGCGGCGCGCCGTCCTGGCCGCGGGCTGGCCCGAGAGCGTCCCCGGGGTGACCCTGGACGCCCACACTGCGTCCTCGGCGTACGCCGTGCACCTGGCTGCCCAGGCCGTCGCTGCCGGTTCGGAGGACCTGGTGGTCGCAGGGGGGGTGGAGTCGACGTCGACCGTGCCGCTCGGGGCGGCTCTCGGTCAGCCCACGCTGGGCAAGCCGGCCGGGCGCCTCCTGGCCGAGCGCTACCGCGCCGGCGGTGGCCTGCTCCCCCCCGGGCTGGTGGCCGAGAACGTGGCCACCCAGCGGGGGCTCGGGCGCCGGCGCCTTGACGACTGGGCGCTCAGCAGCGCCCAGAAGGCAGCCCGTGCCCAGCCTGCGGCCACGCCCTACATCGTGGTGCCGGGAGGCGGAGCCGGCCCCACGGAGGCGAGGGGCGGGCGACGGGGCACCAGCCTGCCCGGGGCCCTGGACGAGGCGGTGCCCTACTCCCTCGCCCGTGGCCCACTGTCGGCCCTGCCCCCTCTCTACCTCGAGGGTGGGGTGGTCACCGCGGCCAACCTGGCAGCCGAAGGCGATGGGGCCGCAGCCGTCCTGCTGGCCGAGGCAGGGTTGGCGCGCCGGCTCGGTCTCGGGGCGAGCGCCCGGTTGGTGTCCTTCGGGGTGGCAGGGGCGAGCCCGCACGTGGGGTTGCTGGCCCTGGCCCCGGCTACGAGGCTTGCCCTTGGCCGGGCCGGTCTGGGGGTTGCCGATGTGAGCCGGTGGTACGTGCTCGAGGCGAGCGCCGTCGCCGTCCTGGCCTGGGTGGACGAAATGGGGGTCGACGAGGGCCTCGTCAACCCCGAGGGAGGGGAACTGGCGTCGACCTGCCCTCTCGGCGCCGCCGGCGCCGCCCTGTTCGCCGCGGCTGCGCAAGGGCCGGGCGGGGGGGACGGAGGCGGGCGCTACGTCGGGGTGTGCTCAACCGGTGAGGGCGGCGTGGCGACTGCGTGCATCATGGAGCTGGCCCGATGAAGACGGCAGCCGATGCCCGGTATTTGCACACCTGTGGATAAGGCTGGGGAGCGTCACATACCTGTAACTCCTCGGTAAACAAGGGCGGCCGCCCCAGGTTGACGGGCGGCGTACCGAGGAGCACCGGCTTTTACTTAGCATTGCCATGTGGGCCTCTCGGACGAGCAGTACCGGCAGCTGCTCGCGTTGCGCACCGACCTCCGTCGCTTCCTCCGCTGGAGCGACAAGCAGGCCCGTGCGGCGGGCCTCAACCCGGCTCAGCACCAGCTGCTGCTGGCTGTGCGGGGCCACGGAGGGCCGGGGGCACCGACCATCGGGGACGTGGCCGAGCACCTCCTGCTCGAGCACCACAGCGCAGTGGGGCTCGTGGACAGGGCCGAGGCCGCCGGCCTGGTCGAGCGGGTGCGCCCCGGCTCAGGTGGCGACCGTCGTGTCGTCCGCCTACGGCTCACCCCCGATGGCGAAGGCCTTCTGGAGCGCCTGTCGGCGTCGCACCTGGACGAACTGGCACGGCTGGGCCTGGGCCTGCCCCGCCCGGTACCGGGTGCGGCTCAGCTCGACGCTCCGGCACCGCCGGAGCCCTTGCCCGGGGCGGGCCGGGCCCACCTGGTCGCGACCGCCCGCGTCTACGGGCCCCACCAACCGACGGCAGCGCATGGGGTGCTGGTCGACCGGCTCTGGCCAAGGGGCCTCGCCCGCTCGTCGGCGCCGTTCGACGAGTGGATGAGCGACGTCGCACCGAGCACGGAACTGCGCCGCTGGTACGACCACCGGCCAGAGCGCTTCGAGCGCTTTGCCGCCGTCTACAGGCAGGAGCTGGGCCGGGAGCCGGCCTCGGGGGCGCTGTCGCGCCTGCACCGGACGGCCGCTGAACGCGACGTCGTCCTCTTCACCGCCACCCGTGACCTCGCCCTGTCGGCGGCCGAGGTGCTCCGCCAGGTCCTGGCCGGAGGCCGCGGGTGAGGGTCCTGCTCATCGAGGACGAGCACCATCTGCGGGAGGCCCTGCGCCGTGGGCTCTCCGAGGCGGGGGACGAGGTCGTGGGCGCAGCGACCGGTCCCGAAGGGCTGCGGCTGGCCCGTGAGCAGGTGTTCGACGTCATCGTGTGCGACATCCTCCTGCCCGGCCTCAACGGCTTCCAGGTGTGCCGGCGGCTGCGGGAACAGGCGGTCTGGACGCCGGTGCTCGTGCTCACGGCCAAGGACGGCGAGTGGGACCAGGCCGAGGCTCTCGACGCCGGAGCCGACGACTACCTCACCAAGCCCTTTTCGTACGTGGTCCTGAGGGCCCACCTGCGGGCGCTGGCCCGCCGGGGGGCCCGGTCGGACAACCAGGGGGCGGACCTCATGCGCTGGGGCGATATCGTCCTGGACAAACGGGCCCACCGCTGCAGCCGTGCCGGGCGCACCGTCGAGCTCTCCAACCGTGAGTTCGAGCTGCTGGCGGAGCTGCTGGCGAGCGGGGGCAGGGCGGTGACCAAATCGGAGCTGCTGGAGAGGGTATGGGGCCCGGGGTTCAACGGCGACCCCAACATCGTCGAGGTCTACGTGGGCTACCTGAGGCGCAAGCTGGACGCCCCCTTCGGCCGCCGGTCGTTGGAGACGGTCCGCGGCGTGGGTTACCGCCTCGCCCCGGACGAAGTTGACTGAGCCTCAGCCGCCCCGGGCCGGCTTCTGGCGACGCCTGGGCACGGTGCGGGCCAGGGCGGCCATCGTGTCCGTGCTCGCCGTGGGAGGCGCACTGGGGGCCACGTCGGTGAGCGTCGTCCTGCTGCTGCGAGGCGCCCTCTATCAGAACGCCGGCAACACGGCCCGCTCCGAGGCCCAGATCGTGGCCTCCGTGGTGAGCACGCGTGGCACCCGTGGCCTGCTGCACCATCCTGTTCCCAACGCCATCGAGGAGATGGCCGTGCAGCTGGTCGGCCCGGACGGCACGGTACTGACCTCCAGCAGGAACATCCGGGGTGAGCCGGCCATGCTGCCGACCATGCCCGTGGGGCAGCGGACCGTGGTCTCGGGGCCGGTCGTGCTCCGTGTCCGCCGCTTCACCCACATCAACCTGAACCTGGACAGCCGGTTCGTGGTCGCAGCCACGGGGGTGCTCAGCCCCAACTTCGACGGCACCGTCCTGGTGGCCTACTCGCTGGGTGCGGCCGACCACGCAACCGAACTGGTCCTGCTCGTACTGTCCATCGCCGCACCCGCCCTTGCGGTGCTGGCCGGTGGCCTGGTGTGGGTGCTGACAGGTTGGGCCCTGCGACCGGTCGAGGCGGTCCGCGCCGAGGTCGCCACCCTCTCCGCGGTCGACTTCTCCCGCCGGGTGCCCGAGCCACCGGTGGCAGACGAGGTGGGCAGGCTCGCCAGGACCATGAACGACCTGCTCGGTCGCCTCGAGTCCGCTTCGCTGCGCCAGCGTCGGCTCCTCTCCGATGTCTCCCACGAGCTGCGCAACCCGCTCGCTGCCCTCCGGGCCCAGCTCGAGGTGATGGCCGAGCACCCTTCCCAGCTCACCGGGCCTTCGCTGTCGGGGCCCCTGGCAGACGTCGAGCGGATGGGCAGGATGGTCGACGACCTGCTCACGCTGGCCCGTATCGACGAGGGGATGCTGCGCCTGCGGGTGAGCGACGTGGACATCGACGAGCTCGTGCTGTTCCACGCCGACCGGCTCCGGCTCCAGGTGCCCGTGGAGGTCTCGGTGCGGGGGGTGGGAGCGGCGCGGGTGAGGGGGGACGAGGCGCAGCTCTCGCGCGCCGTGGCCAACCTGGCCGAGAACGCAGGCCGGTACGCACGCGGGAAGGTGGAGTTCTCGGTGGAGGCGCATGAGCGGTGGTGCACGCTGACTGTGCGCGACGACGGGCCGGGCATCCCCGAGCAGGAGCGTGAACGGGTCTTCGAACGCTTCGTGCGCCTCGACGAGGCCAGGCCGTTGGAGGGCAGCGGTGCCGGCCTGGGGCTGTCCATCGTCAAGGAGATCGTGACCGCCCACGGGGGCTCGGTCGGGGTGGAGGGCACCGGGCCGGGCACCGTTTTCGTGGTACGCCTCCCGCTCGCTGCCGACTTCGTCTACGACGCCCCGGAGGCCAACAGCGGCACTTCCTCACCCGGTGGTTGACCGCCTGACTTCGGCCCGCCGCCGCCGGCGCGAAAACCGGGAGCGCTGCTCTCAGCGTTCTCTCAGCACTTCTCAGCGTTGACGCCCAGGTAGGTGCACCGGCGTTGCCGGTGGGCCCCGAAGACGCTCAGCCGCCTTTCAGCTCTCGCCAGCAGGCCCTCCCGCCCAGGTACACCTGGTTGCGAACGAACGTCCCCCGGGGACCGGAACGTCCCCAGTACCGAAGGAGGAACAGTGAGCCTTGCTCTCTCCAAGCGCATCGTCCCCCTGGCCGCAGCTCTCAGCATCGCCGCTACCGGAGCCGTCCTCAACCCCGCTACCGCCCTTGCCCAGCACAAGGGGGTCAAGCACCACGTGGTGACCAAGCATGTCACGCACACCGCGGCACCGAAGGCCGGTAGTGCCTGCACCAAGGCCGAGCTGCACAAGACGGCCCCCAAGACGGGCAAGGTCGTGCTCACGTGCGAGAAGGTGGGCAAGTCCTTCAAGTGGGTAGCCAAGAAGTAGGCCTGGGCCCGGAGCAGTAGGCCCGGTACCAGGAGGTCATAGCGGTGGCCCTGTTGACCGGTGCCCGGGCGCGTCCAGCCCGGGTGGTCGGGTCGGCGCTCGTCTATGGCGCCGTGGTGGCCGCTCTGGCGCCGGGCCCTGCTCAGGCGACCGGGAGGGCGAACGCCGGCCATCTGGCGCTGCCGGTGCCCGTGAGCGCTCTCCCTGCGGTGCGGATCCAGGTCGGTGCCCGGCTCGGGCGCCCTGTCAGCCGGTACGTGTTCGGGGCCAACCTGCTCTGGGCCTACAACGCCGAGGGGGCGTTCAACCCGCGGACCGGGCGCTTCGACCCGGGCTTTGTCCGGGCCCTGCGCCGGCTGGGGGTCACCGCCCTGCGGTACCCGGGCGGCACCACCTCGGACAGCTTCTTTTGGCAGCGGGCTGTCGGCCCGAGGCGTGACCGGCCCCCGAACGAGCCCTATGGCATGCAGGCGGCCCGCCGGTCCCCGATCTGCTGTGTCCTCGACGGCCCGGCTGCCTCGAACGTGGGCCCGGACGAGTTCGGGCGGCTCCTCGGCCAACTGGGGGCTGCCGGGACTGTGACTGTCAACTTTGCCACCGGTACGGCTCAGCAAGCCGCCGACTTCGTGGCCTACATGACGGCCCGGGCCCCCCTGCACCCCGTGCGCAACCCGGCGCTCCCCGGCTACTGGGCGCAGCTCCGCGCGCGCAACGGTCACCGGGCCCCCTACCGCGTCCCCTACTGGGAGGTGGGCAATGAGCAGGTGTTCCCGGGCCAGTTCGGCTGGCGCTCAGGCCAACTGGTATCGCTCGGGGCCGGCGGGGCCGGTTGCCCGTTGGCCCAGATCCCCACCTGCCTCTACATCTACGGGGGGACGACAGCCTTCTTCCACCAGAGGGTGGGCCGGCCCGCCGACCAGCTCCCGTACGCCTCCTTGTCCAACGGGGCCCCCCACCAGGTCTTCGACGTCTACTTCCCCCCGGTCGTGCCGGGGAGCCTGCGGGTTTACGTGGGCGGGCAGCGATGGGAGCAGACCAGCGACCTCTCCCTTGCCGGACCGGCAGCCAGGGTGTTCAGCCTCGATGCCTCATCGGGTGCGCTCCGCTTCGGCGACGGGTACCACGGCGCGGTGCCGCCGGCCGGTGCCCTGGTCACCGTGGACTACCGGTCCGGGCCCCACCAGGGGTTCCTCGGGTTCTACAGCGCCATGAAGCGCATGAACCCCCGGGTCAAGGTGTGCGAGAGCGAGGAGACGGACCTCGCCTTCCTGGCCATCATGGGACGGCGCCACCGGTACGACTGCGTGCAGCTCCACCTGTACGCCAGGCCCACCGCGACGAGGGCCCCCCTGGCGGTCTACGAGCACCAACTGATGTCCTCGGTGCCCAGGGAACGGGCGGCGCTGGCGAGCTTGCAGTCAGCCGTCCGCCGTTATGCCGGGCGTCCCGTCCCGGTACTGGTCACCGAGTACGGCCAGCTCGTGGCGCCGGTCCCGGCGTCTGACCCCCAGTTCAACCTGTCCCTGGAGGAGGGCCTCTTCTCCGCTGCC
This sequence comes from Actinomycetes bacterium, assembly GCA_021850325.1. GTDB lineage: Bacteria > Actinomycetota > Acidimicrobiia > Acidimicrobiales > Palsa-688 > JAJZMF01. The sequence goes on from JAJZMF010000027.1 coordinate 126,906, forward strand.
CAGATCTTCACCTGGGCGCAGACCGGCGTGCCGGTCGCCGAGAAGTACCTGACCGTCTCGGCACCTTTCCCGCTGACGCGCTTTTCGACCATGGCCGATACGGACCAGGCGATGGTCGCCAGCGGCCTGAGCGTCTACAGCGCCATGGTCGTGCACTCGGGGCCCCGCTTTGTAGCCGAGCCGACAGGACAGGTGCTCGGCCTCCTGCGAGCCCTCGGGGGTGCCCGCCTGCTACCTCTCTCCTGGGGGAGCAGGCACCCACCCCCATCGGTCGTCGCCCTCGCCGCTCTGGCGCCCGGGAGGCACCTTTTGGTGGCGGTTGTGAACGCCCGTGCCGGGGCGAGCGTGGCCGCCCAGGTGCAGGGCCCGCTCGGGCAGGGTTGCATGCTGCGGGCCTCCGTGCTGGACGGGGCGACCCCCACGTCCTACAACACGCCTGACCGACCGGCCCTGGTGACCGTCCGCACCAGTACCACCACCGTCCGGTGCGGGAGCTTCCACTGGGTGTTCCCCGCCCACTCCCTGAGCCTGCTCCAGCTCTCAGCCGTTCCAGCGCCCCTACTGGCAGCGGGACCGGTCCACGGACAGCCCAGCTGACGCGCCGGGCCCTGCACGACGGCAGTGGCCAGGTCGCCCGGGCTCTTGGTCAGCGGTACTGGGTCGAGATCACGAAGCCGCAGATGATGAGGCCCAGGCCCCCCAGGAGGTACCAGTTGGAGGGTGCGGACGGCAGCAGGCTGATGTAGTTGAGGACGATCATCAACAGGCCTGCTCCGAAGAACGTGAGCATGAAAGCCGGGACCCACCAGGGGCTGTGGCGGTAGTCGACGGGCAGGGGGGCGGTGTAGCGGCCACTGCTCGTCGGACCGGCCAGGGCCTGGCGGCTGCCGGCCTTGGGCGTGTACCTTCCCGGGGCCTCTTTGGTGCGACGGGGCATACCTAGAGGATAGGTGAACCGGCGGGGCCTCTCCCAACGCCCGGCGGCCCTGCGTCCCGGGACCGCGGCGCTAGCCTACGAAAATGGCGCGTCCGGTGCTGGTCGTCGACAACTACGACTCCTTCGTCTACAACCTGGTCCAGTTCCTGGGTGAGCTGGGGGCGGAGCCTGTGGTGCGTCGCAACGACCAGACCAGCCTGGACGAGGTCGAGCGGTTGGGACCGGCAGGCATCCTCGTCTCCCCGGGCCCGGGCCAACCCTCCCGCGCCGGGATCAGTGAGGCCCTGATCAGGGAGTTCGCCGGTCGCGTCCCGGTGCTCGGGGTCTGCCTGGGCCACCAGGCCATCGGCGAGGTCTTCGGGGGGAGGATCGTAAGGGCCCCCCAGCTGCTTCACGGCAAGACCTCGCAGGTCTCCCACGACGGGCGCGGGTTGTTCGCAGGCCTGCCCCAGCCGCTCACCGCGACCCGCTACCACTCCCTGGTGGTCGAGCGGCAAAGCCTGCCCGGGGACCTCGAGGTCAGCGCCTGGGCGGACGACGGCACGGTCATGGGGCTGCGCCACCGGTCGGTCCCCGTGGAGGGCGTCCAGTTCCACCCCGAGGCGGTGCTCACCGACGGCGGCCACCAACTGCTGGCCAACTGGCTCGGCTCCTGTGGCCTGTCGGTGCCCCAGGTGCCCGAAGGGCCGCTGCACCGCCTCGGGGCCTGAGCAGGCTCCTTCCCGCCAGCGCCCGGCGCGCTCACCCCCCGGGCTTGTGGGCCGGGGCCTGCTGCTGACCGGGCGGCTGGTGGCCCGGCGGCTGGTTCCCCGGCACCGTGGTGCTGCTCGCCGCGGGGGCCGTCGTGCTGCTGGCGGCCGGTGCCGTGGTGCTGCTCGCCGCGGGGGCCGTCGTGCTGCTGGCGGCCGGTGCCGTGGTGCTGCTCGCCGCGGGGGCCGTCGTGCTGGTGGCGGCCGGTGCCGTGGTGCTGCTCGCCGCGGGGGCCGTCGTGCTGGTGGCGGCCGGACCGGTGTAGTTGCCGACGTACAGGGTCACCGCCCGGCCCTGGCGGACCGACTGACCGGGGGCCGGGGTCGTGGCCACCACGACACCGTTCTTGGCCGGGTCGGTAACCGGCTGCTGTACGACCGAGGCGCCCAGGTTGACCGCCGAGAGCTCCTTTGTGGCCTGCCCCGGGGTCTTGCCCACCAGGTCCGGAGGGATGGTGACGAGCTTGGGGCCACCCGAGACGTAGAGGGTGACGACGGTGCCCACGGCTACGGGGTTGCCCGCCGAGGGCGAGGTGTAGTCCACCAGACCGGGTTTGACGGTGTCGGACGAGACCTGCACCGTGGGCCCCGGGGTGAGGTGGGCGGCCTCCAGTTTGGCCCCGGCCATGGCCGGGCTGTCACCAGTGAGGCTGGGCACCGTGGTCTGGGCCTTGCCGGCCGAGCAGTACACCTTGACAGTGCTGCCCTGGGCTGCTTTCGCCCCGGCTGCAGGGTCCGTGCCGATCACATAGTTCGCCGAGACGCTGTTGCTGTTGCGGGCGATGTTCTGGGGCGCGAAGTCGGCTCTCAAGGTGGTGTCCGCGCTGGCGCAGCTCTGGGAGGCCACGGAGGGCACAGCCACCAGCGGCGGCCCGTTGCTCACGTCGAGCACGATGGTGCTGTCGGTCGACACCCTCGCACCGCTCTGCGGGGAACTGCCGACCACCAGGTTCGGTTGCACCAACCGGCTGTAGACGGAGTGGGTGCCCCATTTGGTGAAGCCCTGGCTTGACAGGGTGGCCTCGGCTTTGGCCACCGTCTGGCCCCTCACTGACGGCACCGTGGCGACGGAGGGGTGGCCCCACCAGCCGGAGTTCTGGCCGATGAAGAAGACGAGCACCCCCAGCACGCCCAGGAGCACGACGAAGAGCGCCGCCCACCAGCCGGCACGGGACTTGTCGCGGCCCGGCTCACCGTAGTCGACGGGCTCCATGACACTGGTCTCGTGCAGGCCGCGGCCTTGGCCGTAGGGCGAGGGGCTGTAGGGCGGCGGGGCGCCCACCAGGCGCGTGGAGCTGGTCCCGGGCCCCGGGTGGGCGGCGTAGACAGGCTGACCGTGCTGGAAGCGCATGAGGTCGTCGCGCAGCTCGGCTGCGCTCTGGTACCGGTCCTCGGGGTCCTTTGCCATGGCGGCCATCACCACTGCCTCGAAGTCCGTCGGCACCGACGCGTTCACGGCCGAGGGGAGAGGGGGGTACTCCCGCACGTGCTTGTAGGCGATGGCCACCGGGCTCTCACCGGAGAACGGCGGCTTGCCGGTGACCATCTCGTACAGGACGACCCCCATCGAGTACACGTCACTGCGGGCGTCCACCGCCAGGCCCTGAGCCTGCTCGGGTGAGAAGTACGTCGCCGTGCCCATCACCGCACCGGTCTGGGTGAGGCCCTCGCTGGCGTTGCTGACGGCCCGGGCGATCCCGAAGTCGGCCACCTTCACCTGTCCGGCGCGGTCTATGAGGACGTTCCCGGGCTTGACGTCGCGATGGATGACGCCCCGTCGGTGGGCGAAGTCGAGCGCACCCGCCATGTCCGCGCCGATGGCCGCCGCTCTGGTAGCAGACAGGGGGCCTTGCCGGATGAGGGCCGACAGGGTCTGGCCGTCGATGTACTCCATGACGATGAAGTACGTGTGCTCCCCCTGGCCCCAGTCGTAGATGGAGACGATGTTGGCGTGGGAGAGGTTGGCGGCGGCCTGTGCCTCCCGGCGGAAGCGCTCGACGAAGGAGGGGTCGGAGGACAGCTCCGGGAAGAGGACCTTTATCGCCACGGGCCGGTCGAGGAGCAGGTCCTGTGCCAGGTACACCTGCGCCATGCCCCCACGGGCGATGTGGCGTACCAGTTCGTACCGGTCGCTGAAGACCTCAGGCGATGCCATGTCGCCTACACAGTAGGGCGGCCTTGCGGCAGGGCTGGGGGCAGGCACAATGTGCCATGGGGCTCATGGCCATGGGGCTCACGGGTGGCCTCCTGGTTGCAGATAGGCCTGGATGATGGCCTTGGCTATCGGGGCGGCGATGGTGCCCCCCTGGTACTCGGTGCCCATGGGCTGGTCCTCCACGAGCACGGCCACCGCGATGCGGGGGTCCGGGACCGGGGCGAAGGCCACGAACCACGTCTCGATGTACGGGCCGCCCGTCTGGGCCGTGCCTGTCTTGCCGGCCACCTGGATGCCGGGCAGCCGGGCGGCCACCCCCGTGCCGTTCGGGCTGTTGACGACCGAGAGCATCAGCTTCGTCACCTTGGCCGCGGTGGCGCCCGACGTTGCCTGCAGCCACTTCTGTGGCTTGTAGGTGGAGAGCACCTGTGCCTGGGGACCGGTCACGTCTGCCAGCAGGTGCGGTGCCATGATGACCCCGTGGTCCGCAATGGCCCCGGCGTCCATGGCCATGGTGAGCGGGACCGCCTGCACGCTCTCCTGGCCGATGGCCGACTTGGCCAGTGCCCCCCCGTTGCGCACGAAGCTGGACGGGGGAGGGAAGTAGGACTCGGCCACCCCTGGCATGTCGAGCGGCATCGGCCGGTCCCACCCGAAGGACCGCGCCTCGTCGTAGAGCGCCTGCCCGCCCAGGTCCAGCCCGAGCTGGGCGAAGCCTGTGTCGCACGAGACCGTGAACAGCTCCAGCAACTTGCCACCGCAGGCTTCACCGGCATAGTTGTGCAGCACCTGGCCCGCCGTGTCGGGCAGCGTGATGCCCGTCGCAACGGGGACCGCCCGGGCTGCCAGGGCGGGCCGGTGGTCGTACACCGCGGCCGAGGTGACGACTTTGAACGTCGAACCAGGGAAGAACCTCTGGCGGTAGGAGGCTGCCACCAGCGGGGTTGCCGGGCCACTGGCGAGCTGCTTCCAGGCGTTCTCCTCCACTGTCGGGTTGTGGCTGGCAAGGGGTGAGGGGTTGTAGCTCGGGTTGGAGTACATGGCCAGGATGGCACCCGTCCTGGGGTCCAGGGCCACGACGGCCCCCTTGCGCCCTGCCAGCTGGCTGGCGGCCAGCTGCTGGAGGCTCGACAGCACCGTGATGTGGACGTTGTCGGGTGCGGGCTGGGTGGTGAAGAACTTCTTCAGCTGGGCCAGGTCGGTGGGGAAGGGCACCGAGGCGTTGGACTCGCTGAGCACAGAGTTGTACTCGTTCTCCAGCCCGTCCGTGCCGTAGATGAAGGAGTAGTAGCCGGTTATCTGCCCGAACAGCGCCCCCTGCGGGTACACGCGCTGGTACTTGTACTGGTCGTGACTGGGTACCGACTGGGCCAGGGTCACCCCGTCCGCCGAGATGATGGCTCCTCGGGGCTGTTCGTACCTGAGGGCCACGCTGCGGGTGTTGAGCGGGTTCTTGTCCAGGGCCTGTGCCCGGAACACCTGCAGGTAGGTGAGCTGTCCGAAGATGAGGACCAGCAGGAGGCTGGCTGCGAGGCCGGCCACGCGCACGCGGCGGTTCATGCCGTTCACGGCCCGGCCCTCGGGGTGAGCACGGTGGGCTCGGCGGCATCACCGGCAGTCGGAAGGGCGACGGGGGTGCCCGTGCCCCAGGGTGGCACCTCGGCCAGGGCCCGTTCCCGTGCGTTGTCGTCGGAGATACGCAGCAGGATGGCGACCAGTATGTAGTTGGAGACCAGTGACGAGCCGCCGTAGGAGACGAACGGCAAGGTGATGCCGGTGAGGGGGATGACCCGGGTGATGCCACCTGCCACCACGAACACCTGCACCCCCATGAGCAGGGCGAGCCCTGTGGCCAGGAGCGTGCTGAACGACCGCTGCGAACGTACGGCTGCCCTCAGGCCCGAACCCACTATGAGCAGGTAGGCCATCAGCATGGCGGCCAGGCCGACGAGGCCCAGTTCCTCGCCTATGGACGCGAATATGAAGTCGGTCGATGCCTCCGGGATGACCTGGGGGTTGCCCAGGCCGGGCCCCAGGCCCCACATACCGCCGGCGGCCAGGGCGAACCAGCCCTCGATGATCTGGTAGCCGGAGGTGGCAAAGTGCGCCCAGGGGTCCAGCCAGGCCTGGACCCTGCTCTGGGCGTGGTGGACGACGTCCAGAGCGAAGACTGCCCCGGCCGCGAAGAGGCCCGCCCCCAGCCCGAGGTAAGCCCAGCGCCCTGTGGCCACCCATAGCAGCCCGACCAGGAGCGTGAAGAACAGGAAGGACGAGCCGAGGTCGTTCTCGGCCAGCAGGACGAGCAGGGAGATGCCCCACGCCGCGATGAGCGGCGCCAGGTACCTGGGTTCCAGCACCAGCCAGCGACCGATGCGACGCGTGCCGGTCGCGAGGAGGTCGGCCCGTTCGGCCAGCACGGAGGCAAAGAAGATGGCCAGCGCGACCTTGGCGAACTCCTCGGGCTGGAAGTTGACCGGCCCGAGGCGCACCCAGAGGCGGGCGCCGTTTATGTCCTGGCCTATGTGGGGGACCAGGGGCAGGAAGAGCAGGACGATGCCGCCCAAGGCGATTAGGTACCGGTAACGCTCGAAGTTGACCGCCCGGGGGAAGAACGCCAGCACAGCCACGAAGCTCGCCACCCCGACCGCTGTCCACAGGGCCTGGTAGCTGGCTTCATGGCTGTCCAGGCGGGCGATGAAGACGTAGCCGGTCCCGTTGAGGAGGCCTGCCAGGGGCAGGACGATGGGGTCGGCGTTGGGGGCCAGTCTGCGCACAGCCACGTGAGCGACGAGCAGGAGCACGAAGACCAGCCCCAGGAAGGGCACGATGTTCGCGGGCAGGGTGCCGGCCCGGCCCAGGCTCATGAGCACGTAGAGCGCCCCGGTCAGGCAGAAGACCATGAACAACATCCCCAGCTCGGACCGCCTCCGGGCTGGCTGCCGCCAGTTGTACGTGGTCCCGGGACGCCCCCTCACGTCGTCGTCGTGGTCGGTCTGGCGCCAGAGGTGGCGGGGCTCCTGGGGCGCCCGGACCGGGCCGGTGCGCTGGTGGCCGTGCGACGGTGCGGCGCTCCACGGGCGTTGGCGGGCACCGGTTGGGCGGCCTCCGCCTTCTCGACCAGGAGCCGGCTTATGTACTGGTGGGCGAGGCTCATGGAGCTGAAGAGCTCACCGGCGTGCAGGTTGGGCAGCTCGGAGGAGAGCACCGATGCCGTGGTGTACCGCGTCTGCTGGGCCACCGTGGCGTCGAACCACAGGACCCCGCCCGGGCGCCCCTGGTAGATCGTGATGTGGCCGCGGTCGAGGCCCACGTAGTAGGTGGACCGGGCGTACCAGGCGAGGGCACCGATGGCACCGCCGACCACCGCGCACACGGCAAGGGCAAAGCCAGCCACCCTCCATGTGAACCTTCGGGCCGGCCTTGCCGGGCTGGGCCTGAGGACCGGGCCCTCCAGGGCGCTCGTGGCGTGCCGGCCGCCCGCACCCGTCCCCCCGTTCGGCAGGGGGCCGGGAGCCGCTCCCTGCCCCTCCGGCCCGGCCGCAGAGCCGGGCCGGGCTGCAGCCCGGCTCTGTGGCCGCGCCAGAGGTAGAGCCATCGTGGCCCGGCCGCCCGGCACCTCCGTGGCCCGGGCACCACCCGGCAGCCCCTGGGAGCCCCCGCCGGCCAGGCCGTCTGCCGTGGCGTCCTCGCTATGCGGCCTCTCAGCCTCCGTCCAGGGCACGACGATGGTCGATGGTGGGCCGTCGCCGGGGCCGACGTCGACCACGACCACCGTTATGTTGTCGTTGCCACCGCGTGACTTGGCCAGCGCCACCAGCTCCTTGGCCGCCTCCACCGGGTCGGCGAAGCGCTGGAGCACGGCTGCGATCTGCTCGTCCGCCGCCTCGCGGGGCAGGCCGTCGCTGCACAGGAGGTAGCGGTCCCCTTGCTCGGGCAGGATGTCGAGCACGTCGACCGCCACGCTCGGCTCGACGCCCAGCGCACGGGTGAGGACGTGGCGCTGGGGATGGACGGCTGCCTGCTCGGGGCTGATCTGGCCGTCGTCCACGAGCTCCTGCACGAGGCTGTGGTCCACGGTCAACTGGTGCAGCGCGCCGTCTCTCAGAAGGTAGAGCCGCGAGTCCCCGATGTGGGCCACGGCCAGGCCGTTGGTACCGTCCGCCCGTTCCACGACCGCCAGGGCCACCAGGGTGGTGCCCATGCCCAGCATCCCCCGGTTGACCCGGGCCTGTTCCCAGACAGCCCGGTTGGCTGCTCTGGCTGCGCTCTCCAGCGACTCCAGGGAGTGGGCGCCGCTGGCCTCGTAGGCGGCCTGCAGGGCGGCGATGGCCGTGGAGGAGGCCACTTCGCCTGCCGCGTGGCCACCCATGCCGTCGGCCACGGCGTACAGGCCGGGTGCCACCAGGAGCTGGTCCTGGTTCACCGGTCGGACGAGCCCGACGTCGGTGGCTGCACCGACCGCGATCCGGCTCACTTCTGCATCTCGAGCACTGTCCGCCCGACCTGGACCCGGTCACCACGGCGGACCGGGCTCGGCCCCGTCATCCGCCGCCCGTTGAGCAGTGTGCCGTTGGTGGAACCCAGGTCCTCCACCCAGTAGTCCTCCCCCTGGCGGTAGACGCGGGCGTGCACCTGGGAGACGAAGTTGTCGAGCGGAAGGGCCACGGCGCACCCCGGGGCACGCCCGATGGTGAGCTCGTCCGCCAGAGGGTACGAGGCGCCCTTGCGCTGGTCGCCGCCCACCACGACCAGGCGGGAGCTGGCCTGCCGCCTGCCGGGGGCCCCGCCACGCTGGCTCTGGGGCGGCCCGGTGGGCCCCTGGGCGACCTGCTGAGGCGAGACCGGCACCAGCCGGGGCTCCCGGAGCTCGACCCACACGGCACGGACCACGCGGAGGAAAAAGAGGTACAGCAGTGCCAGGAAGACGTACTCGAGCAACCTGAGCGCTGGCTGGGGCATCTCAGGTCGTCCCGGTGCGCCCCGTACCCACCACCGGTGCCGCCTCGAAGCGGACGCTGGTCGAGCCGATGGTGATCTCGTCGCCGTCCTCCAGCTGGCGGGGGCCCTCCAGGCGCAGGCCGTTGAGCTTGGTCCCATTGGTGCTGTCCAGGTCGGCCACCACCCAGGTGTTGTCCGGGCCTCTGCGCACCTCGGCGTGACGCCTGCTGACACCGGAGTCGGCCACGGCGAGCTCGCACTCGGGAAGGCGCCCGATGGTCACCCTCTGCTTGTCGAGCAGCACCCGGCGGCCGTCGGGCAGGGTCAGGGTGGCCACGCCCTGTTCAGGCACCATGTCGCCCGCCACCAGCATGGTCCCCGGCCGCAGTGAACCGTCCGTGCCGACGGTGACGCTGACCGGGCCGAGGAACGTGTAGCCCTCCTGTTGGGCGTGCTCACGGGCGACCGACACCAGCTCCTTGACCAGTTCGTCCTCTATGGGGTGGAACTTCGCCCGGTCGGTGTCGGACAGGAGCACCTGGAAGCTGTTGGGGGCCAGGACGCCACGAGGAGCCACGGTGCGGCGCAAGTCGATCTCGCGCGTGAGCCGCCGACCGATCTCAACGGGCTGCAGCCCGCTGCGGAACACCCGTGCAAAGGCCCCCTCGACGAAGCGTTCGAGTCTTCGCTCGAACTTCTGTATGCCCATTGTCGCCGAATAGTACCTGTAGCCGTGAACGAGAGGTGGTAAAGACCTGGTCAAGGGACCGGTAAGCGAGTTCAGAGTACCCCGCTGCGGGGCGCCGTTGGGGGCACGGCCATGGGGAGGGTACCCCGTCGGCCGGCTGCAGGCCGGCCCGCCACGCGACCGGGGCGCCGGGAGGGCGCCCGCCACGCGACCGGGCGCGTTCATGTACCCTGTGATGACCGCTCGGGCGAGTGGCGGAATTTGGCAGACGCGCAGGATTCAGGTTCCTGTGTCCGCAAGGACGTGGGGGTTCAAGTCCCCCCTCGCCCACTTGGTGCCCGGCCCGGCCCGCACACGCGGTGCCGGGCCGGGCCTGCCCGTTCCGGTTTCTCCGGCACTGCCGCCCTGGCAAGGCCGGGCGACGGATTGCCCGCCGTGCCTTCAAGTCCCGCGAACGGCCTTCCGATAGGGTTGGGGCCGGGCTCCCCCGCATGCCCGGCGGCTGGAGGTGGCGGACCTTACATGGGCACCCATGGTTTTGACCTCGGTGATCTCCAGGACCCTTCACGGTTCATGCAACGGGTGGCGGACCACGCCCTGGCTCTCCTGCCCGGCGCCGAGGGAGTGCTTGTGGGCCTCAGGGACGGCGACCACCTGCGCCTGGTGTGCGGCTCGGGTTACATGACCGGCCACGTCGGGGACTCCGTCGACCTCGGTACCAGCCTGTCGGGCCTGGCCCTGCGGACCGGTCGGGTGCTGCGGTCCGACGACCTGGCCCTCGACCCGAACGCCTCGGCAGAGGTGACCGCTCGCCTGGGTGTGCGCTCGGGCGTCTTCGTCCCCCTCCGGCGCAAGGGCGTGGCGTTCGGGGTGATGACCGTCAACTCGCGCCGGCCCGGCGCCTTTGCTCCTGCCGACGTGGCACTGTTGAGCGGCCTGGCCGACTTCCTCGGCATCGCGGTCGGCCTGGCCGACGACCTGGCCGTGGTGAGGGACAACCTGCCCTCCTACGTGCTGCCCATGGCGCTCGGGGACGAAGGTTCGGCGACACCCGAGCAACTGGCGGTGCGCAGGTTCGTGCTGAACGTGCTCTACCCGGAGTCGGCGCCGCGCCTGGACGCCCGTAGCCGCACGCAGGCCCTGCTCGACGACCCCGGGCGGCTGTCCATGGCGTTCCAGCCCGTGGTCGACATCGTCGAGGGCAGGGTCATGGCCGTCGAGGCGCTGGCCCGGTTCACCTCCGAGCCCCCCAGGGCCCCCGACCAGTGCTTCAGCGAGGCCCACCTGGCCGGCCTCGGCGTCGAGCTCGAGCTCCTGGCAGTGAGGAGGGCGCTGCGGTCGGTCCCCGAGCTGCCCCCGGGTGTCGCCATGACGGTCAACGTAGGCCCCGAGACCATGGCCAGTGCCGGGCTGGCCGAGCTGCTGGCCCTGGCCGGGCCGGCCCGGGTGGTGCTGGAGCTCACCGAGCACACCTCGGTGCTGGACTACGCCTGCCTCCGCTCGAGCGTGCAGGCGCTGCGCGCCATGGGCGCGCGGCTGGCCGTCGACGACACCGGGGCCGGCATATCGAGCCTGGCCCACATCCTCAAGCTCGCCCCTGACTTCATAAAGCTCGACCGTGGCATCGTGTCCGGCCTCGACGCCGACCCGGCACGTCGGGCCCTGGCCTCCGCCCTGGTGAACTTCGGCGCCGACACCGGGGCCCGGGTGGTGGCCGAAGGGGCTGAGACCCCGGACGAGGTCGCGGCCCTGCGGCGCGTCGGTGTGCGCTACGTGCAGGGTTACTGGCTGGGCAGGCCGGGGCCCCTGGCCGACATCGGCTGGACGGGCGAGG
>JAJZMF010000027.1:138306-216747 GCA_021850325.1 Actinomycetes bacterium
CCGCTCAGGACGGGCGGAGCGAGGCCAGGGCGGCCGAGGCCAGGCTCGGGGCGACCGGCAGTACGGGCAGCAGGCAGGCCTGGAAGGCGTGGTAGACGTCCGGTTTGCCGCCCCATGGCTGGGTCTTCCTGCGGTTCCCGCTGTCGAAGACGGCGTACCAACCGCCCCGCTGGTGGTCGACGAGGACGGTCGAGGCATAGTCCCAGAACCTGCGGTACCACTCCTCGTAGGAGGGGTCCCCGGTGAGCCGGAGCAGGTAGGAGGCGGTGCCGATGCCCTCGGCGACCGGCCACCAGTAGTGGTCGGGGTTGGCGGGGCCTCCGTCCCAGTCCACGGTGTAGGCCAGGCCGCCGTGGTCGTTGTCCCAGCCCACCTCGACCGCCTTGGCGAAAAGGGCTCGAGCTGCCGGCAGGCACCAGGGCTCGTCCGTCCGGCCTGTCGCCAGGCCGGCGGCCAGGAGCAGCCGGGACCATTCGACCGAGTGGCCCATGGTCGCGCCGTAGGGACGGAACCGGTCGTCCATCCGCTCACGGTTGTAGCCGAGCACCGGTTCCCAGTCCAGGGTGTAGTGCTCGGGCAGGAGCCAGCCGTTGGCCCGGGCGTGGCCATCGATGAGGGCGGACGCCGTCCTCATCGCCCGCTCGGCGAGCTGGGGCCGGTCACCCGCCTCGGCTGCGGCCAGGAACGCCTCGGTCATGTGCATGTTGGAGTTCGCACCGCGGTAGGCCTCAACCTCGGTCCAGTCCCGGGCGTACGCCTCGCTCGACGTGCCTTCCCGCTCGGACCAGAAGTGCTCGTCGATCACAGCCAGGGCGTCCTCGTACAGCTCACGGGCGGAGTAGCCGGCGGCCATGGCGCTGCTGGCGGCCAGCAGCACGAAGGCGTGGTTGTAGGCGCTCTTGAGGGGGCTGACCGGCCCCTCGGGCCCGACCGTGGCGAAGTACCCGCCCGATACCGGGTCCCGGTGCCTCTCCCACAGGGCGGCCAGGCCTTCTTTGACGATGTGGTCGGTGCCGGGCAGGCCCAGAAGGTGCGCGACCGAGTAGGTGTGGACCGCACGCGCCACGGTCAGCACGTCCTGGCAGGGCCCTCCGGTCCCGGGGGCCACCACCCGACCGTCGTCGTCGAGGTCGCCGAACCAGCCTTCGGGGGTGAGCATGCCACTGAAGAACTGGACCAGTGCCCCGGCCTGGCGCAGGGACCAGTCCCGGTGGGCCTGGGCGGCCAACCAGGAGCCGGGCGGCAAGCCGGCCCCCGGCCCGGGGTTCGCTGTGGAGGGAGAAGCGGCTCGGGGCTCCGAGGGCTGGTTCACGAGGTCACCACCAGTTGGTACGGGGCCTGGGGGCCGGCGCCCACTGCTTTCGACGCACCGGCCGGAGCGGCGTGGGGTGGCGCAGCAGCGAGGAGCGAGCCTTGCGGCCACTGTTCGGTCACGAAGGTCGGTCACAAAGGGGCGAAGCTGGTACTCGAAGGACACCGCCGGTATGACAACGTTGTCTGCGACCATTGCTAGTACCACGTCCCTTGCATGTCAAGACCCGGCCGGCCGACCAGCGCCGTCCCGGTGTGCAACGATGTGGCCGAGGGTTCCTTACCTGACAACTGGAGGGCCCAGTAGACAGTGCCGTTCACCGAGCTGGGCCCAGGGCCGAAGCCGCTGGTGCGCCCCACCATGGCCGACGTGGCCAGGTTGGCCGGGGTGAGCCTGAAGACCGTGTCCCGGGTGGTCAACGGGGAGGACAACGTCAGCCAGTCGACGGCCCGCACGGTGCAGGGCGTCATCCAGGAGCTGGGTTACCGCCGCAACGACCACGCACGGGCGCTACGCCAGGAGACGGGCCCCCGCATGCTCGGCCTGGTCACCAAGGACGTGTCGAACCCCTTCTACTCGGCCATCACCCGGGGGGTCGAGGAGGAGGTGAGGGAGCGGTCCCTCCTGGTCGTGACGGGGAGCTCGGACGAGGACGCGGCGCGCGAGCGTGAGCTGCTCGAGGTGCTGTGCGAGAGACGGGTCGGAGGGCTCCTGGTGGTCCCTACGGGCTCGGACCACAGCTTCCTGGCCTCCGAGCTCGCCCTGGGCACGCCGGTCGCCTTCATCGACCGCCCCCCCTGCAACCTTTCGGCAGACACCATCCTCATCGACAATGTCGGGGGCGCTCAGGCTGCCGTGGCCCACCTGGTCGCCCATGGGCACCGGAGGGTGGCGATGGTGGGCGACCTACCTGAGCTCTTCACAACCTCGGAGCGGGTGCGCGGCTACCACATGGCCCTGCGGGAGGGGGGCATCGCTCACGACGAGTCCCTCGTGCGCGTGGGTTGCCACGACATCGCAGAGGCGGAGGCGGCCACGCGCCAGCTGCTGGCGCTGCCCCACCCACCGACCGCCCTGTTCACCGGCAACAACCGGATCACCTACGGGGCCTTACGGGCGCTCTCGGGGGTCTCACCCCGGCCCGCCCTGGTCGGGTTCGACGACTTCGAGCTGGCTTCGTTGGTCTCGCCCCCGGTGAGCGTCATCTCCTACGACAGCGTGGAACTGGGACGCCAGGCGGCCAGGCTGATCTGTGAGCGCCTGGACGGCGTCACCGGGCCGCCCCGTCAGATCGTGGTCTCCACCGAGCTCGTGCCCCGAGGCTCGGGGGAGGTCCCACCGCCGTACTAGGAGCCTGCCCGTCCGACGCGGCGGACCGGGGGCCTGGAACGTGCTCGCCACGTCAGCGGTTAGCCCTGTCGGCCGTCAGCCGCCTGGGCGGCAGGACGCTCACGGGAAGTGCCGGGAACGGAGGGTGGGGCATGGTCTGGTCGGGCCCGAGCCGGGCGTTGGCGACGTTCGCATGTTGGGTGCTTGTCCTGACCGGGCTGGTCCCGGGCCGGGCCTGGGGGCACCCGGTCGGCAGCCGGCTGGCGACGGCGGGGCCCCCGGCAACAGCTGAGCGGGCGGCAGGGGGACCGCCGCGGGCGGCGGCCAAGGTGCTCGACTGCGGCCCGCTCGTGGGCGCGGTGAAGGGTGAACCGGCAGGGAGCCCGCTCGGGGCATCGGCGGCACTGGGCCCGGTCCGCGCCTCCATCGCGGGCACAGTCCCACCCGGCCTGGCGGGGCTGGCGGGGTCGGTCGAGCACCCTGTGCTCACGGTGGTGGTGGGAGGCCGACGGGTCGGTCGCTGGCCGGTGGCCCTGCCGGCCCAGGCCGGGCCGGTGGGCCCCGCCCAGCCCCCGGGTGTCGTCCTGGCCACGATGGGCCCCTCCACGTCCACGGTCCCTTTGTGCGTGGCCCGTTTCGGCGTGAGCCACCCGGTCACAGCGGTGCTGGTCGCCACCTACTCGGGTGGGGCGCACTGTTGCACCTGGGTGGCCGCCTACCCGGTCTGGCCGCTCTCGGCCCGGCTGAGGGCCCCGGTCGAGCAGTACCTTGGTGACCCGGGCGCACGCCTGCAGGCAGGTGACGGGCAGGCGGTGCTGGTCACGGCGGACGACGCGTTCGCGTACCGCTTTGACGCCTACGCCGCCTCGGGCATGCCGGTGCGCACCCTCGAACTGGCGGGTGACCGCTTCGTGGCCACGACGCGCGCCCACCCGGCCCTGGTGGCGGCAGACGCCGCTACCTTCTGGTCCGCCTACCTGCAGGTGCAGTCGCCCGAGCAGGGGGAGGGCCGGGGGGGCGGGCTTGGCCTCCTGGCGGCCTGGGTGGCGGACGAGTGCCTCCTGGGGAGGGGCACCCAGGCCTGGGCGGAGGTGCGCCACCTCGAGGGCCGGGGCCTGTTGACGGGCGGGCCAGCCGGCCAGGCCGGTCCCTGGCCGGTGGGCGCGCGCTACGTCGCTGCCCTGCGTTCCTTTTTGCGGGCCCGGCACTACTGCTGAGGGGCGGGCGCCGAGGGGCCCGGGTCTCGTCCCCCCGCCGGGCCGGTCAGAGGTCGAGCACGAAGCGGAGGAACTCCTCACCGCTCCCGCTCCTCAGCTCGCCGTCGGGCCGGAAGCCGAGGTGCTCGTAGAACGCGGCGGCGCCCGAGCCCGGCAGGGCGACGAGCTGGACCTGGAGGCAACCGGCCTGGCGCGCCCGCGCCACCGCTTCGCCGACCAGGGCACGACCGGCCCCACTTCCCCGGTGGGCGCGGTCCACGACCAGGTGGGTGATCTCGGCAGAACGCGGCCCGGGGACGGCAGCTCCCTGGTCGGGTCGGCTCGTCCCCTCCCCGGTCGTGGGCCGCGGCCTCCCGGTGAGGCGGCGCAGCAGGCCCCGCGTGTACCGGAGGGCGCGCGTCGTCACCAGTTCACGGGCGAACGCGGGCCGGGTGAGGGCGGCCAGGGCCATTCCCAGAGCCGTGGCCCGGCCACCTGCGCGCAACATCTCCTGGTAGTGGGCGCCGGGATCTGTGCAACCGAGCAGCACTCCCACCAGGACGCCGTCCCCGTCGTCGAACGCGCCGAGGGCCAGAGCAGCGCTGGTGGACATCCAGGACCGGTAGTAGGGACGCAGCAGCCGGGGGCCGCCCCTGGCGATGAACTGGATGTCCGCCATCTGGCCGTGCAGGGAGGCGGAGGCGGGTACGTCGGCGGCGCTCAGCCCCCGGACCACCACCTGCGACGACAGGCTCACCCAGCCCCCCGGGGCCGGCCCTGAGCGGGGGCCGGCCGATCGAGGCGGCCCGCAGGCCCGGGGGCCACCGAGCGCACCCGGGGCAGGGTCAGCACGTCACCGGTTGACCGTGCTCATGTCGGCGTAGCGGTCGCCGGCCGCCTGGCCCACCGAGCGCGTCAGCCAGGCGAGCTCCTGGGCCGTGAGGGGCACCTCGGCCGCAGCCAGGTTCTCCTCGAGGTAGCCGACCCTCTTCGTCCCGGGGATGGGCACGACGTCCTCGCCCTGGGCCAGTACCCACGCCAGGGCCACCTGCCCCGGGGTCACCCCTTTGCGGGCGGCCAGCTCCTCGACGGAGGCGACGAGGGCCAGGTTGGCCGCCAGGTTCTCCTCGGTGAAACGGGGGAAGCGCTGCTGGCGGGTGTCCCCCTCGGGGAAGTCGGCGCTCGAGCGGTAACGGCCGGTGAGGAACCCACGGCCCAGGGGGCTGTAGGCCACCAGCCCGATCCCGAGCTCCCGGAGCGTGGGGAGCACGTCGGCTTCCAGGTCGCGCGCCCACAGGCTGTACTCGCTCTGCAGGGCGGTGATGGGGTGGACGGCGTGGGCACGGCGGACGGTGGCCGCAGCAGCCTCGGACAGGCCGAGGTGGCGGACCTTGCCTGCCTGGACGAGCTCCGCCATGGCGCCCACGGTCTCCTCGACGGGCACCCGGGTGTCCACGCGGTGCTGGTAGTAGAGGTCGATGTGGTCGACCCCGAGCCGGTCCAGGGAGGCGTCGCAGGCCCGGCGGACGTACTCGGGGCTGCCGTTCACGCCGATCCAGCTGCCGTCCTCGCGTCTCTCGTTGCCGAACTTGGTTGCCAGGACGACCTCGTCCCGCCGCCCCTTGATCGCCCTCCCCACCAGGCGCTCGTTGGTGAACGGCCCGTACATGTCGGCCGTGTCCAAGAACGTGCAGCCGAGGTCCAGGGCCCTGTGCAGGGTGCGGACGGACTCGTCGTCGTCGGTCCTGCCGTAGAACTCCGACATGCCCATGCAGCCCAAGCCGATGGCGGGAACGGAGAGCCCACCGAGGTTACGTTGCTCCATACCAGCTTTCTAGTGGCTCCCCAGGTCCTGTCGGGCCAAGGTGCCCGGCGATGCCGGCTGGAGACGGCCGGGGCCCGCGGTCTCGTGGAGCCCGTGCGCGCCCACCTCGGTCACGCCCACCTCGGCCACACCCACCTCGGCCATGTTCACCTCGGCCATGTTCACCTCGGCGTGCACGGTCGCCCTGTTGCGCAGGCGCACCCGGCCCAGGTCCTGGGGCAGGGCGTCCACGACCAGCATGGCCGTCACCACCAGGGAGCCGCCCACCAGTACGGCCCAGCTGATCGACTGGCCCACGGCCCATGACGTGGCGGCGGCGAAGACCGGTTCCATGGTGAGGACCACAGCGGTGCGGGTGGGCGAGAGCTGGGCCTGGGCCCAGGTCTGCACCACGAACGCCACGGCTGTGGCGAGCAGGGCGGTGACCAGCACGGCGCTCCACACCTGGGCCCCGGTGGGTACCTGCAGGCCCTGGCCTGCACTGACGCCCATGCTGCAGGCCGCTACGACCAGCAGCTGGACAGTGGCCAGCCCATAGGCCTCCCGCCTGGTCGCCCAGTGGCTGAGGCCCACGATCTGCAGGGCGAAGAGGGCGGCGGCAAGCAGCGTGAGCAGCTCGCCCGTCCCCAGCGAGAAGTGGCGCAGGGACATGACGGCGAGGCCGACGGCTGCCATGGCGGTGGCGCCACTCGCCCGGTACCCCGGCCGCTGGCCCAGCAGGCCCCAGGCCAGGAGAGGGGTGAACACGACCTGCAGGCCGGTGAGGAAGCCGGACACGGCGGCCGAGGTGTAGAGCAGGCCGTAGGTCTGGGCGACGTACCCCCCGGCCAGGGCGAGGCCGAGCACAGCCCCGCGTCCCCAGCCCCTGGCGCCCAGCTCCGCGAGCTTGCGGGGGCGCAGCACGGCCAGTACGGCACCTGCCACCAGGAAGCGCCAGCCCAGGAAGTTCATCACGCTGATGTGGGCCAGCGCGTCCTGCACCACGACGAACGTCGACCCCCAGGCCACGGTCACGGCCAGCAGCGCGAGCGCGGCCCACTTCGTGCGATCTGTCCTCATCCCATAGTGCAGTATATTGCACTCGCAACCCCTCCCGGCCAGCCGCCGCCGGTCGCCCCGGACAGCCACAATGGGCCTGTGGGCTCGCTTCCAGACAGTGCTCATACCGTGCTGCTGCGCTCGGTGGGGCAGCGGGCCCGGGCCTTGCGCGTCGCCCGCCAGCTCACCCTCGACGAGCTGAGCGCGTTGTCCGGCGTCAGCCGGCGCACGATCACCCTGCTCGAAGCGGGTGAGGCCAATGCCAGCCTCGCCACCCTGGACAAGCTCGCCCGGGCGCTCGGGACCGACTTCGGCTCGCTGGTGGTGGACCGACCACCGCTGCCCTTCGTGCCCGAGCTGTCGGGGGAGGTCGTACCCGTATGGCAGGACGAGCTGGGCAGCAGTGCCCGCCTGCTCGTCTCCTACCCGCTGGCCACGACCACCGAACTGTGGCAGTGGGAGCTGGCCGGTGGTGCCCGCTACCAGGCCGAAGCCGACCCGCCGGGCAGCGAGGAGCTCATCTTGGTGACCGGAGGCGAGCTCGTGGTGGAGGTGGGGGAGGACCGGCTGGGCCTACGCCCGGGGGGCTACC
This sequence comes from Actinomycetes bacterium, assembly GCA_021850325.1. GTDB lineage: Bacteria > Actinomycetota > Acidimicrobiia > Acidimicrobiales > Palsa-688 > JAJZMF01. The sequence goes on from JAJZMF010000027.1 coordinate 145,599, forward strand.
TCCGGCTCCCCTCCGACCGGGCCTATGCCTATGCCAACCCGGGCCACCAGCCGGCCCGGTTCGTGAGGGTCGTCACCACCGGGTTGTCACCCCGGTCGGCGCAGGCCGTGCCGGGTAGCGGAAGTCGCGGCAGCAGCGCCTAAGGAACCTCCCCGCCCCACCGAATTAACCAGCGCAAGAGCTGCCGACGCACCCGGCCCGGCGGCGCCGGTGAGGGGACCCGAGCCGGCACGGGAGAGACGGATGGCATTGGTGATGGCGCGACACGGCAGGCCGGTCCCAGCCCCGGCGCCCGAGCGAGGTGGAAGATGAAAGCCCTGGTGGTGGACGACTCACGGGCCATGCGGTCGATCCTTGGACGGATCCTGCGCAAAGTCGGTGCGGAGGAGGTCCACGAAGCGGGTGACGGGAGCCAGGCCATCGCGCGCCTCGAGGAGGGCGCAGTGCCCGATGTCGCCCTCGTGGACTGGAACATGCCGGTCATGAACGGCCTGGAGCTGGTGGTGGCGCTGCGGTCGAAGAAGGAGTGGCGCAGGATCGCCATCGTCATGGTCACCACCGAGAGCGACCAGGCCCAGATGGTCCGTGCGCTCGCCGCCGGTGCCCATGAGTACCTCATCAAACCGTTCGACGAGGAGTCCCTGATCGACAAGCTGGCCCTGCTGGGTTTCGGGGCCCGGCAGGAGGCTCTGGTGGCCGGTGAGGCCGGCGAGGGAGGACCACTGTCATGACCGTTCTCAGCACCGAGGAAGTGGTACAGCTCACACAGGAGATCTGGAGCGCACTGCTGGCGCCCCAGGGTACGCCGCAGCTGGAGCTCGACGACCTGCCCGGCTACGAGGTGCTGGCGACGACCGACATCACAGGCGAATGGAACGGCACCGTGTGCGTGGCCTGCTCGCGGGCCGCCGCCCGCCGTGTGACCTCTGTGATGTTCGAGATCCCCGACGAGGACCTGGGTGAGACCGATGTGCGCGATGCGGTCGGGGAACTGGTCAACGTGGTGGGGGGCAACATCAAGGGCCTTCTCCCGGGGCCCACCGTCCTGTCCCTGCCCAAGGTGGTGGAGGGCGGGGAGCTGTCCCTGCCTCCCCACCTGGAGCTGGCCCAGGAGGTCCGCTTCTCCTGGATGGCAGAGCCGGTCCTGGTGAGCGTCTGGACCGACACCAGCGCCGGCTGAGCGCCCGTTCCCCTCGCCCCCGTTCCCCTCGCCTCCGCCCGCCGGGGGGTGACCGGTGCCGACCGGCGGCGCGCCTGGCCCTGCCGGGGTGACCGGGACGGCCGCCCGGGGGACTTGCGCCCCGTCCCGGCCGGGTCGACACTGTCGGCCATGGAGCCAGAAGAGTTCAGGCAGGCCGCCCACGCGTTGGTCGACTGGGTGGCCGACTTCCGCCTGAGGGTCGGTGAGCTGCCGGTACGGTCCCGGGTGGTGCCCGGGGAGGTGGCCTCCGCCCTGCCGGCGGCACCTCCCGAGGCGCCAGAGGACTTCACCGCCTTCCTGGCCGACCTGGACCGGGTGATCGTCCCCGGCATCACCCATGTCCAGCACCCGGGCCACTTTGCCTGGTTCCCGGCCAACGCCTCGCTGGCCTCGGTCCTCGGTGATATCGCCGCTGCCGGCCTGGGCGCGTTGGGCCTCAGCTGGCAGTCGGCCCCGGCGCTGACCGAACTGGAACAGGTGGTCTGCGACTGGGCCCGCCAGCTGTGCGGTCTCTCGGACCGCTGGCAGGGGACCATCACCGATGGGGCGTCGACAGCGACGCTGGTGGCCCTCCTGGCGGCCCGCGAAAAGGTCACCGGCGGGTCCGGCCGCGCCGGTGGCCTCCAGGCCGAGGACCGGCCCCTCACCGTGTACTGCTCCGCGGACGCCCACTCCTCGGTGCCCAAGGCGGCCCTGCTGGCAGGCTATGGCAGCGACAACCTGAGGTTGGTACCGGTCACCCGGCCCGGCAGGGCCATGGACGTGCAGGCCCTGGAGGCGGCACTGGCTGCGGACGTGGCCGGGGGCCGCCGCCCGGCAGCGGTCGTGGCCACCGCCGGTACGACCGCCACCACTGCGTTCGACCCGCTGGCCGAGGTGTGCGAGGTGGCGTCCCGCTACGGGGCCTGGGTGCACGTCGATGCGGCGATGGCCGGCTCGGCCATGTTGCTGCCCGAGCAGCGTCCTCTCTTCGAGGGCATCGAGGGGGCCTGGTCGTTGTGCTGGAACCCTCACAAGTGGTTGGGCTCGGTCCTCGAGACCTCCCTCTTCTACGTCAAGCACCCGGAGGACCTGGTGAACGTGATGGCCACCGACCCCAGCTACCTGCGCTCCGCCCGGGACGGCAGCGTCGTGCAGTACCGGGACTGGGGCCTCCCCCTCGGCAGGCGTTTCCGGGCGCTGCGCCTGTGGGGCCTGTTGCGCCTGGAGGGGGCCGAGGCCATAAGGGCCCGGCTGCGCCGGGACCTGGCCAACGCCCGGAGGCTGGAGGGCCTGGTCAGGGAGGCTGCCGATTGGGAGGTCGTGGCGCCGGTGAGCCTGCAGACCGTCTGCGTGCGCCACGTCCCGGCGGGCCTGGCCGGCCCGGCCCTCGAGCAGCACACCCAGGCCTGGTGCGAGGCGGTCAACCTCTCGGGGGTGGGCCACGTGACGGCAGCGCTGCTGGACGGCTCGTGGATGGTGCGCGTGTCAATAGGCGCCGAACCGACGCAGTGGGAGCACGTGGAGCGGCTGTGGCGCCGGATGCAGGAGGAAGCGGCCAGGGAGGCCTGAGGCCGGGCTCAGCCCGGGTGGGGCCCGGGGCCGAGCGAGGCCACGAAGCGGACCAGGAGGTCCACCACCTGCTCGGGCATGTCCCGGTGGAGCGAGTGGCCGCCGGGCAGCTCGACGAACCGGTCCGCAGGCAGCATCTCGACCAGGGCCTGTCGTTCGGGGCCGAGCAGTGCGGTGCCCTGCACGATGGGCAGAGCACCCTCCACCTCGTGGGCGGCGACGACGAGCACCGGCACGGCGGCCCGGGAGACCATCGCAGGCAGCTCCCAGGTGAACCCGGCCCTCAGCGCCCGGGCCACCTCAGCCGTGTCGCAGGCCTCCAGCGCGGCCACGGACTGCTCGACCTCCTGGTCCGTCCAGCCCGGGTTGGCGTCCTTCAGTTGCTGCCAATAGGCGCCCCTGTCGCCGGCTACCGCGGCAGCCAGGGCTTCGGCCCCGTCCGCCAGCAGCTCCGTGCCGAGAGCCGAGCGTGCGGGTGGGTCCTCCAGCACGACGGACCGGGCAGCCCCGGGGTGGGCACCCGCCAGGGCCAGTGCGACCACCGCCCCCAGGCTGTGGCCCACCAGGACGTCGACCTGGCCCGGCAGGGCGCTCGATGCCGCGTCGACCAGGGCACCCAGGGGGTCGGCGGGCGCCACCGGACGTGGGCCCTCTCCGTGCCCGGCCAGGTCGACGGCCGTGACGTCCCAGCCCCGGGCAGCGAGAGCGGGTGCGACGCGGGACCAGGTCGACGAGGACGACATGACCCCGTGGAGGAGGCCGGCGCGGACGTGCCCGGGGCCCTGCTCGGCGGCCCAGTGGAACGTGCCCGGGGCCAGGCGGCGTGGGCCTTGTTGCTCCAGCATGGCCACTCACCGTAGCGGAGGAGCGCCGCGCCGGAGGCTGCGTGCCCCCGGCCCCGGTGGGGCCCAACCGTGGGCTGTGGCCGACCGGCAGCGGGTGCGGGCGACGGCAGGCGCCGCCCGTTAGCATCCACCAGGGGGAGGTGGCCGTCCTGGACACTACCTGGTACTTGGACCTCAACCGGCTGGCCCGCCACACCGCCTGGGCGCACCGGGCCGTGGCGGGTTACGTCGGGTCACTGCTCTCGCCGGTGGGCGGGGCGCTGCTCGCCCTGGCGGGCGTCGTCGTCCTGGGTTGGCTGAGCGCCAGACGGAGCCGCCCTGACCAGGTGGCCACCGTTGTCTGGGCCGCAGTCGGGGGAATGGTCGCCCTCGGCCTCGATGTCGTCCTGGCTCAGGTCCTGGCCACGCAACGGCCCTACCAGGCACTGAGCGGGGTGGAGGTCCTGGTGCCCCGGTCCACGAGCCTGGGCGCCATGCCCAACAGCCACGCTGCGCTGGCCGGCGGCGTCGTTGCCGGGCTCTACCTGGCACGGCGCTGGTGGCTCGGCACCCTGGCCCTCGTGCTGGCCCTGCTGCTCGGCTTGGGGCTCGTTTACGTCGGCGCCGACTACCCCTCCGACGCGCTGGCCGGCCTGGCCTTCGGAGCGGTCTGCGAGGTGGTCCTGTGGCCGCTCGGCGCCTGGTTGATCGTCCCCCTGGTGGAGTCCCTGGCCTCAGGGCCGCTGGCGTTCACGGTCGCCTCACGTGCCGCGCTCCCTGCGGCGCAGCGTGCCGGCCGCCGTCGTGCCCACCCGCTGGCCGTCGGCCAGGCCGACGGTCTGCCGAGCGCCCGGGCCATGGAGGCCCTCAGGGCGGCTACCGAGGCGGCACGCCACGTGCCGGGCGGCGCGGGCACGGCGGCTCCCGGGCCACACCCGGGGAACGTCCGCCTACGTCGACCGGGCGGCACGGACCAGGGAGCGCCCTGAACCAAGGCCTCCCGCCCTGCTGTCCGGTCCCGGGGCCGGCGATGGGACCGGACAGCGGTCCCCGGCCTGCAGGCGCCTGCCGGTTCAGGAGGTCAACGAGCGTCGTTCGACCTCGCTCATGCCACCCCAGATCCCGTGCGGCTCCCGTATGCGCAGCGCGTACTGGAGGCACTCGGCGCGCACGGCGCAGCTGGCGCAGACGGCCTTGGCCTGCCGTTCCCGCGCTGCGCGAACGTCCTTGCGCTCGAAATGGGCAGGAGCGAAAAATACGGCTGCTGAATGTCCCCGGCAGGCGGCACTGTCCTGCCAGTCACCTGGTGCGTGCAAAGCAGTCATGAATGTTCCTCGACTATCGAAGGTACTCGGGGCCGCACGGCGTGACAATAGGCAATTCGACCTGGTGCAGCCGGGTGCGGGAGGGCCGCGGGAGGTGGACGGCACGCCAGCGGGTAGCCTTCGCCTGTCGAGCTGTGGAGCCGTTAGGGAGCCGAGTTGGTCGTCGAAGAGTTCTTTGCCCAGACCCGGGTCTTTGTCGTGACAGGTAAGGGTGGGGTGGGCAAGACGACTCTGAGCGGGGCCATGGCCAACCTCGCTGCCCGCCACGGGCTGTCGTGCCTGGTGGTGCAGATGGCGGCTCCGGGGGCCTCACGGCCGCCGGAGACCGCGCACCTGTCGCGTCTGTTCGGCCAGGACGGGGTGCTCGACTACGAGGAACTGGTCCTGAAGCCGCTGGACGGGCCGGAGCCGGCCGGGCAGGTCAGGGCACGTGCGCTCCGGGCGGACACGGCTCTGGTCGAGTACCTGCACGCGCACGGGATGAAGCGGCTGTCGCGTCGGCTGGCGACCAGCGGTGCCCTGGACGTGGTGGCCACCGCCGTGCCCGGCATGCCCGACATCCTGGTCCTGGGCAAGCTCAAGCAGATGGAGAGGGCGGCCGCCGCCGGCCAGCCGGGCGCCCCGGACGTCATCGTGCTCGACGCTCCGGCGGCGGGCCACGCCGTGAGGTTCCTGCAGAGCCCGCACGGCCTGCTCGGCGCGGCCACCGGAGGTCCCGTCCGGGCACAGGCCGAGGAAGTCGTCGCCATGCTGTCGGACCCCACCCGCTGCCAGGTGGTGCTGGTCACGACGCCCGAGGAGACGCCGGTCAGCGAGACGGTCGAGACGGCTCAGGCCCTGGAGGACAAGGCGGGCGCCGCCCTGTGCACGGTGGTCGTGAACGGCCGGATGCCCCACCTGGACCTGCCGGCCGACCTGTGCGCGGAGGTACTGGTGGGAGCCGCCGGCAGACGAGGTGCCCGCCTGAGCGAGCCGGGAGCCAACGAGCTCGTAGCCGCTGCCGCGCTGCGCCGGGCGCGGCAGCGCTCGGAGGCGGCACAGGTCGAGAGGCTGGCCGCGGAGCTGCCCCTGCCCCAGCTGGAGCTCCCGTTCTGCTTCAGCACCGAGCTGGGACCGGCGCAGCTGGCACTGCTCACGGACGCCCTGGAATCGGGACTGGCGTCCTGGTCGCCGGTCAGGCTGTGAACCCGGCTGGCGAGGAGCCCCGGGAGCAGGGGGACGGCGTGCGCCACGACGGCCGGGACGCGCCCGCGCCGCCCAGGGCGCAGGTGGTGGTCTGCATCGGCCCCGGGGGAGTGGGCAAGACGTCGACCTCGGCGGCGCTGGCCCTGCTGGCCGCCCGCGAGGGTGCCCGCGCCTGCGTGGTGACCATAGACCCAGCGCGCCGGCTGGCCGATGCCCTGGGGATCTCATCGGTGGGCAACGAGCCGAGCCGGGTGCCGCCGCCGGCCGGTCAGAGCTGGGCCGGGGAGCTGTGGGCCGTGATGCTGGACGCCCAGCAGACCTTCGACGAGCTGGTGAGCCGGTACGCGACCAGTGAGGGCCAGGCGGCAGCCATCCGGGCGAACCCCGTCTACCGCAACCTCTCGTCGGCGTTGTCGGGGACCCAGGAGTACATGGCGGTGGAGAAGCTCTTCGAGCTCCAGGAGAGCGGGCTGTACGACCTGATAGTGGTGGACACGCCGCCCGCCCAGCACGCGCTCGACTTCATGGAGGCACCGCGTCACCTGGCCCGCCTGCTCGACAACCGGGTCTTCCGGATGCTGATGGTGCCCACCCGGGTCGGCCTCCGAGCCCTCGAGATGGGGGCACAGCTCATGCTGCGCACCATCGCCAAGGTCGCGGGCGGCCAGGTGGTCACCGACACGGTGCAGTTCTTCACGGAGTTCGAGGGCATGGAGGCGGGCTTCCGGGCGCGGGCGCAGCGAGCGGACGAGCTGCTCCACTCCAGCCAGGCCAGGTTCGTCCTGGTGTGCTCGCCCCGGCGGGACACGGTCGAGGAGGCGCTCTTCCTGGCCTCGCAGCTCCGACATGAGGGCCTGGCGGTGGCAAGCGTGGTGGTAAACCGGTGCTACCCGCGCTTCGACGCCGTGCCCGAAGACGTGGCCGACGCTTTGCGCGAGGAGGGCCTGGGTGGGGTGGTGGCCAACCTGGCCGACCTACGAGCCGTGGGCGAGAAGGAGGAACAGCAGCTGGCCCGGGTCCGGAGCTTCCTCCCCGAGGCGCTGGTGCTCCGGGTCCCGCTCCTCTTCACCGAGGTGACGGACGTGGTCTCCCTGGCGGAGCTGGCGGGCCACCTCTCGGGCGCCCCCGCTGCTGGTGCCCCGGCTGCGGGCGCCCCGGCTGCGGGCGGCAGCTGAGGTCGATCTCGGGGGTACCCGCCGGGCCGCTCCCAGGCCCGGCCGGGGAGGCGCAGGGCTTTGCCGGCGGGCGGCCCTCAGGAGTCGGTGCTGGCCTCGGTGCTGTGAGAGGCCTCCGATTTGCGGAAGGCCTCCTTTGCCTCGTCGACCGTCTCGGTCATGGTGACAATGCGGTCGAAGCCCGTGGTCCGCAGTGTCCTCACCAGGCTGGCCCGGTTGCACGCGACCACGACGTCGCCGCCCATCTCCCGGGCACGCCGTATGCCCCCGATGAGCGCGCCCAGGCCGGCCGAGTCCACAAAGGGCACACCGCTCATGTCGATCACCAACCGGGGGCTCGATGCCAGTTCGGCGAGGGACTGGCGGAACTGGCTCACGGTGAAGGCGTCGAGCTCACCCAAGGGACGGCAGATCGTATAGCCGTCCTCCGTGTGTTCCTGCTCGATGTTGAGCACGGCACCTCCCAGTCGACCGCCCCGGGGCTTACGGAGTGCCGCCCAACGGGCACGGGATGTCGCCAAGATGCTACCCGCAATGGTGGCGAGGTACCCTCGGGAGGTGCCCGACCTGTTGATCGCCACTGACTCCCAGGCCGTCTACGACGAGGTTGTCGCCGCAGTCGAGGACGTCGACGTGCTCATCCGTTGGGCCCGGGACGGCAGGGCCGTGCTGCCGGCGCACCGGGACCGCCCGGCGGACCTCGTCATCGCCGACCTGCAGATCGGGTCCATGGGCGGTTACGCCATCGGTATGGACCTGGCGCTGGAAGCCGGTGCCGGGCGGGTACCCGCCGTCCCGGTGCTGCTGTTGCTGGACCGCAGCGTGGACGTGTTCCTGGCCCGCCGTACGGGCGTCGCCGGTTGGCTCGTCAAGCCCCTGAGCCCGATGAGCACCCGTGCCGCCGTCAGGGCCCTGCTGGCCGGAGACCGCTACTACGCCGGTAGCCCTGCACCGGGGGGCCGGGAGGCGCTGCCGGCCTGAGCCGGGCTGTTGCCCGAGCTGCTGGGGCCCGAACTGCCGGGAGAGGCGCCGGCCGGCGCGCTCGCCCGGCGCCGCGACGGCGAGCAGCTTTGGGTAGGATCAACGCTTACGGGAAGTAGCGCAGCTTGGTTAGCGCGCAGCGTTCGGGACGCTGAGGCCGGGGGTTCAAATCCCCCCTTCCCGACTGGCGACAGCGCTGGTCGACCGGAGCCTCTGCTGGACAGGCCCGACAGCCTTCCGGGCCGCGACGACGGCGTCGAGATCCTCGCCCTGCTCTCGGGCCCGGCGGCCGCTCCGCAGGTCAGAGCGGGCTGTTGCCGTGCTTGCGCGAGGCGAGGACCTCACGCTTGGTGCGCAGAGCGGCGAAGCAGCGGGCGACTGCAGGTCGTGTCTCAGCCGGGTCTATGACTGCGTCCACGTAGCCCCGTTCGGCGGCGACGTACGGGTTGAGGAACTTCTCCTGGTACTCCTCGACCAGGCGCGGGCGCTCCTCCGGGGCCGCCCGGCGGTGGACGATGCTGACCGCTCCCTCGGCGCCCATCACGGCAAGTTCGGCGCTCGGCCAGGCGAGGCAGAGGTCGTTGCCGATGCCTTTGGAGTCCATGACGATGTACGCCCCGCCGTAGGCCTTGCGCAGGACCAGGCAGACGCGGGGGACAGTGGCCTCGGCGTAGGCGAAGACCAGCTCCGCCCCGTGCCTGATGATCCCCCTCCACTCCAGGTCCCGGCCGGGCATGAAGCCGGAGGTGTCCACCATGGTCAGCAGGGGGACGTTGAAGGCGTCGCAGAAGGAGACAAAACGGGCGCCCTTCTGCGACGCGGCTATGTCCAGGGTGCCCGACATCGACTGGGGCTGGTTTGCCAGCACGCCGACCGGGTGCCCGCCCACCCTGGCCAGGCACGTGACCAGCTGCGGTGCCCAGGCCGAGCGGAGCTCGAGCAGCCGGGCATCGTCGGCGAGCAGCGAGACGATGCGCCGTACGTCGTAGCTACCTGAAGCCCGGGCGGGGATGACCTCGCGCAGTTCCTCGCTCGTGCGGCCGACCGGGTCGGTGGTGGGGAGCACGGGAGGCAGTTCGTCGCAGTGCGCGGGCAGGTAGGAGAGCAGCTCGTCGACCAGTAGCACCGCCTGCTCGGCGTCTGGGGCGAGCAGCGCCGCCAAGCCGGAGCGGGCGGCGTGCACCTGAGGGCCCCCGAGCTCGGCCGTCGTGACCGAGACGCCCGTCAGCTCGGCCACGGCCGTCGGGCCCGACACGTAGCTGAGCGCCTGCGGGGTCATGACCACCGCGTCGACCAGGCCGAGCAGGAGGGACTGCCCCGAGACCATGGGGCCGTCGACGATGGCGACGGTAGGCACTGTCCCCGAGCAGCGGGCCAGGGCCTGGGCGGCCCGGCCCCAGGCCTCCAGCGTCCCCACACCGTCGGCCGGGCCGGGCCCCGAGGAGGTCAGCCAGGCCACGAGGGGCAACCGCCTCGCCAGGGCCACCTCGGCGGCGACGGCCAGGGCATTGACGGCATCCGGCCCTCCGGGCCGGGCCCGTTCCCCGGGGCCGGCGCTGACCACGGGTCGCCCTCCCTCCACGAGGGGACCGGTGCGCAGCGCGCTGTCCCGGCTCCGAGCGCTCGTGGCCGCGGGCGCCCCGGGCCTGCTGGCCAGGCCACCGCGCGCTCCGGCCCGGCCTTCACCCTGGCTGCCGGCCGGCCGGGCCGGGCGGGCGCGCCCTCTCACGGGGTGGCACCCCCAGCCTGGCCCGGGACGGCACCCTCGCCGGCCTCCGTACCGTCGGCGTCCGGCGGTCCCCAACCCCGGGCCATGAGGAAGCCGCGCGCCCGCTCGGTGAGCGGGTAGCGCGAGACGAGCTCCCAGAAGTCACGGCCATGACCGCCCACCCTGAGGTGGGCCAGCTCGTGGACGAGGACGTAGTCGAGCACCCAGAGGGGCTCACCGGCCAAGCGGGACGAGATCCTGACCGAGCCGTCAGCCGGCGTGCAGCTGCCCCAACGCCACTGCTGGTTGTCGGCCCAGCGGACGGACAGGGGCCGGTCGAGGCCGAAGCGGGCCGCCAGGCGGTAGGCCCGCTCCTGCAGGTCTACGCTCGAACAACGGCGCTTGCGCTCCACCCGCCGGAGCATCTCGTCGACCCAGCGCTGCTCCTCCGAGCGGGGCATGGTGGCCGGGACGCTCACACGGAGCACGTCGCCGACGATGCGCGCCTGCACGGTCTTCAGCCGGCGCCGGCTGCGGACCACCTCGACCTTGATGTCGGCGGCCGGGCCGGCTGTACCTGCCGTCGAGCTGGGCATATCGGAGTCCAAGTTAGGCGGGGCCTGCGACGCTCTGTTCGCCCGCAGCCAGTGGCAGCGCCGGGCGCACGATCCTCAGGCCGGGCTGCCGTCCGGCGTCGGCCTGTAGCCACCAGCCGGCCAGGTTGGCCCGGGACCGGCCCCCGACAGCAAGACCGAGGGCCCTCTCCAGGGCAGCGACCACTCCGCCATGGGCGACCACGAGGGCCAGGGCTGCACCGCGTCCGGCCACGGCGCCCAGTGCCGTCATGACCCGCTGCACGAAGCCGTCGGCGTCCTCACCCCCGGGCATGCTCACCACTCCGTGCACCTTGCGGGCCCTCAGCTCCTCCGGCCACCACCGCTTGACCTCCTCCTGGGTGAGCCCGCACCACTCGCCCACGTCCTGTTCCCGCAGCTCGGGTGCCACCAGCACATCGCCTCGGTAGCCGAGCTGGTCGGCGACCAGCTCGGCCGTGCGGCGGGCACGCCGCAGGTCGGAACTGACCACCAGGTCGGGCTCCACGCCCGAGCGGGCCAGGGCGCGGCCGGCCTCCACGGCCTGGGCCTGGCCGGTCCCCGACAGTGGCGCGTCGTACCAGCCCTGCCACAGGCCGGCTGCGTTCCAGGTCGACTCGCCATGGCGGAGCAGGAGGAGGTCGCCCACACGACAATCTTCGCAGACGGGCCGGGATAGCCTGGCCGCGTGGCCGGCGAGGCGATGACCGTGCTCCTGTTCGCTGCCGCCCGGGAGGCTGCCGGGTCGGCCCGGTTGCAGCTGGAGCTGGCACCAGGTACGACGTTGGCCGAGGTGGCCGATCAGCTCGTCGCGGAGCTGGGGGAGCACATGCGGCCGCTGCTCGCAACCTGCGCCATGTGGCTCAACGGCGAGCCCGTCAGCCCTTCGACCGCGCTCTCGCCCGGTGACGAGCTGGCCGTACTGCCCCCTGTGTCGGGAGGCTGAGCACCCCCGGGCCCGGCCCTCCGCTCGGTCAACCGGCCCGGTCGTAGGCCCGGGACCACTCGCAGGGGGCGGAGCACCACTCGTCGCGCCCCGTCAGGCGGTACGCTCACTGGCGTGGCCGAGTTCGAGCGCGCTGGGGGCCCCGGCCCCGACCAGGTGGCCGGGCTGGAGCAGATGCCTCTGGACGAGCTGCGTGCCAAGCGGGACGACTGTGCCCGGGCGGAGACGGAGCTGTCGTACCTGCGGAGGCTGGCCCAGGCCCGTATCGACCTGGTCATGGCCGAAGGGCAGAGCCGTCGCGGTGGCCGGCGGCCGAGCGGTGACCTGGTCGAGAGGCTGGCGCACATCCTGGGCGACCACCAGAGGGGCCAGGGTTCGGGCGGGCGGCTGCCCGCCTTCTTCGCACCGGACGAGGGAGTGCAGGCCGACCTGGCGGCCCGGGTTGAGGCAGTGCTGCCCTCCGACCGGCTGGGTTCGCTCGCCGAGCTCGACCAGGAGGTGCTCGATGCGGTGCTGGGCGAGCTGACAGCCCTGGAACGCGAGGTGTCCAGGCAGCGCCGGGAGCTGCACGACGTCATGGACCGTCTCCAGGAGGAGGTGGTCCGCCGGTACCGCACGGGCGAGGCCACAGTGGACGCCCTGTTGGGCTGACAGGTCGAGCGCCCGGTCCCCACCGGGCCCCCTGCTACCAGCCGGCGGCCGGTAGCCTGCGGCACGTGCGCGCCTTGGCAGTGCTCTCCATGCACACGTCCCCGCTGGCCCAGCCCGGTTCTGCAGACGCCGGCGGCATGAACGTCTACGTACGGGAGCTGGCGAGCGCCTTGGCCCGCTCCGGGGTGCGCTGCGAGATCTTCACCCGCCGCGAGCGCCGCGACCAGCCGTCCAGCCTCCTCGTCGAGCCCGGTCTGCGGGCCCACTACATCGACGCCGGCCCGGCGGCCCCCGTCCGCAAGGAGGCGCTGCCCGACCTGGTGGACGATTGGGCACGAGGGGTGGAGGAGAGGCTGGTCGAGCTGGGCGCAGCCGGCGAGGGGGCTCAGGTCCTCCATGCCAACTACTGGCTCTCCGCCGTGGCGGGCCACACCCTGAAGCACCGTTTGGACATGCCGCTGGTCTCGACCTTCCACACCCTGGAGCTGGTCAAGAGCCAGGCGGGCGAACCCGAGCCCGAGGTGGCAGAGCGGCGCCTGGCGGGAGAGCGGGCCGCCATCGCTTGTTCTGACGCCGTCCTGGCCTCATCCCCGGTGGAGGCCCGTGAGCTGGTCGCCCTCTACGGGGCCGACCCGGGCCGGGTGGAGATGGTGCCGCCGGGAGTGGACCGGGCGTACTTTTCGCCTGGGGACCAGGCGCAGGCACGGCGGGCTGTCGGGCTGCCCGAGGGTGTCCCCGTGGTGCTCTTCGTCGGCCGGGTCCAACCCCTCAAAGGGTTGACAACGGCCGTGGAGGCGCTGGGCCGCCTCTCGGGTGAGCGGCGGGCTGCGAACGCCCACCTCGTAGTGGTCGGCGGCCCGAGCGGCGGGCGCGGCCGTGAGGAGATGTCACGCACGCTGGCGCTTGTCGAGCGGTACGACCTGGCCGGACGGACCATCCTGTTGCCGCCCCAGCCCCATGAGATGCTCTCCGCCTACTACCGCGCCGCCGACGCCTGCGTCGTCCCCAGCCGTTCCGAGTCGTTCGGCCTCGTGGCCCTGGAGGCGGCAGCGTGCGGGGTGCCGGTGGTGGCGTCGGCCGTGGGTGGGCTCACCGGGCTGGTCGAGCACGGGCGGACCGGCTACCTCGTCGCGCCCGGGGACGCCGACGGCTTCGCCCACTGGTTGGGCGAGCTGCTCGACGACCGCTCGCTGGCCCGGCTCATGGGCGCGGCTGCCTGCGAGCGCACCGCCGGCTACACCTGGCATGCTGCTGCGGCCAGGGTCAGGGGACTGTGCGACGGCCTGCTGCGCCGGGATCTCCTCACCTGCGGCTGAGCTGCGCGCCGGGCCGGCGGGGGAGCCCCGGGGCCGGCACCTGGGAGGGCGCGGCTAGCATGGGAAGTGCCGTAGCCCGAGGACAGCAGGCAATTCGTTCGGGGAAGTGCGAGCTGCCAGGCCCACGGGCTGCGGCGCCCGGTGGTCGAGCGGAGGGACGGCGTCCCTGCCGGTCGGCGTCGGCCTAACGTAGCCCCCGTGACTGCAAAGCTCCTGGTCGTTGGCGGCGGCAAGATGGGTGAGGCCCTGGTGGGCGGTGTGCTGGCCGCCGGCTGGGCGTCGCCTGCCGAGGTTGTGGTCTCGGAGGCCTCCCCAGAGCGACGGGCACAGTTGGCCGGCCCGGAGGGCCTGGCCTCCCGCTACCCGGGGCTGGTCGTGGTGGGTGGTGACGATCTCCCGGAGGCGGAGGGCTGTGTAGTGGCTGTCAAGCCTCCCGATGTCGGCCCGGTCTGCCGCCGGCTCGCTGAGCGGGGCGCCCCCCGGGTGCTCTCGGTCGCGGCAGGGGTGCGCCTGGCCGACCTCGAGTCGTGGTGCGGCCCCTCGGCGGCGGTCCTGCGCGCCATGCCCAATACGGCAGCCCTGGTGGGGGCGGCCGCTACCGCGCTTGCGCCCGGGCAGCGGGCCACCGGGGAGGACAGGAGGTGGGCCATGGCTGTGCTCTCCTCCGTCGGCACGGTGGTCGAGCTGGCCGAGCAGCACCTGGACGCGGTGACCGGCTTGGCGGGCTCAGGACCGGCCTACCTGCTGCTCGTGGCCGAAGCCATGACCGAGGCGGGGGTCCTGGTGGGCCTGGCGCGTCCGGTGGCCGCCGGCCTCGTGGCCCAGACCCTCCTCGGCACGGCCCGCCTCTTGAGCGAGAGCGGGCAGGGCCCTGAGGCCCTGAGGGCTGGTGTGACCTCCCCGGCCGGTACGACGGCGGCCGGCTTGCGCCAGTTGGAGGCTGCCGGGGTGCGCTCGGCCTTCCTCGAGGCTGTGGTCGCGGCCACCGAGCGCAGCCGGCAGCTGGGCGGTCCTGACCGCTGACTTCGGGCCGGGGTGCGCTCGCAAGTGGGGCGCCCCCGTACGAGCCGGGTGGGGAGGGCCGCAGCGGAGCCCGGGCGGAGAGGCCCGGGATCGCGTACCCTCGTAGTTGGAGAAGGGTGAACATGGGCAAGCTCGACGACGCCCGGTCCCGGTCTCGCTACGTCACGGTGGCAGAGGTGGCAGGCCAGCTCCGGGTATCCAACATGACGGTCTACCGGCTGGTCCAGGCGGGGCAGCTTCCTGCGGTCCGGGTGGGGCGCTCGTACCGGATACGCGAGGAGGACGTGGACCGCTACATCGCAGCGCGGTACACGGCTGCCGGCTGAGCCCGCGCCGGGCTGGACCTGAGGCCGGGCACCGGGACGACGGCGGGGACTTCGCGGCCCCGACAGCCCACCCGGTCGCACCGGCGCCCGTGGTGAGCGTGCTCACCGACTACGGCTTGGCCGACGAGTTCGTGGGTGTTCTCCACAGCGTGCTCGCCCGGCTGGCCCCGGGCTGTCCCGTGGTGGACCTCACCCATGGTGTGCGACGCCAGGACGTGCGGGCCGGCAGCCTGGCACTGCTCCGGGTCGCCACCTATCTAGCAGACGGAGTGGTCCTGGCCGTCGTGGACCCCGGGGTTGGGACCGCCCGTCGTGGCGTCGCCCTTGCCCGCCCGGCCGGTGCAACGGCTGCGCCCGGGGGGAGCCGGCCCGGCGGGCACGGCTTCTCGCCGCAGGTGGCATTCGTGGCCCCGGACAACGGCCTCGTGGTGCCGGCCCTCCGAGCTCTTGGCGGGCCCTGGGAAGCGGTTGCGCTGGACGGCCGTGGCTACGGGCTGGGAGGGGGCGGGCCCACGTTCGACGGCAGGGACGTGTTCGCCCCGGCAGCCGCCCACCTGGCCAGGGGCGGTGAACTGGGCGACCTCGGCCCGCCCGTGGCGCTGGGGAGCCTGGTCCAGCTGCCTGCGCCGGTCACCGTGTGGCGTGGACGGGCCGAGCTGACGAGCGAGGTCACCTGGGTGGACAACTTCGGCAACGTGCAGCTTGCCGCGCCGCCCGTACCGGGTGGGGGTGCGGACATCTTCGGCACCGGGCGGGCCACCCTCCGCCGTCCCGGCCCGTCCCGGCCCTCCGGCCCGTCCCGGCCCTCCGGCCCGGGCGGGGCGGCCTGGGCTGTCACCGTGGTCCGGGCGTTCGCGGAGCTCGGCCCCGGCCGTCTCGGCCTGCTGGTCGACTCCTGCGGGCAGCTGGCGCTGTGCCTGGACGGCGCCAGTGCCGCCGAGCTCACCGGGTTGAAGGAGGGTGACCTGGTCACACTGCTCCCCTGACGGGCGGGGCCCTGTGCCCGATGACAGCGCGGCTGCTACCCTCCCGGCCCGTTGCAGCCGGTAGGGGCCTAGCATTGGGGCAATGGCCGAGACGCCTGAGGCCCCTGTCGGCCCACCGGGGGGCCGGGACGTCCCGGAGCCCTTGTTGCCCGAGGCCACCGTGGCCCGTCTGCCCGTGTACCTGCGGGCGCTGACCGAGGCCGGGGTGGAGGGCGAGGTGACCATCTCCTCCGAGCTGCTGGCCGTCCGGGCTGGGGTGAACGCAGCCCAGGTCCGCAAGGACCTCTCCTACCTGGGCAGCTACGGTACCCGGGGAGTCGGTTACGACACCGAGGTGCTGCGCCAGCAGATCAACCGCAGGCTGGGCCTCAACCGTGACTACAACGTGGCCCTGGTCGGTGTGGGCAACCTGGGCCAGGCCCTGGGCCACTACAGGGGGTTCGCGGAGCGGGGCTTCCACGTGGTGGCAGCGTTCGACACCGACCCGGACAAGGTGGGCACCCGGGTGGGCACAGCCGAGGTGTACCCCCTGTCCGCCCTGGACCGGGTGGTGCGGGAGAGGGGCGTCACCATCGCCCTGGTGGCCACGCCGGGCGCGGCGGCCCAGGACGTGGCGCAGCGCCTGGTCGACGCCGGGGTGACCTCGCTGCTCAGCTTCGCCCCAGCCGTGCTGAACGTCGGCCCTGGCGTCCACGTGCGCAAGGTCGACCTCGCTGTGGAGCTGCAGATCCTGAGCTACTACCAACGGCCACGCGGGCCCGGCCAGCCGCGCCGACGTGCCGTTAGCGCCCCTGCCGGGCCGGCGAGCTAGGCAGCCGTGCCCGTCGACGTACCGGTCTACCCTGTCGCGCTGTTGCCCGCCGGGCGAGCCTGCCTGGTGGTGGGGGGCGGCGCAGTGGCCGCACGCAAGGCGGCGGGGCTCGTGCAGGCCGGAGCCATCGTCCACGTGGTGGCGACCGAGGTGCGCGCCCCGATGAGAGGGGTCCCCGGCTTGGCCCGGGTGGAGGAACGGCCCTACCGGCGGGGCGAGGTCGCTTCGTACTGGCTGGCCGTGGCCGCTACGGGAGACCCGGCCGCCAACCGTGCCGTCTTCGAGGACGGCGAGGCGGCACGGGTCTGGGTGAACTCGGCCGACGACCCGCAAAGGTGCTCGTTCATCCTGCCTGCGGTGGCCAGGCAGGGGCCCGTGGCCGTCGCGGTGACGACATCGGGGCACAGCCCGGCGCTGGCATCGTTCCTCAGGGCGCACGTGGAGCAGCAGATGGGCCCCGAACTGGAGGAGCTGGCCGAGCTCCTCTCGGAGCTGCGGGCCAGGCTGAAGGAGCAGGGTAGGAGCACCGAAAGCATCGATTGGCGGCCCGCACTGAGTTGGGCCATGCTCGACCTGATCCGAGAAGGACGCCGAGCGGAAGCAAAGGAGCGCCTCGAGGCGTGTCTGTCGCAGTAGTGGGGGTCAACCATCGGACGCTCCCCCTGGGGGCGCTCGAACCCCTCATCATCTCCCACGGGCACCTGCCCAAGGCACTTGCCGACCTGTCCTCGCGGCCCCACCTCCAGGAGGTGGTGCTCCTCTCCACGTGCATGCGCACGGAGGTGTACGCGGTGGTGAGCCGGTTCCACGCCGCCATGGCCGACATCAGGGACTTCCTGGCCACCTGGAGCGGCCAGGCTCCCGATGCCTTCACGGACCACCTCTACAGCTACTTCGACAGCGCCGCGGTCAGCCACCTCTTCCGGGTCGCCAGCGGCCTCGACTCCGCGTCCCTGGGCGAGCCCGAGGTCCTGGGGCAGGTGCGAGGGGCGGCCGAAGTGGCGCACAGGGAGGGGTCGTCGGGACCGGTGCTGGCGGCGGCTTTCCGTCATGCCCTGGTGGTGGGCAAGCGTGCCCGGAGCGAGACGATGATCTCACGGGGCACGACGTCGCTCTCCTATGCCGCAGTGGAGCTGGCAGGGGTCGCCCTGGGCGGGCTGGAGGGCAAGAGCGCCCTGGTCCTGGGCAGCGGGGAGGTGGGTGCCGCTGCGGCGCGGGCCCTGGTGGGGGCGACAGGCGCGCAGGGCCGCGTGGTGATCGCCAACCGCACCCGATCGCGTGCTGAGCGCCTGGCCGAGGCGATAGGCGCCGTCGCCTCAGGGTGGGCCGAGGCCCGCACCGAGCTCTCCCGGGCGGACGTGGTCGTGTGCGCCGCGGCCGGTGAGGCGGCGGCGGTGACCGCCGGGAACGTGGGGCGGGCGCTCACGGGCCGGCAGGGACGGCCCCTGTACCTGGTCGACCTGGCAGTACCCCGCAGTGTCGACCCTTCCGTGGGGGAGATGGCCGGCGTCACCCTGGTCGACATGGACGGGATCGCGTCCTTCGTGGCCGGCCGGGTGGACGAGCGCCGGGCGGAGGTACCTGCGGTGGAGCACATTGTGGCCGAGGAGCTCGACCGGTACGGGGCGACGGTGGCCGAGAGGGCCGTGGCGCCCCTGGTCGCCTCGCTGCACGAGCGGGCCGAGCTGGCCCGGGCGGCCGAGGTCGACCGGGTGAGGGCCCGCCTCGGGCACCTCGGTGCGGACGACCTGGAAGCGGTCGAGCTCCTCACCCGGCGCCTGGTGGCCAAGCTCATCCACGAGCCGACCGTCAACCTCAAGGCCGCCGCCGGTACGACCAGGGGGGAGCTGTTGGCGGACGCCTTCCGCGAGCTCTTCCGCCTGGAGCCCTAGTGCGGCTGAGGCTGGCCACCAGGGCGAGCGAGCTGGCGGTCTGGCAGGCCGAGCGCGTGGCGTCGTTGCTGCGTGCCGCCCATCCGGCCCTGGAGGTGGCCCTGGTGGCCGTCTCCACGACCGGTGACCGCCGGCCGGAGGTGCCGGTGTGGGAGATGGGCGGCCGGGGCGTGTTCGTCGCCGACGTCCAGGCTCAGGTCCTGGAGGGCAGGGCGGACGCCGCCGTCCACTCCGCCAAGGACCTCCAGCCGCTGACCGCGCCCGGCCTGGTGCTGGCGGCTCTTCCCGAGCGGGCTGACCGCCGGGACGTCCTCGTCGGGAGCCGCCTGGCCGACCTGGCCCCAGGGGCGCTGGTCGCCACCGGCAGCCAGCGACGGAGGGCGCAGCTCGCCCACCTGCGACCGGACCTCGACTTCACGGGCCTGCGGGGCAATATCGGGACCCGTCTGGGCAAGGTGCCGCCCGGGGGAGCCGTGCTGGTGGCGGCGGCGGCCCTCCAACGGCTCGGCCTGCAGCCCTCGCCGTCGGAAACGCTGGCCGAAGAGGTGATGTTGCCCCAGGTGGGGCAGGGGGCGATCGCCGTCGAGTGCCGGGGGGACGACAGGACGACCCGGAGCCTGCTGGAGGCCGTCGACGACGCGGTGGTGCGCGCCGAGGTGGAGGCGGAGCGGGCGTTCCTCGCCACCATCGGTGGGGGCTGTGACCTGCCCGTGGCCGGGTCGGCGGTGCTCGGGCCCGCTGGCAGCCTGGTGATGACGGGCCTGCTCGCCGCTACCGACGGGCGTGAGCTCGTACGCAGGTGGGAGGAGGGCGGGCCATCGGAGGCGGCCGCCCTCGGGGGCCGGGTCGCCCGCTCGGTCCTCGACGGTGGCGGCCGGGCGCTCCTGGCCGGCGGCGGGCCGGTACGCCCATCAGGGGAGCCGCGGTGACCACCGCCCCGGTGCCCGGCCGGGCCGGGCCGGCAGGCCCCGACGGCGCGCCGGGGGCGCAGGGCATGGTGGCCCTGGTGGGGGCGGGCCCGGGGGACCCGGGCCTGCTGACCGTCCGGGGTGCGCAGCTCCTGGCCCGGGCCGATGTCGTCGTCCACGACAGGCTCACCGACCCCAGCCTGCTCGGCCTCGCCCCGGCGGGTGCGGAGAGGGTGGACGTAGGCAAGCAGCCCGACGACCGGGGCGACCAGGAGGCGATAAACGCCCTCCTCGTGGAGCGCGCCCGGGCCGGGGCCCGGGTGGTGAGGCTGAAGGGCGGCGACCCCTTCGTCTTCGGGCGGGGCGGTGAGGAGGCCCTGGCGTTGGAGGCCGAGGGCATCCCTTACGAGGTGGTGCCCGGGGTGAGCTCGTCCGTGGCCGCCCCGGCCTATGCCGGCGTCCCGGTGACCCACAGGGGCATCGTCACCTCGTTCACGGTCGCCGCCGGTCATACCCGCTCCGTGGAGGCGTCCGCCGGCGACGGGGGGACCAATTGGGAAGCCCTGGCGGCCACCGGGGGCACCATCGTGGTGCTCATGGGAGCCGCTCACCGGGCGCGGATCGCCGCCAGGCTGATGGCGGGTGGCCTGCCCGCCTCGACCCCCGTGGCCGCTGTGCAGTGGGGCACCGAGCCGTACCAGGTGGACGTGCGCACCACCCTGGGCGAGCTCGGTTCAGTGCCCCTCTCCCCTCCTGTGACCATGGTGATCGGCGAGGTGGCGGCCCTGCGCCTCGGCTGGTACCGCAGCGGGCCACTGGCCGGGCGCACGGTGGTCGTGACGCGGGGCCGTCACCAGAGCGGCGAGCTGGCCACCAGGTTGCGCGATGCGGGCGCGCGGCCCCTCGAGGTCCCGGTGATCGCCCTGGCGCCTGCAGCCGACGGGGGGCGCGCCATGGCGGAGGCGGTGGCCGGCCTGGCCCCGGGTGCCCCGTCACGGTACGCCTGGGTGGTGTTCAGCTCGGCCAACGCCGTGGACCACTTCTTTGCCGCTCTCCCCGATGTCCGCTGGCTGGCCGGGGTGGGCGTGGCTGCTGTGGGGCCGGCAACTGCGGGCAGTCTTGCGGCGCGCCACCTGGTGGCCGACCTGGTCCCCCCTGAGCACAGCGCCAGGGGCATGGTCGAGGTGTTCCCTGGAGCAGCGGGCCCCACGGTCCCGGCGCGTGCCCTGTTGCCCCAGGCAGCGGGGGCGAGAGCGGACCTGGCCCGGGGCCTGGAGGCCAAAGGCTGGGCCGTGCACGCCGTGGAGGCCTACCGGACCGTGCGGGCGCACGCGCCCGACGAGCTGCTGGCGGCGGCGGCCCGAGCCGACGCCGTGTGCTTCGCCTCGCCGTCCGCCGTCGACAGCTACCTCGACCAGGCTCGTCGGGCCGGGGTGGGGACCGCACCGGTCGTGGCCTGTATCGGGCCCACGACGGCGCGAGCCGCTCGGGCGGCCGGGCTCCATGTGGCCCTGCAGGCCGGCGAGCACACCGTGCAGGGCCTGGTGGACGAGCTGGTGGGGCTCCTGGGCCGTTAGCGCCCGGGCCCCTGCCCCGGGGTGGGCGGCCTCAGGTGGTACCCGGCCGCGGCCACCACCCCTGTGGCCACGGCCGGGGCCTCTGTGCCCGGGCGCGGAGGCTGAGCGGTGCCTGCTCCCCGTGAGCTCGCGCCAAGCCCGCCAGGCAACTTGTCCCAGGAGCAGGAGCGCCGGCTGTAGCGAACGCGCCCGGGAACGTGTGGGCGAACGAGCCCCAGAGAACGGGGTGGGCGGGCACCGCCCAGGAACTGGCCGCTGCTGAAGGGCCGGGGCCGGGGCCGGGGCCCCCGCTCTGCCTGCTCCCCGCCGGCGCCGGCCTGCTCCCAGCAGTTTGGCCTCACGCAGCCGAACGTACGGCTGGGTGGCAGCCGTCCGGTAGGGGCCAAGGTCCCGGTCGTGGCGGGCCTCGCCACGAGGCCGAGCGCCCGGGGCCATGTGGGCCGGGCCGGGCTAGCCTGGACGTATGGCCTTCCCTCAGACGCGCATGCGCCGGCTGAGGCGTTCACCGGTCCTGCGGGACATGCTGGCCGAGACGTCCCTGTCCCCGAAGGACCTCGTCGCCCCGCTCTTCGTGCGCCAGGGCGCCGATGCCCCCCAGCCTGTCCCGTCGTTGCCCGGCGTCGTCCAGCACACCACCGAGTCCCTGGTGAAGGAGGCACGCCGCCTCCAGGGCCTGGGCGTGCCCGCGATCATGCTCTTCGGGGTGCCCGAGACCAAGGACGCCCAGGGCAGCCAGGCGTGGGCCCGGGAAGGGGTGGTCCAGGTAGCCCTGAGGGCCCTGCGCCACGAACTGGGCGACGACATGGTCGTCATGGCCGACCTGTGCCTGGACGAGTACACCGACCATGGCCACTGCGGGCTGGTACGGGCCGATGGCCGGGTGGACAACGACACCACGCTGGAGCTCTATGCCCGCGTGGCCCTGGCCCAGGCCGACGCCGGGGCGCACGTCGTGGCTCCCTCCGGCATGATGGACGGGCAGGTGGCAGCCATTCGTGCCGCCCTCGACGGCGGTGGCCACGACGAGGTGGCGGTCCTGGCCTACGCGGCCAAGTTCGCCTCGGCGCTGTACGGGCCCTTCCGCGACGCGGTCGACGTGACCATCGCCGGCGGCGGTGACCGACGGGGCTACCAGCAGGACTACCGCAACCGGCGTGAGGCGTTGCGGGAGGTGGCCCTGGACGTGGCCGAGGGGGCGGACATGGTGATGGTGAAGCCGGCCGTCACCTACCTCGACGTTGTCGCCGCTGTACGCCAGGCCGTCGACGTGCCCCTGGCCGCTTACCATGTGAGCGGCGAGTACGCCATGGTCAAGGCCGCGGCAGCCAACGGCTGGGTCGACGGGCCGGCGGTGGCGGTGGAGCAGCTGGTAGCGGTGAAACGCGCCGGGGCGGACATGGTCCTCACCTACTTCGCAGGCGAGGTGGCCGAGATCCTCGCCGCCTGAGCAATGAGCACCAACCGGTCCTGGTACGAGCGGGCAAGCGTCGTCTCGCCCGGTGGGGTCAACTCACCTGTCCGCGCTTTCAAGTCCGTGGGGGGGACGCCCTACTTCGTCGAGCGGGGACAGGGCGCCCACGTGTTCGACGTGGAAGGCAACCGCTACATCGACTACGTGCAGTCCTACGGGGCGAGCGTGCTCGGCCACGCCCACCCCCGGGTAGTCGAAGCCGTGCAGAGGGCGGCGGCCAAGGGGACCACGTTCGGGGCGCCGACACCGGGCGAGGTGCTCCTGGCCGAGGAGATCTGTTCCCGGGTCCCGGGCTGTGACGTCGTCAGGCTGGTGAGCAGCGGCACCGAAGCGGCCATGTCGGCGGTCCGGGTCGCCCGGGGGGCCACCGGGCGGGACCGGGTGGTCGTCTTCGCCGGCTGCTACCACGGCCACAGTGACGGTCTCCTGGCCGGCGGTGGGAGCGGTGTGGCCACCCTGGGCCTGCCCGCATCGGCCGGCGTGACCCGGGCAGCCGTGGCCGAGACGGTGGTCGTCCCCTACAACGTGGTGCCCGAGCTGGGCCCGGAGGTGGCCGCCGTCGTCGTGGAACCGGTCGCGGCCAACATGGGCCTGGTACCGCCGGCGCCGGGGTTCCTGGAGGGCCTGCGCGAGGCCTGCACCAGGGCAGGTGCGTTGTTGGTGTTCGACGAGGTCATAACCGGCTTCCGGGTCGGCCCCGGTGGCGCGTCCACCCTCTTCGGTGTCACGCCGGACCTGTGGTGCTTCGGTAAGACCGTCGGGGGAGGCCTGCCCCTCGCCGCTTTCGGGGGCCGGCGTGACCTCATGGAGCAGCTGGCCCCGCTGGGGCCCATCTACCAGGCAGGGACGCTGTCGGGCAACCCGCTCGCCACCGCAGCCGGCCTCGCCGTCCTCTCCGCCCTGGACGAAGAGGCCTACGAGCAGCTGTCGGCCTACGCGTCCCGCCTTGCCACCGGGATGGAGGCCGTCTGCAGGGAGGCGGGCCTGGCCGTCACGGTGCCCGTGGCGGGCCCGCTCGTCGGCATCTTCTTCGGGGACCGGCCGGTCCGGGACTACGACGGGGCCAGGGCGTCGGCTGCCACCGGCCTCTACCCGGGCTTCATGCACGGGCTTCTGGAGCGAGGTGTGGCCATCGCCCCCGGCCCGTACGAGATCCTCTTCCCGAGCCTGGCCCACGACGAGGCCGACCTGGCTTCGACCCTGGAGGCAGTAGCCGCTGTGGTGGCGGCCCTCTCCGCCCGTTCCTGAACCGGGCCGCCCCGGCGGCCCGGGGTGGCACGGGGGCCGGTGGCCCCGCCCGCTCAGGCGGCCGCCCGTCCCCCCTTGGCCCGGGCGATGGCCACCAGGGCCTTGTAGGCGGCCTCCGCCGGTCCTACCTCGTCCGGCCGCAGCATGTTGGACATGATGCGCAGTGCCCACTCCATGACCGGGCGGCTGTGCATGCCGGCGTAGGTGCAGGCCCGCATCACCTCCGGGCGGCTGATCGCCCGCACAAAGCCACGGGCCACGCGGTAGTAGGTGCCGTAGCGCTCCTCCAGGCGCTGCTCGTAGAGCGCAAGGGCTCCCGGGCCACCGCCCGAGAGGGCCTCGTTGAGCACCTCGGCTGCGATGCGCCCGGTCTCGTAGCCGTAGGCGATGCCTTCCCCGTTGAAGGGGTTGATGGTGCCGCTGGCGTCACCCACGACGAGGTGGGACGGACCGGAGCGGGGCCCGACGGAGAGGCCCATGGGCAGGCGGCCCCCGGTCGCCGGGCCGAGCGAGGTCTCGGGCCTGATGCCCCAGGACTCGGGGACGAAGCGGGTGAACGCCTCCAGGAGCTGCGTGGTGTTGGCGCCTTTCCAGGTGTCGGAGGTCGTGAGCAGGCCCACTCCGACGTTGACCCGGCCGTCGCCCAGCGGGAAGACCCACCCGTAGCCGGGCATGGAGCGGCCCGCGCCGTCCCTGATGTCGAGCCAGGAGTCGATCCAGGGCTCATCGTGGCGGGGCGAGGCCCAGTAGCCGCGCAGGGCCATGCCCTGGGGGAGCCGCCGGTTGCGCTGGTTGCCCAGCGACCGGCCGAACCGGGAGTGGGCGCCGTCTGCGACCACCACGTAGCGGGCCGTGATGACCCCGCTGTAGCCGTCGTCGCCCCGGGTCTCGGTGCGGGCCCCCACGAGCCTGTCACCGTCCATGACCGGCTCGACGGCCTCGGTGTGCTGCCACAGCGTCGCCCCGGCCTTGGCCGCGTTGCCCGCCACCAGGCCGTCGAGGTCCTTGCGGGTGATGACGAAGCCGTGACGGGGCAGGCCGGCGACCTCGGGCCAGGCGAGCTCCAGGGTGCGCCCGAAGGCGTGCGAGCGCAGGCCGTTGTAGCGGTGGCCCGTCGTCAGCTCATGGCCCAGGCCCATGTCCTCCAGCTGGCGGACCGAGCGCGGAGTGAGCCCGTCACCACAGGTCTTCTCCCTGGGGAAGCCCTTGCGCTCGACCAGCACCACCTCGTGGCCGGCATTGGCCAGCCAGTAGGCGCACGAGGAGCCACCGGGCCCGGCACCGATCACCAGGACGTCGCAACGGGACGTACCACCTCCGGGCGGCTGGGGCATGGGTGTAGGGGGGGTCATCGGCCTCCGCTGCTGCTGACCGGGCCACCGGTTGGCGGCGCACGCTGAGCAGATGCTACCCGTAGCCCCCGGCGAAGCCGGCGGCCCCGCCCTTCGTGAGGTGCCCCCGGGCCCCCAATATGTGCCGGAGGCACGACCAGCGCTAGCCTGGCCATCCGATGGACCAGTACCTGCCCATCCTTCTGATCGTTGTCCTGGCGACCGGCTTTGCCGTCGTGTCGTTCATCGCCTCCAAGGTGCTCGGCCCGGGTGGCCGGCTCAACCCGGCCAAGCTGGGCCCTTACGAGTCGGGCATCGCCCCCCACCGGGAGCCGGCTCCGCGCTTCCCTGTCCGCTTCTACCTGGTGGCGATGATCTTCATCATCTTCGACATCGAGGTCGTGTTCCTCTATCCCTTCGCCGTGATGGCTCAGCAGCTGTCGACGTTCGGCCTGGTCGAGATGGCGTCGTTCGCAGTCGTGGTGTTCATAGCGTTCGCCTACCTCGTGTCGGAGGGGGCGCTGGACTGGGGCCCGGCGAAGAGGTTGGGCAGCCGGTCCGGGGCACCTGTCCGGACCATCAGCTCCACGGTGCGCAGGGTCGGTAGGCCCGGGGTGCAGGCCCAGCAGCGCCTGGCCCCCGGTGGCCCTGCGGCTCACGACCACGACGAGGAGCAGCACCTGGCAACCACCTCTTCCGTTCCCGCCACCGAGGGACCGGCCGGCTCGAGCGAGGGCAACTGATGGGCCTGGAGGACCTCCGTCACAACTTCTTCACCGGCACGCTGGAGGACGTCGTCAAGTGGGCGCGTGCCTCGAGCTCCTGGGGGGCGAACTTCGGCCTCGCCTGCTGTGCCATCGAGATGATGGCGAGCGGTGCGGCCAACTTCGACCTGGCCCGCTTCGGCATGGAGGTGTTCCGGGCGTCGCCCCGCCAGGCCGACCTCATGATCGTGGCCGGGCGGCTCAGCCAAAAGATGGCGCCCGTGCTGCGCCAGGTCTACGACCAGATGCTCGAGCCCAAGTGGGTCATCTCGATGGGCGTGTGCGCCTCCACGGGTGGGATGTTCAACAATTACGCCCTGGTGCAGGGTGTCGACCAGGTGGTCCCGGTCGATGTCTACACCCCGGGCTGCCCTCCCTCGCCCGAGACCCTCATACATTCCATCCTGACCCTGCACGAGAAGATCCGCACCGGTGAGATAACCCGGCGGCGGGCCGGCACAGGCGCCGGCGCCGGCCTGCACGTCCAGGAGGCCCCCCGGTCGTCCCTGGGCGCCCGGCCCGGCTCACCGGCGGTGAGCCGGTGAGCGAGGGACAGGGCAACGAGCCCGTAGTGACTGCAGACGGCGCGCCGGCGGACGAGGGCGGCGAGCTGCTCCACGGCTGCCCGGTCACAGCCCCGCTCGGCCAGCGGACCGTGCACACCGACCCTGCGAGGTACCTCGCTCTCATGGAGGCCCTCTACCGGGACGGTTTCGAGGCCTGCATGGGCCTGACCGGCGTCGACTACCTCACCCACCCGGGCCGGGACCTGCCCGAAGGGGCCCGGGGCGAGCGCTTCGAGGTGGTGGTGGAGCTGATGTCCTATTCGCGCCGCGAGCGCCTGCGCGTGCGTTGCCAGGTCCCGGCGGAGGCCCCGCACCTGCCGAGCCTGTTCGACCTGTGGCCGGGCAGCGAGGCCCACGAGCGGGAGACCTTCGACATGTTCGGGATCGTGTTCGACGACCACCCCGACCTGACCAGGATCCTGATGCCCGAGGACTGGGAGGGCCACCCGCTGCGCAAGGACTATGCAACGGGCCACGTCCCGGTCCAGTTCAAGGAGGTGCCCAAGTGACCGACCGGGCCGGCACGGGCCAGCGCGGCGCCGGCGGCGCCGTCGCGCTGAACGACCTCCTGAAGGCCAAGACCTCCGAGGGCGCCCAGGAGATGCTGGCCCGCAACGAGTCCACCGTGCGGGAGCTGCGTTCGGAGGCCGGTGGCGTCCTGAGGTTGCCCGAGGGCGTGGACCTGGACGCCGAGGACCTCAACTACGAGGCGCCCGACGACGAGACCATGATCCTCAACCTCGGCCCCTCTCACCCCTCTACGCACGGGGTCCTCAGGGTCATGGTCGAGATCCGGGGCGAGCAGGTGCTGCGCACCAAGCCGGTCATCGGGTACCTCCACACCGGCATGGAGAAGACGGGTGAGGAGCTGATGTACCAGCAGGGCTCCACCAACGTCACCCGTATGGACTACCTGTCGCCTTTCTTCAACGAGGTCGCCTACTGCCTGTCGGTCGAGAAGCTGACGGGCACGGAGGTGCCGGAGCGGGCGGTGTGGATCCGCATGCTCATGTGCGAGCTCAACCGCATCTCCTCCCACCTGCTGTGGCTGGCGACCAACGGGGCCGACCTGGGCGCCCTCAACATGCTCGTGTACGGCTGGCGCGAGAGGGAGCTCCTCCTCACCTTCTTCGAGAAGGTGACCGGCCTGCGCATGAACCACAACTACATCCGGCCCGGTGGCGTGGCCGCCGACCTGCCGGACGGCTGGAGGGACGACGTCGAGGCCATATGCGAGACGGTCAGCCGCCGCATGGACGAGTACGACAACCTGCTGACCGGCCAGCCCATACTGCAGGCCCGGATGGACGGGGTGGGCGCCCTGGACGCGACTACGGCCGTGGGCCTTGGCCTGACCGGGCCGTTGCTGCGCTCCACGGGTGTGAGCTACGACGTGCGGCGGGACTTCCCGTACCTCGCCTACGACGAGGTCGACTTCGACGTCATCGTGGGCACGGGGGGTGACTGCTGGGACCGCTTCGCCATCCGGATGAACGAGATCCGTGAATCGGTCAAGATCGTGCGCCAGGTCGCCCAGGCCATGCCCAGGGGCGACTACCGGGTGCAGGACAAGAAGCTGACCCCGCCCCCCCGCAACCGCATCGACGAGTCGATGGAAGCGCTGATCCACCACTTCAAGCTCTACACCGAGGGCTTCCGGGTGGCACCGGGTGACGCCTACGTGCCGGTGGAGTCGCCCCGGGGGGAGCTCGGCTGCTACATCGTCTCGGACGGTACGTCGCGTCCCTACCGCCTGCACGTGAGGGGCCCCTCGTTCACCAACCTGCAGGCCCTGGCGCCCATGGCCCGGGGCGGCTTCATCCCCGACGTGATCGCCTGCATCTCCAGCATCGACCCCGTCCTGGGGGACGTGGACCGTTGAGGGCCGCGGCAGCCTGCGGACCGGCCCGGCGCGTCGGCGCCCACCCCATGCCCGATTGGTCATCAGGGCCCGCTCTAAGCAAAGATCGGTGGACGTGGCCCGGCTGAACCAGGACAACGTCGTGCGAGCGCGGGAACTGGTCGCTCTCTACCCGCAGAAGCGCTCGGCGCTCATCCCGCTCCTCCACCTGCTCCAGGAGCAGGACGGGTACCTGAGCCCCGACGGCATCGAGCACCTGGCCGAGCTGGTCGAGCTGACGCCGGCCGAGGTGCGTGGCACGGCGAGCTTCTACGACATGTTCCACCTGGAGCCCGTGGGCAGGTACGTCGTCGGGGTCTGCACCAACATCGCCTGCATGCTCGACGGTGCCTACGAGCTCCTCGAGCACATCGAGGAGACGCTCGGTACGCACCCGGGAGGCACCAGCGCGGACGGGATGTTCACCCTGGAGGACTCCGAGTGCCTGGCGCTGTGCGGCAATGCCCCGTGCGTGACCGTCAACTGGCGCTACTTCGGCAACGTGACGCCCGAGAGCTTCGACCAGCTGGTGGAGGACCTGCGGGCGGGCCGCCTGGACGGTGAGGTCCCGCCCCACGGCACCCTGTCCCGGGTCCAGCGCAACGTGGGCCTGCGTGCCGGGGGCGGAGGACAGAGCGGGCCGGCCACGGCACATGGCCCGGAGGTGGACCTGGCGACGAGGCGGACGACGGCGGCCGTGACGAGCACGCTCGCACCGAGGGGCGAGGGCCGGGGTGGCAACGGCGTGGCCGGTGGCCCGGGCGGGGCCGAGCCCGGCAGCGACGACAGGGAGGCACGGTGAGCCCCAGTACCCGTGGCTTCGAGCCCGGCGACCCCAAGCTCGGCCCGCACATCGTGACTTCGCGCTTCGGCATGGAGCGGAGCTGGAGCCTGCAGTCGTACCTGGCCAGCGAGGGCTACCAGGGCCTGCGCAGGGCGCTCGGCATGACCCCCGAGCAGGTCCACGAGGAGGTCAACGGGTCGAGCATCCTCGGGCGTGGCGGGGCCGGGTTCGACGCCGGGCGCAAATGGGGCATGTTGCGCAAGGCCGAGCCGGTGTACCTCGTGGTCAACGGGGACGAGAGCGAGCCGGCCACCTTCAAGGACCACGCCCTGATCGAGGGCGACCCCCATCAGCTCATCGAGGGCGCGGTCATCAGCGCCTATGCCATCGGGGCGGCGCAGGTCTTCCTCTTCGTGCGCGGCGAGATGGCGCTCGGCCTGGAGCGCCTCCAAGCGGCCCTCAACGAGGCGTACGAGTACGGGGCGGTCGGCCACGACATCTTCGGGTCCGGGTTCTCGGTGGACGTGGTGGTCCACCCCGGTGCCGGTGCCTACATATGTGGCGAGGAGACAGCCCTCCTGGAGAGCCTGGAGGGCAAGCGCGGCTACCCCCGCATCAAGCCTCCTTATTACCCGGCTGCCATCGGCCTGTACGGCGCACCCACCGTCGTCAACAACGTCGAGACGCTGTCGACCCTCCCGTTCATAATGCGCCACGGCCACGACGCCTTCTTCGCTCTCGGCGACGGCCGGTCGCGCGGCACCAAGATGCTGGCCCTGTCGGGCCACGTCATGCGGCCGGGCAATTACGAGCTCGAGTTCGCCAAGGTGAGCTTCAGGGATCTGATCTTCGACCCCGCCCTCGGCGGCGGGATCCGTGGCGGCCGGGGCCTGAAGGCTTTCATCCCGGGCGGGGTGTCGGCACCCTGGTTCGGGCCGGAGCACCTCGACCTGTCGTTGGCCAACGAGAAGATCGCCGAGGCCGGGTCCATGGCAGGTTCGGGTGCGGTGACCGTGATGGACGACGCGACCTGCGTGGTCAGGGCCATCTGGAGGATCACCCGGTTCTTCCACCGCGAGTCGTGCGGCCAGTGCACGCCGTGCCGGGAGGGTAGCGGCTGGGTGGAGAAGATCATGCGCCGGATCGAGGACGGCCAGGGCCGGGAGAGCGACCTCGACCTGTTGATGGACGTGTGCGACAACATCGTGCCCGGGGTCAGCTGGCCACCCGCCCAGACCACCATCTGCGTGCTCGGGCCTTCCATCCCCAGTTCGGTGGCCTCCGGTACCCGCATGTTCCGCGACGAGTTCCTGGACCACATCCGGTCGGGCCGCTGCCCCTACCCGCCGGACCGGCTACAAAAGAGCCCTGTCTATGCCTGAAGCTGCCACTCCCCAGACCGGCGCCCAGGCGCCCCCCGTGGCGCCGGAGACGGTCACCATCAACCTGGACGGGCGCGACGTCCAGGCCCGCAAGGGTGAGATGCTGATCGCGGCCGCCGAACGGGCGGGTACCTACATACCCCGCTTCTGCTACCACCCCCGGATGAAGCCGGTGGGCATGTGCCGTATGTGCCTGGTGGAGGTCAAGGGCCCTCGGGGCTTCAGCCTCAGCCCGGCGTGCTACGTGCCGGTGGCCGAGGGGATGGAGGTGCTCACCGGCAGCCCCAAGGTCAAAAAGGCCCAGGACGGTGTGCTCGAGTTCCTCCTCGTCAACCATCCCCTGGACTGCCCGGTGTGCGACAAGGGCGGCGAGTGCCCCCTTCAGGACCAGACGCTGGCCTACGGCCCGGGGGAGACCCGCTTCGTCGAGGAGAAGAGGCACTGGGACAAGCCGGTCCCGCTCTCCTCGCTGGTCCTCATCGACCGCGAGCGCTGCATCCAGTGCGCACGCTGCACCCGGTTCGCCAGCGAGGTCGCCGGTGACGCAGCGATCGACTTCGCCTCGCGGGGCGACTCCACCGAGGTGGCGATCTTCCCCGGTGAGCAGTTCGTCTCCAACTTCAGCGGCAATGTGGTCCAGATCTGCCCCGTCGGCGCGCTCCTGGCCAAGCCCTACCGCTTCCGGGCCCGCCCGTGGGACCTGGAGCAGGTGGAGACGACCTGCACCATGTGCGCCGTCGGCTGCCGGGTGGCGGCCCAGTCCAGCTCGGAGCAGGTCGTCCGTTTCATTGGCATCGACAGCGACCCCGTCAACTGGGGCTGGCTGTGCGACAAGGGCCGGTTCAGTTTCGAGGCCCTCAACAGCCCTCACCGATTGGAGCGGCCGCTGGTGCGCCACCCGGGCCCCGGTGGTGGCCGGGGCGAGCTGGTGGAGACGAGCTGGGCCGAGGCCTTTTCGGTGATCGAGTCCCGGCTCCGGGGCGTCCCGGGGGACAGGACCGGTGTGCTGGGCGGCGCCCGCCTGCCCAACGAGGACGCCTATGCCTGGTCCAAGCTGGCTCGCACCGTGCTGCGGACGGACAACGTGGACGCCCAGCTGGGCGACGGGCTGCCGGCGGACCTGGTGGCTGCCCTGCCCCGGGCCACCATCGACCAGGTGTGCGGGGCACGCCTGGTGCTCACCATCGCTCCCGACGTCAAAGAGGAGCTGCCGGTCCTCTACATCCGGCTGCGGGACGCCGTCGTCGAAAAGGGTGTGCCCCTCATCGAGCTGGCACCCATGTCGAGCGGTCTGAGCGCAGTCGCCTCGCAGAGCCTGTTGTACCGGCCGGGCGAGCTGGGCGCCCTGGCCCTGGCCCTCACCTCGGCCGGCCCTGTGAGCTCGGACGTGGCTGGGGTGCCGGCGGCCGAGGTGGAGAAGGCCCGGGCTGCCATCGCTGCGGCCAGCCGGGCCGGGGAGGCGGCCCCGTCGGGGCAGCCGGCGGTTGCCGTCGTGCTCGGGAGGCCGTCGCTCGCCGAGGCGTCCACCGGTGCCGTGCAGGCCGCGCTGGCCCTGGCAGGCCTACCGGGAGTGGCGTTCCTGCCCGCCCTGCGCCGCTCGAACGTCCACGGGGCGATCGACGCCGGGCTGGCCCCGGGCCTGCTGCCCGGTCGGGTGAGCCTGGAGCACGGAAGGGCATGGTTCGAGGAGCAATGGGGCACCGCGTTGCCCCCCGCCCCTGGCCTGGACGCCATCGGCATGCTCACGGCCGCCGCCGCCGGTCGGGTCGACGTCCTCTTCCTCCTGGGTTCGGACCCCGTCTCCGACTGCCCCGACCGCCACCTGGCGAACAGGGCACTGGACAACGCCGGCTTCGTGGTGGCTGTGGACGCCTTCCTGAACGCGAGCAGCGAGCAGGCCGACGTGGTGCTGCCCGTCGCCGTCCACACCGAAAGGCGCGGGAGCTTCACCAACCTGGAGGGCCGGGTCACCTGGCTGGGCCAGAAGGTGACCGCTCCAGGGACGGCCCGGCCCGACTGGATGGTGGCCGTCGAGCTGGCCGACCGTCTGGGCGGGGACCTCGGGGCCAGTTCGGTCGAGGAGCTGTGGGACGAGCTGGTGCGGCTCTCCCCACTGCACGCCGGCGTGCCGAGGGAGCTCCTCGCCTCGCCCCGGGGACGTGACGGCGTGGTCGTCCCCCTGGGTCGACAGGGCGCAGGAGGGCCCGAGGGAGAGCCGTTGCCCCTCGACCCCATGGCGGAGCCGGGGATCGTCTCGGCCGAGGCCCACCCCGCCCCGCCCGGGGCCGGCGAGCCTGTCCGGGCCCCCGAGTGGGCGCCCGCAGCTGGAGAGCCGGGCTTGCCGCCCATGCTCAGCCTGTCCGAGGTCGCACCCGCGCGAGGACCTGCAACCGTCCCGGCCACCGCCGGGGGCGCCCTGCGCCTGGTGGCCCGTCGGCCCATGTGGGACGGCGGGGTGACGGTGCAGCGGTCCCCGTCGCTGGCCGGCCTGCACCCTGAGCTCGTCTTGTCCCTCAACCCCTCCGACCTGGCGCAGGTGCTGCCCGGTGGCCAGGGCAGGGTACGCGTCAGCACCGCCAGGGGTGGCACCGTCCTCAATGCTCAGGCGGACGCCCGGGTGCCCCGGGGCACTGCGGTCATGGCGTTCAACCTGCCCGAGGGTGGTGCCGGGGCACTGGTGGACGCCGCCGCCGAGTACACCGAGGTGGTCGTCGAGGGACCGGGCGGTGAGCCGTGACCGCCGGTAGCGTGCTCACCCACGCCCTGACCGCTGCCCCCCTGGCTGCCGCCCACCTGGTCGGCCCCGGGGTGCCCACGCCGGGCGCCGGTGGGCCCTACACCGGTGACCCGATCTTCAACCACGGGCTCGACCTCGTGGTCTGGGCCTTCGTGGTGGTCAAGGTGGTCGTCGCCTTCGCCCTGGTGATGGTGTCGGTGCTGTTCATGGTCATGTTCGAACGCAAGGTGGTGGCAGCGCTCGGCAACCGTCCCGGCCCCAACCGGGCAGGGCCGGACGGCTGGCTGCAGTCGCTGGCGGACGGCATCAAGCT
The DNA here is from genome assembly GCA_021850325.1 of Actinomycetes bacterium. Lineage (GTDB taxonomy): Bacteria > Actinomycetota > Acidimicrobiia > Acidimicrobiales > Palsa-688 > JAJZMF01. Next base: position 179,074 of record JAJZMF010000027.1, read on the forward strand.
CTTCTTCAAGGAGGCGCTGGTCCCGGCCGAGGCCGACCGGCTCGTCTACCGCATCGCGCCCGTCATCGCCCTCGTGCCGGTCTTCGTAGCTTTTTCGATCGTCCCGGTGGGAGGCACGATCAGCATCGGCAGCTACACCACGCGCCTGCAGCTGGCCGACCCGTCCTGGGGGATCCTCGTGATGCTGATGGCCTCGAGCATCAGCGTCTACGGCGTGATGCTGGCCGGCTGGTCGTCAGGCTCCAAGTACCCGCTGATCGGTTCGGTGCGCGCCAGTGCCCAGATGATCTCCTACGAGGCGGCCCTGGGCCTCACGGTCGCCACGGTGGTGGTCCTCACGGGCTCACTGCACACCAGTGCCATCGTGGCCGCCCAGCACGGCGGGTTCCTCTACCACTGGAACCTCTTCCGTGCCTTCGGGGCCCCGGCGGCCATCTTCTTCATCGCCGTCACGGCCGAGATGACCCGCCCGCCCTTCGACCTCGTGGAGGCGGAGGAGGAACTGGCCGGGGGCTTCAACCTCGAGTACTCGTCCATCGGTTTCGCCCTCTTCTACCTGGCCGAGTACGCGGCCCTGGTGGTCAACTCGGCCATTTTCACCACGCTGTTCCTCGGCGGCCCTGACGGCCCCCGCATCGCGGGGCTATCGCTCGGGCCGCTGTGGTTCGTCATAAAGGTGCTGGTCCTGCTCTACATATACGTCTGGATAAGGGCCACCCTCCCCCGACTGCGCTACGACCAGCTGATGGACCTGGGCTGGAAGCGCCTGATCCCCGGCTCGTTGGCCCTGCTGCTGATCGTCATCGGTGCCCGGATCGACTGGCGGTGGGGGCTGGCGGCGCTGTCCGGCAGCCTGTTCGCGTTCATCCTGCTCACCAGGGCCATCGAGGTGGGCCAGAGCAGGCAGGAAGAGGGCGGGCAGCTCTCCGAACTGGAGGCCCCATGAGCTCCCTGGAGAACAACAAGTTCGTCAACTTCTTCAAGGGCTTCGCCGTCACCGGCAGGCAGCCGGCCAAGCCACGGGTGACCGTGGAGTACCCCGAGCACAAGCGCGCCATGCCCGAGCGCCGGCACGGGCGCCACGTCCTCAACCGGTACGAGGACGGCATGGAGAAGTGCATCGGCTGCGAGCTGTGCGCCGGGGTGTGCCCTGCCCACTGCATCTACGTGCGCGGCGCCGACAACCCGCCCGACGCCCCGGTCTCACCGGGCGAGCGCTACGGCTTCGTCTACGAGATCAACTTCCTGCGCTGCATCCACTGTGACATGTGCGTGGAGGCCTGCCCCACCGAGGCCATCACCGAGTCCAAGCTCTTCGAGTTCTCCTTCAACAACCGCCAGGACGCCATCTACACCAAGTCCGAACTGGTGGTCGACGACACGGGCCGGCCCCAGGTCCTGCCCTGGGAGGACTGGAAGCCGGGAGACGACCAGAACACCTCGGGCTGGGTGCGGGCCACGGCTCCGGGGGGCCGGGCCGACCTGGAGGGCGAGCCGCTCTGGTCGGGTGAGCTGGGCTACGGGGTGCGCCCGGCCCAGGCCGGCCAATCGGACCCCGAGTCGGCCGACTACCCGGCTGACACCGACATCTCGGTGCGCGAGGTCGAAAGAGGAGCCATGAAGGGTGTCGGCGTCAGCACGGCCCGGCCGGCCCGTCCCGGCTCCTGGGCACCGGGGAGGTCTTGACCAACTTGTCCGGCCTCCTTGGCGTAACACAGCTGGCTGTTGACTCGGCGTGGGCCCTCTACGCGGTGGGTGCCCTGCTGGTGATCGGTGGCGCCACGGGCGTGGTGCTGGGGCGCAACCCGGTCCACAGTGCCCTGTCCCTGGTCACGACGATCTTCGGCACGGCCCTCCTCTTCCTCGACCAGGGTGCCTACTTCCTGGCCGCGGTACAGGTGATCGTCTATGCGGGCGCCATCGTGATCCTGTTCCTGTTCGTGATCATGCTGCTCGGCGTGGACCGCAAGGAAGCGCGCATACCCGAGAACCTGCGCTCGCTCGTGCCCGTGGGCGTGGCGGCCGGCGTCGTCGTCGTCGTGGAGCTGCTCGTCCTGGTGAGGGTGCACTACTGGGCGACCGGCACGACTGCCGCCACGGAGGCCGTCAACGGCCCGGGCGAGAACGTCCAGAAGCTCGGCCAGAGCATCTTCACCGGCTACCTCCTCCCCTTCGAAATGACCTCTGCCCTGCTGGTGATCGCGGTCGTGGCCGCGGTCGTCCTGGTGAGGCGGGCCAACACCCAACATGGCCCGGTCGCCCACGGTGGCCAGCGCCGGGTGGTCACCTCCGGCCGCGGCGCACCGGTGGTGCCCGCCGAGCCCGCACTGAGCGGGGCGGGTGGCCCCGACGTGGCGGGTGGCGAAAGCGCCGGGCGCTCCGGGGGGGCTGCACTGTGAGCGTGCCCGGGGCCTGGTACCTGGTCCTGGCCGCCTGCCTGTTCGGCATCGGCGCTGTGGGCCTGCTCGTGAGGCGCAACATCCTCGTCATGTACATGTGCATCGAGCTCATGCTCAATGCCGTCAACCTGACCTTCGTGACGTTCTCGCGCATGCTCAACGACATCGGGGGCCAGGACGCCGTCTTCTTCGTGCTGGTGGTGGCTGCGGCCGAGGTCGTGGTGGGCCTCGGCATCATCGTGGCCATCTACCGCCGCCGCACCGGCGCCACCGCCGACGACATCAGCTCGCTGAAAGGCTGACGCGCCCATGGTCAACGCCGCATACGCCATAGTTGCCCTCCCGCTCCTGGGCTTTGCCATCAACCTGGTCTGGGGCCGCAAGCTGGGTGAGCCCGTAGCCGGTTGGGTCGGCACCATCGCCGCGGCCGGTTCGTTCGTGGCCACCCTCATCGTCTGGGTGACCGAGCTGGGCAAGCCGGCCACGGGACGGGTCAACGACCTCAACATCTTCAGCTGGTTCCCGGTGGCGGGCCTGCACGCCAACTTCGGCATCCTCATCGACCCTTTGTCGATGACGATGGCGCTGTTCGTGACCGGCGTCTCCACGCTGATCCACCTCTACTCCATCGGCTACATGCACAGGGACCCCGGCTTCGACCGGTTCTTCATCTACCTCAACCTGTTCCTGTTCTCCATGGTGGTCCTGGTGCTGGGGGACAACTTCCTTTTCTCCTTCCTGGGCTGGGAGGGCGTCGGCTTCTGCTCGTACGGCCTCGTGGGCTTCTGGTTCCAGCGCGAGGTGGCTGCGGTCGCGGCCAAGAAGGCCTTCGTCACCAACCGGGTGGGCGACATGGGCTTCCTGCTGGCCATGTTCCTGATGTTCGCCCACTTCGGCTCGGTCAACTACAGCCAGGTGCTGGGCACGCTGGTCCACGGCCACGCCACGGGCCTGCTGGCCGGTGCGACGGGTGCGATCAGCGGGACCACGGCCACCGCCATCACCATGCTCCTCTTCCTCGGCGCAGTGGGTAAGTCGGCCCAGCTCCCCCTGTTCATCTGGCTGCCCGACGCCATGGAGGGCCCGACGCCCATCTCGGCCCTGATCCACGCTGCGACCATGGTGACGGCGGGCGTCTACCTGATGTCCCGGGCGGCCCCGCTTCTCCATTACGCCCATGCCACCTCCTGGCTGATAGCTATCGTGGGCACGGCCAGTGCGTTCGTAGCCGCCACGGTGGCCTGCGCCCAGGACGACATCAAGAAGGCTCTCGCCTACTCGACGATCTCGCAGTTGGGCTACATGTTCATGGCCGTGGGGGCGGGGGACTACGCCGACGGCCTGTTCCACATGCTGACCCACGCCTTCTTCAAGGCCCTGCTGTTCCTCGGGGCCGGGGCGGTGATCCACGCCATGGCCGACAACCAGGACATGAAGTGGATGGGCGCCCTGCGGCCCTACCTGCCCATCACCGGTGCCACCTTTGCCGTGGGGTGGCTGGCCATCTCGGGCATCCCCCCCTTCGCCGGCTTCTGGTCAAAGGACGCCGTGCTGTCCTCGGTCTGGCAGATGAACAAGGGCTTGTGGGCCGTCGGCGTCCTCACGGCCGGGCTCACGGCGTACTACATGAGCCGGCAGTTCGCCCTGGTCTTCATGGGCCGGGCCCGATGGCAGGACGGGCGCCCGGCGCACGCCGCGGTGACGGCGGGACAGGTCGGCGCCCACCCGGCCGGCCACGGTGGCCACGAGGCGGGTGGCCCCGGCCTCCCCGCGCCCAGCCACAGTGCCGTGCCCCACCCCGCGGACCCGTCCTGGACCATGTACCTGCCCCTCATAGTGCTGGCTGTGGCGGCGGTCCTCGGTGGCGGGATCAACTTCCCGGCCTGGCACCTCGACTTCCTCTCGCGCTTCCTCAAGCCTCTGTTCCCCACCGCCACCGTGATCTCGGTGAGCACGGGGACCAAGTGGGCGCTGTCCATCCTCACCACCGCGATTGCGCTCACCGGCCTGGCCCTCGGGCTCTCGACCTGGCGTACGGCCGAGCACCCGGCACTGGAGCCGTCCTTCCTGCGCCGGGCCTGGAGGATCGACGAGGCCGTGGCTGCCATGGTCTCCGGGCCGCTGCGCATGGGCGCCAACATGCTCGCCTTCGTCATGGACAGCCGGGTGGTGGACGGAGTGGTCAACGGCACGGCCGGCTTCATGGGCCTGTCCGGGCGGGCGCTGCGACGGGTGCAGAACGGCTACGTGCGTAGCTATGCGCTCGGTATCGGGACCGGCCTGGTGATCATCCTCGCCTACCTAACCTTCCGGATCGGTGGCTGAACCAATGGGCTTTCCCATCCTGGACGTTCTCATCCTCCTGCCCCTGGGCGCTGCCCTGGGCATGGCCGCCCTGCCCAGGAGGACTGCCGACGCCACGGCGCGCCGCCTGGCTGTGGGGGCTGCCCTGCTCGAGCTGGCGTTCGCCATCTGGATGACAGTGGCGTTCAAGGCCGGCCCCGCCCACGCAGGCTTCCAGTTCACCAGCCGCCAGTCCTGGATCGGCCCCTTGGGGATCTCCTGGTACGTCGGGGTGGACGGGATCTCGGTCTTCCTGGTCGCAGTGACCGCCCTGCTGTTCCCGGTGGCCATGGCGAGCCCCAGGGTCGAGCGTTCGGCCCGGTCGTACCTGGGTTGGATGTTGCTGCTCGAGGCGGCGTGCATGACCACGTTCCTCTCCCTCGACGCGTTCCTCTTCTTCGTCGCCTTCGAGGTGACCCTGGTCCCCGGCTACTTCCTGATCGTGGGAGGCGAGGGGCCGCGCCGGGGCTATGCGGCGAGCAAGTTCTTCCTGTACACCTTTGCCGGGTCGGCGTTCCTCTTCGTCGGCATCCTCGCCACCAACCTCCTGGTGGCCGCCCACCACGTCCCGGGCACGAACGGCTCCTTTGACATCATCTCGCTGGCCCGGGGGGCCACCCACCTCCCGCTGGCCGACCAGGAACTGCTGTTGGCTGCGTTCGGGACGGCCTTCGCGGTCAAGATGCCGCTCGTGCCCTTCCACACCTGGATGCCCGACGCCTACACGCAGGCCCCTACCGGCGGGTCGATGGTCCTGGCCGGCATCCTGTTCAAGTTGGGTGCCTACGGCATCCTGCGCTGGGGCATCTTCCTCTTCCCCCGAGCCGCGGTGGACCTGGCGCCGGTGGCCCTCACCCTGGCCGTCATCGGCATTATCTGGGGTTCCGTCGTGGCCGCCGTGCAGAAGGACCTGAAGCGCCTGGTCGCCTACGGCACCGTGGCCGGCGTCGGGTTCATAGTCGTCGGCCTGTTCGGGTTCACCGTCCAGGGCATCACGGGTGGCATCGTGGAGATGGTCAACCACGGCCTGTCGACGGGGGCGTTGTTCCTCGTGGTGGGCATGGTGTGGGAGCGACGCCGGACGTTCGAGTTCTCCGAGCTGGGCGGCCTGCAGGTCAACGCGCCCATCCTGGGCTGGGTCTTCATCGTGGTCATCCTGAGCGACATCGGCCTGCCCGGCCTCAACGGCTTCGTCGGCGAGTTCCTCGTCCTGCTGGGCACCTTCATCACCCACCGCTGGTGGGCCGTGGTCGCCACCAGCGGCGTCGTCCTGGCCGCCGTGTACCTGCTGTGGGCTTACCAGCGGGTCTTCCACGGACCGGCCCGGGCCATCAACGCCGGCGTGCGTGACATGACCTGGGCGGAGCGGGCAGCCGTGGCCCCCCTGCTCGCCGGGATCGTGTTCATCGGTGTGTACCCTCAACCCCTCCTCAGCCGGATCCAGCCCGCGGTGGACCACCTGGTGGCCCACATCGAGCAGGCCGACCCCAACTTCCACATCCCGGCGTCAGGCGTCGGGCACGCCAACTACGCCGTGCCCGCCGACCAGGTGGTACCGGTGGTGTCCTTCTCCGGCACGGGTGGGGGTGGCAAGTGAGCGGCCTGGTCCGGTTGCTGACGCCTCTGGCCGCCTTCCCCGGCGCCTCGGTGCCCCATGTGCTGTCCCCGACCGGCGGGAGCTGCACGATCGACGGGGTCACGGGCCAGATCACGGGCCTGTGCACGGCCAAGGGGTCCATCTCCCTGCCCATCAACTACGCGGCGCTCGTGCCCATCTTCGTGCTCTTCGGCGGGGCGCTGCTCCTGCTCCTGCTCTCCGCCACCCTGCCCAGGAAGAGCTACGCCAGCCCCTGGCCCTCCCTGCCCGGCCTGTGGGCCAGCCTGACGTCGCTGGCCGGAGTGGGGACCGTGGTGGACGGCCTCGTGCAGTGGCACGACGTGGGCGCCGCCTCCGTGGTGCCCATCACGCTGGGCGACCAGCTGTTCTACGACCACATGAGCGCGTTCTTCACCATCATGTTCGGCGCGGCCACGGTCCTCGGGGCGCTCATGTCCGACGGTTACCTGGTCCGTGAGGGCCTGGACGGCCCGGAGCCCTACGTGCTGATGCTCTCCGCCTCCACCGGCGCCGTGCTGATGGCGCAGGCGGCGGGGCTGATCACCCTCTTCATCGGCCTGGAGATCCTCTCCATCTCCCTGTACGCCATGACCGCGTACCACAGGCGCCGGGCCGCCTCGGGCGAGGCCGGCCTCAAGTACTTCGTGCTCGGCTCGTTCGCCTCCGCCATCTTCATCTACGGGGCCGCCCTCATCTACGGGGCAACCGGTTCCACGCAGTACCTGGGCATCATCACGTTCCTCATCAGCAACGCGGTGGTGCACAACGGTGTCCTCCTGGCCGGTATGGGCCTGGTCATCGTGGGCCTGGCGTTCAAGGTGGCTGCCGTGCCCTTCCACTTCTGGTCACCCGACGTGTACCAGGGGGCGCCCACCCCGTTCGTGGGCTACATGGCCGCGGTGGCCAAGGCCGGTGGTTTTGCCGGGCTGTTGCGGGTACTGATGCTCGCTCTCCCCACCCAGACCTCCAACTGGAGGCCCATCATCTGGGGCCTGGCAGTGGCGTCCGTGGTCTTCGGGTCGGTGCTGGCCCTGGCCCAGTCCGACCTCAAGCGCCTCCTCGCCTACTCGTCGGTGAGCCAGGCGGGCTACGTGCTCATCGGCCTCCAGCCGGGGACCCCGGGCGGGGTGACGGCCGTCTGCTTCTACCTCTTCACCTATACGTTCATGGTCATCGGCACTTTCGCCATCGTCGGCGTCCTGCAGGGCCGAGGTGAGGCCCGTAACGACCTGAGCTCGGTCCGGGGCCTGGCGGCTCGGAGCCCCTGGCTGGCGGCCGGCCTCCTGGTACTGCTGCTCGGCCAGGCCGGTATCCCTCTCACCAGCGGCTTCCTGGGCAAGTGGGTGGTGATCGCGGCCGCCATCGACAAGGGCCAGTACGCCCTGGGCCTGGTGGGCATGCTCGGCGCGGCGATCGCTGCCTTCTTCTACCTGAGAGTGGCACTGCTCATGTTCATGCCGGCCGAGCCCACGACGGCCACTGTCGAGGCCGAGGTCCCTGCCATGGCCTATGCCGGGTCCGACCTCCAGTCGGTCGCCACTGCCGGCCTCACCGGTCGCGACACGGTGCTGGTGCTGCGGGCGCCACCCACAAGCCGGCTACGGGTGCCCGGCCCCACGGCCGCCGTCGTCGCCCTGTGCGTGGTCTTCACCATCTTCGCCGGGGTCTCGACCCCGCTGCTGTCGCTCAGCCACGCCATAGCGCTTCCCTGGTACTTCTGAGGCACCGGGACGGCGGGCCCTGCCGGGCTGGGGTGGCACGGGCTCCCCGGTCCTGGCTCAGTGGCCCGGGCCGGCCGTCCCGGACGCCTCGAGCTGGCGTGAGGGGCCGGGGACGAGGAAGCGGCCGATGACCGGGAGCTCCCAGAAGGACTCGGCCCGGGCCACAGCCATCGCCACGGCGAGGGCGTTCTCCGGGGAGTCGTAGACCGCGTAGCGGGGTTGCCACACCGGGTCGAACTTGGCGTTGAACCGCCACAGTGACTCGATCTGCATGGAACCGCTCATCCGCTTGAGCAGCCAGCCCTGGGCGCGCTGGGCGGCGCCCTCGCCCGTCTCGCCGGCCAGGACGGCGCGCATGGTGGCGAAGTTGAGGCCAAGGCCCTTGAAGCCGCGCTCGGCCAGGTGGCGCACCGTTTCGACGATGGCGAAGTCGATGAGCCCGTTGGGGTGCTCACCGTTGTCCCTGCGCATGAGGTCCAGGGAGAACCCCTCGATGGCCGGCGCCGGCACGTACTGGCAGAACGCCACCGCCGGGCCCCTGAGCGGGCCAGGCCCTGCCGGGCGACGGTCCTGGTCCCCCCCGGGACGGTCGGCACCGGCGGCGTCCTCCGGGGGGGCGTGCACCACGGCCAGCAGCAGGCCCCGGTCGAAGGGGTCGAAGATGCGGCCAAGGGTCATTGAGAAGCCTCTCTCCACGCCTCCGCGCCTGCTCTTGGTCATCACCGCCTCCAGCTCCGCCGCCAGGGAGGGTGCGACATGGGCCGGGTCGTGGAACGAGATCGTGTAGCCGTGGCGCGCCACGCGGTTCACCGCCTGCCGCAGGCCCTTGAAGCGCCCCCCCTCCATGGAGAACTCCTGTAGCCGTACGACGGCCTCATCGCCCACGTACAGGTCACGCATGCCGTGCGAGCGGTAGATGGGCAGCCAGTCCTCCGAGGCTCCGAGCACGGCCAGCGCCCAGCCCCGGGAGTCCGCGTGCTGGCGGAAGGCCCGCCACGCCGCCTCCCGCTCGACCAGGGGCCCGACCGGGTCGGGTGACACCAGGCAGACCCCCCCGTAGACGCCGTAGGCGACGACCGTCTCACCCCAGAAGTACAGCTCCTTGTCCGAGCGCAGCGCGAAGTAGTCCAGGGTGCCGCCCCCGTGGCGTCCCACCAGTTCCCGGGCGCGCTCGGAGGCTCCTCCGGCGGCCCGCACCCGCTGCCCGACGACGGGCCGGAAGACGAGCCAGGCCGCCGCCACGACCAGGCCCGCGGTCACAGCCGACATGCCGATGGTGAAGAAGTCGTCCAGCCGGTCGGGCAGAGGGATGCTGCGCACGGCGATCGTGCGTTCCAGCGTGGCAAGCAGGGCCCGGCCCCAGCCGATCCGGGCGATGTGGCGATGGTGCAGACGGATGCTGATCCATGAGCTCCCCTCCAGGGTGAGGGTCCCGGCAGCCACGGCGAGCAGCGCCACACCGGCCAGGCGCCCCAGTGCCCGCAGCGGTGGTGTCCTCTCACCCGCGGCGCGAAAGGAAGCGCGCTTCGACCACAGGAAGGTGGCCACGGCCAGGGCCACCACCGTGGCGGGCAGGCTGCCCGCTTTGACCAGGTGCAGGACGGCCACCGAGACCAGGGTGCCCTGGCACACAAGGTAGGCCCGGCGCTGGCCCCGGCGGATGCCCCGGGCGAGCATGAGCAGGCCCACGCCGCCCAGGGCCGTCAGGGCACCCGCTGCCTGGGGCACGGCCAGGGGGAGGACCTGTCGGAGCAGGTTGAGGCGGTGGGCGACCGGTGCGGAAAGTGACGCCAGGACCGAGACCACCCCGGCTGCGGCGACCACAACGGCGGCCAAACGTCGGTTCCGCCGGTGGGGGGCGAGGACCGTGGGCACCGGTGGCCAGGCCGGCCCGTTGGGGAAGGTGGCCACCACCACGGGCCCCTGGGACGCCCCGGGAGCTCCGAAACGCCACCGGGGGCCCATGCGGTCGCCGGTGGGGCCGGCGCGGCGGGCAGTGGGGCCGGTGGCCCGGGCGACGAGCCTCTCGGGGAACGTCGCCCCGGGTAGCAGGACCTGAGCGGCGAACAGGCGTGCGTGCACCTCACTGCCCGCCTCGAGCTCCAGCCAGCCCAGCCGGCGGGTGGCCAGGAACGGCGAGGGCATGCCCAGGGCAACGGTGCGCGAGGGCTGCTCGCTCACCATCTCGCAGCAGGCACCGGCGTTGGCGTAGAACCCGTCGCCCACCCGCGTGAGCTCCGGCCTGCCCGTCCCCCCGGTGACCAGGCCGTCCAGGCCCTGGGCCACGAGCTGGCGCGCCCGGGCCCGCATGGGCTCGTTCAGGTCGGGGGGAGCGGGGGAGCGCCCCGAAAAAGCCAGCCAGACCTGGCGCACGAACACCGCCGCCAGGCCTGCCAGGACCAGCAGCTCCAGGCCGGCGGCGGCCGCCGCGGTGGCAAGGAGGGGGCCGGCCACCTTGTGCGCCGGGCGTAAAAGGGCAACGGGCAGGCGGACCACGAGAGCGGCCAGGACGGGCAGGACGAGCAGCCAGGCCCGACGGGCGAACTGGCGGTAGGTGAGCCGGGAGGCGACGAAACGGGCTGTGGCCGAGGCGTCGTCCAGCTGCCCGATGTCGGCCAGCCACGCACTGGTCCGGCCGCGCCACAGGCCGGGCACGACGCCGGCCAGCCGCTGGCCGCTGTGGTTCAGCTCGTCCGGGGCCCCGGCAAACCCGGGGCCGGGCCCGGGACGCCACCCCGGCTCCACCCTCACCGAGCGCCTCCCTCCCGCCGTGCACATCTCGACCACGACGGCGGGGGCGACCACGGCACCGGTGACCGAGGCCACGCAGTCGGCGGCCAGCTGCGAGCGCAGGAGCCAGGCGTCGGTGCCCCCGGGGAGGACGACCACGTACCGGCCGGGCTCGGAGGCGAAGGCGGCGAGGGCGTCGCTCAGCTCCGGGTGGGCGGCCAGTGCCGAGGCGGCACAAGCCGGCCCCGGGTCACAGTCGAGAAGGTCGCCGGCCACGACCACGGCCCCGGGCCCGCTCCAGGCCCGCACGGCCCGGGCCAGCTCCGCTGCAGCGGCCGAACTGGTCGCTCCGGCCTGCTCGCGCAACCGGAGGTTGGCTGTGACCAGCACCCGGGCCCCGACCGGGAGGTCCAGGACCAGGTCGTCTGTCACCAACCTATTCTGACCCCATGGAGGGCCCACTGACGGGAGAAGGTCGTGCCGAGCACCAGGGCCAGGTCGTGGGCCAGGCGCTGTGGACCTGGCGGGCCGGGCCGGCGGGGGGCCCGGCCACCGTCTTCGACCTGGACGGCGTCCTCTCCGACGCTGCGTCGCGCCAGTACCTCCTGCGGGGGCCCCGTCCGGACTGGGACGCCTTCTTTGCCGCCTCGGGTGAGGACCCCCTCATCGAGGAGGTGAGCGTGCTGCTCGGGCTCCTCAGCTCGGAGCTCAAGGTGGTACTGCTGACCGCACGGCCGGCCCAGGCCCGTGACCTCACGATCGCCTGGCTCGGGCGCCACGATCTGCGCTGGGACCTCCTGGTGATGCGCAGCCACGGGGACCGCCGCCCGGCCCGGCAGTTCAAGCAGGAAGCGGTGCGGGCCCTGCGGGCCCATGGCGTCGACCCGCGCCTGTGCTTCGAGGACGACCTGCGCAACGTCGAGATGTTCCGCCGGGAAGGCGTGCCCTGTGTGTACGTGCATTCCGGCTACTACGACTGAGCGGGACGCCGCCCGGTTCCCGGCCGGCCCGGCTGCCCAGGGCAGGGTGGGCGTCGGCCCCGAGCGTGCCGTCCGCTCATTGCCCTCTCATGAAGGGGGGCTAGCCTGGCTCCTGAGAGGTGGTCGAGCACATGAACCGTAACAACATCAAGACGGCGGTCCTGCTCTCACTGCTGGGTGCCCTTTGCCTGGGCATCGGCGCCTTCTGGGGCCAGCAGGGCCTGGTCATCGGCCTGGTCATCGGCCTGGTCTTCGTCGGTGGTTCGTACTGGTTCTCCGACACGGTGGCCATCAAGGCGGCCAGGGCGGTGCCGGTCTCCGAGGCGCAGGTGCCCCAGTACTACGAGATCGTCCGGGAGCTCACGACCAAGGCGGGCATGCCCATGCCCCGCCTGTACGTGTCACCGGCCGCCCAGCCCAACGCCTTCGCCACAGGGCGCAACCCCCGGCACGCAGCAGTGGCCGTTACCCAGGGGATCCTGGAGATATGCACGTGGTCGGAGCTGCGCGGCGTCCTCGCGCACGAGATCAGCCATGTCCGCAACCGGGACATCCTCACCTCCTCGGTGGCTGCCTCCATCGCCATGGGCATCACGTTCCTGGCCCGCATGGCCGCCTGGAGCGGCTTGTTCTTCGGAGGTGGCCAGGGGGGCAGGCGCAACGAGGAGGAGAACATCTTCGGCCTGCTGGCCATGATGGTCCTCGCCCCTCTGGCTGCCACCCTGCTCCAGTTGGCGCTCTCGCGCAGCCGGGAGTACGAGGCCGACCGCGACGGGGCCAGGCTGATAGGCGATGGCGAGCCGCTCGCTTCGGCGCTCATGAAGCTGGACATGGCGGCGCGACGCCAGCCCATGGCCGTGCCCCGTGAGATGGCGGCGCTCTACATCGTCAACCCCCTGAGGGGCCGCCGGGTCAGCTTCGCCAAGTGGTTCTCCGACCACCCCCCCACCGAGCAGCGCATCTCCCGCCTGCGCTCGGGGCAGTGGGCCAAGCGCTTCTGAGGCTGCGCTGATCGGCCCGCTCCCGCCCGGGCACCGCCCAGCGGTCGGGCCCGGTGTCAGTCCCGGAAGTTCTCGAACTGGAGAGGCAAGCCGAAGTCGTGCTCACGTAGGGCGGCGATCGTGACCTGCAGGTCGTCGCGCTTCTTGGCGGAGACCCTGACCTGGTCGCCCTGCGCGGACGAGGACACCCCTTTGGGGGCGTTGTCCTTGATGAACTTGTTGATGGAGCGTGCCTGGTCGGCCCCGATGCCCGCCTTCAGGGTGGCCACCTGGCGCACGGTGCCCTTGGCGGCCTCCTCGACCTTGCCGTAGTCCAGCGCCTTGAGGGAGATCTTGCGCCGGACGAGCTTCTCCTCGACCACCTGGACGACGGCCCGCAGGCGGTCCTCGGTCGCCGACCGCAGGGTCAGCTCCTGGCCCGACAGGTCGATGCTGCTCGAGGTGCCCTTGAAGTCGAAGCGCGTCTCCAGCTCCCTCGCCGCCTGGTCCACCGCGTTGCGGACCTCCTGCATGTCGACCTGGGAAACGACGTCAAACGTGGGCATGGGATCCACGCTAGTCTTGGACCTCCAGGAGGTCGGGAGACCTCCGGTGAGGGTCGGTGCCCGAGCGGACAATGGGAGCAGACTGTAAATCTGCCGGCTAGCGCCTACGGAGGTTCGAATCCTTCCCGGCCCACTCACCTGAAGCGTCAGGGCAGCCGACGGCGGTTCCCGCTGGGTACCCGGTACTGTGGCCGCCAGATGCCTTCCGTCCATGCCCACAACCAGGTCGAGGCGGGTGCGGCCCGCCCCCGTACCACTCCCGGGAGCCGTCGCCGTGGCCGCCGGGGGGCGCTGTTCGCCGCTGTCGCCAGCGCCCTGGTAACCCTGCCCGGCGGTGCCGCCCATGCCTCCACCCGGCCGGCAGGTGCCGTCAACCCGGGCCAGCTCAGCTGGCACAGCTGTGCCAAGACGTTCGAGTGCACCACCGTCCCGGTCCCCCTGGACTACTCGGCACCATCGGCGGGGACGGTCAAGCTGGCCGTGGTCGAGCTGCGTTCGACCAACCCCCACCCCCTGGGCGACCTGTTCATGAACCCGGGTGGCCCGGGGGCCTCGGGCGTCCAGTTCCTGGAGGGGACGCCGTTCCCCAAGGCACTGCGCGCCTCGTTCAACCTGGTCAGCTGGGACCCCCGGGGAGTCGGTGCCAGTGACCCGGTCACCTGTGAAGGCGCGGCGGGCATAAGGGCCTTGGTGGCCCTGCCGCCCGCGCCGACGACGCCCACCCAGGTCAACGAGGTGGTCAAGGCGGCCAAAGCCTTCGACCAGGCCTGTGCGAAGAACACGCCCCGCTCGGTCCTGGAGAACGTGAGCACGGTGGACACCGTGCGGGACCTCGACCGCCTCCGGGCTGCGCTGGGCCAGGGCAAGCTCGACTACTTCGGCTTCTCCTACGGGACCTTCATCGGCGAGACCTACGCCCAGATGTTCCCCACCCACATCCGGGTGATGGTGCTGGACGGGGCCATGGACCCGGGGCTCGGGATGGCGGCCACCTCGGCCGGCCAGGCCAAGGGCTTCCAGACCGACCTGGAGGACTTCTTCGCCTGGTGCCCGACCAACAAGACATGCTCCAACGAGCTCCCACTGGGCGCCCAGACGGCCTACGACCAGCTCATGCAGGGCCTGGCAAGGGGCACGCGCCTGTACGCCAACCTCAAGCCGATGTACGGGGGCCGTCAGCAGGTGACCCTCGGGGTGGCCGAGACAGCGGTGCTCGGGTCCCTCTACTCCGACCAGAGCTGGCCCTACCTGGCCCAGGGCATCGCCACCGGCCTCAATGGTGACGGCAGCCTGCTCGCCGCTCTGGCCTACAGCTACCAGGACCTTCAGCCGAACGGCCAGTTCGGCAACCTGAGCGCAGCGAACTCAGCCGTGAACTGCCTCGACCAGCCCTACCCGAAGGACCTCTCGGCGTACCAGGCGCTGGCCGTAAAGCTGGCCAAGGTGTCGCCTGATTTCGGGGCCAGCATGGCGTGGGGCAACCTGGGCTGTGCCTACTGGCCGGTGCCGGCCACGGGACGTGCCGCACCCGTCCACTCCTCGTTCGGGCCCCACATCCTGGTCATCGGCTCCACCGACGACCCTGCCACGCCGTACCCCTGGGCACAGGCCGTGTCCAAGCAGTTGGGTGCCCGGCTCCTCACCCGCAAGGGCCCTGGCCACACGGGGTACCTGTACAGCACCTGCGTCCAGCGCTACACGAACCGCTACCTGGTCACCAAGCAGCTGCCCCCTGTGGGCACTGTCTGCCCCAGCAGCTCCTAGACCGGCCCGGCCCCCGCCCCACCCCTGGCCCCGGGGACGTTAGGCTCCGCTCAGGGCCCGGGCCGTGACCCGGGGGAGCAAATGGGGGGGAGCAGTTGGCTGTCTATGTGATCTTCCAGGGCGAGGTGGCGGACGCGGAGCGCTACGAGCAGTACAAGGCCGCTGCTGCGGGGAGCGTCGAGGCTGCGGGTGGCCGGTACCTGGTAAGGGGAGGCCCGGCAGAGGCCCTCGACGGGGGGGCGCCGCCAGGGCGTACGGTCGTCATAGAGTTCCCCGACCAGGCCAGTGCGCTGGCCTGGTACAACGGGCATGTGTACGCCTCGGCGCGCCAGCTGCGCCTGGAGGCGGCGCAGGGCCGGATGTACGTGGTCGAAGGCGTCCAGGGAAGCTGAGGGGAGACCGATGCAGCTGCGCAGCGCCCAGTGGTACACCGGCGACCAACGCAATTCCTACATACACCGGGCCTGGATGCGCCGGGGGCTTCCTGCGGACGCCTTCAGCCGCCCCCAGATAGCCATCGCCAACACCGCCTCCGACCTCACCCCCTGCAACTCGCACCTGGACGAGGTGGCCCGGGCCGTGGCGGACGGGGTGCACACCGCGGGTGGTGTACCGCTCGTCCTGCCCGTGGTCTCGCTGGGCGAGACCCAGGTCCGCCCGACAGCCATGCTGTGGCGCAACATGGCCGCCATGGCCACCGAGGAGATGCTCCGGGCCAACCCTGTGGACGGGGCAGTGCTGCTGGGAGGTTGCGACAAGACCATCCCCTCTCTGCTCATGGCCGCCGCATCGGTGGACATCCCCTCTGTCGTCCTCCCCGGGGGGCCCATGCTCACGGGCACGTTCCGCGGACAGCCGCTGGGCTGTGGCACCGACGTCTGGCGGTTGTCGGAGGAGGTCAGGGCCGGCACGCTGTCCCCGGAGGGGTTCACCCTCTCGGAGTCCTCCATGATCCGCAGCCGCGGCCACTGCAACACGATGGGGACCGCCTCCACCATGGCCGTGGTGGCCGAGGCCCTGGGCACCGTGATGCCCGGCGTCGCCGGCACGCCCGCCCCGGACAGCCGCCTGCTCGAGGCGGCGCACGCCACGGGACGCCTTGCCGTCGAGATGGTCCTGGCCGACCGGCGCCCGAGCACCTTCCTCACCCGGGCCTCCTTCGAGAACGCCATCGTCGCCCTCGCCGCGGTGGGTGGCTCGACCAACGCCGTGGTGCACCTGCTCGCCATTGCCGGCCGTTTGGGCGTCGAGCTGGACCTGGACGACTTCGAGCGCGTGGGCGCCCGGGTCCCGGTGCTGGCGGACCTGCAGCCGGCCGGGCGCTTCCTCATGGACGACCTCCACCGGGCAGGAGGGCTGCTGGCCCTGCTCAACGAGGTCAGGGACCTGCTCGACCCCTCGGCCCTCACCGTCACGGGCCAGCCGCTGGTCAGCCACCTGAACGGTGCCACCGTCTACGACCCCGAGGTCATCCGGCCCCGGGAGCGGCCGTTGATGGCGGAGGGGGGCATCCGGGCCCTGCGGGGCAACCTGGCGCCCTCGGGAGCGGTCATCAAGCCTGCGGCGGCATCACCCCACCTCATGCGCCATTCCGGGCCGGCGGTGGTCTTCGACTCCATCGAGGACTTCCGGGCCCGCATCGACGACCCCGACCTCGAGGTCGACGCCAGTTCGGTCCTGGTCCTGCGGGGTTGTGGCCCGAAGGGCTACCCGGGCATGCCCGAGGTGGCCAACATGCCGCTGCCCAAGAAGCTCCTCGAGGCCGGGGTGCGGGACATGGTGAGGGTGTGCGACGGCCGCATGAGCGGCACCGCCTACGGGACGGTCGTGCTCCACGTCTCGCCTGAGGCGGCCGCAGGGGGGCCGCTGGCCAAGGTTCGCACGGGTGACATCATCACCCTCGACGTCGAGGCCCGCCGCATAGACGTGGAAGTACCAGAAGCGGAGTTGGCAGCCAGGGAGCCCAGCCGAGCCATGTTGGACGCCCTGCCCCGCCCTCGGCGCGGTTGGCAGAAGCTCTACATCGAGCACGTGATGCAGGCTGATACCGGGGCTGACCTGGACTTCCTGGTCGGTTCGAGCGGCTCGGAGGTCACCCGAGAGTCGCACTGAACCGGGGCGGTGCCGGGCAGGGGGGCTAAAGCCGGGCCGGGCGGGGCCGAGGAAACCGTAATGCCCGCTCCGTCGCGCCCAGCCGAGGCCAGGAGCAGCGGTGCCGGTGCCGCTGCCCCCGCCCGGCTCACCCGGCCCGAACTGGACCAGGTGGCTCTGGGCGACAGGTGGTCGCTGCTCGGCGCGGACGAGACGCCCGGTCTGCCCGCCCATGTGAGCGCGCTCGTGGGCCGGTGCGGGACGGTACTGGTGAGCCAGGTGGCCGAGGCCGGGCCGACCCGGGTCGAACAGGGCCGGCTGTGCTGTGGTCCCGCGTCGCTCGAGAGCGCCGTCAGCGAGCTCGGCGCGCTGGCCGCAGGCCTCGCCGGGCGGCTGGAGGGCCGGGCCCCCGTCCCCATGGTCTACGCCGCTCTCCTCGTACCGGGGGCGCGGTCCTCTCTATTCCACCGCGACGTGCTGGTGTCGCCGCCGGGGGGGCTGATGAGGGGGATCGAGGCCTTCCCGGCCGTACAGGTGCCGGCAGCGGTAGCGATGGCAAGGGCAGCCGTCAGCCACGTGGCCTCCAGCCCGGTGGCCCCCGACGTGGTGGACGGGGCGGGGGCCCCGGCCGCGGTGCCCCAGCCCGGGCCGGGCGGAGGGCACGGAGCCGGCCTGGTGCAACCGCGTAGGCGGCGCACGAGGCGCCGCGCGGTCCTGGGGGGCGGTACCGCGGTGGCGTTCGCCGTCGTGGCGGTGGTCATTGCCGTCACCTGGTACGCCGTCCAGAAGCAGACGGCCCCTGCCGCGCCGCTCAACCCCGCAGCGGGCACCGTGCCGGCGGCGACGAGCACAACGACGGTCGGTGGTTTCCTGCCCCTGCTCTCCTACCCGGGCCGCCAGGCAGGGGACGTCGTCGCCGGGACGACCGGGATCCTCCAGCTGGACGGTGCCCGGGTGAGCCTGGCCGCACCCGTGGTGAGGCCCTCGCTCGTGGGCCACATGCTGCTGTGCGTCAAGGTCAGCGTGCACAATGGCCGAGGGGGCCGGGCCCTGGGTGACCAGGCCGTGAACTGGGCCGTCCGCTCGCCCAGCGGCGTGGTGGAGCACCCCTCCTCGTTGGCCGACAACTCCCTGCTCGCCCGGGGACAGCTCGTGCCCGGGGACGCGGTCCAGGGGCGGCTGTGCTTCAACGAGCCGGGCCAGTCCGGCCTCTACGTGCTCACCTATGCCCCCCGCGGCCCACACCGCGTCCGTTCGGCACCCTCCCCTGCGCTGCGCGGTGTCTGGCTGATGAACCTGGGCGGGGTGTGAGAGGGCGTTGTCAGCCTGCAGCGGTGGGGGCGGGGAGGATCGAACTCCCGACGCGCAGATTAAAAGTAACGATAAGAGAAGCCGCTGGCGAAGGCCATTGTCGGCTTTTCTGTGGCCACGCCGGGCTTATAGCGCTGCGTACTACGCTGCAGAGGGACGCTCGATGGGAGGGCTGCAATGGCTACGGTGCAGATCCACGGTGCTGAGCACTCGCTGAAGAGCATCTTCAGCGACGACTTCCTCTTCACCATCCCGAAGTACCAGCGGCCATACTCCTGGGGGGTGGAGCAGGCTACGGAGCTGATCGACGACCTGCTGGCGTCGATCAGCGGCAGTCACCCGGTTGATGAGCTGGAGCCCTACTTCCTGGGCAACGTGGTCTTGATCAAGGACAAGGACAAACCAGACGCTGAGGTCGTTGACGGCCAGCAGCGCCTCACGACGCTGACCATCCTGCTTGCGGCGCTGGCTGAAGCCCTGCCCGGGAACGCCGGCAGGAACGTTCGGTCCTTCCTGCTCCAAGAGGCCAACCTGATCGCCGGGACGGAGGCCACGTTCCGCCTTCGACTACGCGAGCGTGACGCAGACTTCTTCAGGCAGTACATCCAGGAGCCGTCCAGCCTTGACCGGATCGCTGCCCTGGAGAAGGCAGCACGTTCTCGTTGACCGACCAGGAGATGTGGGTGCATCGGCTGGCCAATCTGGTCTTGCTCACCCGCCGGAAGAACAGCCAGGCCAGCAACTACGATTTCGAGGACAAGAAGAAGCTCTACTTCATGGGACCGGGCGGCACGTCGCCGTTTGTGCTCACCACCCAGGTCCTCAACTCCTCGCAATGGACGCCAGACGTGCTCACTGCCCGGCAGACCGTGCTGCTGGACAAGCTCGCGGAGGTGTGGAAACTGCGCTCACCGAAGGCCACCTGACTCATCTTCGCGTGCTAGCGGCGCGCGAAGTTCGATTACCCCCCTTCCTAAATAACGTTCCTTGGGGGAGGGCCCAGGATGGACTAAATGTCACCCTTGACACACGGGGTCGACGCCATCCCTACGATCTTCCCCGCGCAGAGGCGATCGCCGCCTCGATCGCCTTGGTCATGTTCGCCGTCCGGCGCCTGAACTGGAGCACCCGGACCGCCTCCGCCACAAGTTCCTCTTCGGTCCGTAGGAGGGTGTCGGACTGGATCCAACGGACCAGCGCAACGAGCTCTTGGTGGCTATAAGCACCGATGCTCCCGAGGCCAGGTGTAACGGGAACGGGCCCCAGTCTGGAGCGCGGGGGAGGCTCCGGGGCAGTCTGGACAGGCTCGACCTCGGGGGGCCGGGGCTGGCCATCGTCGGCTGACGCCACCGCTGCTTGGTACGCGGAGACTGCTCTGGCGATTTCCTCGTTGCGGTGGCGGAACCATTCAGTCGACCAGATGCGATGAAACCGCCAACCGAGGCGTTCGAGATGTTCCTGGCGGAGGCGGTCCCGGTCCCGGGCGGTAGCCGAGGAGTGGTAGGTAGCTCCGTCGCACTCGATGGCCAGCACCATCCGGCCCGGTTGTTTGGGGTGCTGAGCCACGTAGTCGATCCAATAGCCAGAGGCACCCCACTGGGCGACGAGAGGTACGCCTGCTCTTGTCAGCTGTGACTCGACGTCGCGCTCGAACGGGTTCAGGTCGGGTTTGTCTTTGGCAGCCTCGCCGAGGTTGGCTCCGCCGGATTCTGCGTACTCCAAGTACCGCCCGAGCATCTTGGCGCCCTCGGCCTTCAGGTTCCGGGTGTCCAAGTCGGCGGAGGTGAAGCTGGAGACGACGGTCATGTGCTTGCGCGCCCGCGTGATGGCGACATTGAGGCGGCGCTCTCCCCCGGCGTTGTTCAGGGGCCCAAACCGGTACTGCATGCGGCCGTCAGAGGTTTTGGTGTAACCGACCGTCAGGATGATGGAATCGCGCTCGTCGCCCTGGACCCGTTCGAGGTTCTTCACGAAGACCGGTTCCTTCACATGGCTCGATATCCAGTCATCGAGGACCGCGTCGGACTGACGGGCACGACGAAGGCTCTCGTCGATGCGGTTGGCGTGCTTGATACCCATGGCTATGATCCCCAGCGATTCTCCCGGCCGGCTGCGAGCGTGCTCTACGATCAGCCCGATGACGGCCGTGACCTCGTCAGAAGAAGATGTTTCTTCCGACGGCCTCCCTGGCCGCCAGGGCACGTGGACGTGCCGGACCGGCTCATCGACGCCGACGCCAGGGAACGTGGTCATGCCGTAGTTGTAGAGTGAGGGCTGCGCGTTCGAAAAGGCGATCAGCCGCTCGTCGCGTGACCTGTAGTGCCAAGCGAGCGTCCGCGTACCGATGGGTGCCGGCAGGACCGCCGCCATCTGGTCCAAGACGCTCTCCACGTCGGCGAGCAAAGAGGTGCCCATCTCGGCTTCCGCGTCTTCGTCGTCGATGCCGCCGCCCGACGGTGAAAAGAACGCCGTCGGAGGGAGCTGCTTGGGGTCGCCCGCGACTACCACTCGTTCTGCTCGGGCTATGACCCCTGCAGCATCGTGCGGGGTGACCTGGGACGCTTCGTCGAACACGGCGACATCGAAACAGCGCGCCATGGGCAAGAGCTGGGACACGACCAAGGGGCTCATGGCCCAGCATGGTTTGAGGGCTCCCAGCACATCGGGCGCAGCCTGGTAAAGGTCCCGCATTGGCATGAAGCGACGCATGAGAGCGGCCTGCTTGGCTACCACTTGGGACTGCTCTGGGTGCTCGTCGCGGGCAGCAGTGATCCTCTCTGCCACGGCCCGGCGTACACGCTGTGGCCCTGTGGCTATATGGGAACGGTCAGCGCTCGAGAAGTCGGAGACGTTACGAGAAGTCGCATTCCCATCGAACGCAGCGAGGACGGGATCATGGATCGCGAGGTGCTCGAGTATGGACGATGTCCACACCGACTCAAGGGCGGAGAGAGCGGCGTCCACTCCGAGGTTGCGCGCCGTCAGATCCTCGAGGAGCGGCCCGAGCCCTGCACGCTGCAACGCAGCCCTCAGCGTCGTCAGCTCGGGCAGCTTGCCCAAGGTGTCGGTGTCGCCTGCAAGCTTGCCAAGTTGCTCGGCAAGCTTGCTCGGGCCCATTGAGGCAAGGTCGGTCGTCGCAGCGTAAGCGCCGAGCGCCCGCAGTTCGTCGCAAAGCTGCCCGAAGGGGCCTTTCAGCCCAGCCAGGTCGGAGGGAAGCCGCGGGCGGCCTCCGTCCAGGCTCAGCTGGCGCCAGCGTTCGCGCTCAGAGGCAGCTGCGCTGGCCGTTGTCGCCAGCGCTTTGGCGGGCACCTTAAGTCCCGGGCGCAGGCACCCCCGCAATTGCGCCTTGGCCGACCGGTACCTGGAGCTGAGCACCGAGGCGAAGAGCCGGGAAACGGCGTTCGCGGGCAGCCGCAGGGCGTGTGCCAACTCGTCGAGCCCGAGGTCGTACACGTCCGGCTCGAACCTCTCCAGCGTGGCTGTCACGTCGTCCAGCAACCGGAGGACAACATCCCAGCTTGCCACGTTGTCCGGCGGGCGAAGGCCACACGCCGAGACCACACCGGTCAGGCGGCGCGAGGCCTCGGGCCAGGTGTGGTTCGCTATGCCCGAAGCTGCAGTCATCGCCTTTTGCGCGTCCGAGGGGGTGGCGACGGTCCCCGCGGCCAACGCTCGCGCCCACGGGCTCGTGGCCGGCGACAAACGCAGGCCGCCGAGGTTCACGTAGGCGCGCAGTGACTGGCGGACATGATCGTAGGCATCGGCCCCTAAGGCTTCGAGGTCGTGGCCTCGGAGCCGGTAAGCCGAGCGTGCTGTCTCGGGAACGCCGAGGAGCCGGGACTGCGCCTCGTATACCGACAGCCCCCAGGGCTGACGGCGCTGGTGCATGGCTCGCTCGTGGTTCACCACATCGCTACGACGGCGCACGAGCTCTTGGTGCAGTGCGGTGACGTCAGGGAGCGCGATGCTAGAAGCGTCGGCCAGGGCGCGGGCCAGGTCCTGAGCCAGCTTGCGCTTGGAGGCAACGCCATCGTGAAGGTCGAGCACCAGGTCGGCCAGGCCGACCTTGCTCAGGCGGTCGAGCACGGCATCGATGGCGGCTCGCTTCTCGGCCACGAAGAGGACCTTCTTGCCTCGGGCTGCCAGTGTCGCAACGAGGTTGGCGATGGTCTGGCTCTTTCCGGTACCCGGCGGCCCTTCGACCACCAGATCGCTACCGGCCACGACGGCGTTGATCGCATACGACTGCGAGGCGTCCGCGTCGACCACGAGGAACTCGTCTGCAGGGGCCACCCGGTCGGGCTCGGAGACTGGGACCGTGACCTGACGGTCTCTCACGGCCTGGGCCGCCGGCTCGTATCCGGCGATGGCGCACAGCAGGTCAGACGCAACCAGCGCGTCCATCCCGTTCTCTATGTCTTTGACCATCTCCCACTTGGCGTAGGAGAAGTTGCCCAGCACCACCCGTGGAGAGATGGCAAACCCCGGCACCGTCGAGGCGTTCTTGCCGATCCGCTCGAACAGTGCGCTCGGGTCCGGAGCGCCGTCTCCCCCCTCGTCGAGGAGGTCGAGAAGCTCGCCAGGGCCCACCTCGACGTTAAACTCGTTGCGCAACATGTACGCGAGGGTGGGGTTGAGCTCCCATTCCCCCGGTAAGGCCAGCTCGAAGCTTTCCTCGGCGCGACCCCTGGGGGACAGCGCTGCTTGGCGTAGGAGCACCGGAGCAGCCGGGACGGCGGCGGACCTCTCATTGGTCCATGTCGCCATCCCCCAGGCGAGGTGCAGGGTCCGTAGGCCCCGTTCATCGAAGTTCTCAGCCGCTTTGGCACTTATGGTCCGAGCACGCTTCGACGCTTCCGGCCTACCGCCGATGCCGAAAAGGTCGGTCAGGGCAACAGGTACCGAGGCCAACAGCTCGGTGACTGCCGCAGGGTTGGCAGCAGAACCGGGCCCGAGGTCCAAGGTGCCCACCTTCAGGTCCCTGTAGTACAGAAGGGTGTTGCGGCCACCCAAGTCGACCAGCTGGCCCTTCCAGACTTCTTGAGCCCGCTGGATGGCATTCAGTCGAGAGGAGCCAGCAGCGTCCCCCGTGTCCATAGGTGGCGGAGGCGATGGCTGACTATTCATCCAGGTCATCTAGTGGTCCGTCGCGAAATTGTGTCGGGCGAGAGCAGTTCGTCCTCGCTGGGCTTTGGCAGTGATCTCTTCCACGGTCTTGTGCCCGACGAAGGGCTTGGGGTCGACGTTCCAGTTGTCGGTCCAGCCGGTGAGCGCTTCGAGCAGCTTGTCCAGGCTAGTGAAGACGCCGCGCTGTAACCGTTGTTCGGTGAGCTCGCGGAACGAGCGCTCTACAAGCTTGAGCCGCGAGGAGCTGGTCGGCGTGAGGTGCAGGTGCCATCGGGTCTGCTTGAGGCGGGCAAGCGAGTTGGTGACCTCAGATGGCTTGTCGGCAGAAAGGTCGTCCAGTACGACACGGACGTCAAGGCCGGCGGGGACGCTGGTGTCTATCAGCTTGAAACAAGCCAGGACGTCGGTTGCGCCATGACGCTTGCGCAGGGCGTGGAGGACCTTGCCGGTAGCTGTGCCCAAGGCAGCGAAGGGGTCGACCGTCCCGTTGCGCTTGTAGTCGTGGGTTATGGTGCCGGCGCGTCCGGGTTTTAGCGGCAGGCTTGGCTCGGAGCGGTCCAGGGCCTGACACCCCGTCTTCTCGTCGAAGCAGAACACCACCGCCCGCTCCGACGGGTCGAGGCGGAGGCCGACGACGTCGACCAGCTTGGACTCGAAGTCGGGGTCGTTCGACAACTGAACGTCTCGGTCGGCCAGGGCTTCAGCTTGTGGTCGCGCCACACACGGGCCACGGTGTCCTTGCCTGGCGCCGTACCGACGCCGGCGACAGGCCTCGAGCTAGGAGCGATCGGCAGTAGGCGTCGATCTCACGCGCAGTCAGCCGGTCGATGCGCTTGGTGCCGAGCGGCGGGACGATGTGGCGCTTCGCCGGGCGCCGGTACTCGAACACGGTACGGAGTGTCCGTTGGGGGGCGATATCGTCCAGCCAGCGCTCCTGGAGTTGCTCCACGGTCGTGGTCTGCCCGGCCGTCACGTTGCCACTGGAGAGGTCGGTGATCAGCTTGGCGAGGGCCTTCTGGGCGTCCCGCTTGTTGCCGTGCACCGTCCGGTTGACGTGAGCGGCCTTGCTGTCGACCCGCTCGGAGTAGGCGCGGATGAGCCATTCGCTGGAGCCCTTCTCCGTCATGGAGCCCTTCATCGTGCCTCCAGCCTCAGCTGGCCCATGGGGGACCAAATGTTCCACCGCGGAGTCTACGGGACGGGTGTGACCGCAACGGACGAAGGGAAGGGCCAGTTCAGAGGACCTTTTTAAGGTGGGGGCGGGGAGGATCGAACTCCCGACGCGCAGATTAAAAGTCTGCCGGTCTGCCACTGACCTACGCCCCCGTGCTCGTCGCCGGGCTGTCAGCAGTGCCTCATCCTAGGTTGGCCGCTCCCACCGGCAGGAGCATCAGCAGGCCGAGCACGACCGAGGAGGCCAGGACCACCGCGACATCGGCCACCACGGGCCGGCGCTGGTGGCGCGCCCAGACGAAGCCGAGCATGACGACGAGGCCGGCCACCAGGCCTCCCACGTGCGCCTCCCAGGAGATCCCGGGGACGCCGAAGTCGATCACGAGGTTGAGCACGATGACCCCGACGATGCTCGAGGTGTTCACCGACGCCCGGCGGGCCAGGACGAAGTAGGCGCTGAAGATCCCGAACACGGCCCCCGAGGAGCCGGCGCTGGCCACGTCGGGGGCGGTCAGCAGGTAGCAGGCGACGTTCCCGGCCACCCCGGCCAATAGGAACAGGGCCAGGTAGCGCCACCGCCCGATGGCGGGCTCCACGGCCCGGCCGATGAGGACCAGGGCGAACATGTCCATCCCGATGTGGAGCACGTTGTAGTGGATGAAGATGGCGGTGAACAGGCGGTACCACTGGCCGTTGGAGACCTGGGCACCCCACTCCACCGCGTCGTAGACGACGCTGGGGGAGTTCTGGCTCACCAGGAAGACCAGTACGCACACGATGGCTATTGCCGCTGTCACCGGAGCGTTGCGCAGCCCGAAGAGGCCGCCCTGGCTGGTCCGCCGGCCACCCGAGGGTGCTGCCCGGTGGGCACAGCGTTGACAGAGCCAGCCCACCGGGGCACCGACCATGCACTCGGTGCATATGGGCTGGCCGCAGGAGCGGCACGCGGCGCTGGCCACCCGGTCGCGGTGGAGGTGGCAGCGCGCGCCCGGGGGCAGCCCGACGGGGCCCTGGTACGGGTCGTGGTCCCCGGCCCCGCCGGGGCCGGCCGGGGGGTGCCCGGGATAGGCCGCAGGCGGGGTGACCGCAGGCGGCCCGGCTGGTGGGGGGATCGGGCCCTGAGGCCAGCGGGGTGCCTCCTCGGGCGGGTACTGGCTCACGGCTTGGGGCCTGAGCCGCCCCCGTCGCCCTGAGCCTGCTCGGCCGGGCCGGACGGGAGGTCGGAGGGCACGTTCCAGTGCCTGACCGCAGGCTGGCCGTGCTCCCAGCCAAGGACGCTCAGCGTTGCTGTGCCGAGGGTGAACAGGCGGCCGTGGTCGACGGGGCACGCCGTCCAGCGGGCGGCCACGGCTCTGAGGACGTGGCCATGGGCGAAGGCGACCGCTCTCTGCCCCGTGCCCAGGTCACGTACCCGGTCCACGAACCGGTCGACCCGGGCGCCGACCGCCTTGTCGTCCTCACCGCCGGGCCAGGGGCCCTTCCAGATGGTCCAACCGGGGTACTGCTCGCGGATCTCGGGCGTGGTCAGGCCCTCGAGGTCGCCGTAGTCCCACTCGTGCAGGTCGGGGTCCAGCTCCGGTTGGTAGCCCGCGAGTTCGGCCGTGGCCCGCGCCCTGCGCATGGGGCTCGAGGTGACCAGGTCGAACTGTCGGCCCCCCAGGGCGCGGCCGACCGCCATCGCCTCATCGCGCCCCTTGGCCGTCAGCTCCAGGTCGGTGTGGCTGGTGTGCTGGCCGCTCCGGCTCCACGGCGTCTCGCCGTGGCGGACCAGCCACAGCTCGGGCTGGTTCATTGGGCGGCACCCGCGTAGCAGGTCAGGGCATGTCGAGGGCGCTCTACCACCCTTGGAACCCTACCGGCGGGGGCGCTCAGGCGTCTCGCCGGTCCATCAGGTAGCCGGCCGCCAGGAGCAGGGCCACCACGAAAGCGCCGAGCACGGCCGTGCCCCACCAGGCGCTCAAGCTGTTGGGCCCGTGGGTCAGGAGCACGACCTGGCGGCCGGCCTCGGTCGGCCAGTACTTGCCTATGGGGTTGCTCCAGGAGGCGGGCAGGGCCGAGAGCACCCCGGGCAGGATGAAGATGAACCCCACGCAGGCGGCGATGCCGCCGGCCGTGTGCTTGACCACGGCACCTGCCCCCATGCCCACCAGGCCGAGAAGTGTGGTGTAGATCCCCATGCCCACCACGGCCCGCAGCACGTTGGGGAACGATATGCCGACGTTGGGGAACGACGGGTAGGCGGCGATGATGGCGTGCCCGACGAAGAAGTCTGCGAAGCTCACCACCTCGGTGGTGACCAGGACCACCGAGGTGAAGACCACCACCTTGGCGATGAGCACCCTGCTCCGCCGAGGGGTCGCCAGGTAGGTGGAGACGATGAGCCCGCTGGAGAACTCGTTGGTCACGGCCATGACCCCGAGCACCATGATGGCGAGGAGCCCGAGCTCCCAGCCTCCCTGGATGATCGAGAGGGTGGGCGGCGTCCGAGGCTGCCTGCCGTGCGAGGCGGTGAGCAGGCAGGCCAGCGCCGACAGGCCGATGGCGAAGAGAGCGGTGAGCCCCAGGGACACCGCGGTGGTCCGTAGGGTCCGCAACTTGGCCCACTCGGCCCGGACGGCGTCGGCCAGGCCGGGCGCACCACCCCCGGCACCCGCCGGGGAGGGGCCCGTCCGCCCACCGGGAGCGGCGGCCTGTCCGCTCGGGGCCGCCCCGCTCACCCCTGCCCCCCCTGCGGGCCCGGTGCCCCCGTAGACGGCCCCCAACCACCCGTTGCGACCGGGTCGCCCCAGGCCGGCGCCGAGCCGGTGGGCCCAGGCTCCTCGGGGGCACCGAACTCGACGGCACCCTGGGTCAGTTCCATGAACGCCTCCTCAAGCGAGGCCTGCACCGTGGTCAGCTCGTGCACGGCCGCCCCGGCCTGGAAGGCCACGTCGCCGACCTGGGCCGCCTCCAGGCCGGTCACCATCAAGGAGCCGTCGTCGGAGCTCTCCACGCTCGCCCCGGCCTCCTGCAACCGGGGCACGACCAGCTCGGCGTGCGGGCTGCGCAACCTCACCGAGGTACGCGAGCTGCCGCGGACGATGTCCTGGACGCTCGAGTCGGCGATCAGGCGGCCCCTGCCGATCACGATGACGTGCGAGGCGGTCAGTGCCATCTCGCTCATCAGGTGGCTGGAAACGAAGACGGTGCGGCCCTGGGCGGCCAGGGCCTGCATCAGCTTGCGCGCCCACACGATGCCCTCGGGGTCGAGCCCGTTCACAGGCTCGTCGAAGAGGAGCACCGGTGGGTCCCCCAGTAGGGCGGCGGCGATGCCCAGCCGTTGGGACATGCCCAGGGAGAAGCCTCCGGCGCGGCGCCCGGCCACGTCGGCCAGGCCCACCAGGCCGAGCACCTCGTCCACCCGGGAGACCGGGATCCTGCTGGCCACGGCCAGGGCCCGCAGGTGGTCCCGGGCCCGGCGCCCGGGGTGGTAGGCCTTGGCGTCGAGGAGGGCGCCCACCTCCCGCATGGGAGCGCGCAGGTTGCGGTAGCTCACCCCGTTCACCCGGGCGTCCCCCTGGTCGGGGCTGGCCAGGCCCACGATGCTGCGCAGCGTGGTCGTCTTGCCCGCCCCGTTGGGCCCGAGGAAGCCGGTGACGGTGCCGCTGTGGACCTCGAAGCTCAGGTCGTCGACCGCCGTCTTGGGCCCGAACCGTTTGGTCAGGTGCCGCACCTCGATCACGGGCCAGCCTCACCCTCCGCCCTGCTCACGGTGGGCCAGGGCATGCCGTCGAACGCCTCAGCGGCTGACGCTAGCCGCGATCCGGGTCGCCCCGCGAAAATAGGGGTGGAGGCACTCGGGCAGGAGCACCGAACCGTCCTCCTGCCGGTAGGTCTCCACGAGCGCCGCCCACACCCGGGGCACGGCGAGCGCCGAGCCGTTGAGCGTGTCGCAGACCTGGTTGCCCCCTCCGCCGGAAGGGCGGTAGCGGATCCCGGCCCGCCGGGCCTGGTAGTCGCTGAACCACGACACCGACGACACCTCCAACCACATGTCGCACCCGGGGGCGTAGACCTCGACGTCGAAGCTGCGGGCGTGGGACTGGCCGAGGTCCCCGGTGCAGATGTCCAGGACCCGGTAGGGCAGGCCGAGGGCCTCGATCGAACCGATGGCCCTTGCGAGCAGCTCCTGGAGCATCTCGGGCGCCTGCTCGCGGGTGCAGACCGAGAGGATCTCGACCTTGTCGAACTCGTGCACGCGCAGCAGGCCCCGGGTGTCGCGGCCGGCCGCCCCCGCTTCCCGGCGGAAGCACGGGGTGTAGGCCATGAGCCGCAGCGGGAGCTCGGCCTCGGGGATGATCTCCCCGGCCCGCATGGACGTGAGCGGCACCTCGGCCGTGGGCACGGCCCACAGGTCGTCACGCTCGATGTGGTAGGCCTCGTCGGCGAACTTGGGCAGCTGGCCTGTCGCCTCCAGGACCGGTGCCCGCACCAGTGAGGGTGGGCGGACCTCGGTGAAGGCGTCCGAGTTGCGGTCCAGGGCGAGCTGGCACAGGGCGCGGCTGAGCGTGGCACCCGCTCCCCGGAAGAGGGGGAACATCGACCCCCCGATCTTGGCCCCCCGCTCCAGGTCGAGGATCCCGAGCTCGTTGCCGATGTCCCAGTGGGGCACCCTCTGGTGGGGCTGGTATCGGCCCGGGTCGAAGCCGACGGTGCGCACGACCACGTTGTCGGCCTCCGACGCCCCCTCGGGGGCGTCCTCAGCGGGCAGGTTGGGCAGGCGCAGGAGCGCGTCCCTCAGCTGGGCGTCAACCTCGGCGGCCCGGGCTTCCAGGGCGCTCAGCTCCTCGCCCAGGCGCCTGCTCTGCTCCCGCAGTTCCTCTGCCGCCTGGGGCCCGGACGCCCTCATCACCTCGCCCACCTGCCTGGAGAGGACCTTGATGCGTGCCCGTAGGTCCTCCGTCTGCGAGGCCAGGTCCCGGGAGGCAACGTCGAGGGACGCCGCCCGTTGCACGTCCTCGGCCGGGACCCTCTTGCGGCTCAGGGCGGCGGTCGTGGCCTCGAGGTCTGTGCGCAACCGGCGTACATCGATCACCCGATCGAAGCTAACAGCTGTGGTGCCCGGGCCGAGGCGTCGTAGCAGGTCCGGGGCTCGCGCCGGTCGGTGCACGACCGCTGGCGCCCGTCTTGGCGCTACCTTGCCTGCTGTGGCCGGACCGGGAGCACCATCGCTCGAGATCCGCTCGCTCACGGTCAGGTACGGGGAGCTGGTGGCCGTGGACGGCGTGGACCTGGTGGCTGGCCCGGGTGAGGTGGTCACGCTGCTCGGGCCCAATGGTGCAGGCAAGACGAGCACGGTCGAGGCCGCAGAGGGCTACCGGCGCCCCTCGGGCGGCAGTGTGAGGGTGCTCGGCCACGACCCGGTGACCGAGAGGTCGGCCGTGGCCCCCGTGATCGGCGTGATGCTCCAAAAGGGCGGCGTGTACCCGGGCATGGGGCCGCGCGAGGCGCTCAGGCTCTTCGCCCACTACTACCCCGACCCCCGGGGCCCCGAGGAGCTGCTCGAGAGGGTGGGCCTGGGCCGCGCCGCCCGGACGCCATGGCGCCGCCTCTCGGGCGGGGAGCAGCAACGCCTTTCGCTGGCGCTGGCGCTGGTGGGCAGGCCGCGCGTGGTGTTCCTGGACGAGCCGACCTCAGGGGTGGACCCCGAGGGGCGCCAGGTCCTCCGGGACATCGTCGCCTCCCTGCGCGAGGAGGGGGCGTGCACCGTCCTCACCACCCACGAACTGGAGGAGGCCGAACGCCTGGCCACCAGGGTGGTGGTCATGGCCAAGGGCCGGGTCGTGGCCTCGGGGGCACTGGAGGAGCTGGCGGCCCAGGCCGGGCCGGGGGAGGTGCAGTGGACCTCACGGCCCGGGGTCGACGTCTCCTCCCTGTCGCTCCTGCTCGGCTCGCCCGTGGCCGAGCCTTCGCCCGGTCGGTACCGGGTGGCCATGGCGGGAGGCCCCGGCCCGGTGGCTACGCTCACCGGTTGGTTGGCTGCTCAGGGCCTGCCCATCGAGCAGCTGCGGGCCGGCCGGCCCTCACTGGAGGAGCTCTACCTGAGGCTGACGGCTCAGGCCAGGGCCGATGAGGCCCCGGGTGATGGGCCGGGTGATGGGCAGCAGGGCCTCCCCCGGCGCCCGCGCCGGGGGAGGGCGGCAGGATGAGCGCTCTACTGGCTCAGGCCGCGGCCGAGACGCGCACCACGCTCCGGCGCGGGGAGTCCCTGCTGCTCACCATCGGCATCCCGGTGGGCCTGCTCGTGTTCCTGTCACTGGCCAAGGTGTTCCCTCCGCCCAGCGGGGACCTCTCCTACCTGGTCCCGGGCGTCCTCGCCCTGGCGATCATGTCCACCGGGATGGTGAGCCTCGGCATCGCCACCGGGTTCGAGCGGGAGTACCAGGTGCTCAAGCGCCTGGGCGCCACACCGCTCGGCCGGCCACGCCTGGTCCTGGCCAAGGTCATCTCGGTCGTGGTGGTCGAGGTCCTCCAGGTCGTGGTCATAGTCGCCGCAGGGGTCGCCCTGGGCTGGCGGCCCTGGGCCCAGGCCGGGTTCTCGGCTGCCGCCCTGGCCGGGGCCCTGGCCGGTACCGCAGCCTTCGCCGGCCTGGGCCTGCTGGTGGCGGGGACGCTGCGGGCCGACATCGTGCTCGCCCTGGCCAATGCCCTGTGGTTGGTCCTGCTGCTGCTGGGCGGGATGCTGTTCCCACTGGGCAAGCTGCCCGGGCCGCTGCGTTCGGCGGCCGACCTCCTGCCTGCCGACGCCTTGGCCCAGGTGCTGCGGGGCACCCTGGGAGCGGCCGGCGGGGTACCTCTGCACTCGTGGGTGGTGCTGGTGGCCTGGGCGGTGGTGGCTCCTCTGGCAGCGGCGACCTTCTTCCGCTGGGAGTGACCCGGAGCCGGCAGCTTCAGCTGGGCCCGGAGGCTGACAGGGCAGAGGTCCGTGTCAGCGGAGCAGGACGTCGACCGCCATGGCCACGAACACCAGGCTCAGGTAGGTGATCGACCAGTGGAAGACCTGCATGGCCACGGCAGCCGTCCGCTGCACCAATAGCCGGCCGCACAGAGCGAGCAGGACAGCTCCCGAGACCAGGGCTGTGCCCCAGTAGGTCCAACCCATCCCGGCCACTACGCCGAAGACCAGGGAACAACCCACCGTCGCCACGGCGTAGGCCATTATCTCGGCGCTGGTCCGGCCCAGGCTGCGCACGACGGGCATCATGGGC
This sequence comes from Actinomycetes bacterium, assembly GCA_021850325.1. Classification (GTDB taxonomy): domain Bacteria; phylum Actinomycetota; class Acidimicrobiia; order Acidimicrobiales; family Palsa-688; genus JAJZMF01. The sequence goes on from JAJZMF010000027.1 coordinate 211,124, forward strand.
ACCTCCGCCCGGGCGTAGTCCTCGCGGTAGCGGATGGCGAGGGCCCAGAAGTGGGGAGGCGTCCAGAGGAAGACGAGGACGAACAGTGCGAACGGCGCCCAGCCCAGTGAACCGGTGACCGCCGCCCAGCCCACCAGGACCGGGACCGCACCAGCGGCGCCCCCGATGACGATGTTCTGGGGCGACCGTCTCTTCAGCAGCGCCGTGTAGACGAAGACGTAGAAGGCCGCGGCAGCTACGGCGAGGGAGGCCGACAGCAGGTTGTCGGCCCACCAGAGCAGCACGAAGGCCGCAGCCTCCAGTGCCAGGGCGAAGGTCAGTGCCGCCCGGGGGGTGACCGCCCCGATCACCAGAGGTCGCCTGGACGTGCGCCTCATCAGGGCGTCGATGTCGCGCTCGAGGAACATGTTGCCGGCGTTGGCGCCTCCCGCCGAGAGGGACCCCCCGACCAGAGTGGCCAGCACGAGCCCTACCGACGGCCAGCCGTGATGGGCGACCACCATGGTGGGGATCGTCGTGACCAGGAGGAGCTCGATGATCCGGGGCTTGGTGAGCGCCAGGTAGGCTCCGGCGCGGCTCAGCCAGCTCCGGGTGCCCGCCTGCGCCGTTGCGTGCGAAGGGACGACGCCGAGAGCCGGCGCCTCGACGGCGCCGGTGGGACGAACGGACAGAGCCCCTGTCTTGCTGACCACATACCAAAGGTTAGGGGGTGGCAAACCGGAGCGACAAAGCAGCCGTGCCCGCGGGCCCTCGGGCCTACGCCGCACCCTGCTCGGCGTGGCGCCGCCGTTGTCCGGTCAGCAGCCTGCCGTCCTAGCATCAGGGGGCGATGGGAGCTGTTGGCACTGCAACCAGGCGCGCCTGGGACTGGTCGGCCCGACCGCGCCTGTTGGAGGTGAGCGCCACTGCCACCCTGGTCGCCATGGGCGTGGGGATCGTCAGCGGCGGGGCGGTGCGGCTCACGGGTAGTGGCCTGGGGTGCTCGGACTGGCCCACCTGTACGGCTACGAGCGTGGTGGCGCCCTTGCAGTTCCACGCCTGGGTCGAGTTCGGCAACCGGCTGATCACGGCGGCCATGACGCTTGGCGTCGTCCTGGTCGCCCTGGCATCCCTGCGCCGGCGCCCCCGTCGCACCGACCTGGTGTGGTTGTCCTGGGGCCTGGTTGCGGGCATCTTCGGTGAGGTCGTGCTCGGAGGGCTGACCGTGCTGAACAAGCTGGCACCCCCCTTTGTCATGGCGCACTTCCTCCTGGGCATGGTCCTGGTTGTGAACGCAGCGGTGCTCTACGGCCGCTGCCGAGCACCGGACGCTCTCCCGGGGCCCGGCCCCGCAACCCCGGGCGGGCGCGTCAGGGTTCGCGCCACCCCTTCGCACCCGCTGGTCCGGCGGGGCCACCTGCTGGCGGCCCGGGCCATGCTCGGTTGGACTTTCGTCGTCCTGGTCCTGGGCACCGTGGTGACGTCCACCGGCCCTCATGCGGGCGCCCCCGGCGTCCCCCGGTTCGGCTTCTCGCTCCACACCGTTGCCCAACTGCACGGGAGCTCGGTTGAGCTGCTGATGGCCTTCACGGTCGCCACCCTGTGGTCACTCCACCGGGCCCGCGTGCCCCAGGTGGTCTTCCGGAGGGCCGAGGTGCTGCTCGTGGTGATGGTCTCCCAGGCCGCCGTCGGCTACACCCAGTACTTCACCGGGGACCCCGTCCTGCTGGTGGGCGTGCACCTGGCGGGCGCCACGACCCTTGTGGTCGCCATGGTGCTGTTCAACATGGGGCTCTACGTGCACGAAGTGCCCGAGCAGCACCAGACTGTGGCCCGAGAGGTGCCCGGTCAACGGGAGCTCGCCCGGGCCTAGCCGGGCGGGAGAGGAGAGGACGCAGGTGGCATCGGCTGCACCGGTGGAGGTGGGAGAGCCCGGCACCTCGCAGGTCACGGACCTGGCGCGCCCGTGGAAGGTCCTGGTCTGGAACGACCCCATCAACCTGATGAGCTACGTGACCTTCGTGCTCCAGAAGCTCTTCGGCTACAGCAAGGCCAAGGCCCACAGGCTGATGATGGACGTGCACACCAAGGGCAAGGCGGTGGTGTCCAGCGGGCCCCGGGAGAGGGCCGAAGTCGACGTCTTCCGGCTGCACGAGCACGGGCTGTGGGCGACCATGGAGCAGGACAGCTGAGCCCGGCACCAGAGGACATGCCGGTGAGCCGCACGGCGGCCGGCACCTACGAGGTGAGGTTGGACGCCGAGAGCCGCCAGGTGCTCGCCGAGCTGACCACGCAGCTGCGCAACGCCATCCTGGCCGACCGGGCCGACGCCGCGTTCCGGAGGCTCTTCCCGCCGGCCCACGCCACCGACGAGGCGACGGCGGCCGAGTACCGCGAGCTGGTCGGCACCGACCTGGAGCACAGCAAGCTGGCCGCCCTGGAGACGCTGGCCAAGACGGCGACTTCCTCCGAGCTCACGGCCGAGGAGACGGACGCCTGGGTGCGGGCCCTCAATGACGTCCGCCTCTGGATGGGGACCATGCTCGACGTGGGCGAGGACGATGGCCCCGAGGAGCTGGACGACCCCCCTCACATGCTCTACCAGGTGCTCACCTGGCTCCAGGACGTGATCGTGGGCGCGCTTTCCGGCGATGAGGACCTAGAACGGGGTGACGAAGAAGAGGACGCAGACGAGCTGAGGGAGGGTGACGATGGAACTGGATGAGGCCGTGGACTGGCTGAGGTCCAACCACCGCTCGGTACTGGCCACCCGGCGTCGGGACGGCAGGCCCCAGATGTCACCGGTCGTGCACGCCGTGGCCGACGACGGCCGCATCCTCATTTCCACCCGCGCGCCCGCCATGAAGGTCCGGAACGTACGCCGCGACCCGGTGGTCTCGCTCTGCGCCGTGAGCGACGGGTTCTTCGGCCGTTGGGTGCAGGTCGACGGTGCGGTTGAGGTCATCGAACTGCCGGCGGCGATGCCGTTGTTGCGCTTCACCTATGCCCAGGTGGCCGGTGACCACCCGGACTGGGCGGAGTTCGAGCGGGACATGGTGGCCCAGCGCAGGGTTGTGCTGGCCATCACGCCGCAGTCGGCGGGCCCTGACCGACAGGGATAGGCCGGAGCCTGAGGTGAAAGGTCCAATGCGAGGGCAAGCGGTACCCCGTCTGCTGACCATCATGGGCTCGGGGGAGACAACCCCCACGATGGTCAAGGTCCACAGGGCCAACTTCGACCGGCTCGCCGAGGGGGTGGCGTCGGACGCGGTGGCGGCTGCGCTCATCGACACGCCCTACGGCTTCCAGTCCAACGCTTCCGACATCTCGGCCCGGGCCGTCTCGTACTTCCGCGACAGCGTCGGCCGGGCCATCGACGTCGCGTCGTTGCGCCGGGCCGAGGGCGAGGCGGCGGGTTCCCTGGAGGTCGAGGCCGCGCTGGCCAAGGTTGCCGAGGCCGCCTGGGTCTTCTCCGGACCGGGTAGCCCGACGTACGCGGTCCGTCAGTGGCAGTCCACGGCCATGCCCAAGCTCCTGGCGGACAAGCTGTCCGCCGGTGGTTGCATCACCTTCTCCTCGGCCGCCGCCCTGACTCTCGGCCGCTTCACGGTGCCCGTCTACGAGGTCTACAAGGCGGGCGCTGACCCGGTGTGGCACGAGGGGCTCGACCTGCTGAGCCCGCTCGGGCTCGACGTCGCCGTCGTGCCCCACTACGACAACGCCGAAGGTGGCCACCATGACACCCGCTTCTGCTTCCTTGGCGAGGAGCGGTTGGCCGCCATGGAGGCCCAGCTGCCCGCCGGTGCCTGGGTGCTCGGGGTGGACGAGCACACGGCGCTCGTGATGGACCTCGGGGAGGGCACGGCCACGGTCGCCGGGCTGGGGACGGTGACGCTGCGCCACCAGGGCCGTTCGGTGGTCCTGGGCAGCGGGGAGACGCTACCCCTGGTGGACCTGGCCAGGGCTGCCCTGGGCCCTACGGGGCGGGGAGGGGCCGGCACGCTGTCGGGCGCGGACGCCCCCGAGCGGCGGCAAGGCGACGAAGCCCTACCCGGTGGCGCCGGGGCGGTCACGGGAGGGGACGGCGCTGCCCACGCCGCCCATGCGGGCAACCCGCTGCTGGACGAGACGGCCCGGCTGAGCGCCCGGTTCGACGAGGCGCTGGCTGCCAGGGCCTCCGACGAGGCCACCCGGGTCATGCTCGAGATGGAGGCCCTGGTCCACGCCTGGGCCGCCGACACCACCCAGTCCGACGAGCTGGACCGCGCCCGGACCGTCCTGCGCCGGATGCTGGTGCGCCTGGGGGAGGTCGCCGGCACGGGCCTGAGGGACCCGCGAGAGGTGGTGGGGCCCTGGGTGGGCGCGTTGCTCGCCGAGCGGGCCAAAGCGCGTGCTGACCGGCGCTACGAGGACTCCGACCGGATCCGGGACGTGCTGGTGCAGACAGGGGTGGAGGTGCGTGACACGCCCCAAGGCACCGAGTGGCACCTGCGGGGGGATTGAGGCCCTGCCGGCCACGTCCGGCGTAGGCGCCTAGGATGTGGTCGCCCAGCCCCCATCGTCTAGCGGCCTAGGACACCGCCCTTTCAAGGCGGCGGCACGGGTTCGAATCCCGTTGGGGGTGCTCGCTCTCGGCGCTCTTGTCAGCCGGCTCGTGCCGGCCTGTGGAACGGGCTCGCCCGCTGACAACAGCGCCTCTTCTCGGCACCCCAACGTGCGCCGGCACACCGCTTCAGGCCACTTCCGGGGCGCAGCGGGACTTGGGGGACGGGGCCGGTATGCAAGCTCCCGAGTGGCCGGTGGCAGGCCAGGGTGCTGGTCAACGGCAGGCACGTCTCGCTCGGCAGCTTCGCCCAGAGGGCCGACGCCAATGCCGCCCTGGGCGCCTCGCTCGCCGCTCAGGACGCCAGCACCGGGTCGACCCTCGGGAAGGCAGAGTGGCCTGGCCCTGCCCCTGGCCCTGGCCCTGGCCCAGTCGTGACGCGGACGGTGTCGGCAAGCGGCGCTGCGGCCCCGTCTGCGCCAGGCACCAGTCGCCAGTCCTCGCTCGCGGCAGCTGCCACCCGCGAGATCGATGCTCCTACGTGTCAAGGCCTATTTGGAAGATTTCACTTTGACGGCTGGTGATGACGGCCTGGGCGAGGCAGGACAGGGATGAGCCACTTGGCTTGGGAGGACAAGCTCTCTGGAGGGGGTGGCACGCGCTGTGCCCTGGCGCACGGCGCCGGTGTGATCGCCCTCGTGGTGCAGGGCGGTCCGCCGCACCCATACGGGGGTGGTCTGTCAGGGGACGTGTCCACTCAGCCTCGCTGCGACCAGTTCCCCGACGGTCGGTACGAACCATGTCGTCGGGGCGCACCGGCTTACCGAGCGCACATTCTTCGCGCTGTGGACCTCCTAGCCTCGCTGTTGCACGCGTAGGCGACCGCTGAGGGCAGCGGGTCCTTCCAAGGTGCCTGTCCCACAAGGGAGAATCGGGGTGTTCGACGTCTCGATGACCCTCATGGAAGGCACTTGGCGAGCTGGCGGGCGAGCTCGACCGGGGCTGCCTCGGCCTCGAGGACGTCGCCCATCCAGTAGGCGGCGCGCATCTTCGTCCTGACGGTGGCGGCGACCCGATCGGGTAGCTCGGCCTGGGCATTCCG
>JAJZMF010000003.1 GCA_021850325.1 Actinomycetes bacterium
CGGTCTCAGGCCAGGGCGGCCTCTGGCTGGCGGGCCAGGGCGGCCAGCGAGCCCGCCTCGGGGGAGAGCCGGCGCCGGTAGTCGTCGTGGGCAGCCACGGCTGCGTAGTAGGAGCAGCGGCGCTTGGCGGCCCGGCTGTGCTCGGTGGGCCCCACCAGGTCCGGGTCGAGCTGGGTGTTGATGGCGTCCTTCAGCAGCAGGAGCGCCTCGGCCCGCATCTGGGAGATACGGGAGTCGGTCACACCGAGCTCCTCCGCCAGCACCTGCATGGGCAGCTCCTCGAAGAAGTAGCCGATGATGACCCGGCGCAGGCGCTCGGGCAGGTGGTCGACGGCAGCGACCAGGTAGGCCCGCTTCTCGTTGTCCAGGACGTCGTCGTCGGGGCTCGAGGAGCCGGCGAGCAGGACGTCCTCAGCGCTGCCGTCGATGGGCAGGGCATCGAAGTTGAGCACGACCGCCCTGTACACGTCTCCGTTGATGGCTTCAACGTCCTCCCGGGTGGCGCCCATGGCGGCCGCCACCTCCTGGGCCGTGGGCTGACGGCCCAGCTTGGCGGTGAGGGTGTCAGTGGTCTGGGAGACATCGCGGGCCTTGGCCCGCACCGAGCGGCTGGCCCAGTCGCGTGAGCGCAGCTCGTCCAGCAGGGCGCCCCGGATGCGGGCCGAAGCGAAGCGTTGGAAAGTGATGCCCCTGTCCGGGTCGAAGGACCTGGCAGCCTGGGCCAGGCCAGCCATGCCGGCGCTCACCAGGTCGTCCCGGCACACGTGCCGGGGGATGCGGCCGGCGATCTCCGCCACCATGTAGTTGACCAGGGGGAGGTGCGAACGGACCAGCTGCTCCTCTGCGAGCACTTGCCCATTACGCGGAGTGGTCGTCGGCTGGGCGGCACGCTGGGAGCCCGGGCCACTACTTTCGGCGCGCAACAAAGGCATGGGAAGTACTTCGGCTCAACGACAGGAGGCCCTGCATACGCCGTCCGGGTGATTTGTGGAGCGCCGTCCATCGGCCGGACAGGTGGTATCCGCCTAGTAAAGAATAACTAGTTAGTCGGCCCCGGTCGCCGCCGAGAGTGACCGTCCTGGCCGAGGTGCCTGCCTCACCGAGGGTTGTCGGTGCACTACCTTGCGCGCGTAAGCTTCCGGGTGAGCGTCGCCAAGCAGGGAGGCACATGCCGGGGACGTCGTTGCAAACCGCAGCAGTGGGAGGCGGGCGAGGGGCCACCGCTCGGGAGGCCGCGTCCGAGGCCTGGACGGACGGGCGGGTGGCCGGCGGCCCGGACGCCCACACAGTTGTCGTTGTGGACGCCATGCCGCTGTTCCGGGCCGGTGCGGCGGCTGCCCTCCGCGCGGCGGGGACGGTGGTGACCGGCGAGGCCGTCGACCTGGCCGAGGGAGTCGCCATGGCCCGGGCCAGGAGGGCCAACGTGCTCCTGGTGGCCGACGCCGATGTGGCTGAGGTCCGTGAAGCGGTGGGCGCCCTACCGGGCTGCGCTGTGGTGGCCCTGCTCACGGCGCCCACCAGGCACCAGCTCATGGAGATGCTGGGCGCCGGGGTGGCAGGACTGGCCATGCGCTCGCTCACCGCCGAGGAGCTGGTCGGAACGGTCCGAGCCGCAGCCGGCGCCGGTGAGCGGGCCGGGAGCGGCGCCGGTTCCCAGCCGGTCTTCGTGCCCCTGCCGGTGGCCCAGCGTACGCCCGACCTGGCCTCGGCGGACGGGCCCGGCCCGGGGGCAGACGTGCTCACGCCCAAGGAGCTGGAGGTCCTCTCCCAGCTGGCGTCGGGAGCGTCCTACAAGCGCATCGCCGAGGTCCTGTACGTGACCCCGGCCACGGTCAAGACCCATCTGGGCCACATCTACGCAAAGCTCGGCGCCCGGGGCCGGCACGAGGCGATCTCGCAAGCCTTCGCCCAGGGCCTGCTGCGCTGAGCTCCGCTCCAGGGTGGGGCGAAGCGGAGATGACGGCCATTTTGTTCCTAAGGTCCGGTGCGGGGGCGCCGATCAGGCTACGTGGCCCTTGGAGAGCACAACGACCAGGCCTTGAACGAGGTGTCGACCGTCCTGTGGCGCGAGCGGCAGTTGCTCGAGCTGCTGGTGTTCAAGCTCGAGGAGGAGCAGCTGCTGCTCGGTGCGGGCAAGGCACGCTGGGTGAACCACGCCTCGCGGGAGGTCGAGATCGTGCTCGACCAGTTGAAAGCGGCCGAGCTGGTGCGCTCTGTCAAGGTGGAGGCGGCGGCCCAGGAGCTCGGGCTCGACAGCTACCCGGGCCTCAAGTCGCTGGCCCAGGCGTCGCCCGAGCCGTGGTCCTCCATCTTCGGCCGCCACCGCCAGGCCTTCCTGGAGCTCACAGGTGAGGTGCAGGAGCTGTCCGAACAGAACCGTCACCTGCTGGCCAAGGGCCGGGACGCGGCCCGGGAGGCCCTGAACTGGCTGGGCGGCAACGCCGCACCGCCGCCCACAGCCTACACGGCCACCGGCAGCGTCACCTCGGCGCCCGCCGGCCACCTGCTGGTCAACGAGGCGATCTGAGAGCGGGGGGCCGATGAGCAGCTTCTCCGCCCTCGGACTGGGCTTGTCGGGCCTGGAGGCCCAGCAGGTCGGCCTGGACACGGTGGGCCAGAACGTGGCCAACGCCAACACGCCGGGGTACTCGGCCGAGCGGGTCAACCTGTCGGCCGTGGGCGTGCTCCAGCACCTGGGGCTGGACCAGAGCCCCAACGCCCAGCCCGGGTCCGGCGTGCAGGTGGTCAGCATCACCCAGCTCTCCAACGCCTACCTGCAGCAGCGCAGCTACACCGAGCAGGGTAGCCAGGGCTTGCTGTCGGCCCAGCAGGCCGGCCTCCAGGCGGTCCAGCAGAACTTCCAGGAGCCCTCGACCAACGGGCTCTCGGGGGTGCTCACGCAGTTCTGGCAGTCGTGGTCCACGCTGGCCAACAACCCTGCCGACGTGCCCACGCGGGCGACATTGGTCCAGCAGGCGAGCAACCTGACCAGCCAGCTGAACCAGGTCTCCGGTTCTCTCGCCCAGCTCAGCCAGCAGACGGTGCAGAACGTCTCGCTGACCCTCAAGCAGGTCAACCAGGACGCCAAGCAGATAGCAGCGCTCAACCAGCAGATCGTGGGGCAGGCGGCGGGGGGCAAGACGGTCAACGCCCTCGTCGACCAGCGCAACCAATTGGTCTCGCAATTGTCCAACCAGTTGGGCGTGAACGTCGGCTACAACTCGAACGGGACCATCAACGTCACCTCGGGCGGGGAGAACCTGGTGTCGGGGATCAGCTACCAGCAGCTGTCGGTGACCAACAGCGGCCCTCCCTACTCGTTGGTCTGGAGCCAGGACCAGAGCACCTATCAGCCCGCCAGCGGCCAACTGGGGGGGATGCTCGACGTGGTCAACAGCTACGTGCCCTCGTACAGCAACCAGCTGGACCAGGTGGCCCAGAGCCTCATGGGCTCGGTCAACAACCTCATGGCCACCGGCTACGACCTCCACAACAACCACGGCGTCCCCTTCTTCCTGGGCAGCGGGGCCTCCAACATCCAGGTGAACCCGGCCATCGCCTCGGACCCGACGCTGATCGCAGCCGCCGCCAGCCCCACCCCGGCCGGCTCGACGGCGACCAACCAGGACGGCACCATCGCTGCCGACGTGGGTGAGCTCCCCAACTCCCAGACGGCGGCCCTCGCCGTACCGGCGGGTGGCTGGGGGGCCGGGGCGTCGGCGTCCGCCTGGAGCGCCAGCGGCGCCACGACGACCACGGGCCCGGAGGCCGACTCGGCTTACAACCAACTGGTGACCAATGTCGGCCAGGCCAACGCCAGTGTCAACACCAGCTACGCCAACCAGCAGGCGGTGACCACCAACGTGAACTCCGCCCTGCAGTCGGCCACCGGCGTCGACATCAACCAGGAGCTCACGAACATGGTCATGTACCAGAACGCCTTCGATTCGGCAGCCAAGTTCATCAGCACCGTGAACACCACGCTGCAGACGCTCATAACGATGGTGGGGTAAGCCGATGTCCGACGTGTCGCGCGTGACCCAGCAGTCGGCGACCATGCTGATGATCGCCAACCTGCAGGGTTCGCTGTCCAACCTGACCCAGCTCCAGCAGCAGGCGGCCACGGGCAAGTCCATCAACCAGCCGTCGGACAACCCCACCGGCACCTCGCAGGTACTGTCCCTCAACGCCCAGCTCGGGCGCTTCCAGCAGTACTCCAGCAACATCACCGACGGCCAGTCCTGGCTGAACACTGCCGACAGCGCGCTGGGCTCGGTCATCAAGGAGCTGAACCAGGTCCAGACCGACGTGCTCTCGGGTGCCAACGCCACGGCCCAGGACCCGACCAGCCGGCAGGCCCTCTCCCAGCAGGTGCTGGCCATAAAGACCCAGCTGCTGAGCCTGTCCGCCACCCAGTACAACAACCGGCCCGTGTTCTCGGGCACCTACGGCACCGACCCCTACCCCCAGGGTGGTGCCAGCGGGGTGAGCGACCCCACCAGCCCCTCCTACAACCCGGCCACGGCTTATGCCTACGCGGGCAGTACGACGCCGGTGACCCGTATGGTCGCCCCGGGGCAGAAGGCGGCGGTGAGCATCACGGGCGACCAGGTGTTCGGTTCCGGCTCCAGCAGCGTGTTCGCCCTCCTCGACACCATCTCCAAGGACCTGACGAGCGGCAACACCGCCGCCCTCTCGGGTACGGACCTGGCCGGCCTGCAGTCCGCCCTCGGCACCGCCACCCAGGCCCAGGGCACCGTGGGCGCCCTGGGGGCGGGGCTGAACACCGGCCAGACCCAGGTCGGCAACATGGTCACCTCCCTGCAGGACCAGGTGGCCAACATCTCCAATGCCAACGAGGCCCAGGTGCTCAGCGAGCTGAACCTGGCCGAGATCTCCTATCAGGCGGCGCTGGGCACCACGGCCAAGGTCGTCCAACCTTCCCTCGCCCAGTTCCTCGCATAAACGACCGTGAGCCTCCCATGACCACCATGAGCATTTCCACCAGACCGAGCATGGCGACCAGCGCCCTGCACTTCGCTGCCGGGGTGCCGGGCTTCCCCGCCGCCCGCACCTTCTCGGTGCGGACCTGGGGCGAGGAGCCCAGCCCCTTCTACGTGATCGACTGCGCCGAGGTCCTCGGGCTGCGTTTTGTCGTCGTTGCACCCGCCGTCTTCTTCGCCTGGTACCAACCGCGCTTCGGGCCCGACGTCTACCAGGCGGTGGACGCTTCGGGCCCCGAGGAGCTGGGGGTCCTGGTCATCCTCACCCTGGGGGCCAAGCCGGAGGAGGCGACTGCCAACCTCCTCGGCCCGCTGGTGGTCAACCTGGTCACGGGGCAGGCTGTGCAGGCCGTGCTCTCGGGTTCGGGCTACGGCGCCCAGACCCCACTGGTGGGCGACCAGCGCTGACCACCGGGCCTGCCCCCGTCGACCGCCGGTAGGCGGCACGGGGTGACAGGCCCCCGTCCCCGGCCCATCGGTCCCGGCGCCCTCACCAGCCACTAGGCTGCCCGCATCGCCCAGGGAAGGAGCGAGGGTGCTGGTACTAACGAGGCATGTCCACCAGAGCATCGTGATCGGTCACGACGTGGTGGTAACCGTGCTCGAGGTCCGCGGGGACCAGGTCCGCCTGGGCATAAGCGCTCCCAAAGACGTGCAGGTCCACCGGGAGGAGGTCTTCGCCGCTCTGACTGCTGCCAACCGCCAGGCCGCAACGTCGGCGGTGGAGCTGAAGGCCCTGAGCGAGCTGGCCGATGGCCCCCGCGAAGCTCAGCCCGGGCCGCAGGCCGAGGAGCCGCGACCGGGTCGCCCGGGTGGGACCGCTCCCTAGCCCGCACGCTGCGTGGCCCCTGGGCTGCTCCGCGTTGACGGGGACGCGTTCACGGTCTTCAGGCCCGGTACGGACGGCGCTTGGGCCCGGTAACATCGGGTGGGAAGTCGGTGACAACGAGTGCAGAGGTCGACCTCGGGGCCGGTAGCATGGCGCCCTGTTGTCTCGACGGTCCATGAACGGGTTGGGGGAGCGTCGGTTGGCGCCCTTCGAATGAGGACGACGGACTAAGTGCCAAACAATCACGCCGCTCAGCCGGAGGAAGACCTTGTCCGCCTCTACCTGAACGACATCGGTAAGCACTCCCTGCTCACCAAGGACGACGAGGCCCGGTTGGCTCAGGCCATCGAGGCGGGACGTGCTGCCAGGGCCGAGCTGGTCTCGGGCAAGGTCCTCACAGCTCCTCGCAAACGCGAACTGCGACGCGCCCAGAGGGAGGGGGACGAGGCGGCGGAGACCTTCGTCAAGGCCAACCTGAGGCTCGTGGTGTCCATCGCCAAGAAGTACCAGGCGGCCGAGCTGCCCCTGCTCGACCTGGTGCAGGAGGGCAACCTCGGCCTCATGCACGCCGTGGAGAAGTTCGACTGGCGCAAGGGCTTCAAGTTCTCCACCTACGCCACCTGGTGGATACGCCAGGCCATCACCCGGGGGATAGCGAACACCGGCCGTACCGTGCGGCTCCCCGTGCACGCCGGTGACCTCCTCACAAGGGTGACCAAGGCCAGGGGACGCCTCGAGGGCCAACTGGGCCGGCGCCCCACCTCTGCCGAGCTGGCCCACGACCTCGAGCTCGAGGAAGAGAAGGTCATCGAGATCCTCCGGCACGCGGCCGAGCCGCTGTCGCTGTCCGAGCCACTGCGTGAGGACGGTGACGCCGAACTGGGTGACGTCGTGGAGGACCGCTCGGCCATCTCGCCCTTCGAGGCGGCGGCAGCGTCGCTGCTCTCGGGCGAGGTGGGCAAGATGCTGGTCGCCCTGGACGAGCGGGAGCGGGAGATCCTGAGACTGCGCTTCGGGCTGGACCGGGGTGAGCCCCGCACCCTGGACGAGGTGGGGGAGCACTTCAACCTGACCCGGGAGCGCATCCGCCAGATCGAGGCCCGGGCCATGTCCAAGCTGCGCCACCCCTCGACCGACCGGGGGGCGCGGGAGCTGCTCACCACCTAGGGCGCTCGCCCGGAGAGGCGCCTCGGGCTTCCCGCCAGGCCCCTGCCTGCGCAGAGGGCTCAGGTCATGGAGCTGAAGCGGATCGGCAGCCTGGGCAGCACGAAGCTGAAGAGCAGCTTGCGCTGGGTGGTCACGAGCACGATCGCCGCCTTGCCGGACACGCCGTTCGGCGCCCCTGCGACCTGCCCGGAAGGGAAGTCGCCCGTGAAGGCGAAGGCGCACACCTGGAGGTTGGCCGCCGGGGGTTGGAAGTGGGCACCGGGGTCGGTGGGGAAGCGATGGCCCACCAGGCGGGCCATCATCCGGGGGGGCACCAGCTTGACCCCGCTGAAGTGGTAGCTGTCCTTGGGCGCGTTGAGGGCCGCGGTCGCCAGGGGCAGGTTCTCGTAGCAATCGGCCAGGCCGACGGGGGGTGTGGGCCTGGTGCAGGCGGCAAGGCCGAGGCCGGCCACCACGAACGAGGTGAGAAGAGCCGAGGCCCGTGCCCGGCGCCGGGCAGCGGCCTGGGCGGGCGCCAGGTCAGGTCTCATGTTCCCTCCAGCTCCTCCGACAAGCTCGCCTCCGGTTGGTAGCCCGAGCCCGCTCCCACCGCCCGCGACGGGCGGGGCCGCCCGGAACGACCCGTCATGAACGTCTGCGGGGTGGGGGCTTCCACAAGGGCCACGGTCCCCAGTGGCCCCGGCCCGTCCATCCCGGCCGCCACGAGGTCCGCCACCGCGCCGCCGGGGGTGGCGGGGGCCCCCTCGTAGGTCGCCGGCGCAGGTGCCCTGCGCCCGGCCCGGGCCGAGCGGGCCAGGGCCAGGTAGGAGGCCCCGCCCACCGGTAGGGGCACCCAGAAGCTCACCACCCGGTAGAGCAGGACGGCGGCCACCGTGGCGGCGCGCCCCCCGCCGAAGGCCACCAGGGCCACGGTGAGGCTGCCCTCGACCACGCCCAGGCCCCCAGGTGTGATGGGCAGGTTCACCGCCAACTGCCCACCGCAGTAGGCGAGGAGGAGGCCCTGCCAGGGAACGGGGGCACCCACTGCGATGAAGGCGAACATCAGGCAGGCGCCGTCGGTGAGCCAACTGGCCGTCCCGTAGGCCAGCGCCAGGCCCCAGCGCCTCCTGGTCGGCGCCACCGACTGCATCCGGCCGACCAGGCGGGCCAGGGGCCCGCTGAGCTGGCCGTCCCGGCCCAGCCGGCCCTCGGCACCGACCACGCCGGCCAGGGTCAACCGGTAGATCTGGCTGCGCCTGTTCCACGCCAGAGCCCCCAGCACGGCCACCAGCCAGACGCCCACGATGGCCCCCACGAGGTCGAGAGCGCTACCCGTGGAGGCGGCCATGGACAGGCCGAGGCCGGCCAGCGCGCTGAGCGTGCCCAGCGAGACGGCGGCCGTTGCCACCACGACCCATCCGGCCAGGACGTCGTCTGCCCCGAACATGGCGAACTGGCGGAACTGGTACAGGCCGGCAAAGGCGGTGCCCGCCGGAAGAGCGGACTGGATCGTGGTGCCGGCCAGGGTCACCAGCGTCACCCTCCGCAGGGGCGGCGACACATCTCCTGCTCGCAGGAGGGACCTTTGCAGGGCGGCCATGAAGGCGTAGGAGGCGACCTCGGCGGCCGCCGCCAGGGCCAGCCAGGGCCAGCGGAGCTGGCCCAGGAAGGCCGTGGCCCCCGACAGCTCGCTGGTCTTGCCTGCGATGAACCAGGCGGCCAGGGCGACGAGCACCAGGCCGACGAGGAAGCGCACGGGCCGCCAGTACCGCAGGAGGTCCTGCTTGGACAGCCGGGTCACCAGGGCATCATCGCGCCGTGACGGCTTGTTGCCTGTGCGGGCCCCGGCTCGCGGCCCGGGTGAGGCAGGGCCGGCCCGGAGCGCGGCGCGTGGGCGCCGGCCATGCGCTCGAAGGCGCACTCGGCCACGGTAGCCGCCCAGCGGCGTCGGGCCGCGGCGCCCAGGGGCCGTGGCCCGGCTCGTTGCAGCATGCTCTCGTCCGGCCAGCCGACGGCCAGTTGGCGGGCGGCGGCCCGGTCCCGGGCGTGCCAGCCCGCCGGCCCGAGCGCAGGAGCGCCCGGCCCGGCGACGGTCACCACGGCCGAGGTGACCTGGGCCGAGCGTGCCCCCAGGTGCTCGGGTGCCCCCAGCACGACGAGGGGTTCCGAGGGGCCGAGGTGGCGCAGGTAGGGCACGGTGGTGGCATGGCCGTGCCCGAGCCGGTCGGCCTCGCCCGGGCCCAGCCTGTGCAGCACGGCCCCTGAGGGCAGTTCCCAGCGCACGGCCAACCAGCTGCTGCCCAGCTCGACCACCCGTCCCCTGGTGGCAGCGGGGACCGGCCCCACCCGGCGGAGGGCCAGCACCGGGCTCCCGGGCCGGTAGACCCGGTCGCCGAGGGCGAGGCCGGGCCCGGGGAGGTCCCGCGCGGCCATCTCATTGAGGGCGGCTGCCTCGTCGGCACCGTACGCGACCACGAGCGCCCGGCCTGTCCCGTCTGCGCCATGCCCCACCCCGGCCTGTGCTGCGTAGGCCATGGCCTGCCACCCGGTGGCAGCTCCTCTGACTGCCAGCCCCTCGACCTCGTGGACCGGGTGGCCTCCGGTGCTCCCCGGCCACTGGTGAGGCCCGGGCCCGGTGGCAGACCGCTCGGCCAGCTCCTCGAGGCCGAGCGAGCACGGCCGGCCCCGGCCTGCGGCAGTGCCCCCCAACACCAGTACGAGCTTGGTCGAGCTCCGCCCGGCTGCCCGGGCCAGACGGGCCAGGCCGGCCGGCCCGACCCGGTCGGCGGCGTCCACCACCAGGACCCGTGAGCCGGCCGCGGTGCCGGGACGGCCCGGGCCCGGGGCGAGCAGGGGCCCCTGTCTGGTGCCGAGGCCCGTCAGCGCCTGCCAGCGCCGCAACGCCAGAGCGGATGGGGTGGCCACCGTCACCTCGGCCCCGGCCGCTTGCCAGACGGCACGAGCGGCGTCGATGCACGCGGCCTGGGCCAGCCATGGACCGGGGGCGACGACCGAGATGGCATGGCCGGAGCAGGCCAGTTGGAGGGCGGCGCTCCAGGCGGGCCCCGAGCAGCCGAGGTAGCCGAGCTCCAGCTCAGCGATCTCCGGGCTGACCTCTGCCAGGTGGGCGAACTGGCCCCGGGTGGCCAGCTCGACCAGCTCGGTGTCGTAGCGGCCCGCCAAAGGGGTGCTGAGGGGCGCGGCCCCGCCACCCCCCGGGCGTTGCCAGGCCAGCGCGGCGGCGTCCACCCAGCGGGCCGCCTCCCCCAGGTCCAGGCCGTCGGGGCAGGTCTCCGCCAGGGCGGCCCAGACATCGGGCCGGCCGAAGGCCGATGACCGGTCGGCCAGCCTGGCCACCACGGCCCCCTCGGCGGGGGGTGGCCCGGGCAGGCAGGGGAGCCGGGCCGCCACCGCCAGGAGGGTGGCCCCCCCGTCCACGACCGGGGCCGGCCGGCCAGGGCCCGAGGCGGCGCCCCGGGTGCCGGCCTGGGCCGTCCGGAGCGCACCAGCCCCGGGCGTACCGGACCTCGTTGCCGCGGCGCGCACTGCCAGGGACCGGCCGGAGAGGGCAGCGCGGGCGGGGCCGGCGACGCCGGCCAGCTCGGCCAGGCCCCCGGGCAGGACCTCCCACGCCAGGGCCAGCCCGGCGCTGCGCACGCCGGAACGCAGCGCCAGTTGGAACGCGGCCCCGGCCGCCTCCCGCCAGCGCCACAGGTGGTTGCCCGCCAGGCAGCCCCAGCGGTCGTCCGGCTGCAGCCCCAGGTTGACCAGCACGGCATGGGTGTGCAGGTGGGGGTGGCCGTCAGCGTTGGTGCGGTGCTCGAAGGCCGCCACCACGAAACGGGCCGGCACGTCGGCGCCGCGGACGCGCACCACGGCGGCCTCGGCCTCGAGCAGGCCCAGTGCTCCCGACACGGCCTGGCGGTAGGCGCCCAGCAGCCGGCCCGGTGCGTCTGCACCCCCGGCCACGAGCAGGGAGACGGACTTGGGGGCGGCGAACACGAGGTCCCAGCCCTGGCGCTTGCGCAGACCGGGGCGGCCGGTGAGCGGGAGCCCGGTCGAGGGCCGGCAGCCGGTCAGTAGGGCGGCCAGGTCCCTGCGCCCTGCCGGTGTGCCAGGCCCGTCGTGGAGGCCCAACGGGCCTACGGCGCCACCCTCCCAGCTCCAGTGCACCGCCGACCGCTGCCAGTAGCCCACTTGCCGGGCTGACGCACTTCCGATCACCAGCACACTTGAAACACTATCAGAGCTATGGAATACTATGAAATGTCCCTGGCGCTCGTGCCCAGCGGTCCTCGGCCTCCCCTGGCCCTCACCTGACCGGCCCAGCGGCCCCCGAGCAAGGAGCGTCCATGTACCCGAGCGTGCTGACCCTCAGCCAACCTGTCGAGCGAGCAGTGGCCCGTCTGGCCAGTGGCTCCTCGACCGGGATCAACATCAACCCGGCCCAGGGAGGCAACCTGCCCGGGGACCAGGTGCTGACCAACCTGGCCAGCGGGGTCGGGCACTGGGCCCTGCTGGCGTCGATCGTGGGGGTGATCGTCGGCGGGGTCATGTGGGCGTTCGGCCACTTCTCGCACAACTACCAACAGTCCTACAGCGGCCGGCGCGGCGTGGTCGTCTCGGGGCTGGCGGCTCTGCTCATCGGGGCGTCCCAGCAGATCGTCGGCTTCTTCTTCACCCAGGGCACCCAGGTCCATTGAACGTCCACGCACTGACGCGCACCGGGAGCCCGCCCGTCCCCCGCCGGGCGGTCTCCCGGTTGCTGACCGGCACCGGGGCCGCTGTGGCCGGTGGCCCTCCGCTGCTCCCGCACCCGACCGGCAGGGTGGGGGGCGCCGCAGGCCTGTTCGGCCTGGGCTGGTCGGCTCTGGCCAAGGCCATCACGAACGCGTTCTTCTCCACCCTCTTCGGCCTGGAGGCGGCACTGGTCCGTTCCCTGGTGAGCGAGGTGATGTCGACAGCCGTGCCGGCGACGACCGCTCTCTCCCTGGCCCCCGGCTCCTGGTTCGCCTCGGCTGCCGGCACCCTGGCGCCGGTGGCCGAGGTGCTGGTCGCGCCCTTGCTCTTTGCGGCCACCATAGGCGCCGTCCTCCGTCGTGACGTCCACCGGCTGGCCCGGGCGTGGGGCGTGGCCCTGCCTGCCTCATTGCTCGGTGCTGCCGCCCTGGTCCAGCTGTGCCGGGTCGGGCTGCAGGTGACGGACGCCATGACCGGGCTGATCGAAGCGTCGGTCTACCCGGGCCTGGGCCACCTGTTCGCCCGGGTGGTTGGCCTCAGTTTCGGCGGTGCGGCCGGCTTCGCCGGGGCCCAGCTCGTGCAGGTGGTCTTCGGCCTGCTGCTCGTGGCGGGAGGCATGGCCCTGTGGCTGGAGATGGTCCTGCGCTCGGCTGCCATCGAGCTGGCTGTCTTCTTCATGCCCCTCGCCCTGGCCGGGCTGGTCTGGCCGGCCACGGCCCACTGGGCCCGGCGCCTGGTCGAGGTCCTGGTGGCCCTCCTTTTGGCCAAGCCCGTGGTGATGGCGGCCCTCTGCCTGGGGGCCAGAGCCCTGGCCGGTAGCCAGGTCGGAGTGGAGAGCGTCGTTACCGGCAGCGCCGTGCTGCTCATGGCGGCGTTCGCTCCGTTCATGCTCCTCCGGCTGGTGCCGGTGGTGGAGGTGACGGCCATCGCCCACCTCCAGGGCGCGGCCCGCCAGCCCTTCCATGCCGCCTCCCGGACGGCGCAGCGGGTGGCCTCCATGGCTGCAGCGGGGATGGGCGGCTCCAGCCAGATGGGCGGGCCACCTGGTGGGGGTGGTGCTGCGCACTCGGTGGCCACGGGGCCCTCGGCCGGTGCCGAGCAGCTGCTGGCCCGGGTGAGCGGCTCGGAAGGGCCCGGCCCGGCCGGCCCCCGGCCCGGCACCAGCGCGGGCATCGGGGCGAGCCTTGGCTGAGAACGGTTACCGGTTTGAGCCCCTGCACCGCAAGGGCCCGCTCCTGGGGCTCGGTTGGCCTCAGCTCGCGGTCCTGGCCCTGTGCGCGCTGTCGGCTGTCTCGTTCCTGAGAGCCTGGCCGAGCGCCGTGGGCGTGGTGGCCGCCCTGGCCGTGCTCGCCCTGGGGGGGATGGCGTGCGGGTCCCGGGCCGGCCGGCCCCTGCTCGGCTGGGGGCTGGTGGTGGCACGCTACTGCGCCCGGTCACGGGACGCCCGGGGCGGCCCGCCGGCATCCACGGCCATGGTGCAGGGGGAGGGGGCAGAGCGTCGCGTGGTGCTCGTCCACCGCCGTGCCCCCCGGCCCCTGGAGGGCCTGGCCTCCGACGTGGAGGTGGTCGAGGTCGGGGGCGACGCTCAGGGCGGCCCCCTGGGCGCCGTCTGGGACCGGGGGCAGGGCACGCTCGCCGCGGTCCTGTCCACGACCGGCCCCGGCTTCAGCCTCGAGGACCGGGTGGACCAGGAGCGCCGGCTGGCGGCCTGGGCCGGCGTGCTCGAGTCGGTGGGCGGCAGCGGCAGCGGCCTCGCCCGGCTGCAGTGGTGCCAGAGGGCGCGCCAGGACGACGGCGGGGATC
Source organism: Actinomycetes bacterium (assembly GCA_021850325.1). GTDB lineage: Bacteria > Actinomycetota > Acidimicrobiia > Acidimicrobiales > Palsa-688 > JAJZMF01. The sequence goes on from JAJZMF010000003.1 coordinate 13,522, forward strand.
TCCTACGTCGCGTGCTCGAAGGAGGCCGACCCGGCGCAGCGGGTTGCCCCGGGCCGCCGCTCCTGGACCAGCTGCGCCAGGACCAGCGGCGCCTGCTGGAGCTCGTGGCCCGGGACGCCTGGCGGCACGAGTCGCTGCTCGTCGTGGCGGTGCCCTGTCCCGGCAGGCGCCCCGCTCTGGTCGAGCGGGCGGGACGGGCGCTGCGCACCCAGGTGGGCGGCCTGCGGTCCCAGCTCCTGGCCACCGGCCTGTACTGCGACGGGCCGCTCGGTGCAGCCACAATGGCCGCCGCCCTGCGTTCGGGCCTGGGCAGCGGAGCCGTCGGGCCGCCGGGCCGCCTCGCTGTGCGCGAGGCCTGGTCGGCGGTGGCGGTGGGGGAGCTGTGGCACCGTACCTTCTGGGTTGGTGAGTGGCCACTGAGCCATGTGGCGCCGGACTTCCTGAGCCCCCTGCTCAGTGCCCCCGGGGCGCGGTCCTTCTCGGTGGTCATGAGGCCGTTGCCGGCCGAGCGGGCAGCCCGTGATGCCGAGTCCTCCCGGACCTCTCAACTGGCCGACGCCCAGCTGAGGGCTCAGGGCGGGTTCCTGGAGACGGCGCGCCAGCGGCGGCGAGCCGAGGCGGTCGAGGGGCGCGAAGCCGACCTCGCCGATGGCCGGGTGGCGTTCGAGTTCGCCGGGTACGTGTCGCTGTCGGCCCAAGGTGAGGCCGCCCTGGAGGAGGCATCAGCCGAGCTGGTGGGCTCGGCGGCACGCGCCGGCCTCCGCCTGTACCCCCTCTACGGCCAACAGGCTGCGGCCCTCACCTGGACGTTGCCCCTCGGACGGGGCCTGTGAGCGGTCCCGGCCGGCGGCCCCGCGCCTACGGGCGGGCGAAGGCGCGGGGGAAGGGCGCTCACAGAAATGTTTCAGGTTGTTCACACTTCGATCACAAGCGCCCCGCCCTCAGCGGGAAAGCTCAAGACAAGAAGTGCAACCCACGCAGGGAGGAGAGGAAATGACCCGACACCGGCCGAAGCACGACCGGCGCCTGCCGCTGCGGCTCAGTGCGGCCTTGTGCGGTGCCGCGGGATTGGCTGCGTTCCTGGTGCCCGCGGTGACTGTCGCCCCGGTGCCGGCCGCGGCTGTGCTGGCTGCGGCTGTGCCGGCTGCCCGTACCGCCGGCCTGAGCGGTACCAACTGCACGGCCCAGGTGGTGGGCGACGCCCTGGCCCGGACGGGCTGGCAGGCCAGCAGCAACACGTCGTCCAGTTCCGCCGATGCACCCTGGCACGCGCTGGACGGCTCGCTCTCCACGCGTTTCAGCAGCGACCACACCCAGGCGGCCGGCATGTTCCTGCAGCTGGACCTGGGTGCGGCGCAGACCTTCGACGAGCTGTCTCTCGCCGTCCCCGGTTCGCCCACGGACTACGCCCGGGGCTTCGAGGTCCAGGTGTCCAACAACGCCAGCTCGTGGGCCACCGTTGCCTCCTGCACGGGCGTGGGCGTCCAGCAGGTGGTGAGCTTCCCGGCCCAGACCGACCGGTACGTGCGCGTCGTGGTGACGGCGGCCGACGCCAGTTACTGGTGGTCGGTGGACGAGCTCAACCTGTACGGGCCGGTCAACTGCGGGGCCTCGGCCAGCGGTTCTGCCTTGGACCGGTCGCACTGGGCTGCGACGGCCAATGTGCCCTACAACAGTTCCTATGCCCCCGCCCTGGCCCTGGACGGCAACCTGGCCACCCGCTTCAGTACCGGGGCCGTCCAGCAGGCCGGGCAGTACCTCCAGGTGGACACGGGCTCGGCTCACATCTTCGACGAGGTTGCCCTGTTGGCACCGGGCTCTCCCACCGACTACGCCCCGGGCTACAGCGTCCAGATCTCCAACGATGCCCGGTCATGGACCACGGTGGCGAGCTGCACGGGCACCTCGGCAGTGGAGGTCACCTCGTTCCCACCGCAGTACGCACGCTACGTGCGGGTCATGGTCACCCAGCCGGACGCCAAGTACTGGTGGTCGGTGGACGAGCTGTACCTCTACAGCAACGTGGCACAGCCCACCTCCACGACCACGACCTCGACGTCCACCACGACCACGACCACCGTGCCGTCCTCCACCACCCAGCTTTACTCCTCGGCCGACCCGGTGGCCGCGGGTGCCCAGGTGACCTACACGGCCCGGGTGACGCCCAACCCGGGTGGCGGGTACGTGAACTTCCTGAGCGGAGGCAACTCGTTGCCCGGCTGTGCCCAGGTGGCGTTGAACACGTCCAACGGGCTGGCCACCTGCACGACGAGCTACGACGCGGCAGGCCGCTACAGCGTCCAGGCCGTCTACTCGGGCCGGGCCTCGGTGGCGGGCAGCCCTGCCTACCGGCCCTCGGCCTCGGGCGTCTATGCCGAGGTGGTCAACCTGCCCCCGCCCGGTTACCTGCTGCTCAGCCGTGACGGGCAGGTCTTCGCCTCCGGGGCCGCGCAGGCTCTGGGCGGGATGACCGTCAACCAGTCCTCCGGGCCGGCGGTGAGCATCGCCGCCACCCCCTCGGGGCGTGGCTACTGGTTGGTGAGCGCCAACGGCACCGTGGCCGCCTTCGGGGACGCCAGGTTCTACGGCGACCTGCCCGCCCTGGGCAAGCACGTCCACGACATCGTGGCCATCGCGGCCACCAGTGACGGCAAGGGTTACTACCTGGTGGGCGCCGACGGCGGGTTCTTCACCTTCGGCGACGCCACCTTCCACGGTTCGCTACCGGGCATCCATGTCCACGTCCACGATGTGGTGGGCATGGTGGCGAGCCCCGGCGGTGCCGGCTACCTGCTGGTGGGCGCCGACGGCGGTGTGTTCAACTTCGGGCGGGCGCGCTTCTACGGCTCGCTCCCGGGCATCCACCGTCACGTCCACGACGTGAGGGCCATCCTGCCGTCCTCGACGGGCACGGGCTACGTGCTCGTGGGGGCGGACGGCGGGGCGTTCGTGTTCGGTACCGGGGTGAGGTTCCTCGGGTCGCTGCCCGGTGAGGGCGTCCGGGTGGACAACGTGGTCGGTATCGCCCTCACCCCGGACAACGGCGGTTACTGGATGGCCGGTGCTGACGGGCGGGTGTACGGCTTCGGCGATGCACAGGCGGGCGCCGTGCCCAACGGCGTGACCTCCAACCTGCCTGTGGCAGCCATCGCAGGTACCTGAGCCCCGGGGCGGCCAGGAGCGGGCCCCCGCCCCCGCCCGCCGCCCCGCCCGGGCGGGTGGGGGCCTACCAAAGGAGAGATGCATGCCTCGCCTCTACGGCCTCCCACCCGCCCACCGGGGCACCAGCGCCCAGCTGGGCGCCCTCTACCCCTTTGTCGTGCCCGCCCCACTGCCTTCTGGCTCGTGCTACCTCGGCCAGGAGGCATCGGGCGGGCTCTTCTGCTTCGACCCCTGGGACTGTTACGGAGCGGGGACGCTCACCAACCCCAACATGGTGGTGCTGGGCCAGATCGGCCGTGGCAAGTCAGCCTTCGTCAAGAGCTTCCTGTGGCGCCAGTACCTCCAGGGCCGTCAGTGCTGGGCGTTGGACCCCAAGGGGGAGTACGGGGCACTGGCCGGGGCGGTGGGGGCGGTGCCGCTCCGGCTGGGCCCGGGCCTGGGCCTCAGGCTCAACCCGCTCGACCTGGGCTCCCACGCCCAGGACCAGGGCCACAGGGGAGGCGGCCAGGTCCCCGGCACCGGCGCGGGCGGGGTGCGCAGCGCCCACCAGCGCCGTTCCGAGCTGCTCGGAGCGCTGTTGGCCAGCTCCCTCGGGCGTCAGCTCCTGCCCGCCGAACGGGCGGCAGTCGACGTGGCGCTGGCGGCGACCGAGGCTCTGGGAGCGGTGCCCACCCTGGGCCAGGTCGCGCACGAGCTCATGTCGCCCGGGCCCGGCGCGGCCCGGGACCTGGGCACCGACGTCGAAGGGCTGAGGACGGACGGACGCCAGGTCGCCCTGGAGCTGCGCCGCCTGGTCCATGGGGACCTGGCCGGCATGTTCGACGGCCCGAGCTCGCCCGGTGCCGGCCTCGGCCAGGGCATGGTCGTGCTCGACCTGTCGGCGCTGTACTCCTCACCCGCCCTGGGCCTGCTGATGGTGTGCGCCCTGGGGTGGTTGCAGAGCGCAATGGGCGGGGCGGGTCAGGACGGCACCAGGAGGGTGGTGGTGGCGGACGAGGCCTGGGCGGTCCTGTCCCACCTCCCCAGTGCCCGCTGGCTCCAGGCCACCTTCAAGCTGGCCCGCTCCTACGGCGTGGCCAACGTGGCCGTCGTGCACCGGGCGTCGGACCTCCAGGCGGTGGGGGCGGAGGGTTCCGAGCAGCAGCGCCTGGCCCAGGGCCTGCTTGCCGACGCCGAGACCAGGGTCGTCTTCGGCCAGGCCCCCGGGGAGGCGGCCCAGGCGGCAGCGCTGCTCGGGCTCTCCCACACCGAGCAGCTCCTCGTCGGCCGGCTCCCCCGCGGCGCGGCCCTCTGGCTGGTGGGTGAGCGCCGCTACCTGGTCCGCCACATGCTCTCGGAGAGGGAGCGGCTACTGGTCGACACCGACGGGGCGATGCGTGCCCGAGCCGGTGGGCCCGGCCGGGCCGAGGAAGGGACGGCGGGAGCTCGAGGGTGACCGAAGGGGACCGTTGGTGGCGGTGAGGCCCCGAGCGTGGCGGGCGGCGCGCTCCGGGGCAGTCCGGGACAGGCACCTGCGCCAGGGTCACTAACTTGGGCACGTGCCCCGACCGGGGTGCCTGAGCGAGCCACCCGGGGACGGGTGGCGGTCGAGCGGAGGCCGAGCTGTCACAACCTATGGCTGTGGCCGGGGCGCAGGGCGCTCGGCCGGGCGGAGCGCGGCTGCCGGCGCGGGCGCGCCTGGCCGTGACGGCCGGCAACGGGCTGGCCCACCTGTCGCGTCTGGTGGGCCTGGGCTCGGGCTCGGTCGTGGGCGGCCACCTGGTGCTCGCCGTGGACCCCTCTGCCCTGTCGCACCTGGCCCGGGGGCGGCGGGTCATGGTGGTCTCGGGCACCAACGGCAAGACGACCACGACCCGGTTGCTGGCGGGAGCGCTGGAGGCAGCGGGCGGGACCGAGGTGGTCACCAACCTGCAGGGTGCCAACCTGTCGACCGGTGTGGCTGCAGCTCTGGCCGCCGGCCGGCCCGACCTGCCCGCCGTGCTCGAGGTGGACGAGATGTGGTTGGACCGGCTGGTAGGCGACCTGCGGCCCGAGGTGGTCGTGCTGCTCAACCTCAGCCGCGACCAGCTCGACCGCAACAACGAGGTGCGCCATGTGGCGCAGCGTTGGCGCCAGGCCTGCCAGGCGCTGGCGCCGGGCGCGGTCGTGGTGGCCAATGCCGACGACCCGTTGGTGGCCTGGGCGGCCATGGGCGCCGGCCGGGTGGTGTGGGTGGGGGCCGGCCTGGGCTGGCGCAACGATGCCGCCGGGTGCCCCGCCTGCGGGGCCTCCGTGGCATTCGGCGAGGACGGTCACTGGGCGTGCGGCGGTTGCGGGCTGTCCCGTCCGTTGCCCGAGGTGCGGGTCGAGGGCGAGGGCCGGGGGGTGGCGGCCGGCGTCGTCGTCCGGGGCCCGGACGGGGCCGACAGCCGGCACCCCCTGGAGCTGGAGCTGCCTGGGCGCTGCAACCGGGCGAACGCGGCCGTCGCCCTGGCCGCGCTGGTGGCATGTGGGTACGACCCGGGCCCGGCCCTGGGGGCCATGGCCCGGGTGCGGGAGGTGGCGGGCCGTTACGCCCGGGTGGAGCACGCAGGGGTCACGGCCCGGCTGCTGTTGGCCAAGAACCCAGCCGGCTGGGCCGAGGTGTTCGACATGCTGGCGCCCGCCCCCGGCCCGGTCGTGGTGGCGGTCAACGCCCGGACGGCAGACGGCCACGACCCTTCGTGGTTATGGGACGTCGAGTTCGAGCGGCTGGCGGGCCGCCCCGTGGTCGCCTCCGGCGAGCGCTACCTGGACCTGTCCGTCCGTCTCCACTACGCCGGGGTCGGCCACCAGGGTGTGGAGGGCCTCTCGGCCGCCCTCAGCGCGGCCGGGGGGCAGGTGGTGGACGTGGTGGCGAACTACACCGCCTTCCACCAGCTCCTGGCCGAGCTGCGCCGGGCCGGGGAGGCGGGCGCGCCGGGAGCAGGCGGTCTGGGAGCGGGCGGGCCGGGAGCGGGCCGGTGACCGTCTCGTGCGTCTCGGTCGCCCTGGTGTACCCCGAGCTGCTCGGCACCTATGGCGACGGCGGCAACGCCACCGTGCTGGCCCAGCGCCTGCGCTGGCGGGGCCACCCGGCGGAGGTCGTCGTGGTCGGGCCAGGCGGCCCCTTGCCGGCCACCTGTGACATCTATGTCGTCGGCGGGGGCGAGGACCTGCCTCAGAGCCTGGCGGCGCGGAGGCTGCTGGAGGCGGCCCCCCTCCACCGGGCGGTGGACGCCGGGGCGGTGGTGCTCGCCGTGTGCGCCGGGCTCCAGGTGCTGGGCGAGAGCTTCGTGGGCCCCGACGGCAAGCCCAGTACAGGCCTCGGCCTGCTCGGTTGCGTGACCACCAGGGGCCGGGGGCGCAGGGCCGTGGGCGAGCTGGTCGTGGAGCCGTCGGCTCGCTGGAGCGCCCAGGGCCTCACGACCTGCAGCGGCTTCGAGAACCACGGCGGGGTGACCGAGCTGCTGCCCGGCACAGAGCCGGTGGGCACGGTGCGCGTCGGGCTGGGCAACAAGGACGGCTCCGTCGAGGGGGCCGTGAAGGGCCGGGTCTGGGGCACCTACATGCACGGCCCGGTGCTCGCCCGCAACCCGGCGCTGGCTGACCTGCTGCTGTCCTGGGTGGTGGGCGAACTGGCCCCCCTCGACGACACCCTCCCCCTGGCCCTGAGGCAGGAGCGCCTGCGCAACGGGCCGGCCGAGCGCTACCCCGGACGGGGACGCGCCCGGGCCGGCCTCGACCTGTTGGCCCGGGTGGCGGGCCGGGGGTGGGGCCGGTGAGCACGGCCCTGCTGACCGACCGCTACGAGCTCACCATGGTGGACGCGGCCCTGCGCAGCGGGCAGGCCGACGTGCCCGCCGTGTTCGAGGTCTTCACCCGCCGGTTGCCGGACCGGCGGCCCTGGGGTGTGTTCGCCGGGCTGGGCCGGCTCGTGGACGCCCTGGAGGACTTCTGCTTCGGGCCCGGGGAGCTGAGCTGGCTCGAGGAGAGCGGCGTTGTCTCCCGGAGGGCCCTGGAGTGGCTCTCGGCCTACCGCTTCAGCGGGCGCATCGACGCCTACCGGGAGGGCGAGCTGTTCACCGCAGGCTCCCCGGTGCTGACCGTCGAGGCCACCTTCGCCGAGGCCGTACTGCTGGAGACACTGGTGCTGAGCGTGCTCAACTTCGACTCCGCCGTGGCCAGCGCGGCGAGCCTCATCACCTGGGCGGCCGGCGACCGCCCGGTCATCGAGATGGGCAGCCGCCGGGTCGACCCCTCGGCCGCCGTGGCCGCTGCCCGGGCCGCCTACATCGGAGGTTTCGCCAGCACCTCGAACCTGGAGGCGGGACGGCGCTACGGGTTGCCCACCGCGGGCACGGCTTCGCACGCCTTCGTGCTCGCCTACCCGAGCGAGCAGCAAGCGTTCACCGCCCAGGTGGAGGCGCTCGGGCCCGGGACGACGTTGCTGGTGGACACCTACGACATCGAGGGGGGCATCAGGGCTGCCGTGCGGGCCGCCGGCCCGGGCCTGGGTGCGGTCCGCATCGACTCCGGCGACCTCGGGCGGGAGGCGGTAAGGGCGCGGGCGCTGCTCGACGAGCTGGGCGCCGGTGCGACGAGGCTCGTCGTGACCGGTGACCTGGACGCCCACACCATCGCCGCCCTGGGGGCGGCCCCTGTGGACGTCTACGGCGTGGGCGCCAACGTGGTGACGGGGATGGGCGTGCCCACGGCCGGTTTTGTGTACAAGCTGGTGGCGGTGGGCGACCCCTGGCGGGCAGTGGCCAAGCGCTCGGCGGGCAAGGTCTCCCACGGAGGCCGCAAGTGGGCGTACAGGGCCCTGCTGCCCGAGGGCGTGGTGGTGCCCGAGCCGGGGCTCCCGGCCCAGGAGGGCCCTGTCTGGGCGGACGTGGTCAGCACCTCGCCCACCGCGCCGCCCGGCCCGTCCAGGGCCCTGCAGGTGGAGGTGGTGCTGGGCGGGAGGGCAGTGCACCGGCCTCCCCTCCCGGAGGTGCGCTCCTACCACCGGCAGGTGCGTGCCCAGGTGGGTGCCGAGCCGCTGGTGCTCCACCGCCGGGGTGCACCCGGCCCCGGCGAGGCCCGAGTCTCAGGGGTTTCTCAGGGTCAGGAGCCACCCCCGCGGTTGTAGCCTGAGGGCGTGAGGTACTTGCGCAGTAAGCGGGGCCCGTACGCTGTCCCCGCGGTGGTGGTCCTGGCGATCGCAGCGGGCACGGTGGCCCCCTCGGTGACGGGTGCGTCATCCCCGCCCAGCCTCCCGTCTGTCACACCTGCGCAGCTGGTCAGTGAGGTCCTGAGCGCCAAGGCGCCCCAGCTCAGCGGGTCCTTGGACTGGACGGCCAACCTCGGCCTGCCCGACCTCGGTGCCCTGCAGGGCGCGGTGGGCGGCGGGGCCCCCAACGCGTTCAACCCGCTCACCCTGCTGAACGGCACCTATCAGGTCGATGTGTGGCTGGCGGGCAACCAGGCCGAGCACATTTCGCTCAGCCCGGCTCCGGGCCAAGAGGTGGACCTCGTCCGCAACGGTGACCAGGCCTGGTTCTGGGACAGCTCGACGATGAAGGTGACGCACCTGACCGGCCTGTCCGGTGGCCAGGCTGCGCCCTCCCAGCCGACGACGGTGCCCATGACGCCACAACAGCTGGCCGACCGCCTGTTGTCGCACCTGGGCCAGTCGACCTCCGTGGTCGTGCCCTCCACGGTCTACGTGGGCGGCCAGGCCACCTACGAGCTGCTGCTGACCCCGAAGTCCGCGCCGGGTACCACCATCGACCACATCGAGGTCGACGTGGCTGCCGATGCTCCCCTCCAGGGCGTGCCGCTCCAGGTCGCGGTGTACGCCAAGGGCCAGGCGGCGCCGGCCCTCGAACTGGGCTTCACCCGGGTGCAGCCCGGTGCCCCTCCGGCCGGTGAGCTGACCTTCAGCGTCCCGCCCGGGGCGACCGAGGTCAACCACAGCGTCAGCCTCACCCGGCCCGCCACCCCGGCGCAGAGCAGCACCGGCACCGGGTCCGGCCCGTCCACGCTCGGGTCGGGCTGGGAGGCGGTACGTACCGGCACGGCACCGGTACTGGCCAGCCCCCAGTACCAGACGCAGCTTTCGGCTGTGACCACTGTGGTCCAGGTGGGCAGCCAACAGGGCAGGCTGTTCACCAGTGAGCTGCTCAACGTGCTCATCCTGCCCGGCGGGCACTACTACGCGGGCTTCGTGACCCCCCAGGCGCTCGAGGCCGCCGCCACGGCTGCCGGGGCTTGAGCGCCCCGGCCCTCCTGGTCCGGGCACCGGTCATGGGCCCCGGGGCGCACCCGGCCGTGCACACTGGGCCCGTTCGCTGGGCGTCCGCCTGAGCCCACGATGAGCGGGCCATCAGATCTGGCCGTGGAGACCCACGGCCTCACCAAGGTCTTCTCCGGCCGCCCGGCCGTGGACGGCATCGAGCTCTCGGTGCCGGTGGGCAGCACCTACGGCTTCCTGGGACCGAACGGCTCGGGCAAGACGACGACCATCCGGATGCTGCTCGGGCTGCTCTCGCCCACGGCAGGGAGCTGGAGGCTGCTGGGGCGGGAGATGCCGGGAGCGGCCATGTCCACCCTGCCCGAGGTGGGGGCGCTGGTCGAGGGGCCGGCCTTCTACCCCTGGATGACGGGCCGGGAGAACCTGGAGCGCTTCGACTCCATGGGACCGGGCCGGCCGTCCCGGAGCCGAAGGGCCCGCATCGACGACGCCCTGGCCCGGGTGGGGCTGACCGCGGCAGCGGGCAAGAAGTACAAGGCCTACTCGCTCGGTATGCGCCAACGGCTGGGCCTGGCTTCCGCCCTCCTGGTGCCCCGCCGGCTCCTGGTGCTGGACGAGCCGACCAACGGCATGGACCCCCAGGGGACGCGGGAGATCCGCAACCTGGTGCGCGAGCTGGCCACCGGGGGTACGACGGTGTTCCTCTCCTCGCACCTGCTCTCCGAGGTGGAGCAGGTGTGCAGCCACGTGGGCGTCATGCACCGGGGCAAGCTCCTGGCCCAACAGAGCCTCTCCGATCTCCTGGCCAGTGCCGCCCCCCGCCTGAGGGCCGAGGTCGACCAGCCCGAGGAGGCGGCGCAGGTGCTCTCGGGCCTGGGCCTGGACGACGTCCTGGTCGCCGGTCGCCAGGTCTCGGGAGGGCTGGCCGGGGTGCCCCCCGAGCTGTGCTGCCGGGCCCTGGTGGAGGCGGGCATAGGGGTCCGCATGCTCGTCCCCGAGCAGGTCTCTCTGGAGGACGCCTTCGTGGCCCTGACCGGGGAGGGCTTCGATGTGGCTGGTTGAGGCCCGTACGGTGTTCAGCCGGGCCAGGGTGCGCGCCCTGCTCGTGGTGCTGGTCGCGGTGCCCGTCTTCCTGGCCTTCGCCGTCTACCTGGCGGGAGGGCCTCACAACGGCCAGGGGCCGACCTTCCTCGACCGGGCCTCCCACAACGGGGTGTTCACGGCGCTGGCCGGCCTGGTGGTGACGATGCCTTTCTTCATCCCGCTCTCCATCGCCGTGATGGCGGGGGACGCCGTGGCCGGGGAGGCGAGCATGGGCACCCTGCGTTACCTGCTCATCCGCCCGGCCGGCCGGGCGCGCCTGCTGGCGGCCAAGGGCGCGGTGCTGGCACTGTTCTGCATGGTCGCCGCCCTGGTGGTGGTCATGGCCGGCCTGCTGGCGGGCGTGGTGCTCTTCCCCCACGGGCCCGTGGTGACGCTGTCGGGCACGACCATCCCCTTCCTGGACGGGGTGGGCCGCAGCTTGCTCGCCTCACTGGTGGTGGGGGCGTCCATGTTCGGGCTGGGTGCCATGGGCCTGTTCGTCTCCACCCTCACCGACGTGCCCATCGCAGCCATGGCCGTGACCATCGGGCTCGTCATCGTCTCGGGGATCCTGGACGGGGTGTCCCAGGTGGCGTTCCTGCACCCCTGGCTGTTCACCAACTACTGGACGTCCTTCACCGACCTGGTGCGCGACCCCATGCACTGGGGCCTGGTGTGGAAGGACCTACTGCTCCAGTTGGGCTACGTGGCCGTGTTCGGCGCCGCCGCCTGGGCACGCATGGTCACCCGGGACGTCCAGGCTTGACAGGGTTGTGGGCCTGACAGGGTTGTGGGCCTGACAGGGTTCTGGGCTTGACAGGGTTGTGGGCCTGCGCTCAGGAGCGCTCCCACAGCTTCACGCCGCCGAGGATGCCGGCTGTGTTGTCGGCCAGGGTGATGTCCTCGGGCAGCTCCAGGGTCACCCGGCGGGAGTTGCCGCCCCCTATGTAGCAGTGGTCGAAGAAGACCAGGCCCCGTAGCACCTCGAGCGCCCCCTCGAGCCGCTGGTTCCACTTCTTGTTGCCCACCTTCTTGCGGGCCGCGTCCCCGAGCAGGTCGTTGTAGGCCTGGCCCTTGTGGCCCAGCGGGTGGTGCGCCAGCTCCAGGTGGGGGGCCAGCCGCCCCTGCCAGAACATCGCCGTGCCCACGCCCGTGCCCAGGGTGACCACCAGCTCCAGCCCGGAGCCCCGGACCAGGGCCGCCCCCTGCACGTCGGCGTCATTGGCCACCCGGCACGGCCGGCCGAGGGCCTGGCCGAGCGCCGCTTGCAGGTCGAAGCGGCCCCAGGCACTGAGCAGTTCGGCCGAGGGCTCGCCCCCGGGGCCGTCGGGCGAGACGTAGTGAGGGGCCGAGACCACGACACCGGAGCGCACCATCCCGGGGAACCCGGCCGAGGCCCGCTGGTAGGCAGGGAGGTCCCGGGCGAGCTCGACGAGCGTCTCGACCAACCGCTTGGGAGGGAGGGGGTAGGGCGTGGGGACCCGCACGGGGTCGTGGAGCAGCTCTCCGCGCTGGGAGAGGACCGAGGCCTTGAGCCCGGTGCCACCTATGTCGAAGCAGAGGGTGTGCGGCTGGTCCCGGACGGTACCGGCCTGGTCGGCGCGTACCGCCGTGGCCTCCCCCGGGCCGGGCAGGGCGTCGTAGTCGTGCACGGCTGCTCTGGGGGCCAGGGTGGCGATGGTGCGCAGTTCGGCCTCGGTGGCCCGGGCGGGCACGGCGGGCCGGGGGCCGTCCGGCGCACCGTTGCCGGGGTGCCCGTCCCCGGGACCGCCGGAGCGGACGGCGCCGCTCGGCCCTGCCCCCCTGCCCGGCCTCGCTGCCCTGCCCGACCTGGTCGACCTGCCCGACTTGGCACCCTTGGACATGGCCGCGACCCTACACGGGCCGGTGGGCGGGATGCTCGGCGTCCGAGCGGGCGGGAGCCGTTGCCCGGGACGGGATAGGTTGGTGCGATGCCCACGGACGCCGAGCACACAGCCCCGCCGGCTGCTCTCGAGGAGCTGGCGGGGACCAAGGTCGTTGTCACTGGAGGGTCCGGCTTCATAGGAGGCCACGTCGTGGCCGCCCTGTGCCGTCTGGGGGCCCGGGTCGTCTCGGTGGACCGGCGCCCGGCTCCGGCCTTCAGGTGCCACCCCGACGGCCAGCACGGCGTGGAGGTCGTGCACGGGGACCTGCGGGAACCGGAGGTGGTGGCTGCTGCCGTCGGGCCGGGCACGTCAGCGGTGGTGCACCTGGCGGCCCAGACCCAGGTCCTGCGCTCGGTCGAGGACCCCCAGGGCACCTTCGAGAACAACGTGCTCGTGACCCACTACCTGCTCGAACGTTGCCGGGAGATGGGTGTCGGCGCCTTCGTCCTGGCGTCCACCAATGCCGTGGTGGGCAGCGGTGCCTCGGGTACCCTGCGCGAGGGCGTGCCCCTGGGGCCGCTCACCCCCTACGGGGCCACCAAGGCCGCGGACGAGATGCTGCTCTCGTGCTACAGCTCGGTCTACGGCGTGCGGGGGGTGGCTCTGCGGTTCACCAACGTGTACGGCCCGGGCATGTCGGAGAAGGACAGCATCGTGCCCCGGCTCATGCGTACGGCGGCCAGCGGGGGCACGTTCGAGGTCTACGGCGACGGCCTCCAGGTGAGGGACTACGTCAACGTGGCAGACGTGGCGGCCGCGGTCCTCCTCGGGCTGGCCCAGCCCGGCCTCCGGGGCCCGCTGGTCATCGGCTCGGGCCGCTCGGTCTCGGTCATGGACGTGGTGGCGGTCGTCGAACAGTCGATGGGGGCGAAGCTGAACGTGCACCACGGCCCGGCCAAGGCAGGCGAGATGCCGGCCGTCGTCGTGGACAACTCGCTGGCCCGCAGCTGGGGCTGGGTGCCGGCTGTCAGCCTGGAGCAGGGCGTTGCCCAGGTCGTCGAGGAATGGGGGTACAAGGATGGCGCTGGCCGAGCTCAGCCCGCTTGACCTGCGGCTGGCCGACGAGTTCGACCGCGCCTATGCCGATCGTCCCTTTGCCCCGCTCGCCATCGTCATAGCCGCCTACAACGAGGAGCACAGCGTCGGGCATGTAGTAACAGCCCTGCCCGCCGAGGTGTGCGGTCTGGCCACCCAGGTGATAGTGGTCAACGACGGCTCCTCGGACGCCACGGCGGACGCGGCCGGCCGGGCGGGTGCCCTGGTCTGCGATGCCGGGGTCAACCGGGGCCAGGGAGCGGCGCTCCGCCTCGGCTACCACCTGGCCCGTCAGCGGGGGGCCAAGTACATCATGACCACCGACGCCGACGGCCAGTACCTGCCCGAGGACATGGAGCGCGTGATGGCCCCGCTGGTCTCGGGGGAGGCCGACTTCGTCTCCGGCAGCCGTCGGCTCGGTTCCACCACGAGCAAGGACGCCGTCCGCAACCTCGGGGTCGTGGTCTTCGCCGCCCTGATCAGCCTCCTGGTACGCCAGCGGGTGACCGACCCGTCGTGCGGGCTGCGGGCCATGAAGGCCGAGGTCACCGGGAACGTGGTGCTGGACCAGCCCCAGTACCAGGCCTCGGAGCTGCTGATCAGCACGGCCATGGGCGGCTACAAGCTCAAGGAGGTGCCGATCGCCATGAAGGCCAGGCGCTCGGGCAAGACCAAGAAGGGCGGGAACCTGCTCTACGGTTGGCGGTTCGGCTCCGTGGTGGTCGGCACCTGGGCCCGCGAGCGGCGCCGCTCGACGAACACGAAGCGGTCGTAGGCCAAGTACTTGAGGCCCGAGAGCAGGACCACGGAGAGCACGTAGCTGCCCGTCACCAGGACGGCCTTGACGGCGTGCAGGGCGCTCAGGTCCTGGGCCTCCAGGGCGGTGCCCTTGGTGATGGCGGAGGACACCCCGAGGCTCACCAGGGAGACGACCACGTAGAGGATGGTCTCCCTGGTTATGCCCTCCCGTCCCCGCTTCTCCCAGGCCCAGCGCCGGTTGAGGACCCAGTTGGGCACGGCTCCGGCGAAGAAGGCGATGAAGGTGGCGCTGATGGCGCCCTCGCCGAACCATCCGATGCAGACGTAGAACGTCACGGTGCTCGCCACGAAGGCGACGATGGAGCCGGCGCTGTACCGCCAGATCTTCAGCAGCCGGTCGGTACGGAAGCGGCCCAACCAGTGGCCCTCCACCAGCCAGTGCAGGGGGTGGAGCCCGCCCGTGCGGGAGCGCGGCGCGCCCGGCCCGCCGGACAGGGCGCCCGGTCGACTGCCGAGACCCTCGCTAGGATCGTCCAGCGTGCTGACCCGTTCGTACTTCAACGGCTCAAGCATATTTGCCCCGACGTCACCAGTTGAGCGAGGACGCGCCGACGCAGCGTTCAAGTACGGTGCTTGTGAGCTGATGGGCCCCAGGCTAGTGGAAGCGCTTGGCTGACACGGTCCGCCAGGCCCCCATCGGGACCAATGTCACGAGGGGCAGCGGACAGGTGGCGCCAGGGGCCGGGGGTGCCCGGCGCCCGGGCCGGCTAAGGCCTGCCCGCCACCAGGCCGCCGGGGCCGGGCCGTCAGCGGCCTGGTGGTGGCTGGGCTGGGCCCTCCCGCTAGCCCTCCAGTTGGTGCACTCGGCCGTCGTGGCCCCCCACTACCACGTGGGCTCCTTCGACGACGACGCCAACTACCTGATGGCGGCGCACGTGCTGGCCTCGGGCGGGGGCCTGGGCGCCACCTTGCCCAGTGGCGCCACCATGGTGGGCAACTACCTGCCCGGTTACCCGCTGCTCCTGGTCCCCCTGGTATGGGCCTGGGGGAGCAGCCTGGTGGCCCCCCGCCTGGCGTCGCTGGCGTGTGTGGCCCTCCTGTACCCCCTGGCCTGGGTGTGGATGGGAAGGCACCGGTTGCGCCCGCAGGTGCGGGCCGGGGCCCTGGTCCTGCTGGCGCTCAACGAGGTCCTGGCGACCTACTCGACCATGGTCATGGCCGAGGCGCCCTTCCTGGTCGTGCTGCTGCTGGGGCTGATGGCGGTGGACTGGTGGGAGGAGCGCCCAGGCTGGCAGCCGGCGCTGGCGAGCACCGTCGCCCTCGGCTTCCTCGTCTGGCTGAAGGAGGCCGGGGTGGGGCTGGCCGTGGGCCTGGTGCTCTACTGGGCCTGGAGGCGGCGCTGGCGGTCGGCGGCGGCGACTTCGGTGGGCACGGCCCTGCTGCTCGCCCCCGGCCTGGTGGCCCGCTGGCTGCAGGGTGGGTCGGTCCTGGGCAACCGGTACACGAGCGAGATCGCCCCCCCGGGCGACGGCGGTTTCCTGCAGCACCTCCCGGCCGAGGTGTGGGGCAACGTGGAGTCCTACCTGGAGTACGTCCTGCGCTCGTCGGTGCTGCCGGCCGGTAACCCGCTCGCCAGCGGGGGACCGGTGCACTGGGTCGTGGTCGTGCTCGGGGTATCGGTGCCCGTGTTCGGCTTGGTGGGCGCGCTGGCCTGGTACAGGCACTCTTCCCGGGCGGTGACCTGGATGGTGGTGGCCTACTTCGCCGAGACGCTCGCCTATCCCTACAACAACCAGCGGCGGGTTGTCCTCGTGCTGCCCGTGGTCACCGTCTGGTACGTGCTCGGCGCCATATCGGCCTGGCGCTGGGCCTGGCGGCTGACGTCGCGTGCCTGGGGCCGCTCCGCGGGCCGGGTGCTGGTGGCGGCGGGGGTGGGCCTGGCGCTCACGGCCCTGGTGGCGCCGAGCGCCGAGGGGTTCTCGGCCAACTACCTCTTCGGCGCCCGCCTGCAGAGCTCGCGTTTCGTGGGCAACCCGGCGATATCTCTCCTGGCCTCGCTGGGCACGCCCCGTTCGGTGGTGGAGACCGACTACCTCGGGAGCGTGGCCTACTTCACCGGCCACCGAACCGCCTGGTCTGCGTTCACCCTCACGGCCACCATCGGCCCTGCGGCTGCGGACGCCCGTTGCAGCCTGCCCGGTGTCGAGCACGCCCTACAGGCGGACGGTGCCGACTACCTGCTGCTGGGCGACCTGAACTTCCCCGGCGTGCTGGACAGCCCCTGTCTGCTGAGCCTGGTCTCCTCCCCGGGGCCGGCCCGGGCCGTGGGCGCAGTGCGGCTGCTGTCGGCCCCGGCGGGCAACATGTCGGTGTTCGAGCTGTGCGGCCCGGGCAGTCCCCAGCCGGGCCTCGCCGACCGCACTGCCGCCCTGGCCCCGCTCGCTGCCGGGCCCGGGCAGCCGGCGCCCAGCGCCGTGGCGCTGGCCCCCAACGGGACGGGCGACCATGGCCAGCTGGGTTACCAGGTGTCCCCGGTGGCCGGCCGTGCCCGGTTCACCTGGTCGTTCGCCCACCCCGTGCAGTTGAGCCAGCTGAGCCTGGGCCTGGCTACCGCCTCCGGGCCCGTGGCCGGTACCGAGGTGCAGGTGGAGGTGGCTCCCGGCCGCTGGCAGGTGGCCGCGGCCACGGCGGGGGCGGTGGGCAGCGGGCGCTCCACGCCCTACCTGCTGGCCAACCTGTCGCCTCCCGTGACGGCCACGGCGGCGCGCGTCATCGTGGAGGCCCCGGGCCCGGTCAGAGTGGCCATGTTCAACGCCATCGGCCCCCGGGGGTAGCCGTAACCGGGTGCCCTGCCGTGCGCCCTGCCGTGCGCCCTGCCGGCCCTCAGCTCCCCGGCCTGACCACGACCTTGACCGCCTGTGGGTCGCGGTGGCCGACGTCCAGCGCCTCTTCCACCTGGGCCAACCCGTAGTAGCCGCTCACCAGGCTGTCCAGGTCAACCTGGCCCGAGGCCGCCAGGGTGATGGCTGTGGGGTAGGTGTTGGCGTAGCGGAACGTCCCCACGAGCTCGATCTCCCGCATCTGCAGGTAGGAGAGGGGCACCGGCACCTCGGCGTGGGCGGACATGCCCACCACCACCGCCCGGCCCCCCTCCCGGACGGCCCGGAGGCCGGCGTGCAGCGCTGCCGTTGCGCCCGAGCACTCGACGAGGACGTCGAACCCCCGGCCGGCCAGTTCGGCCGCTCCCCGGCCGGCGTCGACCACCTCGGTGGCGCCCATACGGGTGGCCAGGGGCAGGCGGGCGGCCTGGGCGTCGGTCACCACGACCTCCGATGCCCCGGCCGAGCGGGCCACTGCAGCGGCCAGTAGCCCGATGGGCCCGGCACCGGTGACCAGCACGCGCTGGCCGATGGCCAGCCGGGCCTTCCATGCCGCGTACACTCCCACAGCCAGCGGTTCGACCAGGGCGGCTGCGTCGTCGGAGAGGGAACCGGGCACGGGGTGGCAGAAGTCGGCATCGTGCACGACGTAGCGGGCGAAGGTGCCGTCCACGGGCGGGGTGCCGAAGAACCTGACGTCCGGGCAGAGGTTGTACTCGCCCCTGCGGCACGCCCGGCAGCGCCCGCAGGGCACCCCGGGCTCCATGGCCACCCTCTGGCCAGGTGAGAGCCGGGTCACGCCGGGGCCCACGCTGACCACGACGCCCGAGGCCTCGTGGCCGAGGACCAGTGGCCCCTGGACGGTGAGCTCGCCGATCCGGCCCTCCGTGTACCAGTGGACGTCCGACCCGCAGACGCCCACCGAGGCCACCTCGACCAGGGCCTGGCCCGGCCCGGGACTGGGTACCTCTCTGTCTTGGAGCTCGATCCTGCCGGGCTCAACCATCACGGCCACCGGTGCTGTCGCCATAGCGCCTACCGTAGTGCCGTGGCCAGGCGTCAGGAGCCGGGGTGGTACCCCGACCCGGCGCTGCCCGGCCGGTGGCGGTGGTGGGACGGCAGGGCCTGGACCGACCACGTGGTGGCGGCCGAGCGTGGCCCCCGGGGAGCGGCCCCTCGCGCCGTCGCCGGTGAGGCCCGCCCGGAGACGGGGGAAGGGGCCGCCCACCCGGAAGAGGCGCACCCCACCCCGCCCGGTGGCCAGCCGGCGTTGGGGCCGCAGGGCCGGGCGGGACAGGTGCGGGCGGCACGCCGGGCCCGGCTGCCCGGTAGCCGTGCCGTGTTCGCACGACGGTGGGCAGCGGTGGTCGGAGCGGTCCTGGTCCTGGTGCTGGTCATGCTGGTGGCCACCAGGGGCGGTGGGCCCACCCTGTACTGGCAGGGACGGCCGATCAGCGGGGCGGGCCAGGTCCTGGCCGAAGGGGCGAAGGACCTCCAGGCCATGGCGGCGGACAACGAGGGGGTGCTGGCCGGCTCGAGCAGGTGCTACTTCAGCCTGCCGGCCCGAGGCTCCCACGACGTGGCCCCGTACCTGCGGTGCGGGCCGTTGCTGCTGCCCTGGTCGTCCCCGGGGCGCTCCTGGGCGACCCTACCGCTGCAGGCCCGTCCCGGGCCGGGACGAGATGTCGGTGTGGTCCTGCGCAGGGCAGCGCTGCCCACCACCACCGTCGCTCTGTCCCCGGGAGAGGTCCTGGCCCGTCCCGACGGGGCCGGCGTGCCCAAGGGGGACGGCGGCCTGAGCGTGCCCTTGGTCCCCCGGCAGCCCGCCTGGTGGACCGGTGTGCTGCGCCAGCCGCCCGATGGGCTCAGACCGGCGCCGCCCGGGGCCCTACTGGGCGCCTGGGGCCAGTCTTACCGCCTGGTGGCCTCCGGTCAGGTCGACCGCCTCCCCGCCGACCTGGTCCCCGGAGCGCTCCGTGCGGCTAGTGTGCCGGCGGGCAGCGCCTTCTCCGTGCCCGGGCGCGGCCCGGCGGGCCGCCCCCCGGCCCACCTGCTGCTACCGCCCTCGGGCCAGGTCTTCGTCGTGGCCCAGTTGGCGGTGGGCCCGGGCGAGTCGAGCGGCGCCGTGGGACGGGCGGGCACGGGCGGTGCCCCCGCCGACCGACCGGTACTGGCGGTGCAGAGCGGAGGTCACCGGGCACCGGTGCGGGCACCGGCAGGCCCGACCGCACCGGGGGCCAGCCCGGTCACCATGAGCTTCGTGGCCGCGGTTCCGGTGGGCTCCCGGCCCCTCCTGTCGGTGACCGACAAGGGGCTCACCGAGTCGGTCTCGCTGGTCGACGGGCAGCTCTACGGGGTGCCCGGGGCGCTCACACGGACGGGCACCGACGACCCGCTCAACGCCTCCGGGCGTCTCGGGGGGACCACCGTCCACCTGCGGGACGCGTCCCTGGTCTGGTTCGCAGGCGGTGACGGTGGCACCACCCCTCCCACCTATGACCAGGCCTACCTCCAGGTGCTCGCCACGACCACACCCGCCGCCGCCTCGCTGGGCCTGTCGGCATCCTCGTTCAGCCTGCGCCTCCCGAGCGGCCAGTCCCTGGCCGCCCAGAGCCTGCCTGTGTACAACCGCACGGACGTGGTGGTCGGGTTCGTGGTGCCTGCGTCGTTCAGTACCGGCACTGTCGTGGTCGGCCGCCCGGGCCACGGCTTCGAGGTGCCGGTGCACTTCGACTGAACCCGCACCGGAGGGCCGACGGCGCACGCCGACGGGGGCCCCACAGTGAGCTGCGCCGGTGCCCCGTCGGGGGTGGGAAATGCCACATCAGGCCTCGAGCAGGGCCCTCTAGGCTGGCCATATGACCCTCGAGCGGCGGCTGCCCCAAGAGACCCGTGCCCTGTTGCTGGAGAACATCCACCCCGATGCCACGGCCCTTCTGTCCAAGGCCGGCTACCAGGTGGAGACGGAGGACCGGGCACTGGGCGAGGACGAGCTGATCGAGCGCCTCGCCGAGGTGGACGTGGTCGGCATCCGCAGCCGGACCAACGTGACGGCCCGCGCCTTTGCTGCTGCGCCCCACCTGCTGGCCGTAGGCGCCTTCTGCATCGGCACCAACCAGATCGACCTGGCCTCGGCGAGCCAGCACGGAGTGGCCGTGTTCAACGCCCCGTTCTCCAACACCCGCAGCGTGGTGGAACTGGTGATCGCGGAGATCATCTCCATGTCCCGGGGCCTGACCGACAAGACGCGCCAGATGCACGAGGGCGTGTGGGACAAGTCGGCCGACGGCAGCCACGAGGTACGGGGCAGGCGCCTGGGCATCGTGGGCTACGGCAACATAGGCTCGCAGTTGTCCGTGCTGGCCGAGGCCCTCGGCATGTCCGTGTGGTTCTACGACACCGAGGACAAGCTGGCCCTGGGCAACGCCAAGCGGTGCTCCTCGCTGGAGGAGCTGCTCGAGGGCGTGGACATCGTGACCCTCCACGTCGACGGGCGTCCCTCCAACCGGGGCCTGTTCGGGGAGGCTGAGCTGGCCCGGATGCGCAAGGGCAGCTTCTTCCTCAACCTTTCCCGAGGTTTCGTCGTGGACCACGCGGCCCTGCGCGCCCACCTGGAGAGCGGCCACCTGGCCGGTGCGGCCATCGACGTGTTCCCCAGCGAGCCCAAGGGCAAGGGCGACCCCTTCGTGTCCGAGCTGAGGGGCTTGCCCAACGTGGTCCTCACCCCTCACGTCGGTGGGAGCACGGAGGAGGCGCAGCAGGACATCGGGCGGTTCGTGGCGGGCAAGCTGCACGACTACCTGTCCCTCGGCTCGACCTCGATGTCGGTCAACCTGCCCAACCTGGTCCTGCCCCCGAACGCGGGCGAGCACCGGGTCACCCACGTGCATGCCAACGTCCCCGGGGTGATGGCTGCGGTGAACAGCCTCTTCGCCTCCCACGGCATGAACATCGAGGGCCAGTACCTGGGCACGCGGGGCGATGTCGGCTACGCCATAACCGATACGCCGAGCGACTTCTCGGACGAGGTCGTCGACGCCCTGGCCGCCATGCAGGCCACCATCCGCCTGCGCGTCCTCTAGGGCGGCCGCCCCGCCATCCGCGGCCCGGCCGGCCGCCGACCGTAGGCTAAAGCAGGGGCTCAGGTGTGCCGATAAGCGGGTTATGGAGAACTCCATGCATGTAGTCCGGTTGTGGGCGGCCCGGTCCGCCCGGGCCGTGCTGCGAGCCTGCCTGGTGGTGGCCGCCGTGTCGCTCAGGCTGGCCCTGGCTGCCACTGCCGCCCTCATCGGCTACCTGGAGACCTGGGCGCAGCGGGTGCAGGCCGCCCGGGCGGCATCGTCGCTCGCCGCAGCCCGCGATGCCCATGCAGCTGAGCGGTGGAAGGCTGCGTTCGAGGCGGCCCCCCTGGGGATGGCCCGGGTGAGCCCGGAGGGCCGGCTGGTGGCGGCCAACCCGGCTCTCTGCGCCCTGCTGGGCGAGCCTGGACGTGCCGTTGTGGGCCGGCGCCTGTCGGCCTTCGTGTACCCCGACGACCTGGCGGGCCTGAGCCGGGCGGTCGGCGGTGAGGGTCGGGGGCCGGGCAGGGCCGAGGTCCGCCTGGTCTGCTCCGGGGGGAGGCTGGCCTGGTGCGAGCTGGCCACCTCGGTGGTGCGCGACAAGGCCGGGCACCCCGAGTACGTGCTGGTCTCGGTGGTAGACATCACCCGGCACATGCGTTCCCAGGCCGCTCTACGGGACCTGGCGACCCGGGACCCGCTCTCGGGCCTGGCCAACCGTCGCTGGTTCGAGCTCCAGTTGGCCCAGCACCTGCGGTTGTGCGCCGAGGAGGGGCCGCGCGGCGCGCTGTTGGTCATGGACCTGGACAACTTCAAGTCGGTCAACGACACGCTCGGGCACCAGGCGGGGGACCGCCTGGTGATCGAAGTGGCGGTCACGCTGCGGCGGCACCTGCGGGACCAGGACGTGGTCGCCCGTCTGGGTGGCGACGAGTTCGCTGTGGTGCTGAGGGAAGGTGACCGCTGGGCCGCCGAGGCGGTGGCCCGCAAGCTGGTGCTGGCCGTCCGGGACGAGGTGCAGGTGGCCCAGGGGTCACCCAGGGTGACGGTCTCGGTCGGGGTGGCACCGTTCGAGCTGTTCCCGCCCGACGAAGCGGGGGAGCACCTGACCAGCCGGGAGGTGGTGCGGGCCGCAGACGCCGCCCTCTACGCGGTCAAGGGCTCGGGCCGCAACGGGTACTCGGTGGCCGGCAGCGGGGAGGCACCCCGTCATGCCCGCCACCGGCCGGACCTGGTCGCGGACCTGTCCTCCGCCCAAGGGACGCCACAGCCGGCACCGGGGCGCTCCCGGCCGACCTCTGCAGCCGGGCTGCGCTGAGGGCGCCTCTCAGTCCTGGGGGGTGATGGGCAGCCGCCCTCGTTGCCCGGGCCGGCCCGGGTTGCGGCCGAGCAGGAGGGCCGCCAGCTCGGCAGCGGTGCCGACGGCGTTGGGCACGCTCACCACGACCCGGTCCCAGGCGCCGCCCTCGATGTCGAGCACCACCGCCGGTCGCCCGGCCCGCACGGCAGCGAACTCCCGACGCCGCCCCCTGCGGGCCGTGCCCACTGCGAACGAACCCGGCCAGCACAGGCCCGGGAAACGCAGCAGGGCGATGTCCCGCATGGGCTCCTCCTCGACGTGCACCATGCGAAGGGCGGACAGGGGCACCCTCAGTTGCCGGCGGCCGGCGAGCAGGGCCTCGGCGAGGTCCAGTCGGATGACGACGTCGGTCAGTTCGGCTCTGAGGTCGGCCATCTTCGCGCTCCGTCCGGTCTCACCCGGGCCCAACCTAGCGCCGGCCCGGCCGGGGACGGCCCGGCCTGCCCTGCCCGGCGCCCACCGGCCGCCGGTGCGCTGGCACGGGGTGGGCGGCGGGGCTGAACGCGACCTGAGGTGGACCTGAGAACCTGCGCCTGCAGCCCTGGCCAGCACCTTTCCCGCTGCATTGGGCCGGTTCGGGGCGATTAGGCTGGGCCTGTCCCCGATCCCGGTCCACGACCCTTAGCGGGAAAGGTCCACAGTGGCAGGTAGCAAGCAGAGCGCGGGCAGGCCGGCGGGCAAGGTCCCGCCCCGTCCCGGCACCCGGTCGAGCGCGGCGGCACCAGGTCGCCCGGGTACCAGGGCCGGTGGTACAGGCCGCCCGGCACCCCGGGCATCGGCCCGCCAGACCATGCAGCAGCGCAGGCAGCGCAGCATCTACATGGCCGGAGGTTCGGCGCTGGCGGTGGTCCTGGTCGTGGCGGTGATCGTGGCCGTGAGCCTGACCGGCAACGGCAAGGGCAAGAGCAACGTGGGCCTCAAGCACTCGACCGACTCCTTCGCCCTCACCTCCGCCATCACCAACGCAGTGACAGGCGTGCCCGTGAGCAGGATGGTGGCTGCGGCCGAGGCGTGCTACCGCTCGTCGGCCTGCATCGACAACCCGACGACCGGTGTCGCCCCGCCCCAGAAGCTGGCCGCAGGCAGCCAGGCCCTCACCTCGGGCGGACGGCCGGAGATCCTGTACATCGGCGCCGAGTACTGCCCCTTCTGTGCCGGCGAGCGCTGGCCGATGACCATGGCGCTGTCCAAGTTCGGCACCTTCGACGGCCTGCGCGGGGTCACCTCCTCGGCGACCGACGTCAACCCGAGCACGCCGACCTTCTCGTACTACGGCTCGAGCTACCACAGCAAGTACCTGAGCTTCGTGCCGGTGGAGGAGGAGACCAACACCCAGGGCCCGCTGCAGAACCCCACCAGCGCCCAACAGGCCATCGTGACCAAGTACGACGCCCCGCCCTATGTCCCGGCCTCGCAGTACAGCCCGGGGGCCGGGCCCATACCTTTCGTGTACCTGGCGGGCAAGTACATCGTCACGGGCATCGAGTACGACGCCAGTGCCCTCTCCGAGATGCAGATGGACGGGGCCGCCACCTACATGACCGGGGGCGGCAACCCGACGTCCCAGCACGCCCTGGCTGCGGCCGGGTTCCTGGTGGGCGACATCTGCGCCCTGACCCACGGCCAGCCGGCCGGCGTGTGCTCCCAGGTCCCGGCCAACCTGAAGGGCATCACCACCTCGTCGCCGGTCTCGGCCGGGTCGAGCTCGGCCGGGGCCACCACGCCCACCACATCCAAGGGCCCGACCGGCACGGCCAAGAAGAAGGGGTGAGCGGTGGCCCGGGTGACCTCCGCCACCTCGGCCCGTAACCTGCCCCCGGCGGGGAGGTTACGGACCGCCCACGGCGGCCCGGGTGACGAGGGCCCCGAGAGCGAGGCCTCCGGGGCACCGCCGGTAGGCGGTGCCCCGGCCGTGGCGGCCTGGGTGCCCTGGACGACGCTGGTGCTTTCGGCCCTGGCTGTCGTGGACGCTGCCTGGTTGACCTACGCCCACTACACCTCCGCCAGCGTGCTCTTCTGCCCCAACAACGGTTTCGTCAACTGTGGCCTGGTCACCAGCAGCTCGTACTCACACCCGTTCGGGGTGCCGGTGGCCGACGCCGGCCTGGTGTGGGCCATCGGCATGTTGGTGCTGTGCAGCCCCTGGGGCTGGCGCCAGGCGTCGGCGTGGTTCGGGCGCCTGAGGTTGGCGGGCGTCGGCCTGGGCGTGCTCTCCGTGCTCTACCTGTTGTGGGCGGAGCTGATCAAGCTCCACCACCTGTGCGAGTACTGCACGGTCATGCACGTACTGACCCTGGCGCTGTTCGGGGTCGTGGTGTTCGCGACGGCGCTGGCCGGCCCGGCCCAGGGCCCGTCGGCAGCCTCCTAGGCCTGCACACCGGGGCCTGGCTGCGCCGGCCGAGCGGGCCGGCCGTGCGGCCGGCCCGGCCCAGGGCTGGCACGGACGGGCCTCAGGCCTGCTCGAGGGCCACCACCAGGGCCTGCCAGGGCTGGAGGGCCACCTCGTCGCCGGCCAGGCTCTCCTCTGTGCGGGCGTGGGTGGAGACGAGCACCCGGGCGCCCGCCAGGCCGGGGACCACCACCGTGCAGGGCTGGTCCGAGATGTTGGCGACCGTCGCCGTGCTCCCTACCCGGTAGGCCCAGGCCCGGTCGTCCAGGGCCAGGCGGGTGAGAGAGGCGGCGTCGCCGAGCCTGCGCTCCTGGCGCAGGTGGCCCAGGCGGCGCCAGAAGTTCAGCACCGACCCGGGGTCGGCCTGCGCGCTCTGCACGTTGCGGTCCCGGTAGGGGCCGAGCGGCAGCCAGGGCTTGGCGCCCGGGGGGCAGAACCCGGCGTTGGGCTCCTGCGACCAGGGCATGGGGGTGCGGCACCGGTCGCGCCCGGGTTCTTCGGGCCGGGCGATGCTCATCAGGTCGCGGCGCTCGGCCGGAGGTACGTCGACGTCCGCCATCCCGAGCTCGTCGCCGTAGTAGAGCACCAGGGAGCCGGGGAGGGTGGCCAGCACCGACAGTGCGGCTCTGGTGGCACGGTCGTCGTCGCGGCACCAGCGGGTGGGGAAGCGGCCGATGTCGTGGTTGGAGGCCGTCCAGACCGGCACCGCCCCGGGCCGGAGGGCCTGCAGGGTGCCCTCGACGACCTCGGCCAGTTCCCGGGCCGCCAGGTTGCACAGGGCGAAGGGGAAGTTGAAGCCCAGGTGGAGCTCGGGCTGCTCTGCGGTCCCGTAGTAGGCGGCGAAACGGCCGTAGTCGAACTCCCAGGTCTCACCCAGGAGCACCCTCTCGGGCTGGTACGCGTCGGCCAGCCGGCGCCAGTGCACGTAGAGGTCGTGCACCTCGGGGCGACGGGAGCTGTACTCCGGGCGCAGCGGACGGCGCCGGACCACGGGGTGGTCGTCAGGCCCGGGAGAGGGGTCGTCCCGGAGCAGGGCGTCCTTGTAGAGGCCGTGGGCGACGTCGATGCGGAAGCCGGCCACGCCCCGGTCGAACCAGAACTGCAGGACGCGTTCGAACTGGGCGTGGACGCCCTTGTCCCACCAGTTGAGGTCGGGTTGGGTGGGCAGGAAGTTGTGCAGGTAGTACTCGCCGCTGGCCTCGTCCAGGGACCAGGCGGGAGCACCGGTGGCGTCGAGCCAGTTGTTGGGGGGCGACCCGTCCGGCTTGGGGGGTGCCCACACGTAGTAGTCGCGGTGACGGCTGTCGACGCCCGACAGGGCGTCCACGAACCAGGGATGGGCGTCCGAGGTGTGGTTGGGCACCAGGTCGAGCATCACCGCGATGGAACGGGCGCCCGCCTCCTCGATGAGCCGGTCCATGTCGGACAGGGCCCCGAGCTCGGGGTGGACGTCGAAGTAGTCAGAGACGTCGTAGCCGTAGTCGGTGTTGGGCGAGGGCATGGTCGGCGACAGCCAGATGGCGTCCACGCCCAGCCACTGCAGGTAGTCCAGGCCGTCGATGAGCCCCACCAGGTCCCCGACGCCGTCCCCGTTGGAGTCGCGCCAGCTACGGACGTAGATCTGGTAGATGGTGGCGTGACGCCACCAGGGGTGCTTTGGTGCCATGCAGACAGTCTGCCCTCCCTGCCGGCACCGCGAGCAGCGCTCCCGCTCGGGCCCCGCCGGGGTGCGGGCCCAGGAGCGCCGGGTTCAGGGGCTGTCCCTGGTGGCCGTCCCGTCCCCCGAGGCGGTGGCCAGGTAGTGGCGCAGCTCGCTCGGGTACTCGGGGAAGTAGCGGCTGACCACGTCCAGGCCGAAGCGGGGGAGCACCGAGCTGACGGGCTCCCGGTCGAGCAGGAACATGAACGAGGCCCTCACCAGCTCCTCCGGTGGGACGTCGTCGGCGCCCAGTTCCGCTTGCAGCCCCTCGGGCACGCTCACGACGTGGCTGGACTCGTACCGGGGGGACCGCACCTTCACCGTGAACGAACCGTCCGCCTGCCGGGACACCAGTACGGTCGGCGTGGGTTGCACCGCACCACCGTACCGGCGGGCCGGGCCGCTAAGAAGGGGCCGTGGAGACCAAAGAGCTTCATCTGGACACCTCGGGCGAGCAGGTGGTCGACATAACGGCCGAGGTCGAGCGCTTCTGCATGGGGCAGGGAGACGGGCTGTGCTCGGTTTTCGTACCCCACGCCACGGCAGGCCTGGCCATCATGGAGACGGGCTCCGGCTCCGAGGAGGACCTCATGGGCGCCCTGGCCGCCCTGCTGCCCCGCGACGACCGTTACCGGCACCGGCACGGCTCGTTGGGCCACGGCGCCGACCACGTGCTGCCTGCTTTTGTAAGCCCGTCTCTCGTGGTGCCGGTGCACGCAGGCCACCTGGCGCTCGGGACCTGGCAGAGCATCGTGTTCGTGGACACCAACGCCGACAACCCGCACCGCAGGGCGCTGCTCAGCTTCCTGGCCGGCTAGAGGCCCCGGACGGGGCGGCCGGGCCGCGGCCCGGCTCCGTGCCCGTGCCCGGGCCTGTCCCGCCCGGCCGCGACAGGTGACCGGACGGCCGCCCCCGGGGTGCTTGACGCGCCCCGAGAGCCTCGTTACCATCACACATCTACACCAGTTGACAATGGCGCTGGGAGGGGGGAGCCGAGATGGTCACACGGGACGACGTAGCCAACCGTGCCGGCATCTCCCCTGCCGTGGTCAGCTACGTGGTCAACGGCGGCCCCCGTCGGGTCGCCCCTGGCACGCGCTCCAAGGTCCTGCGGGCCATCGAGGACCTGGGCTACCGGCCCAACGGCCTGGCCCGGGCCCTGCGGGTGCAGAAGACCTTCACCATCGGGCTCATAGTCCCCGACAACACCAACCCCTTCTTCGCCCAACTGGCCCGGGCGGTGGAGGAGACGGCCTTCGCCCGTGGCTATGTCCTCCTATTGGGCAACTCCGGCCAGGACGACAAGCGCCAGGCGGCCTACGTACGGACCTTCCTGGAGCGCAAGGTGGACGGGTTGGTCCTCATAGCCGATTCCGACACGGGCCGGTCGCCGCTGCCCGAGGTGACGGCGTCCGAACTGAAAGGCGCCGGGGTGCCCCTGGTGCTGCTGGACCGTAGCCCGAGCGACCTGTGGGCCCCCTCGGTGACCGTCGACAACGAGGGAGGTGCCTACATCGCCACGCGCCACCTCATAGAGCACGGCCACCGCGAGGTGGCGTGCCTCGCCGGGCCGGACGACCTGCACACGGCACGGCGCCGGACCCGGGGCTGGCGCCGTGCCCTGCGCGAGGCGGGCATCACGCCCCGTCCGGACCTGGTCGCGAGGAGCCGGTTCCGTCGCGACGAGGGTTACCGGGCTGTGGGCAGGTTGTTGAGCGGGCGCCCCCGGCCCACGGCCCTCTTTGCCGAGAGCGACGCCCAGGCCATCGGGGTGCTGCGCTGGGCACAGGAGAACGGTGTGCGCGTGCCCGAGGACCTTGCACTGGTGTCCTTCGACGGCATCGAGGAGGCGGCCTACACGACGCCGCCCCTCACCACCGTGGCCCAGCCGATCGAGGAGCTGGGCCGGCGCAGCGTCGAGCTGCTCGTCGGCCCGGGGGCAGCCGGCACCCCGGCGCCCGGCTACCGTCCGGAGGCCCTGGCGGTCGAGCTGGTGCGCCGCCGGACCTGCGGCTGCAACGGGGGGGACGACAAGGGCCCGATGGCGGCGGGGCTGCCGGGCGCGGAGCCGGCGCGCCGGGGACGCCGGCCACGACTGGACCGCCCATCCGGCGGGTGCGATGCTGGCACATCGCCGGCCCGAGCAAGCGATGTGCCGCCCGAGGCGGGCCGCCCACGGAGCGCCCGGGACAACGAGCCTGCGGCCGGCGAGAGGCCGCCCGCTGGCCGGCCTGCAGGCAGGCCGCGAAGACCGAACGGCAATTAGCAACATGACCAGAAAGAGAGGGAACCTGATGGCTGATCAGCCCAGGAAGAAAAGATTGGTGCGTGCCGGTGCGGCGCTGGGCGCCGTGGCCGGCATGGTAGGGGCACTGGGTGTCCCGGCGGCGTCTGCCGCCCCCCATGCCAGCTCGGCGTTCAAGGTGGCCTACATGGTGCCCGGGAACCTGGGTGACCTGGGCTTCTTCGACAGCGGCCAAAAGGGCATCACCTGGGCGCACCAGCGCCTGGGAGCCGTTGTGAAGACCGTGCAGGGCACCACCGACACCTCGCAGTGGACGCCCGACCTGAAGGCCGTGAGCGGCCAGGGCTACAACGTGGTGGTCACCGGCTCCAGCCAGGTGGCCCAGGACCTGCAGGCGGTGGCCAAGCAGTTCCCCCAGCAGCACTACATCATGTTCGATGACAACGTGCCTGCGCCCAACGTGGCCAGCATCGTCTACCTGCAGAACGACGGCGCCTTCCTGGCCGGCGTCCTCAGCGCCCTGGTCACCACCCAGTCCAAGCACTTCCCCCTGGCCAAGGGCTCCGACACCGTCGGCATCGTCGGCGGCATGAACATCCCCGTCATCAGGGACTTCGTCGTCGGCTTCGTCAAGGGTGCCCACGCCGTGAACCCCAAGATCAAGGTTCTCACCAGCTATGTGGGCAGCTTCACCGACCCCCAGACCGGCTACAACCAGGCGGTCGAGATGTACAACCAGGGTGCTGATGTGATCTTCGCCGCCGCCGGTGGCTCGGGCCTGGGCGTGCTCAAGGCTTCCGCCAAGGTCGGCCGGTACTCGATCGGTGTCGACTCCAACCAGAACGGGTTGTACCCGAAGAACATCCTTGCCAGTGACCTGAAGAACGTCGACGTCTCGGTCTTCGACCTGTTGAAGATGGCCAAGGCGGGCACCCTCAAGTACAACAAGCAGTACGTGTTCGGGCTGTCCAACAACGGCGTCCAGTTGCTGCTCAACAACAGCCTGGTCCCCAAGTTCATCTCGGTGGACCTGGCCCGCTACGCCTCCCAGGTGGCAAGCGGCAAGATCGCCGTGCCGTGCGTGCAGCCCTACTGCCTCTCGGCGACCAAGTAACCAGCGCAAAGTCTGCGCTTCATCGTTCATGAAGGGCTGAGCTCGGGGGCCGCGCAACGAAATGACTGAACGCGTCGCATCTGTGAACGGGGCCCCACCGGCCCTCAGGACCGTCGGCATAACGAAGCGGTTCGGCCCTACCGTCGCCAATGCAGGCGTGGACCTCTCCATCGACAGAGGAGAGGTCCACGCCCTGGTGGGCGAGAACGGTGCGGGCAAGACGACCCTCATGAGCATCTGTTTCGGGCTGCTGGCGCCGGACAGCGGCACCATCGAGATCGACGGCAGGCCGGTGACCATCACCAGCCCGATGGTGGCCCGGCGCTACGGCATGGGCATGGTGCACCAGCACTTCAAGCTGGTGCCCAGTCTGACGGTTGTCGACAACATCTTCCTCGGGGACGAGGTGACGGTCGGCCCCGGTGCGCTCAACAGGCGGCAGATGGCCGCCAGGGTAAAGGCTGTTTCGGAACGCTACGGCCTCGACGTACCGCTCAACGCCAAGGTGGGCGACCTGCCGGTCGGCGTGCGCCAGCGCGTCGAGATCCTGAAGGCGCTCACATTCGATGCCCGGATAATCATCCTGGACGAGCCGACGGGCGTGCTGCGGCCGCAGGAAGCGGAGCAGCTATTCGTGATCCTGCGCTCCTTCGCCGCCGAGGGCAAGGCGGTCGTCTTCATAAGCCACAAGCTCGGCGAGGTGAGGGAGGTGGCGGACCGCTTCACCGTGCTGCGCGACGGGAGGGCCGTCACCACCGGTGACACGGCCAGCGCCTCCGAGGCGGAGATCGCACGCCTCATGGTGGGCCGCGAGGTCAGCCTGTCGCGGGTGGAGCCGCCCGAGGTGCCGACCGGTGCGCCCACGGCCCTGTCCGTCGAGGGAGTGGTAGCGCTGGGGGACCGTGGCCAACCGGCCGTGAACGGGGTCAGCCTCCAGCTGAAAGCAGGGGAGATCTGCGGGGTCGCCGGTGTGGAGGGCAACGGCCAGACCGAGCTCATAGAGGTGCTGGCCGGCACCAGGGGGATGGCCTCGGGGCGGGTCGTGCTGGCCGGTACGGACGTGTCCGAACTGGGCGCGGCCGAGCGGCGGTCGCGCGGGCTGTCCCACATCCCCGAGGACAGGCTGGCGGTGGGGATCGCCCCCCACCTGAGCATCCAGGACAACGTGGCGGCAGGGTTCCTGAAGAGCGCCCTGTTCTCCCGGGGCCTGGTGAAGCGGGCGCTCGCCGCCAACTTCGCCCGGGTGCTGATCAAGGACTTCGCCGTGCGCGCCTCCGGCCCGTCGGCGGCCATAGGCCAGCTCTCGGGCGGCAACATCCAGAAGGTGATCGTGGCCCGGGAGCTGGAGGCACGTCCCAAAGTGCTCCTGGCCGCCCAGCCCACCCGTGGCCTCGACATCGGTGCCACCGAGTTCGTGCACAGCCGTTTGCGGGCCGCCCGCCACGCCGGGGCCGGGGTCCTGCTGGTCTCGGCCGACCTGGCCGAACTGCTCAGCCTGTCCGACCGTGTCGTGGTGATGTACCGGGGCCGGGTGGTGGGGGAGTTCCCACCCGAGGAGGCCCGGGTGGACGACATCGGCATGGCCATGGCCGGGGTGGGCACGGGGCCGGACGGAGCCGAGGCGGTGCAGGCCGCCGCCGACGGTGCCGGCGGAGCACCCGCCGCCGCCGTGGCCGGCCAGGACCGGGGAGGGACCTGGGAGCAGGAGCGGTGGCGGATCCCGCTCGAGGTGACAACAGGACGCGGCCAGGACGGCGGCCCTCCCGGGCCTCCGGCCGCCCCGTCCGAGAGCCTCGGCCAGCGGTTGCAGGACGCCCTGCGCCGGGCACGTTCCGGCATGGCACAGCCCACACTGGCGGTCGTCCTGGCCCTGTTGGTGGGCATGGTGATCATCGCCTCCATCGGGCAGAACCCGTTCTCTGCCTACAACTACTTCCTGCTCAGCAGCTTCAACGGGGTCAACAACTTCGGCACCATGGTCGTCCAGCTGACACCACTGCTACTGGTGGCGGCATCGGTGATCCTCTCGTTCCGGGCCGGTATCTTCAACGTCGGAGCGGAGGGCCAGCTCTACGTCGGAGGTTTCGTGGGCGTGCTGGTGTCGACCACGCTGACCTCGTTGCCCGGGCCCCTGCTCATATTCCTCTCGATGCTGGCAGGGGCGGTGGCGGGGGCCATCTGGGCCGCTCTGCCCGCGGTGCTCCTGACTGTGTGGGACGTGAACATCGTGGTCACCACGCTGATGTTCAACTACATCGCGCAGTACCTGACGACCTACCTGGTGACAGGGCCGTTCCTCGACCCCCTGGCCGGCGCGGCCGAGACCAAGCTCGTCGCCCCACAGGCCCACCTGCCCACGATCCTGGGCAGTTCGGGGGCCACCATCGGGGTGCTGATCGGGTTGGCCATGCTCGCCGTGGTGGCGTTCGTGCTCAAGGCCACCCGCTGGGGACTGCAGCTGAGGCTCCTCGGCGACAGCCCACGGTTTGCCCGCTACATCGGGCTCGGGGTCAGGCGGCGGACGATCGAGGTCATGGCGGTCTCGGGCGCCATCGCCGGGATGGCCGGGGTGGTGTCCAACCTCAGCGTCAACTTCAGGTTCTTCCAGGGCTTCGACGGTTCCATTGGTTACGGCTGGCTCGGCTTGACGGTGGCGCTGCTGGGCCGGCTCAGCCCACTGGGGTCCGTGGTGGCGGGCGTGGTCTACGCCGCCCTCGAGGCCGGGGCCGGGATCATGCAGGTGCACACCCAGGTACCGCTGTCCCTGATCGACATCATCGAGGGCGTCGTCGTCGTGTTCATGACGGCGGCCGGCCTGCTGGCGCTGTTCCAGCGCCGGCGAGGCGCCCGGGTGGGCCGCCTGGACCAGGCGGAACAGACGGTGGCAACGGAGGGTGCGGGACCGGCCGCCCTCACGACACAGATAGGCGCTGGAGGCTGACATGAGCGCACTTGGCCAGATCTTCAACGGCTCCCTGTGGTCGTTCGTGGTGCTCGACACCAGCACGATCCTGCTGGCCGGCCTGGGGGGGGCGTTCACCCAGCAGGCGAACATCCTGAACGTTGCCCTGGACGGGATGATGCTGATCGGTGCCTTCGCCGGGATAGCGGTCGGCGCCGCCACCCAGAGCATCGCCCTGGCCGTGCTGGCCGCCATGGGGGCGGGCCTGGTGCTCTCGCTGCTGTTCGGGTGGGCCAGCCTGTGGCTGGGGGCGGACTTCATCGTCGCCGGCGTGGGCATCGGCCTGCTCACCTCCGGGCTGTCGATCTTCCTGCTGGAGCGCCTCTACCACAACGAGGGCAGCTTCACGCCCTTCAAGTTCCCGAACCTGCCCGCCATCCACCTGGGGCCGTTCGTGCACATACCCGTGCTGGGGCCGGCGCTGGAGGGCCAGAGCATCCTGGTCGCTGTCGCCATCCTGCTCGTGCCGACCTGCCACTGGGTGCTCTACCACACCAGCTTCGGCACGCACGTGCGGGCCGTGGGGGAGGACGAGGCGGCGGTGGTGGCGGCGGGCCTCCGGCCCAGGCGGATCAAGATGGGCGCGGTGCTCATCTCCGGGGTGCTGTGCGGCCTGGCCGGAGCCGAGCTGGCCATGGGCACCCTGGACCAGTTCGTGAGCGGCATGACCGCAGGCCGCGGCTTCATCGCCCTGGCCGCCATCTTCGTGGGCCGGGCGACACCGGTGGGCACCTTCATCGGTTCCCTGGTGTTCGGCCTGGCCAGCGCGCTGGCCAACCAGCTCCAGCAGGTGCTCAACCTGCCGAGCAACCTCCTGTTCATGGTCCCCTACGTCGCCACCGTCGTGGTGCTGCTCGGCCGGCCCGTGCTCAGCGCCTACCGGTTGCGGCGCACTGCCCGTCAGGTGCCAGAGGCCCTGGCCCAGACATGAGCGGCGCAGCGCGCTTGGTCTGTGCGCTGGGCGACCTCCTGTTGGACGTGGTGGTCACGGGCGACGGCCCGGTGACCACTGCCGCCGACACCTACTCCTCGATCAGTGCCGGCCCGGGAGGGCAGGCGGCCAATGTGGCCAGTTGGGTGGTGGCGCTGGGGGGCGAGGCACGCCTGGTGGCCAAGCGGGCCGAGGACCCCGTGGGCGAGATGCTGGCCAGAGGGCTCATGCAGGCCGGGGTGGACGTGGTGGGCCCGGTGGGGCCCGGGGGCAGGACCGGTGTGGTGGTCTCCCTGTCCGGCTTCGACAACGAGCGCAGCATGCTCACGGACCGCGGGGTGGCGCCCCTGCTGGACGAGCGCGAGCTGGACCGGGCCTGGTTCGGCACCGGCTGCTGGCTGCACCTGCCTCTCTACTCCCTGGTGGACGCACCCATCCGGGCCGCTGCGCTAAGGGCTAGGCGGTGGAGCACCGGGGCGAGCCTGGACCTCTCGTCGCTGACGGTCATAAATGCCCTGGGCCCACAACAGGTGAGCCGCCTGGTCGCCGAGGTGGCCCCCGACATCGTCTTTGCCAATGAGGCCGAGTCGGCCCTGGTGCCCCTGGAGGGGGTGCCTACGGTGGTGGTCAAACTGGGGAGCCGGGGTGTGCTGGTCAACGGGGAGATCTACGGTGCCGAGACCGTGGCGGCACTGGACACGACGGGGGCCGGCGATGCTTTTGCCGCCGGCTTCCTACTGGGGGGAGCCGAGCTCGGCCTGGCGGCCGCTGCTCGCGCTGTGGCACAGAGGGGGGCCCAACCCCCGGCACGGCTGTCGGCGGTGCGCGGGGCCATCTGAGGAGGTACTGATGACCCTGGGTTTCATAGACATCTCGGACGAGGTCAGCCAGGCGCTGGCCGAGGGCGCCGGGGTGGTCGCGCTGGAGACCACCCTGGTGGCGCACGGCTTCCCGGGCCAGGAGGGCCTGGACGTCGCCCTGGAGTCCGAACGCCAGGTCCGCAGCACCGGGGCCGTGCCGGCCACGGTGGGCGTGGTGGACGGGCGGGCTGTGGTCGGCCTGTCCCCGGGGCAGCTCGAACAGTTCACAGGTAGGTCGACCATGGCCAAACTGGGCCCGCGCGACATCGCCAGTTGCCTGGCCTCGGGAGAGATGGGGGCGACCACCGTCGGGGGTACCCTCGCGGTGTGCGCTGCCGTCGGCATCAGCTTCATGGGCACCGGGGGCATCGGTGGGGTGCACCGGGGCTTCGCAGAGACGCTTGACATCTCGGCCGACCTGGGCCAGATCGCCCGTACCCGGGCCATGGTGGTCTCCTCGGGGGCCAAATCGTTGCTCGACGTGGCTGCGACGGCCGAACTGCTGGAGACCCTGGGCGTCCCCGTCCTGGGCTGGAGGACGCGCAGCCTGCCTCGCTTCTACACCTCCAAGGGAGGGCCTGCGGTCTCCGCCACCGTCGACAGTGCCGAGCAGGCTGCCCGCACGGCGCAGCTGCACTGGGAGCTCGCCGGTCCGGCCGGCCTGGTGCTCGGGCAGGCCCCGCCGCGCGACCTGGACATCGAGCCGCTGATGGAGGAGGCGGTGGCGGCGGTCACCGCATCCGGGGTGAAGGGCCAGGCGGTGACGCCCGCTGTGCTGTCCTACCTGCACGAGGCCAGCGCCGGTGAGACCGTCTCGCTGAACAAGGAGCTCATCGCGGCCAACGCCCGCTTGGCGGGCGAAGTCGCTGTCGCCTACGCCAAGTTGCACGCCGACTGACAGGAGGGACAATGCCCCGCAAGATAATCCTCGACTGCGACCCCGGCCACGACGACGCTCTGGCGATCGTCCTGGCCCAGGGGTCCCCAGAGATCGACCTGGTGGGGATCACCACCGTGGCCGGCAACCAGACGCTCGACAAGACGACGCTCAACGCCCGGCGGGTGTGCACGGTGGCAGGGATAACCGACGTGCCCATCTGCGCCGGCTGCCCGGCGCCACTGGTGCGTCCACTGGTGACAGCGGCGCACATCCACGGCGAATCGGGCCTGGACGGCCCGCAGTGGGGCGAGCCCCAGGTGCCCGTCTCGGACGAGCACGCAGTCGACTTCATAATCCGGACCGTCATGGAGTCCGACGGCGACATCACGCTCGTCCCCGTGGGCCCGCTCACCAACATCGCGTTGGCGATGCGCAAAGAACCGCGGATCGTGGCCAAGGTCCGAGAGGTCGTCCTCATGGGCGGCTCGACGGCGCGGGGCAACCACACCCCGGCGGCGGAGTTCAACATCATCGTCGACCCTGAAGCGGCGGCTGCCGTGTTCAGCGCCCCCTGGCCGGTGACGATGGTCGGGCTGAACCTCACCCACCAGGCGGGGGCCGGTCCCGAAGTGGTGGAGCGGGTGAGGGCACTGGGTACCCCGCTCGCGGGCACGGTGGTGGAGCTGTTGCACTTCTTTGCCAGCACCTACAAGGCGGCCGAGGGACGGCCCCATCCCCCCGTCCACGACCCCTGCGCCGTGGCCAGGGTGGCCAGGCCCGAACTGGTCGAGGTGGTGGACGCCTTCGTCGTGGTGGAGACCAAGGGGGAATGGACGTCCGGGATGACGGTGACGGACCTGACTGGCCGGCTCGGCAAGGCCCCCAACGCCAAGGTGGCCACGGTGCTGCACCGCGAGGAGTTCTGGGACGAGATGGTCGACGCCATCGCCGCGCTGGGCCAGCCCGGCCGGTGACCCGTCACCTGGTCGTCGACACCGACACGGCCTCGGACGACGCGGTGGCGCTGCTCATGGCCGTGGCGAGCCCGGACGTCGTGCTGGACGCCGTCACCGTCGTCGCAGGCAACGTCACTCTCGACAAGGCGGTGAGGAACGCTCTCTTCACCCTGGACTTCTGTGGTGCCGGCCACGTTCCTGTGCACGCCGGGCTGGAGAGGCCCCTCGTCCGTCCACTGAGCACGGCGAGCGACGTGCACGGGGAGGACGGCATGGGGGACACGGGGCTGGTGCGTGCCGTGGGCCGGGCAGCCACCGAGCACGCGGTCGACGCCCTGGTGCGCCTCGCCAACGAGGCGCCGGGCGAGCGGGAGCTGGTGACGCTCGGCCCGCTGACCAACGTGGCAGCGGCCCTTCTGCGGGACAGGCAGCTGCTCACCAAGTACCGACGCACCGTCATGATGGCCGGCTCTCCCGACTGCGTCGGCAACGTGACGGCCACGGCCGAGTTCAACGTGTGGGCGGACCCCGAGGCGGCCAGCATCGTCCTGGAGGCACCGGGGGAGCGCGTGCTCGTGGGCTGGAACATAAGCCGGCTGCAGGCCGTCATGGGGCCGGCCGAACACCAGCGCCTGAGCAGCCTGGCCACCCCCCGGGCCAGGTTCGTGCAGGAAGTCAACGTCAAGGTGGCCGAGTACTGCGCCCGGGTGACGGGCCTGGACGGCTACGACCTGCCCGACCCGGTGGCCATGGCGGTCGCCCTACGGCCGGCACTGGTGACCGAGAGCGAGAGGGTGCCTGTCCGGGTGGCGCTCGGTGAGGAGCTGAGAGGGCAGCTGGTGCTCGACCATCGCCGGGGCGCCGGCGGTCCGGGCGACGTCGAGGTGGTGTGGAGGGTGGACGAAGAGGCCTGGAAAGAGCTGCTCTTCGCAGCCTGCGCGGCAAAGTGAAGGGCACGGCAGGCCCGATCGCCCCGGTGGCCCTCAGCGCCACCGAGGTCATCGAACTGGTGCCCAAGGCCGAACTGCACGTTCACCTGCCCGGGTGCGTGAGGCCGGGCACTCTCGAGGAGCTGAGCCGACGGCACGGCGTCGGCCTGCCGCTGCCCGCTCACGAGCTCTACGGGAGGGTCAACTCGGCGCCTGCGCCCGACGAGGTGGACCGGGGGCCGTGGTTCCCCCTGTTGCGGGTCTACGAGCTCATATGCCGGTGCCTGCGCACGGCGGACGACTTCGCCCGGGTCGCCTACGAGGCCCTGGTGGACGCCCACCGCTCCAGCAACGTCGTGCACCAGGAGCTCTCCTTCAGCCCCACCGTGCACATGGCGGACGGGGTGCGCTACCGGGACATGGTGGACGGGCTGGTGGCCGGGCTGGAGGCGGCGCGCCGGGACCACGGCCTGAGCGGTGTGCTCATCGCGGCCGTCAACCGCGAGGACTCGCCGGCCGTGGCGCTGGACATGGTCGAGACGGTGGTCGCCCACCGGGTGGACGAGGTGGTCGGGATAGGGCTGGACTTCGACGAGCGCAAGGGCGCTCCGGAGCTCTTCGCCGAGGCGTTCGCGCTGGCGGGCCGTCACGGCCTGCACCGCACGGCCCACGCAGGCGAGCACGTACCCGGCCCCGCCGGAGCGGCGAACGTGAGGACCTGCGTCGAGCTGCTGGGCTGCGAGCGGGTGGACCACGGCTACTACGTGCTGGAGGGCCCGGAGGTCGTGCCCTGGGCCCGCGACAGGGGACTTGCCTTCGACGTGGCCTTCACCACCTCCAGGCGGGCACTGCGGCCCTGGAGGCTGGCGTCGGTGCGGGAGATGCTGCGCCAGGGCCTACGGGTCAACGTGAGCTCGGACGACCCTGCCCTCTTCCCGACCACCCTGGGCCGGGAGCTGGCCCTGGCCCGTGACGAGCTCGGCCTGGGGGCGGAGGAGATCTTCGCCCTGGTGACCAATGCCGTGGAGGCGTCGTTCCTGGGGCCCGACCAGAAGAAGTCCCTGCTGGCCCGGGCCGAACTGGTGGCCCGGGGCGACGGGAGCCCTCCGGGGCCGGGCGCCGGCAGGCCGGTCCCGGGAGAAGGCCCTGATGGCCCGACCGCGCCGGGCGGTGCCGGGTCAGGGCCACCACCTTGACCCGGCGCAAGGAAGGACAACAGGTCCCATGGTGAAAAAAGTGATCCTGGACGTGGACACCGGCAGCGACGACGCGGTGGCGATAATGTTCGCCGCCCTGCACCCCGGAACGGAGCTGCTGGGCGTGACGACGGTCAACGGCAACGTCCCGCTGGTGAACACCACCGACAACTCGCTGCGGGTGCTGGACCACATAGGGGCGGGCGAGGTCGGGGTGCACGCCGGGTTGTCGCGCCCACTGGTGCGCCACGACTTCCCCGCCCCCAAGCGGTTCGTCCGCGACTCGGACCGCGACATGCACGGTACCGAGCTGCCGTTGCCCGCCCCCACCTCGCGGGCCCACCCGCTGGGAGCGGTGGAGTACATCGTCCAGACGGCCAGGGCGCTGCCCGGCGAGGTGACCCTGGTCCCAGTGGGGCCGCTGAGCAACATCGCGGCCGCTCTGGCGGTCGCTCCAGACCTGGTCGAGCTGGTGCCCGAGGTGGTGGTCATGGGCGGGGCGCACCAGTTCGGCAACGAGACCCCGGCGGCGGAGTTCAACATCTGGGCGGACCCCGAGGCGGCCGACATGGTGCTCTCGGCCGGCTTCGCCAAGCTGACCCTGGTACCCCTGGACGCCACCCACCAGGCGCTGGTGTCACTGGCGGATGTGGAGCGCCTCGCCGGGTTGGGGACGCCGGCCGGCGAGGCGGCGGCGAAGCTGGTCCAGAGACGGATCAGCGCCTATGCCGCCGCCGGAGCAACGGGCCGCGACGACGCGGCACCTGTCCACGACGCCCTGTGCACGGCCTACCTGGTCCGTCCCGAGGTCATAAGCACCAGGCCGGTGCACGTGACGGTGGAGACCAGGGGGGACCGGACGGTCGGCCGCACGGTCATGGACCTGCGCTCGGGGACGACTGCCGTGCCCAACTGTGACGTGGCCTTCGGGGCCGACGCCGCCCTGTTCAACCAGCTCCTCCTGGAGACCTTCGCCCACCGCAGGGGGCAGGCGGGCTCCGAGCCCTAGGGCCGGGAGCTACTGCGCCGTCCGTGGCGCACGACGCCAGGGCCGCTCGGGCCGGGGACCACGGTGGCGACCGCCGGTGCCCGGCCCCTACCATGCAGCCGTCAGATGTAGCAGCTCGTACCAAGGAGCACGGCCCTGCGTATCGAAGGCATCTCGGTGTGGGACGGCCGGCGCCACCTGGGGCCGTGCACCGTCGAGTGGGACGGTGCGGTGCTCACCGCCCTCACCCCGGTGGCGGAGGACCGTCACCCCGGGCTGTGCGTCGTCCCCGGCCTGGTCGACACCCACGTGCACCTGGTGGGCCACGCCGGCCCCGGCCAGGCCGACTTCGCCACGTGGCCGCTGACCACCACTGCGTCCGAACAGGTGCTGCACGGGTTGGCCCATGCCTACCAGGCAGTGCGCCAGGGCGTGACCACCATGCGCGACATGGCGGCCGGCGAGGCCCAGATCGCCCTGCGCCGGGCTTTTGACCAGGGGTTGCTGGACGGCCCCCGCCTGGTCGTGCACTGCGTGGTGGGCATGACCGGTGGCCACGTCGACCTGTTCACCCCCCCGGCCGTGGGGGCACGCCCGCCCACGGCGGACGGCGAGGACGAGTGCCGGCGCCTCGTGCGCACCTGGGCCCGGGCCGGCACCGACGGCATCAAGATCACGACCAGCGGCGGGGTGCTCTCCATGGGCGACCGCAGCGAATGGCGCAACTACACCAGGGCCGAAGTCCGGGCCATCGTGGACGAGGCGCACGCCCTGGGCCTGCCGGTGGCGGCGCACGCCCACACCGAGGCCGGTGTGCAGGTTGCCCT
This sequence comes from Actinomycetes bacterium, assembly GCA_021850325.1. GTDB lineage: Bacteria > Actinomycetota > Acidimicrobiia > Acidimicrobiales > Palsa-688 > JAJZMF01. The sequence continues at coordinate 53,976 of JAJZMF010000003.1, forward strand.
GGAGGAGGGGGTGGACTCCATCGAGCACGGGACGCTGATGACCGAGGAGCAGGCCAGACGGGCCGCGGCGCAGGGCACCACGGTCGCCCCCACCCTGCTCATCAACGAGGTCATCGCCAACGGCGCCGTCCCCGTGCCCGATGAGGCCAGGGCCAAGGCGGCCCGGCTCGTCGCCCTGCGGGACGAAAGGCTGCGCCGGGCGGTCGAGGTGGGTGCCGAGTTCGTGCTCGGCACGGACGCCAACGGCCACCATGTGGCCTTCGGGGACCAGATGGCCGAGGTGCGCCGGATGGACGAGGTGCTCCACCTGGGGCCGGAGCGCGCCCTGCGGGCCGCCACGTCGCGGGCCGCCGCCGTGGTCGGGCTGGGCGACGTGGTGGGCACCCTGGCCCCCGCCTTCGGGGCCGACCTGCTGGTCATGCGGGGCCGCCCTTGGGAGGACATCGCCCACCTGGCCACGGACCGGCTGGTGGCCGTGGTCTCCCGGGGCCGCTTGGCGGCCGGGGAGCTGCCGCAGCCCTGAGCGCCCCGGCCGGCAGCCCGGTTCAGAGCGTGCCGAAGAGCCGGTCCCCGAAGTCGCCCAGGCCGGGCACGATGTAGGCGTGGCTGTCGAGGCCCTCGTCCACCGAGGCCGTCACCACCCGCACCGAGGGGTGCTGTTCGTGGAGCTTGGCGATGCCCTCGGGCGCCGACACCACCGATAGCAGGGTTATGTCGTCCGCCCCCGCCTGTTCGAGGGACCGGCAGGCGGCGGACGCCGAGGCGCCGGTCGCCAGCATGGGGTCCAGCAGGAGCACGGCCCGGTCCTCCAGGGGAGGGAGCTTGGAGTAGTAGAGCGAGGGCTCGAAGGTGGCGTGGTCCCTCTCCAGGCCCACGTAGCCCACCGTGACCTCGGGGAAGAGCTCGGTCACGGCTTCCAGCATCCCCAGTCCTGCCCGCAGCACGGGGACGGCCACCAGGGGCTTGGCCAGGTGCACGCCGCGGGTGACGGTGAGGGGGGTGCGCACCTCGGTCTGCGCGGTGGGCACCGACCGGGTGGCCTCCATGCACAGCAGCAGGGCCAGCCGCTTGGCCAGCAGCCGGAACAGCGGCGGCGGCGTCGAGGCGTCGCGCAGCGAGGTGAGCAGCGATGCGGCCAGGGGATGGTCGAGGACCTGCGTGGTCCCGGTGGGACGTACGGCCGGGGACCGGGTGTTCACGGCCGCGCCGCCTTTGCGCTCAAGCGGGGCGCCGGCTGAGCGCGCCGGGCGTGGGGCGGGCATGCCAGGTGTGTCGTCTCGGCGCTCATCGGGCACAAATCTAGGCCTGCCCGGGCCCCCTCGGCCCGTCCGATGGGAGGGCACCCTCGAGGGTCGGCGTCCCGGCCCGGGAGCGGAAGGCGGGCCCGCCCGGGGACGGCCGCTCAGTGCCGGCGCCGGGCATGCACCACGGAAGCGGCGAGCAGGACCACGACCAGGGACGGGAACGCCCCGATGGCGACGGCGTTGAGCGACGCCGCCCTCTCCAGCAGCCAGAGGACGCCGATGAGGGCAAGGACGCCGAGGAAGAACTCGGGCGTGTCGCTCACCAGGAAGTCCCACCAGAAGGCCCCGAAGGCCCGGGTTGCCCGCCAGGCCAGGTTGGGCCGGGCACGTGGGTCGCGGGCGACGGAGACCTCCCGTGCGGTCGTGGTGCCCGGCCCCTGCGAGCTGAGCTCTGTGGTACCGGACGGCTCAGGCACCTACCGGCTCCCCGGTGACCGAAGTGCGGGCGCCGGGCCGGGCCAACTGCACCATGCCCCAGGTCAGGACGGCGTAGATGCCCACGAGCGCGGGTATGGCCAGGTCCGCCCCGGGCCAGTGCACGCCCATCCCCTCACCGGTCCAGAAGGTGCCGAAGGACACCAGCATCAGGCCGACGACGGTCTTCATGGCGTTCTCGGGCACGTTCGTGAGGTGCCTGGCCACCACCAGGCCCACCATGGCGACGACCAGCACGGCCGCCCCGGCGGCGGCGCTGGCCAGGCCCAGTTGGTGGTCCCCGCCGCCCAGGCCGAGCACGATGATCGCGACCTCCAGGCCCTCGAGGAAGGTCCCTTTGAAGGCCACCACGAAGCCCTGGGAGTCCCGCCCGCCCCGGCTGGCGGCACCGCCGGCACCCGAGAGGGCGTCGACCTGCTTACGGTAGATGACCTCCTCGTCGTGCTTGGCCTTCAGGCCGACGGCCCGCAGCACGGCCTTGCGGAGCCACTGGAGGCCGAACACGAGCAGCATGGCTCCCACCACCGCCCTCAGTACGTCGATGGGCACCAGGTAGACGAGGGCCGGGCCGAGGGCGCCGATGATCACCACCAGGATCCCCAGGGCGACGGCGGTGCCCTCCAGGGCGGAGCGCCAGCCCCGCGAGACGCCGGCGGCCACGATGATGGTGAGCGCCTCCACGGCCTCCACCAGGCTGCCGAGGAAGACGGCCACCATGAGGGTCACTGCGCTCGAGGTGTGCATTGCGGGCTCCCAACTGTTGTTCTTCGGACATTCTGCCAGCAGCAAAGGCGTAACCCGTCCCGGACGGGTACTGCGACGGACGTCTCCCGCTTCAGGGCGTGGGGACGGCGGTGAGGTCGACCAGGTCGGAGGTGTGGCCAGCCGGCAGGCCCGGCCCGTCGGGTGCTCCCGTGCCGTCGGGGCCGGCAGGCAGCACGAGGCACCCCTCCGGGGAGAGGTGGATGCCGACGTTGCCGCGGCGTGCCCAACGCTGCTCGCAGAACACCCGGGTGAGCAGGATGTCGCCCTCGGCCGACAGGGCGTGCTCGTAACCCCGCCCGGCAAAGGCGACATCATGGACCTCGGCACCGAAGTGGCCCTCACCGGGCGCCGTGACCCGGACGGCGGACGGCCGGACGAACAGCCTGGCCCCCGCACTGGCAGGGATGGGCCGGGGTAGCGTGGCCGTCACCACCGCCCCCGACCCGGGCAGCCGGACGTCCACCACCTGGCCGTCGGCCGTGGGGCGGGGCTCGGAGACGACCTGCACGGCCGATTCGGCGCAGATCCCGGTGAAACGGGCGACAAAGGCGCTGGCCGGCTTGAGGTAGAGCTCCTCGGGCGTCCCCAGCTGGACCAGGCGGCCGTCGCGCAGCACGCCCACCTTGTCGGCCAGCGAGAAGGCCTCCGACTGGTCGTGGGTGATGTAGACGGAGGTGGCGCCGCTCTCCCGGGCCAGAGTGGATATGGCGAGGCGGAGCTGTTCGCGCATGTCGGCGTCCAGGTTGGAGAGGGGCTCGTCGAAGAGCACCAGGCCCACCTCGCCCACCAGCGCCCGGGCCAGGGCCACGCGCTGCTGCTCGCCTCCCGAGAGCTCGTTGGGGTAGCGCTCGGTGAGCTGCCCCAGGCCCACCCGTTCCAGCATGGCGACGGCCCGGCTGCGGGCTTCGTGGCCCGGCACCTTCAATTGGCGCAGGGGGAAGAGCACGTTCTTCAGGGCCGTCATGTGCGGCCACAGGGCGTAGTCCTGGAAGACCATGGCCAGCTTGCGCCGGTCGGGTGGCAGGTGCAGGCCGGGGCCGGCGACAGCCTGTCCGTCGATGCTCACCGTGCCGTCCGTCAGGCGCTCGATGCCGGCCAGGCAGCGCAGCAGCGTCGTCTTGCCCGAGCCCGAGGGCCCGAGAAGCACCAGGAACGTGCCCGGTTCCACGTGCAGGTGGACACCGGCCAGGGCCATCTTGGCCCCGAAATGCTTGGACGCAGCCTCTATGTCCAGGCTCGCCCCTTGGCGGCGCTTGCTCTCAGTCACTTCTGCGGGCTCCTCCTATGTGCTGCCAGCCCTTGGGGGCCAGGAGACGGAAAGCTCCCAGTACCACGCCGATCACCACGAACACGGCGAGGACCGCTATGACGATCATGGCTGTACCGATGTCGTAGTGGTAGTTGCCCAGGTAGTTGTTGATGGCGACCGACACGGGCTCCTCCCCGGGAGGGTAGAGAAGCTGGGATATCGGCAGTTCGAAAAAGGTCTTGGCGAAGGTGAGCAGCCAGGCGAAGACCAGCACCTTGGACACCAGGGGTACGTAGGCCGAGCGCCAGGCACTGAGGGCGCGTGCCCCGTGCACGCGTGCCGCTTCGAGCAGCGAGCCATGGACCTGTGCCACCGGCCCCATCATGAGCCGGGACTGGGTGGGTAGCGAGGTGGCCAGGTAGCCCATCACCAGCAGGGGCAGGGTCTCGTAGAGGTCGAGGCCGAAGCGGGAGGCGATGGGGAGGTTGAAGGCGAATATGTAGCCGGCACCGAGGACGATGCCGGGCAGTGCGATCGACCCCAGGAGGAAGAGGTCGCCGACCCTGGTGAGACGCCCGGGCCGCCGGGCGGCCAGGAGGCGGGCGACGGCCAGGCCGAGTACGGCGGTCACGGTCGCCGTTATGGCTGCCATCTCCGTTGACAGCATGACCGGTGACAGCAGCGTGGTGGCGCCCTCCATGGTGGCATGACCGATCTGCTGGGAGCCGCTGAAGACCTCACGGTAGGCGTACAGGGAGATGGACTGGGGGGCCACGGGCGAGCCCAGGTTGCGCACGAAGCTGCCGACGATGGCCCCCAGGGTGGGCGCGCCGAGCGCCAGGAGGAAGTACAGGCCGATCACCGATGTGAGCGCCCACCTGGCGCGCGCCCGCAGGCGCAGCCGGGTGGCGGAGCGGGTGCGGCCGTTGAGGATGGCGTAGGACCGGCCCCTGGTCACCCGGGCCTGGAGGGCGAGCGGCACGGCGGCCGACAGCAGCAGCATCCACGAAAGCACCGACGCCACGCCGAACTGCGCCGGCATGCTGTCTATGGCCTGGTAGATCCGGTAGGTGGCCATGGGGAAGTTCGACTGGAAGGCCAGGGTGGACGACACCCCGAAGTCGCTCATGGTCTCGGCGAAGACGATGGCGATGGTGGCCAGGACGGCAGGCGCGAGCATGGGCACCACGACACGCAGGGTGGCCAGGCGCCCTCCGCCGTGCACGCGTGCCGCTTCCTCGAACTGGCTGCCCAGGCCGGCCAGGGCCGGGGCGATGGCCAGGTAGGCAAAGGGGGCGTTGGTGAGCGAAAGGACGTAGACCACGCCTGCCGGGCCGAAGAAGAGGTGATAGGCCCAGAGCGACGGGACACCCATCTGGTAGAGCACCCCATGGGGCTCGAGGAGGAACTGCCAGCCCTCGGCCATGAGGTAGGTGGGCACGAGCAGCAGGCCCCACATGAGGGCCGGCCAGAGGCGCCGGCCGGCCACGTTGGTACGTGCCACCACCCAGGCCAGGCCACCTCCCACCACGAGGTCGATGGCGCACACGGCCACGCTGACCCAGAGGGAGTTGAACAGTCCCCGGAAGACGCTCCCGCTGAAGGCCTGCGTGAGGTTCGAGAACGTGAACCAGGCAGTGCCCTGGCCGAAGAGCCGGGGCATGAAGCCGAGCAGGAGGAACGCCCCTACCGGGACCAGGACCAGGAAGCCCAGCACGGCCCAGACGACGGTGGGCCCTCCTGAACGACGGAGCAGGCCGGCGAGCGAGGCCGTACGTCCGGGCGTTCTGCGTACCACGGCGGGCACAGGGACTGATGTCATCGGTGGGCTGGCTCCGGTGTCGGGATCGGTGCAAGGGCCGGGGTCGGTCGGCTCCCCGGCTCGCAGGGGGGCTTACAGGCCGAAAGGCCAGCCCCCGCGGAGCTGGCCTTCCGGCTCGTGGCAGCAGGCACGTGGCCTGCGGGCGCGCTCAGAGGATGGTGTTGGTGAACCAGGTGTTGACAGTGTTCTCGCGCGACCCCCACAGGTAGGGGTCGATGGTCTGGGCCGGGACCTTGGACAACGGCGGCAGGGCCTTGAGGGGGCTGACGCCCTTGATGACGGGCCAGTAGAGCGAGTCACCCGTAGGGTCGCCCGACTGCATGACCTTTTGCCCGGCGGCGGACAGCACAAAGGAGGCGAACTTCTCGGCCTCGACCTGCTCGGCCTTGGGGGCCTTGGCGTCGATGCCGATGGCGGAGGGCAGGCTGGTCACCGGGTTGATGAACTCGACCTTGATGCCGGGGACCTTGAGGCTGGCACCGATGCCGGCCGAGCTCTGGATGAGGGCGACCTTGATGAGGCCGGCCTCCAGGGCGGACAGGGTGTCGCCATTTGTCAGGTAGACGTGCATGCCGTTGTTGTTGAGGCCCTGGTAGTAGGCCTCACCCTGGCTGACGCCGCCCAGGTACTGCATCATCCCGGCCACGAAGGGGTAGGTGGGGCCGGACACGGCGGGGTCGTTCATGCCCACCTGGCCGTTCCACTGGGAGCCGAGGAGCTGCTTCCAGGTGGTCGGGGGGTGCTTGACGGTCTTGGTGTCGTAGACCAGGGTGCCGGCCATGGTCAGGCCGGTCGGGACGTAGCTCTTGTCCTTGGGGACCTGGGCGGCACCGAGCGAGTTCCAGCTGACCGAGGGCTCGAAGCCGCGCAGGAGCATGTGCTGCTGGTCGAGCGAGGCGAAGGCGGTGGCGCCGTCGACCCACAGCAGGCCCCATTTGGGGTTGTTCTTCTCGGCCTGGATCTTCTCCAGGAGAGGCCCGGTGCTGTCGTCGTCCAGGGTGACCGGGATGCCCGTGGCCTGGGTGAAGGCCTTGACCTCGGCCGAGTCGTACCCCTGGGCGGAATAGACGACCAGGGTCGGCTGGGAGCTGGTGGACGGCGCAGCGGCTGCCGTTGCAGCCGTGGCGCCCACGGAGGCGACGGCCAGGGCGGCAGCGGCCAGGGCGGTCGCGGCGGTCCGCCGGGGGCGACCGCCGGGTACGGCTTCGGGGTTGCACTTCGTGGCTTGCATGGGGGCGAAGTTAAGGCCCGGTCTTGAACGAGCGGTTACCGGAAGGCTGCGCCCCGGTGGCGGAGCGATTAATTCGGCCCTACGCCGGCGGACGGGGAGCTCGCCGGTGCTCCCTGCGGGCACCGGGCGACCGAGGGTGGTGCAGGAGGGCCCGTCCCGCCGGGGGCTAGTGGAGCCGGGAGCCGTAGGCCGTTAGCTTGGGCCGTCATGGCCACACGCGTCCTGGCAGTAGACCTCGGGTCGTCGTCGGTGCGGGCCCTGGTCTTCGAGGCCGGGCGGGACGGCACGGTGGGGCCGGTGCCGGGGGCGCTGGCCCGTCGTGCCCGCCAGCTGAGCACCGGCCAGGTGGGCCAGGCCACCTTCGACGCCGACGACTACGTGGGCGCCCTTGTGGCGTGCCTGGACGAGCTGCACCAGGGGGGCTGGCTGGACGGGGTGACCGAGGTGGCCACCGACTCGCAGTGGCACTCGGCCCTGGCCGTGGGCGTCGACGGCTGCCCTGTTTCGGAGGTGGTCTCCTGGGCCGACACCAGGCCCCGGTGGTCGCCTTCGGCCCGGGCCGCTCCGGTGCCGGACGACGAAGCGGGCGAGGCCCTGCGCCAGCGCACGGGGTGCGCCCTCGCCCCGACCTACTGGACCTGGAGGGTGCCGTGGCTGCGCCAGGGCTGCGGGAGCACACCGGCCCGCTACCTGGGCCTGTCGGAGTACGTGGGCCAGGCCCTGCTCGCCGACCCTTCCATGTCCGTGGCCATGGCTTCGGGCACCGGCCTGTTGGCCACGGCCGAGCTGGACTGGGACGGCGAGGCGCTGGCACTGGCCGGCCTCGGCCCGGGCGAGCTGCCCGAGCTGGCACCGCCCGGGTGGTACGGCCGCCTTGCAGCCGGGTGGGCCCGACGCTGGCCCGCCCTGGCCGACGCCCGCTGGCACCCGGTCGTGGGTGACGGGGCGGCGGCCAACCTGGGGGTGGGCTGTGACGGACCGGGCCGGGTGGCCATGACCATCGGGACGTCGGCGGCAGTGCGGGCGGTGAGGAAGGCACCCGACCGCACGACGCTGCCCGCCGGCCTGTGGCGCTACTGCGTGGACCGGGAGAGGGTGGTGGTGGGCGCTGCCTACAGCAGCGGCGGGCAGCTCTACGCCTGGGCCCTGTCGTTGTGGGAGGGCATGGGCAGGCAGGCCCGGCCCGGGCGCGGCGGCCCGGGCGGGGCCGAAGGCGCCGGCAGCGAGCCGGACTACGACATCGCCGAGCCGGCCCCGGCCGGGAGCAGAGGGGTGCTGGTCATGCCCTGGCACGCCGGTACCCGGCCACCCGAGCCGGCCGTGCCCGGTGGCCGTGGCATGGTGCTCGGCCTGGGCCTCGGCCACGACGGCTCGGACATCGTGTCGGCTGCCGTGGAAGCCGTCTGCTTCCAACTGGCGGGCGGCCTCGAGGACCTCGAGCGGGCGGGAGACGGGACCGGCGGGCCCCTGCAGGTGGTGGCCAACGGTGGGGCCGTGGACCGCTCACCCTGGTGGAGGCGCCGGCTGGCGAGCGTACTGGGCCGTACCGTGCAGTGCCCCACGGTGCCCGAGACGACGGCCCGGGGGGCGGCCGTCCTCGCTCTCGGGAACGGGGCGGGCCCGGGTGGCCCTGCCGGGGGGGGTGCCGGGCAGGTGGACGTGGTGGAGCCGGTGGAGGCCGAGGTGGCCCGTCTGGCAGAGCTGCGCGGGGACTGGCGCCGTTGGTACGAGGCCCTGCGGCCGCTGGCGGGAGGGCCGGGTGCGCTCTGAGCCGGACCGGGAGGGGTGCCCGGTCATCCCTCGGCCGGGGCGGGCAGTAGGGCAAGGACAGCGAGGAGAAGAGATCCCATGACCGGTCGGGCGCGCAGGGGCGAGGGGCATGGCCCCGGGCGCAGTGGGGTGCGGCACCGGGCGCCGGTGGCGGGTGCTGCCGCCCTGGCCCTGGCGCTCACCGGGTGCGGCGGGGCAGCGAGCAGTGCCCGCGGTGGCGCCGTGAGCAGGGCCGGGGCCGGGGGGGTGGCCACCAGGGCGGCGCACGGCCCCGGCGCCAAGCCGGAGCGCCCCCGGGCGGCAGGCCCGGCCACCTTCCCGGGGCCGGACGGCGTGGAGGCCCGTTGGGTGATCGCCGAGAACCGCCGCCCGGGCACCACGCAGTGGCACCTCTCGGGGACGGCAGGGCCGTCCATAAACGGGTTCGCCGACATGGTGGCGGCACATGCCGGTCAGACCGTGACCATGTACGTGACGACGACGGCGGCGCACTACCACGTCAGTGCCTACCGGATGGGCTACTACGGGGGCAAGGGAGGGCGCCTGGTCTGGCGTTCGGGTGAACTGTCCGGCGTGGCCCAGCCCCCCTGCACGCTGGCCCCGGCCACCCGCATGGTGGCCTGCGACAACTGGTCTCCCTCCTTCAAGGTCGCCATCGGGCCCCGCTTCGTCCAGGGCGACTACCTCTTCAAACTGGTGGCCGACCCCGGAGGCCAGAGCTGGGTCCCGCTCACCGTATGGGACCCCTCCAGCAGGTCCACGTACCTGGTGCAGAACAGCGTCCTCACCTGGCAGGGCTGGAACAACTGGGGCGGTTACGACATGTACGGAGGCGCGCCGCCCGGCCAGACCCCCCTGTACAGCCAGAGGGCCTACGTCGAGTCGTTCGACCGGCCCTACGCCAACGGCAACGGCGCGGCCGACTTCATCAACCTGGAGCTCCCCTTCGTGTACTGGGCCGAGGAGCACGGGCTCGACGTGAGCTACTGGACCGACGTCACCTTCGCCCAGCACCCGGGCCTGCTGGCCCGCCACCGGGCGCTGCTCACCATGGGCCATGACGAGACCTGGACGCTGGCCGAGCGCGACGGCGTGGTAGCGGCCAGGGCCGAGGGGGTGAACGTCGTCTACTTCGGGGCGTCGCCCGTGCTGCGCCATGCCCGCCTGGAGCCGAGCCCGCTCGGCCCGGACCGGGAGGAGGTCGACTACCGCGACCCCCAACTGGACCCCATCTACGCCAAGTCCCCGCTGCTGGCCACGGGCAACACCTGGGCCCAGCCGCCGGACAACCTCCCGCCCAGCCAGGTGGTGGGGGACACCTACGAGGGCTACGGGCTCGACGACCCCATGGTGGTGACCGGTGCCGGGGCATGGCCCTTCGCCGGGACGGGCCTGAAGAACGGCGACCAGCTACCGGGCGTGGTCACGGGGGACTACGACTCCTACGACCCGGCCTCGCTCAACCCGCCCAACGTCGAGGTCCTTGCTCATTCGCCGGTGCACCCCCAGGTAGGCAACGCCCCCTACGCCGACATGACCTACTACACGTGGGCCAAAGGGGGCGGTGGCGTGCTGGCCACCGGCACCATCGGCTGGGTGCCATCGCTCACGGCGTGCACGGGCACGCTGCCCACCTGTGCGTCGCCCGCTGTGCAGGCGGTCACCGGCAACATCCTCTCCCTCTTCGGCAAGGGCCCGGCCGGCCGGTACCACCCGTCGGTGGCCAACTGGCGGGCCTATTACGGCTGAGCGGGGCCGGCAAAGCCGGCTCCGTCCACCACCTGGTCGTAGCCGAGCAGGGCCAGGTCATCGGCCTGCTTACGGGCGTTGCGGGCACGGCGCAGCACGTTGAAGGTGGCGGAGGGGTCGCCCGCCCGGCGGGCGGAAGCCTCGGCCAGGCAGCGCAGCTGCTCCTCCTGCGAACTGCACAGCACGGCCACCCGGTGCCGCCCTCGCAGGAACCGGTCCGGGTCGACCATGTCGCAGACGCGCTCGAAGCCGATGGAGAAGCCGCACATGGGCAGCGCCGGGGCACCGAAGCGGGCGGTCATGCCGTCGTAACGGCCGCCCCCGGCCAGCGAGTAGGCGACATCGGGGTGGGAGACCTCGAAGATCTGGCCCGTGTAGTAGCCCATGCCCCGGACCAGCGCCGGGTCGAAGCGTACGGACCTGCCGGTTGAGGAGAGGCTGGCCAGGGTGGCAGCCAGGTCGGCGGCCACCTCCTCGGGGCCGTCGGTCGGGTCGGCGCTGTCCAGCCAGCCCATCAGGGCCTTCACACCCGCCCCGTCGTAGCCCGACAGCTCGGCGGCCACCCGCTCGGGCCCCAGCTTGTCCAGCTTGTCAAGGGCTATGTACACCGGACCGGGGCCCTCGATCGGGCCGAGCCAGCGGTCCACGGCGGCCCGCAGCAGGCGGCGGTCGTTCACCCGGACGGTGCAGCCTGCGACCCCGACCGCCTCCAGTGCCTCGAGCGTGGCCCCGCACAGCTCGACCTCGGCCGCCACCCCCGGCTCCCCGACGATGTCGATGTCGCACTGGGAGAACTCCCGGTAGCGCCCCTTCTGGGGGCGCTCGGCCCTCCACACGGGCGCCACGTGGGCCACCTTGAAGGGCATGGGCAGCTCGTTGTAGTGGTTGGCCACGAAGCGTGCCAGGGGTACCGTCAGGTCGAACCGCAGCCCGAGGTCCGCCAGCTCGTCCTGCCGGGCCAGCGCCTCGTCGAGGCGTTCCCCCCGCTTGAGCACCTTGAAGATCAGCTTCTCGTTGTCGCCGCCCTGGCTGCCGACCAGCACGTCCAGGTCCTCCATGGCCGGCGTCTCGATGACCTCGAAGCCGTGGGCTGTGTAGACGTCCAGTATGCGGTTCGCCACCTGCCGGCGGACCTCACCGACGGGGGGCACGACGTCCCTCATGCCGCGCGCTGGTTGGGCCTTTTGTGCCATACCCTCAGCCTCGCCCGGGTGGCGGGCGCCCCGCAAGCCGTTTACCGCTCCCGGCCCGGCCCGGGAGCGGCCGGCGCGCCCTGCTCACATCATGGGGGCGGGCGCCGGGCCCTCATCGGGCTGGAACATGTGCGCCACCTCGGCCGAGGAGCCGGTGGGCACCAGCGCGCTCACCAGGTCCCCCGCCTGGAGGACGGTGGAGCCGTCGGCGAAGAGGAGCTGCCCGGCCCGCTGCACGGCCACCACGATGCAGCCCGGTGGCAGCTCGGCGTCGCGCAGCGCGACCCCGGCCAGGGGGGAGCGCCCGGCCACCTCCTGCTCCACGGTCAGGGTGTTGTCGCTCACCCCGGCCAGCTGGCGCATGCTCTCGTGCAGGGCCTTGCGGTAGACCCGGACGACGTCGCTGGCCGCCAGGACGCCCACCACCTTGCGGCTGTCACCGGTGACGGTGACCCAGTGGCCGCCGGCCTGGGACAGGGCCTCCATGGCAGAGCTCAGGCCGGAGCTGGCGGCGATGGTGGTGGCGGTGGCGTCCACGGCACGCTGCAACCTGGCCTTGGGCTCGTGCTCAACCAGTTCCTCCAGCGTCTCGGCCCTCACCGACCCCACGTAGAGGCCGTTGCTGTCCACGACCGGGGCACCGGGCACGCGCGCCCGGTGCACGACCTCCAGGGCTTCGGCGGCTGACATGGGCTCGGTGAGGGTGAGCCGGGCCGGCTGGGCGGCGGCGGCCACGGTGAGCCGGCTGACCAGGGGCATGGCCGACTGCAGCCGGGCCCCGGGCAGGTCGGCCCGTGTCCGCAGCTGCGACCGGTAGATGCTGTCGTCGTTGCGCCCGACCATGAAGGTCGCTATGGCTACCGCCACCATGGCGGGGGCGAGCAGGCCGATGCTCCCGGTCATCTGCGCCACCATGAGCATGACGGCGAGAGGTGCCCGGGAGATGCCGCCGAACACGGCCATCATGCCCACCACGACGAAGGGGACAGGGCTGTGGCCCACGCCGGGCATCGAGGTGCCCAGGGCCCGCCAGAGGGCGAAGCCGGTAAAAGCCCCGATCACCATCCCGGGCCCGAAGACCCCGCCCGAGCCGCCGCTGCCGATGGACAGCGAGGTGGCCACGATGCGGGCCAGGGGCAGGAGGACGACCACCCAGAGCGAGACGTGCAGCATCTGGTTGTCCAGGCCCTTTTGGATCCAGCCGTAGCCGGTCCCCAGTACCTCGGGCAGCCAGAGGGCGAGGAGGCCCACGAAGAGCGCCCCCGCGGCAGGGCGGAGCTTGCGGGAGAAGGGGAGCCGGTGCGCCAGGCCGACGGTGCCGTAGAAGGCCTTCGAGTAGAGCAGGCCGACGAGGCCGGCCAGGATGCCGAGCAGGGCGAACCAGACGAGCTGGAGGGCATGGAAGTGGTAGCCGCCGGGGACGGCGAACAGGGGGTGGTAGCCGAAGAAGGCGCCGAAGATGGCATAGGCCACGATGGAGGCGAAGACCCCGGGGACCAGGGCGCTGAACTCGAAGTCGTCCCGGTAGACGATGTCGGCTGCCAGGACCGCCCCGCCCAAGGGGGCCCCGAAGATGGCCCCGATGCCCGAGCCCACGCCGACGCTGACGGCTATCCGCCCGTCCTCGGGGGACAGGTCGAGCACCCGGGCAAGCAGGGAGCCGAACCCGGCGCTGATCTGGGCCGTGGGCCCCTCCCGGCCGCCGGAGCCGCCCGAACCGATGGTCATGGCAGAGGCCACGATCTTGATCACCACGGCCCGGAGCCGGATGCCGCGGGGGTTGTGGTGGACGGCGTCGATGGCCGAGTCCGTCCCGTGCCCTTCGGCCTCGGGCGCCCAGGTGAACACCAGCCAGCCCGAGATCAGCGCGCCCGCCACCACGACCAGGGGGATGGCCCAGGGGCGGGCGTAGGAGGCCGACCCGGCGGAGCCGCCCTCGCCGGCGGGTGTGGGCACGTGGTAGCCCGCCAGGACGACCAGGAAGAAGTGGGTGGACAGGCTGAGGGCCTCGTAGAAGGCCACCGCGCCCAGGCCGGCGATCACGCCTATGAGCGAGGCCAGGAACAGCCACCGGCTCAGGTAGGGGAGCCCGTTGACCCGGGTCCCGAGCTCGCTGGCCCGGCGTCGGAGCGAGGTCCAGCGCTGGAGGGGGGCGCCGAGCCGGCTCGGGTAGGGGACGGCGCTCACGTCGCCCTTGGAGGTCGGGGCATTGGTGGTGGGAGGCGCGGAGCGGGCGGCGTCTTCACCCGACGAGGAGCGCCCGGCCCGCCGGCGGTTGCCGTTGTCAGTCATCGCCCGCTCCCTGTGCCGGTTCGCTCGTGGCCCAGCCAAGGGCCCAGTCCTTGTCGGTGGGCTCGCCTGCGGCGCGGGCGAAGGCCTCCATGGCCTGCAGCAGGCCCGGGCGTTCATCATGGGGCAGTCGGGCCAGCACCGCCGCTATCTCGTCCCGACGCCTCTCGGTCACGTGCTCGACCAGCTCCCGGCCGGCGGGTGCCAGTGAGATCCGCACGCCCCGGCGGTCGTCGTTGGTCCGTCTCCGGTGCACGAGCAGTTTGCGGACCAGGCGGTCGCACATGCGGGTCGCGGTCGACGGGCCCACGTTGAGGGCGTGCGCAAGCTCGGCCAGCCTCTGAGGGCCCCTGGTGGCCAGCACGACCAGGGCCCGGTACTGGGGCAACGTGACGTCCTCGCCCAGGCTGCCCAACGAGCGAGCGGCGACGCTCACCAGAGCGCGGCTCGCCGCCAGCACGGCGTCCACCAGCGGGCCAGGACCGGCGTCAGCACCACCCGGCGCCGGCGCGTCGGCGTTGCCCTGGAGGCCCGGTCCGAGCAGGGCAGCGGTCAGGTTGGCCTGGGCACCACCGGTGTGGCGGCCGCGGGTGGGCCGGTGGGGACCGGCCATCCCGGGGGGTGGTTGGTCCCCACCGGCAGCGAGCGGTGGGACGGGACGGGAAGCTGGCACGTGTAGACGGTACCATATATTGCATATAGACAACAGTTGTCGCCCGTCATCAGCCGCCCCGGACTGGCCCGCCGGTCCCTGCCCGTTCCCCGGCGGCTGTCTAGGCTGGCGGGGCGATGCGCAGAGGCCCAGCCCGTAGCCCGAGCCGGCCGCCTGGCCCGTGGGGCCGCAGATGAGCCTCCGCGACGTGCCCAGCTCGCGCCGGGAGGCGCTGGCGGCCGATGCCGCCGACCCGCTCGCCTCCTTCCGTGACCTGTTCGTGCTGGACGAGGCGGGCCCGGTCTACATGGACGGCAACTCGCTCGGGCGCCAGCCCAAGGCCACGGCCCTGGCGCTGTCCCGGCTGCTGGAGGAGTGGGGGAGCGAGCTGGTCGGGGGCTGGCAGCACTGGGCCGACCTGCCCCAACGGGTGGGTGACCGGGTGGGCCGGTTGGTGGGCGCGGCGCCGGGCCAGGTCGTGGTGGCGGACTCGACGACGGTGAACCTGTACAAGCTGGCCGCTGCGGCACTGGACGGCCGTCCCGGACGCGACGAGGTGGTGGCGGACGCCCGCGACTTCCCCACTGTGCGCTATGTGGTCCAGGGCCTGGCCAGCCAGCGCGGCCTGCGGGTGCGCTGGCTGGACGGGCCGTGGGCCGAGGGCCCCTCGGTGGCCGGGGTGTCCGGGGTGCTGTCCCCCCGCACTGCGCTGGTGTGCCTGTCAGGTGTGAACTTCCGCTCCGGCGCGGTGGCCGACATGGCCGGGGTCAACCGGGCCGCCCACGAGGCAGGTGCCCTCGTGGTGTGGGACCTGAGCCACGCCGGCGGTGCCGTGCCCGTGGACCTGGACGGGACAGGGAGCGACCTGGCCGTCGGGTGCGGCTACAAGTACCTCAACGGTGGGCCGGGCGCGCCCGCCTGGCTGTACGTGAGGGCCACCCTGCAGGGGGAGCTGTTACCCCCTGTCTGGGGGTGGTGGGGACAGGAGGGGCAGTTCGAGATGGGCCCCGAGTACCGGCCGGTGGCCGGTATCGGGCGCTTCCTCTCCGGTACACCGTCCCTGATGGGCCTCGTGGCCCTCGACGCCGGTATCGAGCCCCTCCTCGAGGCGGGCATGGAGGCGCTCTGGCACAAGGCCCGCCGCCTGACCCTTCTCATGGCAGAGAGGGCCGAGCAGGTCCTGGTGCCCCTGGGGGCACGGCTGGCGTCCCCGGCCCGGGACGAGGAGAGGGGCGGCCACATCTCGGTGGCGCACGAGCTGGCGTGGCCGGCCACCCGGCTCCTGGTGGAGCGGGGGCTCGTGGTGCCCGACTTCCGCCCCCCCGACGTGCTGCGCCTGGCGCCTGTCCCCCTCTACACGCGCTACGTGGAAGCATGGGACGCAGTCGGGCACCTGGCCGCGGTGCTGGCCGACGAGCAGGTGCGGGTACCGGTACCCCGTAGCCGGGTGACCTGAGAGGCGGGCTGCCGAGCGGTGCCGCTGGCCCGTCGGGCCGGCACCGCCCGGCACCGTCGTGGCCAGGCTCAGGCCTTCGTGGTCACCTCGGTGGCGACCTTCTCGGCCAGGGGCAGCAGGAGCTGGTCTATCCAGACCATGCCGTCGGTGCTGGCGTTGGTGCCGCCGGTCACCTTCTGGCCCAGCACCCAGTAGTTGAAGTCACCCTTCAGGCACTGCAGCTCGTTCCCGTCCCAGAAGCACCGGGTGCCACCCTTCAGGGCCGGGTAGTAGGCGAACTGTGCGGGGTACTTCTTGGCCATGCCCCGCTGTTGGGAAAGGCCCTGGGCCCAGGCCTGGGGTGAGGCAGGGCCCACCTGCTCGATGTCGACCTCCACCCAGGAGAAGACAGTGCCGTAGCCGGACGGCTGGAACGTGGTCTTCAGCTTGTAGCGGCACTGGACATCACGCGGGGTCATCTTGCCACTGACCATCTCCTGGCCCTTGGCGCCCACGGGAGCGCCCTCGAGCCCGGTCACGGCAGGGAACAGCACCTTCAGCTGGGCCACGTCGGTGAGGGAGCAGGCGCTCGGCCAGGCGGCGAACCCCTTCGCCATGTCCACACTGAAGTGACCGGCAGCAGGGGCAGCGGCCACGCGTGCCTGGTTGACGTCGGCGGTGTTGTGGGGGGGCAGGCTGAGGCGCCCGCCCGTGATGGCGTACGAACCGAACGGGTAGAAGCCGGCCGGTGCCGCTCCGACCGGCAGCGAAGCGGGCCCTGTTGCCGGGGTGGCCCATGCCGGGCTGCCGCCGAGGGCCAGGGAAGACAGCGGCAGACAGGCTGCGGCTACGGCTGCCCGCAAGCGGGACTTGTGCATATCGGGGCTCCTTTTGTCGTGAGGGTGCGCGGTGTCAGCCGGCGAGGCGCGGGTTGGCGATCAGCACCGCACCCGGTGCGTACTGGTAGCAGCAGGCGGTGATCAGGTTGGGTGCAGCGCCGCTGACGTTGGACAGCCTGATGGTCAGCTGGCGTACACGGGCGACGGAGACCTTGAACGAGGCGGGGAGGCCCCCCGGGGTCAGCAGGGCGCTGCCGAGCGTCCGGCCGTCCCCCAGCAGGGTCAGCTGCATCGGGTCGCGGTTGAACGGGCTGTCCACCAGGCCCACCGTCCCGGTGAAGGTCGTGTACCGGCCGTTCAGGTCGTAGCTGAGGGTGAGGGTGTTGTGGGCGTCGGGTGCCTTGCGACCGTCAGCCGAGACGAGGAGAGCGATGTTGTGGGCGTAGCCCTGGCCTGCCACCATGGGCCGTTTGGACAGGCCCTCATTGCAGGGGCTCAGAGAACCGGAGGCGTACGGGCTGTGCATCTGGCCGCCCAGGTCGTCAGCAGTCACCTGCCAGCACAGGGCGGTCGAGCTCGTGTAGTAGGGCTGGCCGGCCAGGGCCTCCAAGTAGGTGCCACCGGTCTGGGCGGGACCGGGCGCACCTGCGGACAGCGTGGCCGTGGCCGGGTCCCAGTGCAGCTGGGTACCCGTGAGCACCTTGACGGCGCCCAGCGGGACATAGGGCTGGCCGGCGTACTCGACGACGGTGCCTGAGCCGACAGTGGTACCGTCCGCCACGTAGCGGGCCTGGACCGGTGCCGAAGCGGGTGCTGCGCCAGAGTAGGCGGGGGTGCCCAGGAGCGCAGTGCCCAGGGTCGCCAGGGTGACGGCGGCGACCGTCTTTGCCCGGATGTGCCGTGCCATTTGGAACTCCCTTTCTGACAGGTGGTGAGTGTGGTCTGTGCAGGCGCTTCAGCTCAGCTGCGCCCGGTGGGCCTCGGCCCGGTGCAGTAGCAGCAGGCCGAGCCTCTGCTCCAGGTGCGCGCCGGGTGTGCCCTCCAGCGCCTCGACGTAGAGGTTTACCTCGGCCCGGCCCAAGACGAAGGAGATGGCGTCTTCGGTGAAGGTGGCCGACTGTTTGGCCCGGATGGTCACGGATTCCCGGTAGGCGAAGGAGATGGCAGCAGGCAGCCAGGGCAGGGCCATCCGGTCCACCTTCACGCTGGACAGCCTGTAGTTGCCGGGCAGGTGGGCGTGGAGCTCAGCCTCCAGGGCCTGTTGTGCGCAGGCCGGCATCCTCGGCCCCTGCTGGGCATGGAGGTCCTGCCGGGCGTAGGCCGTTGTGCTGACCATTTCGACCAGGGACCCGACCTGTTCGTAGTTGCTCACCGAACCGAAGGCGGGTGAGGGCACCGCCATCACCCCGCTCCGGGCCGGGGGCACGGCCCCTGCGCATTGCAGTTCCTTCAACAGGGCCGGCCCGGCGGCGCCGACGTGGCCCGCGTTGTGGTCCCAGCCCGGCAGGTCCGCCGGGACCAGGTTGACCTCGGCGGCGACCTCTCGCAGGAGAGCCGACGGTGCGGGAGCGGCGGCAGCGGCGGCCGGTGGCGACCAGGTTGCTGCGAGCGAAGCTGCGACCACCGGCCCTGCCAGGACCAGTCCTCTCAGGGCCCCGGAGAGCCCCCGGCGCCCCGACCGGGCCCCATGTCCGTGCTGGCGGTGCGATGTCCCCACGTGCCGGCCTCCCTCCTGTCCGTGCCGGGTGCCCTACGAGAGGGCGGCCCCGGCTGACGCTTCCCTTACGGGACTGTAGAGCGCGTGCCGGGCACGGCAACAGGGGTGGATCTGCCCCTCGACGGTCCGCCGGCGCCAGCAGGCGCCCGGCCGGCCCGGGGCCGTCGGCACAGGTGCGGGGACCACGGCCACCGGTGCTCAGGGCCCGTCGGGGTGGGCCGCCTTTGCCGGGTCGTAGGCCTCCCAAGGGCTCACCAGTCCCAGCTGCACGGCCAGGCGCACCCGCTCGGGCTGGCGGGCGCACTCGGGGTAGATCTCGACGATGCGTTCGATGTGCCTGCGCACTCCGGCCTCGGTGAGGGGAGGGTTGCAGGCCCGGGCGATCTGGAGGAGCTTCAGGCCCAGGGCCTCCAGTCGCAGGACCTCCTGCTGGCGGGGGCTGAGCACCTTGTGGGCTGCGGTGGCCAGCCGGGCCAGCATGGAGGGGTCGGCGTAGGGCCGGCCTGCGAGCACGGAGTCGACGCCCTGCATGAGCACCCCGACATCTGGGGTGTCCTTGCACACGTACCCTGCCGCTCCGGCTGAACGTGCCTGCGCCAGGGCCTCACCCGAGGCGAGGCCGGAGAAGACCAGGACGGGGGCGAGACGGCTGACCGCCCGGACGGCGGCGGTGCCCTCCATCCCACCTCCCCGGATCTGCAGGTCGAGCACCACCAGGTGGTAGTGGCCCGCGCCAGCCTCGAGCAGTTCCTCTACCGTCGGGTAGCCGTCGACCCTCCAGCTCGTCCCGAGGTGCGCTCCCAGGCGCTCCATGGTGACGAGCCGGGTGAAGCCCTGGTCCTCGACGACCGCCACCTGGCCGCCAGCCGCCTCCATGGGGCGAGCATATGCGCCGGCCGGGGGGCCGGCTGCCCTCAGCGGGTGCCCCGGCCCAGAGCAGAACGGAGGCGCAGCCGGGGCCCGGTGTGGAGCACGCTGCTGGCATAGACGACGGTCGCCAGCCTGGCCACTGCCACTACGCCGGCAACGCACAGGGCGACCGACAGGGCGAACTGCCAGAGCGGCAGTTCGCCTGCCGCGTACAGCGCCGGGTCCACCACGGGTGCCGTCGGGGGCAGGAAGGCGAGCACCCGGCCCAGGGCCCCCACGCTGCTGAAACTGGCCGCATCGGCCACGATGTAGCCGACGAAGAGCGGGATCTGGATGGGGAGGGTGACGTTGAAGAGGTCAGCCTGCCGGTTGACCATCGCCCCAGCGGCAGCGAAGGTCGTGCAGTAGAAGGCGTAGCCCACCAGCAGGCAGATGGCGGCCACGGCGATCACCGCCGGAGCCGCCCCCTGCACGGCCGCTGAGCCCGAAGCCAGGCCGGCAGCGAAGGCGACGGCGACCATGGCCGCCAACTGGCCCCCGAAGAGCAGGCCGGTGCCGAGGACCTTCCCGAGCAGCAGCTGGGACGGGCGCAACGTGGCCAGCAGGACCTCCACCACCCGGCTCGACTTTTCCTCGTGGGCGCTGTTGGTGAGGCGCATGCCGTAGCTGAGCAGGAGGGCGTAGATGAGCACGGCAGTGACGAACCCGGTGACCCGGGCCTTCAGGCTCGTGGTGCGCTGTTGCGGCCGCAGGCCCCGCACGGGCAGTGCAGCCCCTCGCTCCAGGGCGGCCGCCACCTGGGGTGGCACGTTGGAGAGCAGGGCGCGCTCCCCGTCCAGCTGGGCAATCGCCCGGGCCAGCACCGCTGCCGACGACGGGGTGGCGCCGGGGTCGGGGAGCCGTGGCAGGAGCACCTCCTTGCCGGGCACGAAGACCAACGACACCCGGTCCTGGTCCAGCTCGGAACGGGCCCGGGCCAGGTCCGGTTCCTCGACCGGGGTGAGAGGGGTGCCCGTCAGCCTGCCGGCCTGGGCCAGGACGGCCGAGGCCGGGTACCGGCCGCCCACGACGCCGACGAGCAGGGGCCGGGTGCTCCCGGCCAGTGCGGCAGGCAGGACCACGCCCACGGCCACCGCCAGCACGAGCAGCAGTGTGGTGACGGCGAAAGACCGGGAGCGGGCGCTCTCCCGGATCTCCCGTCGTGCCACCAACCAGGTCAGCCCGCCTGCAGTCCTCAACGGGGCACCTGGCCCACGGCTTGGCGGAAGACCTCGGACAGGCGGCGGCGGGTGAAGGCGAACATCTCGACGTCCCCCCCGCGTCTCGCCACGTCGAGCACCTGTTGGCTGCGACCGGGGGCCACCAGGACGCGCAGCGTGCCCTGGTCGTTGCCCACCACCTCTCCCGCTTCCCCCAGCGCTCCGGCCCACTCTCCGGTCGGGTCACCGGCGACCCGGACCTCCAGGACCGGGCGCTCGCCGCGAGCCAGTTCCTCGACCGTGCCCGAGACCACCCGCCGGCCCCGGTCGACGATCACGACGTCCTGGCAGACGTGCTCGACCAGGTCCAGTTGGTGGCTCGAGAAGAGCACGGCGGTACCTCGGGCGGCCTCCTCCCGCAGGACCTCGCTCATGGTGTCGATGCCCACCGGGTCCAGGCCGGAGAACGGCTCGTCCAGCACCAAGAGGTCCGGCCGGTGGACGAGGGCGGCAGCCAGCTGTGCACGCTGCTGGTTGCCCAGCGAAAGGGACTCAACCTTGTCGGAGAAGCGGTCAGCGATCCCGAGGCGGTCGCTCCACTGCCGTGCCGCCGCCGCGGCCTCGCCCGCCCCCATGCCGTGCAACCGGGCTATGTAGGAAAGCTGCTCGCCCACCTTCATGGTGGGGTAGAGGCCTCTCTCCTCGGGCATGTAGCCGAAGCGCCTGCGCTCGTCGGCACCTACGCGACGACCGTCCCAGCTCACCTCGCCGCCGTCCAGGCCCACCAGCCCGAACACGGCGCGCATGGCGGTGGTCTTGCCCGACCCGTTGGGGCCCAGGAAGCCGACCACCCGGCCCCGGGCCACGCCGAACGACATACCGTCCAGCGCGACGGTGGCACCGAAGCGGCGGCTCAGCCCGGTGAGCTCGAGCATCACTGCTCTGGGCCCGGGGCGGGTGCAGTCGCCTGGGTCCCGGGGCAGGGCACACCGGCATCTTCCCCGGGGTGCACCGGACCTGTCAAGCCCGTGCCTGCGGCCGGGCAGGCAGCGCTCCCGGCCTGTTCAGCGGAGGTCGATGACCTGGAAAGGCCCGGGGCGGGCGTGCACCAGGTACGACGACGCCATGCGCAGCCCGGTCGGGCCGAACGTGCCGTGGTAGCGGGCCAGCAGCACCAGCCACCCTGCCCGGTACATGTACGCAGCCGCCATCAGGTAGCTGTCAGTGAAGCCCGGTGGGGGCAGGCAACGGCACCAGGGCGACCGCCCGGCCACCAGGTCGTCCAGGTCGGCCGGCCAGGTCCCGCACTCCGGACGGGGCGAGAGCACAGTGCCCACGGCCAGCCCGTGGTGGTCGGTGGTCCCCTGGACGATCACCCTGCCTCCCTGCAAGCGGGCGAGGCCCACGGCGTCGGCATCGGCCAGTTGGCCGGCCACCCGGGCCAGCGCGCTGTAGTGGGCGGGCAGGGCATGCGGCCAGCCGGGCCCACCGAGGGGAGGGGGTTGGACCGGGCCCGGCTGGTGCGCTGGGGAGGCGGACGGACCATCGGCCACGGCCAGTGGGAGCTGCCATGCCACCTCATATTCAAGTGATCGACCGCTCATTGCTGCCTCCTTGCCCGACCAGCCAACTCCCCGGCGGTGCAGCCCCCATTGACGAGGGGTGCAGAACGGGTGGAGAAGGACCGGCAGGGCCACGGGGCGGCACTGCCGACGATCCGGGGACGCGCCGAAACCCGGGACCGGTACCTGCAGGGCACCATCAGCCCCGGGAATGGGAGGCGGGCCCAGCCTGGGGCCGCCCTGGGCCCGCGCTCCTCGTCATGGCGGGGGCCGGACTGCCGCCCCGGGCAACGGCCGCCGGGGAGGTGGGGCGTGAGATGGTGCGGAAGGCAAAGTCACGACCACACACCAGGCGGTGCCAGGTCCTCATGGCTGGCACCACCTCCTTATCGTCCCACGACGGCTCCGTTGGGGCCCCGTGTAACCATGCACCAACAGTGTCCCCGCCGCAGGTGAAGGTGGGGTGGAGGTGAGAGGGAACGCCGGTGCAACTGCGGCCCACCCGGGCAGGGAGGCGCACGGCGTCAGCGCAGGGGGCCCTCCTGTTGCCGGGCGGACCACGTCTCCACCCGGGAGCGCAGCGCCCGCCCCAGCTGGTCGCAGCTGAGCGGCCCGGCTCGCCGACCGGCGGCAGAGAAGGCGGAGGGTGCCAGGGATGGCACCTGCCAGGCACCGGACACGTCGGCCACGGTCCGCTCAGCCGTCTGGAGCAGCCCGTTGGGCGGGAGCCGGCGCCCCTCGAGCACCTGGCCCACGACCTTGGCGCCGGCCGGGTCCTCCACCAGGCCGCCGTGGAAGGCAGCGATCACGTAGGTGGGGAAGCGCGTCACGGTGCCCGGCACCGCCGTCCCCGGTGCCACCGTGGCGTCGGCCAGGGGCAGGAGAGCGAACTGGCGCACCTGGGGCAGGGGGCACGACATGACGGGCGAGAGCAGGGGGGCTTCCGAGTCCAGCGAGGCCAGGAAGGCGCTGTCGGGTGAGAGGTCGATGGGCGAGACACCTTCGAGGGCCTGGTCCAGGACGCCCAGTGCCTGCCCGCTTGCCAGGCCCCAGCCCTGGTCGTCCCGGGTCGGGTAGATGACCCGCCCCGGTGCCAGGAGCGGGCTGGCCAGCACGAGCTTGCTCACCGGGGCCCCGGGGTAGGCGAGCAGGGCGGTCTTGGCCACCATGGCCCCCTCGCTCTCGCCCACCACAGCGACCCTGTGGCCGGTCCGCTGGGCCAGGGACCGGACCTGGCGCAGGAAGAGGGAGTCCAGTGCGGGGAGCGATTTGACGGTGTCCGCGGCCGCATAGCCGAGCGGGCGCCCCCCGGGCCCGAGCCCCCGGTAGGAGAAGCGCTCCTCGTAGAAGGGCCCGGGGACGGGGTGGGCCGGCCGGCCGTCCCAGCTGGAGCCGTAACCGGCCACCAACAGGACGGCCATGCCAGTGCCGGTGGGGGGCGCCCCCGGCTCGGCCGTGGCCGCTGCCGCTGGGGCTTGGTCGTCCCGGGCCCGGGTGGCCCGGTCGAAGCCGAGCATGGTCCCGGCCACGACCGTGGACGCCAGAGCCACCACGGCCAGGGGGACCAGGGGCACCGGTATGCGGGCAGCCCTCCGGCCCACCACGGCGTGGACCGCCCCGGCCCAGGCCCAGGCGTTGAACAAGCCGGAGAGGGCGCAGACGAGGGGCCAGGCGGCGCGAGGCAGGAGGTCGAGGGCCGACCCGCTCAGGCTCAGGACGACGAAGGAGAGGAACACCCAGCCCACGCCCCGCAGGGGTATGGCCCGGCGCCACCAGTCGCTGGCTATGCCCACGGGGTGGACGATCACGGCGACGAGGAGCGCTGCCGGCACTCCGGCCAGGAAGAGCCAGGAGACGGGGACCACAGCGGCCCCGAAGAGGACGACCACGCTCGGCACGAGCAGGACGGCGGCCACCAGGGTGCCCAGGCCGGCCTGCCAGAACAGTCGGGCCGGGCGGGGCCTGGCCAGCGAGGAGGGCCAGGCCAGCCCGATGGAGAGGGCCGTGAGCGCAGCCCGGACGACGAGCAGGCCCAGCGCCTCGGCCGCCAGTGCGGGCCACGAGCTGTTGTACACGCTCAGCCAGCGCAGGTCGGAGAAGACGCCGAAGGGCGCCAGAGCGTTGGCCTGTGGTGCCAGCTCGGGCCGGGCCGAGGGGTCGAAGGCGGTCAGCAGGGCCAGTTCGACCAGGCTCGAGCCGGCGCACAGGGTAGCCAGGGCCCACCACCGTCCCCGGTCGTGGCCGGGGACGCTCGGTACTACCCGGTCTCCCACGGCGGGCCCCTTCCAGGCTGCCTACATACGCGACGCTAGTCCTCCGCGGCCCGTCCTGGTTGCTCCGGCCGGCCGCCGGGCGTGCTCAGGGGCGGGCAAGGCGCCACACGGCGCACTCCCAGGGGCGAAGGCCCAGCTCGGGGAGGGTGGCCGGGGGGCCGTCGGGCTGACCGGCCAGCACCAGGTCGGCGCCGGCCCACTCGGGCCCTATGCGGAGCTCACAGGACAGGGCCTGCGAGCTCCAGTTGGCCACCACCAGGAGGGACGTGGTGGGCGTGCGCCGCAGGAAGGCCCACAGGCGCTCGTGCTCGGGCTCCAGCAGCTCGAAGTCGCCCTCGGTGACCGCCGGCTCGTCGTGGCGCAGGGCCACGAGGCGGCGGTAGTGGGCGAGGACGGACCATGGGTCGTCCTCCTGGGAGGCGGCATTGAACTGCGTGTGGTCGGGGTTGAGGGCGATCCAGGGGGCACCCGTGCTGAAGCCGGCCCCCGGTCCGGCGTCCCACTGGAACGGTGTCCGGGCATGGTCCCGGCTCATCCGGCCCAGGTTGGCCAGGAGGGTGGCGTGGTCCATGTCACCCCTGGCCGAGGCGTAGGCGTGGAAATTGAGGCCCTCGATGTCCCGGTAGTCCTCGATCGAGGCGAAGGGGGCATTGGCCATGCCCACCTCGTCCCCCTGGTATATGTACGGGGTCCCCTGCTGGAGGTGGAGCACGGTGGCCAGGGCCTTGGCCGCCTCCACCCGGTGCTCGCGGTCGTCACCGAAGCGGGAGACGGCGCGGGGCTGGTCGTGGTTGCCCCAGTACAGGGAGTTCCAGCCCCGACCGGCCAGGCCGACCTGCCAGTCGGCCATGCAGGCCTTGAGGGCGGGGACGGACAAGGGCACCGGGTCGTAGCGGTGGGCGCCGTGGTCGAGCGACATGTGCTCGAACTGGAAGACCATGTCGACCTCGCGGCGCTCCGGCGCCGTGAACAGGGCCGCGTCGTCCACGGTCACCCCCGGGGTCTCGCCCACCGTGAGCACGTGGCCGGGCCGGGAGGCGAAGACTTCGCGGTGCATCTCCTGGAGGAACTCGTGGTTGCGGGGACCGCACAGGAAGGCCTCTCCGGCAAAGCCGTAAAGAGAACCCGGTCGCGTCGCCACGTCGCGCAGCGGCAGGTGCTTGCTGATCATGTTGATGACGTCCATGCGGAAGCCGTCCACCCCGCGGTCCAGCCACCACCGCATCATGGAGTAAACGGCCTGGCGGACGTCCCTGTTCTCCCAGTTGAGGTCGGGCTGCTTACGGGAGAAGAGGTGCAGGTAGTACTCGCCGGTCGCCTCGTCCCATTCCCAGGTCGGCCCGGAGAAGTAGGACTCCCAGTTGGTCGGCTCGTCTCCCGGGGCACCGCCGGCCCGCCCCGGGCGCGGTGGCCGCCACCAGTACCAGTCGCGTTTGGCGCCGGCCCGTCCCGAGCGGGACTCGAGGAACCAGGGGTGCTCGTCCGAGGTGTGGTTGACGACCAGGTCCATGACCAGCCTGATGCCCCTGGCGTGCAGGGCGCCCAGCAGTTCGTCGAAGTCGCCGAGGCTCCCGAACAGGGGGTCGATGTCCTGGTAGTCGCTGATGTCGTAGCCGTTGTCGTCCATGGGCGAGCGGTAGACCGGTGACAGCCACACCACGTCGACGCCCAGGCGTGCCAGGTAGTCGACGCGGCTGAGGATGCCGCGCAGGTCCCCGACACCGTCCCCGTCCGAGTCCGCGAAGCTGCGCGGGTAGATCTGGTAGACGACCCAACGCCTCCAGTCGGCCGGGTGCAGCGCACCCCTGGCGTCCAGGACGGCACCGTCCCCAGGGCCTCCTTGCATAACGGTCAACGTGCACCTCCCCGGCCGCGTCCTCGGTGGTGGCCGTGGCACGAGACTATTGCCTGGGCACCGGCCCCTGGCCCCCAGGCCTCAGTGCGGCGCCAGGTCGAGGCCGGCGAGGGTCGCCTCGGGGTCGGCCACGCCCACTACCCACTCGTCGTAGTCCTGGTCCTCCAGAAGCACGCGTAGGCCCCGGGGCGTGCTGTGGTGCACGGCGGCGAAGACCGTCTTGTGCAGACCGTGGACGGACGCCACCTCCACCACACGCGCCAGGCGGGTGCCGACCCTGAAACCGATGATGTCGGCCGCCCGGTGCGCATCGTCGAGGACCTCGACGCCGCGCACGGCGCTCAGGGGCACCCGCAGGTCTCCGTGGAGCGACTCGGCCTTCTCGACGGCCGAAAGGCTCAGCACGAGCTCGTTGCCCTGCCTGCTCAGCTCTGCCACCCAAAACCCCCTCTGGTCGGGCCCGTTGTCAGGGAACCTAGTCCCCGCCGGTACCGACGTGGTGGCCCTCCCCGTTCTCGGCCCGGCAGGGCCCAGGCCCGGCCAGCCCGGGCTCAGGCGACGGCAGCGGCGACGGCCGGGAGGGCGGGCACGGGTACCTGGCGCACGTACCGGCGCCCCTGGGCGGCCACCCGGTCGAAGTAGTCCTCCCGGCGGCGCTGGCGGACCGGGGAGGGGTGGGAGCGAACGAGCTCCGGCTCCAGCTGGGCGTTGATGGCGTCCTTCATGAGGGCGAGCGCCTCGCTGCAGAGCTGGGAGACCCGTGACTCGGAGATGCACATTTCGGCACCGAGGGCGGCCATCTGCTTGTCTTCGAAGTAGTAGCCGGTGACCACCCGTCGCAGCCTGGGAGGCAGCTGGTGGAGGGCGGCCGCCAGGTGCTCGTACAGCTCCCGCCGCAGCAGCGGCTCGTCCGCTCCCGGTCCCTGCTGCAGTCCCGACTGGTTGACGTCCCCGTCGACCGACAACGGCGCCAGGCTGAGGATGCTGGCACGGCGCGCCTCCTGGTCGACGCGGCTGACCTCCCGGGAGCTGATGCCCATGTGGAGAGCGAGCTCGCCGGTGGCCGGGGTGCGGCCCAGAGCACCGGTCAGGCGCTCGGTGGCCCTCTCGACCGCTCTGGCCTGGGCCCGCAGCGAACGGGGGGCCCAGTCGCGGGCCCGTAGCTCGTCCAGCACCGCGCCCCGGACGCGGCGGGCCGCGAACCCGGCGAAGCCGTGCCCCCTCGTCGGGTCGAAGCCCCGGGCCGCCTCGGCCAGCCCGGCCAGGGCAGCCGATCGCAGGTCGTCGCGTGGCACGTGCCGGGGCACGCGTGCTGCCATCTGGCTGACGATGTGCTCGGCCAGGGGCAAATGGCTGCGTACCAGGTGGTCCTCGAGGGCCAGGCGGTCTGGGGTGGGCACGACCGGGGGCCGTCGGGGCGGCCCCGGGTGCCCGGGCACGGGTGCAGGCCCTTTAGGCATACCGTAAAGGGTCGGCGCGGGCAACCGCCGTGGCATGGGGCCGAAAGGCCCGGGACGGGGGGCCGACGGGCCCGGGTCGTGACACTCCGCTTGCCGCAGTCCCTCCGGCGTCACCGGCGGTCCTCGACGAAAGGCTCCCCGGCGGGTCATGCCGGCACACCGTCTGCCGATGTGGTAGCCGAGAGAGCTTTGGAGGGCGCGTGCTGTCGGTCCGGTTGGTGCCAGGGGAGCGCTATGTGCTCGACGACCGGTTGGGCGGTGGCAAGCACCAGGTCGAGCTGGTGCGTGCCGGACCGGGCGCGGCGGCGGCCGTGGTCCGCTGCGGTGCAGGTGCAGCTGCTACGTCGTGCAGGCCGTTCATCGTCCCGGTCTGCTGGCTCATCGGTCCTTGGGCGGACCACGAGCGCCGCATATGTGCCCGCCTCCTGGCCGCGTGCCGCGACGCCGGTCCCCCTTGACCCGGGCCCCTGTCAGGCGGGCACCGGGTTGGCGGCCAGCCACTGCCCCCATCCCCGCTGATCGGGGAAGTACCGCTCTGCGATCTGCCTGGCCATGGTGGGGTCACGGTGACCCGGGCTGCCGACCCTGGTGAGCACGGCGTCGAAGACATCGCACATCGCCACCAGTCTCGTCGTGGCCAGCAGGTCCTTGGGGACCGACGGCCCTGGCTCCAACCCGTAGGGGTCGTGCTGGAAGGCATGGTGGAGCCCGGCGATCACCGCTACCTGGTAGTTGGTCTCGCGAAGCCGGTGGAAGCCGGCAAGGGCGTGGTGGGACACCACCTGACGCTCGGCTTGCCCGAAGGGCCGGGCGTGGAGCACGGCGTGGGGCACGTCGAGCTTGCCCAGGTCGTGGGCTGTGCCGCCCTGCAGGGCGACGACCGGGTCAACCCCCTTGGCGCCGGCGAACGAGGCCAGGCGCGCTGCATAGATCCCGACTCGCAGGCAGTGGAGATAGGAGCAAATATCGTGGTCGGCCAAGGGTGCCAGTAAAGACAGGAAGCACCGCCACGAGCTCTCGTCCACCCCGAGCGCGGCGGCCACCGCGAACGACATCTCCTCTTCCGGTCGGCGCAGCACCTCCTGTCCCACGTGGCTCATTTTGCACCCTCCGGGCGGGCTGCGCACAGTAGGGCCAGGGCAGCCCCCGCTGCCGGGCAAGCATGCCGGCGCGCGCGCCGACGGGGCCGCCCGTCACCCGTCCGTGCCCGCTGTGCCTGTCGGCACCCTGGCGCAGGGACGGGCGGCGGGCCTACATGCCGCGCCCCTCGAGCAACCTGAGCCAGATCTCGCTCACGGTGGGGTACGAGGGCACGGCATGCCACAGGCGGGCCAGCGGCACCTCAGCGACTATCGCGACCGTGGCCGCGTGCAGCAGCTCCGCGACGTCCTGGCCGACAAAGGTGGCTCCTACGACCACCTGGCGAGCCTCGTCCACCACGAGGCGGGCGTGGCCCTCGTAGCCGTCGGCTCGTAGGGCCGCACCGGCGACCTGGCCCAGCGGGTGGTCGACCACCTCCACGGGCACGCCCCGGGCGCCCGCCTCCGCTGCAGTGAGGCCCACCGAGGCGACCTCGGGGTCGGTGAAGACGACCTGGGGCACGGCAACGTGGTCGGCAGTGGCGCTGTGCCGGCTCCAAGGGCCGGTGACGAGGGTGCCTCCGGCCCGGGCCACAATGGCGTCGCCGCATGCCCGGGCCTGGTACTTGCCCTGATGCGTGAGCAGCGCCCGGCCGTTCAGGTCGCCGGCGGCGTACAGCCAGTCGCCAGGGACGGCCCTCACGGCCATGGTGTCGTCGACCTCCAGCCACCCGCCCGGCCGAAGCCCGATGCTGCTGAGCCCGAGGTCCTCGGAGCGGGGCCGACGACCGGCAGCAACGAGCAGCTCGTCGCCTTCGACCACCGCGCCGTCGGCCAGTTGGACGACGACCCCGCCGTCCGACGCCCGGCTGGCGGCGCTCACCTCGGCCCCGGTGCGTGCGTCGACCCCTTGGGCCGCCATTGCCGCAGCCAACATCTCCCCAGCCACCGGTTCGTGGGTGGGCAGGAGGCGTCCAGCCGCCTCTAGCAGGGTCACCCTGCTGCCCAGGCCCGCCCAGGCCTGCGCCAGCTCGCACCCGGCCGCGCCGCCCCCGATCACGACAAGGCGCTCCGGGGTTGCCTGGGCGCTGGTCGACTCGCGTGTCGTCCAGGGTGTGGCCCCGGCCAGCCCAGGCACGGGTGGGAGGGAGGGGAGAGAACCGGTGGCCAGCACGACTGCCCGACGTGCCAACAGCACCACGGTCCCGGTCGCGGTCCCCACCTCCACCCGCCGGGCCCCAGCCAGGCGGCCGTGCCCGCGGACCAGGTCGATGCCCGCCTCCCGGAGCCAACCGACCTGGGCCGAGTCGTCCCAATGGGCGGCGAACCCGTCGCGCCGCCTGAGCACGGCAGCGGTGTCGATGTGCCCCGAAGCGGCCGGCGCGGCCCCGGCCACCCTCTGAGCTGCCCGGAGGGCCTGGGTGGGCCGCAGGAGGGCCTTGGAGGGCATGCAGGCCCAGTACGAGCAGTCTCCTCCCACCAGGCCGGCTTCCACGACCACGGCGGACAGGCCGCCCTTGACCGCTCTGTCGGCGACGTTCTCGCCGGTCGGGCCGGCACCGACCACGACCACGTCGTAGGTGCGCTCATCGCTCATGGCGACCTCCCATCTCCCACGGCCAACCCTGCCCGGTCACCGCCCTCACCAGTCACCGGTCGGAGCCGGTCGTCGGGCTGGGCGGTCTCCGGGTGGGCGGTCTCCGGGTGGACGGTGTCCGGACCGGCTGGGAGCCGGCTCATGTGGGTGGCACCGCGGGCCCGGGCACGAGGTAACCTCGCGCCCGGGCCCACTGCACAACGCGCCCCCGGCAGGATTCGAACCTGCGACGCACGGTTTAGGAAACCGACGCTCTATCCCCTGAGCTACGGGGGCCGATGCATGTGACAAACGCGGTGACAAACCCGGTCACAAACCCCGGGGCCGACGCGCCTGGCACTGACCAGGCTAGCGGGACGGCGGGGAGGGACGCGTAGGGCCCTCAGGGGGCCTGTGGGGGCGGCTGTGGGTGCTCGCCGGCCTTGCCTGGCACGGCCGGGGCGCGCTCGGTCTGCCGGGGCCCCGAGGGCGTCGGTGAGAGGTGGGCAGGGGCCTAAGCGGCCCGGGCGAGCGGGGCCGGCCCGTCGAGCTCGTGGCGCCGGGTGCCTTTGGTGCCCCAGAGCTGGCGGCCCAGGGAGTTCACGTGCAGGGCGTGGCCCACCAGGTCCAGCAGTTGGCGGTCCCGGCCGTAGCTGCGCGCCCGGCGCAGCCAGAGGTGGTCGTCGATGGCCCGGTTGTCGCCCTCGGAGGCGCTGCGGAAGGGGTAGACGGCGTCGTAGGCCCGACTGCAGGGAGGCACCGCCCTCACGTTCTCGGCCCGGTTGAAGCCGGCCGGGTCGGACGAGCGCCGGTGGGTGCTCTGGCGCACCACCTTGCTGTGGGCGCCGCAGTGGCACTCGAGGGCGTACTCGACGTAGACGTTCCAGGTCCCCTTGGCGTTGCGGTTGCGACGGACCTTGTGCCAGGCCATGTCGACCAGCTCGGCACCCGAGCCGTCGGTCCACACGAGCTTGCGCAGCCGTCCCCTGTGGTACCAGACCTCGACCGGGCCCGCCTCGCAGCCCTCGAAGCTGTAGGTCTCGAGCGGGCCCTCCTTCTCCTCCAGGCGCCGGCCCGTCTTGTGGTCGAGCTTCTTGGCCGCCACCGGGGCGATGGGCACCCAGCCGTAGAGGCGCTGCATGAGCTCGAAGTGCGCGCCCCTAAGGACCGTGTCGGTGACCGGTCCGACGATGCCGGGCGCCAGGTGGGCGAGGTCGCCGAAGAGCTCCATGAGCACATCGGCCTCGGAGTTGGCCTCGCCCTTGTCGCCGAGCACCGAGCCGAGGCCGATGAAGGCCCTGCGGTTGGTCTGGTCCCCCGAGACCGTCACCTGGACGAACTTGTGGCCCACCACCTGGCGCCCGTCGCCGGTGTGGTAGCTCTTGACCTCGGGGTCGTGGCGCACGGGCCGGCGCAGCACGACGAGCTCGCCGGTGCTCTCGTCGACGACCATCTTCGGCCTGCGCAGCCCACTGGAGGGGTCGCGTTCGTACACGGTCCTGGTGTCGGTGCTGCTGGCACTGGTGATGGGGGAGATCACCTTGCCATCGGCCATCGGCCTGCGGGTGCGGTCGTCCAGGCGCCAGGGCTTTTCGGGGTCGAGCAGGCCCTGGTCCAGGGCGTCGTTGACGCCCAGGCGCATGGCGGCCCGGGCCACGGCCTCGGTGTTGGGCTGGATGTGGCGCCTGCGCTCGGCCAGGTACCACGAGCGGCTCGGGGGCTGCTCGGGCAGGCCGCCGTCGGGCACGCCCAGGTGCCTGGCGGCCTCACGGCGTACGAGGTCCCAGACGTCGGGGTCGGCGAGATGGGCTACGGCACTGCGCACGCTGGTGGTGATGTCGGCCAGGGCGCAGACGGCGAACCACAGCCAGGTGGGGTAGAGGCGGGGCCGCCCTCCGGGGCCGGCGGCGTCGTGGGCGGGCAGGGACTCGGCGTACTCGTAGGTGGATGGGTTGGCGAGCACCGCCCGCAGCCGCTGCAGGGTGCCCACTCCCTTTTCCTCGCTGGGACGGCGGCGTTCGCTCACCGGGGGCCCCTGCGGTGCTCGGGGGGCTCCGCCGGCCCAGGCCCGGCCCAGCCGATGGCGTTGGCGGCGTCGTCCAGGCTGCGGTAGCCCAGAGCAGCGGCCACGGCGGTGATGTCGCCTGTGCGCTCGAAGATCTTGGCACCCCTCCAGGCACGCAGCGAGGCGGGCTTGACGAGCGGGTCCCTGCCCAGCCCGGCACGGCGCAGGATGTCGAAGAGCACGTGGCACGAGGAGGCCTGCTGGCTCTGGGGCGTGCCGCGCCCGCGGTAGACGAGCGGCGCGGCCGGCTCGTTGCCGAGCGCCTCCAGTCGTAGCGCGAGCACGTCCCGGCCCCAGTCGGTGAGCTGGCCGTAGCGGGGCAGCGAACGGCTGGTGCCGCTGAGCCAGACAGTGCCCGCTGCCAGGTCGAGGTCTGCCACCACGACCAGGGCGATCTCGGCGGTGCCTGCGGTGGCCTCCCCGAGCGCCCAGGCCGCAGGCCCGCGGGTGTCCAGGCTGTGGCGACGGCAGTGGAGGTGGCCCCGTTGCACCTCGGCGTCGCTCAGGGGCCGCCACAGGCCCTTGGTCCTGGCGGGGCGCTCGAAGTCGACCAGCGGCTGGCACCGGTACTCGCCCAGGCGTCGCAGCTCCTGGAAGAACACACCGGCCGCCCAGGCCCGCAGGTTGACCAGGTCGGGCCCCGGCTTCAGGCCGGCACCCGGCCGGGAGGAGGGGGCGAGCAGGAAGGCCCGCACGTCCTGGTCGCCTGCGGTCGTGATGTCGCCGATGCCCCGCACCCGGGACAGGTAGGTGGCCAGCTTGGCCTGGACCTGGGCCAGCTTGTCCGCGGTCTGCTGGGTGTAGTCGCCCACCTCCACCCGGTGCTGGCAGGCGGAGGCGACGAGCGCGAAGGCCGCCTCGGGGCTCAGGCCGGCCGGGTTCACGTAGGCCGCCAGCAGGATGTTGTCGACGGCCAGGAGCTGGGCGCCGCGCAGGCTCGAGCCGGGCTCGGCCAGTGCCGCGGCGATGGCACGGCCGAGCTGGCACAGCTCGTTGTCGTCCAACTGGGTGGGTTCGTAGAGAGGCACTCGGGGGGCTCCGTTGTCGTGAGGTCCCCCGCGACAGTCAGGCGCGCGACAGCGCGCGCAATCGCGTCAGATCTGGTACCGGTGGCGGGCCCCTCCCGGCGCCGCCCGTCCTCGGTTGCCCCTGCGGGCTGCCCCGTCGTCCCTGGTGGCGCGGCCAGGGCCAGCCGGCCCCGTGCCGACGGTGACGCCGGGCCTGGCGACGACGAGGGGGCTGGCCGGCTCGCTCGTTGCGTCGATGAACACGGCGAGCAGTGTCTCGCCGAACCAGCGTTCTCCCAACGTGCAGCGGCTGAGCAGCTGCTTGGAAAAGCCCCAGGTCCTGCACAACTGGGCTGCGCTCGGCCGGTGGAGATTGCTTGCCCATTCGAGCACGAGCCGGTGCTGAATGACAGCGATGCGCTGGGAGACGATGTCGCCCCCCTCGGGCAGGACCAGGGCCGGGTCGCTTGCGCGTCCGAAATCGGCGGCAGAGGCGAAATAGCTGAGGGGGAGCAGCGTCCTTCGGTTGTCGAGGTGCCTCGGCCCTCTGCGTCCCACGCCATGAGGGTGCTCACAAGTGCCCTCGGTGCATTCGCCACGACGCCAACCTGGCGGCAACCCGGTCCCGAGCTGTCCGGGCCGGCCCACAGGGCCAGGGGAGCACTACGCACCTGCTGGCCAAGAAAGTGCCACACGCGTAGGGCGACAGCAGGAGCGGCCGCCTGTCAATAGACGACAGGCCACGGCTCTTCTGTTCGCGCCCGGCACAGCCTTGTGAACGTGTGGCCGTTTGCCCCGGTGGTGAGACCGTACGTTCAGGGCCACAAGAGTGCCCCGAGCGGAGCTGTTCATGGTCCATATGGCGTGTCCCTGCGTGCTGTCACTGACCTCTGGGCCATACAACCGCATTTAATACACTGAAGCCCCGCCGGCAGGTAGCGTGCGCGATTTGTCCATACCTATGAATAGGGACAACAGACGAGAAATGCGCGCACAAGCGGAGTGGGGGTTCCCCGTCGAGCGTCTGGGCAGCGGGCCTATGGGCTCAAGGCGGTCATTGCTCAACACAGGACGTGGTGAGTATTCCGTCGAGGCTTTCCACCCCGACCGACTGGGGTTGGTAGGGGTGGACGTCCGCTCAACGCAGGACAGGGTCAATACCCCGTCGAAGGCAGCCCGTGCGGAGGCTAACGCCATCTGGGCAGAAGGACGGGGTGGCTACCCCGTCGAAGCTGCTGCCGCTGCGGCCTCGCGAGCAGCGATGTGGAGCGCTCAACGAAGGACGGGGTGGGTACCCCGTCGAAGCGTGTCCGCTAGGGGTGTCTTGTC
>JAJZMF010000040.1 GCA_021850325.1 Actinomycetes bacterium
GTCGTCAGCACGTCCGACCCCGCCGACGGGGTCACGATGGCGAGCACCGACGTCACC
Organism: Actinomycetes bacterium; assembly: GCA_021850325.1. Classification (GTDB taxonomy): domain Bacteria; phylum Actinomycetota; class Acidimicrobiia; order Acidimicrobiales; family Palsa-688; genus JAJZMF01. Next base: position 58 of record JAJZMF010000040.1, read on the forward strand.
GTCCTGGTGACCTCCCCTCCGAGCAGGCCGGCACCCACCGGTGCCGGGACGGGGCCCGGTACCACCTCCGGTGGAGGCGTCCCCGGCTACCGGCTGGTGGCCACAGACGGTGGCGTGTTCGACTTCGGCCAGGCCGGCTTCCGCGGGTCCTGTGAGGTCGGTCACCGCTACTGCGGGCACCTGGTGGCCGGCGCGGTCGGGATGGCGACAGCACCGGGTGGCCACGGCTACTGGGTGGTGGCTGCGGACGGCGGCGTCTTCGCCTTCGGCACAGCACACTTCCTGGGCTCCTGCCCGGACAGCTCCCACCCCTGCAGCAACCTGACCGGCAAGGTGGTCGGCATGGCAGCCACCGCCGACGGACAGGGCTACTGGCTGGCGGCGGCGGACGGTTCCGTGTTCAGCTTCGGTGACGCCCGTTACCAGGGCTCGTGCACAGGCGCGTGCTCCACGTCCGCTTCGCCCGTTGTAGGTATCGCGGGCGCCCCTGACGGCCAGGGCTACTGGCTGGTCCAAGCCGATGGCGCCGTCCACGCCTTCGGTAGCGCCCGGGACTACGGGTCCTGCCGGACCGCAGGTAGCGCCTGCTACGTGCTGCGTGGGCCCATCGTCGGCATGGCCGTCACCCCTGACGGCCACGGCTACTGGCTGGCCGGCGCCGACGGCGGCGTGTTCGCCTTCGGGGACGCTCCCTTCTTCGGCAACACCTACACCGCCCAGGTGCAGGGGCAGCTCGCCGGTCCTATCGTCGGCATAGCCGCTCTCCCCACGGGCGACGGGTACTGGCTCGCCAGCGCAGACGGAGGGGTCTTTGCCTTCGCACAGTCAAGGTTCCTCGGCAACACCTACACGGCCAAGGTGGAGCGCGTGCTGGTCGGCAAGGTCGTGGGCATCAGCGCCGCCGGCTAGCGCGCTCACGGGCGACGTCCGCCACCTCTGCTCGCACAGGTAGGGGTGGCGGACCGCACGGCTCGGCCCCGTCGGGTGGTCACCAACCCGGGTTGAGGCGCCGGAACGGCACGTTCGCACAGGCGACAGCCCGGCGCAGACCGGGCCGCAGGACCACCACAGACCGAGCATGCTGGCCCGTACTGATCCCCCAGTAGTGCTGGGTCACGGCACGGGCGGCCCCGGTCGCATCCGCCCGGGTGGCGAAGAAGAACTCGTTGGCGGGGTAGACGCCTGACGCCGGGTTGTCCTCAAAAGGGGGGCCCAGGGTGCCGGGCTGCGGCGTACAACGGCCGGCACCCAGGTAAGCCTGGTAGACGGCACGGGGACGGAGGCCTTCCAGGTCCAGGCGCACGCTCATCCCTCCCCACTCGTTCGCCCACTCCCGGACCGTGGCCCGGCTGCCCACGGGCACGCTTGCAGGGTCGTAGGTGACGGCCGAGCCGTCGAGCGCGCTTGCGTTGTACGTGCCGGGCCCGACAAAACGCGCCTCCACCTCGAGCGGGGGCAGCCAGGCCCCCTGGCCCCCGCCCGCGGCGGCGGCAGCCGGTACTGGCAAGAGAACGGCCAAGCCGGCCACTAGAAGCGGGACGAGCCGGAGCGCCGCCAGTGGGCGCCGTCGCTGGGACATGTCAGCAGTACCCGCCGAGCGGGCGACCGGTTCCTCCCGACGCCCTGCTGCCACCCGGCCTGCACGGCCAGGGCCCCACCGGGAGGGCCCCGCCCGGAGCGTGACCGCGGGCGCCCAGACCGGTCTCAGTCCCCCGGCGAAGGCGCCTGCCGCAGGGAGCGCACGAAGTAGAGCTGTTCACCCCTTCTGGGCGGAGCCAGCCGCGGGCGGGGCCCCGGTCGTAGTCCACCCAGCCGACCAGCTCGCCCCGGACGACCATGCAGGCTGCCGGCCTGTGGTGCGACGGCGGCAGGCCCATCCATCGGCAGGCCTCCTCGTCCCAACCCTGGCGCAGGACCGGCTCGTCAGCGGCACGGGGTGGGCGCAGGCGCAGGGGCCCGCAGCGGGGTACGGGGGCGACCGGTGCCACCCGCCCAGTCTCCCGCCCCGTGGCGGGCTTGCGGCCATCGGAGGGGGCGACAGGTGCCACCCGCCCGACGGACGGGAGAGCCCCCGCTGCAGCGGCCCCGGTTGCGGGTGCCCGGGCGGAGCTGGGCGACAGCGCACTACGGGCTGGGAGGCGCCGGGTAGGTTGGGACGCGTAGGGGGCCTGGGGCGACCGGGCCGTCGGGCGGCGGGGGACCGGCGCCAGGCGCCGTGCCGGCCCCTGGGGTGAAGGAGGCGCATGAAGGCCCACCTGGCTTACGGGGACAGCGGACTGGACATCGAGGTCAGCTCCACGGCGACGACGGTCGTGGAGCCGCTCAGGCAGCCGGGAGCGCCTGACGCCGTGGGTGCCCTCAGGACCGCCCTACGGGTGCCCGTGGCCGGCGCGCCGCTCAGGGAGCGGGTCAGGCCTGGCCAGACGGTAGCCATCGCCGCATGTGACGGGACTCGTGCCCAGCCCCGCCGTGAGATGGTCTCGGCCGTCCTGGCCGAACTGGAGGGCACCGTCCGCCCAGAGGACATCATCGTCGTGGTGGCGACCGGGACCCACCGGGCCAACACCCACGACGAGCTCCTTGCCATGTTCGGGCCCGACGTGCTCGGCGCGGTGCGCGTGGTGAACCACGACGCCCGGGACCAGGCCAGCCTGCGCTGGGCTGGGCGGCACGGAGCCGACGTCCCGGTCTGGTTGAACGAGCACTGGGTCGAAGCCGACGTACGCATAACGACCGGCTTCGTCGAGCCCCACTTCTTCGCAGGCTTCTCCGGGGGCCCGAAGATGGTCGCCCCGGGCCTGGCCGGCCTGGAGACCGTCCTCGTCCTCCACGACGCCCGTCGCATCGGCGACCCCCGGGCGACATGGGGTGTCATCGACGGGAACCCGGTCCAGGACGATGTCCGGGCCATCGCTGCGGCGACGGGGGTCACCTTCGCTTTCGACGTCGTCCTCAACCGGGACAAGGAGATCGTGTCCGCGTTCGGCGGGGACCTCTTCCCCATGCACGCCGCAGCGGCCCGAGAGGCGCGCCGGCTCGCCATGCGGCCCGTACCGGCCCTGTTCGACGTGGTCGTCACCACCAACTCCGGCTACCCTCTCGACCAGAACCTCTACCAGGCGGTAAAAGGGATGTCGGCCGCCCACCGGGTGACCCGTCCCGGCGGCACGATCGTCTGCGTAGCCGAGTGCAGGGACGGCTTCCCGGACCACGGGTCGTACCGGGAGGCGCTGGCTTCCGCACCCTCGCCCCAGGCGCTGCTGGAGTCGGTCAACAACCGCCACGAGACGCTACCCGACCAGTGGCAGGTGCAGATCCAGGCCCGGGTCCAGTCCGACTGCCGGGTCATAATGCACACCGGCTACCTGAGCGATGCCGACCTCGCCGCCGTGCACCTGGAGCAGACGGCGGACGTGAGCGCCACCGTCGCCGACGCACTGGCTGCCGCCGGGCCGGGAGCCCGGCTGTGCGTCCTGCCGGACGGCCCCCAGACCATCCCCTACGTGGCCGGTAGCTGACCCGGGGCCCGGGCCGGAAGTGCCCGCGTGCCACCCGGCGGTCCCCACCCGTGCGGGGGGTGCCTTGACAGGGCTGCCACGTTGCGCGATGCTGCGGTCTAGACCAATCTCTGACCGAGAAGGCTCGTGCCGAGTGCCAGCGGCACTGAAGAGGGGACGGCGAAGGCCCAGAGGAGGGGCCACGAGGGGCTGGGCACCTCATTCGCGGCACGTTGCGCCTGTTCGCAGCGCCGCAGTAGACAGTCACTCCAGCGCGGACGGGGCCCGGCTCATCTGACCGCGCAGCGCAGAACATGGGACCAGAAAGGCAGGTACGCGGTAAATGACGATCAAACGGGACAAGAGCGGCCGTACGCGAACCACTGTGGGCGCCGCCATCGGCATAGCCCTCTCCACCGGCGCAGTAGTCCTGCCGGCCACGGCGGCGTCGGCGGCAGGTATCTCGGGCTCGCTCAAGATAATCACCTGGGTGAACCCTCCGGCCGTAACGGCCCTCACGCAGATCGACAACGAGTTCATGAAGCAGTACCCCAACGTCCACGTCCAGCTGCAGACGGCGGCCAACGACCAGGCAGGGTACGCAACCCTCCTCTCCACGAGCGTCGACTCCGGGTCGGCGGACATCGTCACCGATGTCAACTCGATCCAACCCCTGCCGCTGCACGCCACCCGTGCGGCGCTGGCGTCGACGCAGTTGTGGGCCGAGAGCAATGCCTACCTGCCCCTCAACAAGTACCCGTGGGTACACGCGTACACCAAGGGCGCTCTCCAGCTCGAGAGCTACAACGGGACGGTCTACGGCATCCTGTCCGGGCAGTACCAGCGCGTTGTCTTCTACAACAAGGCCGACTTCGCGAAGTACCACATCAGCGTGCCCACCACCTACAACCAGTTCCTGTCGGTCCTTTCGACCCTGAAGGCCAAAGGCGTGACGCCTCTCTGGCTCGGCGCAGGCGGCGGTGCACCCTTCTACACGACGGACTTCATCACCCAGCCGTTGATGTCGGCGGTGTGGCAGCCACACGTTGCTGGCCAGAACCTCACGACCGACCTCCAGACGGGCAGTGCCAAGTGGACCGACGCGCCCATGGTGAAGGTCCTCACCGAGGAAGCCGCCATCGGCAAGTACCTGGAGCCGGGCTATGCGGGTGTCTCCTGGGAGGGCATGCCTTCCGCGTTCGCCACCAACAAGGCGCCGATGCTGCTCGACGGGTCCTGGGACCTCGCGACAGTCCACACCGACAACCCGAAGCTCCAAGTCGGGAGCTTCCCGCTCCCGGGCAGCAACGTCGCTGCGGACAACCAGCCGATACTGCAGCCTGACCTCAACTTCGAGATCCTGCGCAAGTCCCACAACATCCCGGCTGCGCTCGCCTGGCTCAAGTTCTTCTCCAGCAAGCCCATATACCAGCAGTACGTGGACATAACCGGCATCTCGCCCAGCGAGACAGGCGGCACCTACACGAGCTTTGCTGCGCAGGCGCTCGGGAAGTGGCTCGGCAAGGGTACCGCCCTCAGCACGATCATGCCGGCGCCCACGGCCAACCTCGGGTACTGGGACTCGACCACTCAATGGGGATTGCTCCAGGAAGCGGTCATATCCGGGAGCAAGACCCCCGCACAGGCTGCACAGTTGACCCAGAGCAGCTGGAAGAAGTAGTCTTTCGACCACGTCCGCAAGGACTTTGGCAGAGCGTCATCTGATTAGCGACGGAGGCACCCCAGCTGCAACACCCGGGGTGCCTCCTCTCGCGGAGGAGTGAAGCGTGGCGGACATCGGGAGGCCTTTGTCAGCCCCACGAGGCCGACGGACCGTTTGGGCCGTACCGCGCCGTAGCCGGGTCACCCGTGAGTCGTCGCTGGCCCGGCTCATGCCGAGGTCATCACGCTTCTGGATGTGGGGTGGCATCTCCGTCGGGCTGGCGTTCTACGTGCTCTTCGGCATAGTGCCCACGGTCGCCAACCTCATCGTCTCCTTCACGAACTACTCGGGCTTCCCCGGCTCACCCACCTCGTTCGTCGGGTTCTCCAACTACAGCCTCCTCTTCACCAGCCAGGCGCCCGGCTTCGTGTCGAGCATCGAAGCGACCCTGATCTTCGTCGTGGGCGTTACGGTCGTCCAGAACGCCATAGCGGTAGCGCTCGCGCACCGGCTCCAGCGGGACGGCAAGACGGCATCAGTACTGCGCCTGCTGGCTTTTTTCCCGATCGTGCTGGGCGTGACGGTGGTAGGGATAGTCTTCCTGCTGCTCTTCGACCCGGTATCGAGCCCGGCCCAGGCGATCTTCAACGCCCTGGGGATCCAGTCCGCCTTCTTCGGTTCGAGCAATGTGGCCATGCCCCTGGTCATCATGGTGCAGGTCTGGCAGAACCTGGGCTTCACCATGATCGTGTTCATCGGGGCACTGAAGACCATCCCCCAATCGATCTACGAGGCCGCCGCCCTGGACGGCGTGACCTCCTGGCAGAGGTTCCGCTCGATCACCTGGCCCATGATGGCACCGGCGGTGTCCGTCAATGTCCTGTTCGCCGTCGTCGGGTCCCTCACCACCTACAATTTGATCTACATATTGACCGATGGGGCCTTCGGGACCAATACCCTCGGCATGTTCGCGTTCAACACAGCCTTCGGTTCGAGTGCCGACCTCGGGCTCGGGGCCGCAGTCACGATGGCGCTGTTCGTCGTGGCCGTAGCCGTGGCGATCCCGCTTGCAGCGCTGCTGAGGTCGCGCGAGCGGAGGCTCCTGGGATGACGAGGAGCACCGCCCGTGCAATTTAGTACCGCTCTTCGCTTGCGCCGCCTCGCCACGGCGGTGCTCATAGCGCTGGTGTTCCTCATCCCGGTGCTCTACGTGGTGATGATCTCGTTCGAGTCACCGGCCCAGTTCGGGGCCCACCCGTTGCTGCCACCGGTACGGCCGAGCCTGGGCAACTTCACGGCAGCTTGGCAGCAGGGCGACCTCGGCCCGGAGCTGCTGAACACAGCTCTGTACGCCGTCGTGGCCGCCGGTCTGTCCACCGGGCTGTCACTGCTCATAGCGTTCCCGGTCGCGCGGCGCCTGGTCCGCTGGTCGACCCCGCTCTACCAGTTCTTCGTCATAGGGCTCGCATTGCCCGTGTCCTACATACCGTTGTTCATCGAAGCCCGCGACCTCGGCCTGTACGACAACCGGATCGGGTACATCCTCCTGCACGTCGAGCCCGGCCTCCCGCTCGGGGTCATACTGCTGACAGCGTTCGTTGCGTCCATCCCGCGGGAGCTGGACGAGGCTGCCTGGCTCGACGGGGTCAGTTACCCGCGCTACATGTTCTCCTTCGTGGCCCCGCTGGCCTGGCCGAGCATCGTCATCACGTTCCTCTACTCGATGTTGTTCGTGTGGAACGACATCATCGGGCCTGTCGTGTTCCTGGCCAGCTCGAGCCTCTTCCCGGTGGCGAGAGGCGTGTACAGCTTCTACAGCTCCAACCAGAGCTCCTACACGCTGCTGGCAGCGGCAGTGATGATCGTCAGTGCGCCGGTGGCGGTGCTCTTTGCCGTGTCCCAGCGGCAGTTGCTGCGCGCCACGATGGGGCTCAGGTGAACCGGGGCGTGGCGCCGCGCCGGGTGGCCGGGAGGCGGGTGCGCGGGTGCTGACAGCCGGCTTCAGCTCGTCCTGCATCACCCCACCTCTGCCTTTCCCCCTGGCGGGCTTCTCGCGTCGGGAAGGGCCGAGCTGGAAGGTGTCGCAACAGCTCTGGGCGAGGTCGATGGTGCTCGACGACGGCGCGAACCGCGTCGGATGGGTGGTCTGCGACCTGCTCGAGGTCGGGCAGCCCCTCGTTGCTGCGGTCCGAGCTGCGGTAGAGGCCACCGGCTGCCTAGACGCAGGCAACGTGATGGTCGGCGCCACCCACACCCACGCAGGGCCCGACGTGTACGGCGAATGGGGGACCGGTGGCCGGCCCGAGGCCGTTGAAGCCTACCGCGAGTACCTGCCGCACGCCATCGCCACCTCCTTGGTCGGGGCGGTGTCGGACCTCGAGCCTGCCACCCTGGCATGGGGGGAAGTGGACGTGCAAGGCGTAGGTGCCAGCCGGCGCGCCGGTGGTACGGCTCCGCTGAGGCTCGGTGCCCTCGTGGCAACGGGCAAGGGCGGCCTGCGGGGCATGAGGGTGGTCTACCCGTGCCACGGGACGGTGCTCGGCCCGGACAACCTCACCGTCAACGGGGACATAATCGGAGCAGCGGTGCAGGCGATCGAGCACGCCAACGGGGCCGCAGGCCGGTGCTCCTGGGCCCAGGGGGCAGCCGGAGACGTGAGCACGCGCACCACGAGGCGCTCCCGGGCCCCAGAGGAGCTGGAGCGCCTGGCGATGACAGTCGCCTCGGGTGCCGCTGCTGCTGCGGCCGGCTCCCGGCCTCTGCCCGCCGACCTGCAGGTACGGCTCCGGCGAGCAGGCACGCCCTTGGCCCTGAAGGACGACGGCGGCCCTGGGCCGCAACGCGGGGCCCCGGCCGTCTCCGAACGTGCCCCCGGCGACAGGTCGGAGGCGGCGCTGTTGGAGGAGGCGCTGGCGGTCCGGGCTGCCCGCCGGGAGGACGGGCGCCCACGGGAAGACCGGGGGGAGGTCTGTGCCCTCAGCCTCGGCGACCTCGCCCTCTGCTTCTTGCCGGGAGAGCCGTTCGGATCGATAGAGCAGGACCTCATCGCGCGTACCGGCCTCCCCGGCGTCCGGGTCGTCGGCTACTCCAACGGGGCACCCGGCTACGTCTTCACCCCTGAGGACGAGGTCGAGGGCGGTTATGAGGTTATGGCGTCCCCGCTCACCGGTGAGGCCGGCACCCAGCTCGTGAGCACAGCGGCCGAGCTCCTGTCCCATGCGGGGGACTGAGCGCCGGGGGGACTTGCCGGTCGCCGGGAGGGGGGTGGCCCATCCCGGCCCGAGTTCAAGGCCAACCGGGCCGCAAGGGCACCGGGCCCGGTCCCTGCCACCAGTGGCTGAGGACAGCGGCGCCCACCCGGCCCAGGAGCTCGTCACCCTCGGAGAGAGCCGTCATGGTCTGGTCGTCGAGGTCGTCAGCCATCACGGCATAGGCGACTTCGGTGCCACCCGGGAGGAGGATGACCCCGGCCTCGGCCCTGCAACCCGGTACGCAACCGGTCTTGCTGGCCACCAAGGGCCACTGCACCGGCGGCTCCCCTGGACCTGTCAGCCCGAGGAAGGCGCGGGGTACGCCGGTCCGGTCCTGCTGGTGGGCCAGGGTCAGGAAGATCTCGGCAGATGCCGCCCGGCTCACCACAGATCCCTGGCGGACCGCCTCCAGGAGCCGGCACATGGACGCAGGAGTGGCCGTTGCCAGGGGGCGGCCCGGCTGAGCCGCTTCGAGCTGCCGGCCGGTGACCAGAGGGGGTGGGGGGTAACCCAGCCGCCGCTCCAGGACGATCTCGGGGAAGCCGAGCGACGCCACCACCGAGTTCACCGCTTCGGTCCCGCCGACCAGGTCTATGAGCATGTTCGTGGCCGTGTTGTCCGACACCACGACCATGAGGGTGCACAGGTCGCGTACCGTCGGGGCGAGCCCGGGCCGCAGCACGGAGAGCACCCCGGAGCCCCCGACCAGGTCGGGGCCACCGACCCTCACCCGAGCCTCCATCCGGAGCCGCCCGGCTTCGGCCCGGGCCATGACAGCGGCGTGCACCGCCACCTTGACAGTGCTGGCCGTCCTGAACCGCTCCCCGTCACGCCACGCGGCTCCCTCGGTGCTGCCCAGGCGGCGGACCGCGGCACCGAGCCGCCCGCTACAGCCGGAGCCGAGGTGGCCGAGCACCTCCGAGAGCCCCGCAGGAGAACCGGGCCCGGCCCGACGCGGCTGTGCATTGGGCTCACCGTCCCCTGCCCGACCCTCCACGGGCCAACGCTAACATTGGCCCGCAACGTCCCCGTGCCCGGAGCTTCACCGGGCACTCGTCCCAAGTTCGGGCCCGGGCCTGGGCGGGCCCGCGGTCCCATCCGATGAGCACAGCCGCCACAGCTACTGCGAGCACAGTCAGGGAGATCACCTGCCGGGTGACCTCCAGCCCGTTGCGGGCACCGTTCCGAACGGCGCTGCGAGAGGTAGCGGAGCTGGTTGCCGTCAGTACGGAGATCGGATGGAGCGACGGGACCACGAGCTCTGCTGCGGTGAGCCCGGTCGAGCCTGTTACGGGTGAGACCCCGAGCTCGCTGATGGCCGCCGTCACGGGGCCTTTGGCCGCAGCCGTCTCAGGCGTCCCGCTGGCTGAGCACGAGGAGCTGTTGCGACGCCTCCACCGCGGCCTGGCCGGCAACACCACAGCGAAGTGCGCCATCGACCTGGCGGTCCACTCGGCACTGGCCATGCCCTTCGGTGGCATCGCCGGCTATATCGGCGCCAAACCCCGTCCGTTGCGCACCGACGTCACCATCAGCCTCGACAGCCCCGAGGCGATGGCCGCCGAGGCCGCCGCCCGGGTGGTGGACGGGTTCGACGTCCTCAAGCTCAAGGTGGGCGGCGAGGTGGCCGCCGACATCGCCCGCGTCCGCGAGGTGGCCCGCACCGCCGGGCCCGGGGTGACGCTCCGGCTCGACGCCAACCAGGCCTGGACCGCCGAGGAAGCACTGGCCGTCCTGGACGGCTTGGAGCGCTTGGGCATCCGCCCCGAGCTCGTGGAACAGCCCGTGGCTGCCTCAGACCTGGTGGGCATGGCGGCGGTGGTACGGCACGGGCTGGCACCGGTGCTGGCCGATGAATCGGTCCACTCGGCGAGCGACGTGGTAAGAGCCGCAGAGCTCGGGGCGGCGGACATAGTGAACGTGAAGTTGGCCAAGTGCGGAGGTCTGCGGGCTGCCCGTGACGTGGTGGCAACAGCCGAAGCCTGTGGTTTGGAGGTAATCGTGGGTTGCATGCTGGAACCTGGCCCTACGGTGGCAGCGGCGGCGGCGTTGGCAATGACGCTGCCGACCAGCCGGGGGCACGACCTCGACGCCGGCTGGTGGGTGGCCGGACCGGGCCCTCTCCTCTACCGGCCGCCCACGGTGGTGCTCGCCGGCCCTGGTGACGAGGGGGCGGGACGATGACCTCGCAGGGAGGCGCCTCACGGCCGGCTACCGGGCGTCCAGCCGAGAGCCCGACGGAAGAGGGCGCGGCCAAGGCAGGGCCCCTTGCCATGACGGAGGAGCGCAACCCGAGGACGCTGTCCATCGACGAGGTACCCACTCTCGAGGTCCTGTACCTCCTCAACGCCGAGGACTCCCTCGTCCCTGCCGCCGTCGCCGCAGTGCTGCCTCAGCTCGCCCAGCTCGTCGACGCCGCGTTGCCCCGGCTGGGCAGCGGTGGACGGCTGCACTACTTCGGCGCTGGTACATCAGGGCGCATCGCCATGCTGGACGCAGCCGAACTGCCGCCCACCTTCGGCGTCGCAGCGGACTTTGCCACCGCCCACATCGCCGGGGGCGACCCCGCCATCAGGTCGACCGTCGAGGACGCCGAGGACGACCGAGAGGCAGGCAGGGCAGCGGCCGGCCCGGTCGGGCCGGAGGACGTAGCCATCGGCGTGAGCGCAAGCGGTTCTGCGCCCTACGTGGCAGCAGCAATGACGGCCGCCAGGCAGAGGGGGGCGCTGACGGCCCTGGTCAGCTCCCGCCCCGGCTGTGCCCTCGGGGACCAGCTCGACTTCCACCTGGCCGTCGACACCGGCCCGGAGGCTCTCACCGGCTCGACCAGGCTCAAGGCCGGGTCGGCGGCCAAGCTCGTGCTCAACGGCTTCTCCACCGCCATCATGGTCCGCCTCGGCCACTGCTACTCCAACGTGATGGTGGACGTCGTGCCCAGCAACCACAAGCTACGTGAGCGTCTGGTCCGTATGCTCGTGCAGGTCACGGGATCCGAGGAGGCGCATTGCCGCCAAGCCCTCGTCAGTGCGGACGGCGACGTCAAGGTGGCGCTCGTCTCCATGCTCTCCGGTGCCGGACCAGGGCCCGCCCGCGATGCTCTGGCCCAGGTCGGAGGCCAGGTGCGCCAGGCGTTGGCGGGCCTGGAGGCCGGCCCCACCGGCGGCGCCACCCGGCGCCCGTCCAATTAGGTGACCAGGGCGCACATGGGCAGCGACCTCTCCAGATCCGACGGGGGCGCCGTGCCCGGTAACGGGCCCAAGGTGCTGGGCCTCGACATCGGGGGCACCCACAGCCGGGCTCGGCTGGTCGCCGGTGACGTTGTGGTGGCCGAGGCGCTGGCACCGAGCGCCAGCGTCGCAGCACAGGGCGAGGACGCAGCCCTGGCCGCATTGGACAGCCTCCTGGCCCAGCTGCCTCTGGAGGCCTGGCTACCCCTCGACTGCGTCTGTGCCGGTGCGGCAGGCCTCATCAGCGAGCCCACCATCGACAAGTTCGACCGACGACTGGCCAAGCTGACCGCGGACGGCTTGGTCCTGCTCGTGGGAGACGGTTTCCTCGTCCTGCCTGCCGCGGGCCTGACCGACGGCGTCGGGGTGATCTGTGGTACCGGTGCGGTGGCGTTCGGCCAGGCCGGTGGCCGGATATCGAGGGCGGGTGGCTGGGGTTACCTGCTCGGTGATGACGGCAGTGGCTACTGGGTCGTGAAGCAGGCGATCAGGGAACTGCTCGACCGGGCCGAGAGAGGCAGGCCCCCGGGCCCTCTGACTGCCGAGCTACTGGCAGCAGCCGGGGCCACGAACGTCGTGGCCCTGCGTGACGACGTCTACGCAGATCCCCGGCCCGGCAAGTGGGCTGCCTTCGCCCCCCTGGTACTGAGCTCGGACGACCCGGCCTCTGCCACGATCATCGCCCAGGTCGCTGACGCCTTGCTGCTCCTCGTCGATGCAGCGGTCGAGGGGCTCGGGTCCCCACCGGACCTCCCCGTCGTCCTGGCGGGGGGCCTCACCGGGCACCCCCGCTTCCAGGACGATGTCGTGGGCCGTCTCCGCCTGGCCAGGCCCGGCAGCCCGGTCAGCATCCTCCAGGTCGCCCCCGTTGCCGGTGCCGTTCGCTTGGCCCAGATGGCCTGCGAGGGCCCCGTCCTCGGTGGCGCCAGGCGGATCCGCTAGCAGACGACCGGCCGTCGGCCCCGGCACCACCCGGGGAGGGCCGGTGGCCGTTGACGGCCGGTCGCATGCCCGCTCTGGTTACTGCTGCACCGCTGAGCGCAGCAGTGTGGGCACGCGGCGCCCGAGACGCTTGATCTGCTCAGCGTTCCACTCGTCAGCGCCGTCGACGTTCGCGCTCTTGAACACCGGCGGCACGATCCCGCGTTGCAGCAGGAGCTCTACGGTGGCCACGACGATCGACTGCAGCACCACGAGCGTCGTAATGCTCGAAACGCCTCCCACCTGGAAGCCATCAGCGACTGTCACGGCGGCGTCCCCGAGTGGAGCGTGGTTGTCGATCACGAGGTCGGCCACGTCGGACAGCTTTACACCCTTCCCGCCACGGGCAGCGACTCCCTGGGAGTGCTTCTTGGAACTGATCGCCACCACCTTTGCGCCGCGTGCCTTGGCCGCCTCGGCCACCTCAACGGGCACCGGGTTACGGCCCGAGTTGGACACGACGAAGAAGACGTCACCCGCCTCGACCGGCTCCGTGCTCACGATGAGCTCGCCCAGGCCGGGCTGGCGCTCGAGGAGGCCGGCCCGCCTGCCCCCCTGGTGGACCATGAGCCACTCGACGAGCACTGCGTTCACCGGCACCAACCCGCCGGCACGGTGGAACGCCTCTTCGGCCGCCATATGGGAGTGCCCTGACCCGAACACGTGGACCAGGCCTCCCCCGCCTATGGCGTCTGCGCACCACTGGGCAGCCAGCGCTACCGGTCCGGTGTCCTCGCTCATCTCGTCCATCAACTTGCGGATCTCGGACAGGAACGAAAGCTCTTGGTCTGCCACAGGGCCCTCCCTCTCGGGTCGTGATCTTCGGTCCATCTTCTCGGGCCCACCGTCATGGGGGCCGTTCAAGTTCTTACTCCCATTGCCTGCCGCCTGCCAAGCTGAGCGCCCGTCCGTGCCCGGGTTGGAGCGTGCCGGGCCGTCACGGTGCCAGCGCAGTGTGCACTGCCTCACGCAGAGGGTTGAGGATCCCGCGGTCACGGCCCAGATGGACCTCGTTGGTGAGCATCACCACCCACCGGCCGGAGGACATGTCCATGGCGAGGCTCGTACCCGTGAAGCCACTGTGGAAAACCGACGTGCCGGGCCAGCGCTCACCAAGGCGGTCGAAGTGGTCATGGCGGGCCACCCAGCCCAAGCCACGGTGGCCGTCCAGTCCTGACGTCCTGTCTGCTGTGGCTTCCTCTCTGAGCGCCCTGGGGAGCCACGCGCCCTCGGGTGAGGTCCATGCGGCGAGGTAGAGCGCCAGGTCTTCGGCGACCGAGAAGAGGCCCGCGTGCCCGCTCGGGGCCCGGAGGGCTTCGGCGTTCTCGTCGTGCACCAGGCCGACCCGGGGCCGCCCGTCAGGTCGCCGCTCCGTGGCTGCGAACTCCTGGCTCTGCGAAGGCAGAAAGCTTGTACGGCCCATCTGGAGCGGGCCGGTGACCCAGCGGGCCACCAGCGCGCCCAGATCGTCCCCGGTCACTTCTTCCGCCAGCCATCCGAGCACCATGAAGCCGATGTCCGAGTAGACGACCCTCCGGCCCGGGGAGCCGACCAGGGGCTCGGCGAGGAACCGCCTCCTGGTCTCTTCGGGCGCCAGGCCGAGGCGCCAGTAACGCCGCTCAGCGGGCAACCCTGCGGTGTGGGTGAGCAGGTGCCCGACGGTCACCTGGCTGCGCTCGGGGGAGCCGCCGCCGAAGCCCGGGAGAAGGTCGACCACCTTGGCGTCGAGGGCGAGCCTGCCCGACGCCAGCAGGTGCAGGACAACCGGCAGAGTGGCGACGACCTTGGTCAACGAAGCAAGGTCGAACACCGTGCCCGCGCTGATGGGGCGCGGGTTAGCACCAAGCTCGGCCCAGCCATAACCGGCCAGGCCCTCCAGCCCGGGCCCCCAACCCGCCGCCAGGACGGCTCCGGGGATGTCCCCCTTGTCCACGGCCTGTCGCAAAAGAGCCATGGCAGCAGGGAAACCCGTAGTCGGTGCGGTGCTCACGCGGGAGAGGACCTCCCGGGCCGGGAGGGTACCCCGGCGTCAGCCCCGCGCCCGTCCGCCATCGCACCGGGGCCCGGCCCGGGAGCACCCGGCCGGCTGAGCTGGGCCACGAACTTGTAACGGTCACCTCGGTAGAACGAGGTCACGAACTCAACCGGCCTTCCTTGGGTGTCCCAGCTGAGCCGGGTCAAGAGCAACATGGGATGGCCGACCGACGTGAGGAGCAGTTCCGCCTCCCTCGGCGGCGCAGGGACGGTCTCTATGGTCTGCTCAGCCTCTGCGAGATGGGTGCCGTAGACCTCTGCCAGAAGCTCGTACAGAGAGGCCGGCCCCTGCAGCCTCTGGGCGAGGTCCGTGAAGCGGCCGGCTTCAAGGTGGGTCACCTCGATCGCCATCGGCTCTTCGTTGGCCATCCGGATCCGCTCGAGCCGCACCAATCGCGCCCGCGGCCTCACGCCCAGTCGCCGAGCGGTCTCCTTGGACGCCTCCACATGGCCGACCGAGAGCAACCTCGAGCTCGAAACGGCGCTGTGGTGGCGCATGTCCTCTGTGTAGCTGGTCAGCTGCAGGGGTTGAGCGACTTTGGGGAGGCAGGCGAAGGTCCCCCGGCCCTGGACCCGTACCAGCCTGCCCTCGATCATGAGCTCCCGAAGTGCCTGACGCACGGTCGTCCTGCTGGTTGCGAAGCTCTGCGCCAGGGAGCGCTCGGTCGGCAAGGGGTCACCCGGTGCCGTGCGAGCGCACAGCTGTGCCAGCTGCTCCTTGACGAGGTAGTACTTGGGGTACTGCTCGGCTTGGGCGGTCGACGGTGTGCCGCGGGGCCGCTCCGGGCCGGCGAGGCCCACTCCGTCGGCACCGTCCGCACTCTGGGGCCGACCGCCACGGGCCCCGCCTTCAGCAGAGGGGGCGGGGCCAACTGCACCTGCAACGGCGGCACTGCCGGGAGCACGCCGACGCGTAGCCTCCGTCATCGCTCCCCCCTGCCTCGTCACGCTGTGGTGTACGACCCGAGCCATCGCTCGCGCCGGTGCTGGCCGCGGTGCCACGGAACGTGCCCAGTGTACCCGGTGCGGGACGGATTGGTCTATACCAGGGCCGTCGGCGCGACGGCGTGCTCAACCGGGGCGGCAGCGGTGAGGACCAGGGCGCTGGTGCCGGCCTTCATCTGCGGCGTCGGCAGGGCCCCGCTGGGGCCCGCCCGGCGACAGCTCCTCTGCTCTCCAGGCAGGCGCATGGCGCCGGGCCCAATCCGCTGGCACCCAGCCCAGGAGCATGCTGCGCAAGGCCTTCGGATGGGCCAGCGCCAAGCCGACATGGGCCGTCACCAGCCCGACGAGGAGGAAGGCGGCCACGTCGTGCACGAACGTTGCCCCGGTGCGGGCACTGACGGGTAGGAAGTTGCCCCACCGCAGCAACAGGCCGGTGGCAAAGAGCACCGTCAAGATGCCCGCCAGAGCGTTCGTGTTGAGCTTCTGGCCCGGGTTGAACTTGCCCAACGCCGACCGGCCACGCCGGCCCAGGGAGCGCAACCAGTCCATCTCGGCCGGCCCGAGGTCACGTACCTGGCGCAGGTCGTGGCGCAACCGGCGTCCCCACGGCCCTGCCGCCCCGGCCAGGAGCGGGAGGAAGACTGCCACGCCAGCCCACACGTGCAGGTCCTCTACGACCAGACGATGGCCCACCAGGGCCCCGAACGAGGGCACATAGAGCGCAGCACCGGTGACTGCCAGGGAGACCACTACGGTGGCGGTCACCCAGTGCACCAACCGCTCCGTAGCGTCGAAGCGGAGCAAGCGGCCCTGCGCTGCTGTGGTCCGGCGGCGCAGGGCCCGCACCGGCTCGGCCACCGGGTGCCCGGGCCCCTCGGGCGCCCGGGCGCCACGTGCGTCAGGGGACCGGCGTGTCGTGGCGGCCATTCGAGCTCCCGACCCATGCCTGCACGTCGTAACCCTGCTGTTCCCAGAAGCCCGGCGTGGCCCGCTCCACCAGGGTGATGCTGGAGAGCCACTTCGCCGACTTGTAGCCGTACATCGGCGCCACATAGAGCCGGACGGGGCCACCGTGGGCAGTACTGACCGGCCCGCCCAGCATCTCGTAGGCCACCAGTACGTCGCTGCGGTAGGCCTCGGCCAGGGTGAGGCTCTCGGTGTACACGCCGTCGTAGGAACCGAACTCGACCGCCCTGGCGGCGCTCGTCGGCTGAGCCAGGGCGAGCACGTCGCGCAAGAGGGCACCGGCCCAGTGCACGCCGGGCACCCTCCAGCCCGTCACGCACTGGAAGTCCCGGGTGAGCTGGGTGCGGGGCAGGCGCAGGAGGTCGCCGTAGCTCAGCGTCAAAGGCCTGGCCACCAGACCGCCGACCCGGAGACGGTAACGGTCCCGGGCGACCTCTGGGAAGCCGCCGGTCACGGTGTAGAGGCGGAACCGGTCGGCCCCGGGCAGGAGGGCGGCGAGGCCCCCACCGGAAGGGTCGGCCACCGTGCTCAAGGCGGAACCGACCCAGGTCTGCAATGGCTGGCCGAAGATGGTCCCCACTGCGCCGGCCCCGAGGATGCCGAGGAAGAGGCGGCGGCCAACCGGGCTGCGGTGCTCGGCCGGCACCAGCAGGCCGCCCGGTCGGCCCTCCCCATCGGAGCGGGGCACCGGCCCCGTCACGTCGTTCATACCGGTGGAGACGCCCGTCGGGCGGCTGTGATTGCGCGCCCGGCGCGGCCGGCCGGGCCCTCAGCTCAGGTGGAGCGCTGCCGCAACAGCCGGCAGCCGGCCCACGGGCATGGCAGCCACTACGAACATGGAGGGGGTGCCACTGGGGTGGTTGACGCCGTACATCGACAACCTCCCGCTGGTGGCCGTCCAGGTGCGCGAGCGGCCGGGCAGCGGACGTGAGCCGGCCGGCACCGGGAAAGGGTGTCCCGACGTGGCCACCAGGAGGTCCTGGCCGTGCACGCGGTAGGCCTTCACCGTCATCGACTGGTGTGCCACCTCCATGCGCTCGCCCGCCCGCAGCTGCCCCACGCCCGGCCCACCCCGGTCCATCATGGCCACGACGGCCGCCAGTTGGGCGGGCTCCTGCCGGGTCGGCCCGGGCCAGGCCGCCCACCCGACCAGGCCGACCACGACCGCGGCAGCGGCAGCGGCAGCGGCCAGGAACGGACGTGGCCTCCGGTCGGCCACCTGGCGGCCGGCGCGGTTGTGCCTGAGCCCGCCCACGCGGCGCGGGAGGGGGACGGGCGCGGGCGCGGCGTCGTGCACGGCGAGCCTGACCCGCTCCTCGAGGTAGGCGGGGGCGGGCTCCTGCAGGTACGCCAGCGCCTGGCGCGCGTACCGGTCACGCTGCACCACGTCCCAGCAGGCCTCGCAAGTGATGAGGTGACGGTCGAGCTCACGCTCCTCGTCCTCGGTCAGTTCGCCGGCGAGGAAGGCCGCCAGGGCGTCCTCAGAGCAAGTCATGGTCAGCACCTTCCTCGTTCAAGACGGCGGCCAGCCGTTGGCGACCGCGGAAAGCCCAGGAGAGCACGGTATTGCGGGGTCGGCCGAGCATCTCCGCGACCTCGGCTGCGGTGTGCCCGGCCAGGTCCATGAGGACGATGGCCCTGCGCTGGTCCTCGGGCAACTGGGCCAACGCCGCGGCCACCCGGTCCCGGTCCAGGCCGGCCAAGGCCTGCTCCGCCACCCCGTGGGCCACCGAAGCAGCCTCCGGAGCGCTGGCCAGGGGCGCTTCCCGGGGCCTCCGTGCCTGCCGTCGCCCCTGGCTGCGGGCGAGGTTGAGGCATATGGCCACCAACCAGGCCCGGGTACTGGGGCCGTGGTGCCCGGCGAACGCGGCGTACGCCCGCAGGTACGTCTCCTGCACGAGGTCCTCGGCCTGGTGGTGGTCCCCGACGGTGTGACGCGCCACCCTGTAGACCGCGTCCAGGTGCGGGAGGGCCGCCTCCAGGAACCGCCTCTCCTGCTCGTCGCCACGGGCCGTGATCTCGCTCCCTCCCCTACCCGCCTGCCACCAGGCCCCGGGCCGGCCTCGGCCCCCGTCCGAACAGACGCCACGGTAGACGGTTTGATTGCGGCACCGGCCGTCGTCAGCGTCGCGGTTGCGGTTGCAGGTGAGAAGCCCTGCCGGGGCCCCGGCCGCCGCGGATATCGTCACCGCCATGGACGACGCCCTGGTTAGCGCCGTGCTCGGACGGCTCGAGAGCTCACCCCTGCCCGAGCCTGCGACCGACCTGCTCCTCGCCGCTCTGTACGGCCAGGACGAGCTCGACCGGGCCCTTGGCGGCCAGTCCCCGCCCCGCCCCGCGCACACCGCCGGCGCAAGCCCCGAGCTCGACCAGCCGGTGCGCGCCTACCTGCGGTCGGTGACCGTGGAGGGCTTCCGGGGCATAGGCCCGGCGGCGAAGCTGGAGCTCGAGCCCGGGCCGGGCCTCACGGTGGTGTGCGGGCGCAACGGTTCGGGCAAGTCGTCCTTCGCCGAGGGACTGGAGGTCCTGCTGACAGGCAGGCTGCGCCGATGGGACACCAAGTCGGCCGTCTGGCGCGACGGATGGCGCTGTCTTCACGCACCGCACGCCAGGCTGCGGGCTGAGCTGCTGGTAGAGGGGACGAACGGCGTAACGGTCGTCGAGAGGTCGTGGCCGGACGACGCCGAGGTGGCGGGCTCCCAGGCCTGGGCGCAGGCACCCCTCGGGCAACGCGTCAGCATCGGGGAGCTCGGTTGGGCCGGTTCGCTCGGCGCGTACCGGCCGTTCCTGTCCCACTCCGAGCTGGAGAGCCTGCTGGCCGAGCCGAAGGACCTCTACGACCAGCTGAACGTGCTCCTCGGACTGGACGACCTCGACGCGGCGGCCAAGGCCCTCGGCGCTGCCCGCCGGGCGCTCGAGGGCCGGGCCAAGGCGGCCGGCGCGGCCGGCACGGAGCTAGAGGCGGCCCTGGCTGCCAGCAAGGACGACAGGGCGGCCCGAGCTCTGTCACTGCTCCGGGCCCGTACGCCCGACCTGGTGGCCCTGGAGCAGCTCGCGGCTGCAGGTGGGCCCAGCGGTGGCACCTGGGGCATCCTCGAACAGCTCGCCGCCCTGAGCGCCCCGCCCAGCGCCGAGGTGGCAGACGCCGTGGGGATGTTGCGGGATGCGGCTACAGCACTGGAGGCAGCAAGCTCGAACGTGGCCGAGCACGCAGGCTCTGCCGCCGACCTGTTGGCGATGGCGCTGGCCCACTATGCCGCGCACGGTCCCGGCGACTGCCCTGTCTGCCAGGCTCCCGGGGCACTGGACGGCACCTGGGAGGCGTTCGCCGCCGAGCGCCTCAGCGCCTACCAGGAGGTGAGCAGCCAGGTCGGGACCGCCCGCAAGGCTGCCGACGCGGCGGTAGCGGCGGCGCGTGGGTTGCTCCGGGCTGTGCCCACGAGCCTTGTCGCAGCCCGCGGGGCCGTGGTCGGCGCAGACGAGGCGGCCGAGGCGTGGCAGGACTGGACAGCGCTGCCCACCTACGACAAGACCCCCACGACGCTCCGCTCCCTGGCCGATCACATGGAGGCTGCCCACACGGCACTAACCGTCGCTGTCGCCGGGTTGGCGGTGGCTGCCGGCGAGGAGGTGCGCTCCCGTGAGGCCCGCTGGGCCCCGCTCGCCGAAGGGCTGCGCCAGTTCTGCCAGAGCGCGTCCGAGGCGGGGAGGGCCAAGGACCTCCTGGCTACCGTCAGGGCTGCCGAAGGGTGGCTGAAGTCTGCCAACGACGCTCTGAGAGACGAACAGGTGCGGCCCTTCGCCGACGAGACGGTCGCACTGTGGGCGCAGCTACGCCAGGAGAGCAACGTCGAACTGCTACGCATGCGCCTGGCCGGGTCCGCCAACCGCAGCCACGTGAAGTTCGAGGTGGCGGTGGACGGCCTGGACGCGGCCGGGCTCGGGGTGATGAGCCAAGGCGAGGTGAACGCTCTCGCTCTGTCGGTGTTCCTGCCCCGGGCGACAGCAGCCAAGTCGGCCCTGCGCTTCGTGGTGATCGACGACCCTGTCCAGGCGATGGACCCGGCCAAGGTCGCCGGGCTCGCACGGGTACTGGCCGATGTGGCAAGGACGCACCAGGTTGTCGTCTTCACCCACGACGACCGTCTGCCGGCGGCAGTGAGGGACCTGCGACTGACCGCCCGTGTCCTGCAGGTCCAGCGCCGGGCCCACTCCGTCGTGGAGGTTGTCCCGACGTCGGGCCCGGTCTCGGTGCTCCTGGCCGATGCCGCCAGCCTGGTGGCTGCAGACCACCTGCCGCAGGCGGTCACCTCGCTTGTCGTACCCGGTATCTGTCGCAGCGCTCTGGAGGCGGCCTGCACCGAGCTCACCCGCCGCCGCCGGTTGGCCAACGGCGCGCCGCACGACGAGGTGGAAGAGGTCCTCGTGTCCACGAAGCGGCTCATACCCCGCCTGGCCCTGGCGCTGTTGGACGACCCCGAGCGGGGGGGCGAGGTCTACTCCTGGCTCAATGCCAGGATCGGCCCCTGGGCCACCGACACCGTCAGGGCCTGCAACGAAGGTGCCCACGGCACTGCCGGTGACCCGGCAGGCCTCGTCTCGAACACGAGGCGTCTGGTCGAGCGCATGAGGGCGGCCGTGGCATGACGACGGCCAACGCGACCCCGGCTGAGCTGCTGACCGCCGCCCGGGCGGCGACCGGCGACCGTTCGCCCGCCTGGGGGACGAGCTGGGGCCGCGCCGCCGCTTTCCTGGCCAGGCAAGCCCTGGAGCAGGCCGTATCGACGGCTTGGCTGGGAGGGCTTGCGGAGCTGTCAACCGCCAGCTTCTCCGACCAACTGGTCTGCCTGCCGCTCCTGTTGGGTGACGAAGAGGCGGCGCGGGCGCGCCAGGCCTGGTACGCCTTGTCCAGGGCCTGCCATGCGCACCCCTACGAACTGGCTCCCGCTCTGTCCGAGGTGGTCGAGCTACTGGAGGCGGCAGAGAGAGCTGTCAGCTCCCTGAGCAACGAACGGCGCACCACGGCACCCTGACGCGCCGACTGCAGCACGACTGCACGCCGCAGCCCTGTGGGCCCGGTCCGGCGACAACCCCGACGCGCTACGATGCGGGGCGGTGACTTGCCGGTCCGCTCCCCGGTGCCGGGACAGCCTGTCCGCACCGACGTGGTGCCCGTGACCTCCCAGGCACGTTTTGACGGGGCGGTGGCGCTGGTAACGGGGGCGGCCTCCGGTATCGGTACCGCGATTGCCACCCGCCTCGCCGCAGAGGGAGCGTCCGTGTGCATCGCCGACCGCGACCTCCCGGGAGCTTCACGCGTCGCGGCCGCCATCTGCGCGGCGGGGGGCAAGGCGGTCGCGGAGCCGGTCGACGTGGCCGACCGTCGAGCCGTCGAGGCCTGCCTCGACCGGGTGAAGGCCGGGCTGGGGCCGGTGGACGTCCTCGTCAACAACGCCGCGGTGGTCAGCTCGACCGACTTGAAGAACCTGACCGAGGAAGAATGGGACCGCGACCTCGCTGTCTGCCTGAAAGGCGCTTTCCTGTGCGCCAAGGCCGTCCTCCCGGACATGCTCCAGCGGCGCAAGGGCGTCCTGTTGAACATCGGCTCGGTCAACGGCTCCCACTTTTACGGGGACGACGCCTACAGCGCAGCCAAGGCGGGCCTGGTCAGCCTGACGCGGTCGTTGGCTGTCCGCTACGGGGCCTACGGCGTTAGGGCCAACCTGATCGCACCGGGGACTGTGCGCACCCCGGCCTGGGACGAACGCCTGAGGCGGGACCCCGACCTCCTGCAGACCCTGGCTCAGTGGTACCCGCTCGGGCGGCTCGGGACGGTCGAGGACATCGCTGCGGCGGCGGCCTTCCTGGCTTCGGACGAGGCATCGTGGATAACGGGCACCACGCTCACCGTCGACGGCGGCCTCGTGGCCGGCAACGCGGTCATGGCGCAGCACATCCTGGGGCCCTTCCCCACCGAGTGAGCCAACGGCCGGGGCAGGGACGCCGCCTCGGCCTGCGGCCAACGGGGAGGCTCTGGCCTCAGTGGCCGCCGAGCAGGTACTCGACCACGTCCCGGGCCGTATAGGGCTGCCCGAGCCCCGCGAGCTCAGGGAGGAACGAGAGGTCCTGCCCAAGGGTCACCACTGGCAGTTCCCTGCTGCCGTCGGCGTGGCGTTGGCCCAGCCCGACGGCAGCTGCCAAGCCGTTGCACAGGCAGATCCTGTCCTCGGTGTCCTCGATCTCCCCACCCTTGCGCACGTAGTTGGTGACCGGTTCGGCCGGGCAGCGGTACTCGAGCCGCCCGTTGTCCCGGCGACTGGGCACGCGCAGGTACCCGAGGTCGCAGATGCGACGGCGGTGGGCTGCCGCCCTGTCCGCGCCTAGCGTCCCGGGCACGTCGGCGACCTTGAAGGGGAAGCCGGTGGGCGAAGCCCGCAGGTCGGTGCGGGCGTGCAGGTCGCCCGCCAGCGCCTTCTGGACGAGCAGCCGGCGGAGCGCGGGGTCGAGATTTGACTCCTGGCAGAGGGCGAACGCCGAACCGACCTGCACACCCGTCGCCCCCATGCTCCTCGCCAGCGAGAGGCCCTGAGGACTGGCATAGCCACCGGCGAGCCAGAACGGGAGCCCGAGCGAGGACATCTTGTCCAGCTCGACCTCGTCACGGGGACCGTAGACCGGCTCACCGGAAGGCCCGAGCACGAGCGTGCCCCGCGGCTTGGCGTTGTGCCCGCCCGCCACATGGCCCTCGACGACGAAGCCGTCAGGTCGGCTGAGAGGGTCGCGCGCCAGGTAGCCGGCCAGCATGTTGGACGCCACGACGGCGATGAACCGGGGACGGCCGAGCTCGGCCCGCTCGCCGATGACGCTGGACGGGTCGAGCACGGAGCTGACCGGTGCACCCCGAGCACCCTGGACGTCCACGGTCACCCCTCCCGGCGCCCCGACGGCGAAGGCGTCGAGGAGGGCGGGGATCTGGGCAGGGATACCTGCCCCCATCAGGACGTAGTCGGCCCCCGCCAGCATGGCGCCGTACAGGGCGGCCGGTGTGGCCATCTGGAGCTTCTCCAGGTAGTTGACGCCGACCGGGCCGGTGTGGCCCTCCTTGGCGAGGAAGACCTCCACGAAGTTGGCCGCCACGGCCAGCTCGACAGAGCTGCGCCCCGGGGCGAGCGTCACCTTGGGGAGCAGACGGAAAGGGACATCGGGCCCGGTCCCGCCCTCGACGTAGTAGCGCTGCACCACCCTCTCGGCCACCGAGAGGACCGGGAAACGCGCCAGAGCCCGGCGTACGTTGCCGTCCGGGTCTCCGAACTGTAGGCGCCGCACCATCAAGGTGTCGAGCGCCACACCGGAGACGACTCCGAGCTGCCCCGTCGAGGCGACGGCCCTTGCCAGGGCCCAACCGGACACACCGACGCCCATCCCGCCTTGGATGATCGTGGGCAATCGCAATGTCCCTCCTGTGCCGCTGTGGCCTTCCCGTACGACGTCGCCCGGACCGGCGGGAGGAGCGCTTGCCGGCCCGCAGCGCACGCCTGCCCGTCGCCGCTCCTCCGGTACCTCGGGTGGTGCGCCTACGTTGAGTGCCCCACTCTACATTGGCTCGGGGCACCCCCATCGTCAGCCCGCTCCCCGTCCGCTGCGACCTGCGCAGTTCCTGGCCACCCGTGGTCCGCGGGCCTCCAGGACCACGGGGCGCTAACCTCCAGGCTCCTGATGGAACGAGCGCGACGCTGGTTGCGATGGCTCAAGGTGGGCGCGGTGCCGGCCGAGGCAGTCAGGGTGGTGAGGCGTCACAGTGGTTGGGCGGTCGCCGGCGCCCTGGCCGGTAGCGGTCTCGTCGCTGCGGTGGGCGTGCCCGTCGCCACTGCCGCCGGCCAGGCGGGCTCCGCGGCACCCAGGCTCACGGCCTCCTTCCAGGAGACCTCCAGCTGGGTGGGCGGCTACGTCGGCCGCTACACCATCACCAACGTCGGCACCTCCACCACCAGCGGCTGGCAGCTCAGGTTCCAGGTGCCCGCCGGCGCCACGCTGGTGAACTGGTGGGACGGTTCGGCCGTGACCGCAGGCGGTGCGGTTAGCGTCACCAATGCCCCATGGGACGGCTCTTTGGCCCCCGGGGCGAGCGCGGGTTTCGGCTTCCAGGTGGCCGTGACCGGTGGGACAGGCCTTCCGACGGGCTGCCTCGTCGGCTCGGCCCCCTGCACCGGTGCACCGTCCCCGGTCACCACGACCACGACAGCAACTACGACAACGGGCACTTCGCCCCCCACCAGCACGACGACGACCACGACCGGGCGGCCCACCACCAGCACCACGGTGCGCCCGGCTGCCACCACGACCACCACAGCGCCCAACGGGGCAGTGCTCCGGGCCACGTTGGAGGGTGTGTCGACCTGGCCCGGCGGCTACAGCGCCACCTTCGTGGTGGCCAACATCGGCAGCAGCCCGGTCACGTCCTGGCACCTGGGCTTCGAGCTGCCTGCGGGCCAACAGCTCGTCAACTCCTGGAACGGCGTGGCCAGCACGGCCGGCCAGTCGGTGTCCGTTTCCAACGCCTCCTGGGACGGCCTGCTGGGCCCGGCAGGTAGCGCCACCTTCGGCTTTCAGGTCTCCGCCACAGGCCCCTACTCACCTCCCTTTGCCTGCCGGGTCGACGGAGGTGCCTGCAGCGGCGCGCCGGTACCTGCGACCACGACCACCACAGCACCAACGACGACCACGACGACCACGACCGGGCCGTCCGGGCCACCACCGTCCCAAGGCGCCACCGTGTTCGCCCCCTATGTGGACATGACCCTGCAACGCCAGGACCTCGCCTCCCTGGCCACCGCCAGCGGCGCGCACAGCTTCACCCTCGCCTTCGTGGTGTCGGAGGGCGCCTGCACCCCCGCGTGGGGAGGCGTGATGCCCGTGGGGTCAGCGGGGGACTACGTGGGGGCTGCCATCGGTGCGCTGAGGCAGCAGGGGGGCAGCCCGGTCATCTCCTTCGGAGGTGAGGCCGGCACCGAGCTGGCATTGTCGTGCTCCTCGGCTTCCCAGCTGGAGGCCGCCTACCAGAAGGTGGTCGACACCTACCACGTCTACGACCTCGACTTCGACATCGAGGGGGCAGCCGTGGCGGACAGCGCCTCGGTGGCGATGCGTTCGCAGGCCATTGCCCAGCTCCAGCGGGCCGAGGCGGCGGCCGGCCACCACCTGGACATCTCCCTCACTTTGCCCGTGCTGCCAACCGGCTTCCCGCCCGCTGAGATGGCAGTGGTGCGCTCGGCGGTCAGGGCAGGGGTGCAGCTCTCGGTGGTCAATGCCATGACCATGGACTACGGGGGCGCCGTGAGCGACCCGGGCCTGATGGGCACCTACGCCGACCAGGCGGCGGCCGCCGTGGAAACGCAATTGGCCGGCGTCTACCCCTCGGCCACCACGAACCGCCTCTGGGCCATGGTGGGGGTGACGCCGCTCATCGGCCAGAACGACGTGCCCGGCGAGGTCTTCACGCTCGATGACGCCGGCCAGGTGGCCGCCTTCGCCGCCGCGCATGGCATCGGCCGCTTGTCGATGTGGTCGGCCACCCGGGACCAGCAGTGCCCCCAGGGCGTCATAACCTACGACAGCCCCACCTGCAGTGGCGTGCTGCAGAGCCCCTGGGCCTTCTCCAGGGCCCTCGCCGCCGGCTGAGCCCGGCACCCTGGCAGGGTCAGCCGGCCAGCGGGGGCTCGCCGGGCAGAGTGAACAACGGCGCCCAGGGCGAACCGAACGGGTCGCTCGCCTCCTGGCCCGGGGACGTGGCCCGGTTGTACCACTTGGCCTGGTAGGGCAGGCCCTGGTAGAGCACACGGGCCCCCGCCTGGTAGGCGCTCCCCGGCCCCCAGGCCGGATAGGTGCCGGCGGGTAGCACCGGGAGCTTGGGCGCATGGTCGCTGGGCAGCACCGGCCCCAGCAGTTCCCAGGGGTCGGCGTAGGCGTTGGGGTAGGTCTGGGCCGGGTCCTGGGCAGAGTTGTACCACTTGCTCTGGTAGATG
>JAJZMF010000010.1 GCA_021850325.1 Actinomycetes bacterium
CGGGGGGCCGGGGACTTCCTGACCGCCTTGACCGGTGCCGCCTTCTTGACCGGTGCCGCCTTCTTGGCCACTGGCGCCTTCTTGGCCGGTGCCGCATTCTTGACCGGTGCCACCCTCTTGGCCACTGGCGCCTTCTTGGCCCCGGTGCTCTTGGCCCCGGTGCTCTTGGCGGCGGTGCTCTTGGTTGCCTTCTTGGCTGCAGGCCTGCCCCGGCGCCCCGGCCCTGCCCCTGATGCGGCATCGGCCTCTGCCCGTGCCCTACGTTCAGCGAGCAGCTCCGCCGCACGCTCGATGGTGAGGGCCTCGATGGTGTCACCGCGGCGCAGGGAGGCGTTCACCGTACCGTCGGTGACGTAAGGGCCGAAACGGCCCTCCTTGACCACGACCGCGTTCCCCGTGGCCGGGTCCGGGCCCAGTTCCGCCAGCGGTGCCGCCGCCTGGCGGGAACGTCGTGCCCGCGGCTTGGAGAAGAGCTCGAGTGCCTCGTCCAGGCTCACAGTGAACAACTGGCCCTCGCTCTCGAGCGACCGGTACTCGGTGCCCCGCCGCACGTAGGGCCCATAGCGGCCGTTGTCCGCCACCACTTCCTCCCCCGAGGCCGGGTCCGCGCCTAGGGCCCTGGGGAGCGTCAGCAACCGGAGGGCGTCCGCCAGGTCGATCTCCTCGGGGACCATGCCCGAGAGGAGGGAAGCCGTCCTGGGCTTTGTGCTGAGCTCCTCTGCCCGGCCCAACTGCACGTAGGGCCCGAAGCGGCCGGCGCGGACCAGGACAGGGAGGCCCGTAGCGGGGTCCTGGCCCAGTTCGCGGTCGTTCTTTTCGGGCGGGGGGGCGTCGAGGAGCTCTCTGGCCCGGTCGACGGTGAGCTCGTCGGGAGTGAGGTCGGGGGGTACCGATACCCGCTTTTCGCCGTCGGGGCTCTGCAGGTAGGCGCCGTACTTGCCCACCCGGACCACGATGCCCGAAGCCCCGTCCCCGATGGGGATGGAGTTGACCGCTCGGGCGTCGATCTCGGCCAGGCGGTCGGTCACCATCTGCTTGAGCCCCATGCCCTCGGCGCCGGCGGGCCCACCCTGGGGACGGCCCTCCGGCGTGCCGAAGTAGAACCTCGTCAGCCAGGGCAGGGCCTCCCCGCCCCCCCGGGCTATGTCGTCGAGGTCCTCCTCCATCTCGGCCGTGAAGCTGTAGTCGACCAGCCTGCCGAAGTACTTCTCGAGCAGGCCGACGACGGCAAAACCGGTCCAGGACGGGACGAGGGCGGTCCCCTTCTTCCAGACGTAGTCCCGGGCCTGGATGGTCCCGATGATCGTGGCATAGGTCGAAGGGCGCCCGACCCCCAGTTCCTCCAGGGCCTTCACCAGCGACGCCTCGGTGTAACGGGCGGGTGGCTGGGTGCTGTGGCCCTCGGGTGAAAGCTCCTGGAGCTGCAGCTCCTGGCCCACCGCCAGTGGCGGCAGCCGCACCTCCCGGTCCTCCAGCTGGGCCTCGGGGTCATCAGAACCCTCGACGTAGGCCCGCAGGAAGCCGGGGAAGCCGATGACCCGCCCGTTGGCGCCGAACTCTGCCTCCTCACCGGCCGAGCTGGTGGCACCGATCCGGGCCTGGAGGCTCGTGCCCCGCGCATCCGCCATCTGGGAGGCAACCGTCCTCTTCCAGATGAGGTCGTAAAGGCGCAACTGGTCTCCGCGCAACCCGCTGCGCTCGGGGTGGCGGAACTGTTCCCCCGCCGGCCGGATGGCTTCGTGGGCCTCCTGGGCGTTCTTCACCTTCTTGTCGTAGCGGCGCGGCGACGCCGGCAGGTACTCGTCCCCGTACAGCTCCCTCACCGCCCCCCGGGCCGCGTCCAGGGCCTGGTCGGAAAGCGTCGTGCTGTCCGTCCTCATATAGGTGATGTAGCCCGCCTCGTAGAGGTCCTGCGCCAGGCGCATGGTGGTCGCCGCCGGCAGGCGCAGCTTGCGGCTGGCCTCCTGCTGCAGTGTCGAGGTCATGAACGGAGGGTAGGGAGACCGCCGCCACGGCTTCTCCTCGGTGCTGCGCACCTCGAAGCGGGCGCCGCCCAGGCGCTCGGCCAGGGCCCGGGCGCCGGCCTCGTCGAGCAGGAGGACCCCCTGGCGCGACAGGTTGCCCCCCTCGTCGAAGTCCCGCCCCGACGCCAGGCGGGAGCCGTCGACGCTGGCCAGGAGAGCCGAGAAGCTACCCTCCGTGGCGCTGAACCGGCCACCGATGTCCCAGTACGAGGCGGCCCGGAACCGCATCCGGGCCCGCTCGCGCTCGACCAGCAACCTTGTGGCCACGGACTGGACGCGGCCGGCGGACAGCCTGGGCAGGACCTTGCGCCACAGGACAGGGCTGACCTCGTAGCCGTAGAGACGGTCGAGGATACGCCTCGTCTCCTGGGCGTCGACCAACCGCCGGTCTAGCTCGCGCCAGTTCTCGACCGCCCGTTGGATGGCTTCTCTGGTTATCTCATGGAAGACCATCCTCTTGACCGGCACCCGGGGGTTGAGCACCTCCATCAGGTGCCAGGCGATGGACTCACCCTCGCGGTCCTCGTCTGTCGCCAGGTAGAGCTCGCTGGCGTCCTTCAGCAGCGAACGAAGGCGGGTTACACGCTCCCTCTTGCCGGGCACCACCACGTAGAGCGGCTTGAAGCCGTTGTCCACGTCCACGCCGAGGCGCGCCCAAGGCTCCCCCTTGAGCGACGCCGGTATCTCGTCGGCGTCGCTCGGGAGGTCGCGGATGTGGCCCACCGAGGACTCGACCATGTAGTCGCTGCCCAGGAACCCGGCAATGGTCTTGGCCTTGGCGGGTGACTCAACGATGACGAGCGGTTTGGCCATACGGTCTGGCTATCCTGCCCCTTACTTGGTGCCGGGGCCAACCGGGGAGCCCCCGGGGCCGGTCGCCGTGGCTGTCGCAGGCCGTCCCTCCAAGCGGGCCGCCGCCCCACCCGCGGAGCTGCCGGTCGGCACCGTGACCTTCCGCTTGGAGAAGGCGATGCCCGCAGCGATGATGACGAACGCTGCGGCAGCGATGCCATAGCGCTCGCCCGTGTTGTTCTGGGTGGTGACCACGGCGGGCAGGATCAGCAGGCTGACCAGGTTCATCACCTTCATGAGAGGGTTCAGCGCCGGGCCGGCTGTGTCCTTGAAGGGGTCGCCGACGGTGTCACCGATCACCGCCGCTTTGTGGGCGTCGCTGCCCTTGCCTCCGTGGTGGCCGTCCTCGATGTACTTCTTGGCGTTGTCCCAGGCGCCACCCGTGTTGGACAGGAAGTTGGCCATCAGCTGCGCAGTCAGGATCGACGCGGCCAGGAAAGCCCCCAGCGCCAGGTAGCCCAGGGAGAACCCCACCACGACCGGGGCCAGCACGGCCAACAGCGCAGGCGTGGCCAGCTCGCGCAGGGAGGCCCGGGTGCAGATGTCCACGACGCGGCCGTACTCGGGGCGCTCGGTGCGGTCCATGATCCCCGGGTGCTCCCGGAACTGGGCCCGGACCTCCTCTACCACCGTCCCGGCCGACCGGCCGACGGCGCGGATCAGGAACGATGACGCCAGGAAGGCGATGGAGCCCCCGACGAGCAGGCCGATGAAGGTCTTGGGGTTGGCCACGTTGATCTCGGTCTTGAAGTTCTCGTAGAGGGCGTTGCCCGTGGCCCTGATGCCCAACTGCTCGGCGATCGTCTGCATGAACGCCGCAAAGAGGGCAACCGCTGCGATCACCGCCGAGCCGATGGCCACGCCCTTGGTGATGGCCTTCGTGGTGTTCCCCACGGCGTCGAGGCTGACCATGATGCGCTGTGGCTCGCCCTCGAACTCACCGCTCATCTCGGCCACGCCCGCCGCGTTGTCCGAGACCGGGCCGAAGGTGTCCTGGGAGACGACGATGCCCGTGGTGGACAGGAGGCCGATGCCGATCAGGGACACCAGGTACAGGGAGAACTGGATGTTGCCGCCGCCCAGGCCCACCGCCACCGCCACCGCCACGACTATGGCCATGATGGCGGCGACCGAGGACTCCAACCCGACACCCACACCGGCCAGCACCGTCGTGGCCGGGCCCGTCCCGGTCGCCTCGGCGATCTCGTGCACGGGCGACGTCTCCGTGGAGGTGTAGTACTCCGTGACCCGGGAGATGACCTGGCCGAGCAGCACGCCGGCCACGACGGCCCACCAGACCTTGAGCTCGTGGACGTAGAACTGCGCCACGAAGAACGACCCCACCACGGTGAGCCCGGCCGCCACCATGAAGCCCCGGTTGATGGGGGCCATGGCGCTGCGGTCACGGGCGGTGGCACGGATCTGGACCACGCCCACGATCGACGCCAGGATGCCTATGCCCATCACGATGAGAGGGAAGGTCAGGCCGAGAGCCGCCGGCTTGTGGATGCTGTTGAAGCCGAAGTTGCCCAGGATGAGGCTAGCCACCAGGATCACGCCGTAGGACTCGAAGAGGTCGGCCGCCATACCTGCGCAGTCGCCCACGTTGTCCCCGACGTTGTCGGCGATCGTGGCCGCGTTGCGGGGGTCGTCCTCGGGTATGCCTGCCTCCACCTTGCCCACGAGGTCACCGCCGACGTCTGCGGCCTTGGTGTAGATGCCGCCCCCGACACGCATGAACAGGGCGAGCAGCGACCCTCCGAAACCGAAGCCGACCAGGATGGCGGTCGCCGAGTGCTGGGCGAGCATGACTATGACCGTGGCCCCGAGCAGGCCGAAGCCGACCACGAACAGGCCGGTGACGCCACCCGTGCGGATGGCGACCCTGAGCGCCGCCGGGAGCGAGCCGCCACGGGCGGCCGCCGCCGTGCGCACGTTGCCCCTCACCGCCGTGCTCATCCCGATGAAGCCGGCCAGGCCCGAGAAGGTGGCCCCGACGATGAAGGCGATCATCCGGAACAGGCCCGAGGGCGCGAAGCCGAGCACCACGTGCCCGGTGGCCGTGTTCACCACCTTGGTGGCGGTCACGAACACCAGGACGGCGACGGGTATGACGATGAACCCGATCGTCCTGTACTGCCGGCGCAGGTAGGCCAGAGCGCCCTCCTGGATGGCGTGCGCGATCTCCTTCATCGTCGGCGTGCCCTCGTCCGCAGCCAGCACACTGCGCATGAGGATGAACGCCACGATGATCGACACCACGGAGCAGGCGAGCGCGAACACCAACCATGCCCATTCCGTGGACCGCAGGGTGAACGCCTGGTAACCGCCCGAGGCCTGGGCGGCGGCGACGAGGAAGTGACCCATCAGAGCTTCTCCTTTATTGCACCGGCCGGCTCCGCCGGCACGGTCGGGCGGGGCCGTTCGGCACCGCCCGGATCGTCGAAACCGGATTTGACCGCGTGTACACGCACTTGGCGCCCGGCCCTCTCGCCCAGTGCCCGCTCAACCCCCGCTACGCGTATGAGCAGCGGGCCGCCGAAGGGCTGCCTGGACAGTACTTCGACCTCAGCCCCCGGGACGAGGCCCATCTCCCCCAGGAACTCGACCATAGCCGGGCCCACTGAGCTCGACAAAGCCACAACGGCCCGCTGGCCGGGCTCCAAGTCGTAGAGCTGGGCCAGGGGTGGCAGCCCGTCCGAACCGAGGTCGGGGATGGGGAACCCGTGGGGGCAGGTGGACGGCTGGCCCAGGACGTCGTAGAGGCGGTCCTCCACCTCCTGGGGCAGGTCGTGCTCGAAGCGAGGGGCGAGACGGTCGGCCTCGGCCCATCCGTACCCGAGGAGGTCGGCCAGGAACCTCTCGACCACCCGGTGACGACGGACCACGGCCGCTGCCAGGCGTCCCCCGGTCGGCGTGAGACCGACCCCACGGTACGGGACGTGCTCGACGAGGCCCTGGGCCACGAGGCGCTTCACCATCGCTGTCGCCGTTGCCGGCGACACGCCGAGCGCTGCGGCCAGGTCCCCCGTCCTGGCCCATTCCCCCGGGGCCCCGGTGCGACGCCAGATCTCGCGAAGGGCGGCACGCTGCGAACGAGTGAGCTCGCTGTCCATGTTCGGTCGGCTAGCAACCTAGGTTTTTGGCCACTGAAAGTCAATAGGCTCCATGGTGAAACCTGGTTTTAGCCCCAGGCGAGCCGCCCAGGGCGGCCCGGGGGCGCTCAGTGGTCGCCCTTACGGGGCAGCTCGGCCAGGGAGGACACGTCCATGTAGATGGCCCCGGTGTCGTCGCCGTCCATCGGGCCACCGAAAACGGTCATGCGCACGCACGTACCGGTGTCCTTGCGGATGAAGGCGGCATTGTCGACCAGTGTCCTGATGAGAGGGATCCCCAGGCCCCGTTCGAAGTTGAGGCGCTGCGGGTCGGTGATGGGAGGAGGGAACTCGAGCCTGTCGGGGTCGAAGCCGGGGCCGGAGTCCTCGATGCTCACCTCCAGGCGGTCCGGGGCCTCCCACACCTCGACGTGGACGGGGGCATCGGGGTGAACCACCCGGTTGGCCTCGATGGCATTGGTGCATGCCTCGGACACCGCCAGCTTGAGGTCGTCCACCCGCTCGTCGGCCAGTGCCCTGCGGGCCGAGGCCACCGATGCCACAAGGAGGCGGACAACGGCGATGTACTCGGGGCTGGAGGGTACGTCGAGCTCCAGGACCAGCGCTCGCTGCATCGAAGGCCCGTGGTCGCCCGGGGTCGCTAGTCGGCTACGGCCTGGTCGACCGTGGCATAGATCGAGAACACCTTGGTCAGCCCGGTGATCTCGAACACCTTCAGGATCCTTTGGTGGGTGCACACCAGGGTGAGGTCGCCGTCATGGCTGCGCAACCTCTTGAGGCCGCCCACGAGCACCCCTAGGCCGGTCGAATCGAGGAAGTCGACCCCCTCGAGGTCGACCACGATCTGGTGCCTCCCCTGGCTGACCAGCTCGACCAGCTTCTCGCGCAGGCGCGGCGCCGTGTACACGTCGACCTCGCCCTTGACGGCGAGCACCGTATACGGACGGCGGCTGTCGTCCACCTCCAGACCGAGTTCCATCCGACGGTAACCCTCCTCACCGTGCCTGGCCGGGCCGATGGCCACGCCACCCCT
The DNA here is from genome assembly GCA_021850325.1 of Actinomycetes bacterium. Taxonomy (GTDB): domain Bacteria; phylum Actinomycetota; class Acidimicrobiia; order Acidimicrobiales; family Palsa-688; genus JAJZMF01. The sequence goes on from JAJZMF010000010.1 coordinate 7,026, forward strand.
GACGTGGACACCGTAGCAGCCCGGGCCTGCGTTCACCCGCCTCAGCTCGAGCTCCCGCCAGGACCATACCCCTGGACCGGGCCTCAGGCACACGCCCCCGGGCGTGCGGTCGCCGGGCGACCCGCAGCGGGCCGGGCATGCGTGGCAGACTCCGCTTGTGCCAGCTCTGGCCGCGGCTTTCTTCGACCTCGACAAGACGGTGATCGCAAGAGCCTCGGTGATCGCCTTCTCCCGCCCCTTCTACCGCGAGGGCCTGCTCACCCGGCGCATCCTGGCCCGCGGGCTGTGGTCCCAGCTGATGTTCCTGCGCTTCGGCGCCCGGGCCCAGGCCCTGGACCGCATGAAGAGCAAAGTGCTGCGGGTCACGGAGGGCTGGGAGCAGGAGCGGGTGAGACGGGTGGTGTCCGAGACCCTGGCCCAGGTCGTTGCGCCCATCACCTACAGCGAGGCACTGGAGCTGATCGCGGAGCACAAGGCCGGTGGCCGGCGGGTCTACATAGTCTCGGCCGCCCCGGAGGAGATCGTCGAACCCCTGGCCGGGTACCTCGGTGCGGACGGTGCGATCGGCACCCAGGCCATGGTCAGGGCCGGCAGGTACACAGGCCAGTTACTGAGCTACTCGTACGGGCCTCACAAGGCCGACCAGATCCGCCGGGTGGCAGAGCGTGACCAGTTGGACCTCTCGGCCAGCTGGGCTTACAGCGATTCCGCCACTGACGTGCCGATGCTGGAAGCGGTCGGCCACCCGGTGGCCGTGAACCCCGACCGGGCCCTGCGCCGCATCGCGCGCATGAGGGGTTGGCCGGTCCTGCAGTTCAGTGAGCTCAACCCCGCGGGCCCCCAGGGAGCGGGTGCCGTGAGGCTGGCCGCCGCCGCAGCCATCGGTTCGGTGGTGCTCGGCGCCACCGCCACCACGGTGTTCAGGGCTCTGGCCCGCCGCCGTCCCGCCAGCTCGGGCAAAGGGCTGGCCCCTCGTGCTACCACGTTCCCCGCCGAGCAGGCGGCGCGACCGCTGCGTACCGGCGCAACTGGCCGCACCGCCTACTGGCAGAGCCGCTAGCCGAACTTCGGACGCCCGCAGGCGCCCCGGTCAAGCAGCCTTGAGCTTTTTGGCGGCCAAGAACCCGACACCGACGATGACTGCAAGGAAGAGCAACTTTTTGAGCATGCAGACACCGTAGCGGCCCTGGCCGCCGGGCGCTACCGGCTGCCTGGTCCCTGCTCGGCCAGGAGCAGGGACAGCACGGTCTCGGGTGGTAGCGGGCGGCCCCAGAAGTGGCCCTGGCCCAGGTCACACCCCAGGCTGCGCAGCAGCTTCAGCTGGTCGACCGTCTCCACACCCTCCGCCACCGTCTGCAGGCCGAAGGAGTGCCCGAGGCGGACCACGGCATCGACGATGGTGGCGTCCTCGGCGTTGTCCGCCAGGCCGGCCACGAAGCTGCGGTCGATCTTGAGCATGTCGAGGGGGTAACGCCGCAGGTAGAGCAGCGAAGAGTAGCCGGTCCCGAAGTCGTCGACGGCCAGGCGCACGCCCAGCTCGCGCAGGTCGGCCAGCCTGTTGGCGGCCCCGGAACGCTCGTCCATGAGGACGCTCTCGGTTATCTCGAGTATCAGGGCTCCCGGAGGCAGGCCACCGTCACGGATGATCCCCGCCATGCGGTCGACCGAAGCCGGCGAGCGGAGCTGCACGCTGGAGACGTTGACTGCGACGCCGAGCTCGGACAGCTGGCTGTGCTCGTTGCGCCACCTCACCACCTGTTCGCACGCCATCTGCAGGACCACCTCGCCCAGGGGCACGATGAGGCCGGTCTCCTCGGCCAAGGGCACGAACTCGGCCGGCAGAGCCACCTTGCCCGACGGCCTGACCCATCGCACGAGCGCCTCCACCTTCTCCAGGCGGCCGGTCAGGTCCACCACCGGCTGGTAGTACAGGCTCAGCTCGCCCCGCTCCATGGCCCGGCGCAGCTCCGACTCCGTTTCGAAGTGGGCGATGGAGCGGCGCCGGATCTCAGCGTCGAAGACCTCCGCATGCCCTCCACCGTGTTCTTTGGCGCGGTGCATGGCAGTGCCGGCGTCCCGCACCAGCGCCTCGGCTTCGACGGCCGCGTCCCGGGCCATGGCGACGCCAACCGCTGCCGAGGCGTAGACCTCACGGGGAGGCCGCTCGCCCAGCACGAACGGGGTGGCCAGCACCGCCTCGGTGCGCGCGGCCACGGCCAACGCCTCGCGCTCGTCGTCCAAACCCTCGCAGACCACCACGAACTCGTCTGCTCCCAGGCGGGCCACGGTGTCCGAGGGCCTGACGACCGAGCGCACCCGCTGGCCGAACTGCACCAGGAACTCGTCACCAGCGGTGTGCCCGATGGAATCGTTGATGTGCTTGAACCGGTCCACGTCGATGAAGAGCACAGCCAGCAGGCCCCCTGCCCGGCCCAGGCGCCGCACGGCGCTGCTCAGGCGGTCGAGCAACAGAGCGCGGTTGGGCAGCCCGGTGAGCGGGTCGAACAGAGCGCTACGGACCAACTGGCCCTCGTAGGCCTTGCGCTCCGAGAGGTCACGCACGAACAGGCGGACCAGGACCATGCCGTCGTCGACCACCCTCACGGCGGAGACCTCAGCCGGGAAGCGGCGCCCGTCCCTGGTGAGCAGCTCCATCTCCTGGCGGAGCCCTCCCTCGGCCATGGCAGTGGCCCGGCGCTCGGGCCACCGGGGCCCGGCACCACCCAGGACCTCGGCTACCGGGGCGTCCTGGGGGAAGACCCTGCCGGCCAGGGGCAGGCCCAGCACCTCGTCCCGGAACCAGCCGAAGAGGGCCTCGGAAGCCGGGTTCCAGTCCGTCACCAGGCCCTCGGCGTCCAAGCCGATGAAGGCGTCCTGGGACGCCTCCAGTGTGCGCGTCAGCACGCCTTCGGCCCTGAGCCGGGCCGCGACCTCGGCCCGGGCAGCGGTCACATCCGCGCTCGTGCCCGTGACTGTGGGACAACCCTCCTGGTCGTCGTAACGGGCCCTGGTGTGCAACCAGCGCAGGCGTCCGTCGTCGTCCTGCCAGCGGTACTCGATGTCGAGCACGTCACCCGCCGAGCGCAGGCCGAGGCGTACGCCCCGGCTGACCGCGTCACGGTCGGCGGGCAGCACGCGGTCCCCGAACACAGGGCAGGCGAGCAGGCCGCTCACCGGCACGGGGCCGCTGAGCTCGAGGCCCAGCAGGTCGGCCCTCAGGGCGCTGAAGCTGGCGTAAGGGCCCAGGGTTGCCTGCCAGGCCGTCATACGGGCCGTCTCCAGCGCCAGCTCCAACCGGTCACGCTGAGCCGCCAGCTCGGCCCGACGGGCCCGGGGCTCGGTGACGTCCGCCCGCGTGCCCGTCACCTGGAGCACCTCGCCCGTCTCGTCGCACACGGCGCGGCCCTTCACGTGCACCCAACGCTGCGCCTCCGGGCCCGCCCCGCTACGCAGCTCCAGGTCCACTTCGCCCGGGTCACGGGACCGTAGCGACCGGATGCTCGGCAGCCGCCTCCGGTCGTCGGCGTGGAAGGTCCGCACGAAGTCCCCGTAGGTCATGGTCTGTTCGCTGAAGCGCGCCGAGCCCGGCGCCTGCTCCTGGAGCGTCACCCGGCCCGAGCGTACGTCGAGCTCCCACACGCCGATACCTGAAGCCTCGATCGCCATCTCGAGCCGCCGCCGCTGGTGGTCGTGGTCGCCGCTCGCCAGGTCCCGGGCGCCCAAGTCCTCCAGGCGGCCGTAGATCACGAGCGCCCGCCCGTTCCCGTCGCGCACGGCGCCCAGGGTGACCATGGCCCGCAGGGCACGGCCGTCGGCTCCCTTGTAGGTCCGCAGTGTGGAATAGGTGCCCACCCGGCCTTCGACAAAGGGAGCAAGCTCCTCGGCTCGCAAGCTGGGGCTCAGGGCAAAGCTGGCCATGGTGCGGCCGACCACGTCGTCCCGCAGGGTGCCCAGCATGGCGCACAACGCCGCGTTGGCGTCCAGGACGGTGCCGTGGAGGTCGCAGATGTACATGGCCACCGGGCCGTCCCCGAAGAGCCTTGCGTACAGGTCGTCGCGCCCCGGGGCTGCTCCCCTCCCGTTACCCACGCCGGGGCCGGGCACCGGGCCCTGCTCTGGCACCGGGCCCTGCTCAGGCACCGTGCCCTGCTCAGGCACCGGGGCCCAACGCCTCACCGAGCATGAGGCCCTCGACACGGGCCACGGCCGTGGCCGCCAGCTCCGGTGCACCACCGTGGGCAGGAGCGCCCGGTGCCTCGAGCAGCCCGACGAGCAGGCTCGCGCCCTCCTCCCAGTCCGGTCGCAGGTCGGCCAGCACGAGGTCGAGCGCCCGGGCCACGGGACGGTCGGCCACCGGGGTGCAGGAGGCGCGCCAGCGACGGTAGGCAACGCTGCACCTGGGCAGCACGGCACGGCTGTACACGGCCACCCGCTCCAGGTCGCTCCCGAGCGCACGCATCGCAGCCAGGACGCCCTCCGCCCTGTCGTCGGCCGGGCCCACCAGGCCCTCCGGCGGCTGCGGCCCGGCCGGGCCGGGGTAGGCCTGTACAAGGCGGCCCGGCAGGCGGGCGTGCCACATCGAGGAGCGCCACGCATGGTGCTGGCTACAGGCATCGAAGTAGACCCGCACCCCGGGCGCCGCGCAGCTGGAGGCCCAGGCACCCACGGCCTCGTACAACCGGCGCTCAGCCCATGACCAACGACCGGCCAGCCGGGCGGACTCCTCGATGTTCAGCTGGGGCAGGGCCCGCAGGGGCACTGGCGCGCTCAACGGTAGGCGTTGGTGATCGGGAGGCGACGGTCGCGGCCGAACGCCTTGGGGCTCACCCGCACGCCGATCGGGCTCTGCCGCCGCTTGTACTCGGCCAGGTCGACGAGGCGCACGACCCTCTGCACCACCTGGGCGTCGAAGCCGGCGGCCAGGAGGTCGGCCTGGGTCATGTCACCTTCGACATAGGCCTCCAGGACCGGGTCAAGCTCCTCGTAGGGAGGCAGGCTGTCGGTGTCCAGTTGGTTCTCCCGGAGCTCGGCCGTGGGCGGCTTGTCGATCACCGCCGGGGGTATGACCTGTCCCCTGCTGTTGCGCCAACGACAGAGACGGTACACCAGGGTCTTGGGGACATCTTTGATGACAGCGAACCCCCCCGCCGTGTCCCCGTACAGAGTCGAGTAGCCGACCGCCAGCTCGCTCTTGTTGCCAGTGGTGAGGACCAGCCAACCGAACTTGTTGGACAAGGCCATGAGCACCACCCCACGTAGCCGGCTCTGGACGTTCTCCTCGGCCAGCCCCGCGACAGTACCAGCAAAGTGCCCAGCCAACATCTCCGAAACGGCGAGGTGGGCGGGTTCGATGGGCACCGCGGTGTAGTGGACGCCCAACGCGCGCGCCAGCTCTTCTGCGTCCTCGTTGGACGCCCTGCTCGTGTAACGGGTCGGCATCGAGACCCCGTGCACAGCGTCCGGCCCCAGTGCATCGGCCGCGATCACGGCCACCAGCGAGGAGTCGATACCGCCGGACAGGCCGATCACCACCTCCCGGAAGCCGTTCTTGCGGACGTAATCGCGCGTCCCGAGCACGAGGGCGCGGTACACCTCCTCCTCCTCGCCCAGGGGCTCGGCACAGCCGGGGGACCGTCGCGGTGCGGGGCCAGGGTTGCGTGGCCCCGTGCTCACCTCCACAACGGGGAGCGGCCGCGCCCGACGGCGGCCACGGGGGTCCAGGAGGCGCTTGCGGAAGCTCGGCCCGACCTCCACGTCCACCACCTCGACCAGCTCCTCGAACTGGGGCAGGCAGGCCACCATCTCGCCCGAGGCGTCGAAGACCATGGACCCGCCGTCGAAGACGAGCTCGTCCTGGCCGCCTACGGCGTTCACGTAGACCAGCGCACTGGAGGCGTCGGCTGCCCTGGTGGCGAGCATGCGGCGCCGCTCGGCGACCCGCCCCGCGTAGTAGGGCGAGGCGTTGATGTTGAGCACGACTTCGGCGCCCGCTGCCGCCTGGGTACTGATAGGCCCACTAGGGTCCCAGGCATCCTCACAAACGGACACGCCGACCCGGGCGCCGCCCACCAGGTAGAGAGCGGAGGGACGCTCGCCGGGCACGAAGTAGCGCTGCTCGTCGAAGACCGAGTAGTTGGGCAGGGAACGCTTGTGGTAGACGCCCTTCAGCTCGCCCTGGGCGCACACGGCAGCAGCGTTGTAGAGGTCCATCTGCCGGTCCACGCAGCCGACCACGGCGGCGCAACGCCGGGTGGCAGCCACCACCGAGCTCAGGGCGTCGAGGCTGTCCGAGATGAACCCTGGCTTGAGCAGCAGGTCCTCTGGTGGGTAGCCGGTCAGCACCAGTTCGGGGAAGACGGCCAGATCGGCGCCGTCTGCCTCGGCCTGCGCCAGAGCCTCTCCCACCCGCCGAGCGTTGCCCCCCAGGTCCCCGACCACGCTACCCACCTGGCACAGCGCCACCCGCAACCTAGTCATACCCAAGGAGCGTAGGCGGGTGGGTGGGCACGGCCCCCTCCATTGGCCGGAGCTTGCGGCCTGCGCCGACCCCCAACGGGCAAGGCTGGGCCTGGAGCGGTTGTTCGAGGGGGAGCCGGAGCTGGCCGGGAGGCTCGAGGCCGATGCCGCGCTGCGGGCCGACGTGGTGACGGCCATGGCAGCCGGGCCCTTCCTGACGAGGATCTGCACCACGGTCCCCGGGGCCGTCGACGTCCTGTCCCGTGGCGGCTCGCCGGTGGCACCCCTCCGGCCCCTGGCCCGCTGGAAGGCCCTCGAGGTCCTGCGCATCGCCACCCTCGACCTCTCCGGGCGGACGGCCCTGGAACAGGTGGGCCGGTCCCTGGCCGACCTGGCCGACAACCTCCTGCAGGCCGCTGCGGAGCCCGCCCTGGCCCTGGGTGCGCTGGCCGTAATAGGTATGGGCAAGCTGGGCGCACAGGAGCTCAACTACGGCAGCGACATCGACCTGGTCCTCGTAGGCGAGGTGCCCCTCGCCGCAGCCCAGCGCTTCGTCGAGGAAGCGCGTACGGCGTGGCGGACAGACCTCGACCTGCGCCCTGAGGGCCGGGCGGGCCCGTTGCTGCGCAGCCTGCCCTCCTATGAGGCCTACTGGGACCGCTGGGCCCAGACCTGGGAGTTCCAGGCCCTGCTCAAGGTGAGGCCGGTGGCCGGGGACGCCGAGCTGGGCGGGCGGTTCGTACGGTCAGCCGGTGAGCGGGTGTGGCAACGCCCTTTGGAAGCCGATGACCTGCGGGCGCTGCGGGACATGAAGGCCAGGGCCGAGCAGATCCTCGGCCGCAAGGGGATGGCCGAGCGCGAGCTCAAGCGGGGCCCGGGGGGCATCCGGGACATCGAGTTCGCGGTACAGCTCCTGCAACTGGTGCACGGTCGGTCCGACCCGGCGCTGCGTGCCCCGGCCACCCTCGATGCCCTCGTGGCCCTGGCGGCGGGCGGGTACGTGAGCCAGCGCGACGCTGACACCCTGGCCGACGCCTACCGGTTCCTGCGCACGGTCGAGCACCGGCTCCAGCTCTTCGACGACCGCCAGGTCCACTCCCTGCCCGGGGCCAGGCCGGCGCTGGCCCACCTGGCCCGTGTCATGGGCTACCGGGACAACGCCTCGCTCACCGCCCTCGCCCAGTTCGAGTACGCACTGACCCTGCACCAGGCCGAAGCGCGGGCTGCCCACGAGCGCATCTTCTTCCGACCGCTGCTCGAAGCCTTCACCGGCCTGCCCCGCTGGCCCGGCTTGGAGGAGCACCAGGCAGGCGGGCCGCCGGTGGAGGAGCGGACGGGCGATGAGCACCCCGGGCTGCCGCCTGCCCCGGCCGGGCCCGGGGGAGGAGCCCAAGGGCCCGGTGCCGAGCAGGGCCCGCCGCTCGCACCGGCAGCCGTAGAGGCGCGCCTGGCAGCCTTCGGTTTCTCCGACGCCCGGAGGACCAGGGCCGCGGTCGTCGAGCTCACCCAGGGGCTCTCCCGGTCCTCGCGCCTCATGCAGCAGATGGTGCCCCTCCTGCTCGACTGGCTGTCGTCCTCACCCGACCCCGACCTGGGCCTGCTCGGCCTCCGGCGCCTGGCCACCGGCCAGCACCGCCGAGGCCAACTTGTCAGCCTCTTCCGAGACTCCCCCGAGGCGGCCAGGCGCGCCTGCCTGCTGCTCGGTACCGGGCCGGGGTTCGCCGAGGGCTACGAGCACCACCCTGACCAGCTGGCGCTCCTGGGTGACGGGCCGCCTCCCCTCCCGTCCGCCGGTGACCTGGAGCGACGGGCAGCCGACAACATCGCCTGGCGGCAGCCCGAACAGTGGTGGAGGGGGCTGTCCCGCCTGGTCCAGAGCGAGCTGCTGCGCACCCAGGCCCGCGACGTGCTCGGCATCGACGATGTGGCAGCCACCGCCCGCTCCGTGACCAACCTGGCCGAGGCCGTGCTCTCGGTGTGCACGAGGACAGTGGTGACGGGCCGCGAGGGCCTGAGCAGTGACGACCTCCCCGTGGTCGAAGGCCTGGCTGTTGTGGCCATGGGGCGGTTCGGCGGGGCCGACCTCGCCTATGCCAGCGACCTCGATGTCATGGTCGTCTTCGACGACCGCACGCTAAGCGCGCACAGAGCCGAACGGGCGGCCGAGGAGCTCGTCGCCCTCGTGCACGGCGACACCCCGGTCCACCGGCTCTACGACCTGGATCTGTCCCTCCGCCCCGAAGGCCGCCAGGGGCCTCTGGCTCGCAGCCTGAAGGCGTTCGAGGCCTACTACAGCCGCTGGGCGCAGGTGTGGGAGCGCCAAGCCCTCACCCGGGGCCGTTTCGTGGCCGGCGACCCCGATGTGGGACAGCGCTTCGCCCACCTGGCCCGCGAGTTCGTATGGGGCAGGCCGTTCGACGAGGGCGACGTGCGCGAGGTGCGCCGTCTCAAAGCACGGGTGGAGCGGGAGAGAGTACCGCCCGGGGAGGACCCGGCCTTCCACCTGAAGCTCGGGCCAGGGTCCCTCTCGGACGTGGAATGGACGGTACAGCTGCTCCAGCTGAGGTCCTCCGTCCCTGCCGAGGGCACTCTCGAGGCGCTGAGGGCGCTCAGCGCGGCAGGTGTGGTCGACCCTGCTGACGCCGAGGTCCTGGCCAGCTCCTACCGGTTCTGCGAAGAGGCCCGCAACCGCCTCTACCTCGTCAGGGGACGGGCCGGCAACTCCCTGCCCCCTCCGGGGCACCAGCTCACCACCCTCGCCCGGAGCCTGGGCACGACCGCCCCGGAGCTGCGCGAGCGCTACCGGATGGTGACCCGCAGGGCGAGGAGGGTCACCGAACGTCTCTTCTACGGCGCCCCTGGCAGCTGAACGACAGCCGCCCCAAGCGCTCCGGTCCCTGGCCTGAGCGGGCCGCTCAGTCCCCGGCGGGCGGACGGGCGTCTGCCTCGGGCAGCGGCTGGCCGAAGATCAGCGAGGCGTTGTGACCCCCGAAACCGAGGCTGTTGGTCATGGCGTAACGGATATCGGCTTCGCGCGCCACGTTGGGCACGTAGTCGAGGTCGCATGCCGGGTCGGGGGTGTCCAGGTTCATGGTCGGGGGAGCCGTGCCCGTTTGTACCGCCAGGATGGCGAACACCGACTCCAGGGCACCGGCAGCACCCAGGGTGTGGCCCGTCATGGACTTGGTGGACGAGACGAGCGGGACCTCGTCCCCGAACACCCGCTTGAGGGCAACGGTCTCCACCCGGTCGTTGGGCGGGGTGGACGTCCCGTGGGCGTTGACGTAGCCGATGTCGCCCGGGAGGATGCCGGCATCCGCCAGGGCGGCCTCCATGGCCCGCACGGCCCCGTCGCCGGTCGGGTGGGGCTGGGTTATGTGGTACGCGTCAGCCGTCGCCCCGTACCCGACCAGCTCCGCCAGCACGGGGGCGCCCCGCCGCAGAGCGAACTCCCGCTCCTCGAGCACCAGGGTGGCAGCGGCCTCCCCCAGGACGAAGCCGTCACGGTCCAGGTCGAATGGCCGGGACGCCCTCTCGGGCTCGTCGTTGCGGGTGGACAACGCCTTCATGGCTGCGAAGCCCGCGATCCCGACCGGCGTGACGGCTGCCTCGGCCCCGCCGCAGACCATGGCGTCCGCCCGGCCGAGACGGATGGCGTCGAAAGCCGTGCCCACGGCGTGCGCAGAGGCGGAACAGGCGGTTACCGTGCACAGGTTGTAACCCAGGAGCTGCCACTCCATTGCGATCTCCCCGGCTGCCATGTTCGGGATCATCATGGGCACCACGTAGGGGTTGACCCATTCCGGCCCCCTGCTCACCAGGGTCCTGATCCCGTCCTCGAGGGTCTTGATCCCGCCGATGCCAGAGGCGTAGACGACGCCGATGCGCTCCGCGATCGTGGCCACATCGAGCTTGGAAGCCTCGATGGCCTCCTTGGTCGCCACCAGTGCCAGTTGGACCACGCGGTCCAGGTGCCGCGCCCGTCGGCGGCCGAAGCTGGCGTCGGGGTCGAAGCCCTCCACCTCCGCAGCGATCTTGACCGGAGAACTGGAAGCATCGAACGCGCTGATGTGCCGTACCCCGCTGCGGCCGGCGACCACGGCCTGCCAGGTCTGCTCGACGTCCAGACCAAGCGGGGTGATCGCCCCCATCCCAGTCACGACCACGCGGCGGTTACCCATAGTTGAGGAATCCTAGGGGGCCCAACAGTCCGTCGGGAGCTTGGCTGGTGGCCGGGCAGGCAGCCCATGTCGCAACCGCGACGGCCGCCTGGGAACTTACGTGGGTGGCTAGGTTCGGGTAGATGGCAACCACTGACCCCGAAGTGCCCGAAGCCGACGCCATCGAGCAGTCCCAGGAGGTCTCCCCGACCGACGAGGAAGACGAAGAGACGCCGCTACAGGGACCTGCCTCCATGGAAGTCCCCGAAGCCGATGCCTTGGAGCAGTCCCAGCCCGTCCCGGGCGACCAGGACGAGAGGCGCTGACCGCCCTGCCCCTCAAGCCCGCTTGATCGGGGCCATGTGCAGGCTGAACCGCTTCTCACCAAGACTGGGGAAGCGGATGGTCGCCTCCGCGTCTGCGCCCTGGCCCCGCACATCGATGACCACCCCCTCGCCGTAACGGGCGTGCACGATGGTCTCGCCCGACCGCAGGCCGAGCGTCTCGGCCCCCGTCCCCTGTACGGGGACATTGGCCCGCCCACGCCGCATGGCCGACTCCACCATCTGGTCCCGCACCTCGGCACGCGACACCCGTGAGGGGCGGAAAGCCCCGCTGGAACGCACCAGGTGGTCGGGGATCTCGGCAACGAACCGGCTGGGCGGGTTGTACTGGGCCTCGCCCCACAGGCTCCGGCACCAGGCATAGGACATGTAGAGACGCTCGCGCGCACGGGTGACCCCCACGTAACACAGACGGCGCTCCTCCTCCAGTTCCTCTGGTTCGCCAAGGGACCTGAGGTGAGGGAACACCCCTTCCTCCATACCCGCCATGAAGACGACGGGGTACTCGAGGCCCTTCGCCGTGTGAAGGGTCATGAGGGTGACACTGGAACCGTCCTCGTCCACCTCGTCGCTGTCGGCCACCAGGCTCACGTCGGTCAGGAAGTCGGCAAGAGACTCGGACCTACGCGCTGCGCCGAGCAGTTCCTCCACGTTCTCCAAGCGGCCTTCCACCTCCAGCTTGCTCGCGCTGTCCCTCTCCAGCTCGGCCAGGTACCCTGTGCGGTCGATCACCGCCTGCAGGAGCTCGGCGGGGCCCGCGGGTGGCACCGGAGGCCCGGCCTGTGCCGACGTCACGTCGGTGAGCACTGCAGCGGCCCGGCCGCCGGCCGCCGACAGCGGAGGGCCGAGAGGTAGGACCATGGCTTCCGCCGGCCCTGTCCCCTCCTGTCCAGCCGCAGCTCCGTCACCTTCGCTGCCCTGGTGCATGGCCCGCAGGTCGGCCATCAGCTCCAGGAAGCCGGCGATGCCGGACAGGGCCTTGCCCGGCACGCCCGCCTCCTTGGCGTGGGCCAGCGCCTCGGCGAAGGGGAGCCCCCGGGCACCGGCCCAGGCGTCCAGCTTGGCCAGGCTGGTCTCTCCCACCCCTCGGCGGGGGACATTGAGGACCCGCTTGAGCGACACCTCGTCCTCGGGGTTGGCTATGGAGTGCAGGTAGGAGAGAAGGTCCTTGACCTCCCGCCGGTCGTAGAAGCGCGCCCCACCGACCACCTTGTAGGGCACGTTCTGACGCCGCAGCTCCTCCTCTATGGCCCTGCTCTGGGCGTTGGTGCGGTAGAACACGGCGATGTCGCCCCAGCGGTAGCCGTGCCCACGGCGCAGGTTCACGATCTCACCTGCCATCCAGGCGCCCTCGTCCTCCTCGTCCTCGGCCACGTAGCGCACCAATTGTTCGCCGCCGCCCTGTGCCGTCCACAGGTTCTTCGGCTTACGCCCTGCGTTGTTGGCGATGACGGCGTTGGCGGCGTCCAAGATCGTCTGCGTCGAGCGGTAGTTCTGGTCGAGCACGACAACCGTGGCGTCGGGGAATGCCCGTTCGAACTCGAGGATGTTGCGCACGTCGGCCCCCCGCCACCGGTAGATCGACTGGTCCGAGTCACCTACCACGGTCACCTGGTGGTGGCCACCGGCCAGGGCGAGCACCAGTTCGTTCTGCGCCCGGTTCGTGTCCTGGTACTCGTCCACGAGCAGGTGGGCGAAGCGCTCCCGGTAACGGTCCAGCACGTCGGGGTGCTTGCGGAAGAGCTGCACCGTGAGCATGAGCAGGTCGTCGAAGTCCATGGCGTTGGCAGCCAGCAACCGCCGTTGGTACTCCTGGTAGACCTCGGCGATCTTGCGCTCGAAGATCGAACTGCGCCGGGCGTGCTCGGCGTAGGCCACCGCGTCCATGAGCTCGTTCTTGGCCCCGGAGATGGCGGCATGGACCGCCCGGGGGGGGAACTTCTTGAGGTCCAGGCCGAGCTCGCGTACCACATAGCCCGTGAGGCGCACGGCGTCGGCCTGGTCGTAGATCGTGAAGGACGGCTGGTAACCGAGCACGGCAGCCTCACGACGGAGGATCCGCACGCAGGCTGCGTGGAACGTGGAAACCCACATGCGCTCCGCTACCCGGCCGACCAGGCCCTCGACCCTCTGGCGCATCTCGTCTGCCGCCTTGTTGGTGAAGGTGATGGCCATGATCTCCATGGGAGAGAGGCCCTGCTCCCGCACCAGCCAGGCGATCCGGTGGGTGAGCACGCGGGTCTTGCCCGAGCCGGCTCCTGCCACCACCAGCAGGGGGCCCGACGGGTGGGTGACAGCCACGAGCTGGGAGGGGTTGAGCCCCTCCAGGAGCTCCCCGACGCTCAGTGGCCCATCCCCACGCGCTGGGCCCGCTGCAGCGACTTGCCCTCGGTCTGCAGAGCGGGCGCGACCATCACCTCTGCCTTCTGGAACTCCTTCAGGGTCTCGTAACCACAGGTGGCCATCGAGGTGCGCAGGGCCCCGAAAAGGTTCATACGGCCGTCGTTCTCATGAGCCGGGCCTACGAGGATCTCGCGCAGGGGCCCGCGCACCTCGGTCTTCACCCTCGCTCCCCGGGGAAGGGTCGGGTGGAAGGTGGCCATTCCCCAGTGATAGCCGTGACCGGGGGCTTCGCTTGCTGCGGCCAGGGGCGAGCCGAGCATCACGGCGTCGGCACCGCACACGATGGCCTTGGCGATGTCACCGCCGGTTGCCATACCGCCGTCGGCGATCACCTGGACGTACACGCCCGTCTCGTCGAGGTGCTGCGCCCGTGCCGCACGGGCGTCGGCGATCGCCGTGGCCTGGGGCACCCCGATACCCAGCACGCCGCGCGTCGTGCAGGCATGACCGGGGCCGACCCCCACCAGCACCCCGACGGCGCCCGTGCGCATCAGGTGCAGGGCGGCCTGGTAGGAGGCGCACCCGCCGACGATCACCGGGATCTCGAACTCGCGGATGAAGCGCTTCAGGTTGAGCGGTTCCACCGTCTTCGACACGTGCTCGGCCGAGACCACGGTCCCCTGCACGACGAAGAGGTCCAGCTCGGCGGTGACCAGGGCCTTGGCGTACTGGGCCGTACGCTGGGGGGTGAGCGAAGCGCAGGCGACCACGCCGGCCGCCTTGACCTCGCGGATGCGCTCCACGACGAGCTCGTCCTTGATCGGTTCGGAGTAGATCTGCTGCATGCGCAGCGTGGCCTTGTCCGGCTCCAAACGGGCGATCTCCTCCAGGAGCGGCTCGGGGTCCTCGTAGCGGGACCAGAGACCTTCGAGGTTGAGCACCCCGACCCCACCGAGGCGCCCGATCTCGATGGCGGTGGCCGGGCTCACAACTCCGTCCATGGCGGACGCCATGAGCGGCAGGTCGAAGCGGAAGGCGTCGATCTCCCAGGAGATATCTACATCTTCAGGGTCACGCGTCCGCCTGCTGGGGACGATCGCGATGTCATCGAACCCATAGGCCCGCCGCCCCGACTTGCCCTTGCCGATCTCGATGTCCACGGTGCCTGCCTCTCGTGCGCTCGGGTGCTTAGGCCATTCGAGTCTATTTGGCCCATCTCCTCCGGTGCGCCAGGGCTACCGTCTCAGGCGCCGGAGAGGCCGATCGCCATACGGCCGGGTCGCTCGCCCCGCACCGCCCCGGCCGACTGGCCGGGCAGCTCGGGTGGCAAGGGCTGGCCGGTGTCACGGTCGGCAGCCATCAGGTAGATGGCGGACGGCCTGCCCTCGGCCGCGCCCGCAACCTCCGGAGCGGGTGGACCGGCCTGCCCGAGCCTTGGCGCTGGGACCGGCGTCCCGGCTGGAGCCGGCGCGTGCGCGCGTCCCGCCGCCAGCTCGGCCCGCCGGGTGACCGGTAGCACTGCAGGCAGCGGCCGGTCGTCGGCGCGCGGTGCCGGCTCCAGCGACCCGCCACAGCGGGCGCAGGTTGCCCTCTCTCCCTGGTTGGGCACACCACAACGGGGACAGATCATGTCACGACCAGGGTACCTGTTCGCGTGGCACAGCGACGCCCACCTCAACCCTGCGCCCGGCGGCAGAGCACGACGTCCAGCAGCTCGACCAGCATCCGGCCGGTCGCCCCCCAGACCAGCTCATCCGCGGGTGCAGGAAGGTCGAAGAAGGGGACAGCCCGTAGCGCCACACCACCGGGACCGGCCAGGGGCCACAGCTCCTCATGGAACACCCCCGGGGCGGCCAGGTCGGCGAGCGCCACGTCGAAGACCCTCTCCACCTCCTCGCTGCACACATCGAGGGCAGGCCCGGCCGCCCCTTCGTCGCCACCGACGGCGCAGCCCACGAAACAGTGCACCAGGGCGGTGCTGCTCCGAGTGGTGAGCGGGCCGAGCTCCCCGATGACCTCCACCGTGGCGGGCAGCAGGCCGACCTCCTCCCGCGCCTCGCGCAACGCCGCTCCCAAGGGCTCCTCGTCCTGGTCGAGACGGCCCCCAGGGAAGCACACCTCGCCGGCATGGTGGCGCAACGACCTGGACCTGCGGGTGAGCACCACCCGGGCCTGGCCTTGGCGCTCGAAGAGCAGGCAGAGCACGGCCGCAGCCCGGTCGTCCCCCCGGGGCGGGAGCTCGGCGGGGGCAACCCGGCTGGCCGGGCGCCAGGGGCCACGGGCCCCGCGGCCGGCCTGGAGCGCCAGCCTCACCTCGGAGAGCGGGATGGAGGACCGGGCCTCGGGCGCCAGCTGCTCCCAGGGTGCCGGGTCTCCCCTCTGGGCACCTGCAGGCCTGGGGACGACCTGCACCACGGTCACCTGGGGCCCCTCCTCGGCAGCCTCAGACGACAGGTGCCCAGCTGGCGGCGGCGTCGTCGCCCTCGGGGCCACCGGCCGGACCGGCACCGGGCCCGCCCGCCTCGACGAGGCCCTCCAGGAGCTCCCGCAGGCCTCCGGTCTTCAGGTTCGCCATGACCCGGCCGGGCGTGACATCTCCCGTCTCCCACTCCATCCAGGCCTGCAGCAGTTTTCGGGGTTCGGGGGGCGGGACTTCCATCCGGCTCAGCCTACCGCCCGTTCGGCCGGGCTCGAAGAGCCACCCCTCAGCACGCTCTCGGGTCCCAGGGTTCCACCTGGGTCTTGGCGGAGCTGACCGGTGAACCGCCGGGTGTGGGCACCGTGGTGCTCGTCGTGGTGCTGGCCGAGGTCGAAGGCACCGAAGCCCCGGAGGCCGTCGTGGTCGAGGTGGCTGGGGTTGTCGAGGTGGTCGAGGTGGTCGTCGTCGAGCTGGAGGTGGAGGTCGGTGCCAGGGTCGTGGTCGTGGTCGGCACGGCCCCGGCCAGGGTGGTCGAGGTGGAGGTACCGGGCAGGGTGCCCGACCTGACCGACACCACCGAGCCCAGCTGCACCTGTACGGTCCCGGCGGGCACAGCCGGGTCGAGCTGCATCATCACCGAGCCTGACAGGTACTTCATCACGTACATGGCACGGGAGATGTCCCGGGTGGAGTGGTAGAGGACCCACGTCTCGGTGGTCGGGGAAGGTACGGTCCCCACCGACTCGCCCGAGACGTTCAGGCCGTCCGAGGCCAGGGCCTGACCGGCAGCCAGCGCAGCCTGGTAGCTGCCCGTGATGCTCTGGACGCTCACCGATGAGGGCTTGGCCAGGTTGGCGAAGACCTCCGGGTCCCAGGCCCTGATGACGTTGTTGTCCACGGGCTGCACGGGGAAGAGCACGTCGCCCATGACGTAGTTGTTGTAGTAGTAGTTGTTGACGTAGGTGGCGGGCAGCGTGGCCTCGTGCACCGCCCCCACGTTGAGGTTGCGGTAGTGCAGCACGAGCTTGATCATCTCCGGCTTGAGCGCAGGGTCGACCGTGAGCTGGTCCGCAACCGCGGAGAGGAAGGCGTTCGCCGCGAGCGGGTTGGTCAGGCCCTCCGACTTGGCCCGGTTGAAGAGGATCTTCAGGAAGGTGTGCGTACGCCCGATGCGGGCCAGGTCGGACAGCGGCTCCTGGGGCCAGTCGTAGCGGGGGGCATTGTCGCCGGGCGGGTCGTACTGCAGGTGCCGGGCGCGCACGAGCGTTAGCGCCTGCCAGCCGTCCAGGTGCACGCAACCGGTCTTGGGCACCCAGAGGAGGGACTCGGCGTCCCACAGTCGCTCCGGGAAGTAGACGTTGATCCCGTGCAGGGCGTTCACGGTGTTGATGAAGCCGTTGAAGTTGAGCTCGACGAAGTGGTTGATCGGTATGCCCAGGTCGTCCTGGATGGCATTGACCAGGTTGTTGGGCCCATCAGCACCGTTGTTGAGAGCCGCGTCGATCTTCTGGAAGGGGCCCACGGCGCTCCCGGCCGGCATGGGGGCGAACAGGTCCCGGGGGATGGAGAGGATGGAGGCGGTCCCCGTGGTCGGGTCCAGGTGGAGGACCATCATGATGTCGGCCAGGCTGCCCGAGCCCAAGGACGTGCCGTACTGGAGCTGCTGGGCGGGGGTCAGGCCCTGACGGGTCTGGTTGCCGATGAGCAGGATGTTCTCGGGGTGCAGGCCGCTGGCGCCGGGCAGGGCCGTCTGGGGCGGGCCGCCGGAGCCGACACCTGACAGGCCCGTCGGCGTCTCCCCGCTGCCAGGGAGGGTCTTGATGCCGCCGATCAGGTTGTTGACGTAGACGTAGGCCGAGCCCATGGCAACGATGCACACGAGCACCAGGGCGTTGACCAGGATGAGCGCCCTACGGGGCCACCGGCGCTTGAGGCGCGCCCTGGCCTTGCGGAGCTGACGGCCCGTCAGGTCGCGCCCGGCACTGTGCCTGGGTGCGTTTTTGGGCGCCGGGGAAGAAGGGTCTGGGTCGTTCACTGCAATAAGGACACTCTAGGCCAGGGCCTGGTTCCAGCCGCCTCGGGCCGTCACCGGTCATCACCAGCCAGGTCGGGTCGGAGGCGGAAGGGGGCCCCCCGTACGACGAGAGGCCCGGCCGAAGGGCCGGGCCTCTCCATGGCTCTCTGGCCGCACCGAGCCAGCCTGGGGCTACATCATCCCCATGCCGCCACCGGCGCCGGCACCGGCTGCCGCTGGCTGCTTGTCATCGGGCTTGTCGGCCACGGTGGCTTCCGTGGTCAGCAGCAGTGCTGCCACCGAGGCAGCGTTCTGCAGGGCCGAGCGGGTCACCTTGGCGGGGTCGATGACCCCCGCCTTGAGGAGGTCCTCGAAGTGGCCCGTGAGAGCGTTGAGGCCCACGGCGCCGGTCTCGCGCTCGGCATGCTCGATGACCACCGGGCCCTCGAGGCCGGCGTTGCTGGCGATCCAGCGCAGAGGCTCCTCGACGGCCTTGGCGACTATGCGGGCACCAGTGGCCTCGTCACCCTCGAGCTCACCGATGAGGGCGTTGATGGCGACCCGGCTGCGGAGCAGGGCCAGCCCACCTCCGGGCACGATGCCCTCCTCGATGGCGGCCTTGGTGGCGGAGACTGCGTCCTCGATGCGGTGCTTCTTCTCCTTGAGCTCCACCTCGGTGGCCGCCCCGACCCGGACCACTGCCACGCCCCCGGCCAGCTTGGCCAAGCGCTCCTGCAGCTTCTCCCGGTCCCAGTCGGAGTCGGTCTCCTCGATCTCCCGCTTGATCTGCGCCACCCGGGCACGCACCTCGTCCTCGCTGCCCGCGCCCTCCACGATCGTGGTGGCGTCCTTGCTCACCACGACCTTGCGGGCCCGGCCCAGCAACGACAGGTCCGTGTTGTCCAGCTTCAGGCCCACCTCTTCGGACACGACCTGGCCGCCGGTGAGGATGGCGATGTCGGCCAACATGGCCTTGCGCCGGTCTCCGAAACCCGGGGCCTTGACGGCCACGCTGGAGAAGGTGCCGCGCAACTTGTTGACGATGAGCGTGGCCAGAGCTTCGCCGTCCACGTCCTCGGCGATGAGCAGCAGGGGACGCCCGGCCTGCATCACGCGCTCCAGCACCGATATCAGGTCGTGAGCCGAGCTGATCTTCTGGTTCGCGATGAGGATGTACGCGTCCTCCAGGACAGCCTCCTGGCGGTCCTGGTCGGTCACGAAGTACGGAGAGATGTAGCCCTTGTCGAACTGCATCCCCTCGGTGAACTCGAGCTCCACACCGAAGGTGTTGGACTCCTCCACCGTGACGACGCCGTCCTTGCCCACCTTGTCGATGGCATCGGAGATGACCTCACCGATGGAGGGGTCGGCCGCCGAGATGGACGCCACCTGGGCGATCTCGGCCTTGTCGTCGACGTCCTTGGCCAGTGCCTTGATCGAGCCCACAGCAGCCTGCACGGCCCGCTCGATGCCCTTCTTGAGGGCGATCGGGTTGGCGCCCGCAGCCACGTTGCGCAGGCCCTCGCGCACCAGTGCCTGGGCCAGGACGGTGGCAGTCGTGGTGCCGTCACCGGCCACGTCGTTGGTCTTGGTCGCCACCTCCTTGACCAGCTGGGCACCCATGTTCTCGAAGTGGTCCTCCAGCTCGATCTCCTTGGCGATGGTCACGCCGTCGTTGGTGATCGTCGGGGCACCCCAGCGCTTGGAGATGACCACGTTGCGGCCCTTGGGGCCGAGGGTGACCTTCACTGCGTCGGCCAGCTTGTTGACGCCCGCCTCCAGGCCGCGGCGGGCGCTCTCGTCGAAGTTCAGCTGCTTGGCCACTACTTCTTCACCTTCGCCAGGATGTCGCGGCTGGCCAGCACGAGCAGGTCTTCGCCGTCCACGGTGACCTCGGTGCCGCCGTACTTGGAGTACAGCACGGTGTCGCCCACCTTGATGTCGAGCGGGATGAGCTCACCCGTGCTCTCGGCACGCCGGCCCGGGCCAACAGCCAGGACCTCACCCTGCTGGGGCTTCTCCTTGGCGGTGTCGGGGATGACGAGGCCCGACGCCGTCCTCTCTTCCGCCTCGTTCGGGCGTACAACGATGCGATCGTCGAGTGGCTGCAAGGTCATGATGTCGTCGCCTCCGTAGCAATGTTCAAGTACCGGGTTCTCCGGCGGTTAGCACTCTGACCGGACGAGTGCTAAAGATAGCGGGCTCCCGGCGCTAGCACAAACCTCCCTGGTAACAAGGTCCCTACGGTCCGCCTCACAGCCCGGCCTCGGGGGCGCCGGGGCGACCGGCCCCGGTGGGCCCGGCCCGGTGCCCTCCTAGGACAGGGGCTCGGGGGAGGCGAGGGCGCGGCGCATGAACTCCACTCCGAGCAGGAGCAGGTTCTCGGTCACGTCGGCGGCGCCGGCCACGTGGGTCACGCCGGGGAGCGGGAGCACGCTGTGGGGCCGTCCGGCCATGAACAGTGCCCGGGAGAGCTCCAAGGTGTGGACGGCGTAGACGTTGTCGTCAGCCAACCCGTGCACCAGCATCAGGGGTCGTCGCAGCCCCGGTGCGAGGGCCAAGAGCGAGGTGCGCTCGTAGGCCTCCGCCTCCTCGGACGGCAGGCCCATGTAGCGCTCCGTGTAATAGGTGTCGTAGAAGCGCCAGTCGGTGACCGGGGCACCGGCGATGGCGGCGTGGAACACGTCGGGCCTGGCCAGAACGGCGAGCGCCGCCAGGTAGCCACCAAACGACCAGCCCTTGATGCCCACCCGGCTGAGGTCCAGTTCGGGCACCTCGGCTGCCACCGCCCGGAGGGCCTCCACCTGGTCGTCGAGCACGGGCCGGGCGAGGTCGCGGTAGACGGCGTGCTCCCAGGCGGGGCCCCGGCCGGGGGTACCCCGGCCGTCCACCACCACGACGGCAAAACCCTGGTCGGCGGTCCACTGCGCCTCGAGCCAAAGGGCCCGGGCCGCCATGACCGACTGGTGGCTGGGGCCGCCGTAGGGGGCCATTATCACCGGCAACTTGCCCCCACGGTGCCCCCGGGGCAGGACCACGCCAGCACTCGAGCCCCGGGGCCCGGCACGCATCATCCGCACCTCGGGCCTGAAGGGCGGCTCATGGCCGAGGTTGCGCACGGGCAAGGCCGGCCGCCCCGGGGCCCTGACCTCGACCCGGTCCCCTGGCCAGTCCATCGAACGCGACACGACGACGCGCACGGGGCCGTCGCCGAAGGCTGTGCTGACCCCGCCGCACTCCGTCAGCGGGGCCAGGCCGGTGCCCGGCGACCACTCCCACACCTCGACCACCTCGGGCTCCTGCGATGCAGTGAAAAGAACGGAACTGCCCACGGCGGTGACGGCCCGGACCTGCAGGCCGGGCGGCGTGACCGGCTGGCCGTCCACGGTGAGCCGCCATGTCCCCTCGTCCGCCGCCGCCCAGAGCAACCGTCCGTCCCCGAGCCAGGCCGGTACGCCCTGGGGCCAGCCCACCCAGTGGTCGCTGGCCATGGACGCCACCTCCGTGGTGCGCCCCGTGACCGGGTCGGCCGCCAGCACGAGGCAGGCCTTGTGGTCCCGACGCTCCACCAGCAGGAGGGCAGGGCCGCCGGGGCCCCAGTTGACGTCGACCAGATAGGGGTACCTGTCCCGGTCCCAGCGCAGTTCGGTCCGCTCGGCCGGGCGCTCCGGCGCCAGGTGCCAGAGCGTGACGTCCGCGTCGGCCGAGCCGGCTACGGGGTACCTACGGCTCGTGGGCGCCACCGATGGCCGGGCCGGGTCCGAGGTCCACCAGGTGGCGACCGGGCCTTCGTCCACCCTGGCCGCCAGCAACGAGGCCGACGTCGGGGACCACCAGAAACCCCGCATGCGGCCCATCTCCTCGGCGGCGATGAACTCGGCCTCGCCCCAGCGGGCCCCACCCGCCTCGGCCGCCAGTACCGTCCACTCGGAGCCACCCTCGGTGGGCACGGTGCACAGACGCCCCTCGGACAGGAACGCCACCCGGGTACCGTCCGGGCTGGGGCGGGGACCGAACACGCCCGGGGGCGAGGGGAGCTGACGCGGTGGCCCGGAAGGCCCCCCGAGGCGGACGTCGGCCCACCACAGACGACCATCGAGCGCGAAGGCCGCGTGCTCCACCGCCCGGTCGCAGGCATAGGTGACGATCCCGGCGGCGAGCTCCCGCGCCCGCTCCCGGCGGGCGCGCTCCTCGGGTGGCAGGTCATCGGCACCGGAGGGCACCAGCAGGGCGGGAGCGGCGACCTCGTGCTCCGCACCGTCCGCCGTGCTCAGGCACCACAGCGCCGTGACCGGGTCGTCACCCGCTCCGGAGCGCAGGAACAGCACCCGTGCGCCGTCCGGCGACACGGTGAAGCTCCGGGGCACGCCGAGGCTGAACCTGCGCGTACGCGCCTGCTGGCGGGGGAAGGAGAGGGGCTCGTCGCCGGCGACCATGGACCTGGACCTTACCTGTCCGGGGCTGTCCCGGGCCCGGGGCTGTCCCGGGCCCGGGCGGCCCTGGCGGCCGGCCCGTCGGGCCGGGAGTGCCTGTCGGCCGGCAGAGCCGACCGGACCTCAGACCAGTGGCAGGCGCAGGTTGGGGGCCACCGGGGCGTCCAGGGGGGTCGGGCCGTCGACCCGCAACCGGTAGCAGGCGGTCGCCCCGATCATGGCGGCATTGTCCGTGCACATGCGCCGCGAAGGTATGAAGGCGGCCAGGCCGTCCTGCTCGCAGACGGCGGAGATCCGTTCCCTCAGCGCCGTATTGGCCGCCACTCCGCCTCCGATGCAGATCGCTCTCGCACCGACCTCGGCCGCCGCCCGTCGGGTCTTGGCCACCAGCACGTCCACCACTGCTTCCTGGAAGCTGGCGGCCACGTCGGCCAACCGTGCACCGGGGTGGGAGCGCATGTAGCGCACGACCGAGGTCTTCAGCCCGCTGAAGGAGAAGTCGTAGCCACGACCGGCGAGGCCCCGGGGAAAGGCCACGGCGTCGGGCGCACCGTCGCGGGCAATGGCCTCGATAGCCGGCCCGCCGGGGTAGCCGAGGCCCAGGAACCGGGCCACCTTGTCGAAGGCCTCGCCGGCGGCGTCGTCGATGGTCTCACCCAGCAGCCGGTACTCGATCTGCCCCGCGACCGGGGCGTCGTGCATGCTGACCAGCATGGTGTGCCCTCCGGACACCAGGAGCACGACGGTGGGCGAGTGCAGGGCCGGGTCCTCCAGGAAGGCGGCGTGCAGGTGGCCTTCCATGTGGTTGACCCCGACGAACGGCAGCCCCCAGGCCCATGCGTAGGCCTTGGCAGCGCTGGCGCCCACGAGGAGGGAGCCGACCAGGCCGGGGCCGACCGTGGCGGCCACGGCGGCGAGGTCCCCCGGGGCGGCACCCGCCTGTTCGAGGGCCTGACTGACCACGGGCCCGACCAGCTCGAGATGCGCTCTGCTGGCGACCTCGGGCACCACGCCCCCGAAGGCGGCGTGCAGGTCGGTCTGGCTGCTCACGACGGAGGAGAGTGCCGTCCTGCCGTCCTCCACCACGGCAGCTGCCGTCTCGTCACAGGAGGTCTCAATGGCCAGTACCTTCACCGCGCTCCCGTCCTCGCTCCAGGGCCTCCAGCTCGCCGAGACGTCGTCCCAGCTCCTCCGACCCGACCTCGTACAGCCACATGACCAGGGCGTCCTCTCCTGTCTCCGGGTAGTACCCCCGCCGCACGCCGGCAGCCACGAAGCCGAACTTACGGTACATCGCCTGGGCCGCTTCATTGCCCATGCGCACCTCGAGGGTCATGGAGGCACAGCCCCGACGCCGGGCCTGGCGCACCAGGTGGGCCAGTAGCTGCGAACCCAGCCCCCGGCGGCGCAGTTCTGGGGTGACGGCGATGTTGGTCACATGAGCCTCGTCGACCACGAACATGAGGCCGCCGTAGCCGACCACCCTGCCTTGGGCCCTCATGACCACGTAGTAGCGGTCGGCCCCCTGGGAGAGCTCGCTGTTGAACACCCCGAGAGACCAGGGTTTGGGATGGGCCCGGTGCTCGATGCGCAGCACAGCCGGCAGGTGGCGTCTACGCATGGGCTCGAAGCCGGGCGCCTCCGCGGGCCTGGTGGCCTCCTCCGAAGTCACGGGCCTGGCCGCGGCTCCCCCACGCGGCCGCCCACCTGCTCCCAGCCCACCCGGACGTCCGCCTGGCGCAGGTAGAGGGGGTGGGGCGGCGCCGATGGTGCGCCGGTCAGAGCGAGCGCCCTGGCCCCGAGCTCAGCCACCACGTCCGCCGAGGGCCAGAGGTCAGCCGGGCCCGCCACCTCGGCCACGGTCCCGAGGAGCTCCCGGTAGCGCCAGGCGCCGTCACCGACCGCCAGGGCCTTGTCCTGACGAGCGCTCAGCGCTTCCACGACGGCGCCCGGGGCCACCACCTCCGGGGCGACGACCGGCTCGAGCCCCGACCCACCTGTGGCGTACAGCGCCCAGTAGACCTCACCCCGACGGGCGTCCACCACAGAGGCGACCAGGCCGGGGCAACGCCGGTGCGGGTGGGCGAGGACCTCCAGGCTGGTAACCCCCTGGGCGGGCACACCGAGGGCCAGGCTTATCGAGCTTGCTGCGGCCAGCCCCACCCTCAGTCCCGTGAAGAGCCCTGGCCCCACGTCGACCGCCACCGCCTCGAGGTCGGCGACGGACCTCCCGGCCCGCCTGTGGAGGTCGTCCACCATGGGCATGAGCACCTCGGCGTGCAGTCGACCGCCCACCACGCGGGCCGATGCCAGGGGAGCGCCGGCCTCCCAGAGCGCCACGCTGGCACAGGTCGTGGCCGTGTCGATGGCGAGGAGGGTCATCGGGCCCCTCCCTCCCCTCCGCCACCGACGGGGTGCATGACCAGGCCTCGGGCGGCAAGGGCGTGTCGCAGGGCCCCGATCCGTCCGGCCCAGCTCTGCCCGGCCGGTGCGATGTAGACCTCCCGTGGCCCCTCTGCCCCTGGACCGGCTTCCTCGCCCCGCGGCGCCGGCGAGACAGGCGAGAAGTCGACCACCACTCGCAGGCATTCGCGGTCGAGGGCAGGCGCAGCCCGCTCCCCCCATTCGACCACGGCGGCCGCCCCGTCCTCGACCAGCTCGGGTATGGCCAGGTCGATGGCCTCCTGCAGCTGCTCGAGCCTCCACACGTCGGCGTGCAGCAGGTCGAAGCCCCGATCGGTCCGGTAGCTGTGGACCAGCACGAAGGTCGGGCTCGTCACCGGCCCCGCCACGCCCAGGGCTGAGGCCAGCCCTTTGGTCAGGGTCGTCTTTCCCGCGCCGAGGTCCCCACCGAGGAGCACGGTGTCACCCGCCCGGAGCACAGTGGCTAACGCCTCCCCGACGAGCGCCATGGAGACGGCGTCGGGCGCGTCCACGACCAGCTCCACCCCCTGGCCCAGCGCCGCATCGAGGGCGCCGTCGATGGGGGCGCTCATCGGCCCGGCTCCTCGTCCTGCAAGGGGCCGGCCCCCGCCGCCAGGGCCTCCTTGGCCCGGACGAGGTCGGCGCGCATCTGGGCAACCACCTGCCCACCGGCCCGTAAGGCAGCCGAGGGGTGGAAAGTGGGGACCAACCACCCGGCCCGGTACGGGTAGGAGCGGCCGCGCAACTTGGTGATGCCCTCCGTGGTGCCCAGGAGGAGCCGGGTGGCGAAGTTGCCCAGGCTCACCACGACCCGCGGGGAGAGCCAGGCCAACTGGTGCTCCAGATAGGGCGAGCACAGCTCTATCTCGTCGGCCAGCGGGTCACGGTTGCCGGGCGGCCGGCACTTGATGGTGTTGGTGATGTAGAAGTCCTTCCGGGTCAGGCCCATCTCCTCCAGGATGAGCCGGTCGAGCAACTGGCCCGAGCGGCCCACGAAGGGCAGGCCCTGAAGGTCCTCCTGCTCGCCGGGCGCCTCGCCCACAAAGACCAGGCCCGCCGTGGCGCTGCCCATGCCGAACACGACATTGGTGCGCGTGCCGGCCAGACGGCAACGCTTGCACGTGGCGGCCTCTGCCGCCACAGGTGCTATCGCAGACGGGAGCACCCCCGTCGGGGCGACGCCGCGCAGGGGACTGGTGGACCGGTCGGCTGCTGCCACAGCAGCAGGGTAGCGGCTGGCTCGCAGGAGGCCCGACCGGCCCGCCGGGGCAGTGCACGGACCTGGTGCCGGCCCCTGGGCGGCGCTCAGCGGCGGGCCAGACGAGCGAGCAGCAGCGCGGTCATGACGGCCGCAGCGCCGCCGAGCACAGCCAACGCCGGGCCGCTCCTCCAGCCGGCGAGGCCGACCTCGCCCACACCCCAGGCCAGAGGCAGCGACACCCCGACCGTGGCCAGCACCGTGAGGGCCCGGCGGGCAGGTACCCCCGGGGGCCACCGGGCAGGCAGGGCCAGGTCTGCCGCCAGCGCGTCGAGCTCGACGGAGAGCACGAGCAGGCAACCGAAGGCGGCATCGGGCAGGACCGAGGTCGGTGGGCCGGGCCGGCCGGCCAGGAACACCAGTCCCAACAAGCCGGCACCGGCGACGGACAGGGCGGGCCGGCTGGCCAGCGCCCCCGCACCGGCCAGCACCAGCGCTGCCGCCACCGGTAGGACCAGGGCACCCGCAAGGGCGGGCCGCTGGGCCAGCGCCCAGGCGGCAGCGAGCAACCAGCAGGGCGCGCTCGCTGCCACCAGAGCCATGTACCCCGAGCGCCCCCGGGCCCGTTGCCGCCCCCCCGCCCGTGGCCACCCCCTCATCGCAGCCGCGCCCCACGGGGCACAGCGGCCAGCTCCTCCAGGGCCTCGGCCAGCGGCCTCCCCTGTCGCCACACCACCGTCGGAGCACCGGCCCGCCGTAGCGCCGCCCGGTTGGCTTCCCGGGTGAGCAACCAGAGCTGTTCGGCCACGGCGCCGAGGCGGGGGCTGAGGGGTGCCCGGCCGACCGGGGGCTCCACCTCCAGCACGACCAGGTCCAGGCCCCGGTCGACCAGGTCCACCATGGCCGGGACCGATGAGACACCCTCCAGGGTCGTGAGGGCCACGAGGAGCGAAGCGGGAGGGACGGTCCGGGGTGGCAGCACGTCGAGGCCACGGTAGACGGCGCTCTCGGCGACCTCTGTGCCGAGCAGGGCGTCGACGACTGCGTACCACTGCCGTTCCCCCAGCCCGGGCCGGAGCCACCGCAACCAGCCCCCGAACTTGACCAGCCCCACCCGGTCCCGCTGCCCGAGGTAGGACTCGGCCAGGGCACATGCGGCCGTCACCGCCCGGTCCAGGGACGAGCCGTCGAAGGTGTCCAGCAGCAGGACCACGTCCGCACCCTGGTAGGGGTGGCGCTCGTAACTGGCCAGCTGACGGTGACGGGCCCAGGCCCTCCAGTTGACGTCCCTTGCCCGGTCGCCGGCCCGGTAGGGCCTCACCCCGGCCAGCTCATAGCCCTGCCCCTTGGCCCGGGACACGTGCGCACCCCACGGCAGCACGAGCCGTTGGGGCAGGACGAGCCGTCGCAGCACCTCCGGGCGGGGGTAGACGGCGACCGGGCCCGGGAGGGCGAGCTCGCCCCCGGCCACCATGGCCCCCAGGTAGGAACTGGCCTGCCACACGACCGTCCCCGCCTGGTGCTTGCCCCATCGTCGGGCCACCAGCGCCGTGCAGTGCTCGCTCCGGCCGCCGGGCCCGAGCTCCAACCCGACCGCCGCGGACCGGGGCCGGGGCACGGTCCCGGGGCCCGGCCCGGACGGGGCGAAGCCGGGGCCGGGCCGGGTGTTGAAGAGCACGTAGGCCCGACCTGGTGCCGACTCGACGCTGACCAGCACCTCGAGCTCCTCGCCCTCGCTCAGCCGGCTACGGTCGCACGTCACGCCGAGGGACACCTGGGGCCGGGGCGCGGCCAGGCCCACGGCAACGAGCACGACGAAAGGGACGGCCATGGCAACCACCCCCGGGCTCCCGGTCACCAGGGCCACCGCGCAGGCAGCCACGGCCAGGGCCACGTAGGACGTGCTCTTGGGCGAGGGCCTCCAGTCGGGCGCAGGCCCGGGCGCAGGCACCGCCGTCAGCCACCGGGGCCACCCTCCCGCTCCAGCCACGCGGCCCGTCCCCACCCGTGCCTAGCCCGGGACGCCGGGCCGCAAGCGCTCCGCGCCCGTCCCGTCCACCGCTCGGCGCTGCCCATCACGGCCCGTCGGCCCCCCCGTGAGGCCGACAGGCGGGTCGTCCCCCCCGCTGCCCGCTGCCGGGACGGGCACCTCGTTCAGGCAGGCCGAGACGACAGGTTCGGGACGCTCGCCCCGCGCCCAGAGGTCGGGGCGGAGCCTGAGCCGGTGAGCCAGGACCGGCACCGCGACCGCCTTGACGTCCTCGGGCACCACATAGTCCCGGCCCCGCAGCACGGCCCAGGCCCTGGCCAGGAGCATCAAGGCCAGTGAACCACGGGGGCTGGCGCCGATCTCGACCGCCGGCTGGGCCCTCGTCGCCGCCACCAGGGCGACGATGTAGCGCCCGATGGCCTCGGAAACATGGACGTTCTCCAGGGACGACTGGACGGCCTGGAGCTCCCCGGGTGCGAGCACCGGGCGGACGATCGGCTCGTCCTCCCCGCGGGCCAACCGGCGGGCGAGCACCTCCCACTCGGCCTCGTCACCGGGGTAGCCCACCGATGTCCGCAACATGAACCGGTCCAGCTGGGCCTCGGGCAGGGGGTAGGTGCCCTCCAGCTCGATCGGGTTCTGCGTCGCGATGACCAGGAACGGCCTGTCCAGTTGTCGCGTCTCGCCATCGACGGTGACCTGGCGCTCCTGCATGGCCTCCAGGAGGGCCGACTGGGTCCGCGGGGAAGCCCGGTTGACCTCGTCGGCCAGCAGGAGGTTGGCGAAGACAGGGCCGGGCTGGAACCTGAACCTGGTTGTGGCCTGGTCGAACACGGAGGAACCCGTGATGTCGGCGGGCATGAGGTCGGGCGTGAACTGTGCCCGCGAGTAACGCACCCCGAGGGCGGTCGCGAACGAGCGGGCCATCAGGGTCTTGCCCAGCCCGGGGAAGTCCTCGAGCAGGACGTGCCCGTTGGCCATGAAGCCCGCCAGGACGAGCTCCAGCACGCTCCGCTTGCCTACAACCGCCCGCTCCACCTCCTCCAGGACGGCGGCGGCCCTGACGGTCACCTCCGAGGGTGCCAGCGCGGGCGGCGCGGAGCACGGCGCCTCCGGCCCGTCCGTCGGGCCCGGGGCCGGGGCCGGTGCCGGTGAAAGAGCGCTCACAATGACCGCAGGTCCGTCACGAGAGCCTCGAGAGCGTCGACGGACAGGGGTGCCCCGGCTCCGGGCCGGCCGTCGCCCGGGCCCAGTAACTCCAGCACCCGCCCGGCTGCTCCGCTCGTCCCCGCTGGCCCGTCACCGGCCCCGGCTCCGGCCGGCCCCAGGCGCTGCTCCAGAACGGGCCCGAGGAGGTGGGCCAGCCGCTCCCGGCCGTCCACCAGCGCCACGGGCATGGTCGCTTGACGCACGACCAACTCTACGTACTGCAGGCGGGGCGGCCTGGGCAGGGCCGGCAGCTCCTCGGGTCGCACCAGTGCCTCGAGGCGGGGCCTGCGCCTCGAGGTCGGCCAGATCAGGGGGCCGGCGAGGGCGACCACAAAGCCCGCACCCAGGCCGGCCCCGGCTCTCGCCGCCACGCCCGGGCCCACCAGGCCCAGGGCCGACATGCCCCAGCAGGCGGCAGCCGTAGCGGCCACCGTGGGCACAAGGGCGACCAGGCGCCCTGCACCGGGCCTGCTCACGCCCCCGTCCCGACAAGGTCCTGGCCCCCGGCCGGCCGGGACGTTTTCGGTACGCCGGTCAGCTGCTCGCGCAGGGAGGTCAGAGCCGAGATGGCCTGCCACTTCATCTCCGGCCCGCAGGGGCTCGGGCTGAAACGGGCCTGCTCGAAGAGGCGGGCCAGGTCCGATGCCGTCCCGGCGCTCGCCCCCAGGCCGCCGAGCACCCTCCCCAGGTGCTCGAACGCCGCCTCCCAGGGCTGCCTACCGAGGCCGGCGCCCGCCATCCAGGCTTCCATGTGGGCATATGCCCCGATGACCGCCGAACGGGCATCGGGCTCGGCCGCCAGTGCCGCGAGCGAGAGCTCGAGGACCTCCAGCGCCGGGCCCACCTCCGGCCGCTCGCCCTCGCCGCCTTCGGCAACGGGCACCGGCCCGACGGCCGACGACGGGCGCCACCCGGTCTTCGGTCGCCAGGTGCGCCACACCAGGAACAGCACGGCCACCGCCACGCCGGCGACGAAGGCCGGCCACCCCGGGCCCGCAGGCTGGTGCAAGTGGGAGAGGCCGCTCGGCACAACCGGCAGCGGCGCACCGAGCGCGCTGGCCGGTGGGCGGTGCCGGCGGCGGGCCAGCACCACGAAGAGGGCGAACGCCCCCAGTGACAGGGCGGCCCCCAACGCCAGAGCCGGCAGGTGCATGGGCGACCGGGAGGAGCCACGCCCTACGCGTTCGGGGCGCTGCAGGAGGCCGCTGAGCAGCTCCCAGATGGCCAGCACGCAGGCTGCGGTCGCCGCTGCAGCCACGACGTCCAGCACCGGGCGGGGGACGCCCACCACCGGGCTGCGGCCGCCGGCCGGCGTCGGGCCGGGCCCGGCCGCCGCCGCCACCACGGCGAGCAGGACCAGTAGTGCCGCCACCACCCCAGGCCCCCTCAGCCGTGCCATTCCCCCATCTTCTCCCCGTGCCGGCGCCCGGGCCAGAGCGCTGCCCGGCCGGGTGGCCCCGGGGTGCCGCAACCCGCCCGGGGTGCTGGCAGACTGGCGGGCATGGCTGACAGCACACCAGACATCCGCATCCCGGCGCAGCTCCTCCCAGCGGACGGGCGGTTCGGCAGCGGGCCGTCCAAGGTGAGGCCTGCGGCCCTCGAGTCCCTGTCGGGCCCGGCGGGCAAGGTCATCGGGACCAGCCACCGTCAGAAGCCGGTGCGCGACGTGGTGGGCAGGTTGCGCAGCGGGCTGGCAGAGATGTTCGAGCTCCCGGACGGCTATGAGGTCGTCCTGGGCAACGGCGGGACAACCGCCTTCTGGGACGCTGCCACCTACTGCCTTGTCGACAGGCAAAGCCAGCACCTGCGGTTCGGGGAGTTCTCCGCCAAGTTCGCCGCTGCCGTTGAGGCTGCCCCCTGGCTGGAGAGCCCGGACTGCATCGACAGCCCCACGGGCACCCACCCCGAGGTCGAAGCCAGAGCGGGCATCGACCTGTACGCCATCACCCAGAACGAGACCTCGACCGGGGTCATGATGGATGTACGCAGGCCGAGAGGGGCGGACCAGGGCGCCCTGGTGGCCGTTGACGCCACCTCGGCAGCCGGCGGGTTGCGCGTCGACCCGTCACAGTTCGACGTCTACTACTTCGCCCCCCAGAAGAGCCTGGCCTCAGACGGGGGCCTGTGGTTGGCGTTCATGTCACCGGCCGCGTTGACGAGGTTGGAACGGACCAGGGCCTCGGGGCGCTTCGTGCCCGCCTTCCTCGACCTTTCCCTCGCCGTGGACAACAGCCGGATGGACCAGACCTACAACACCCCGGCGCTGGTCACGCTGCTGCTCGCTCTCGACCAGCTCGAGTGGGCGACGGCCAACGGCGGCCTGGAGCAGATGTGCAGGCGCTGCGACCGTTCGGCCGAGGTCCTCTACGGGTGGGCAGAGTCGAGCAACTTCGCAGCGCCTTTCGTCGCCAAGCCCGATGAGCGCTCGCACACCGTGGGCACCATCGACTTCTCCGACGACGTCGACGCCGCGACCGTCGCCCGGGTGCTACGGGCCAACGGCGTCGTCGACACCGAGCCCTACCGCCGCCTCGGGCGCAACCAACTGCGCATCGCCATGTACCCTGCCGTCGACCCCGAGGACGTGGAGGCTCTCACCGCCTGCATCGACCACGTGGTGCACGCCCTGGCCTGAGGGCCCGGCCCACCGGAGCCGACCCGGCTCAGACGTACACGCGGGGCAGCCGTGGGGAGAGGCCACAGGTCACCTCGTAGGCGATGGTACCCAAGCGTGATGCCCAGTCCCAGGCCGTGACCTCCTGGTCGCCCTGTCTTCCGAGCAGGACCACCTCGTCCCCGGCCCGGACCGTCGACCCGGGCCCGCAGTCCACCATTATCTGGTCCATGGTCACGGTCCCTGCGATGGGCCGGCGCCCACCCCCGACAAGGACCTCCCCCCCCACCACCACCAACCGGGGGGGTACCCCGTCCGCGTAACCCAGGGGCACGGTGGCGATGACGGAGCGCTCCGCGACCTCGTAGCGCAGGCCGTACGACACCCGCTCACCCGCGCCTACCTGCTTGGCGAAGGAGACCTCAGCCTTCAACGAGAGCACGGGCTGGAGGGCTCCGACCTCGGGCCGCCCAGCCACGAGAGGGCCGGGAGCCAGCCCGTAGACGGCTATGCCGGGGCGGACCATGGAGAACCGGGCACCCGGGTGGCACAGGGCAGCGGCCGAGTTGGCCGCGTGGACCAGGGGGGGGTCGACGCCCTCCGACCGCAGGCGCCCGACGGCCCGGCCGAAGCGCTCCAACTGGGCGGGCGTGTAGTCGTTGCCGGGCTCGTCGGCCACCGCCAGGTGGGTGAACACCCCCTCCAGGTGGAGCTCGGAGCTCGAGGCCACGCGGCGTGCCAGGTCGAGGAAGGTGCCCTCGTCGGCACCCACCCGGTGCATGCCCGTGTCCAGTTTGAGGTGAACACGCGGCCGTCCACCCGGGCCCGACCGGGCCGCGTCGACCAGGGCGGCCAACCCCCGTTCGGTGTAGATGCTCGCCGTCAGGCCGTCCTCGACCACCAGGCGCATGGCTTGGGCGGGAGGCTCGGACAGGACCAGGACCGGGGTTGTGATACCGGCCTGCCTCAGCTCGTGGCCCTCCTCGGCCAATGCCACACCAAGGTAGGACGCACCACCTTCGATGGCCGCCCGGGCCACCTGGACCGCTCCGTGGCCATAGCCGTCCGCCTTGACCACGGCGCACACCCGGGCCGGGGCCACCACACGGGCAATGTGCGCCACGTTGGCCGTCACCCGGGCCAGGTCGACCTCCAGCCACGCCGGCCGCAGCCAGCCGGCCACGCGCCTGGCTGGGGCAAGGTCGCCCTGAGACCGGCCGGTGGCCGGGCTCGGCCGGCTCACCTCGGCACACCCGAGAGCCACCGGGCCACCAGGTCGGGCAGGTCGCCCGCCACCAGGCCCTCGGCAAAGCCGCCCGCCGCCGCTCGCCCGTGGACATGCGCCGCCAGTCCCGCCGCCTCGAAGGCGGGGGCCCCCCGCGCCATGAAGGCCCCGATCATCCCGGCCAGGACGTCACCCGTGCCGGCGGTGGCCAGGCGGGGACCGCCCGTTGTGGCTATCAACGCCCTCCCGTCGGGAGCAGCGACCACGGTGGTCGAGCCCTTGAAGAGGACCACGGCGCCGCTCCGGGCCGCCGCCCGGCGCGCCTCTCCCAACCGGTCGGGGCCAGGCGTCCTGCCGAGGAGCCGCGAGAGCTCGCCCAGGTGCGGTGTTACCACGGTAGGTGCACTGCGGCGGGCCACCACCGAAGCCAGGTTGTCAAGTGAGCCAAAGGCGTTGAGGCCGTCGGCGTCCACGACCGCAGGCACACCGGCGCCCAAGAGCAGGCGGGCCACCTCGCCCCCGGCCTGCTCGCCCCCGGCCTGCTCACCCCCGGCCCGCTCTCCCCCGGCCAGAGCGCCCAGGCCCGGGCCCACCACGAGGGCCCGGAAGCGCCCGAGCCCGGCCAGCACGGGGGCATGCCAGCCCGAGGCGGGCACCGGGAGGTGCACCAGCTCGCCCGGCGGGAGGGCGCCCGGGAGCACGCCCGGCATGGACAGGCGGACATAGCCGGCACCGGAACGCATCGCTGCCCTGCTCACCAGCCAGGGGGCCCCGGTCATGCCGGGGGAGCCGGCCACGACCTGCACCGCGCTCTGCCACTTGTGCGCTTCACGCGGACGCCCGGGTAAAAGCCGTGCCACATCGGCGTCCTCCAAGGCCCAGCACGTAGCGGCCCGGGAGGCCAACCCGTCGAGGCCGATGCCCGCCAGGGTGACCTCGCCGGCCAGCTCAGGCCCCCGTCCGAGCAGGAGCCCGGGCTTGAGCGCGGCGAAGGTCACCGTCGCCACCGCGCTGAGGGCCCCTCCGTCGGGTGGGACCTCGCCGGTCAGGCCGTCCAGGCCCGAGGGGATGTCGACCGCCAGCGTCCTGCAGCTCACAGAGGGGGGGAGGTAGGCACGGCGCAGGCCCGTGCCATAGGCGGCATCGACGACCAGGTCGGCCGCGCCGAGCTCCTCGCCCGCGCCGAGCTCGCCTGCGGCCCGTACCACGACATCGGCCCCCCGGGCGGCGAGAAGCTCGGCTGCCACCCGGCCGTCGGCACCGTTGTTGCCTCGTCCGGCCACCACCACCACCCGGCGGCGGAACGCTCCCCCCATGAGCTCCACAGCCCGGGCGGCCACAGCAGCACCCGCTCTGCCGATGAGCACTTCCGCCGGCTCCGGAGCGCTGCGGTCCAGCGCCGCCATCTCCTCGGGGGGGACAACAGGGATCACGACAATGCCAACACGACGGCGGCGGCCATGGTTGCAGTATGGGTCAGCGAGACCAGCCACGACCCCACGAGCCGTTCGGCCGCGAGGGCCCCGGCGTCCCCCGACAACGCCAGCTCCGGGGCCCCCCCGGGCAACCGCCGGACCTCAACGTCCCGGAAAGCGAACCTCCCCAGGCCGACGCCGAGCGCCTTCATGACGGCCTCTTTGGCCGCGAAGCGGGCCGCCAGGGAGGGTACGGGGTCGGCCAGGCTTGCCGCGTACCCCTGCTCGGCCTCGGTGAACAACCTGTGGTACATGGAAGGACGACGGCCGAGCACGGTCCGGAAGCGGGCGATGTCCACCATGTCCACTCCCAGGCCCACAGGGGTGGGGCGGGTCACGGCCACCCCCTCACGCCCCGGGTGACGCCCAGTGGCGTGCCAGCACTGCCACCGGCTCGGTGAGCAGGTCGAGCATCCCCACCCGGCCCAGGACGGTGTCGTCGAACCCGGGGCAGGCCTCCGTCACCGCATCGACCAAGGCGGCGTAACGGCCCTGGTAGCCCTCCAGGACAGCGCGGGCCACACCGGCAGGCAGGGGACCGGCGAAGCGGACATGGAGCAGGGTGATGCCTGCGACCTTGCCGTCCGGCACCTCGGGGATGATCACGCCGGTCCTGCCGTCGTAGAGGCTCTTGAACACGGTGACCTGCCTCTGCTGCGCCGCCCTGTGCTTCGTGCCCCTGAGCACGGGGTCGGTCACAGAACGTGAGACCAGGCCCTGAGCCACGCCCCCCTGGGCCAGCACCCTCAACCGGGCGCCGCTGAGCGCCGCCTGAGGCACCCCCTCGTCCGGCTCGACCCGGTAGCGCGTGTAACCGAGGACGCTGTGCACGGCAGGGGCCAGGGCGGCCAGTGAACGTAGTGCCCGGTAGCCGAGAGCTGCGCTCGACGCCCCGGCCGCCAGGGCCTGCGCCACCAGGGGTGAGCCCAGGAGCTCGTCCTCGCTGCGTGAGGTCCCCACCGTGACCGTCTTTGCCTGGTGCTTGATGGCATCGACGGGACGCGCCAGCTCGTCCACCGCCCGGCTCAGGGCGGCCAGCAGGTCGCCGGCGAGGGCATCGGGCGTGCCCAGCCTCCCCGTCTCGGCCTCGTAGCCCTCCACCGGCAACGTGCCGGTGGCATAGTGGGCCAGGGCCACCAGCCGGGCGACCGCCGAGGCGCTGAGGTGCCCGTCGTACGCCCCGGCGAGCATGCCGTCCAGGGCGGGCGCGAGCACGGACGACAGAGGCGGCCCGAGCGCCCCGGCCGGTCCTTCGCCCTCCAGGAGGGCCCGCGCCTCGCGCAGCGGCCGGGCCAGGGCGTCGATCGCCAGCGCGGCCTCGTAACCGAACAGGTGGCCCACCATCGCCGCCAGCACGAAAGCGAGCTCCGGATGGCACTCGGGCACGCTCACCAGGTCCACGTCAGCGTCGAAGGCGCCCCGCTGGGCTTCGCTCACGATGACCACGGGAGCCGCCTTGTGCGCCTTCAGGATGCCCACCTCCTTCACCAGGTCCGGGAGGTTGGGGCCTCCGGCGCCCGCCGCGCACACGATCACCAGCGGTTCGGCCGACAGGTCGATGTGCTTCTTGTCCTCGACGGTGTCCAGGGCGATCGCCTTGTAACAGAGCTCCGAGAGCTTTATGCGGATCTCGGCTGCCGCGACGTGGTCGGGCCCGCTGCCGGCCACCGCCCAGTTGCGCCGCGAGGGTGCGAGCAGGGCTGCCAGCCGGCCGATCTCGGCCCGCTTGGCGAGCACGGCGGACATGAGCCCAGGGAGCTCGCGCAACGCGGCAAGCACTGCCTGACGGTCGCTGCCGCGGCCCGGCGCGACCTGGGAGGCGAGGGCGGCCGCCAGAAGGTGGCCGGCCGCGACCTGGGAGTAGAAGGCCTTGGTGGAAGCCACCGACATCTCCACGTCCCGCCCGTCCGAGGTGTAGATCACCCCATCGGACTTCTGGACCAGGTCGCTCTGACGGCGGTTGACGATCGACACCACGAAGGCGCCCCTCCCCCGGACCAGGTCCACGGCGCGGTTGGTGTCGGTGGTGGTCCCGGACTGGCTGACCGCCACCACAAGGGCCCCGGACATGTCGTCGGGCAGGCCCCTCCCGTCGGGGCCCCAGCCCGAGAGCTCGCTGGCGGGCATGCAGGTGACAGTGGCCCCGGGCAGTGCCCGGCCGATGGCGGAGGCGACCGCCCGGGCCGCCACCGCAGCCGTCCCCTGGCCGACCGTCACCACGTCGTGGATCCTCCCCGCCGCAAGAGCGGCGCGCAGGGCCGGGCCCAACGCACCGTCGCCCAGGTGCACCGCATAGGCGCCAGGGCGGCCGACCAGCTTGCCCCTCAGGGTCTTGCGCACCGAGAGGGGCGCCTCGGAGATCTCCTTCAGCAGGAAGTGGGGGAAACCCTGGCGGTCGATGTCGCGGGTCGTCACCTCGGCCGGGCAGAGCTCCTCCCGGGCCATCGGGACCAGCGCACCGTCTCCACGGGAGACCAGGACGCCGTCCGGCTCCCCGGCCAGCGCCTGGTCCAACTGCACCAGCTGGCCCGTACCGCTGCCGTCCATGCGGAGGTAGCTTGCCGCCTCTTCGACCAGGCCGTAGGGCTCGCTCGCCACCACGAACGCGTCCTCGGCCAGGCCGACGCCCAGGCCCTGGCCGCTGCCCCTCAGGGCCAGCAGGAGGTGCCCCGGCTGGTCCGCGAGGTTGACGGCGATGCCCACCGAGCCCGCGAACCGGCGCACGGAGCGAGCAAGGGCTTCCGGGCCCGGGGCGCCGCGCTCCATGTACCGGGCGACCATCGCCGGCACGAGCTTGGCGTCGGTGGTCACCTCGGCCGGGAAGGACATCCCCTCCTCGGCAACCAGCTGGGCATGGTTGTCGATGTCGCCGTTCAGCACGCCGACGGCGTAGGGGGCCGGCCCTCCCCTGGGCCTCCCCCCGGCCTGCTCCGAGTTGAGGGGGTGCGCGTTCGGTTCGGACACCAGGCCGACGCTGGCCCAACGGGTGTGAGCGAGCACGGTGGCCCGGACCTCGGGCGAGCGCAGCACCCTGGCGAGGAGCGGGTCGCCGGCCAGCGCCTGGCGGAGCGCCCGCACGTTGTCACCCAGTTCCCCGATCTCGGCCGCCGCCTTGTAGACCATCGAGAGGCAGTTGCCGACGCGGCGCACCGAGCCCGATGCAAAAAGCTCGTCCTCGTCCCTGCCCAGGAGAACCCGGCCTGCCTCTTCGCCCGACAGCCCGTCCAGGCCGTGGTCCCAGACCATCAGGTGCAAGCCGGCCGAATCGCGGCCCCGCACCTCGAGACGGTCCAACGACCTGAGCGCCACATGGCACGACCAGAGCACACCGAGAGCGGCCCGGTGCGGCACCCGTCCCAGGCCCAGGGGGCCCACCAGCTCGGCCACCGAACGGGCGGCCCCGGCACGGTCGGCGCCCAGCGCCCACAGGACGTCCCGCAAGCCGACCAGGGCGGCGTTCAGATCCTCCGGCCCCGAGCCCTGGTCGACGAGGGCTCCGTCCCCGTCCAGGGCTGCTTCGTAGCTGTCCAGGCGACGGCCGAGGTCCTCGACGAGGGCACCCAGCGCAGGGCAGAGCCAGTCGTGGGCGAGCATCGCCTCCAGCCCCGGCACCCCGCGCAGCTCCCGGTCCAGCTCGGCCAGTACAGCCGTCCCGGCCCTCACCGCCAGGTGGGCGGACGGCCCCGGCCGGCCGCTGAGGACCGCTACCAGGGGCTCCCGGGCCCTTCCGAGCAGCTCACGCAGAGCCGCCTCCGACGGCGCCGGGCGCCGGGCGGGACGGGCGAGCACGGCCGCAATGCCACACATGCCCATGAAGGGTAACGGCCCCGCAGGACCGGGACGCGGGTACCGCTCACAGCGACCCTGGGCCCGCTCAGCCCTGGCCGGGCCCCCCCAGGGCGCCGTGCAGAGCGGCGACGAGGAGCTCCGCCATCGCACCGGCGTGGGCCTCGGAACGCGCCTCGACCATCACCCTCACCAGCGGCTCCGTCCCGCTCGGGCGCAGGACGACGCGCCCGTCGGCCCCCAGCTCGGCCTCCGCCCTGGCGACGGCCTCCCAGACCTGTTCGGCCGAGCCCAGTGCGTCCCTGCGGGCGACCCTCACGTTGCGCAGGACCTGGGGGAAGCGCTGCATGGCGGAGGCGGCCAGCTCGTGCAGAGGGGCACCCCGACGACGGGCCAGGTCCGCCAGGAGGAGGCCCGAGAGCACGCCGTCCCCCGTCGTGGCCAGTGAGCGGAAGACTATGTGGCCGCTCTGCTCGCCGCCCAGGCACCAGCCGTTGGCGTCCAGGGCCTCCAGGACGTAGCGGTCACCCACGCCCACGGTGTGCACCTTGACCCCGAGGTCCTCCATGGCCCTGTGGAAGCCCAGGTTGGTCATCACGGTGACCACGACGGTCCCGCCCGCCAGCACCCCCCGCTCATGCATGTCCGCCGCGAACAGGGCCAGTATCCGGTCGCCGTCCACGACCTGGCCGTCAGCGGACACCGCTATGACCCGGTCCGCGTCGCCGTCAAAGGCGAGCCCCAGCTCGGCCCGGTTGGCCCGTACCGCTTCCACCAGCGCCGCCGGGTCGGTCGACCCGCACCTGCGGTTGATGTTCGTACCGTCCGGGCCCCGCCCCAGGACGGCGGCCAGCTCGGCGCCCGCCGCCCGGAACACATCCGGGGCGCTGCGGTGAGCCGCTCCGTTCGCGCAGTCGAGCACGACCCGCAGCCCTGCCAGGTCCCGGCCCTCCAGGCAGCTCACGAGGCGCTCCTCGTACCGGCGCAGAGCGTCGGGGCCCGATGAGAAGCAGCCGACATCAGAGCCCCGCCGGCCCGACCCGGCCCGGGCCCCCGGCCCGGCACCGAGGATGAGCTCCAGCTCCGCCTCCAGCATCTCCTCGGTGCGGTCGGGCAGCTTCAGCCCGCCCGGGAGGAAGAACTTGATGCCGTTGTCCTCATAGGGGTTGTGCGAGGCGGAGATGACCGCCGCTGCGGCTCCTTCGTCCGCCGCCAGGTAGGCGACAGCGGGAGTCGGCACAACGCCGAGGTCCACCACGTCCACGCCCTCGGAGGCCAGGCCGGCCGAGAGGGCGGCCTGCAGCAGGGGCCCTGACCACCGCGTGTCCCGTCCGACCAGGAAGCGGCTGCGGCCCCGGCCGGCGCTCACGAGCACACGTGCCGCGGCCCGCCCAAGGGCCAAAGCGAGCTCAGGTGTCAGCTCGTCGTTTGCGGAACCACGGATACCGTCGGTCCCGAACCTCATCGGCTACCTCGCTGCCGGACGGTCCACCGCAGCGTCAGCGCTTGGAGTACTGAGGAGCCTTGCGGGCCTTCTTGAGCCCGTACTTCTTCTGCTCCTTCTCGCGGGGGTCACGGGTGAGGAAGCCGGCACGCTTGAGGGGGGCGCGCAGCTCCGGCTCGAGCTCGGCCAGTGCCCTCGCGATGCCGAGGCGCAGGGCGCCGGCCTGACCGGACACCCCACCCCCGTCCAGAGTGGCGTCGACCATGAACTCGCCGGCCTTGTCGACCACCCTCAAGGGCTCGGTCAGCACCATGCGGTGGGTCGCCGACGGGAAGTAGTCCTCCACCGGGCGGCCGTTGACCACGATCGCGCCGTCACCAGGACGGAGACGAACGCGCGCGATGGCGGCCTTACGCCTGCCTGTCGACTGGACTAGCGGTTTGGGCACTGCCGTCTTCTCCTCTTCGTGCCTTGCCTGTCAGGGGTTCGGGGCGACGCCCGGTCGAACCTGTCCTGGCCTGGTGCTCAGGCCACCCGGTGGGCCGAGTGGTCCAACGCCCAGGGCTTGGGGGACTGCCCAGCATGCTTGTGCTCGGGGCCGGCGTAGACCTTGAGCTTGCCGATCATCTGGCGGCCGAGGGGGCCCTTGGGGAGCATGCCCTTGACCGCGATACGGATGAGCTCCTCCGGGCGGTCGGCAAGGAGCTCGCTGTAGGAGCGGGCCTTGATGCCGCCGGGATAGCCCGAGTAGCGGTAGTGGAACTTCTTCTGGCCCTTGTCAGAGGACAGCACGGTCTTGGCCGCATTGACCACGACCACGTAGTCACCGGTGTCCATGTGGGGGGCGAAGGTAGCCTTGTGCTTGCCACGCAGCAACCGGGCCACCTCGGACGCGAGCCGGCCGAGAACGGCACCGTCGGCGTCGACCTGGTACCAGTCGTGCCCGACTTCGGAGGCTTTGGGAGAGTAAGTACGCACGGGCCCACCATCATACCGGGCCTCTCCCGGCTTGGCCAGCCGGCCACGTCATGCCCCCCGGAGGCCTTCGCACAGGCACCTCGGGCGCCTCACCGCCCGGGCCCGGGCCACGGCGCCCCCAACGCGGAGGAGGGAGCCCGACGGCACGGGTTGAGCCACGGCGGCCCCGGTTTGTTAGGTGGGCCATGCCCGACCTAATTTGATCGCAGTGCACGACCTGTTCGCCTCCGTAATCCGCTGGGGTTCCCCCAACGGGATCACGTCACAGTCCAAGAACCTGACGTTCCTCTGGTCGTTGACGTACTACATCGCCCTCCCCCTGGGCGCGATCGTCGTGGGCCTCATCCTCTGGTCCGCCATCCGCTACCGGGAGAAGCCCGGCCAGGAGCGCATCCCTCGCCAGGTCCAGTACCACATACCCCTCGAGGCCCTGTACACGGTCGTGCCGATCGTGCTCGTCGTCGTGCTGTTCGTCTTCGTTTACCGGGCCGAGAACCGCATCGACAACGTGAGCAAGGACCCGGCCCTGGTGGTGAGGGTGGACGCCTTCCAGTGGGGCTGGAAGTTCACCTACCCGACCGGCTACCAGGTGATCGGCAGCGTGGCCACCGAGCCCAGCATCAACAGCCCGGACCTGCCCGTGCTCACCCTGCCCGCGGGTGAGACGGTCCAGGTCAACCTGTTCAGCGACGACGTCAACCACTCGTTCTATGTCCCGGCCTTCCTGTTCAAGAGGGACGCCATCCAGGGCATCAACAACTCCTTCGACGTGAACATCGACCCCGGGGTCGCCGGTCAGCGCTTCATCGGTGAGTGCACCCAGTTCTGCGGGCTCTACCACCCCTACATGCGCTTCTGGCTGCAGGTGATGCCGAAGGCCCAGTTCGGGACGTGGCTGGCCACCCACCATGGCATCACGACCAACGCCAGTGCCGCGGTCGCCCCGCTGCCTAAGCATGGAGGTAGGACCAAGTGAGCCTCGTCCAGGAACGGCCCGCCCAGTTCGAGCACCCGGAGAAGAGGCTCACCGAGATAGTCCCCGGGCCCAGGTACCGGGGAGTGCTGGCCTACCTCACCAGCACGGACCACAAGCAGATCGGGATCAACTACATGGTGACGAGCTTCATCATGTTCCTGATCGCCGGGGCCATGGCCGTGTTCATGCGGGTCCAGTTGGCGGTCCCCAACAACAACTTCATGTCGCTGGAGACCTACAACCAGCTGTTCACCATGCACGGCAGCATCATGTTGTTCCTCTTCCTCGGGCCCTTCGCCTTCGGCGCCGCCAACTACCTGGTGCCGCTCCAGATCGGCGCTCCCGACATGGCGTTCCCGCGCTTCAACGCCTTCTCCTACTGGCTGTTCCTGGGCGCCTGCATAACGATGACCTCGGGCTTCCTCACCTCGTCGGGCGCTGCCGACTGGGGCTGGTTCGCCTATGCCCCCCTGACGGAGGCCATCCACTCCCCCGGCCCGGGCGGCGACCTGTGGATGGTCGGTGTCGCACTCGCCGGGTTCTCGGGCATCTTCACGGCAGTCAACGTCATCACCACGGTGTTCACGCTGCGGGCGCCGGGGATGATCATGTTCCGGATGCCCATCTTCACCTGGAACCAGCTGATCACGGCCTTCCTGGTGCTCCTGGCCTTCCCGGTGCTCACCGCCGCCGTGGTCATGCTCTGGACGGACCGGCACCTGGGCACCCACTTCTACAACCCCACTGGCGGAGGCCAGCCCATCCTCTGGCAGAACCTGTTCTGGTTCTTCGGGCACCCGGAGGTCTACATCCTGGCCCTGCCCTTCTTCGGCATAGCGACCGAGATCATCTCGACCTTCTCACGCAAGCCTGTGTTCGGCTACAAGGGCATGGTCTTCGCCACGCTCTCCATCGGCGGCCTGTCGCTGGGCGTCTGGGCGCACCACATGTACACCACGGGCGCCGTGCTGCTGCCCTTCTTCGCCATCATGACCCTGCTGATCTCGGTCCCCACGGGCATCAAGTTCTTCAACTGGATAGGGACCATGTTCCGGGGCTCGGTACGCCTGGACTCCCCGATGCTGTTCGCCCTGGGGTTCATGATCTGCTTCCTCGTGGGAGGCTTCACCGGGGTCATGCTGGCCGAGCCCCCGCTCGACTTCCAGCTGCACGACACCTACTTCGTGGTCGCCCACTTCCACTACGTGCTCTTCGGCGGTTCGGTGTTCGCCGCCTTCGGCGGCATCCACTACTGGTTCCCGAAGTTCACGGGCAAGAAGCTGGACGAGCGGCTGGCCAAGGCGACCTTCGTCATCATGTTCATCGGCTTCAACCTGACCTTCTTCCCCCAGCACGACCTCGGCCTCCGGGGCATGCAGCGCCGGATCGCGGTCTACCCGGCTCACCAGGGCTGGGACTTCCTGAACATGCTGTCCTCGATCGGGGCGTTCATCCTCGCCTTCTCCCTGATCCCGTTCCTGGTGAACGTGTGGGTCACCATGCGCACGGGCAAGAAGGTCGGTCCCAACCCCTGGGACGGCATGACCCTGGAATGGGCAACCGAGTCGCCGCCGCTCGAGCACAACTTCGAGTTCCTGCCCCCCATCCGCTCCGAGCGCCCCGTCTGGGACCTCAACCACCCCGAGCACACCACCCTCCCCCATGGCCGGCACGCCAAGCAGCTCGCCCTCTCGGCCGCTCACCACACCGGCGCCGGGACCGCCAGGCCACGGGGAGCCGACCAGGCCGATGGCCACGGGGGCCCACCCGGTGACGGCCACGGTGCCAACCACGGCAACGGCCACGGCAACGGGGGCCCATCACTATGAAGCACGAATGGCGGCTGGCCCTCGGGACGGCTGTGTTCCTGAGCGCGATCAGCCTCGTCTACTGGGTGTGGAGCGGCGAGTGGTCGGGCACCATCATGCTCGGCTTCGGAGGGGCTGCCTACGCCATCATGTTCGGCTTCCTGCTCCTGACGTTCCTGCGCCGCAAGGGCATCCCCCGCTCGGAGGACAGGCCTGACGCCACCCAGGAGGAGGGCGCAGGGGAGATCGGCTTCTTCCCTGCCAACAGCATCTGGCCGGCCGCGATGGGCCTGGGCGCCGTCTTCTTCGCCATAGGCCTGGCCTTCGGCAAGTGGTTCTGGATCATGGGCGCCATCCTGCTGGTCGGGGCCATCATCGGCTTCGCCGTGGAGGCCGAGTCCCGCTGAGCTCGGCCGGGGCGCTCGGGCCCCCGGCCGCCCCGATGAGGGCCGCCCTCAGCCGGCTCTCGGCCTCGGCCAGAGAGATGCCCCTGACGACCACCCGCTTGTCCCGGCCCCGTTGACCGGCCACGAGGCCCACCTCGCGCCGGTTCACGCCCAGCACGTCGGCCACCAGGTCCAGGACAGCCCGG
This sequence comes from Actinomycetes bacterium, assembly GCA_021850325.1. Lineage (GTDB taxonomy): Bacteria > Actinomycetota > Acidimicrobiia > Acidimicrobiales > Palsa-688 > JAJZMF01. The sequence goes on from JAJZMF010000010.1 coordinate 50,914, forward strand.
TTGGCCCTGCCCCCCTCGGGGACCTCGCGCACCCTGAGCTTGACCTTCCCGCCGAACAGACCGGACAGAGCCGTGGTCGGCGCCCCGGGCTGGACGTGCACGGCCAACGACACCCCGTCCGCCGTGGCGCTCAGAGCTCCCGACACCTCGTCGGAGGGGGCTTGCCCGCCCTGTGGCCCCTCGGCGCTCCTACTCTGCCGCGTCGGCCAGGGCCTCTGACAACGAGGGGTGGACCAGGCAGCTCTCAACCAGGTCGGCAACCTTGAGGCCGGCCGTGACGGCCAGGGCGATCACCGAGATGAGCTCTGCGGCCTGGTTGCCCACCACACAGCCACCGAGCACGACCCCCGTGGCCGGGTCCGAGATGATCTTCACGAAACCCCGGGGGTCGTCGTTGATCAGGGCCTTGGCCGAAGCACCGAAGGGCACCTTGGTCACCCTGATCTTCCGGCCGGTGGCAAAAGCCTCCGCCTCGGCCAGGCCGACGTCTGCGATCTCGGGCTCGGTGAAAACAGCCGAGGCAGCCTTGTCGTAGTCGATGTGACGGTGCTCGCGGGTGTGCAGGCCCATGATGTGCTCAGCCACCTTGCGGCCCTGCATCGATGCCACTGAGGACAGTGGCAGCTTGCCGCACACGTCCCCCGCGGCGTAGATGTGGGGCACGTTGGTCTGGCAGTGGTGGTTGACGGTCACGTAGCCCCACTTGTCCACCGTCACTCCTGCCGCCTCCAGGCCGAGCCGGTCGGAGTTGGGGATGGAGCCCACGGCGATCAGCACGTGGCTCCCGGCCACCGTCCGCCCGTCGTCACAATGGACGACGATCCCCTGGGGCGTGCGCTCGACCCCCTCGGCACGGGCACCCTTGTACAGCTGGACCCCACGTCGGAGCAGCTCGTCCTCCAGAGCGGCGGCCACCTCCGCGTCCTTGTGCGGCAGGACGTGCTGGCGGCTGACGATGAGGCTCACCTTGGAACCGAGGGAGCTGAACATGTGGACGAACTCGACGCCCGTCACGCCCGAGCCGACAACGACCAGGTGCTCGGGCACCTCGGGCGGTGGGTAGGCCTGACGCGTGGTGAGGACGCGCTCGCCGTCGGGCTCGGCCCACTCGGGCAGCCGTGGACGGCTCCCGGTCGCCACCACGATGGCGTCGGCTCTCAGCACCCCCTCGCCCCCGTCAGCCAGACGGACCGCAACCGTGTGGGCGCCTGTCAGGCGGCCCTCTCCCCTCAGGGTGCGGACTCCCTGAGAGGCCAGAAGGTCTTCCACCGAGCCCTGGAGGCGGGACGTGACCTGCTCGATCCGGCGCCGCAGCGCCGCCGCGTCGACCGAAGCGGCCTGGCTGCCCCCGCTGAGGCCGAGCCCGGCCATCCTCCTGGAGAAGCTGAGGGCACCGGCAGTGGCGATCATTGCCTTGGACGGGATGCAGTCCCAGAGGTGGGCGGCGCCGCCTACGACCTGGTCCTCCACCAGGGTCACCTCGGCGCCCAGGCTGGCAGCGCGGCTGGCCACCTGGTTGCCGGCCGGGCCGCCACCGACGACTACGACATGGGTCACCTGGGGCCGCTCAGCTCTCTGCCGGGGGCACCGGTGCCTGCAGCCCCTCGACGGAGGCGCCTGCCCCGGGAGGCGCGGGCTGCACCGCCTCCTCCGCCTCCACAGTCGCCCTGTCGAGGACGCCCTGGGCACCCCCCGGCAAGGCGGCCGAACTGCCCGGGCCCGCCGGCAGGCCCATTTGGGACCTCAGCATGTCGAGGCGCTGCTGTGCCTCGATGTTCACGCTCGCCTGCTCGATCTCCATCATGCGGCCTTCCACGCTCTGGCCGGCCAGCTCCGCCGTACCGAGCGCCTTGGCGTACTGCTGCTCGATCTTCTGGCGCACATCGTCGAAGGTGGGGACGTCCTGGCCCACCGTCTGGGACAGGCTGGCCATGGCCGTGTTGAGCTGCTGCTGCATCCGGGCCTGGTCGAGCTGGGAGAGCAGCTTCTGGCGCTCGGCGAGCTTCTGCTGCAGGGCGTTGGCGTTCTGCTGCACCGCAGCCTTTGCCTGCTGGGCCGCTTGAGTGGACTGGAGGTGCATCGTCTTCAGGTCGTCGACCCGCTTCTCGGTCGCGATCAGCCGGTTCGCGAAGGCCTCGGCGGTCTGGTTGTACTCGGTGGCCTTGGCGGCGTCCCCTCGGGCTGCGGCGTCGTTGGCCATCTGGAGGGCCTGGCGCGTAGAGGTGCTGATCTTCTCCAGCTCCTGCATCGACCGGTTGAGCTGGAGCTCGGTCTGCTTCTGGTTGGCGATGACGCTCGCCGCCTGCTCGACGAGCCGACGGTGCTGGTCCTGGGCCTCCGCCATGGCCTGCTCCAGTTGGACCTTGGGGTCGGCCGTCTCCTCCAGCCGGCCAGAGAGCTTCGCTACCAGGTACTTCCACCTGCGGCGTAGGACTTTCCACATGCCTCGCATGCTACGCCCGCGACCTCGCCGGGGCTACCCGGGCCCACCCGGGCCGCCGGGCCGGCTCTCCCGGCGCGCCTCGTCCATGGCGCTCACCAGTGAGCCGACGGCCGAAGTGAGGGCGTCCAGCGCTTCGGCGGCCGGGCCGGGCGACGCCAGCAGGCGCCCGCACATGGTCGCCAACTGCTCGAGCTCCTCCACCAGAGCGCTCAGTCGGCCCGACAGCTCGTCTGCTGCCTGCTGGGCACCGTGCAGGGACCGGAGCTCGGCCGCCAGTAGCTCCTCGCGCCCCTGCAGGGCCGTTCGGTCCGGCCTGGCACCGGCACCGGCACCGGCACCGGCACCGAGGGCGCTCTGTACGTCCTCCAGCGCAGAGGCCACCTGCTGCAACCGGTCCCCGGGGGCCAGGGAGGCGCCCGTGCGGGCCATTCCCCACTGCTCCTCTACCGCCGCCGCAGCCATGGCGCCGGCCCGGGACACCTGGTCGGCCAGGGGACCGGGCGGGCAGTCCCGGGCGAACTGCTGGAGCTGCGCGCGTGCCCGAAGTGCTCTCGCCGTGAGGGACCGCCAGGGTTCGGGCACCGCCCATGGGTCCACCCGGGCCTCACGACGCAGGGCACGGCTGCGCCGGAGCGACCTTCGTCGCATGTAGGCCCAGCCCAGCCGGGCCCCGTAGGCGGCCACGCCCAGCGCCGCCGCCACCGGCAGGCCGAGATGAGCTGCCTCCCCCACCGCCACGCCGGCCCCTGCTGCGACGATGGCGCTCGGGGACGCTGCCGCCCGGGCCACGCTCGGTAGCCGGTTGTCGGGCCGCTTGTCCAGCACGGCCCCGAGGCTAGAGCGCCCCTGGCTGCCGCGGCCGCCACCCGGGCGGGCCCGGGCACCGTTTGCGTGACCGGCGTGCCGTGGTAGACAGGGCCGGTAGAGCAGTCCCGATGTCGCCTCACCTCCTGACCATCCCGGCTGCCGGGGTTTTTCCGCGGTCTCGCGCCGCTGGCGCGCACGGCCGCAGGGGCGTACGGGGCCAGGTCCGCGTCCACGGCATGCTCATCCCGCTCCTGTTCGCCGGTCTGCCTGTCACCACGGCGGCCCCGTCGGCACCAGGTAGCGGGTGGGCCCCTCGGTCCACTGCCCCGGGACAGGGCGTTTCCGTGTACGGGCCGGGCCCGCGCTTCGTCCAACGCTGGGTGCAGGGGCCGTTCCCGGGTGACCAGGGCGCGCCCATCGCCCTTTCCTCGCCGGTGCCGGCCACCCTCGACCCCTCCGGACCGGCCGTCGTCGTGGGTGACCGCTCAGGGTACCTGTACGCGTTCCACCTCGACGACGGCTCGACCGTGCCCGGTTGGCCCGTCTACGACGGGGGAGCGCCCATCGACTCGACCCCCTCGGTGGCAGATCTCGGGGGCTCCGCCTTGGGCACCGTGTTCGTGGGTGAGGGCAACGCGTCCCACTACGGCACCGGCGGTTACGAGGCCTTCGGCCCGACCGGTCTCGCTCTCTGGCGTGCCCAGGTGGGCGAGCCGGCCAGCGACGCCCATCCCGCCTATGCCGTTCAGGCCTCGCTCACCGTCACCGACCTGCAGGGCACACCGGCGGTGTTCGCCGGTTCGCTGGGCCAGGAGGCCTACGCCCTCAACGCGTCGAGCGGCGCCACCCTGCCCGGCTTCCCCTTCTTCAGCGCCGACAGCGTGTTCTCCACCGCTGCTGCTGCCGACCTCTACGGCAACGGCGCAACCGAGCTCGTGCTGGGAGGGGCGTCCACCCGGGGCTTCGCCCTGGGACAGGGGTACCACAGCGGTGGCCACCTCCGGGTCCTCAGCGCCACCGGCTCGCTCGTGTGCCACCACGACCTGGACCAGGAGGTCGACTCCTCTCCCGCCGTCGGGCCCTTCCTGAGCGGTGGGACGCTCGGAGTGGTGGTCGGGACGGGTTCGTTCTACTCCCAGGCCACGGACAGCAACATGGTCTACGCCTTCGGCACGCACTGCAACCCCGTGTGGTCGGCCCGGCTCGACGGCTTCACCGGCTCGGGCCCCGCACTGGCGGACCTGACGGGCAACGGCCAACTGGACGTGGTCGAGGGCACCGACAACGGAGCGGCCGGTTCGGTATGGGCCCTGGACGGGGCCGACGGCAGCGCTCTCTGGCACGTCTTCGTGGGCGGGAGGGTGATAGGCGGCGTGGTCACGGCCGACCTGAGCGGTCACGGCTACCAGGACGTGCTGGTCCCGACCACCCAGGGGGTCTACGTGCTGGACGGGCGCAACGGCTTCCTCCTGGCGGTGCTCGCGCCCCACGACGGGTTCCAGGGCTCCCCCCTGGTCACCGACGACGCCGATGGGCTCGCCGGGGTCACCGTCGCCGGTTACACGGGTGCCAACGAGGGTGTGGTCGCCCACTACGAGGTACTGCACAGCAACGGGGCGGCGGCGGTGGGACCGGGTGCCTGGCCCATGTTCCACCACGACCCGCAGCTGTCGGGCACCACGGGGACGACAGGGGGCCCCACCCTGCCCGCCTGCGACGTACCCTCGGCTGCCGAGCCCGGCTACCAGGTGGCGTCCGCTGACGGCAGCGTGAGCAGTTTCGGGCAGCCGGCATGTGGCTCTGCTGCAGACGTGACCGCAGGTACGACGGCCGTGGCCATCACCATGTCCCCCGCCGTCGGTGGCTACTGGATGGCGTTGGCCGATGGGGCGGTGCTCGCCTTCGGCGCCGCCCGGGACCTCGGCTCCCTCGCGGGCCGGCGCCTGGCGGCGCCCGTGACAGCCATGGCGGCCACCCCCGACGGCAACGGCTACTGGTTGGCGTCAGCCGACGGTGGCGTCTTCGCTTTCGGCGACGCCGCGTACATGGGCTCACCGGGACCGGCAGGGGGCAGGACGGTCGCCGTCATCTCCAGCCCCGACGGCCAGGGCTACCTGGTCGTGACCGCCGACGGCGCCGTCCACCCCTACGGCGACGCCCGCTACCACGGCTCCATGGCAGGGCGCGCCCTCACCGCTCCCATCGTCGCCGCCGCTGAGGACCCCGCCACGGGCGGTTACTGGCTCCTCGGAGCCGACGGCGGCGTCTTCGCTTTCGGTGCGCCCTACGAAGGTGCCGCCACCTCATCAGCAAGGGGTGGGCGCATGGTGGCTATCGCGGCGACCGCGGACGGCCGGGGGTACTGGGTGGCGTCGCAGGACGGAGCTGTGCTCGCCTTCGGCGACGCCCCCTTCCTGGGCTCCGTCCCGGCCCGGGGAGAACCGGGCGCGGTGACGGCGATGGCCGGCAGCGCCGGCTGAACCCAGTGGCGCTAGTCTCGGCCATGACCTCCGTGAGCGAACTCGGGCGGCGGGCCAAGACGGCCAGCCGGGCACTCGCCACAGCGTCCACAGCTGCCAAGGACGCCGCCCTCCTGGCAGCGGCCGACCTGATCGAGCAGAACGTCGGCTCCTTGCTGAGCGCCAATGCCCGGGACGTGGAACGCGCCCTGGCCGAGGGCGTGACAACGACCGTCGTTGACAGGTTGCGCCTGAGCGAGGCCCGCGTCGGCTCCATGGCGTCCGGCCTACGCCAGGTGGCAGGCCTGCGGGACCCGGTGGGAGAGGTCACCGAGGGCTGGACGAGGCCCAACGGGCTGCGCATCGAAAAGGTCCGGGTGCCCCTCGGGGTGGTCGCCATCATCTACGAGAACCGGCCCAACGTCACGAGCGACGCAGCCGGGTTGTGCGTCAAAGCAGGTAACGCGGCCTTCCTGCGCGGTAGCTCGACAGCCATCGAGTCCAACCGTGCGGTGGCAGCACTGCTGCGGGAGGGCGCCGCCAAGGCCGGGCTGCCCGAGGACTGCGTCGTACTGGTGGAGGACACCAGTTACGGGTCGGCCCGCGAGTTCATGCGCCTGCGCGACGTCGTCGACTGCCTCATACCCCGGGGAGGGCCCTCGCTCATCCAGGCTGTCCGCGACAACGCCACGGTGCCCTACGTGATAGACGGCGACGGTAACTGCCACGTGTACGTCGACGCATCGGCAGACCTGGACATGGCGCTGTCCATCCTGGTCAACGGCAAGATGCAGAGACCGAGCGTGTGCAACGCGACCGAGTCCCTGGTGGTGCACGCCGACGTGGCGGCGGACTTCCTGCCCCGGGCCGCCCGTGCCCTCGAGGGTGTGCGCCTCGTCGGCGACGACGTGGCGCGCGCCCTGGTGGAGGGCATGGAGCAGGCGACCGAGGAGGACTGGGGCCGCGAGTACCTCGGGCTGGCGCTCAGCGTCCGGGTGGTCGACGACCTCGATGCCGCCATCGCCCACGTGCAGCGTTACAGCAGCGGTCACACCGAGGCCATCGTGACCCGCGACCTGCTGGCCGCGCAGAGGTTCACCAGGGAGGTCGACGCGGCTGCGGTCATGGTCAACGCGTCGACCCGCTTCACCGACGGGGAGCAGTTCGGCTTCGGGGCCGAGATCGGCATAAGCACCCAGAAGCTCCATGCCCGTGGGCCCATGGGCCTGCGTGAGCTGACCACGACCAAGTACATCGTCACCGGCGAGGGCCAGATCCGCAGCTGAAGGCCGGCCTCCCGCCGGTGGGCGAGGTACCCGGGGCCCCACCTAACATGGCCGGGATGACAGCGCAGGAGCCGACCAGCCCCCACTTCTCGAGCCCTCAGGCCGTGACCGAAGGCTTGAAGGCGGTGGGCTACCTGGCCGACGAAGCCATTTCGTCCGTCGTCTTCCTGGCCGAGCGCCTCGGCAAACCGGTGCTCGTCGAAGGGCCGGCCGGGACCGGCAAGACACAACTGGCCAAGTCGGTGGCGGAGATGACCGGAGCCAGGCTGGTCCGCCTGCAGTGCTACGAGGGGCTCGACGAGTCCAAGGCCCTGTACGAGTGGAACTACAAGAAGCAGTTGCTGCGCATACAGGCCGAGCAGGTCGCGGCCCAGGACGAGACCTGGGACCAGCTCGAACAGGACATCTTCTCCGAACCGTTCCTCATGGCCCGGCCCCTGCTGGAGGCCATCAGGGCGACAGAGCCGGTCGTGCTGCTGGTGGACGAGGTGGACAGGGTGGAGGTCGAGACCGAGGCCCTCCTGCTGGAGGTGCTGTCGGAGTACCAGGTCTCGGTCCCCGAGATGGGCACCGTCAAGGCGACCCGTGTGCCCATGGTCGTGCTCACCTCGAACAACACCCGCGAGCTCTCCGAAGCCCTGAAGCGCCGCTGCCTCTTCCTGCACCTCGACTACCCCGACGCCCAGCGCGAGCGCGAGATCGTCCTGGCCAAGGTCCCCGGCATCCGGGAGGACCTGGCAGACCAGGTGGTGCGCACGGTCCAACTGCTCCGTGGCCTGGAGCTGAAGAAGGCCCCCTCGGTCTCCGAGACCCTCGACTGGGCCCGGACGCTGCTCCTGCTCGGGGTGTCTGAGCTCGAACCCGCCGTCGCCACCCGCACGCTCAATGTGCTGCTCAAGTACAGGGCCGACATCGAACGCGCCGAGCGGCACCTGGCGGGAGCAGCGAGCTGATCGCACCGGCGGCCATGGCAGCTCAACGCGAGGCTCACGAGGTCGCCGGGGGCCTGCTGACCACGCTGGCCCGGCTCGTCGACGAGCTGAGAGCGGCGGGCGTCCCCGTCAGTACCACGGAAGTCGTTGACGCCACCGAGGCCCTGCGGCACCTGCCCCTCGAGGACAGGCCGGCGCTCAAAGCCGGCCTCGGGGCGGCGCTGGTGAAGCAGGAGGGCCACCTGAAGACCTTCGGCACCCTGTTCGAGCTGTTCTTCTCCCTGCAGCCGGGGCTGGTGGAGGACGGCGGGGAGGGCGCAGGCATGGGGACGGCACAGGAGGGCAGCGCTGAGCCGAGCTCCTCCGAGCTCGCCCAGATGGCGCTGGACGCCATGCTGAGGGGGGACGCCCAGTTGATGAAGGCGCTGGCCCGGGCCGCCGTCCAACGCTACGCGGGCATGGAGCCAGGTCGGCCAGTGGGCGGGAGCTACTACGCCTTCAGGGCCCTGCGCCAGCTCCAGGTGGACGCCCTTCTCGCCCGTCTGCTCGCCCAGGCCCAGGAGACGGGCGGCCTGGCGGGTATGGCCGAGGCGGACGAGTACCGCCGCCGCCTGCAACAGCTCCGCCACGAGGTCGAGTCCGAGGTCAACCGCAGGCTAGTCGCGGACAGGGGTGCCCCGGCCGTGGCCCGGGCCGTGAGGCGGCCGCTGCCCGAGGACGTCGACTTCATGCACCTGGGCCATGACGAACTGGCCGCCCTGCAGCGCAACATCCAACCCCTGGCCCGCAAGCTCGCCGTCCACCTGGCCCACAAGCGCAGGAGAGGGCACCAGGGCCGCCTCGACTTCAGGGCGACCATGAGGAGGTCGCTGGCAACAGGAGGCGTCCCCGTCGAACCACGTTTCAAAGCGCCCCACCGGTCCAAGCCCGAGCTGTGGGCCCTGGCCGACATCTCGGGTTCGGTGGCTGCTTTTGCCCGGTTCACCCTGCAACTGGTCTACGCCCTGTCCTCCCAGTTCTCACGTACCAGGGCCTTCGCCTTCATCGACGGGGTGGACGAGGTGACGGACCTCCTGAGAGGTGCTCCCGACATGGCGGCGGCCGTCCACAACATCAACACCCAGGCCGACGTGATCTGGACCGAGGGCCATTCCGACTACGGGCACGCCTTGAGCGACTTCGTGGCCCGGTGGGGCCGTGACCTGACGCCGCGCGCCACGGTGCTGGTGCTCGGGGACGCCCGCAACAACTACCACCAGGTCGAGAGCTGGGCGGTGGCGGAGATAGGCGGGCGCGCCCGCCAGGTGTGGTGGTTGAACCCCGAGCCGCGGGCCTACTGGGACACCGGCGACTCGGTCCTGGCCCAGTACGCGGTCCACTGCACGGGTGTCGAGGAGTGCCGCAACCTGCGCCAGCTACGCCGGTTCGTCGAGCAGCTGCCCTGATCCGGACCGGCCACAGAGGGCTACCCTGGTCACAGACCCCCAGCGCAGGAGGCCCGCCAGCGATGGTCCTCGCCAGTCGTGAGTTCATAGCCGTACCGGACGACCGTAAGAACCAGATCGTCTTCAAGTGGCCCGACGTCAGGATCCGCAAGTACACCAGGGCCATCGTGGACGCCGATGAGGTGGCGCTCTTCATCAGCACGGGCCAGGTCGTGGGGACCATGGGGCCCGGTCGCCACCAGGTGGACGCTGACGAGATGCCCTTCCTGGGGGCCCTCATCGACCTCGCCACCGGCGGCAACGCCTACCGTGCCGAGCTCTACTTCGTGGGCACCCGCGAGTACCCCGGCTTCACGTTCGGCGGGCGTATAGACGACGTGCAGGACCCCCAGACAGGGATGATCGTCACGCTGCGGGTCTACGGCGACTACTCCCTGCAGGTCAAGGACCCTGCCTCTCTCATAACCAACCTGGTGGGCACGGTAGACGTCACGGACAACGGCCTGGTGGCCGGCTGGGTGAGCGACCAGTTGCTGAAGGTCATGCGCACCGAGGTGACCACCCAGGTGGTCCGCAACGGCTGGCCGGTCCTCGGGCTCTCCGCCTACACCCCGGACATCGAAAGGGCCGTCCTGCAGGCAGCCAATGCCGCACTGGCCAGCTACGGCGTGGGGCTGGTCCGCATGGGCAACTTCGACCTGAACCTGTCCGAGGCGGACTCGGCCCAGCTGAAGGGACTGGCCAAGGACACTGCCTACAGCCGCCTGGCTGGAGGCTTCAACCGCTATGCCGCCGGCGAGATGGCACTGGGGGCAGGCCAGGGGATGGCCCAGGGCGGAGGAGCTGACGGCGGCGCGTTCCTGGCGGCCGGGCTCGGGTTGGGCGGACAGCTCTCCGGGGCCTACGGCCCTCAGGGCCAGGGCGGTGAGCCAGGCCCGGTGCCTCCGCCGGCTCCCGGCTTTGCCGGAGGCGGGCCTGGTTACGCCGCCTCGCCGGGAGAGGCCGCTGCGCCTCAGGCGCCTCCGGCAGCCGGTGCACCCAGCTGCCCCAACTGTCACGCCGGAGCGCCGCAGGGAGCCCGCTTCTGCCCCTCCTGCGGGTCCCCGCTGCCCACCCCGGCCCACTGCGAGGCGTGCGGCCACGACAACCCGCCCTCGGCGCGCTTCTGCGCCAACTGTGGACAAGCGCTCTCGGCCCAGCCCGCCCACTGCCCCTCCTGTGGGGCAGAGGTCGCACCAGGCCAGCGGTTCTGTGCGTCGTGCGGCGCAGCCGTCCCGCCCCCCACCCAGGGAGGCGAGGGGGCCGGCCAGGAATAGCTTTGGCCAAGCGGCCCGGCCCGGGGCAGACAGTCGGCGCAGGAACGGAGGAGAGCGATGTACGCCAGAGGTAGCTCACTGGCGTTTGTAGTGGTGATGCTGGTCATGCTGGTGGTCCGTTACCAACTGATGGCCGGCCGGCGGCGTAGGCGTTGGGGCGCGGGGCCGAGGGGCCCCTGGGGCTCCCCGGGTGGGGGCACATGGAGGGGAGGAGGGCCGTGGGGCGGTCGCCAGGCTCGTCCACCCGCTACCGGCTGGCCCGGCAGCTCACCCCAGGGGGGTGCTGGACGACCATGGTCCCCGGGCCGCAGCTCCCCGCAAGCGGGCCCCGTGGCCCAACCGTCCCCCGTGCTCCTGCCCGACGACGACCGGGGTGCCCCCGGGCCTGCGGCCGGTGGCAACTGGAGCGCCGGTGGTGGGAGCACTGGTGGCGGCCCTGCCGGGGGTGGTTGGGCTTCTCCGGCACCGCGAGACGATGCGGCCGTCCCGGCCGGGCCGGGCCGCGGCGCCGGCGCCCGACTGGCCAACGCCCCGGCCCCCTGGCCCGGGGCACCGGTGCCCGGGGGCGGGGCGTCAGTGGGGGGGGCACCCGACTGGCGGGACGACCCCCGGCCTGCTTCCGAGAGCATCCCTGCCGAGCTGTTCCCCGTCGAGCACGCCCGGCAGGTACAGGCCGCCCACCCTCTGGACCAGGGGCTGGCCGCCATACGCGCCCACGACCCCGGCTTCGACCTCGAACAGTTCGTGCAGCGGGCGCAGCAGGTCTTCTTCCAGGTGCAGCAGGCATGGTCCGAGCGTGACCCGGGGGCGAGCCGGCGGGTCATGGCAGACGGCCTCTGGCAGGCCCAGCGTTCCCAGGTCGAGGCCTACCGCGATGCGCACCGGCGGAACGTCGTCGAGAACCTGACCGTGTCCAACATCTGGCCGGTCGGCGCCAGCTGCTCGGGCGGCTTCGACGTCGTCACCGTCCGCGTGGTGGCCGCCTGTGCCGACTACGACGTCGACGACCGCTCCGGCCAGGTGCTGCGAGGCAGCTCAGAGGTGGCCCAGTTCGCCGAGGACTGGACCTTCCAGCGTTCGTCCTCGACGACCACCAAGGCGGGGGGCACGACCATGGGCAGCCGGTGCCCCAACTGCGGCGCACCGCTGGACGTCGATGTCGACGGGACCTGCCACTTCTGCCACGTCCCGATCATGTCCGGCCAGTACGACTGGGTACTGGCCCGGATATCCCAGGTCGGCTAGCCGGTCGCCGCCGGCTCAACCGTGGCCAGCCCGACCCGGGCGAGCTCCGTGCGCAGGGCATAGGCCAGCATCTCGTTGTACACGGTGAGCACCGTGTAGCCGTAGGCGGGGTTGCTCGCCCACACGCCGGAGAGGGCCATCCAGGTCCGGCAACAACCCTGGACGCCCACCGGTGCCCTGCTGCCCACGACAGGGACGGGTGTGGCATAGGCGCTCAGGAGCAACTGCTGGCTCAGCACGCCGGCCATGGCCGAGGGGAACCTCCAGCCGTGCTTGCAATGGTCGCACGCACCGATCCCGGCGAAGTTGTTGTAGGACGCCGGGTCCTGGCCGTGCACGGGGAAGGAGAAGTAGCCGGTCTCCACCACCGCCTGGGCGAAGGCGACGTCCCCACGCACCCCGGTGGCCAAGGACGCCTTCAGGTAGTCCGTGACGAGCTGGACCATGGGGACGCTCACCGTTGCCCTGGCACCGGTGCTGGCGAACCAGCCTTCGATCTGGGCCGCCGTCAGCACCGAAGGCCCGAGGACCGTGGGCCCCTGTCCTGCCAGGGCACCGAGCACGGCACGCACGCGCTGAGCGGGTGCGCTCAGTACGACCGCCGGCCTGAGCGGGCCTGCCGCCGTACCCGGCCCGGCCGGGGGGACGGTGGTGGGTGCCGCCCCTGCGGTCGTCGTCGTCACCGCCGGCACAAGGGCACCGATCCCCGCCGGGACCACCGCCGGGCTGAGCTCCGGCACCGGGGGAGGCCCTTCCGGGAAGACGGCGAAGCTGCTGGCGCCGCTCGACAGGTCACCTCGGACCACTACCACCCGGTGCTTGGGCGGACGGTGCGGTCGCAGGCCCCCCTCCCTCGCGGCCAGCGCCTCCACCGGGCCCGTCGGGGCCTGACCGGCCACCGTGGCCCAGGTCCGGGCCAGGTCGAGGTCGTGCCTGGACAATGCCACCTGGGCCTGGGCACCCTGCAGCCTTTGCCGACGAGCGCGGCTCACGGCCCAGGCCCTGGCCACTGCCACCTCGGCCCGGGCCGTTCGCGCCCGGGCCAGCGCCAGTGCCGAGCGGGCGACCCGTAGGCCGGCGATGGTGTCCGAGGCCGCCATGTCACCCAGTTGCAGCACCTCGACCTGTCTCTCCTGAGCCTCGAGGCTCGTGCCCGCCGGGGCCGACTCGCCCGTGTACTCCGCCAGGCCGAGCTCGTACAGTGCGTCCCGGTAGAGCACCACCTTGGCCAGGGCACGCGCCTGGACCAGCACGTCATGGCGTTCGATGGCGGTCTTGGCCTTCCACACCGCCATGGCCAGCAGGTAACGCCGGTCCGCCACCGCCTCCAGGGCAACGGCACGGCCGAGATAGGCACGGGCCTCCACGTAGGCGTCGAGGCTCGCCATCTGTCGCTCTTCATAGGTGATCGAGGTCAACAGGGCTCCCGCACCGGCAGGCAGGACGGCCCGAGGTGCGGTGGACGTGGAGGTACGCCCGGGCTCGGCCCCGCCGGCCGGGCCGAGCACCCCTGCGGGGCTGAGCGAAGGTCCGGTGGAGATCAGCGGGACGGTGGTGGAGGTGCTCGGACCGGGACGGCGGACGGGGGCAGCTGCGACGGCAGAGCTCGTCCTACCAGGGTATGAGGCACCGGACGGTCTGGCCCTGGTGCCGCCCGCCCCGGCCGGAGCCGTGACGGCGGGCGCAGGCAGAGGTGCCACCGCCGGGCGAGCGGGGAGGCCCGCCCTCGCCGGGAAGACCGCCGAGGCGGAGGACAGGGGGGTGCCCGACGCGCCTGCCGCCTCCCCCGTCGCCAGCGAGAGCGCCAGCAGGAGGGCCGGTATGCCCACCCGCCGCAGACAGGCCCGCCGTTGTGGCCACCCTGCCGCCGCTGGGCGACCCGCGCCGCGCCGGGCGGGGCCGGGCACCAACCCGGCCCGCCCGCACCGCTCGTCTGCTCCTCGGCTGCGCTGCGCTCGCATTGTCTCCCGGGCCCGGAGCTCCTGCCCCGGGCCGACAGAGGTTGCCCGAACGGTCGGGAACCCTCGAAGAGCAGGCCTGGCCCGACGCACCGGCCGCCAGCCGGTGACCCTGGACGGGCGCCGACTGGGACAGGCTGGCCCCCGGGGTGGCACTGCCCTCTGAGTAACTATCGTCGGGCGGCCTGCCAGCCGAAGCTCCGACTGGCCTTGACCGCGCCGGGACGAGGTCACCTCGGGCGGCTCCACCACGCCCGGCAGCCAGCAACACTAGGCCCGGCCCGGCCACGGCGCACGGCCGGATGGGCGGACGGACCTCCCCGCCACCGCGGGCCGTCCGGCTCGCGCCGGCCGCCGGGCCCCGGCGGCCTTCAGCTGCGGGTGTCGGCTGGGATGACCTCGTCGTGCAGGCCGCACTCGGTCTTGGCCCGCCCGGCCCAACGGCCCGAACGCGGGTCCTCGCCCGGAGCCACGGCCTTGGTGCAGGGCCAGCACCCGATGGACGGGTAGCCTTGGCGCAGCAAGGGGTTGACCGGGACGTCGTGGTCGGCGATGTAGCCCTCGACGTCGAGGTCGGTCCAGGTGGCAAGTGGGTTGAGCTTGATCAGGCCCCGCTTGTCCCTGGTCACGATAGGGGCGTCACGCCGGGTGGACGCCTCTTGGCGGCGCAGCCCGCTCATCCATGCCGCCTTGCCGGCCAGCGCCCGTTCCAGCTGGGCGACCTTGGCCGGGGTGCAGCAATGGACCGGGTCGGACTTCCACAACGGGACCGTGGGCTGGGCCACGGTCATGATCCGCAGGTTGAGGCCGTAGCGGCGCCTGACCAGCTCCAGGGTGGCCAGAGTCTCGGGGAAGTGGTAACCGGTGTCGATGAAGACCACTTCGATCGAGGGCTCCACTTTGGTGGCCACGTCTATCAGCACGGCGTCGGTCATGGAAGCCGTGAGGCACAGGTGGGGATGGAAGCGCTCGACCGCCCATTCGATGACCTGGCCGGCCGACGCCCGCTCGAACCGGGCGTTGAGCTCCACCAGTACCTCGTCGGTCAGGTCTGCGGCGACGGGAGGATCAGCCAGAGCAGGAAGTTTACCTCGCTCGGGGAGCACGGCGTAGGTCATGCCCCGGCGCACTCCCCGACACCGACCTCGGCCACATAGGGCCCGGTCTCGTCGAAATCGATGTAGAAGTCGGGACGCTCCTCCGGCGAGGGCCAGTCATCGAGGTCGGCCAGACCGGCAGCCACGGACTTGGCACCCCCGGCCCGGTCCAGCCACGAGGTGAAGTCCTCGCCCGCCTCACGCTCATCGGCGAAGCGGCCCACCACCCGTACCGTTGCCTCGGCGCAGGCCCTGGCCGGTAGGCGCAGTGCCCGTTGGGCGAACTCCGCCTCGGTACGGCCCACATGCCCACCGAGCAGGAGCTGGTAACCGGGCGCCGGGCGCCCGTGCACACGGCGCTCCACCCCGTGGAACCCGATGTCGGCCACGTGGTGCTGCCCGCAGCTGTTGGTGCAGCCGGACACGTTGACCCTGACCCCGCCCACGTCGGCCAGGCCGGCCACCTCCAGAGCGCGCCCGATCTCGTCCGCCAGCCCCCGGCTCTGGGTGACCGCCAGGTTGCAGGTGTCGGCACCCGGGCAGGAGACCACGTCGCGAGCCAGTTCGGCCCCCGGCTCGGCCATGCCCATGGCCTCCAGGCGCTGGTACAGGAGGGGGAGCTGCTCGCTGGTCAGGTCCCGGAACACGAAGTTCTGGCGGTTCGTGATGCGCACGGTGGCCCCGAGCTCACGCTGTACCGCTGCCAGCTGACGGAACTGGGCAGCGGTGACGTCGCCCAAGCGGGCGTAGGCGATCGCCGACACCGTCCCCTTGGCCACGCCTACCACGACGTTGGCCTGCTCCCAACGCCGGTAGGGGTCGCCGGCGCCCAGCCTCAGGGTGACCGGGCTGCCCACCGGGCTGGGCACGGCACCCGGGCCGACGCCGGCCGGCGCGTCCCCGAGCTCCTCCACCACCGCCGGCACGCCTCCCGGCCAGCTGCTGGAAGCCAGCAGGTACTTGCGCTCCCGCAGCACCCGACGGCGCAGCTCATCGGGCCCGATGGCGTCCAGCACCCACTTGAGCCGGGCACGCAGCTTGTTGTCGCGGTTGCCGTAGTGGTCGAAGGTGCGCAGCACCGCCTCGATGGTCGCCAGCAGCTCCTCACGCGGTGTGAACTCTTCCAGGGCCTGAGCAGCTCGGGGGTTCGCACCCAGGCCGCCCCCGATGAACACCCTGAAGCCCGCCTCCGTGGTGCCGTCAGGCCTCGGCCGGGAGACCGCGACCACGCCCACGTCGTTGAACATGGCCTGCCCGCAATCGGTGATGCACCCGGAGAAGTTGACCTTGAACTTGCGGGGCAACCGCTGGGCGTAGGGGTGGTGGAGGAAGTGGCGGAAGGTCGCCTCGGCCCACGGGCTGATGTCGAGCACCTCGTAGGGGCATGCCCCGGCCAGGTGGCAACCGGTCACGTTGCGCACCGTGTCGCCGCAGGCCTCCCGGCTGGTCAGTCCCACCCGGGCTGCGTCGCGCAGCATCTCGGGGACTCGCTCGAGCTGTACGAAGTGGAACTGCACGTTCTGACGGGTGGTGAGGTGGCCCCAGCCCCGGCTGTAGCGCTCGGAGATGTCCCCCAGCGCCTCGAGCTGTTCGGGGGTCACCGAGCCGTAGGGGGCCTTGAGCCGCACCATCTGGTTGCGGCCGCCCTGGCGCTGCCCGTAAACGCCGTTGTTGAGCCGGAAGAGCCTGAACTCGTCCTCGCTCAGCTCTCCGGCCAGGTAGCTGGCGAGCACCTTCTCGAACTTGACTATGTCCTCTTCGAGATCGGGCGCGATGTCACGGGTGAGGATGGCGGGGGTCATCGCCTCCTATTGTTAGCATTGCTGATCGGATTAGTCAACTTTTAGCCCCTGGCGCCGTCTTGCCTCGTGAGCCCGGCGCTCCAGGACGTTCCCCAGGGAGCGGCGCCCTCAGGGCGTGCCTCAGGTGCCGGCTATCGCCACCACTCCTGTCGCGGCCCCAGTGGCCGGCTCGGGCGCAGCATCGCCGAAGCGGTACACCTGCCCGTTGGCCCCGGCCAGCCAGTAGCCGTGCCCGTCAGGTGTGGCCGCCGCTCCCACGATGTCGGCGACGTTCAGGTGCCGCTGGGGGAGGCTGCCGTAGAAGCGGGCGCCCCGGCCGAACTGGTACACCCCCCCGTCCGCCTCGACCAGGAGGTAGCCCCGGCCTCCAGGGGCCTCGAGCACCGCCCTCACGTCGTGCGCACGGCTGTGGCCGCCGGCCAGGGGCCCGGCGTAGTGGGCGCTACCGAAGGTGAACACGCCACCGTCCGCCCCGACCAGGACATAGCCCGCCCCGTCCGGAGCCGCGGCCATCGCCGTGATGTCGTGAACATGGCGGTGGAGGGCAGGCAGGGAACCGTAGAAACGGGCGTCGCCAAAAGCAAAGAACCCGCCGTCACGGCCGACGAGCCAGTAGCCACCGCCGTCGGGCGTGGGGGCGATGGCCACCGCATCGTCCACCTTGATGTGCAGGTCCGGCAGGTCCCCGTAGAACCTGGCCGTCCCATAGGCGTACACCCCGCCCATCTTGTTGAGCACCCAGTAGCCGGTCCCACCCGGTGCGGCGGCAATACCCGTCACCGGAGCGCCTCCCGGCCCCGGGGCACCCAGCGCCTTGGCGCCGCCCTCGGCCAGGACGCTCCCGTTACGGGTGGCCAACCAGTAGCCCTGCGGCGGCCAGTTCACCACCAGCCCGGTGACAGGTGAACTGGAGGGCAGGAAACCGGCACTGCCGGAGAACGACGCCTGGAGCAACTGCGGCCCCGGGCCTGGGAAGGCCACCGTGCAGGTGACCCTCCCCCCGGGGCCGGGCAGCACGGCCTGGCAGGCAGCCAGGGCCACCCCGTTGTCCAGGAAACTGACCGTGCCCCCGGTCGGGGCAGGCACCACGGTGGCCGTGAGGACGACCGGGCCACCCACGACCGCCCGGGCCACGGTGCTCGCAAGCACCACCTTGGTCCGCCTGGGTGCCGGGGGGACCATCGCGCCGCTCGCCACCAGGGCGTCCCGGGCCTGGCCGTCGTTGTACCAACCGACGGTGGTGCAGGCCAGACGCGTTGCACAGGACACGCCGAGCAGCCTCGCCGACTGCCCGGCCCCGCCGTAGGCGGGCACACCCCGCCAGCTCCCCGAGGCAAGGACGGACAGCAGCGGCTGGTCGGGGCTGCCGGCGCGCCCCGGCTGGTACCCGGCGACCGCGCACGAAGCGGGCCCCAGGCAGCTGACCGCCTCCAGCCGGCCCCCGGTCGGCCCGGCGGAGGGCGCGCCCATCACCGACCACTGTGCCTTGACGGGAGCCTCCACCAGCGGCGCAGGGCCATCGGGGCCCGGGCCCGAGCCCACGGCCAGGCACCCACTGCCGGCGCACGACACACCCGACAGAGCCCCCCTGGGCGGGCCCTGCGAACCCTGGGCCGCCACCGACCAGGCACCCCCCGCAAGCACTTCGACCAAGGCATGACTGACGGCCCCGGACGTGAACGCCCCCACCGCCACGCACGTCCCGGCGGCGGAGCAGGACACGGAGGCCAACCGGGCAGCGGCACCGCCCGGGGTGGGCAGGGGGCGGGCCGACCATGCACCGCCCGAGGTCGTGAACGCCACCGGCACCGACGACCCTGACGACGCCGTGTAGTACCCCACGGCCGTGCAATAGCCGGGAGCGGGGCAAGATATTGCTTGGAGATATATAGCTACAGAGCTAGCTAGCCTTGGTACTGCCACATTCGCCCAGCCGCTGCTGCCCTGCACCTCGACCAGGGGTGCCGCCCGGCCATCGACGCCCAGGTAGTAGCCGACAGCGCTGCACAGACCGGGGGCGGGGCAGGACACGCTCTCCAGGTAGGCGGGTGCGCCGGCCGGGAGACCGGGCACGGCCGGAGGTGCCAGGACCGACGCCGACCAGGTGCTCCCGGTCCCGGTCTCCACCAACGGGACGGCGAGGCGTCCCGCGGACACCGCGCTCCCGACGGCGCTGCACTGGCCACCCGCGGTGCAGGACACCGAGCTGAGCTGGTCGTAGGGGGCCTGGGGAGCAGGTGGGGCCGTGGCCGACCAGGTCCGACCGGCACCGGCCACGGCCAGGGGGCCCTGCACCGAGGACTGGGGCAGGGACTGCGAACCCACGCTCTGGCACCTGGAGGCCGCGCAGTCCACGGAGGACAGCGCCCGGCCCCCCTGCGAGGTGACGACCCGGAGCGCGTCCCACTTACCCCCGGTCAGGCCGGCCACCAGCGCCTGCTGGACGCGACCGTTCGAGGCGGCACCCACGGCCGTGCAGACGCCGGCGGCGGGACAGGACACCGAGCTCAGCTCGTTGTTGCCCACGCTGGCGCTGGCACCACCTGCCACGGGCTCCCAACCCGCCGGCCCGGGTGTGTCGACCAGGGCTTGCTCGGCATGGCCGTTGAAGTACCACCCCACGGCTACGCAGGTCCCGGAGGTGGGACAGGACACACCTTGGAGCACGTTGTCACTGCCACCGGCGGCACGCACGGGCACCGCCTGCCACACCCCTCCCCCGAGCTGTTCGACCAGGGCATGGCGGGGCCCGGTTGCCCCCTTGTACCAGCCCACCGCGGTGCACCCCAGGTCCGTGCCGCAGGCCACCGAGGTCAG
Source organism: Actinomycetes bacterium (assembly GCA_021850325.1). Classification (GTDB taxonomy): domain Bacteria; phylum Actinomycetota; class Acidimicrobiia; order Acidimicrobiales; family Palsa-688; genus JAJZMF01. The sequence goes on from JAJZMF010000010.1 coordinate 70,521, forward strand.
CTCGCTGTCGGCACTGCCCGGGTCGGCGCTCGGCGCCGTGGCCCAGCCGGAAGCCGACCACGTCTCCACCAGCGTCTCGTGCCGGGAGGGCCCGGCGCTGTACCACCCCACCGCCACGCAGGAAGTCGTGCTGGAGCACCACACGCCGCTCAGCTCCCCGGCGCTGCCCAGCGCCGGCACGGGGCTCAGCGACCAACTGGAGCCCACCTCCACCTCGGCCAAGGGCTGCGGGCCCAGGCTGCCGGGGGCCTTCGTGTACCCGACGGCCATGCAGTGCCCCTGGCCCGCACAGGACACCGAGGTCAGCCCGGCGGCGGCCCCAGGCACCGCGGCGGACGTCGCCTGCTGCCACGACCCGGCCACGAGCTCCTCGACCAGTGGCGCCTGGCCGGCGGGCAGGGCGGCGTGACCGACCGCGGTGCAGTTGCCTGCAGAGGGGCACGAGACACCGGCCAGCCCCGCCGATGCCGCACCCGGGGGCTCGGGAGGGCTCGCGCTCGTCCAGGAGGCCGGGGCGGCCAGCTCTGCCCGCACAGCCGCCCGGGCGGCCCCCTGCGCCCCGGGGACCGGGGTGAGGGCCGCCACCAGGGCCCCGGCCATCAGCCGGGCAGCCACCGCCCGCTGGAACATCGTGTGAGGGCCCCTTTCCCTTCTCGGCCGCAAACCTGTCCGACTGCCGACTGACCGGCGTGGCGGGCGGGCGCCCACCTCGCCCCGGGCACCGGCCCGGGAGGGCACCACGTGCCCCGGCCCGGGCGGGCCCTCAGCCCTCGCGCAGGAGCTCGGCTACCCGGAAGGCCAGGTCCAGCGACTGACGCCCGTTGAGCCTCGGGTCACAGGTGGTCGTGTAACGCAGGGCCAGGTCGTCCTCGACGATCTCCTCCGCTCCGCCCAGGCACTCGGTGACGCTGTCGCCGGTCAGCTCCACATGGACCCCGCCCGGCCAGGTACCGCTCCTGCGGCAAGCAGCGAAGAAACCGGATATCTCGCTCATCACGGCGTCGAAGTGCCGGGTCTTGCGGCCGCTGTCGGAGGTGAAGGTGTTGCCGTGCATGGGGTCGCACGTCCAGACCACGGGGTGGCCCGATTCGCGCACCGCGACCTGGAGACCGGGCAGGGCGTCCTCCACCTTGCCCGCCCCCATGCGGCTGATCAGGGTGAGCCGGCCCGGCTTGCGCTCAGGGTCGAGGATGTCGCACATGGCGACCACGTCCTCGGGCTTGGCACCCGGGCCCACCTTGGCCGCCACCGGGTTCCTGACCCCGGACAGGAAGTGCAGGTGTGCCCCGTCGAGCTGGCGGGTGCGCTCGCCGCACCACAGCATGTGGGCCGAGGTGTCGTACCAGTCACCGGTCAGGGAGTCGCGCCTGGTGAGCGCCTCCTCGTAGCCCAGTATCAGTGCCTCGTGACTGGTGAAGAAGTCCACCTGGTGGAGGGTCTCCTCTGCTTTGAGGTCTATCCCGCAGGCCGCCATGAAGCGGAGCGCACGGTCGATCTCAGCTGCCGTCGCCTCGTAGCGCTCCCCCTCCCGGCTGGAAGCCACGAACTGCTGGTTCCACATGTGCACCTGCTCCAGGTCGGCGAAGCCGCCCTTGGTGAAGGCGCGGAGCAGGTTCAGCGTGGAGGCGGACTGGTGGTAGGCGGCGATGAGCCGGGCGGGGTCGGGGCGACGAGCCTCCAGCGTCGGGGCGTCGTCGTTGACTATGTGCCCGCGGAAGGCGGGCAACTGGGTGCCGTTGACGGTCTCGAAGGCAGACGACCGGGGCTTGGCGAACTGCCCCGCAATGCGCCCCACCTTCACCACCGGCGTCCCGGTGCCGTAGGTGAGCACCACCGCCATCTGCAGTATGACCTTGAGCTTGTCCCGGATGCTGTCCGCCGTGAAGTCGTAGAACGACTCGGCGCAGTCCCCGGCCTGCAGGAGGAAGGCCCGGCCGGCGGCCACCTCGGCCAGTGAGGCCTCCAAGGCACGGGCCTCGCCGGCGAACACCAGGGGGGGCAGCGTGGACAGGACCTTCAGGTTCTGCTCCAACGCGTGCTGGTCCGGCCACTCTGGTTGCTGTTCGGCCCGACGGCTCCGCCAGGACTGGGGGGTCCACTCGCTCACCCATTAACCGTGGCAGGCCGCCCATCGCCTGGCAAGTCAATTGCACCCTCTCGGCGGGCACCGGCCAGCCGGTATCGTTCCCGGCAGTGGCAGAGCGGATCGGCATCTTCGGGGGCACCTTCGACCCCATACACGTGGGGCACCTCGTAGCCGCAGTGAACGTCCGCCACCAGCTGCAACTGGACAACGTGGTGCTGATGGTGGCCAACATCCCCTGGCAGAAGGCCGGTGCCCGCCGGGTGAGCCCGGCGCAGGACCGCTTCGACATGGTACGGGCGGCCGTGGGCTGCGTCCCCGGGCTGGAGGCCGGCCGCACCGAGATCGACCGGGGCGGGCCCTCCTACACCGCTGACACGGTGGCAGAGATGGCGCGGCTGCACCCGGGGGCGGAGCTCTTCGTCATCGTGGGCTGGGACGTCTCGGCGGAGCTCGGGACCTGGGAACGCCTGGGGGAGGTCCGCGACCTGGCCTCCCTGGTGGTGGTCAACCGGCCGGGCACCCCTGCCCCCAGCGGGCTCTGGCAGCAGGGATGGCGGGTCGAGGAGGTCACCGTGCCCAACCTGGACATCTCGAGCACCGATCTCCGTGCCCGCGCCGCCGACGGGAGGCCGCTCGACTACCTCATCCCCGAACCTGCCGTGCGCGTCATCCGCGAGCGTGGGCTGTACGCTGTGAGCGGATGAAGGCTGCGACAACGGCCGACGTGCGGGCACAGGCACGCGCCGGGGCATTGCACCGCCGAGCGGACCGTCGTAGACGTTTCGTTGAGAAGGTGGTGGCAGCTCTCCTGCTGTTCGCAGCCTTCCTCACCACAGTCGTACTGCTCGGCCTGCAGTGGCTCGGCACGCCCAGCACGACCGGCTCCGCCCCCCCGACCATCAGCTACACAGTGAACAGTGAGGTGCACGCCTCTTGACCTTCGCCCCCGCCGCCCCAACCGCCCGGGAAGGTGCAAGCTCCACGGTCTCCGGCTTCAGTTCCGAACAGACGCGACAACGCTGTGCCATTGCCGCCCGGGCTGCCTCCTCGAAGCTCGGCCAGGACATCGTGGTGCTCGCCGTCGACAGGCTCATCGGCCTGACCGACGCCTTCCTGGTGACCAGCGGTTCCAACCCGCGTCAGGTGCGCACGATCGGCGACGAGATCGAACGGCAGATGAAGGAGGCCGGCTACGGTGGCCCGTCCTGCGTAGAGGGCACTGATGACGCCCGCTGGGTCCTAATGGACTTCGGCGACCTCGTCGTCCACGTCTTCTTGGACGAGGCCCGCGAGTTCTACGACCTCGAGCGGCTCTGGGGGGACGCACCCAGCTGGCGCTGGGACGACCGGGGATCAACCCTGGTGGGTGGCCCGGTCTGAGGGTACCGGGCCGCCCGGAGCCGCCTGCGTGCTCGGGGTGACGCGCAAAGGCGAGGGGCACCGGGCCCCTCGCCTTCGGGAGTGCTGTCAGCCAGGCTCGCGCTGGCCAAGCAAAGGACCGGGCCTGACTACGCGCTCTGTATCTTGATCTCGATGTCGACGCCGGCCGGCAGCTCGATGCGCTGCAACGAGTCGACGGTCTTGGAGGTGTGCTCCACTATGTCGAGGAGCCGCTTGTGCACCCGCATCTCGAAGTGCTCGCGGCTGTCCTTGTACTTGTGGGGGCTGCGGATCACCGTGTAGCGGTTGACCTCAGTGGGCAACGGCACAGGCCCGCGCACCTTTGCCTGGGTGCGCAGCACGGTCTCGACGATCTTCTTGGTCGACTGGTCTATGACCTCGTGGTCATAAGCCTTGAGCCGTATCCGGATGCGTTGGCGGGCGCCTTCAGCCACTGGGTCTCCGTCCTCGATCGCTACTTGATGATCTTCGTGACCCGGCCGGCGCCCACGGTCCGTCCACCCTCACGGATGGCGAAACGCAGGCCCTCGTCCATGGCGATGGGCTTCTGCAGCTCGACTGTCATGGTCACGTTGTCGCCGGGCATCACCATCTCGGTGCCCTCGGGAAGGGTGACCGAACCCGTGACGTCGGTGGTGCGGAAGTAGAACTGGGGCCGGTAGTTGGTGAAGAAGGGCTTGTGGCGCCCACCTTCGTCCTTGTTCAGGACGTACACATTGGCCTCGAAGTTGGTGTGGGGGGTGATGGAGCCGGGCTTGCACAGCACCTGACCGCGCTCGATCTCCTCCTTCTTGGTGCCCCGCAACAGGACGCCGATGTTGTCGCCGGCCTGGCCCTGGTCCAGCAGCTTGCGGAACATCTCGACACCGGTGCACACGGTCTTGGCCGTCGTGCGCAGGCCCACGATCTCCACAGGGTCGTTGATCTTGATCACGCCCTGCTCCACCTTGCCCGTGGCCACGGTGCCACGGCCGGAGATGGTGAAGACGTCCTCGACCGGCATCAGGAAGGGCTTGTCGATCTCGCGCTCGGGCTCGGGCACGAATGCATCGACCGCCTCCATCAGCTTCAGGATGCCCTGGGCCGCCTCGGGGTCACCTTCGAGCGCCTTGAGAGCGGAGACGCGCACGATGGGGGTGTCGTCACCGGGGAACTCATAGGAGTTCAGCAGCTCACGCACCTCGAGCTCGACCAGCTCGAGCAGCTCCTCGTCGTCCATGGCGTCGACCTTGTTGAGGGCAACGACGATGGAGGGCACCCCGACCTGGCGGGCGAGCAGGACGTGCTCACGGGTCTGGGGCATGGGGCCGTCGGGAGCGGACACGACCAGGATGGCGCCATCGACCTGGGCGGCACCGGTGATCATGTTCTTGATGTAGTCGGCGTGACCGGGCATGTCGACGTGGGCGTAGTGCCGGTTGCCGGTCTGGTACTCCACGTGGGCGATGTTGATCGTGATGCCCCGCTGGCGCTCTTCCGGGGCCTTGTCGATGGAGTCGAAGGGCGAGAAGGCGTTGTTGGCGGGGTCGTGGTCGTGGAGCACCTTGGTGATCGCCGCGGTGAGAGTGGTCTTACCGTGGTCGATGTGCCCCATCGTGCCGATGTTGAGGTGAGGCTTGTTGCGCTCGAACTTCTGCTTGGCCATTTGCAATGCTCCCTGTGCGGATCCGGGGTTCGTCCGGAGGCGGTCTAGTACGCTAGCAGCTGCCGGTGCCGACGGGCGGCGGCTTATTCGCCGCGCACCCGGGCGACGATCTCCTTCGAGACCGACTCCGGCACTTCCTGATAACTCTTGAACTGCATGGTGTATGTGGCACGGCCCTGGGTGCGGCTGCGCAGGTCGGTCGCGTAGCCGAACATCTCGGCCAGCGGGACCTCAGCCTTCACGACCTGGTTGTTGGCCCGCTGGTCCATGCCCTCGACATGGCCGCGGCGAGAGGCCAGGTCGCCGATCACATCCCCGAGGTAGTCCTCGGGGGTGACGACTTCCACAGCCATGATCGGCTCGAGCAGCACGGGGCTCGCCCGCCGGCAGGACTCCTTGAAGCACATCGAGCCGGCGATCTTGAACGCCATCTCCGACGAGTCGACGTCGTGGTAGGACCCGAACACCAGTGTGGCCCGGATGTCGACCACGGGGAAGCCGGCCAGCACGCCCGACTGCATGGCGTCCTGGATACCGGCGTCGACGGCCGGGATGTACTCCTTGGGGATCACGCCACCGGTGATCTTGTCCACGAACTCGTACCCGCCACCGGGACCGGTCGGCTCGAGGTCCAGCACGACATGGCCGTACTGGCCACGACCGCCGGTCTGGCGGACGTAGCGGTGCTCGACCTTCTCGACCTTCTTGCGGATCGTCTCCCGGTAGGCGACCTGGGGCTTGCCGACGTTGGCGTCCACACGGAACTCACGCAGCATGCGGTCCACGAGCACCTCGAGGTGCAGCTCGCCCATACCACCGATGACCGTCTGGCCGGTCTCCTCGTCGCCGTGCACCTGGAAGGTGGGGTCCTCCTCGGCCAGCGTCTGCAGGGCCCGGGACAGCTTGTCCTGGTCAGCCTTGGTCTTGGGCTCGACCGCCACGTGGATCACCGGCTCGGGGAAGTCGAGGGACTCCAGGACGATGGGGTCGCCGGGGTCGCACAGGGTGTCACCGGTGGTGGTCTGCTTGAGGCCCACCAGGGCGATGATGTCGCCCGCGTAGGCCACCTCGCGCGGCTCCCGGTGGTTCGCGTGCATCTGCACGATGCGGCCGATGCGCTCCTTGCGGTCCTTGGTCGAATTGAGGACCCCGTCCCCCTGGGAGATCATGCCCGAGTACACGCGCGCGAAGATCAGCTTGCCCAGGTGCTGGTCGGCCATGATCTTGAAAGCGAGAGCGGCGAAGGGCTCCTTGTCGTCAGCCCGGCGCTCCAGGTCGACGGCGCCCTTCAGGTCCTTGCCCCTGGTGGGCGGGATGTCCAGCGGGCTCGGCAGGTAGTTGACGACGGCATCGAGCATGGGCTGCACGCCCTTGTTCTTGAAGGCCGCCCCGCACAGCACGGGCACCGCCTGGCCGCTGATCGTTGCCCTGCGCAGGGCGTCGCGGAGGTCCGCCGGTGTCAGCTCCTCCTCGTTGAGGAACTTCTCGGTGATCGCGTCGTCGAAGTTGGAGAGGGTGTCGATCAGCTCCGCCCTCCACGTCTGTGCCTCGTCCTGTAGCTCGGCCGGGATCTCCACGACGCTGTAGGCCTCGCCCCGCGGGGAGCTCTCGTCCCAGACCAGGGCCTTCATCTCGAGCAGGTCGACCACACCGGCAAAGCTGCTCTCGGCACCGATGGGGATCTGGACGACCGCCACCGTGGCCCCGAGGCGGTCCTTCATCATGTCCACGCAGCGGACGAAGTTGGCGCCGATGCGGTCCATCTTGTTCACGAAGCAGATCCGGGGGACGGCGTACTTGTCGGCCTGGCGCCAAACGGTTTCGGTCTGTGGCTCCACGCCGGCGACGGCATCGAACACAGCGACCGCGCCGTCGAGCACCCGCAGGGACCGCTCGACCTCGACGGTGAAGTCGACGTGACCGGGGGTGTCGATGATGTTGATCCGGTGGTCCGCCCACTGGCAGGTCGTGGCCGCCGAGGTGATCGTGATGCCCCGCTCCTGCTCCTGGGGCATCCAGTCCATGGTGGCGCTACCCTCGTGCACCTCACCGATCTTGTAGTTGACTCCCGTGTAGTACAGGATCCGCTCGGTGGTCGTGGTCTTCCCGGCGTCGATGTGGGCCATGATCCCGATGTTGCGGGTCCGGGCCAGCGGGAACTCTCGCTTGTTGCCAGCGTCAGCCATGTGTTCGCCTCAAAGTCTCGTTTTGTGCCTACGCGTGTGAATGGCCGGCACCCCATGAGCGGTGCCGGCGATCAGGTTGTCTTTTGCCGAGACCAGGCTGGGCACCCAGTTGGCCCCCAGAGCTGCTCAGCGGCCCGGCAGGGCAACCCGCACCTGCCCTTTGCGGCCGCTTGGCCTGGTAGCCCTTCGGCTGAGTTGTCGTCCCCGGCCCGGGGAGGCCAGATGGCCCGGGGCCACCCAGCACCCTGACCTGCACGGCTTCAGCAACCGGAGCAGGGCCGGACCAGGTTCAATCGGCTAACGCTCGGCTTCCTCCGCCGCGGCCACCACCTACCAGCGGTAGTGGGCGAAGGCCCGGTTGGAGTCAGCCATCTTGTGCATGTCCTCACGACGCTTCACGGCAGCGCCCACACCGTTGGAGGCGTCGATCAGCTCGCTGGCCAGGCGCTCTGACATGGTCTTCTCACGCCTCTGCCTGGAGTACCCTACCAGCCAGCGCACGGAAAGAGTCGCGGCACGCCGCGGCTTCACGTCCACGGGCACCTGGTAGGTGGCACCACCCACCCGCCGGCTCTTGACCTCCAGCTGCGGCTTGGTGTTGTCCACTGCGCGCTTCAGGGTCGCGATGGGCTCGCCCGCGGTACGTTCCTTGATCGTCTCCAGGGCGTCGTAGACGATCCGCTCGGCCACGCTCCGCTTGCCCCGGGAGAGGACCTTGTTCACGAGCTGGGTCACGAGCACCGAGCGGTAGATGGGGTCGGGCAGGAGCTCCCGCCGAGGTGCTGGTCCTTTACGCGGCATGTGAGCGGCCCCTAACCCTTCTTGGCGCCATAGCGGCTACGAGCTTGTTTGCGGTCCCGCACACCGGCGGTGTCCAGAGTCCCCCGTATCACCTTGTAACGCACGCCCGGGAGGTCCTTGACACGCCCGCCGCGCACGAGCACGATCGAGTGCTCCTGGAGGTTGTGCCCCACCCCCGGGATGTACGCCGTGATCTCGAAGCCGCTTGACAGGCGCACCCGGGCTACCTTGCGCAGGGCCGAGTTGGGCTTCTTGGGGGTGTTCGTGTACACACGCGTGCACACGCCCCGACGCTGGGGAGCCCCCTTCAGGGCCGGCGTCTTTGTCTTCTTCGAGCTTTGCTGACGGCCCTTGCGGACCAGTTGGGCAATAGTGGGCACTTGACCTCGAGAGAACTCGCTTCGACAGGGGCCGCGTACCGCGAAAGCACAGGCCCCAGAGGACTCCAGACATGATAGCACGCAGGCTGCGGCTCCCAAGTCGGCCCTGAGAGGGTAGCCGAAGGCAGGAGCTCGGTGGTGGACCACGCCGTTCGGGCCGGGTGGGGGCCGCCGTTCAGGCAGCCCCTGCCACGACCGGTGAACTGGTGCTCACCGTTGGGGTCCCCTGGCCACCGGCGTCGCCGAAGCCGGCGCAGGTCCCGTTCGCACCCACCAGCCAGTACCCTCCGCCGTCGCGGGTGGGTACCAGCGTCGCCACCCGGCCGAAGGAGAGCCGGGTCGATGACCCGTAGAAGGTGGCGTCGCCGAATGCGAACACGGCGCCACTGGAGGTGGCCAGCCAGTAACCGCGCCCGTCGCTGGTCGGTGCCACGGCCACCACGCTCTCCTTGCCTGCCGGGTGCAAGAGGCCTGCCGCCGAGCCGTAGAAGGCAGCGTCGCCATATGCGAACACGCCCCCTCCGGCGTCCACGAGCCAGTAGCCCTTGCCGTCGGGCGTGGCCGCCATGGCGACGACGGGCCGTGTGAGCTGCTGGTGGGTGGGCGTCCCATACAGATGGGCGTCCCCGTAGGCCTCGAGCTTGCCCTGCGCCGTGGCCACCCAGTAGCCCTTGCCGTCGGGCGTGGCCGCCATGGCGACGACGGGCCGTGTGAGCTGCTGGTGGGTGGGCGTCCCATACAGATGGGCGTCCCCGTAGGCCTCGAGCTTGCCCTGCGCCGTGGCCACCCAGTAGCCCTTGCCGTCGGGCGTGGCCGCCATGGCCACCACGTGGGCCAGGCCAGTGTGCGCCACGTAGGTGACGGCGCCTCCCGAGCTGAGCACCCGTCCTCCGCTCGTCACCAGGCGGTAGGTGCCCGGGGGGGCGCTCACCGCTGCCGAGGTACGGGGGGCGTCGACCATGGCGAAGGTGGCCGGCTGGGCCACCCCGGCCACGCTGGCCGTCACGACGTAACCACCCGTGCTCTGCCCCGCCACAAAGGTCGGGGCCGTCGCCGTCCCCGTCGGCCCGGTGCTGACCACGGCGGTACGGCCCCCGCTCACGAAGACCCCGGTTGCACCCGTGGGCGGAGCCGCGAAGGTGACGGTGGCTCCCGTCACCGGGTTGCCATCGACGTCGGTCACAGTCACCGCCAGGGGGACCGCATAGGCCGTGCCGCCCTGGGCCGTCTGCGAGGTCCCGACCCCGGCGGTGACGGCGTAAGCCTGCCCCGCCACGTCGGTCAGGGAGAAGGTGGCGGGGGCGCCGCCCGAGGCCGCCGCTCCCGATGACGTCCCGGCCAAAGTGGCTGTGACCGTGAACGTGCCCGAAGTGCTGCCGGCGAGGAGCTGAGGCGCCGTCGCCCGGCCGTCGTAGCCGGTCTGCACCACCGCGCTCGTACCCCCGGACGCGAAGCTGGCTGTGGCGCCCTTGTCGGCCGCGACCTGGAAGTCGACGCTGGCCCCTGCCACCGGGTCACCGAAGGGATCGCTCACAACCACGGCCAGGCTCTGGGCGAACGCCGACCCCACCGTCGCCGCCTGCCCCGAGCCGGCGGCGATGGTCACTGTGGTGGCCTGGGCCACCGTCGAGTTGGTGAGGCTGAAGCTTGCCGTGAAGATCCCCGAAGTGGCCACCACCGAGTAGGTCCCGGAGACCTCGTCGGCGGTGAGGGTGGGGGCTGTGGCCACCCCGTTGGCACCCGTCGCCACGGTGGCCGAGGAGGCACCGCCGGCGAAGCCAGCGGTCGCACCAGCGGAGGGGGCGGCGAACTGGACCTGCACGTCCGCCATGGGGCACCCTCCGGTGTCGACGGCCTGTACCGCCAGGGGGCTGGAGAAGCTGGAGCCGGTCTTGGCCACCTGGTTGCTGCCGCCGTACACGCTCAGCCCGGCCAACAGGTCCGTGCACGCGCTGGTCGGGCCCAGGCCCGCGGCCGAGGCGGAGGCCCCGGGGGCCAGAACAGGGACAAGTACGGTCACCGCCAGGAGGGGTAGTACGCCGGCCGGAGCGAGCGGCCGCCGACGGGCCAACCGGGGGCGGCTCACGCCGCCGCCCCCGCTCCGACCTGGGTTCCTGCATGCGCTGCGGCCGCTCCCGGAGCCACCCCGGAGGGCGAGGCGCCGCCCGGCCGGCCGCCGAAGAACCCGAAGCCGGCCCCCGGGCCGAAGCCGGCCGCACAGACCCCGGCCGTAGCCGGTGCCACAGCCAGACGGGTCGCCGTGACGGCACCGATGCTGTTGGCCGCACCGAAGGCTGTGGCGCACTCACCCACCTTCAGCGACGCCACCGTGGCCGGGCCGACCTTCTCGTACCTGGTTGCGCTGCTAACGGTGAGGGTGACGGTGCCGGTCGTGGGCTTGGTCGTGGTGGTCACCTGGGACGGGCCCTGGGTGGCCCGGAAAGCGCGCAGCGTGCCGCTGACATCGATCGTCTTCCCCGAGACCGACACCACCTTGCCGAAGGCCGTAGCCGCGTTCACGGGCGCGCGGGGCAGCGACCGGCTCACCCCACCCAGTGCGGCAGGACCACCGGGACTACGGGCCGGCTGGCCTTCCCCCCGACGTCCCAGCCCGTCTGCACCGCCGTTGCCGAACACGCTGCACGAACCGTTGCGCGGCGCCACGATGCTCACGGCACTGGCGAGCATGCCCCCACCCGTGCCGTCGGTACCCGTGGCCGTCACGCATTCTCCCGGCTTCACCGCTGACACCTTGACCAGGGAAGTGGCCGTTATCAGCGTCTTGGCCGTCACGTTCACCGTCGTCTGTCCCGTCTGGGCGTTCTGCACCTCCAGAGTGCTGCCCGAGACGCTGGCGATGGTCCCCGAGGCCGCCGGGCCGCTGAAAGCCCCACCCCGCGGCGCGCTGCCCGCACTACCTGAAGCCGCGCCGGGCCCTGAGGGCGCACCGGCAGGGCGGGACGTCGCAGCGCTCCGGGACGCACCGCTGGCAGCGGTCGTGGCAGTGGTCGCCTTCGTCGTGGCCGGTGAGCTGGCGGCCGTCGGTGCTCCGCCACAGGCACTGAGGGCCACGGCTGAAGCGACCACCGCCGCACCGGCCGCGAGGTACAGCTCCGGGCCGGGCCTGCGCAGCCCCGGCCGGCTCGGCCAGGCAAGCGCTCTAGTCATTTTCTCCTCCTGGTCAGCTTGTTCTGGGAAGGGCTCACTCGCTGCGCAGCGCCTCTATCGGCGCCAGGCGGGCGGCGCGGGATGCGGGGTACACACCGAAGACGACGCCGATGACCATCGCCACGGCCACTGACCCGAGCGTGGCCGGGACCGATATGGCGATCTGGTTGGAAACGAAGTGGGGCACGACGACCGCAGCGACCAGGCCCAGGGCGGCTCCACCTATGCCTCCGGTCAGGCCGAGGACCGAGGCCTCCACGAGGAACTGGCGGCGCACCATGGCCGGCGTGGCCCCCAGGGCCTTGCGCAGGCCGATCTCGCGCACCCGCTCGGTGACCGATACCAGCATGATGTTCATCACCCCGATACCCCCGACCAACAGGGAGATCGCAGCGATACCCGCCAGCAGGAACGTGAGGGCGCTGTTGACCGAACTTGCCGTCTGCACGAGCGAGGTCTGGCTGGTGATCGTGAAGTCCTGGTTGGCCGGGTCGGTTATCCCGTGCAGTGCCAACAGCTCGTCGGTGACCTCGGTGCCCGCAGCTCCCATGGTCGATGCCGACGTGGCCTCCAGGTAGATGTTGCTCACCGTCGGCGTACCGGTGAGCAGCTCCTGGGCGGTGGTGACCGGTACCACTGCCATGTCGTCCTGGTTGGTGGACGACGACGAGGTGCCGGCGCTCTTGAGCACGCCTATCACGGTGAAGGGGACGGTCCCCACCTCGATCGTCTGGCCCACGGGGTTGAAGAGGCCCAGCTCCTGCGCGGTCGTCGAGCCCAGCACGACGACATTGGCGTCGGTCTTCACCTGCGACGCAGTGAAGAACGAGCCGATGGCCATGGACCGTCCCCTCACCTGCAACCAGTTGGGCGTGCTCCCGATGACCTGGGTGCTCCAGTTGGTCGTGCCCGCCACCAGGTTCCCTCCCGTCTGGACCTGGGGGGCGACGGCGGCCACGTCCGGGCAGTCACGCTTGTTGCCCAGCGCGAGCGCGTTGGCATAGGTGAGTGTGGACGCGGTCCCGAAGCCACCGCGGACCAGGCCGGTGGAGCTGCTGCCCGGGCTGACGATGAGCAGGTTCGTGCCCAACGAGTTGATGGCGGAGTTGACCTGGGCCGTGGCCCCCTCCCCCAGGCCCACGGTGAGGATCACGGCCGCGATCCCGATCAGGATGCCGAGCACGGTCAGGCCTGAGCGCAGCCGGTGCCCGAGGATGGCGTCGAAGCCGGACCGCATGGTCTCCCACCAGCTCACCGGCCCTCCCCGCCGTCGTCGATGAAGCGGCCGTCACGGAAGCGCTTGACCCGTTCGGCGGCCTGGGCCACATCCGGCTCGTGGGTGATCAGCACGATCGTGCGGCCAGAACGGTGGAGCTCGTCCAGCATGGCCAGGACGTCGGCGCTGGAGCGCGAGTCGAGGTTGCCCGTCGGTTCGTCCGCCAACAACAAGTCCGGCTCTGTCACCAGTGCCCGGGCCACAGCCACACGTTGCTGCTGGCCCCCCGAGAGCTGGTTCGGTCTGTGCTCAACCCGGTTTGCCAGGCCGACCTGTTCGAGCGCTGCCATTGCCCGCACCCTCCGCTCGTGACGGGGCACGCCGGCATAGATGAGAGGCAGCTCCACGTTCCGCCAGGCGCTGAGACGAGCGAGCAGATGGAACTGCTGGAAGACGAACCCGATGCGCCGGTTGCGCACTTCGGCCAGTTCCACTTCCCCCATGGAGCTCACATCGGTGCCTGCCAGCGAGTAGCGGCCGGAAGTGGGCGTGTCGAGACAACCCAGGATGTGCATGAAGGTCGACTTGCCCGAGCCCGAAGGCCCGATGATCGAGATGTACTCGCCGGGCATGACCGACACGGACACGCCCCGTAACGCGTGGACCGGTTCCGCCCCGGTGCGGTAGGTCTTCCACACGCTGTCGAAGCGCACAAGCGGCTGACGGGTGCCAGCCGGAGCACGGCCGGGGCCCGGGACGACCCGGTCTCCGACCGCGGCCCGGGGCCCGCTCGGCGAGGAGCAGCCGTCGGAGCTCACCCGCCGGCCCTGCCACTGCGGGTGAACCCACCGGCCCCACCCAGGCCGCCACCGAAGCCCCCGCCGAAGCCGCCACCCAAGCCGCCGCCCAAGCCGCCGAACCGGCTGCTGCTGCCCGAAGACGAAGCGGCCGACCCGAGAGAAGCCAGCACAACCTCTTCCCCCGAGCTCAGGCCACTGGTCACCTGGGTCTCTGCCGCCCCGGTAGCCCCCACGCCGATCACCTGGCGCTGCTCCTTGCCGTTCTTCAGGACCTCGACGTAGGAGGAGCTCCCGAGCGTGTGGACCGCACTCGTCGGCACGACAAGGACATTGCTCACCTGTTTGACCACGAGCTCAACGGTGGCGCTGGCCCCCGGGTAGAGCCCACTGGGCGCCCCGGTCACCGACACCACCACCGGGAAGCTGGTGACCCCGCTCGAGGTGGTCCCTTGGGAGCTGAACGAGCTGACGACGCCATAGACGCTCGTGGTCGCCCCCGACGGTGTTATGACGGCCTGCTCGCCGTTCTGCACCTCGCCGATCTGGCTCGTGGTCACCTGGGCGTTGACGATGTACTGGCCCGCCGGCTCGATCACGACCTCGGCCGAGGATGAGCTCGACGAGGAGCCCGAGGAGCCCGACGAGCTCGACGAGCCCGACGAGCTCGACGAGGAGCCCGAGGAGCCCGAGGAGCCCGAGGAGCCCGACGAGGAGCCCGAGGAGCCCGAGGAGCCCGAGGAGCTGACAGGTGCGCTGGCGAGCGCGGCGACCACCGAGCCGTTGACCGTGGTCGTACCGGCCGAGATGGCCTGGCCGGGAGCCACCGACAGGCTGACGACGGTCCCGTTGACCGGTGCCCGCAGCGTGGCTTCGGAGAGCGATTGCTCGGCTTGGACGAGGCTCACCTTGTCTGCCGAGATGGTCGCTCTATCGGACTGGAGAGTGCTTGGCTGGTTCGCCGCTGCCAGGGAGGCACTGACGCTGTCCTGGCTCAGCTGTTGTTGAGCGGAGGCCAGCGAGGACTGGGCCTGCGCCAGGGACTGCTGGTCCTTTTGTTGGGTGGTGAAGGCGTTCTGCTGTGCCGTGGTGACCGCTTGGGCGTCTTTGGACAGCGTCGTCGCCAGGTTCTCCTCTGCCGTGGCGATGGCCTGGTCGTCCTTGGAGACCGTTGTCGCCATGTTCACCTGGGCTGCGGCAACAGCCTGTTTGTCCTTGGCCACGGTGGTCGCCAGGCTCTGCTGGGCGGTGGTAATGGCCTGGGCGTCCTTGGCCAAGGTCGTCGACTGGCTCAGCTTGGCGCTGGAGACGGCCTGGTTGTCCTTGGCCTGCGTGGTCGCCAGGTTCTGCTGGGCGGTGGTAATGGCCTGGTTGTCCTTGGTCAGGGTCGTCGACTGGCTCAGCTTGGCGCTGGAGACGGCCTGGTTGTCCTTGGCCAGGGTCGTCGACTGGCTCAGCTTGGCGCTGGAGACGGCCTGGGTGTCCTTGGCCAGGGTCGTCGACTGGCTCAGCTTGGCGCTGGAGACGGCCTGGTTGTCCTTGGCCAGGGTCGTCGACTGGCTCAGCTTGGCGCTGGAGACG
>JAJZMF010000046.1 GCA_021850325.1 Actinomycetes bacterium
GGCGACACCGACCGCCACTCCCCCGAGGAAGCCGGCCAGGGCCAGCAGCCAGGTCGAGCTGTGGGGCGAGGTGGCCAGCGCCTGGTGGGCCGCCGTCACCAGGGGGTGCACCGTCGTCATCGAGAGGTGCACAGGGGCGACCAGGTCCACGGCAAGGCCTTCGATCCGGCCAGGCTACCGGCCCCGTGGGCGGGCCGGGCACGTGGGGTAGGGCTTGTAGCGTTGGCCTTGGGAGGTCACGGGTGATCTGTTTTGTCGTGGTGGCGCACAAGCTGCCGGCTCAGGTGGAGCGGCTGGTGGACCGCCTTGCCCCCTACCGGGTCTACCTGCACGTCGATGCCAGGGTGGCCCAGCCTGTCTGGGCCGAGTTCGAGCGCCTGGCAGCGCGGGCGGGCCATGTGAGGCTCCTGCCCCGGTTGGCCACGGGCTGGGCCTCATGGGCCCTGGTCCGAGCCGAGCTGTCCGGGCTGGCCGCCGCGGCGTCCGAGGGCTTCTCGCATGTCGTGCTGGCCACCGGGCAGGACTACCCGCTCCGGCCGGCCCGGGTGCTGGACAGCTACATGGCCGGGCACCCCAGGGCGTCTTGGGTGACCTGTGCCCCTATGCCGGTGCCCTGGATCGCCGACCCCGACGGGGGCATGTCCCGGCTCACCGACTGGCACATGCCCGTAAAGGGCCGCCGTGTGCGGCTGCCGCTGCACCGGCGCCTGCCGGCGGGGCTCGAACCCCACTACGGCCACGCGAACTGCGTGCTCTCGGTGGAGCTGGGCGCGTGGGTGCTGGAGGAGATGGGCCGGCGCCCGGAGATCGAGAGGTTCTTCCGGCGCACCTGGATACCCGACGAGCTCTTCTTCCCCACCATGGCCATGGCGTCGCCCTTCGCGGCCGAGGTGGCCAGTGCCAACCTGTGGTCCACGGACTGGTCCGCCGGTGGTGCCCACCCCAGGACGTTCACCGAGGCGGACGCCCCGGCGCTGGTGGCGGCGGCCCGAGGGCAGGGTGACGGCGCGGGCGCCAAGCTCTTCGCCCGCAAGTTCGACATCTCCGTGGACGCACGGGTGCTCGACCTGCTGGACGAGCAACTGCTGGGCCTGGGCGGGGTGCGCCACGGGGTGGCCGGCGGGTAGCCTGCCAGCTCCGGGGCGTCCCGCAAGCGCCGGTCAACGGCGCTCAGGGGCCCGGGCTGACAGCGCCCGACCGGGCAAGGTGACAAGGAGACAAGCAGATGGCCAAACCACAGGTGGAAGTACCCGACAGCCCACCGCCGGCCGAACTGGTGGTGGAGGACCTGGTCGTCGGTGAGGGGGCGGAGGCCGCTGCCGGCCAGCAGGTCTCTGTCCACTACGTGGGGGTGGCCTGGTCCAACGGTGCCGAGTTCGACTCCTCCTGGGACCGGGACGAGCCGTTCGAGTTCGGCCTGGGCCGGGGCCAGGTGATCCAGGGATGGGACCAGGGAGTGGCCGGCATGCGGGTCGGTGGCCGCCGCCGTCTGACCATCCCGCCCGCCCTGGGCTACGGGAGCCGGGGGGCAGGCGGGGTCATCAAGGGCGGGGAGACCCTCGTCTTCGTGGTCGACCTGCTCGGCACGCGCTGAGCTCAGCCGGCCTGGGCTGAGCCCGGGGGGCTCACGGCCTGCAGGGAGGCCCAGGGCAGGTCGGCCACCACCTGGTACTCGCTCAGGCCCTGCCAGGAGGCCAGGAGCGGGGACTGGCCCCGGTGGCCCTGCGCCGCCCAGTCCTGGGGCTGTTCGGCCTGGAGCATCACAGCCCCCGCCTGGTCGGTCACCACCATGCCGTAGGTCTGCAGTGCCCGGAACACCATCTGGGCGAAGGGCGTGAGCCCGGGCGGCTCCGCCACGCTCGCCGGCATTCGGAACCACTGCCCCTCGGGTGGTTGCCCGGGGTCAGAGCCGCAGTCCCCGCGGTCGGCCGGGTAGACCCAGTAGTTGCAGCGAGGGAGCTCCAGGGCCAGGGCGTGGTCGATCCGCCCCGAGGCCAGGTCCTGCTGGGTGATGACCGTGGCCAGGTAGCTGATCCCGGTGGCCGACAGCCCGTAGGGGGAGGGGAACACGCCGGACGACCCGTAGACGTCGAGCATCCCGCCCCAGCAGGCGGACAGGCCACCCGAGGGCTGCAGGTGGGCCTGCCACAGCTCCCAGTCCCGGCCCGTCGAGGGCTGGTAGATGGCGAGCGGGTCGTCGGGGGAGCCGTTGAGGTGCAGGCCCACCGGCAGGGGGACCGTGGGCCCGGTGCTGGGAAGGAAGTCGTTGCACCCCGGGCTGGGGGCCAGCGGCACCATGGGGGCCCCGGCGGGCACCGTGTAAACGGGCATCGTGTTGACCCCGACGGTGCCGTAGTGGGCCTGGTAGTCGGCCACGATGGCGGCTGCGAACTGTGCCGAGCCCGGGTCGACAGGCCAGCTGGCGACATCGCCCCGGGTGAAGAGGCTGCCCTGCCAGGGGACCTGGGTGACACCGGGGGGCAGGGTCGTGGTGGTCGATGCCGGGGCAGGCCCTCCTGACGCAGGGGTAGTTGCACCTGCTGCCGCCCGGGCCGGGCTGTGCGCAGGGTGCCCGCCCGGCCGTGGCGACGGTGCCCCCGTCCCGGGGCCGGCCCCGTGCCCCCCACAGCCGGCGACGAGCAGGGCGGCACCCAGAGCGGCGGCGGTACGGCGGCCGGGACGGGCCCAACGCCGTGCCGTCGTCGTCACGGGCCCGGTCACGAGCACGAAAGTACCTGGTGCCCGGGGTGCTTGTGAACGGCACAACGAGGTGCGACGGGTGGGCCAACCACTTGAAGTGGTGCGAACAACGCGCCAAGCGCCGAGGTGGGGACGTCCACACGTCAGGGGGTTGGGTGCCCACACTGAGTGGTAACAGGCCGAGATTTCACGCATGGGGGCAAAGGGGCCGTCCAGGGTGACTGGTAGCATCTCGCCAGCTAAAGCGGTTCGGGGTCTTGCGTGTCAGGCTCGAAGGGAGCAGCGTTGTACAAGCGGGGTAGGGCTTCAGTGGTGGGCAGGGTGGTGCGGCTGTTGTCCGCTCTCTCCGTCGTCACAGGCATGTTCCTGACGGTGGTGGGCATGGTCGAGGGGCCGACGGCCTCGGCACAGACCAACGTTGTGGGCCAGGTGGCCGACGCCACCGGCAACCTCAGCGAGTACAGCATCTGCCAGGGGCCGGTCTTCGGCCCGGTCCTCAGCGGCACAGCGAGCTCTGTCGTGTGCTCCGAGCGGGGTAAGCCGGGCGGCGACGACATCCAGGGTGCCGTGGCCGTGGACGGCAACTTCCAGGGTGTCGACTTCTATGTGGGCAAGCACCTCAGCGGTAGCGTCGTCCTGTCCGTTGCGGGCAGCATCGGCGGCACGGTCAACATACAGAGCCCGGGCAACATCGGCGTGTACGGCGGTCAGAACCTGGCCCAGCTGCCGGCAGTGAACTGTGCCACCCCCGGGAACTGCCCCACCCCCAACCTGGTGGACAACCCGGCGCTGCAGCCCAACTACAACACCATCAACCTGGCCCTGGAGAACCTGAGCAACAGCCTCACGGGTACGGCGCAGACCGGCACTGCGACCTACAGCGCCACCTACCGGAGCCTGAGGTTGGTCGGCACCGCCACCGACGTCAACACCTTCTACGTGGACGCCGCCACCCTGACCGAGACCAGCAACCTGTACATCACGGTGCCTCCGGGCTCCAGTACCGTCATCAACGTCAATGGCAGTGTCGTCTGTTCGTCTGCGCAGCCCTGCCTGCAGAACGTCTTCTACTGGAACGGCACCGCCTTCGAGGGGGGCAACCAGTACAACTCACCGGCTGTAGAGCAGCTCCGGGCCAGTACCCTGCTCAACTTCCCCGGCGATTTCCCCCTCACCATCTACGCACGGCCGTTGCAGGGTGGACTGAGCCAAGCCCCGACCTATTTCCCACCTCCGCTCGAGAAGATCACCCTCGACTCATCGGGCCCGGCCATAAACGTCCTGGCGCCCTGGGCGGACTTCACTGACAACAACGGCGTGTTCTACGGGTTCATCTACGCCAACCAGGTGAACGGCGACTTCCAGAACGACCTGCCCGGTGGCGGCCCGGTCCCGCCCACGACGACGACGACCACGACGACGACCACCGTGCCCACCACGAGCACGACGACGACCACCGTGCCCACCACGAGCACGACCGTGCCCACCTCGAGCACGACCGTGCCCACCTCGAGCACGACCGTGCCCACCACGGTGCCGTCCACTACCGTGCCCACCACGGTGCCGTCCACGACCGTGCCCACCACTGTCCCCTCGACGACCACCACCAGGCCGACCACGACCACCACCAGGCCGACCACGACCACCACCAGGCCGACCACGACCACCACCAGGCCGACCAC
>JAJZMF010000009.1 GCA_021850325.1 Actinomycetes bacterium
CGAGCTGGCGGGCGAGCTCGACCGGGGCTGCCTCGGCCTCGAGGACGTCGCCCATCCAGTAGGCGGCGCGCATCTTCGTCCTGACGGTGGCGGCGACCCGATCGGGTAGCTCGGCCTGGGCATTCCGGATCTTGTGGAGCTGGCAGCGGGCGACGATTGGGGTGCCGAACACCATCTCGACCGCCGAGCGCAGCGCCTTGGCGCTGTCGATGATGACCAGGACCGGCCGGCGGACAGCCAGGCCCCGGTTGCGCAGACCGACCAGCAGGTCGGTCACGGTGCCGGGCTCTCGGGCGGCGGACCGGGGCCCGCCGGCCGCCGAGGGTGACCGAGCGCGCCTCGCATGCCGGCCTGTGAGGTCAGTGTCGCGAGCACGAAGGCTTTGGAGACGACGTCGTGAGCCTTGCGCGCGTGGAGGTAGGTGGCGTCGAGGTAGACGTAAGGGAAGCGGAGGTGATCGAGGCGGCGCAAGCGGAAGGCACCGACCTGCTCGTCGAGGCCGGCACAGGCAGCCGGACCGCCTCCGGCCCGTCGTACCGGTGGTCATGCGCATCATCGCCGCCCACCTTGGAGCTCCGCTGTGCCGCCTCGTGGTCACATGACCACCACGACCTTGCCATGCACGTGCCGTGCCGCCTGCAGGTTGACGGCCTCGTGGATCTGCTCGATCGGAAAGCGCGCGGCGATCGGGACCGTGAGGTCGCCTGCCAGGATCGCGTCGGTGACTTGCTGCAGCGCACCCGGGGCCGCGTCGGCAGCTCCGGTGGCCCTCACGCCGCCCGGAGGGTTCGGTCCTGCCGCGATGGTCGAGATCCGCTCCGGCGGCACGCCGAGCGCGAGCGCCGCCTCGGCGGCCTCCGTGCCGAACAGGTCGGCTGCGGCACTGACCCCGTGGGGAGCCATGGCCCGGGCCCGGTCGGCGAGGCCGGGCCCGTACGCCACGGGTTCGGCGCCCAATTGCCTGAGCAAGTCGAATGCGCCCGATGAGGCGGTCCCGATGACGCGCGCGCCGGCGAGCCGCGCGAGTTGGACTGCGAACACGCCCACGCCGCCGCTGGCACCTCCGATCAATACCGTGTCCCCGGGTTGGAGGTCGACCGCCGCCAGCGCGGCGGACGCCGTGGAGCCCGCCACAGCAAGGGTGCTTGCGACCTCGTCAGTGATGCCCTCCGGCGTAGGCCACAGCGGGTCGGCCGATGGTCTCGCTACCACGTAGTCGGCCACGGCCCGTCCCAGCGCGCCACCGTAGACGCGATCACCCACAGCGAACCCCGTGGCTCCCTCGCCCACCTCGTCGACCACGCCGGCAAGGTCCGATCCGAACCCGGACGGCACGCTGATGCCGAACATCGCCGCCAGCTCGGGTCTTGCTGAGATGCCCCAGTCCAGCGGGTTCAACGCGGCCGCGGTCACTCGGACGCGGACCTCTCCCGGACCGGCGTGAGGCTCAGGGACCTCTCGCAGCTCCAGCGCCTCGGGGCCTCCGAAGTGCTCGAAGATCACGGCTCGGCTCATGGCGGGCTCCTCTGCAGGTGATAGGACTTGGTCCTGTCACTCTACCACACGATGAGACTAAGTCCCGTAGGCTGTGGGCATGGCCCGCTGGGAACCGAACGCAGCGGAGCGGCTCGCCCGAGCCGCCCTCGACCTGTTCTCCGAGCAGGGTTATGACGACACGACCGTGATGGACATCGCCCAACGGGCGGGCTTGGCGAAGAGCAGCTTCTTCCGGCACTTCTCCGACAAACGGGAGGTGCTCTTCGGCGGCGCCGCGATGGACGGGTTGCTCACTGAGGCGATCGCCACCGCGCCGCCGAGCTTCACGGCGCTCGAAGCTGTGGGCCGCGCCCTGGATGCAGCCGGCAGAGAGGTTTTCACGTCGGCGCGCCGTGAAACGGTGCTACGGAGGCGGGCGGTGATCGCGGCCAACCCGGAGCTCCAGGAACGCGAGGCCTTGAAGAGCCTCAGCCTCACCGCCTCGATGACCAAGGCCCTCGAACGCCGTGGCGTCCCGGGCCTGACCGCACGCGTCGCCGCCGAGCTCGGTGCCCTCGCGTCCGCCGTCGCGATTGAGCATTGGAGCCAAACGGCCAACCGGTCCGAGTTCGGCGTGCTGGCGAGGCAGGCGCTCCATGACGTCCAAGACTCGATGGAGTCGTGCTCGGTGCGGGCCCCCACGCCCCCTTCAGCCCGGACCTGACAGGTCCGCGGACCTGACCTGGTTCAGAGTTCGGGGTCTTTCCGATATGGATGTGGAGCCTGGCACGCCGTCCCGGCCGGGAACCTCCTGTGCAGTAGGGGTGGCCGCTGGGGTGTGGCAGCCCGGGCTCCAGGTCCGTGTGAAGTCCCTGCCTGTGCTTCGGTCCCACCGGGACGCCCTGCAGGCGGCAGTGGCCCCGGCACGCCGGCCGGTGGGCTTGCAGGCAGGCCGATAGGTCTTGAGCGCTGTCACTCGCGAACTGCAGCCGCTCCAACGCTCGGCGTCCGCGTCTCTCGCCCAAGCTCGCCGGCCCGCTCGTGCTCGGCGATCTTCGTCCGCCTGGGCACGGGCCCTGCGCTGACCGCAGGTGCCCCGGCACGGCGGGAGAGGGGCGCCCGTCTCCACTACGTCTCCATGAGCCCTGCACCGGCCCTCGACCGCAGTGCTGGAGCGTTGGCAGGCATTAGGAGCTCCGAACCGGGAAGGTGAGGGCTGGCAGATGGCAGCTTGTTCGGGAGGGCGGAGCGGGCACCATGCCGAGCAAGGCGGTCACACGCCGCTCGACACGGCCGGAGGAGAGCGAGAACGTCACCGTCGCCCTGCTGAGCGTGCTGGGCGTGGCCGAACAGGGCAGCCCGAAGCTCATGTCCCTCGGGAAAGAAGTGGTGCCCCTGGTCCCGGAGGGGGCCCTGGCCGCCGCGGCACCTGGCGCCGGCCTTGTCTTGCCCGAGCTGGCCAAGTGGTACGCGGCGCAGTGACGTTCTGTTGCTGACGGCCTCGGGGCGCCCGCCGGGCGCACCCCTTCACGGGCCCCGATGTTGCCGGGCCAACAACAAGGAGTGATCAAGTGACGAACGTGGGCGTCGACCGTATGCTGCAAAGCCGGGTTGCCGGGCCGGTGATCGGTCCCGGGGCCATGGGCTACGACGAGGCGAGGCAGGTGTACAACGGCATGATCGACCGCCGCCCTGCCGCCGTAGCCCGCTGCACCTCGCAGGCAGACGTGGCTGCCGTCCTGGAGGTGGCCCGGCTGGAGGGCTTGGACGTGTCGGTGCGCGGGGGTGGCCACAGTGTGCCCGGCTTCGGCACCAACGACGGAGGGGTCGTCATCGACCTCAGCCTCCTGCAGGACGTCGAGGTGGACCCCGCCCGGGGGACCGCCAGGGCCGGTGGGGGCTGTACGTGGAAGGGGTTCAACGAGGCGACCCACGCCTATGGCCTGGCGACTACGGGCGGGATCGTCGGATCGACGGGGATCGGCGGGTTGACGCTCGGGGGAGGGATCGGGTACCTGGCCCGAAAGCACGGGCTGACGTGCGACAACCTCCTGCAGGCCGAAGTGGTCACCTGCGAGGGCGAGGCTCTGGTCGCCAGCGAGGACGACAACAGCGACCTCTTCTGGGCGCTCCGAGGCGGCGGGGGCAACTTCGGCGTGGTCACGAGCTTCGAGTACCGGCTGCACCCTCTGACCGAGATCTACGGAGGGCCCATCGCCTACCGGGGAGAGGACGCCGAGAGCGTCCTGCGCTTCTACCGGGAGTTCCTGCCCAATGCGCCAGAAGAGCTCGGTGGGTTCCTCGGCTTCCACCTCGCACCACCACTGCCGTTCGTGCCACAGGAGTGGCACCTCCGTCCCATCTGCCTCGTCGTGGCGTGCTGGACGGGAGAGGCGAGCAAGGGCGAGCAGATGTTGCGGCCTCTGTTCGAGGTCGCCCAGCCCATCGGCTCCCACGTGGGCACCATGCCCTACCCGGACCTGAACGTCGCCTTCGACCCGCTCCTGCCCAAAGGCCTGCAGCACTACTGGAAGGCCAGCTTCGCCAAGGAGATCAGCGATGGGGCGGTCAAGGTCCACGCCGAGCACGGCTCGACGGTGCCCTCCGTGCGGACGGCGGTGCACCTCTACCCCGTGGACGGGGCCGTTCACCGGGTCGGGCCGGAGGAGACGGCGTTCGCCTATCGGGACGCGGCTTTTTCGCCCGTCATCGCCGGGATGTGGGACGACCCGGGAGAGAACGAGGACAACATCGCCTGGGTCCGGCGCTACCACGAGGCCCTTCGGCCCTTCTCCGACGAGGGGGGCTATGTGAACTTCATGGACGCCGACGACCAGGACCGGGCCCGGGAGAACTACGGGGCCAACTACCCCCGCCTGGCCGCCGTCAAGGCGAAGTACGACCCGGGCAACGTGTTCCACCAGAACCACAACATCAAGCCCGCTGCGGCCCCCGAGATGGGCCGCCGGGCCGGGTAGGAGGCGCGCGGCCCGGCGCGCGCGAGCGGGCCTCCCGGCCGGTGCCTCTCAGCGCCGGTGCCTCGCAGCGCCGGCGCAGGAGCTCCTCGCCGGCGGGCCCAGCCGAGCACCAGGCCGGCGCGAGGGACGGGCGCCGTTCGTCCAGGGCGCCTGGGAGTACTGCGCGTACGACGCCGGCCCCTACCGGAGACGACTTCCCGTACCAGAGGCGACTTCCCGGGCCCGAGGGGCCCGCAGGCCCCCGCAGCTGGCTGGCGGGTACACGGTCCTCGGTCATGTGCTCCAGACGGTCCATGACGTCCGCCGTGGCCGGCCCCCGAGCACGGAGCGGGGTGGCGTCCTCGGCCTGGCAGGGCTCCGGGCGCCGGTAAGCAGCGGGAGGCGACGACACCCGGGCGTTCGACGAGAGCCGGGCACGGGGCCAGGGCATCGGCACAGGCACCGAGCTCGCCGGACGGCACCCCGCACGCTTCGAGCGCCCTGGCCACCTGTACGGACCTGTACGGAGTTGTCTGCGTTGAAGGCCCCCGGCCGGTCGCACGGGTACGGTGGCACGCCAGCACCCCGACGACCGGCACCTGCACCCCTGGGTTGGTACCGGCAAACCGCCGGCGACGGAGGTGCTTCATGCCACGCCCCGGCTACTCGAGCAGCGAGGCCTCGGGGCCGACGAAGGAGGACGCATGTACCGGTCGCCGAGAAGGCGCAGCGCCACTGCCGGCGGGCTCCTGATGGGCGGGCTGCTCATGGGCTCGGCCACCGTACTGGGGGCAGGGTTCGTGCAGGGCTACCCGGCGGCCGCGGCCGGCGCCAACCCGGTGCAGGCCGCTCCCCATTGGCAGGCGGTGGCCGCCAAGAGCCCCCCCGGCACGCCCACCTTCGCTACCGCTACCTGCCTCACGGCGACCGATTGTTGGGCGGCCGGCGCGTGGACGTCGGGCTCAGGCGCCGGGACCACCTCACCGTTGCTCGAGCACTGGTCGGGCCGCACATGGGCGTTGGTGCCAACGCCCGTGGCCGGTGCTCAGCTCTCCCGGGTCAGTTGCAGCACCGCCGCGGACTGCTGGGTGGCCGGGAGCGCGAGCCAGGGGCACGAACAGAGACCGGTCGTCGAGCACTGGGACGGCCGCAACTGGTCGGACGACGTACTGCCGGCCGTGCCCTCCTCCTACACCAGTGCCTATCTGGCCTCGGTCAGCTGCATCTCCGCCCGCTCGTGCTTCGCCGTCGGTGGTGCGGGGACGGGCCCGGGCCTGGCCGCGGGCACCGTCCCTCTGTTGTTCCACTGGGACGGCGAGGCTTGGGGGCGTGAGGCGGTACCCTTACCGACCGGGTACCGCTCCGCCGACCTCGGGGCCCTGTACTGCTTCGGGGCCACCAGCTGCATCGCCGACGGGACCGAGATCCCTGTCCACGGGTACTTCGACCGGGCCTTCAGCGAGTCCTTCAACGGCAAGGCGTGGGCTGCCGTCCAGGTGCCCCAGCCCTACCACTTCCAGTACTCGTACAGCGCCGCCCCGGACATGACCTGTCTGTCGGCCCACCGCTGCTTACTGCCGCTGAACGCGGCGGCCCACGCCAACGGACAGACCGCCTTCACGCCGTACCTGGCCCTGTGGGACGGCTCCAGCTGGTCGCTGCGGTCGGTGGCCGAACCCGACGGGTTCTCGGCCTTTGCCGATGTGGCCTGCGCGGCCAGCACCGACTGCTGGTTGCCCGACGGCCCGGGCATGGACCATTGGACCGGGGCGACGAGCTTGTCGCACGTGGCCCTGCCCGGTGCCGCAACCACCGGCGCGGGGGTGGCCCAGCTCCAAGCAGTCGCCTGCGTGCCGGCCCAGGCCTGTTTCGCCCTGGGCCAAGGGCACGGCAGAGTGCTCGCGTACGAGATCCCCGGCCATTGAGCGGCTCGAGCCAAGGAGGAGGAAGGCCCATGCCCCTGCTGTCCCGCCGAGCCGTCACCCGGGTGCCGGCCATCCTGGCAGCTGTGGTCGGCGCCACCATGCTGCTGCCCCTGGTGGCCGCGCCGGCGTCGGCCGTGCCGCCGGGTGCCGCCACCCAACTGCGCTGGACGTCCGTGCCCGTGGCGTCGCCTCCCGCCGGACTCGCCGCCAGCCTGTTCTCGACCGGCAACATCTCGTGCGTGTCGCAGTCCGACTGCGTGGTGGCGGGCTACCTGGAGAACCTCGAGAAGGTCCCGAGCGTCTACCACGCCACCATCTGGCGCTGGGACGGCTCGCGTTGGGCGTTCCAGGCCCCGGGCGTCGCCGCCTCGGCCGCGCTGGTGGGCACGGCCTGCCCCACGGCGCACGACTGCTGGGCCGTCGGAGCCGAGTTCGTAGGCCCCGACCTCGCGAGCCCCCGGGCCCTGGTGGAGCACTCCACCGGCTCGTCATGGTCGTCGGCAACGGTGCCAGACCCCGGCGGCGTCGGCTTGAACGGCGTCGCATGCGTGTCTGCTTCGGATTGCGTGGCGGTCGGCAACCGGCAGACCTCGGCCACCTCTGCCCAGGCCGCGGCCTACCGCTGGGACGGCGCCTCCTGGTCTTCCGTGGCCGTCCCCGACCCTCCCGGCTCGCGCTGGGCTGTCCTCGACTCGGTCAACTGCCCCGGTGCCGGGACGTGCCTGGCCCTGGGGGCCGGCGACAACAGTGCCAAGGGCTCGGGGTACTTCTTCGCTGAGCACCTGAGCGGTGGTCACTGGGCGGTATCTCTCTTGCCGGACCGGCTCCAGTTCAACATGGGCAACCAGACCGGCCTGTTCGGCCTTTCTTGCCCAACCGCCCACAACTGCCTGGCGGTCGGCAGCGCTCTGGGCTACACGCACGGGGCTGCCGGAGCAGATTTCGCCGCCGGCGTGGCCGAGACCTGGGCCGGAGCAGGGTGGAAAGCCGTGAACGTGCCGGCCACGCCACAGGGAGGCAGCTATGTCCTGGGCGACGGTTCGTGCCTCACGGCGGCCGATTGCTGGGTAGCCCTGTCTTACCCAGCCATCTTTGGCCTGGCGCACCCCGTGCCCGTCGCCCACTGGGACGGCAGCAAGTTCGCGGTGACCACCTTGAAGCCGAAGGGTTACCTCAGCGCCCTCTCGTGCCTGCCTGCCGGCCAAGGTACCTGGTGCGTGGGGCTCGGGGAATCGGCGGTGGGCACCAACTCGACCGGGCTGCTGGGCGGGTACTTCAGGGCGTGAGCCCCAGGCCTTCGGCTCCCGTCCGCCCCCTCGGGCGGTGGCCGCCGCGCCCCGGGCCTGTGCACTGACAGGCTGGCCCCCTCCGGCACCATCGGGACCGACAGGAGCGGGCGCCCTGTCCCGTCCCAGGGCCATGGCTGTCCTTATCGTGCGCCTCGCCCCCGGCCCGCTCACCGGTGCCTTCGGCTCGCAACGGACAGTGCGATGCCTGCCCTCGGGTGCGCCGGCGGTGCGGCTAGGGTCGGAGCGGCCACGGTCGGGCGAGGGAGGCAGCGGTGGACCTTGACGAGAGCAAGTTCGGGACCTTGGACGTCGCTCTCACGGAGTACGCCGAGGAGCTGAGGGGCTCTGGGGACCAGACCGCCACCGTCACCCTCGGCTACACCCACAGCCTGCACAAGTCGTGGCGGACGGTGCTGCGGATGCTGCCCGTTGCACCCGGCGCATCGGTCCTGGACGCCGGCAGCGGGTTCGGGATCGTGGCTTTCGAGCTCGCCGCCAACCTCCCCGTCCAGGTCGACGGCATCGACGTCGAGGCCAGCTTCGTCGGCCATGCCCGGGAGCTGTCCCAGCGCCTGAGCGACCGGGGGCTCTTCAGCCAAGGGAGCGCCGTCCGCTTCTCGGAAGGCGATGTCCGGGCCCTCGGCTGTCCTGACGAGGCCTACGACCTGGTGCTCATGCGCGAAGTCCTCCAGTTCGTGCCGGGCCCGGTCCAAGCTGTGCAGGAGATCTACCGTGCCCTGAAGCCGGGCGGCTACTTCTGCGTGAGCGACACCGATGACCAGCTCCGGCTCACCTGGCCCTCCGGCACGGCGGTGCTCGACGGCCTGGTGGCGGCGGTGGCATCGGTGCAGCGCCAGAGGGGTGGCGACCGCCAGACCGGGCGCAAGCTGACGACGTACCTGCGTGCCGCCGGTTTCGAGCTGGCCGGGGTGGTCGTGCTGCCCGAGGCTCAGCACCGGGTGGTGGACGCCGACGACCCTGAGCGCTCGCTCATCATCGAGCAGATCCGCGCCGCCCGTTCGCGCGTGGTGGGCTCGGGGGCCATGGGCCCCGAGCGGTTCGATGCCGACCTGAAGGCCCTGGAGGAGGCAGCGCCCCACGAGGAGTTCCGGATGAACGCCAAGATCGTCGCCTTGGGCCGCCGCCCGAGCAGCCCCACCGGGAGGCCCTGAAGGCGCCCTGGTCGACCGGGCCAGGGGGTCGACCGGGCCAGGGGGTTGACCGGGCCAGGGGCCGAAAACTCCGAACCGCACCGGGGGGTTGCCCCCGTAACGGCCGTCGCCGGCTCAGCTCGGCGCCCCCGGGCCCGATCAAAGCGGGGACCGGCCCGGCAGGGCGGGCAACAACGCTCATGGACGGGCGTACTTTTTACCAAGGACGGCAGATGGGCCCTCGCACAGCCACAGACGACGCTACGGTGCCGCAGGTCCCTCACTCCCTGTCGGGTAACGGGCCACCGCCTCCGGGCACCGGGGCTCCCGGCCCTGTGCCGGCAGCCGACGCCCTCCCCGCCCCGCCGGCCACCGCCCGCACGGTCCCGGCCGGCGGCCCGTGGACGTTCAGCCAGGAGCAGGCAGCTCTCGCTCGAGTCGTCCTGCCCGGTTTGACCGGTCCCTGCCTGGTGCCGCACTACGCATTGAACCTGCTGAGCCTGGGCCGACCGCTGGTCTCCGTCGCCCGGTAGTCGTCTGGCTCCGCGCACCGCCCCGGGCCCGGGCGACCCCCGGCCCCAGATGGTGAGCTACCGGCAACGCCCCTGGCGGAGCCGAGGCGCGTTCAAGGGGCGGTACCCGGGGCGACCTTCATGTACACGGATATCCGGCTGATGAGGCGGTCCGGTGTGAGGTCGAACACCATCGCCTCGCTGACCGACAACCGCGTCCCGTCCGCCTCCTCCAGGCTCTCGTCGAGCTCGACCGTCACGGTCCGCCCGTCGGCCGACGGCACGGCGCGGGCCACCCGGTAGCTGTAGTCGCGGACGTCGCCCAGGACCTGCTCCAGGTAGCCGACGTACTCCTCCCGACCGGACTTGAGGTCGCCGTCGGGGCCGGCACG
This sequence comes from Actinomycetes bacterium, assembly GCA_021850325.1. Classification (GTDB taxonomy): domain Bacteria; phylum Actinomycetota; class Acidimicrobiia; order Acidimicrobiales; family Palsa-688; genus JAJZMF01. The sequence continues at coordinate 9,703 of JAJZMF010000009.1, forward strand.
GACCACGTCCTCGGCCAGCAGGGCCCGGGCGGTGGCAAAGTCGCGCCGACCGCCACAGGCCAGGAAGGCTGTCACGACGTCCACGGCGCCCGGTGCAGCGCCGCCCCCACCGGTCGGGTTGTCACCGCCGGTCCGGCTCACAGGGTACATTGCACGACCTTTCCTCGGCTCATGACCAGTCGCGGGCGCCCCAGGGCCTCCAGGCCGTCGAGCGGGTTGTGGTCCAGTGCCACCAGGTCGGCGTGGAAGCCGGGCCGGGCCTGGCCCAGCTGGGCGGACATCCCCATGAGGCGTGCCGGCGTGGTGGTGGCAGCCTGCAGGGCCCCCAGGCGCGACAGCCCGGCCTGCTCGAGCAGCGTCATCTCCAGCACTGTGGCCGGCAACCCACCGACGTCGTCTGCCGGTGGCAGGTCGGTGCCGCACAGGATGGGCACGCCCGCCGCCACCGCCGTCCTGATGCTCTCCAGGTGCCCGGGGGCGGCCGCCCGGGCGTTGGCGATGGTCGCCTCCGCGAAGTCGTTGGCCCTCATCCAGGGTTCACAGCGGGTCACGATGAGGGTGGGCGTGAGGTAGGCACCCCGGGCTGCGAGCAGCGAGGCCGTCGGCCCGTCCAGCTCGTAGGCGTGCTCGAAGCAGCGCACCCCCTTCTCGAGCGCCTGGCGGATAGCCCGAGATGCCCCCGAGTGGGCCACCACGTAGGTGCCGTGCTCATCCGCCGCCCTGACCGTCCCGGCCAGCTCCCCGTCGTCCATCTCCGAGGCGGACGGGTCCTCGCCGGCCCGGGCCAGGCCGCCGTTGATGAAGATCTTGACGTGGTCGGCACCTGCCTCGAGCTCCTCGCAGGCGGCCCGGTAGAACTCCTCCTCGCCCGAGGCGACAGCGCATGCGGCACCGGCACCGTGCCCCTGGGGAGTGGTGATGGCCCGTCCGGCCCCATAGATGCGGGGTGCGTCCAGCCAACCCTGGGCCTGGCCGTGGCGGACCCACAGGTCAGCCCGGTTCTGCTCGTGCACACAGCGCACGGTGGTGATCCCCGCGGCCAGCGCGTCGTGGGCCCGCTTGAAGGCCCGGAGCACCGTGGCGGCGGGCGCTTCTTCCGGGTCGGTCTCGGACATCGGGAAGACTATGGACAGGTGGGTGTGGCAAGAGATGAGGCCCGGCACCAAAAAACGGCCATCCAGGTCGATGACGTCAGTCTCCCCGGCCGGAGGACGGGACGCCAACGACCGGACAAGCCCGTCGGCCACCTCGACGGTCTGGGACGGGAGCAGTCCCCCGGACTCGACATCGACGAGGTTGGCGTTGGTCAGCCAGGTGGTCGGCACGGCCCAGATGCTACCGCGGGCTTGCCGCCGCGGAAGTTAGCTGGTAGGTCTGGACGGCGACGGCCGACGGCCGGGCAACGCCGGTGCACAAGGCTGGTACATGGAGCTCTGGGATCTCAAAGTCAGTGTGGCGTCGATCTCCGGCCGCCCCGTCTGCGGGCTGGCCGTGGGTGACTACTTCGAGGTGACAGCCTCGAGCCGCTTGTCGTTGCCCGCCGGTGGTCATTTCTGCATCTACGCGCTCTCCGCCGTCCTGCCGCTGCTGGCGGCCAAGCAGCGGCCGCTGGCGGAGGACGACTGGTTGGCCACCGATTCCCTGGTCTGCTGCCCGGACCCGGACGAAGGCCTGGTCATGCGCATCGAACGGTCCCACCTCCGCCGGCTGGACGCGGCCGACCTGACGTGAGCCGGCAAGTTCGGGTCAGCCTGGCCTTCCAGTCCGACAAGAGCCTTCCCGAGTACGCGGCACTGGCCACCGCGGCCGAGGCCTATGGCTTCGACGCGCTGAGCGTGTTCGCCGACCTGTACTTCCAGCCACCCCTGCCCGCCCTGCTGGCAATGGCGGCTGCCACCTCGAGGGTGGCGCTCGGGCCGGCCTGCCTCAATCCCTTCCTGGTCCACCCGGTCGAGATCGCCGGCCAGGTGGCGGCGCTCGACGAGGCCAGCGGGGGAAGGGCCTACCTCGGGCTGGCCCGGGGGGCGTGGCTTGGCGACCTGGGGCTCGGGCAGGCCGGCGGCCTGAGGGCGGTGGCCGAGGCGGCTGGCGTGGTGGCCGCCCTCCTCGGCGGGGACGTCTCCGGACGGGAAGGGCGCCACTTCCGCCTGCCCCCCGGCGCCGCCCTCCACCGGAGGCCTCTCCGGCCGTCGGTCCCCCTCCTCATCGGCACCTGGGGGCCCCGGTTGGCGTCGGTGGCCGGGGCCATTGCCGACGAGGTGAAGGTGGGTGGGTCGGCCAACCCTGCCATCGTCCCCGTCGTCCAGTCCTGGGCCGACTCCGGGGGGGCCGGGGTGGGCCGGCCGCCGGGCTCCGTGGGCATCGTGCTCGGTGCCGTCACGGTGGTGGGCGAGGACCGCAGGGCGGCCAGGGCGCGCGCCCGGGCCGAAGTCGCCATGTACCTGGACGTGGTCGGCGCCTTGGACCCCACGTTCGTGCTGCCCCCCGGCCTAGCCGACCGGCTGGGGCACGAGCTGCGCAGCTCGGGGCCTGCGGCGGCGGGAGCGCTCGTGCCCGACGAGGTGCTCGACCGCTTTGCATTTGCCGGGGGCCCGGCCGACGTGGCGGCCCGCGCCATCGAGATCCTGAGAGCGGGTGCGGCCCGGGTCGAGTTCGGCACTCCCCACGGCCTCACAGCCGCCGAGGGCGTCGAGCTCCTCGGCTCACGCGTGCTGCCTGCCGTGAGAGAGGAGTTCCCTGCTGCGACCTGAGGCGGACGGGCTAAGCCTCCGGTCGGCCCGCCACCTCGGCTGCCCCCGGCACCTCGCCGGCTCCGGTTGTGGTTGCGGGCAAGGGCTGCGCGCGCAGGCACACGGACTGCCAGCCGGGGGCGATGTCCACACCTGGTGGGTCTGTGGTGCGGCAGCTGTCCATGACCTCGGGGCACCTCGGGTGGAAGCGACAGCCCGCCGGGGGACGGGCCGGGTCGGGCACGTCCCCGGGCAGCTCTGCCGGCAGGGTGCCACCGGCACCGGCCCGGGGCACAGCGTTGATGAGGGCCCGGGTGTACGGGTGGGCCGGGCGGGCCCAGACAGGTGCCGTGGGGCCGGACTCCACCACCCGCCCGAAGTACATGACGACGGTACGGTCGGCGATCTTGCGCACGACCGACAGGTCGTGGGAGATGAACAGCATCCCGAGGCCGGACTGGGCGGCGATGCCGGCCAGCAGGTTGGCGATCTGGGCTTGGGCCGACGCATCGAGGGCGGAGATGGGCTCGTCGGCCACGATGCAGTCGGGCTGGGCGGCCAGGGCCCGGGCGATGGCGATGCGTTGGCACTGGCCCCCGGAGAACTCGTGGGGGTAGCGCTGGGCCACACCGGGGGAGAGGCCCACCCGGTCGAGCAGCTCCCCGACCCTGTCCGAAGATGCCTTCCCGTCCAGGGCGGCCCCCGCGCCGAGAGCCGCGGCATCGGCTATCTGACGGCCGACCCGGCGCCGGGGGTTGAGCGAGGCGTACGGGTCCTGGAAGACCATCTGCAGCGACCGCAGCCAACGGGGGCGGGCGCCCCGGGCCAGGACCTCGACGGGGCGGCCCCGGTAACGGACCTGGCCGGCGCTGGGAGCCACCAGGCCGACGGCGGCCCGCCCCAGGGTCGACTTGCCGCAGCCGGACTCACCCACCAGCCCGACCACCTCCCCGGGGCCGACGGTCAGTGAGGCGCCCGTGACGGCCCGGACCGGGCTGTGGCCGTGGCGGGCATAGGAGACGTCGATGGCTTCGACCTCGAGCAGGGGCGCCCCCGGCACTGCGGGCGGCACGGCCCGCCGGTCCCCGCTCACGGGCGCTCCATACCGGCCACACCCTCGTCGGCCTGGCCGAAGGGGTCCACGTCACAAGCCAGGCCCCGGCCACCGGGAAGGGTGCGCAGCGAAGGGACGACGGTGCGGCACCTCTCCCGGGCGTGCTCGCAGCGTGGGTGGAACGCGCACCCGGCCGGCATGTCGTCCAGGCTGGGCGGCGAGCCCTGGATGGGCACCATGGGCGCCCCCTCCTCGGACGCCCCGGGCAGCGAGCGCATCAGCCCCTGGGTGTAAGGGTGACGGGGAGCGCCCAGCACGTCCCCGGTGCGGCCGTACTCGGCCATCCTGCCCCCGTACAGCACGCAGATCCGGTCCGCCACGCTGGACAGCACGCCAAGGTCGTGCGTGATGATCATGACCGAGACACCGCGCTCGCGGCGAAGACGGTCGAGCAGGCGCAGGATGCCGGCCTGGACAGTCACGTCCAGGGCCGTCGTCGGTTCGTCGGCCAGGATCAGGGCCGGTTCGCAGGCCAGGGCCATGGCGATGGCTATGCGCTGGCGCATGCCACCCGAGAACTGGTGCGGGTGAGCGGCCAGGGCCGCCTCGGGGTCGGGGATCCTCACCGCCTCCAACATCTCGACGGCTCGCGCCCGCGCCTGGTCGTGGGTGAAACCGAGGTGGGCCCGCACGTGCTCGGTCATCTGGACCTCGACCCGGAGCAGGGGGTGAAGGGCCGTTGAGGGGTCTTGGGAAACGAGGGCGACCTGCTTGCCGCGGACCTCGCGCAGCTGCCGACGGTTGAGGGTGAGCAGCTCACGGCCCTGGAACCGCACGCTGCCGCCGGTGCGCGCCCCTCCCGGGAGCAGCCCGAGGACCGAGAGAGCCGTCAACGTCTTGCCCGAGCCGCTTTCCCCGGCGATACCCAGGATCTCGGCCCGGTCGATGGAGAAGGAGATCCCGTCCACGGCGCGGCGCAGCCCGCGGGCCGTACGCAAGGAGATCGTGAGCCCTTCGACCTCGAGCACCGGGCCCTGGGCCGGGGCGGCCGGCCCGGCGGTGCCGGCGGTGGGGCCGGTCCCGGCCCGGTCGACCACGTCGCCCGAGGCGCTCACTTGCCGAGCATCCTGGCCGTGCGGGGGTCGAGGATGTCACGCAGGGCGTCGCCCACGAAGTTGAAGGCGAGCACCACGGTCAGGATGGCGAGCCCGGGGAACAGGCCGATCCAATAGTTGAAGAAGTTGGCGACGCCCTCGGAGACCATCGCCCCCCACTCGGCCGTTGGTGGCTGGGCGCCCAGGCCCAGGAACGAAAGGCCGGAGAGCAGGATCACCGCGTTGCCCATGTCCAGCGCGCCGAGCACGAGGATGGGCCCGGCGATATTGGGCCGTAGCTCCACCCACATGGTCCGCCACCCTGACGACCCCAGCAGGCGGGCCGAGGTCACGTACTCGGAGGACCGGGCACCGAGCACCATGCTCCGGGCCAGCCGTGCGTACTGGGGCCAATCGACGACGATGACGGCGATAACGGCATTGACCAGGTTCGCCCCCAGCGCGGCCGCCACGGCCAGGGCGAGGATTATGCCGGGGAAGGCAAGGACGAGGTCGGCCAGGCGCATGAAGATGGCGTCGACCAGTCCACCGAAGTAGCCGGCCACCGCCCCCAGGAGCGACCCGATGCTCATCGCTGCCACGACGAGCAGTGCAGCAAGGGGCAGCGACAGGCGCGCCCCGAAGATGACCCGGCTCAGGACGTCCCGGCCCAGTTCGTCGGTGCCCAACGGGTAGGCGGCGGAGGGAGGGGCCAGGATCGGGCCGAACTCCAGGTTGGGCGGGTGTGGCGCCAAGAGAGGGGCGAAGATGGCCACCACTGCCCAGAAGAGGATGATCCCGCCACCCACGAGGGCCAGAGGTTGGCGCCAGGGCGGCCTCAGTGCGGCCCGGTCCTGGCGGGTGAGCGTCTCGGCCTGCTCCCCACCGAGGCCGGGCGCGGGCTCCAAGGGCAGGGCGCCGGTCGTGCTCATCGCAGCTCGATCCGGGGGTCGAGGACGCTGTAGAGGACGTCGACGGCCAGGTTGATGAGTATGTAGATGACGGCGACCACCATGCTCACCCCCATGATGGCCGGCAGGTCGAGGTTGACCGCGCTGTTGTAGGCGTACTGCCCGATCCCGGGCCAGGAGTAGATTTTCTCCACCAGGACGGTACCCGACAGGAGACCGCCGAAGGCGATGCCCGCCACGGTGGCGATGGACAGCAAGGCGGGCCTCATGACGTGCCGGGTGATCACGGTCCACTCCGGCAGCCCCTTGGCTCTTGCCGCCCGGACGTAGTCGTTGTTGATCACCTCGAGGACCGAGGCGCGGGTGAAGCGCAGGACGGTGCCGACGGTGAATATGCCCAGCACGATGCCGGGCAGGATGAGGTGCTGGAGGGCATTGACGAACAGGGACCACTGGCCGTGGAGCAGGGCGTCAACCGTGTAGAGCCCGGTGATCTCCTTGGGGGGCTGCAGCCCGGGGCTCAGCCTCCCCCCCGAAGGAAGCCAGCCGAGCTTGTAGAAGAACAGGTAGAAGGCGAACAGGGCGACCCAGAAGGTCGGCATGGACACGCCCAGGAGGCTGACCACCCGCAGGACGGAGTCAACCGGCCGGCCGCGTCGTACTGCGGCCAGCACGCCCAGGCCCACGCCCACGACCACCGAGATGACGATGGCGAAGAGAGCGAGCTCGATGGTGGCGGGCACGTACTGGCCCAGGTCGGTGGCTACCGGACGGTGGCTCTGCTCGGAGATCCCGAAGTTGCCGTGCAACAGCTTCCAGAGGTAGATGAAGTACTGGTCGACGACCGGCTTGTCCAAGCCGTACTCGTGGTTGAAAGCCTTGACGATGGCGGGGTCACCGAGTGCCCGCTGGCCGAGGTTGGCCGTGGCCGGGTCGGCAGGCACGATGTGGGTCAGCACAAAGGCGACCAGGGTTATCCCCACCACCAGGACGGCCCCTATCCCGAGGCGCCGAGCCAGGAACCGACCGAGCCCGGCGGGTGACACCCGCCGGGCTCGGGACCGGTCCAACCGACGTGCAGGTGCTTGCAACTAGCCCAGGTTGCGCAGGTCGACGAGCCAGAGGCCGTTGGACGTCAGGTTCTTGATGCCCTTGGTGCCGACGACCACCTCGGCCGGTTGGATGAGGGGCACGAAGGGGCCGACCTGGTTGAGGGCACGTTGGTATGCCTGGAACGCGGCGTCTCGGGCGCTCCCGGTGACAGTGGCCGCCTTGGCGGCCAGGGCAGCGACAGACGGAGCTTCCGACTTGGTCCAGCCGGCCCTCAGGCCGACCAGGTTGCCCGGCGCGAAGGTCAGGTAGTCGCTCGGGTCCGGGTAGTCAGGGCCCCAGTACCACAGGCCCATGGCCTCGGTGCCGGCCCGGTAGGTGTTGAGCGCCACCTGGACGGACTGGGGCTGCAGGGTCACATTGATGCCAACCTGCTGGAGGTACTGCTGGACCCGGGCGGCGGCGTCGTCGAAGGTGAGGCCGTTGACGGTGAGCCCCGTCGGGTAGGTGAGCTTGATGGCGGGGTTCTTCAAGCCCGACTTCTTCAACCACGATTTGGCTGCAGACAGGTCGTAACGGGCTCGGGCGCTCTGCGGTAGCGCACCCACGAACTCCGACGGGATGATCCCCGGGGCCTGGATGGCGCCCGCCCCGGCCAACTGCAGCAGGCCGGCGTAGTCGATGCCGTAGCGCACGGCTTTCTGGAAATCGGGGTTGGAGGAGATCTTCGAGATCTTGGGGTTGTCGTTGGTGAACAGGAACATCAAGTTGGGCGATGCCCCCTTGATGATCTGCACGTTGCTCATACCCTGGGTCTGGCTCGGGTCGAGGTCCAGGGCGATCTCGTTGGTGCCGCGTTCGACGTCGAGGCGCTCGACCGAGGCGGTGGCCGTGTTGCGCAGGACCACCGTCGAGTAGGCGGGCTTGGGCCCCCAGTAGTTGGGGTTGGCCGCCAGGACGACCTGCGAGGTGACGCTGAACGACTTGAGGATGTAGGGACCGGAGCCGGCCGAGTTGTTGTTGAGCCAGTTCTCGGCGGTGTCCTTGGTCGACGCGTTGGCCGCGTCGGTACCGCCGTGGGCGGACACCACGGCCTCGTTGAGCACGCCGCAGGCCGGGTTGGGCAGTATGAACGGCAGCCCCGGGTTGGGGGCCGCGGACGTCATGACGACGGTCTCGGGACCGGCCGCTTTGATCGTCTCACCCGCCAGCAGGAACGACGGGTTCCCCTTGAGGTTGACCATCCGGTCCAGGGACCAGACGACGTCGGCCGACGTCACGGCGGTGCCGTCGGAGAACTTGGCCCTGGGGTTCAGGTGGAAGACGTACTTCCGGGCTCCGTCGAGGACCTGGTAGGACGTGGCCAGGTCGGGTACGACCTTTTTGAAATTGCCACCGTTGAAGGTGACCAACGTGTCGTAGAGGGCGTTGTCCACGAGCTCGCCGGTCGGCTCGAACATGTGGCCAGGGTCGGCCGTCACCAGGGCGAACGAATTGTCTATGACGAGCGTGCGGCCCGACGTGCCCGCGGCGGACGCAGGGCTGGCGGCGAGGGTGCTGAGCACCAGGGCCGACGTCGAGACCACGGCAGCAAGCCCGGCGGCAGCGTTGTTCTTCAAATGGCCTCCTCAGATGGATGAAGTAGGGGGATTCTGGCAGCTCCCGGGGGCCCCCGCAAGGAGGGCCTGGCCGGCACCGGCCCGGGCCCGGGCCCTCCGTGGAGAGCCTGGTCACCACGGTCCCGCCACGCCCCGGGCCCCCCTGGGCGCCTCGGCTCTGCGGCGCGGTCGTGGTGCCCGAGCCCCGGTGACGCCCGCGGTGCAGGTGGAGCGAACGTACGTGCGAGGCCCTGGTGGCGCCCGGCCCGCCGACCCGGCGTTGCCGGGGCCGGTTCGTGCGGCAAACCGCTGGACCTTGTTCTGTCGACCTGCGCATAGTCGGGGGGTGCCTGCCCCTCCCGTGCCCGGTCGAACGCCTCCGAAGGGTGCAGCGGGGGCTAGCTCCAACCGGGGCCGCCCCAATGAGGTGCAGGCCGGCGCGCACTCGGGGGCCGACCTCGGGACGCCGGGTTCGGGCATACCCGGAGCGCGTCGCCCGGCCCGTTGGAAGGTGCCGCTCACTGTCAGCGTGGTGCTCGGTCTCTGGGCGTCCGCCTTCATCGGGATCCGCTCCGCAGGGCACTCGTTCTCACCCGGCGCCCTGGCGCTGATCAGGCTGGTGGTCGGTTCGCTCGTCCTCGGCGTGCCCGTGCTCCGCAGCCGCCGACCACTGCCGCGTGGGCGCGCCCTGGGGCTCGTCACCTTGTACGGCCTGGCCTGGTTCGGTGCCTACAACGTCGCCCTCAACACCGCCGAGCGCCACCTCGACGCCGGCACTTCGGCGATGCTGGTCAATGTCGCCCCCCTCCTGGTCGCGCTCGGTGCCGGCTTATTGCTGGGCGAGGGGTTCCCCCGGCGCCTGCTCGCGGGCCTGGCCGTGGCGTTCGTGGGTGTCGTGACCATCGCGTTGGGCAGCGCGGGCCGTCATGGTGATGACCTCGGTATATTGCTGGCCCTGTTGGCGGCCGCATGCTATGCGACCGGGGTGCTGTCCCAGAAGCTCGCGCTCCGGTCTGTGCCCGTCCTGCAGGCCACATGGCTCGGTTGCGCCGTCGGGACGTTGGCCACCCTGGCCTTCGCCCCCGAGGCCGTGACGCAGTTGGCCCACGCCCGGCCACAGGACCTCCTGGTCGCCGTTTACCTGGGTGCATGCCCCACGGCCGCCGGGTTCGCGCTGTGGGCCTACGCGCTCAGGCACACGACCGCGGGCTCACTGGCCTCCACGACCCTCGCCGTACCCGCCATCGCCGTCGGGCTGTCGTGGGCGTTGCTCGGCCAGCTCCCCACGGGGGTGGCTGTCGTCGGCGGGGTAGTCTGCCTCGCCGGTGTGGGGGTCGCCGTTGCGTGGCCTTCGGCGGGCGTGAGGCGGGCACGCACGACGTAGCGACGCAGCCGTCCTGCTGACCCGGTCGGTGGTACAGCCCGCACCCGCCGGTCTCTCCGCTGACGGCCGGCCGTCGACGGTCTCGTCCGCACCCGCCCGCCTTGGCGAAGGTCCCTCTGCCTCGCTGAGCTCTGCAGTGCAAGGCGAGGGGCCGGCGCAACAACGGCGTCACGTCGCCCACCAGGGCCCCAACTGCTTGCGGATGTTGAGTGAAGCCCCTCCTTGACACCCGGGCGTCAGACTGCTAACGTGCATGTTAGCGCTCACATCGACGGAGCGCTGCTCCGGGGGGAGAGTGCATGCGCGCCGGCCTCCTGGCAGCATTATCGAGCAAACAGAACTGTTTAGCAGTACAGCGCCTCTGTGGTTCGGCGCGCTTAGTCCTGGGGGAGCGATCCCATGACTCCTGCTCGGGGGGAACCAGCGGTTCATGCGGGCATGCAGCGGCCACCCGCCGCCGTCGCCCCAGGCGCCCGCCGGTACGAGGCCATTGGGGTGAGCAAGTCTTTTGACGGTGCCAATGTCCTGACTGACGTCTCGGTCACCTTCGAAGCGGGCCAAGTCCACACGCTGGCGGGCGAGAACGGTGCGGGCAAGTCAACCCTCCTCAAGATCATGGCGGGCGTCTACCAGCCAGACGCAGGTGAGCTGCACCTGGGCGGCGAACGCCTGGCAGGGCTCAGCCCTCGCTCGGCTCAGCGACGCGGGATCTACCTCGTGCCGCAGGAGCCTGCGTTGATGGGGTCGTTGTCGGTGACCGAGAACCTCTTCCTGGGCATCCTTCGGCGCGGGCGTATGCGCACCGTGGACTGGGCGGCCATGCGCCGCGAGGCGTCGGCCTACCTGGCCCGGGTCGGGTTGACCGTCGACCCCGATGCAAGGGCCGAGGAGCTGAGCATCGCCCAGCAGCAGCTCCTCGAGTGCGCACGTGCCCTGGCCCACCGGTGCACCACCATCTTCTTCGACGAGCCGACGTCCCCGCTCACGGCACACGAAGCCGCGACGCTCTTCAGCGTCATGCGCAGCCTGCGCACCGACCGCTACTCCCTCGGGTTCATCAGCCACCGTTTGGACGAAGTGCTCCAGATGAGCGACCGGGTCACGGTCCTGCGCGACGGCCGGAGCGTCCTTAGCGGAGACCGCTCAGCCCTGGACCGGGCATCCCTCGTGACGGCGATGGTCGGGCGAGAACTGACCACCCGGTCCCGGGCCCGGCCGCACCTGGACGCCTCGGGTGCCCGGGAGGTGCTCGCGGTCAATGGGCTGACGGCCCGGCCGCAGTTCGAAGAGGTGAGCTTCAGTGTGCGCGAGGGGGAGATCGTTGGGCTTGCCGGGCTGGTGGGAAGCGGACGGACCGAGATCGCCGAGGCGGTATTCGGCCTACGGCCCGTCGAGCGTGGCACTGTACGCCTGGCGGGTGAGCTGCTGGCACACCGCAACCCGCGTGCCTGCATCGACGCGGGCTTGGTCTACCTCCCCGAGGACCGGGGCAGGCACGGCATTTTCGCCGATGTCGACGTGGAGCGGAACGTCACCGCCGGGGTCATCCCCCGGCTGCAGCGCTGGGGCCCGCTGCTCAGGCCTTCGGCGGAGCGGTCCATGGCCGAGCAGGCCACGGCGCAGACCGCCGTGCGCATGGCCTCGCTCGGTACCTTGATGAGGTCGCTCTCCGGCGGCAACCAGCAGCGTGCCATGCTCGCCCGCTGGCTGCTTGCCGGTCCCCGGGTTGCGATCTTCGACGAACCGACCCGGGGCGTCGACGTCGGCGCCAAGGACGACATATACCGTCTGATCGGGGAGCTGGCAGGCCAGGGGCTTGCCTGCCTTCTCATTTCCTCCGAGCTCAGTGAGCTCGTGGCCACCTGCGACCGCGCTGTCGCCGTCTACGAGGGCCACGTCGTTGGTGAACTGCAGGGTGCCGACGTCACGGACGCCAACCTGGGGGCACTCGTCGTAGGGGGCACACCTAGATGACGGCTCTTTCGGCCCCGTCTGCGCCTTCCGCCCCACTGCGGGCCGGTGAAACCGGGAGCGGTGCGAAGCGCTCCGGGCCGGTCCTGCTCGGCATGTTGCGCCGACGGGAGCTCCAGCTCGTACTGGCGATCTTGGCGCTCGGCGCCTTGAGCTCCGCTCTCCACCCGAGCTTCCTCGCCTCGGGCAACGTCTCGTTCATACTGGCGGACTCCGTGTCGACCATGGTGGTGGCGGTCGGCCAGACCATCGTCGTCCTCGGGCGAGGGATCGACCTCTCCGTGTCGCCGGTGCTCGGCATAGCGGCGATAGGTGTCGGCTTCCCTGCCCAGGACCACAACCTCAGCATCTTCTTGGCTCTGCTCATCGTCCTGGTGATCGGCATGGCCCTGGGCGCCGGCAACGGCTTCCTGGTGGCTGTGGTCGGTATACCGCCGATCATCGCCACACTGGCCACCCTCACCATTTACGGCGGCCTGCAGTTCATCTTCACCGGTGGCCAAGAGGTGGTCAACATCCCCAATGCCTATGGCAACCTGGGCAACGCAAACATGCTCCCGGGCGTGCCATGGCTCATCGTCGTCGGCGCGGCCGTGGTCGCCGTCGTATGGTTCTGGCTGAGGCGGACGGTCACGGGCCGCTCCATCTACGCCGTTGGCAACAATGCCGACGCCGCCTTCCGAGCCGGGGCCCCGGTCCGGAGGATCCTCTTCCTGACCTATGTCGTCTCCGGTCTGTTGGCTGGGCTGGGCGGCCTCATCTACCTCTGCCACGTCGGCTCTGCGGACGCCACGACCGGGAGCGACACCAACGTCAACCTGATGTCAATTGCCGCGGCTTTGATCGGTGGGACGACCCTGCTCGGCGGGCGGGGAGGCCCTGTCGGCAGCGCCCTGGGCGCAGTGTTCCTCTCCGAGGCGCTGCAGGCCATGATCGCCTCCCGCGTCCCCCCGATCTGGGAGCCGGCAGGAGTGGGCGCCCTCATTGTGATCGCCGTCATCACCGACCGTGGTGCCACACCCGCCCGTCTGCTGGCCCGTCGGCCGTTCCGCGAGCCCTCGCACGGTCCCCAATGAGCACCACCCCGGTCTCCTCGGCCAAGCCCGGTGCATCCCAGGCCCGCTCCAAGACGGCCGGGCGGCAGGAGACGATCTGGACCGTTGCACTTGCCGCGCTGCTCGTGGTCCTGCTCGCCTACTTCTACCTTGCCGTCCCGGACTTCCGGTCGCTCGGCACCTCCGGGGTGCTCGCGCTCTGCGAACAGTTCCTGTTCACCGGGCTGATAGCTCTGGGCGAGGCAGTGGTGGTCCTCGCCGGCGAGATCGACCTCTCCACCGGTGCGATGTCGAGCCTCTCCGGGATCCTGATGGCGAGCCTGTGGCAACAGGGCCTCAATATCTGGCTGGCCACCGTGCTCGCCCTGTTCGCCGCCGCCCTGGGGGGAGCGTTGAACGGGTTCCTGGTGACGAGGTTCAACGTGAGCTCCCTGCTGGTTACCCTCGGCACCCAGTTCATCTTCGGCAGCGTCGCCACGGCGGTGGGCGGCAACACCCCGCCGTACAACTTCCCCCGTTCGTTCGTGACCCTGGTCGGCACCGGGACGGTTGGGCCCGTTCCCGACCAACTGCTGGTCTTCGCCGTCGTGGCGGTAGCGGCCTGGCTCCTCGTGGCCCGCACGCGCTACGGAAGGAGCCTGGTCCTCATCGGCTACAACCGCGCCGCCTCCCGTTACAGCGGCATCGACGTCCGACGGTCCCTGTTGTGGGCCTTCGTTGCTTCCGGTCTGCTCGCTGGAATGGCCGGGATCTTCGTCTCCGGCTACTACAACGCGGCGCGCGACGACATCGGCGACTCGCTACTGTTACCGGCCATCACCGTCGTCGTGCTGGGCGGGGTCGACATCTTCGGTGGCAGAGGTCGGATGAGCGGGGTCATCCTCGCCACCTTCCTGCTCGGCTTCCTGACCCAGGGCCTCTTGATCCGGGGTGACAGCTCCCTGACGGCCACCATGGTCACGGGCGTGGTCCTGGTCCTGTGCCTGGTGCTCAAGGTCGCCCTTGACCACAGAGCGTGGGCCCAGCTCAGAGAGCTCCTGCGGCACCGCGTCAGCGGTATGGGAGAGCTCCGGGCGGGACGAGGTGCTTAGGCGCCGATGGTGCGACCAGTTGCGGCCCGTGGGCCGGCGAGTCCCCGTACCGGCGGCGGTGCCGCTGGTACGGCAGCTGGGGGACAGAGGGTCCCCTGAACCATGCACATCAGAGGGAGGAAAGGGAGAATTGAAACAGACAAGGACATTCCAGCGGAGGCTGGGGTGGCGGGTGGGCGCCGCAGCTGCCTGTGTCGCGATGGGCGCGACATCGGCGGTCACTGCGACGCCCTCTCCCGCTAGCGCAGCCGGCTTGGCAACGATCAAGGTCGCGATGGTCCCCAAGCTGCTCGGCTTGCCAGTCTTCGAGGCTAACCAAAAGGGGGCTCTGTCGGTAGTCCACGAGCTCGGGATCTCGTTCAAGTTCACAGCCCCGGCCACGGCGTCAGCCGAAGGCCAGGTGTCGATCTTCAACAGCCTGATCGCGCAGCACTACAACGTCATCACGCTCTCGGCCGACGACCCGACGGTGCCGGTGCCCGTCCTGCAGAAGGCGATGAAAGCCGGGATCCAGGTGATCAGTTACGACTCCGACGTCGCCCAGTCGGCGCGTGATTTCTTCATCCAGGACACCGCCTACAACACGATCGCCCAGGGGGTGATAGATGCGGCCGTCAAGTTCGCGGGCCCCAACGCAGACGTCGCCATCATGTCCTCGACACCCGATGCGACCATCCAGCTGGCCTGGATCGGTGCCATGAAGAGCTACATCGCAGCCAGGTACCCCCACCTCAAGATCGTCACCATCGGCTATGGCCAGTCGAACCAGGCGACGTCACTCTCGCAGGCGGAGGGGATCATCCACTCCTATCCCAACGTGAAGGCCATCCTGCCTATCGACGGCGCTGCCGTCGTGGGCACGGCCCAGGCTGTGGCGGCCCTCCACGAGTCGGGCAAGATAGGGGTGTTCGGCATCGGTGACCCGCTCCCGAACCAGAAGTACTTCGCCGACGGCTCCATGCAGGGGTTGTTCCTCTGGAACGAGGTCGGTCAGGGCAAGCTCACCATGCTCATGGCCAGGCTCGCCTATGAGGGCGCTCACGGAGCGCCCGAATGCACGGCCAAGACGCCGCCGGCGCACCCGTCACCGTCCCAGTGGTGCGGCATCCGGACCAATTACGGCCGGGCACAGTACTTCAACGGCGCCGCAGTCGGCCTGCCCGGCACGTACAGCATCGCCGCGAAGGCGAACAAAGTCAGCGGTGCGACCAGGAACACAGTCATATTCTCCAAGCCGCTCGAGTTCACCCGCTCCAACTACAAGAAGTACGACTTCTGATCAGCAAGACCGCTGGCCAGCGTGCCAGCAGGCGGACGGCTCGTCCCCCCGCGGGCCGTCCGCCACCGCGAGCTCGTCGTGCAGCCGCCCAAGTGCCGTGCTCCGCGCGACCCGTTCCCGCCTCAGGGAAGGGCCGTGATCTTTGCGCCACGCGGTAGGGCAAAGTCCGACGAACTGACCCGGCTCGAGTAGCTCGTGAGGGCTTTGCCATTGGACACCATCTCGCCGGTACCCGTCCTGAACAGCTCCTCGGGTGGCTTCTGTTCGATCGTCACCTGGGAGCTGCCGCCCGAGCCCTTGGAGACGTACGTGAGCCTGAAGGTGGCCTTGCTCTCCCTGGCAGCTGCAGCCTCGATCCCCTTCAGGCGCGGTACCGGGTCGGAGCTCCCAGCGCCGGTGCGCTCGGCGGCCCAGCGGGCGGCCTGCGGGCTGGCATGTGCCGAGCCGGGAGCCAGCAGGCCGAGCAGGGAGGTGCTCACCAGCACTGCGTCAAGCCTCAGTGAACG